>NZ_JBNYXG010000001.1:0-1003128 GCF_050880345.1 Nocardioides sp. GXQ0305
ACATCCGGCACCTCCGCCATGGCTAGGTGCCAACCATGTCGCGGGACAGGTGCCAACTATCTCGTGAAGTCGAACACCTACGGGCGCGCGGGGTGATCTCTCAAGAGATCTGCGACAGCCGGACCCACGGACATGGGTTCGGCTGTTGTGCATTTCGGGGTCTTGGTGGCCCTTCCTGATGGCTGGTGGCGCGCGGGGACGTCGGCGACGCGCTTGCCCGGTGGACGAGCGACCCCGCCCACGAGGACTCGTGAGCGGATCTCAGCCCACGATCTCGTCCCCCGAGATGAGCCAGCCGTCGGAGCCGCGCACGAGGTGGATCCGACGCACCTCCTCGCTTCCGCCGTCGTACAGCAACGTGACGTCCACCGCCCCTCCGGCCGTCGGGGCGCTGTCCTCCACGGTGACCTCGCCGATGCCTGACCAGAATCCCTCGTACTCCCCGTAGCTGAGCTGCTCCTGGTACGAGGGCGACAACCTCGAGTACCCGGCCTGGGTGTCGTCGGGCAGGGCGGCGTAGTAGTCCTCGACGAAGGCAACCCGGCCTCCTCCGCCGCCGGACGCCGGCTGTGTCTCCTCCGACTCGGTCTCCGGCGGCGTGGACTCCTCGGTCTCCGGCGGTGTGGACTCCTCGGGCGTGCCCTCGGTGGCCGGGCCCTCCGACGTCGCGGGCTCGGAGGTGTCCGACGACGGCTCGTCGTCGGCGGCCGGAGTCGTGGGGTCGTCGCCGAGCTGGGCAAGGCCGACCGCGGCGACGACCACCAGGGCGAGGAGCGCGACGACGAACGCAGCGATCCGGGCCGTCCGGCGAGGCCGGCTCCGCATCTGCGGTGCGGCAGCGAGGGCAGGCGCGGTCGCCGGCGCTGGGGTCGGTGCGGCCGCCGGCTCGGTGGGGGGCGGTTCGGACATGGCGGGCGCCGCCGCGAAGGCCCGCGGCTCCTCCTTCGTGCCGCCCCCGGGTGCCTGCCCGTCGTGGATGCGGTGCAGCGCGTGCGCCACATCGGTCATCGACCAGCGCGACTCGGGGTTACGGTCCAGCATCCGGCTGATCGGGCCCGCGAGCTCCCCGGCATGCTCAGGGGCCGGCGGCTCTTCCGCCGCGACTCTGGCGAGCAGCTGCAGAGCATTCGGGTTCTCGCCGTACGGCGGCCGGCCCTCGACGGCGTGGTAGAGCGTCGCCCCGAGCGCCCACACGTCGGACGCGGGCCCGGGGTCCCCGCCACGGGCGATCTCGGGTGCGAAGTAGCTGGGCGTGCCGGTGAGGATGCCGGACTGGGTGAGGCTGGGGTCCCCGGCGGTCCGGGCGATACCGAAGTCGGAGATCTTGGCCCGGTCGCCTTCGGTGATCAGCACGTTGCCGGGCTTGACGTCGCGGTGGATGGTGCCGCGCTCGTGAGCGGCGGCGAGGCCGTCGGCCACGTGCGCACCGATTCGGGCCGCGCGGTGCGGAGGCATCCGGCCGTCCTCCCGCAGGATCTGCGACAGCGTCCGGCCCGCGACGTACTCCATGACCAGCCAGATGTGGTCGCCCTCGGCGGTGGCGTCGAAGACGGACACGACGTTGGCGTGGTTCAGGGCTGCCGAGGAGCGGGCCTCGCGCAGGGCCCGTGCCTGGTCGGTGACCGACTCGCCGGGCATCCGGCCGACTTGCTTGACCGCGACCTCACGGCCCAGCCGCTCGTCGACGCAGCGGTAGACGGCGCCCATGCCTCCGCGGCCGGCCTCTTCGAGGACTCGGTAGCGGCCGGCGATCTGCTCGGGAGGCGTAGGCATGGCAAGGCTCGTACCCGCCCCGGCCCACGGGAAACGATGCCTGCCCTGCCGGAACCCGCTACGCCGCGCATCAACCGGTCCGCATGCCGAGCAGGCTCTGGGGCGAGGCCGAAGAACAGGCCGGCGACCGACGCCCCCGTGGAGGGTCCGACAGCTCGCCCTCGTGGCTCGCTCGCGTCCCCGGAGGGGCCGCGTGCCCCTGTCGCCCATTGCGCCAAGGCGACAGGGGCCAGGGATCGACCCACTGGTAATCGGCGGCCCCATGACCTGGGAGAGATCAGGACCCGATTGCCAATGCCCCTCCCGTCGCAGAACGCTAGGGCGTCGCGAATCGGCGCGCACCACCCGGTGGGGTGGGTGGAGGAACCGGCAGGGCAACCGCTGTCGTGGCCGCGAGGAGGCCCACGACACGAAGGCCCCCAAGGACGAGGTACGCGCTCAGGTCCGGTATCGCACGCCAAGGAGCGGCGGCGAAATCGAGGCCATGATCAGTCAAGGAGCCCGCGAGCCGCGATCGATAGCTTGCGGGAGGGAAGGGATGGACCCCCCGAAGGGATGAGGTGTGGACGCGGTCGAGCGAGCATGGTCGAGGTGAGGGAGGAGCAATGTTCGAGGACAACTGTGAAGACGCGGTCCCCACGGGACGCCGCGGACTGTTTGCCGATGTGGCTGACCAATCGTGTCCGCCATCGCCGGAGCGTCAGGCCATGTCGCTGACGCGCGCAGCGAGGCCGATCGAGCAGTCGATCGTCGGGGTGCCCGGCAGGTCTGCCCGGTGCGGGACCGGTACCACACGTATGGCGGGGATGCTGTGATGCGCCCTGTGCGATGGTTCCTCGCCGGGTTGCTGTGGCTTCTGGCGGGCGTCGTAGGACTGCTCGGCGTCGTCATGTCCGTCACAGTGATCCTGTTGCCGCTTGGTATCCCCTTGCTCATGCTGTCGCGCCGCCTCGTGCGCACGGCGGGTGCTCTGCTGGTTCCCAAGGCCGTGCGTCACCCGGGCCGCGAGCTCGCCCGCAAGTCGTCGAGCACGAAGGACGAGCTCGGCAAGCGCAGCCGACGGGCGCTGAAGAGGGGACGAAAGGAGTTGAAGGCACCCCTTCCGAAACGGTCCCCCATCGACCGCAAGGCCAAGAAGATCCGCAGGCGCCTCTCGTGAGTCTCCCCGTGAGCCGACGCCTGGCCAGGGTCACCCGGAGCCCGATGCCGTCCCCCGGAGGTGTGGCTCGCGCCGGGAGCTGAGCCTCGAGACGATCCGCGCGCGGTGCCATCACGTGGACCACCTCGAACGGCGACGCCCAGCCTGCTCCAGCGCCGACCGAGAAGGCGTCACCCCGCCGGGTGGGCGGACAGCGACGAAGGCCCACCCCGTTGCGCCACCCTCTCGTGGGCCGACGATTCCTCGTCGAGGGCGGCGGAATCGACGCCGGTGTCGTCGAGCGTCTCGGGGCCACCCGATGCGCGCCAGATGATTCCGTGCCTCTGGCCCCAGATCACGGCCTGAGAACGTCGTTCGATCCCGATCTTGCGGTAGGCATTCCGGATGTAGGTCTTGACCGAGTTGATGCTGAGGTAGAGCCGGTCTGCGATCTCCTGGTTGCTGAGACCGACTGCAACGTGGCCGACCACGTCGAGCTCACGCGGAGTCAGCCCGACCCGGCCGACCTCGGGGTCGCAGCGGCTGTCCTCGGGCGGTCGTGGCCGCGGCTCCTGCTGCTCGATCATCCGCTGGATCCCCTGGCGTAGCTCCGCAGCACTCAGGCGCTTGGTGAGCACCCCACGGGCACCGCAGGCCAGCGCCGTCTTGATCGCCGGGGACCTGTCGTCCCAGTACGTCGCGATGACCGTTGCAGGACCACTGCGCACCAGCGCGTGCAGCTGCGGATCATGGTGTGTGTCGGGATCGTCGGGGACGCCGTACAGCACCACATCAGGCGGCTTCTCGCCCCCCACCAGGGGCACGACTCGATATCGCGTGGGAGGAGAGTCGAGCACCGTCCCCAAGCCCGCTACCACCACCTCGTGCGGATCCAGGATCGAGATCAGGACACAGTCCACAGCGGAACCCTCGAGGCCAGTCGTTCTACAACTCTGCAACAATCCTGAGAACAGGTTCCCGGGTGGAACCTGACGACCTACTCTACTCCGTTGACGGGTGATCACTTCACCGCGTCACGGGTAACGGGAGCATGGTCCTAGGTCATCTCCCGGCTCCGGCTGACGAGAGCCGATGCCCTCGAGGGTCAGCAGGAGTGGGCTCCCGCTCGTCCTGCGGGTCGCGCGGGAGCCGTCCCCTCCCTCCACCCGGGTTCGCGAGCAACGTCGGGCCTGGACGGAGTCGTGCTGAGTCTCCCTTCCGACCGATGAGCACTCCCCCAACCGGGTGTGCCTGCGTCACCCGCCCGGACCTAGCGTCGCGGGATGGCTCCACCGACTCGGGCGGAGCCGCGGTCCCGAGGGGCCGAATCCATGGGAGGGGAACCCAATGGTCAGGATGATGAACCGGCACGTCACAGCGCCGGTCGCGGTGGTCGTCACGCTAGCCGTGACCATCGTGACGGCGCTCACCTACGCAAGCGCCGCCACCACGAGTGCCACGTCTTCGCGCGCCTTGGCGGCGGCGGCGCGCCCACCGGTGGCCCAGAGTCCAGAGGGGACGCTGCGCTCGCGCCTCGTCGGCTCGACGGCCGGGGGCCGGGATGTGACAGGCACCTTCGTGCCGCTGAACTTCTCGAAGCGCAACGGCAAGGTGTTCGTTCGCGGCTTGGTGGACGGGGTCGTCCACCGGGCGGGCGGAGAGAAGCGCACCTTCGGTGTCGTCCGCACGTTGCGCGTGAAGTCGATCAACGGCACCACGGTCGGACCCAACTCCGCGGCCCGGGCGGTGGGGAGCGCTGCCCCACCCTGTGACGTCCTGAGGCTGGTGCTCGGTCCCCTGGATCTCGACCTGCAGGGGCTGCAGGTCAACCTAAATCGTGTGGTGCTCAACATCGTGGCCCAGTCAGGCGCCGGCAACCTGCTCGGCAACCTGGTGTGCGCTGTCGCTGGGCTCCTGGACGGCGGCCTGGGCGGTGTCCTGGGCCGGCTCACACGTCTGCTGGACAGGATTCTCGGGCGCCTGGGCCTGGGCCTGTGACCGGACTGGCGCCCTAGGCCGTGTCTCGCGTCGGAGTCCGTCGACGGACGGGCTTCGGCGCGACACGGCCGGGTCTGCGCTTCACCGGTCACGGTGCAGGAGGGCGAGTCACCGAGATCGGCCCAGCCATCATGACCGTGTTGGGAACGTGCATCGTGCCAGACCGTTCGGTCTCCACCTCCGTCGTCGCGGCGTGCAGGGCGACGACCGTGCCCTCGACCGTCTGAGTCTGCACGTGATCACCCTCGCCCATGATGCGGCGTAGGTAGCGCCCTGCGGCGACCTCCTGCGCGACGTTGCGCCCTCCCAGTCCGATGAGCAATGCCATCGCCAGGGCGACGCTGAGCAGAAGGGCCGCAAAGGCCAAGGTCAGCAGCTGGGTGTTGACGCCGAGCTGACCCAGGGCCAGGAGTACGACGAGCACCATGATGCTGGTGCGCAGGAAGACGCCCGTCTCGCGGCGTGTCCGTCCCGTCGCTCGAGCCAAGCCGACGCCCAGGAGGGTGCCCGCCAGTGAGGCCAGTGCCCATCCCACGATGAGCATGAGGATCGCGATGAGCACGTCGGGCAGGTAGGTGAGGATGCGCTCCGGCAAGGGGTCGAGGGCAGCCGGGGAGAGGATGCCGACGGCGGTACCGATGCCGATCGCCAGGAACACCCAGAACACGATGGAGGCGGCCGCGCCGCTGAGACCCTGGAGACCGCGACGCCGCTCCTGCCTGGCGACGATACGGCGGGTGAGGGCGCCCAGCAGCGTGCCGAGCACGACCCCGGCCAGCACCGCCGCGACGGCGTACACCGCAGGTTCAGTCATTGTCTCCTCCATCGTCCGCAGGCCCTGTCAGCAGCATCCACGACGTCTCGGGTCCGACGTCCATCAGATCGGTGAACACCGCGAAGGCTTCATGGTCGGCCAGCCGTGCCTCGAGACGATCCCACAACGTCTGCTCCCATGCAGACTGCGGCGCCAGCCCGGTCTCGAGCTCGGCACGCAGACGCGGTTCCAGCTCGGTGATCAGCTCGAGACGTTCCAGGCACAACGGGCAGTGCTGAGCGTGCCGAGCAGCGCGCCAGCTCCTCCCGCCGCTGCTCCAGCGGCCGAGAGCCGAGTCGGAGGGGTGTCGCCAGCTCATCGGCCCTCCCCTCCCTGCTCTGCCCGCATCTGGCCGCGTGCCCGGAAGAGCCGTGTCTTCACGGTGGGCAGCGGGACCTGCAGCACCTCGCTGATCTCGGCGTACGAGAGCTGCTCGACCTCCCGGAGGACGACCACGGCGCGGCTGAGCGGATCGAGGCTGCTCAGGGCGTCCTCGATCGCCAGCCGGCCCTCGACGACGTCATCCGGCGACACGGAGTCTCGTACGGCGAATCGTTGCGGATCGGTGGACTGCTCCCTCGCCGCCCGGAGCGTCGACACCGCCAGGTTGTGCGCGATGCGCAACAGCCAGTGACGGATCGGCGCTTCTCCGCGGTAGGAGTCGGATCGTTGCCACGCCCGGATGAAGGTCTCCTGCGTCACGTCTTCGGCCAGTCCCGGATCGCGGACGACCGATCGGGCCATCCGATAGACCGATGCGCCGTGCTCGTCGAAGAGACGGCGCAGCTCGAGGTCCGAGTCGGGCGCAGGAGCCCGCTCGGGGTTCGCCTCACCCGCCATCGAACGACCATTGCCTTTCCCGTGTTCGTGCCGTCGCCCAGAGGACGCCGACAACGTCGCGAAAGTCGCGCCGCGACCGGCCCGGTCTGAGAAATCTGTCGGATCTCTGCGACTTTGTCACCCACCCCGGCGTCTGCAGGGGGACAGCGTTTCCCTCTCGAAGGAGTAGATGTCATGGAGGACTCACTGCAAGACGCCTTCACCACCGGGTTCAACGTGGTAGCGGACTTCCTGCCCAAGCTGGTCCTGTTCCTCGTCATCCTGGTGGTCGCGTACCTGGTGGCGAAGGCACTCGCCAAGGTGGTGGGGCGCCTTCTGCACCGCGTCGGATTCGACCGTGCCGTCGAGCGCGGGGGCGTCGGGCGGACGCTGCAGCGAAGCGACCTCGACGCGAGCACCATCCTCGGCAAGGTCGTGTTCTACGCCGTGCTGCTCTTCGGCCTCCAGCTGGCCTTCAACGTCTTCGGCCCCAACCCGGTCAGCGCGGTGCTCGCCGACATCATCGCCTTCCTGCCGCAGTTGTTCGTCGCCCTGGTCATCATCGTGGTCGCCGCGGCCATCGCGTCGGGTGTGAAGTCGCTGGTCGCTGACACGATCGGTGGGCTCACGTACGGACAAGGGGTGGCCAACGCCGCCGGGGTCCTCATCCTGGCCCTCGGCGTCATCGCTGCACTGAACCAGGTCGGGATCGCCACCACGGTGACCACGCCCATCCTGATCGCCTTCCTCGCCAGCATCGCGGGTGTCGTCATCGTCGGCATCGGTGGGGGTCTCATCCGCCCCATGCAGTCGCGCTGGGAGACCTGGTTGCAGGCCGCCGACCGGGATCGTCGCCAGGTCCGAGGAAGCAGCACCCAGGCGTCGTCGGCCACCACCACCTCCACCACCGCTGGGTCCACGACCCTGGAGGGCTCGGCCAGCTCGACCCTCAGGTGAGCTGGTCGGCAGCTCCCTGGTCATTGCGCGGCCCCACAACGGCGCGGCGGCATTCAAGACGACCGTCGGCGCCACGAAAGGCGGACACATGGAAACCGGCAGCATCTTCACTGCGATCCTGGCGGGAATCGTGCTGGGGGCCCTGGGGCGGATGCTCGTCCCCGGGCGCCAGGCGATCGGCTGGATCCTGACCTTCACGGTCGGCCTGCTGGGAGCATTCATCGGGGGATTCCTGGCAGAGGGGCTCGATCTCGGGGTCTGGTGGCAGGTCCTGATCGTCCAGGCCGCCGTTGCGACCGTGCTGGTGGTGCTCGTCGCCTGGACGCTGGCCTCCCGCTCCCGCCAGAGCCCTGTCCATCGATGAGCTCGTCCGTGCACTGGCTGGGGTGTGGCCCCCCGCTGTTGCTGGCGCGTCGGGTCGGGCGGCTCTCGCCCGCTGCGACGCGGGCGAGAGCCCACTCGTGCCGGCAGCGCCCGCGCGCCCGACGCTGTCACCCAGCACGAGCCAGGAGCCGGCGATCCGCCGGTCCTGTCACCCGAGACGTGGTGAAGCGATCACCCCGTCACCCCACCCACGCTAGGCCCCAGGTGGCCGTCGGAAGACACCCCAATGAGTGAAAACGGCACTGCTGATCACGCCTCGCGGTCGCGAGCCCTGACGGGGGGACCGGTACGGGTCGCGATCAGAGATCCACACGAGCTTGTCGTCGCCGGCCTGGCCGAGCTCATCACGACACGCAACGGCGGCGTGGGTGGGCGCTTCGTCCTCGAGGACCCGCATGGGTCGCCGGACGTCGTTCTCTACGGCGTCCGGCGGGGGGACGACCGGCGGCCTCATGACCCGGTCCTGCACAGTCTCCTGCGCAGGAGCCCCGCCACCGTCATCGCGACGTACTGGGACAGCACGTCGTCAGCGCTCGAGGGCGCCCTCTCCTGTGGGGCACACGGGGCGCTGTCCAAGAGGCTGCCCGGACAGCACCTGCGGGAAGGGATCCAGAAGATCTACCGAGGTGCTCCTCCGGCGGGGAACCTTCCGCTCGACGAGTCCTGCCATCCGGAGATCGCACGGAGTGGACTCACCCCCAGGCAGCTCGACGTCCTTCGCCTGATCGCGTCCGGCCTGACCAATCCCGAGATCGCCGAGCGCCTGTACCTGACCATCAACACGGTCAAGACCTACATCCGTGAGGGTTATCGGAAGATCGGTGCGACCCGCCGGTCCCAGGCCGTGATCTGGGCCAAGCAGCACGGCCTGACGGGCCCGGACCCACGGTTGCGAGACGTCGACCGGGTCCAGGGCGCCCTGGTTGATCGTGTGACAGACCTCGCGCACGCCTCGTCCCTGCCGTGCCACGAGGAACGGGCGGATCGCTGGAAGCGCGAGAGCGCCGGCCACCGACCGTTCGCAGTCATGACGGGGGACCCCTTCGAGAGGGCGCACGCCCAGTAGTGCAGGACCCAGCCAGGGACTCGGTCGCCCGTCTACCGAGGCGCCTCGCCCCGACCTGGGTCAGGCCAGGGCGATCAGCCGACGGACCAGGCCGTAGCTCGGGTAGTTCTCATTCTCGATCTTGGCCATCAGCACCTCGGCGTAGTCGCCCACCTCATCGGGGCCGAGCAGCTGCTCGATGATGTCCAGCATGGTCGTGGACGGATAGGTGTCGGCGTGCACCTTGTCCAGCAGCAGGTTGAGGGTTCGCGTCCGCACCTCGTCCCGGATGTCCTCTGCCATGGCACGTTCCTCTCTGGTCGTCGTTCGGGTCAGTTGTCCAGCAGCGGGCCCAGAGGACCCAGGTCGATGTTGAGGTCATCGGTGGTGAGGTCGTAGCGCGCCTTGAGCTCCTCCATGGCCCGCTCCAGGTGCATCAGACCGAGCCCCAGGCCTTCGATCTGCTCATCGGTCAGGTCGCCCTGGTCGACGCGGCGCAGCGCCTGCTTCTCCATCAGCTGCCGCACCAGCTCGACCACCGTGAGCACCAGCTTGAGCAGGTCGCGCTCGACGTTCTCGTGGTCGGTCTCGAGGCGCTGCGGCAGCGACCGGCGCTCAGCCATGCTCGCCCGCCATCTCTGAGCGGATCGATGTGATGAGCGCCCGCAGGCTGATCTGCACGAGGTCGACGCCGGCCAGCGAGATCACCACGTCACCCGACAGGACGATCCCCGTCCCGAGCAGCCGGTCGAGCAGGTCGACCAGGGCGATCTGCTGCTGGGACGCGGGCCGCGACTCGGTGGCCACTACCTGCTGCGAGGTCATGACTGGTCCAGCACCGCGAAGGAGTACGGCGGCCACGGGCCTCCGCTCGCCACGGTCACGTCGGGGAAGCGTCCGCGCATCGCCGTCACCGCCTGCTCGAACTGCTCCTGGCGGTCCCGGTCGACGAGGTAGGCGCCGTTGAGGGCCATCGCCCCGGTCAGCCCGGTGAGCTGCGGGTCCTGCGGGGGCAGCAGCCGGGTCGCGACGGCGACCTCCGAGACCGCGGCGTGGACCTCCTCGGCCACCCGGGCGACCTGGAGCTCCCACTGGCCCCGGTCGTCGGCCCGGGCCTTGCGGCGCCGCAGGTACTCCGCGCCGCTCGCCGGCTCCGAGGTGTCAGTGGTGGCCGGTTCCGCAGGCGACGCGACCACCTTGACGCTCCACTCCGCCCGGCCGTCGACCCGGTCGAGGACCTCGACGATCGCGTCGTGCCACTCCTCCAGGCGTGCCCGCACGCCGTCGTCGTCGAGGAAGATCGTCGCCAGCCGGAGGGGCGCGGTGGGTCCGAGCCCGGCCACCCGCCGCACGACATCGTCGTGCCCACGCGCGACCTCCTCGAGCCACCCGAGGTCCTCGAGGTTCTGCCGGAGCGCGTCCGCGGAGAACTCCTCCAGCGGTACGTCGGCGACCACGGCGTCCAGGCCACCGGACGCGACCACCTCGAGCGGGGCCTCGCGCAGGCCACGGTCACCGTCGAGGAGCGAGGGCTCGAGCCCCCGGGTGACGGCGTAGGCGTAGCGGGCCGAGTCAGCCACGGCCCTCGTCCCTCGCGGCCTCCAGCTCGTCGAGCCGGGCCTGCAGCCGCCGGTTCTCCTCGTGGAGGTCCTGCTGGCTCGCATTGAGCATCGGGTCGTTGCGCCACCAGTCGATGCCCATCTCCTGAGCCTTGTCGACCGAGACGATCAGCAGCCGGATCTTGACGGTCAAAAGCTCGATGTCGAGCAGGTTCACCCGGATGTCACCGGCGATGATGATGCCCTTGTCGAGGACCCGCTCCAGGATGTCGGCCAGGTTGGCCGGCTGTGGTCGGCCGGCCGCGGGGACGGTGCCGGCGTACGGGCGGTGGGTGACCTCGCGCGGTTGCTCGGTCACGCCGGATCCTCGGCCTGACCGCGCACGTAGCGGTGAACACGGCGATAACCCTCGAGCTCACCGGAGGAGGAGACGGATATCTCGTAGGTGGCGAGCACGTCGGTGGTCTCGGGCACGCGACGCAGCTCCAGGACGTCGAGCTCGACCACCCAGCCGTCATCGCTGCGCTGCAACCCTGTGACGCCCTCCACCGTCTTGGAGGACAGCTCGGCGAACTGCCGTGCAGCCGCGGCGGCGACCTCGCTGGCTTTCACGCGCGTGCCGGGCTCGGCGCGGGGTGCGCTCGCCCGGGCACCGGGAGACTTCTTGGTGGTGGAGGCCTTCTTGGTCGGCTTCTTCGCAGACGTCTTCTTCGAGGTGGTCCGCTTGGTGGAATCCTGGTCAGCCATCTCGTCCTTCCCGTGCGCGTTGCTGTCCGATCATGAGGCGTTCGACGAGGGCATCCTCCCGAGCCGTCGCTTCGTCGTCGGTGAGCGTCCCGTCTTCTCGCTGGCGGGCGACCTCTTCGAGCTCGGTCCGGATCCGGGCGGGGTCGTAGAACTCCTCCTCGGCCTGGCGCAACACCTGCTCCGCGACCGCCACCGTCCCCCGCAGCGGCGCCAGGGGCAGGCCGACCAGACCGCTCAGCAGGCCCATCAGGGGCCCTCCGCGAAGTCGTACGCCGCCGTCGGACCGACCAGACGGAGTCGCATCCGTCCGTGGACCTCCTCGGCCAACCGCTCCAACCGGGTCTCGAGCTCCTCGCGTCTCGACGGGTCGACGAGCAGTGCGACGTCGAGCACCCGCTCCAGCCCGGACACCGGCCTGAGTCTGTAGTCCTCCACCAGGGGGACGACCTCGTGGAGGAGGGCCGCTGAGTCGAGCTCTCGTCGGTAGTCGACCGCAGCGGCGACCAGCTCACCGAGCCGGACTCGTTCACCCGTGGCGGCATCCTCCGGGAGGTCGCGAGTCCGGGACCGCAGCCACGCGATCTCGGGCTCGCTCTCCACGACCTCGCGCAGCACGGCTTCCTGGTCGTAGAGCGCCTGGACCACGAGCTGCACGTGGCCGCGTACCTGGTCGACGAGGTCGGCGAACCAAGGCTCGTCCGGTGCCAGGAGATCGTCGACGATGCTCTCGCGGGCGGGTAGGACCGAGCCGAACCGCACGGGCACGACCGCGGGCACGCTCTGCGCGAGGCGGTCGACGACCTCGTGGAATGCCAGCAGGTCAGCGGCCCGCCCGGTCGGCCGGTCGACGCGGTACTGACTGGCGACCGCGGCGACCCGGCCGTGCACCACCGCCTCCACCGGCTCCCCGTCCAGCCCTTCGAGGTCGTCCGGGAGGTCCGCGTCAGCGTCGACCAGGGCGTAGACGAACCACCCGAGCTCGACGTCCGTGGCGGGGTCGAGGGCAGCGGGGGAAACGGGGGTCATGCAGTGGACCGCCTGCGGGAGGACGACGACGTCTTCTTGGACGACCGCCGGGTGTCATCGTCATCGCCACTGCTGAGGGCCTTCTTGGCGCCGCTCACGGCCCCCTTGACCTTCCGTCCGGCGCCAGACTCCTGGAGGTCGCCGATGAACTCGTCGAGCGGCTTGCCGCCGCCCTGCTCCAGGAGGTCGAGCCGGTTGGTGGCCTCGGCGAACCGGAGGTAGGTGTCGACGCTCGCGATCACGATCCTGGCGTCGATGGTCAACAGCTCGATGCCGACCAACGAGACTCGGACGTAGGCATCGATCACGATGCCCTTGTCGAGGATGATCTCGATGACGTCGGCAAGTCCGCTGGGCGCGGGCCGCTCGAGGTAACCGCCGCCGCCGCGACGCTGTGTCTGCACTGTCATGGGTTGTCGTCTCCTCGCTCAGTGTGGTCAGCGGCGCCGGCGCCTGCGTGGCCGGTCGTCCTCGGACTCCTCTTCGGCTTCGGGCTCCTCTTCGTACTCCTCGGCCTCGGGCTCGTCCTCGTACTCCTCGGCGTCGGCTTCGGGCTCTTCCTCGTAGTCCTCGGCGTCGGCTTCGGGCTCCTCTTCGTACTCCTCGGCGTCGGCTTCGGGTTCCTCTTCGTACTCCTCGGCCTCGGGCTCTTCCTCGTAGTCCTCGGCGTCGGCTTCGGGCTCCTCTTCGTACTCCTCGGCCTCGGGCTCTTCCTCGTACTCCTCGGCCTCGGCTTCGGGCTCCTCTTCGCCCTCCTCGGCCGATTCATCGTAGCCCTCGTCCTCGGGGCCGGCATCGCCCTCGTCGGCCTCCGCGGCCTGCTCCTCCTCGAGGGCCTCCTCGTGCGACTGCACGACCTCGCCGTCCTCGATGCGGCCGCGCCAGCCCTCGACCTCGGCGGGCTCGAGGATGGTGCGGGTCATCACGTGGCGTCGGAAGTGCCGGAGCTCTGCACGGGCGCGTCGGCCCTGCGCCTCCCAGATGTTGCCGGTCTTCTCGAAGAAGCCCTGAGGGTAGTACTCCAGCACCACCAGGATCCGGGTCAGGTTGGGACCGACCTCGTGGAAGGTGACGGCGCCGTCGACATGGCCCTTCTCACCCTTGGAGCGCCAGACGATGCGCTCGTCCGGGACCTGCTCCAGGATCGTGGCCTCCCACGTGCGGTGGGACCAGAAGATCTGGGCCTTCCAGTTGATCTTGGTCTCGTCAGCGGCCTCGACGCTCTCGACCTTCTTCATGAAGGTCGGGAAGGAGCCGAACTCGGTCCACTGGTTGTAGGCCACGGACACCGGTACGCCGACGTCGATGGTCTCGACGATGTTGGTGGACTTGGTGGCCTTGCTGCCCCCTCCGCTGCCCCCACTCCCGCCGGTGATCTTGTCCTTGATGCCGGTGACCGCGCCCTTCAGCGCACCCCCGACCGGGGACTTCCCCTCGGCGGAAGCCTTGCCGCCCTCGGCGACGGCCTTGGTGATCGGTCCGCCGTCGGCGATCCCCTCCAGTCGGTCGGTCAGGCCGCCGACCCGATCGGAGACGGTGTCACGGGCCTTGTCGCCGAGTGCGCCGAGGAAGTCCCGGCCGGCGTTCTTGAGTGCGTCCATGGGTTCCGTGCGTGCCATGCGGCATCACCCCCTCGAGCTCGTGCGCGACGAGCTCGCCTTCTTGGTCGCCTTCTTGGCGGTGGACTTCTTGGCCGGGGCCTTCTTGGCCGTCTTCTTGGCGGTGGACTTCTTGGCCGGGGCCTTCTTGGCTGCGGAGCTGGCCCGGCCGCGGGTCGAGGAGCTGGTCTTCCTGGCCGCCGAGCCGGACGAGCTCGCCTTCTTGGTCGCCTTCTTGGCGGTGGACTTCTTGGCCGGGGCCTTCTTGGCCGTCTTCTTGGCGGTCGAGGTCGCGCTCCTGCGACTGGGCCGCTTGCGGGCGGGGGGCGCCCCCTCTGGCTCTTCGTCCTCGGGCTCCCCCTCCCCGGCGGCGTCCTCGGTCTGGTCCTCGTCACCCTCGTCCTCGGGTGCCTCCTCGTCCTCGGGGGCCTCCTCGTCCTCGGGTGCCTCCTCGTCCTCGAGCAGCTCCTCGTCCTCGAGCGCATCCGTGGCCTCGTCCGCCTCGCTCCTCAGCGAGCTGGTGAGCAGCTCCAGCCGGTTGGTGGCGGTGGTGAGCACGGCGGCCTTGGCGGCGTCCGTGAGCTTTCCGGTGATCTGGTCCTGCAGCTTCTGGAGCTCCGGGCTGCGCTCGACCAACTGCTGGCCTTGGGCGAGCAGTGCCTGGGGGTTGGTGGCCAGCTTCTTGCCGGCCAGCATCCCACCCACCGTGATCGCGAGCTTGAGCTTCTTGGTCCGCCCGAGCAGGTAGCCGCTGGCCACCGCCAGGGCGATCTTCGATGTTGCTGACATTGATGTCCCTCCTGGGCACGCGGTGTGCCCACTCAGTTCCGTTCCCCTCCGAACGGACCGCATGCGTGCGCCTTCGCTGGTACGCAACGGATCTTCCATCCGAGCAGAGTGGCTGGGGCCCTGTCACACCCGATGGGATGAGTCGCGCACGCTCGGCATGTGGCCGGGTCAGGGCACGCCTGCGTGACGGCGGCGGGCAGGTCGGCGTGCCCACGTCGGTTCCCGGCGATCCCACCGGGTTTCAGTCGCCGACAGCCTCGATGACACGCTAGCGAGTGCACCCGGACAGCCCTGACGATCCGCCCAAGCCGCTGGAGTCGGAGTACCGGCTGCGGAAGATCCTCGTCGCCGCCGCCATCCAGGGCGCCATCTTCACCGTCGTCAGGGTTCTCATCAACCGCGGGAGCGCTCGTGCCTTCGAGCGCTGGACCGGCGAATGGCCCGGCCACTGACGTGTTCGGCGGACCACAGGAGGCTCGACGTCCGGTACGACCGGACGGTGCGGCGTTCGGAGCCGAAGCGCAACGCCAGGCCGTCGGGCGCTCGTCGACTGGCGGCGCCGGTCACGTCCGAGGACGCGGCGGCTCCTCAGCTCGCCCAGGTGACTCCGGAGTCCGCCCCCGCGCCGGGGAGCGCCCACGACCCGGGCGCACCGAGGTGCAGAGCGCCGGGCCATCGGCGCGTGTCCAAGTGCAGTAGCGCCTTGGGCGAGGAGAGACCCCGGCGTCAGGCGGGACCCACGCCCCTCTACAGTTGTGGAGCATGTCCCTCTACATCTGTCGAGGATACGGTCCCCTTCGCGCGTGCTGCGAGCGATGTCGAGGGCCCGATCTCGCCGCCACGGAAGGAAGTCTCGTGAACGTACCGTCACCCCGCGCCCTTCTCCTGACCGCCGTGGTCATGGCGAACGTGCTCCTCGTGGGTGCGCCGGCCTCCGGTGCTGACGAGGTCGACCCCCGCGACGTCGAGCAAGCGGTCGCCGGCTACCTCGAGGAGTCAGGCGCGCCCGGGGCCGCAGTGGCGGTCACCCGGGGAACTCGCGTGCTCCACACCGCGGGCGTCGGCGTCGACGCGACGGGCAGGACGATGACCGCCGACACCCCAATGAGGATCGCGTCACTGTCCAAGTCCTTCACGGCGCTCGCCGTCATGCAGCTGGTCGATCGCGGTCTGGTCGGCCTCGACGACCCGGTGGTCGAACACCTCCCTGAGTTCACCCTCGACGACGAACGAGTCGGTGACATCACGGTGCGCGACCTCCTCAACCACAGCTCGGGCATGGCCGACGCTGCTTCGCCGGACGAGTACGCGTCTGGGCCGACGGACCTCGCCGCGGCCGTACGGCGGCTGCGAACGGCCTCCTTGGTCGCCGACCCGGGGACCGAGTGGAACTACCACAATCCGAACTACCACGTCGCCGCCCGACTGGTGGAGGTCGTCAGCGGGCAGGACTTCACCTCCTACCTCGATGACCGGGTCTTCGGTCCGGCCGGCATGACGTCCTCCACGAGCACCGCCACCACCAATGCGCCCGTGCCGGGCCTCACCGATGGACACACCTTCGCGTTCGGCCAGGCCGTGCCGGTCGACGGACCGGACTACTTCACCGCCGGCGCCGGTGGCGTGGTGAGCTCGGCCGAGGACATGGCGCGGTGGCTGGTCCTGCACACCAACGGTGGTCGAACCGCGTCAGGACGTCAGGTCGTCTCCACCGCCGCAATGGAGACGATGCATAGGGCACAGGAGCCGGACGGCGGCACCTACGGTCTCGGCTGGTACCACACCCCTGCGGACGACAACCGGGCCGAGCACATCTCGCACAGTGGTGGGGCGGCTGCGTTCAGTGGCTACCAGGTGCTGTACCCCACTGCGGGTGACGACTACGGAATCGTGGTCCTGCTCAACAGTGGCGCCAGCCTCACCGGCCCCACCCCGACCGACCCCGCACAGGAGATTGCCGACCTGCTGGGGGTGGACTCTCCTCCGGCGGACGACCCCTCGCGCGCCGTGGTCGTCGACGTGACGACCATCCTGGCGGGGCTGCTGGTCGCCGCGGCAGGGTGGTGCGGGCTCCGGCGTGCCCCGATCTGGGCGCGACGGCGACGCGGTCGCTCCCGATGGTGGTCCGCGGTCCGGCTGACGCCGTACCTGCTGGGCCTCGGGTTGGTGCTGGCCGTCCCACGCCTGCAGCTGCTCCTCCTGCAGCGCGACGCCCCCTGGCCGGTGCTCTTCTACGTCGCTCCGGTCGTGGTGGTCGTCCTCGCTGTGCTCGCCATGGTGTGCACCGTCGTGCCCGTGGCGCGCCTGACCCACCTTGCACGCGCCCGGCTGGCGAGCACGCACGAGCCGAGTCCTGACGCGCCCACACCGAGGAGCTGACCGCACGACCGAACCCCGGCCTCATGCCGGAGATCGACTGAGCAGCTCGACCGCGAGTGACGATCGGGCCGTCGTCGGCGGCGACGTTGTCGCGATCAGCGGTGCCGGGGCTCACGGAGCCGCACCGGTCCCCGCCCACGCGCGAGGGTGAGCCGTCGGACCTCGCGCGACGGCTCGACCAGCGGTCCCTGGTAGCGACGGATCGCGTCCAGGTAGTCGTGGGTCCAGATGAAGCGGGCCGCGGTGGCCACCCGTCCGACGTTGTCGCTGGACAGGTCCGGCCGGAGCGACTCCGCCAGCTCGGCGGGGTCGGCGTCGCTGTCCAGGGCCTCCGGGGGCGCCTGGTCGCTGACGAGGCTGCGAGCGAACGCGTCGAACCACTGGACCAGTCGCTGCGAAGCGTCTTCGACGACGCGCCGAGCGGCCGCCCGATCGGCAGGGACGGTCTCGCCGTGCAGCCACAGGTCGACGACCGCGTCGGCCGCCAGGCGGAGGCCGACGACACCGTTGACCAGACGCGTGACGCTCGCCAGAGACGAGGGCTTCGCGCCGCGCTCGGCGAGATAGGTGCGGTAGGCGTCGTCCAGTCGGCGGGAGGAGGCAGCGGCCACGCGCGCGTCCGCGTCGGGCGAGGCCGCCTCGCCGGCGCGGGCCGTCCCCTGCTCGCTGCACGCCATCCCGAAGGCGACCGAGGAGTCGAGCAGGCGGATGCTGTCGCCGTACGCCGTGGCGATCGCGCGTCCGAGCTCGGCCCCGGCCCCGCGCGGCCAGAAGAGGAGCCCGACGAGCAGGCTGACGGCGCACCCGAGGGCGACGTCCTCGATCCGCACCAGGCCGACCTCCCACCCGGCCGGCTGGATGAGGTTGAAGAGGATCATCACCAGGACGGTGAAGGCGGCCTGGCCGGCGGTGAACGAGACGGCCGCCGGCAGGAAGCCGGCCACCAGGATCGCGATCGGGAACAGCGACCAGAGCACGACCTCGTTGGTCCCGATGAGGTCGACCAGGACGCCTCCGACGACGAAGCCGGCCGCGGTGCCCACCAGGCCGCGGACGGCGTTCTGCCCGGTGCTCAGGGCGTTCGACCGCAGCACCGACAGCGTGCCGAGGACGACCCAGAACGCGTGCTGGATCCCCGAGGTGTTGGCGACGAACACCGCGAGGGCGAGACCGGTCGCGCCCCGCACGCTGTTCTGCAGCCACACCGAGCTCAGCCGCAGGTGGGCGGACCCGCGCTCGGCCGCGGCGGCCCAGCGCGTCGGGAGGCCGGCCGGCTGCCGGCCCAGGACGCGGTCGCTCCACGGCCTGCGCCACGCGGCCGAGGTGAGTGCGACGTTGCCGGCGAGCCGGGCCGTGCCGAAGGCGAGCTCCTGGGAGCGGAAGGTCGGCTCGAGGGCGGTGTAGGTGCGCTCGGCCGACGTGGGCCCGGTGTCGAGCGATCCCGGTGGCAGGATCCGGAGCTGCTGGTCGAGCTCGCCGATCGCCCCGTGCAGGACGTCGACCCGGGACTCGAGCTCACGCGACCCCCCTCCGGGGTCGAGCAGGACCCGGGAGGCCAGGTCGAGGACGTCGGCCGCGGCGAGCTTGACCGCTGTCACCTGAGGGGCGACGGGGTGCGCCACCGGGTTGGTCGGCCGCCCGTGCCGGACGACCTGGGCGAGCCACTCGACCTCGTCGACCAGCCGGACGACGGTCCGGTCCACGGCGCTGAGGCCCGTGGGGCGGTAGGGGGCGGCGAGGAACGTGGTCCGGAGCTCGGCGACCGCCGCCTCGGAGTCGGCAATGGTGCGTTCGCGCTCCTCGAGGGTGGGCGCCTCCCGCCCGCCGGCGGCGAACCCGACCTCGCTTCGGATCCGGTCGGCCAGCAACCGCATGCTGTGTGCCACCGGCGCGCGCAGCGGGTCGCTGGTCGGCGTCGGCCAGAGCACGGCCACGGCGACCAGGCACATCAGGGCCGCCAGTCCCCAGCCCGCGAGCCGCTCCGGGATCGCGCTCGCAGGCCCGGGCAGGCAGGCCGGGAGGATGTAGGCGAGCAGGAGCGCGGGCGCCGCGCCTGCGAGCACCGAGCTGACCACGCCCGCGAAGAGGATCGGCAGCCCCACGCACAGCATGCCGACCGCGGCCAGCCAGGGGTGCGCGGAGGTGAGCGTCCCGAGGCCGACGAGCACGAGCCCCGCGACCCCGAGGGCCACCTGTGCGGGCAACCGCTGCGACATCGGTCCGGTGAAGTCGGAGAGCACCAGCATGGCGAAGGAGCCGAACACCGCGAACAGCCCGACCCACTCGTTGCCGAGGACGTGGAACCCCAGGTAGAAGGCGACCGGCATCACGACGGCGGCACGGCCCGCCCGGCGCAGCGCCGAGAGGTTGCGGTCGTGCCGTCGAGCCCAGTCGAGCCACCTCATCACCCGCGATCCTGCCGCGCGCGATGCGACGTGCCCAGCCCTCAGGCGGCCCGGTCCCTGCACCGGCCGAGGTGGAGACCCCACCCGGCCGGGGGATGGCCAGGGCGGGGCCTCCAGCGGCGACGGTAAAGACCGATCATGAGAATCAAGCGTGACGCGCCTGAGATTTCCTGCCCGTGTCGTCGCGTCCTGGTCCCGTGCCGCGGTCGGCGCCGGGGGCCCTACGCCGGGCGCACCCGGTCGGCCGGGAAGGCGTCGAGGGAGGCGTGCCGATCGGGACCGGGGCTCCACCGGACGCTGGCCCACCACGTGAGGTCGCCGTGCTGGCGCCACTCACGGAGCGCACCGAGGTGCCAGGTTCCGTCCACCAGGACCTCGACGTCGGGTTGCTCGACACGGTAGGCGTGGGTCTGGACGTGGGTCATGGATCGTTGCCCCCCAAGGCAGGACTTCCGCCACGCCCCACGGCGCCACGGCCCCCTGTGTCCCCCGACCCTACGGGCGGCCGCGTGGAGAGCGGCACCTCCTCAGGGGTGGCTCACCACTCGGGGGCCCTGGACGGGGGACACCGCGTCCGTGGAGCTCCCGGCCGCCGGGAAGTCGAGCACGAAGGTGAGGCCGCCACCGGGGGTGTCCTCGGTCGCGATGGTGCCGCCCATCGCCTCGGTGAAGCCCCGGGCGACGGCGAGGCCGAGCCCGACACCGTCCTGCTGCGGTACGTCGCCCAGGCGCTGGAACGGCGCGAACAGCCGCTCCTGGTCGTGGTCGCGGACGCCCGGGCCGCTGTCGGCGATCCGGAGCGTGACCCGACCGTCCTGCCGGGCGGCGTCGATCCGGATGGCGGCCTCGCGCGGGGTGTACTTCAGCGCGTTCTCGCAGATGTTCGCCACCACGCGGTCCAGCAGCCCGGGGTCGGCCACGATCGCGAGGTCGGGCAGGACGTCGACCTGGACCCGGTCGGCTCCCTCGATCAGGTGCAGCGCGTTGTGCACCGCGTCGGCGAGCCCGACCTCGGTCGCCGACGCGGTGACCGACCCGGTGTGGATGCGGCTCATGTCGAGCAGGTTCTCGACCAGCCCGGTCAGCCGGGTGGTGCCCTCGTCGATGGTCTCGAGCAGCTCGGCCCGGTCCTCGGCCGACCACTCGACCTCGTCGGAGCGGAGGCTGTCGACCGCCGCCCGCACCGCCGCCAGCGGCGAGCGCAGGTCGTGCGACACCGCCGCGAGGAGGGCGGTCCGGGTGCGGTCGGCGTCGGCGAGGCGGTGCCGCTCCATGTCGGCCACGATCGCCGAGCGCCGCTCGGTGATCACCTTGGCGTACGCCGCGTACGCCTTGAGCAGCCGCCGCTGCGACGGGGTCGGGTGGGCTGCGGCGAGCAGCAGCACCGTGTCGTCGTCGACCTCGACGCTGCACGGGGTGGCGGACGGGGGCGGGGTGCCGTGGCTCTCCACGACCTCCTCGGTGCCGTCGGGCAGCCGCCGCACGATCGCTGCGCCGGTGGCCCCGAAGAGCTCCGAGGCCGAGCCCAGCAGCCCGGCGAGGTCGTCGCTGGTGTTGAGCAGGCTGTGGGACAGCACGGTCAGTGCGTCGGCCTCGGCGCGCGCCTTCCGGGCGCGGTCGGTCACCCGGGCCGCCCGGTCGACGACCGTGGCGACCGCGATCCCGACCACCACGAAGAGCACGATCGTCAGCGCGTTCTCGGGGTCGGAGATGGTCCACGTGTAGAGCGGTGGCGTGAAGAGGAAGTTGAGGAGCAGGCTGCTCAGCACCGCCGCGATCACCGCCGGCCACAGTCCACCGATCATCGCGGTGGCGACCACCAGGACCATCAGCACCATGGCCTCGGTCGGTAGGCTGTCGGCGTCGGCGGCCAGCCACAGCAGCAGGCTGACCACCACCGGCGCCAGGACGCCGAACGCGTAGCCGGCGAGCAGCCGTCGACGGCCGAGGTGCTCGCCGGAGGGACGCTGCTTGCCGGCGCGACGGCCGGCGTAGTCGTGGGTGACCATGAGGACGTCGATCTCGCCGGAGCCCGCGACGACCCGCTCGCCGACCCCCGGGCGGAGCAGCGTCGAGACCCGGCCGCGGCGGCTGGCGCCGATGATGACCTGGCTGGCGTTCTCTGCGCGCGCGAAGTCCAGGATCGCCTCGGCCGCGTCGTCGCCGACCACGGTGTGGAAGCTGCCGCCGAGCTGCTCGGTCTTGGCCCGCAGGTCGGCCAGCCGGTCGGGGGCCACGCCCTGGAGCCCGTCGTCCCGGGTGACGTAGAGCGCGCTCCACTCGCCGCCGGCCCGGCGGCTGGCGATGCGCGCCGCGCGCCGCATCAGCGTGTCCGACTCCGGACCTCCGCTGACCGGGACCACGACCCGGTCCCGGGTCGCCCAGGTCGAGTCGATGTCGTGGTCGGCGCGGTAGCGCTCCAGCCCCTCGTCCACCCGGTCGGCCACCCAGAGCAGGGCCAGCTCGCGCAGCGCGGTCAGGTTGCCCTCGCGGAAGTAGTTCGCCAGGGCGGCGTCGACCTTCTCGGGCTTGTAGATGTTCCCGTGCACCATCCGCCGGCGCAGCGCCTGCGGGCTCATGTCGACCAGCTCGATCTGGTCCGCCGCCCGCACCACCTCGTCCGGCACGGTCTCCCGCTGGCGTACGCCGGTGATCGCCTCGGTGACGTCGTTGAGCGACTCGAGGTGTTGGATGTTGACGGTCGTGATGACCTCGATGCCCGCCTCGAGGATCTCCTCGACGTCCTGCCACCGCTTGGTGTTGCGGCTGCCCGGCACGTTGGTGTGCGCGAGCTCGTCCACCAGCACCGCGGCGGGCCTGCGTGTCAGCACGGCGGCGAGGTCCATCTCCTCCAGCTCCACCCCGCGGTGGCTCACCGTCGCGCGCGGCAGCACCTCGAGGCCCTCGAGCAGCGCGGCGGTGTGCGGCCGGCCGTGGGTCTCGACGTACCCCACCACGACGTCGGCGCCGCGCCCGCACCGGCGCCGGGCCTCCTCGAGCATCTGGTAGGTCTTGCCGACCCCCGGAGCCGCGCCGAGGTAGATGCGCAGCTTCCCGCGTGCCATGGCTCAGGTGTAGCGCGCCGGAGGCCCGACGACCAAGCCGCTTAGCGGTTACTTAGCGGGTCGTTCCGGGCCGCTCGCTAAGCACCCGCTAAGAGCGCCGTCCCCGCTGCTAAGAGGCCGTCATCCCGCTTGAAGCGGGCTCCCACCGGCCGCAGCGTGGTCGTCGGGCGCACGCACGGTGCGACCCACCCTGCACGTGACGAGGAGTTCCCCGCATGGCTGATCTGGTCTTCGTGGCCATCCTGCTCGCCTTCTTCGGGCTGGCCTGGCTGTACGTGCTCGGCTGCGACCGCATCGTCGGCCGGGAGGACCGGTCATGAGCTGGGAGAACGCCGTCGCCCTGGCCGTCGCCGTCCCGGTCGCCGTCTACCTGGTGATCGCGCTGCTGCTTCCCGAGAGGTTCTGATGTCGGCCGCCAGCTGGCTCCAGCTCGGAGCCATGATCGCGGTGGTGCTCGTCACCGCCCCCCTGCTCGGTCGCTACATGGCGGCCGTGTACAGCGGCGAGAAGGTGGTCGGCGACCGGGTCTTCGTCCCCGTCGAGCGGGCCATCTACCGGGTGTGCCGCGTCGACTCCGACAAGGAGCAGCGCTGGACGGTCTACGCGTTCTCGCTGCTCGCCTTCAGCCTGGTGTCGTTCCTCGCGCTGTACCTGGTCCAGCGACTCCAGCACCTGCTGCCGCTCAACCCCACCGACATGCCGGCGGTCCCGGAGAACGTCGCGTTCAACGCCGCGGTCAGCTTCATGACCAACACCAACTGGCAGGCGTACGCCGGTGAGGCCACGATGAGCCACCTCACGCAGATGGTCGGCCTCACCGTCCAGAACTTCGTCTCCGCGGCCGCCGGCATGGCCGTCATGGCCGCGCTGATCCGCGGCCTGGCGCGCCGCCGCGCCTCCACCGTCGGGAACTTCTGGGTCGACCTCACCCGGGGCACGTTGCGGATCCTGCTGCCCCTGGCGTTCGTCGTGGCGCTGGTCCTGGTCAGCCAGGGCGTCATCCAGAACCTCGCCGGCTTCCAGACCGTGGAGACCCTGCAGGGCGGCAGTCAGGCGATCCCCGGCGGCCCGGCCGCCAGCCAGGTCGCGATCAAGCAGCTCGGCACCAACGGCGGCGGGTTCTTCGACATGAACTCCGCCCACCCGATGGAGAACGCGACGGCCCTGAGCAACTTCGTCCAGTCGTGGGCGATCGTGATCATCCCGTTCGCGCTGGCGTTCACCTTCGGTCGCATGGTGGGTGACCGCCGCCAGGGCCGGGCGGTGTTCGCGATCATGGGCGTGATCCTGCTCGGCATGTCCCTGATCGCCATGTTCGCGGAGGGCGCCGGCAACCCGCGGCTGGACGCGATGGGGGTCGACCAGTCCGTCTCGGCCGACGGCGCGGGCGGCGGCTACTTCGAGGGCAAGGAGACCCGGTTCGGCACCGCGGCCTCGGGCATGTGGGCGGCCTTCACGACCGGTACGTCGAACGGGTCGGTCAACTCGATGCACGACAGCTCCACCCCGCTCGGCGGCGGCGTCGCGCTGCTCCACATGCTGCTCGGTGAGGTCAGCCCCGGGGGGGTCGGTGTCGGGCTGAACGGGCTGCTGGTCATGGTGATCCTGTCGGTGTTCATCGCCGGCCTCATGGTCGGTCGGACCCCCGAGTACCTCGGCAAGAAGATCCAGGCGCCCGAGATCAAGCTCGTCGTCCTCTACCTGATGGCGATGCCGGTCGCCGTGCTCGGCTTCACCGCCGCGTCGGCCGTCCTCGACGGCGCACTCGCGTCACGGGCGAACACCGGGGCCCACGGACTCTCGGAGATCCTGTACTCCTACGCCTCCACCGGCAACAACAACGGGTCGGCGTTCGCCGGGCTCACCGCGAACACCGACTGGTACACGACCACGCACGGCCTGGCCATGCTGATGGGCCGGTTCCTGCTGATCATCCCGGTCCTGGCGATCGCCGGGTCCCTGGCCCGCAAGCAGAGCGTGCCCGCCGGCGCCGGCACCTTCCCCACCCACACCCCCTTGTTCGGAGGACTGGTGGTGGGCGTGGTGCTCGTCGTCGCGGGCCTCACGTTCCTCCCGGTCCTGGCCCTCGGCCCCGTCCTCGAGCAGCTCTCCCTCTAGGAGTCACCAGCGATGTCACAGTCCACCCACCAGGCGCCCCGCGACGCCGGGGACCCCGCGGCCGCGGAGGTGCTCAGGCCGGTCGGCACCAGTGCCCGCGACCGACACCCGCTGCCGCGGCGTTCGATGTGGGACGCCACCATCGTCCGGGCGGCGCTCGTCGAGAGCCTCCGCAAGCTGCACCCGCGGGTGCAGGCCGGCAACCCCGTGATGTTCGTGGTGCTCGTGGGCAGCGTCCTCACCACGGTCCTGTTCCTGGCCCAGGCCGGTGGCGCCTCCGCGGCGCAGAACGTGTTCGCCGCGCTGGTCAGCGCCTTCCTCTGGTTCACCGTGCTGTTCGCGAACTTCGCGGAGGCCATGGCCGAGGGCCGGGGCAAGGCCCAGGCGGCCACCCTGCGCCAGGCACGGACGCAGACCACGGCGCTACGGCGTACGGACGCCGGGGACCTCGAGGAGGTGCCCGCCACCGACCTGCACGTGGGCGACCTGTGCGTCGTCGAGGCCGGCCAGGTGGTCCCCGGGGACGGCGACGTCGTCGAGGGCATCGCGACCGTCGACGAGTCGGCGATCACCGGGGAGTCGGCGCCCGTGATCCGCGAGTCGGGCGGCGACCGCTCCGCGGTGACCGGCGGCACCCGCGTGCTCTCCGACCGGATCGTCGTCCGCATCACCGCGAAGCCGGGCGAGACGTTCCTGGACCGGATGATCTCGCTGGTCGAGGGGGCCGAGCGGCAGAAGACCCCCAACGAGATCGCGCTCAACATCCTGCTCGCGGGGCTCACGATCGTGTTCCTGCTGGCGGTGGTGACCCTCCAGCCGTTCGCGATCTACTCCGGCGCGGAGCAGAACGTCATCGTCCTGGTGGCGTTGCTGGTGTGCCTGATCCCGACCACGATCGGCGCGCTGCTGTCCGCGATCGGGATCGCCGGCATGGACCGGATGGTCCAGCACAACGTGCTGGCGATGTCGGGGCGCGCGGTGGAGGCATCGGGCGACGTCACGACCCTGCTGCTCGACAAGACCGGCACCATCACGCTGGGCAACCGCCAGGCCACCGAGCTGCTCCCGCTCCCCGGCGTCGACGTCGAGCGCCTCGCCGAGGCCGCGATGGTCACCAGCGCCGCTGACGAGACCCCGGAGGGCCGGTCGATCGTCGAGCACGCCGCGCGTGAGCACGGTGTCGCCACCCAGCAGCCGGACGGCGAGCTGGTTCCCTTCAGCGCGCAGACCCGGATGAGCGGGATCGACCTCGACGGTCGCAGCCTCCGCAAGGGCGCCGTCGACGCCGTGATCCGCTGGGTCGAGGAGTGCGGCGGCCAGGTGCCGGACTCGCTGCACGAGATCGCCGACGCGATCTCCACCCGAGGGGGGACGCCGCTGGCGGTCGCGGAGACCCATGACGGCGTGGCCCGGGTGCTGGGCGTCGTCCACCTCAAGGACGTGGTCAAGGACGGCATGCGGGAACGGTTCGACCAGCTGCGCCAGATAGGCATCCGCACCGTGATGATCACCGGCGACAACCCGCTCACGGCACAGGCGATCGCGGACGAGGCCGGCGTCGACGACTTCCTCGCCGAAGCAACGCCCGAGGACAAGATGGCCCTGATCCGGCGCGAGCAGGCCGCTGGGGCGCTGGTCGCCATGACCGGCGACGGGACCAACGACGCGCCGGCGCTCGCCCAGGCCGACGTCGGGGTCGCGATGAACACCGGCACCCAGGCCGCCAAGGAGGCCGGGAACATGGTCGACCTCGACTCCGACCCGACCAAGCTCATCGAGATCGTCGAGATCGGCAAGCAGCTGCTGGTCACCCGCGGGGCGCTGACCACGTTCTCGGTCGCCAACGACGTGGCCAAGTACTTCGCGATCATCCCCGCGATGTTTGCGGGGGCGCTGCCGGTGCTGGACCAGCTCAACATCATGGGCCTGGCCACCCCACGGTCCGCGATCCTCTCCGCAGTCATCTTCAACGCGCTCGTCATCATCGCCCTGATCCCGTTGGCCCTCCGCGGCGTCCGGGTCCGGGCCGCGGGCGCGGCGGAGATGCTGCGCCGCAACCTGCTGGTCTACGGCCTCGGCGGCCTGGTCGCCCCTTTCCTCGGCATCAAGCTCATCGATCTCGTCATCTCGTTCCTGGGGGTGTCCTGATGCGTCGCCAGCTCCCCGCAGCCCTCGGCATGGTGCTGCTGTTCACCCTGATCACCGGGGTGGCCTACCCGCTGCTGGTCACCGGCATCGCCCAGGTCGCCTTCCGCGACCAGGCGAACGGCTCGCTCGTCGAGCGTGACGGCGAGGTCGTCGGCTCAACGCTGCTCGCCCAGGAGTTCACCGGCGCCGAGTACTTCCACCCACGGCCCTCGGCCGTCGCCTACGACGCCCGGGACAGCGGCGGCGCCAACCTCGGACCGACCAACCCGGACCTGCTGGCGGCCGTCGAGGAGTACGCCGTCGCCTACCGTGAGGAGAACGGGCTGCCCGCCGACAGTGAGGTGCCGGTCGACGCGGTGACCATGTCGGCGTCCGGCCTCGACCCCGACATCTCGGTCGCCAACGCCGGGCTCCAGGCTCCCCGCGTGGCCGAGGCCCGCGGCCTGTCGACCGGGCAGGTCCTCGCGCTGGTGGAGGAGCACACCACCGGGCGCGGCCTCGGATTCCTGGGCGAGGGCGGGGTCGACGTGCTGGAGCTGAACGTCGCGCTCGACGAGCTGTCCCGGTGACCGCGCGGGTAGCATCGGGTCGGCCACCACACCCCGAGGGAGCGGACATGGGATCGGCTCCTCCTGACCCTCCTCGCGAGGGAGCCCGGGTGCTGGTCGTCGACGACGACGCCCGGCTGCGGAAGACCCTCGAGCTCAACCTCCGCGCCCGCGGCTACACCGCCGACCTCGCCGGGACGGGGGAGGCGGCCCTGCAGCTCGCCGCGTCCCA
Organism: Nocardioides sp. GXQ0305; assembly: GCF_050880345.1. NCBI lineage: Bacteria > Bacillati > Actinomycetota > Actinomycetes > Propionibacteriales > Nocardioidaceae > Nocardioides > Nocardioides sp. GXQ0305. The sequence goes on from NZ_JBNYXG010000001.1 coordinate 27,543, forward strand.
CCACCCCGACGTGGTCCTCCTCGACCTCGGGCTGCCGGGCATGGACGGGCTGGACGTGATCACCGGCATCCGCGGCTGGTCGAGCGTGCCGATCGTCGTGCTCTCGGGCCGCGACACGGAGTCGATGAAGGTCCGGGCGCTCGACCTCGGCGCCGACGACTACCTCACCAAGCCCTTCGGGATGGACGAGCTGTTCGCGCGGCTGCGGGCGGCCACCCGCCGCGCGGTGGTGCCGGAGGGGGACCCGGTCGTCAGCACACCGGACTTCACCATCGACTTCGCGGCCAAGCGGGTGCTCCGGGACGGCGAACCGGTGCGGCTCACCCCACGGCAGTGGCACATCGTCGAGGTCCTGGTCCGCAACCGGGGCCGTTTGGTGAGCTACGAGCAGCTGCTCCACGACGTGTGGGGTCCGGCGTACCGCACCGAGACCAACTACCTGCGGGTCTTCATGACCCAGATCCGGCAGCGCCTCGAGCCCGAGCCCTCCCGTCCCCGCTACTTCGTGACCGAGCCCGGCATGGGCTACCGGTTCCAGGTCCCCGAGCCCGACGACCGCTAAGAAGGCGCTCGTTCCGTGAGGTCCGGCCGTTAACAAGGTGCAAAGGGCCTTGAAGCGTCGGGCGTCGCGGAGCCAGATGGAGGCATGGAGACCTCGCGGCGCAACGCCCTGGTGATGGGCGCGGCCCTCACCGGTCCGCTGCTCCTCTGCGCCGTCCTGGTCGCGGTGCGCGACGTCGTCGACAACACCAACGCCGCGCTGGTCCTGGTGCTGGTGGTCGTGGCCGTGGCCGCAGCCGGACACCGTCCGAGCGGCCTCGTCGCCGCGCTGTCGAGCGCGGTCTGGTTCGACTTCTTCCTCACCGAGCCCTACTACCGGTTCTCCATCGCCGGTCGCGAGGACGTCGAGACCGCCGTGCTGCTCACCCTGGTGGGCCTCGCGGTCGCCGAGATCGCGTCGTGGGGGCGGCGCCAGCAGGCGCGGTCCAGCAGCCGCGAGGGATACCTCGACGGCCTCGTGTCCTCCGCCCGGATGGCCGCCACCGGGGACACGACCTCCGCGGCGCTGGCCACCTTCGTGTGCGATCAGGTCGTCGCCGTCCTCGGTGTCGACGGCTGCCGCTTCCGGCCCGGGGGTCCCGGGTCCGGACCCCGGCTCAACCACGACGGGTCGGTCACCCGCGACGGCCACCCGATCGACGTCGATCGCAGCGGGTTCCCGGTGAACGACGTCACCGAGCTGGTGGTGGAGCACCAGGGCACGGTCGTGGGGTGCTTCGTGCTGACGGCGGCGACCCAGGTGGCCCGGCCCGGCCTCGAGCAACGGCTGGTCGCCGTCACCCTGGCCGAGCACGCCGCGTCCGCGCTCGCCGCCGCCCAGCGCGCCGGTGACCTCCCGCAGCGGGACGTGCCCTAGCCACAACCAGGAGTTGTTGGACCGGCGGACCGCCGGCAGCCGAGGGTGGACCCACCCACCGAAGGAGAGCACCATGTCCGTCGAGCACCTCGACATCGACATCCCCGCCACGGTCCTGGACGACCTGCGCGACCGGCTGCGCGGCACCCGGTGGCCCGACGAGGTGACCCCCGGCAGCTGGGAGCAGGGCACCGACCTGACGTGGCTGCGCGGCGTGGTCGAGCGCTGGGCCGACGGCTACGACTGGCCGACGGTCCAGGCTCGGCTCAACGAGCGCGACCACCGGATGGTGCGCGTCGACGACCGGCCGGCGGTCCACGTCGTGCTGGAGCGGGCCGAGGTCGAGGGGGCGCTGCCGCTGGTGCTGCTCCACGGGTGGCCGAGCTCGTTCGTGCAGATGCTGCCGATCGCACCCCTGCTCGCGCGCCCGTCCGAGCACGGGGCGGACCCCGCCGACGCCTTCGACGTGGTGGTCCTGTCGTTGCCGGGCTACGGCTTCTCGGAGCGCCCGGCCGAGCCGGGCTGGGACGTCACCCGCATCGCCGACCTGGTCGTCGAGGTGATGGCCGAGCTGGGTCACGAGCGGTTCGCGGCGCGCGGCAGTGATCTCGGTGCCGGCGTCCTGCAACAGCTGGCGCTGGCGCGACCCGACCTGCTGGTCGGACTGCACCTGTCGGGGACCAACCCCTACCTCGGCTGGGTCCCCGAGGACCTCAGCGACGCCGAGCGGGAGTTCGTGGCCGCTGCGCAGGACTGGAACCAGCGCGAGATGGCCTACGCGATGGAGCACTCCTCCAAGCCGCAGACCCTCGCCTACGGCCTCAACGACTCACCGGCAGGTCTGGCGGCCTGGGTGCTCGAGAAGTTCCGGACCTGGAGCGACTGCGGTGGCGACCTGGCCTCGGTCTACGACCTCGACGACCTGCTGACCAACCTCACCGTCTACTGGGTGACGGGGACGATCGGCTCGTCCATGCGCCTGTACTGGGAGACGGTCCGGTCGACCAGCGCGGCGTACGGCCGGGTGGAGGTGCCGACCGGCATGGCGATGTCCGGCGCGGACATGTTCCCCACGCCGCGGGAGTGGGTCGAGCGCTCCTACGCGGTGGCGGCCTGGACCGACCTGCCGCGCGGCGGGCACTTCCTGGAGTGGGAGGTGCCCGAACTGGTGGCGGCCGACGTCCGCACGTTCTTCCGCGACCGCCGCGGATGACCCGTCGCGGCTGGGGCACGTCTCCTAGGCCGGCCGGCGGTCCGCGGGCTCCGCGCCCACGCCGTCCCGGCCGACCACCACCGCGAGGTCGACGAAGCCCCGGACCGCCGCGCGGTCGTCGTCGCGCCGGCGTACGGCGGAGAACACGACCTCGGGGAGGTCCGGGACCGGGACGTAGGCGACGCCGTACAGGCGACCCGGGTAGGTCGTGGCCAGGTGGTCGGGGACGGTCAGGAACAGCTGCTCCAGCGAGATCGCCCACAGCAGCTCCTTCAGGGAGCCCGCAGGCTCGCCCCGACGCTCGGGCTCGGTCCCGTTGCGCTCCGAGATCAGCGTGAAGAAGCCCTCCCAGCCGGGGTCGATGCCGTCGCGCCGGGGTCGGGCCGGCAGGTCCAGGACGTCAGCGGTCAGCAGGTGGCGCGCGTCGGCAGGGCTCGCGGCAGCCGACACGACCACGAGCCGTGGCTCGCTGAACAGCGGGGTGACCACCAGCCGCTCGTCGTCGCAGGGACCATGGAGGAGAGCGACGTCGACGGCGCCGTCGAGCAGTGCGGCCGGCACCTCGTGGGGCTGGATCCGGCCGACGGCGACCCGCACCTCAGGGTGGGCGGCGCGGAAGCCCTGGATCAGCGGCCAGGTCCGTTCGCCCAGCCCGTCGAGGAGCAGGCCGACGTGGAGCACGTCGTCGGCGTACGGCCGCGGATCCACGACGTCGACCAGCTCGTCGGCGGCGTCCAGGATGCGGCGGGCGGCGGCGACCAGCCTCGCACCGGCCGGCGTGGTGGAGCACCCCCGCGGACGGCGTACGACGAGAGCGGTCCCGAGCCGCCGCTCCAGCTGGGCGAGGGCACTGGAGACGGCCTGCTGGCTGACGTAGCAGCGGGTGGCGGCACGCGTGAAACTGCCCTCGTCGGCCACTGCCACGAGATAGCGCAGCTCACGCAGCTCGATCGGCGACACGACGGCCCCTCGTCACCGTCGGGCGGGCGGTCGGTCCACCCGCGGCATTCTCGTCGCGGGCACCGGAGGTGTCCACGCCCCTGCGGTGGTCACGACCGGGCCGCCGCGACCGACGGCGTGGTCGAGGTGTCCTCTGCCGGGCCGGCCGGGGTGATCCTGCGCGGCCACCAGAACCGCTCGCCCAGCCAGAAGGTCAGCGCCGGCACCAGCACGGTCCGCACCAGCAGGGTGTCCAGCAGGACGCCGACGCAGATCACGATGCCGAGCTGGGCCAGCACCACGAGCGGGAGGACGCCGAGCACGGCGAACACCGCGGCGAGCAGGATGCCGGCACTGGTGATCACGCCGCCGGTGGCGGTCAGGCCGCGCAGCATCCCCTCGCGCGCACCGTGCTCCTGCGACTCCTGCAGTGCGCGGGTGACCAGGAAGATGTTGTAGTCGACGCCCAGGGCGACCAGGAAGAGGAAGGCCAGGAGCGGCACCCCGACGTCCATGGCCGCGAAGTCGAAGACGCCCGTGTAGATCCACCACGCGGCGCCGAGCGCGGCGAAGAACGTCCCGACCACGGTGGCGACGAGCAGGACCGGGGCCAGCAGCGAGCGCAGCAGCAGCACCAGACCGACGAGCACCAGCCCCAGGATGAGGGGGATCAGCAGGGCCCGGTCGCGTGCGGCGGCGTCGGCGGCGTCGAGCGCCTGGGCCTCGCTGCCGCCCACCCAGGTGTCGTCGTACGACGCCAGGGAGGACCGCAGGTCGACCACGGCCTCCTCGGCGCGGTCGCTGCCCGAGGTGGCGTCCAGGACGACGTCGATCCGGGCCAGGCCGTCGTCGCTGGGCCCGGCGCTGGCCGAGGCGACCCCCGGGGACTGCTTCGCCGCCGCGAGGACGTCGCCCGGGTCGTCCCGGGTGAGCACCACCGTGGGGTCGACGCTGCCCGCCGGGTAGGACCGGGCGAGACGGTCGGCGGCGGCGATCGACTCCGGGGTGTCGAGGAACTGCTCGGACTCCGAGAGGCCCTGGCGGACCTGGGTCAGGCCGCTGGCCAGCGCGGCCAGGACGAGGACCGCGGCGCCGGCGAACACGACCGGGCGGGTGGCCACCCGGTCGCCCAGGCGGCGCCAGGGCGAGCGGGTCGAGTCGACCAGCGCGGGCTGGCCGACGCGGGGCACGAGGGGCCAGAACACCCAGCGGCCGAACGGGACGAGGGCGCACGGGAGCACCACCAGCGCGAAGGTCGCGGCGATGACCACTCCCACCGCGCACGCCAGGCCGAGCCCGCGCGTGGTCGGCACCACGGAGAGCAGCAGCGTGAGCAGGCCGAGCACCACGGTGGTCGAGCTGGCGAGCACCGCCTCGGCGGTGCCGCGGACGGCGGACGCCATGGCGACGTACCGGTCGCGGTGACGACGCAGCTCGTCCCGGTAGCGGCTGATCAGCAGCAGGGCGTAGTCGGTGCCCGCACCGAAGACCAGAACGCTGAGGATCCCGACCGTCGACTCGTCCCACGCGATGTCGAACCACGCCAGGGTGTGGGTGGCGGCGACGGCGGCGAGCTGGTCGGCGACCCCCACGACTGTGAGCGGGACCAGCCACAGGAAAGGACTGCGGTAGGTGACGATCAGCAGTACGGCGACCACGGCGGCCGTGGCCGCGAGCAGGGTGAGGTCGGCCCCGTCGAACACCGCGGCGAGGTCGGCGTCGATCGCCGCCGGCCCGGTGACCTGGCCGCTGACGCCGTCGGGCAGCTGCTCGTCGAGCGACGCGCGCAGGTCGGTCACCTCCTCCGCCACCGCGGTCGCGCCGGTCGCTGCGATGGGGACCACCCCCAGCGCGGCGGTGCCGTCCTCGCTCGGGCGCAGCTCGGCCGGCATCCCGGGCGGGGTGTCCGCCAGGTCGGCGTACACCTCGTTCAGCCGCTGGAGCGTCGAGCGGTCGAGGGTGCCGGAGTCGGCCGTGACCAGCACCAGCGCGACGGACCCCTCTCCCTCGGGCAGCTGGTCCTCCAGCTCGGCGACGGTCGTGGAGTCGTAGCCGTCGGGCAGCGAGTCGGTGACCTGCGGTTCACGTTCCGCCTCGCCGACCAGGCCGATCAGCGCACCCGATCCGAGCAGGGCCACCAGCGCGACGAGGACGGCGACGGAGGGACGGAGCCGGGACATGGGCACTCCTTCGGGATACGCTGGGTGTCTCAGGAAGTGAGTAAGCAACTTAACTAAGTTGGTGAGGGAAATCCAGCCCGAGCAGGAGCGGCTGACCACGGACGACGTCGAGGGCGCGATGGGCACCTCGACGTTGCGGCTGCTGCGCGGGCTGCTGGACGTCGCCCAGCAGAGCGGGGTGGCGGTCGCTCGCAAGGCGTCCCTGACCCACACCGAGCTCAGCGCCCTCGAGCAGCTCACCCGGGCCGACCACGGACCCGGTGAGCTCGCCCGCCACCTCGGCGTCACCTCCGCCGCCGCGTCCGGGATCGTGGACCGGCTGGTGGCGCGCGGCCACGTCGAACGCCGCCCGCACGAGGCCGACCGCCGGCGCACCCAGGTCGCGCTCACCGACTCCGGCCGCGCCGAGGTCCTCGGCCACCTGATGCCGATGTTCACCGCGCTCGACGAGCTCGACCGCAGCCTCACCCCCGACGAGCGCGCGGTCGTCGACCGCTACCTGGCCGGCGCGATCGACGCCATCACCCGGGTCCTCTGACCCGATGGCCCCGTCAGCCGGCGGCCAGCCCGACCCGGTCCACTGCCGGGTCCTCCTCGCGGCGGGGTGGCACGAAGCCGTTCCCCGGCAGGGCCACGAGCGAGAAGGCCGCGCCGACCAGGCACAGGAGGCCGATCACCACGCAGGCCGTTCCCAGGCCGGCCATGAACGCCTCCTCCATCGCAGCGGTCACCCCCGGGACCTGGGCGCCGATCGCGTCGGCCACCCCCACGGAGTCCTCGGCCGCGACCAGCTGGGAGGACGGCAGGCTGCCCTCGAGCAGCTCGACCAGCCGGGCGCCGTACACCGACGAGAACAGCGACCCCACCACCGCGACCCCGAGCGTGCCGCCGAGCTCCCGCGTGGCGTCGTTGACCGCCGAGCCGACCCCGGCCCGCGCCGGGGGCAGCACCTGCATGATCGACTCGGTCGCCGGCGTCGAGATCAACCCCAGGCCGGTTCCCATCAGGAGCATCTGCCCGACGATGACGGACGCGTACGGCGCGTCGATCTCCATCGCGGAGATCCACAGGAACGCGCTGCCCAGCAGCGCCATCCCGGCCGTGACCACGAGCTTGGTGCCGATCCTCGGCGCGAGCACGCCGCCGAGGATCGACGAGAGCGCGATGCTGGCGGCCACCGGCAGGATCCGCAGCCCGGTCTCCAATGCGTCGTAGTCACGGACGAACTGGAAGAACTGGGTGATCAGGAAGATGAAGCCGAACAGGGCGAAGAAGCTGATCGTGACCGCGGTGGCGGCGGCCGAGAACCTCCGGTCGCGGAACAGCGACACGTCGAGCATCGGGTGCTCCGCCGACCGCTCCACCCGCAGGAACACTCCGAGCAGCACGATGCTCGCCGCGAAGCCGACGACGGTCTGGGTTCCGGCCCAGCCGGCCTCGGGGGCCTCGATGATGGTCCACGTCAGCACGCCGAGCAGGGCCACGGAGACGAGCAGTCCGGGGCGGTCCAGCGGTGGGACGCCGGGGTCGCGCGACTCCGGGACGAAGGCCAGGGCCATCGCCAGCGCCACGGCCGCGACGGGCACCATCGCCCAGAACACGCTCTGCCACGCGAAGTGCTGGAGCAGCCAGCCGCCCGCCACCGGACCCGCCGCCACACCGATGCCCGTGGCCGCGCCCCAGATGCCGAGGGCCGCGGCCCGCTGCCTCCGGTCCGGATAGGCGTTCGCGATCACGGACAGCGTGGTCGGGAAGATCACCGCGGCGCACACGCCGGCTGCGAACCGCGTCGCGACCAGTGCGCCCGAGGTGTCGACGAGCGCGGCTGCGAGGCTGGCGAGCCCGAACCCGAGCAGACCCAGGACCAGGGCGGGTCGGCGTCCGAACCGGTCCGAGAGGCTGCCCGCGGCCAGCACCAGGGCCGCGAACGACAGGTTGTAGCCGTCCACGATCCAGAGCAGGTCACGGGTGCCCGCGTCGAGATCGCGGGCGAGGGTCGGCAGGGCGATGTTGACGATCGTGGTGTTCAGGTTGATGGCGAGCACGGCGACGCAGACCGTGGCGAGGATCGCGGACCTCGAGCGGACGAGTGGCATGTGGGGCTCCGGCACGGCGAGATGTGGACGTTGTCAACATCACGGTGGCACCGAATGTGGCCACTGTCAACACTGGGATACCCTGCCGGCGTGAGTCCCTCCTCCGGCACCTCCTACCACCACGGCAACCTGCGGGCCGCCCTGGTCGAGACCGGGTTCACGATGGCCCGTGAGTCCGGCCCTGACGGCGTCGCGCTGCGTGAGGTCGCCCGCCGGGTGGGCGTGTCGCACAACGCGGCGTACCGCCACTTCGCCGACCGGGAGCAGCTGCTCGGGGAGATTGCGGAGCAGGCGATGGACGCGCTGACCCGGGCCATGCAGACCCGGGTCGACGCCGTGCCGCACGACCAGGGCACCGTCGCGCGTGCCCGGGCGCGGCTGCGGGAGACCGGTCGGGCCTACGTCGAGTTCGCGCTGGCCGAGCCCGGCCTGTTCGCCGTCGCCTTCGCGAGCAAGGCCGACGCCGGTGGGGCCGACGGCCTCGGGCCGCCCACCGACCAGGGTCCCTACGGCCTGCTCAACGACGTGCTCGACGAGCTGGTGGACGTCGGGTACGTCCACCCGGACGAGCGACCCGGGAGCGAGGTCGTCTGCTGGGCGGCCGTGCACGGGTTCGCCGAGCTGTGCCTGAACGGTCCGCTGGGTGCCGCGCCGGCTGCGGCCCGGGACGGCGCCCTCGACCGCCTGCTCGTGACCATCGACCGGGGGCTCGGGACCTGACGGTCGAGGGACGGCGGTGTGACGACTCCTCGGCCCTCACCCACCGCACCCCGACCGCATCGATCACTCCCCCACGGTGATCGGTGTGGACGCGGACGGGTCGGGACGGGACGGCCCCTCGTCCACCCGCCCTCGCCGGCCCGCCATGAGCCACCTGCGCGCGGGCGGCGACCGGTGTGGCGAGAGCGACGCTAGGGCGGAGGCGGTGTGGCTGCGTGGGTCAGCACCTGTACGACAGCTGAACACTCGATGAAGCCGCGACACTGCCCGCTGCGTCGACGGAGGAGACGTGCTGGCGGCTGCTACGAGGTCGGCCATCTGCTGTCGGGCATGGTGACCACGACGTTGCCGACCTTGCGGCCGGTGTCGACGTAGGCGTAGGCCTCCCGCAGCTCCTCGAAGGGGTAGGTGCGGTCGACCACGGGACGGAACGCGCCCCGCGTCATGAGCTCTCGCAGGTGGCCCGCGAGGGCGGCGTTCCCCCGGGGGAGCGGGAAGCACACGTGGCGCCGACGGAGCGCCCTGCCCAGGGGACCGGCGGCGGCGAGCGCGACGTTCTGGCCGCCGCGGCCCAGGTCGGAGGAGACGTAGCAGCCGCCGGAGCGGAGCAGCGGGCGAGCGGTGGCGAAGGAGGTGTGCCCGGTCGCGTCGAGCACCGCGTCGAAACCGCTCGCGGCGTCGTCCAGCCTGCCACCGCTCGACAGGTCGATGACGGTGGCGGCGCCCAGCCGAACGAGCAGGTCGGGGTCGGGAGGGGGTCGGTCGCACACGGCCGTCACCTCGACCCCTTCGGCGTGGAGCAGCTGGACGGCGGCGGTCCCGATGCCGCCGGTGGCGCCGTGCACGAGCGCCCGTTGCCCCCGGCCCAGCCCGGTCACGCGCAGGAACGCATGGGCGTAGTGCGCGCCCTCCATGCCCGGCGCCGCGTCGGCGGGTGCCCAGCCCTCCGGCACGAGCGCGACCAGGCCGTCCGCCGGGACGGCGACCAGCTCGGCGTGGGCGCCGGGCCGGCCGTCGACGAACCCGAAGACCCGGTCGCCCACGGCGTACGACGTGACGTCGTCGGCCACGTCGACCACGACGCCGGCGTACTCGGATCCGAGCACGGGCACGCGGGGCCGCGGCCACCCGCAGAACGCCCGGTTGATCCGGGGGTGACCGGACCGGTAGGCGCAGTCGGTGCGGTTGACCGTCGTCGCGAGCACCCGCACCAGGAGCTCACCGGCACCGGGGACCGGTGCCGGGACGTCCTCGAACCGGACGACCTCGGGGCCGCCGTACTCCCTCCTGACTGCTGCCCGCACCGGACCAGTATCGCGTCGGTCAGCGGGCCTCGAGGAAGGCGAGCACCGCGAGCACCCGCCGGTGGTCACTGCTCGAGTCGGGCAGGTCGAGCTTGCCGAGGAGGCTCCCGATGTGCTTCTCCACCGTCCCCTCGGTCACCCAGAGCTGGGCTGCGATGCCGGCGTTGGACCGGCCCTCTGCCATCAGCGCCAGCACCTCGCGCTCCCGGTCGCTGAGGGCCGCGAGCGGGTCGTGCCGACGCTGGGACCCGACGAGCTCCTGCACCAGGGCCGGATCGACGACCGAGCCGCCGCCGGCGACCCGGCCCAGGGTGTCGACGAAGTCGTCGACGTCCAGGACCCGGCTCTTCAGCAGGTAGCCGATGCCCTGGCCGCTGGCCAGCAGGGTCATCGCGTGCTCGACCTCCACGTGGCCCGACAGGACCAGGATGGCGACCGCGGGGTGCTCCTCCCGGATCGTCCTCGCCGCGTCCAGGCCCTCGGTGCCGTGGCTCGGCGGCATCCGGATGTCGGTGACGACCAGGTCGGGGAGGTGCTCCCGGACCAGCGCCAGCAGCTCGCTGCCGTCACCCGCCTGACCCACGACCTCGAAGTGCGGGCGGGCCAGCAGCCGCGCCAGCCCCTCGCGGAGCAGGACGTCGTCGTCAGCGAGGACCACCCGCACGGGTCCCCCCGGGTCCGGCATGGGCAGCAGTATGCCCGCGGACCAGCTGCCCCGGCGAGTCCGGCGACTGCGAAACCGGCCGGTCTCGCTCCGTTGCCACTGCGAAAGCGACAGGCGTACCGTCACCCGGATGGGGGAGGGGGACGGCCTCACCGTTGCGCAGGCCGCCGAGGAGCTGGGAACGAGCCCGCAGACCGTCCGGGCCCTCCTGCGCAAGGGCGAGCTCGACGGACGCCAGCGCCCGTGGGGGTCGCGCTACGTCTGGGAGGTCAGCCGCCCCGGCCTCGATGAGTTCCTCGACCGCTACGGCCGCCTGGACGGCCACCGACGCCAGCCCCGTACGACGCCCGCGCCTGCAGCCGGCGCCCTCGACTCCCTGCTCGCCGAAAGGCCTCCCGCGCCACGACCCTTCCTCCTCCGACCGCGCGGCCGCGCGACGCTGGTGGTCGTGGTGGCGGGGCTGCCGCTGCTGGTGGTCTGGGCGGGCGTGCGGCTGCTGCCGGACGTCTGGTGGTTCCAGGAGGTGGGGCAGGCCGACGTCCTGCGCCGGGTCCTCACGGCCAAGCTCGAGGTCCACCTCGTGGTCACGGCCGTGGCCGCGCTCTTCGTCGGGTGCCACCTGGCCGTGGCGCTGCGGCGTACCGGGGTCGCGCGCAGCGGGGCCGGGCTGCTGGCCCTGGTCGGGACCTCCCTCCTCACCGGCAGCATCTTCGGGTCCGCGGCTCGCGGGCACTGGCAGGAGTTCCTGCTGTGGGGCCACCGTCAGCCCTTCGGCCTGGACGACCCGATCCACGGCCGCGACGTGGGCTTCTTCGTGTTCTCGCTGCCGCTCGAGCTCCTGGTGGCGGGCTGGCTGCTCAGTCTCGTAGCCCTGACGACCGGCTACGTGGTCGCGGTCGACTGGTTCCGGGGCACCCTGGGATTCCGACCGGTGCGCGCCGGCCCGGGCGTCCAGGTGCACCTGGCGGTCCTCGGGGCGACCTTCCTGCTGGTGGTCGCCTGGCGGCTGAGCCTGGAGCGCTACCTCCTCGAGCTGGGCCAGCCCTCGACGCGGGAGCCGAACTCGTTCGCCGGCGCCGGGTTCGTCGACGTCCAGGTGCGCCTCCCGTGGCTGACCTTCCTGACCGTGGCGACGGTGGTCCTCGCGGCCGTCGTCCTGAGCGCTCCACTCGTCGCGCGGGCCGGTCGCCGCCGCACCACCCGGCTCGTGGTCCTCTCCGGGGCCCTGCTCGGGGGGGCCGCGGCGCTGGTCGGCGCGGTGCTGCCCGCGGTCGTGCAGCGCTTCGTCGTCGACCCCAACCCGCTCCTCAGCGAGCAGCCCTACCTCGAGGACTCGCTGGCCGCCACCCGGACCGGCCTCGGGCTCGATGCGATCGAGGTCGAGCCCTACACGCCGACGGGGAGCTTCTCGGCTGCAGACTTCCCATCGATGAGCAGGCGCCTGGAGAACGTCGCCGAGTGGGACGCCTTCGTCCTCGAGGCGAGGATGCGACAGCTCGTGACCGACCGCCCCTTCTACCGGCCGCCCGAACCGGTGCTGGACGTGCCACCGGACGAGGGCCGGCGCCGCCCGACTCTGGTCAGCGCTCGACAGCTCGACGTGAGCGAGATCCCCGGCGCGGGCACCTGGGTCAACGACCGGCTCGCGTACACCCACGGGCTCGGGCTGATCCGGTTCTCCGGGACGGAGATCGGCGCGGCCCGCCAGCCGCGGCTCCTGGACAGCGGGCTGGAGGTCGAGGAGCCGCGCATCTACTTCGGTGACCTCCCGCCCCCGAGCGTCGCGGAGGACGACGAGGAGCAGCCGGCGGTCCTGTCGGCCACCACCGACGCGGGCCTCGCCGACTCCCCGTGGGTCCTGGTCGCCACGCGCCGCCCCGAGGTCGACTTCCCGGGGGCGGAGGCACCCCGGGAGGGTGCGTACAGCTACGACGGACCGGCGGGCATCGAGGTCTCCGGCTGGGTACGCCGGGCGGTGCTCGGCGCCGTGCTGGGGAGCAAGGAGCTGCTGCTCTCCGAGGACGTCACGTCGCAGTCCCGCCTCCTGCTCCACCGCGACGTCCACGACCGGCTGCACGCGCTGGCCCCGTTCCTCCGGTGGGACCAGGACGCCGTGCCGCTCACGGCGAACGGCCGGATCGTGTTCGTGGTGGAGGGCTACACGACCAGCGACTGGTTCCCCTACGCCCAGCAGGTCGAGCTCGCCGGGGTGCCGACCAGCTACGCACGCGCCTCCGTGCGCGCCACGGTGGACGCGTTCACCGGTGAGGTCGACCTCTACCTGACCGACGACGCCGACCCGATCGCCCGGGCCTGGTCCGGGATCTTCCCGTCATTGTTCAGCCCCGAGGACGAGATGCCCGCCGAGCTCCGGAGTCGGCTGCGCTACCCACGCGAGCTGTTCGAGGCGCAGGCGACGGGGTACGAGCGGTTCCACGTGACCCGGCCTGACGTCTTCGTGAGCGACGCGGAGGCGTGGGCGCGTCCGCTCGCGCTGTCCGGCCCGATCGAGGTGGCCGGTGACATCGACTTCGACGAGTCCGACGAGGACGACCTGCGGCTCACCCTCCCGCCGTCCTACAAGTTCGCGCCCCCGCCCGGCGGCATGTCGCCGCGCCTGATCGTCGAGACGTACTACACGCCGCGCGCCGGCCAGAACCTCGTCGCCTCCCTCTCGGGATGGGTCGACGCGCAGGGTCGTCCCCGGCTCACCTCCCGGGTCCTCCCGCGCACGCCGGTCACGCTGGGACCCGCCCAGATGAGCAGGCTGGCGTTCGCCAGCACCCGCGTGCGCAACCTGCTGGGCATCCGGAACCTCGAGATCCGCGACCTGGCTGCGTCGTCGCTCGACACGGTGCTGCTCGGCCGGCCGCGGCTGCTGTTCTTCCCCGGCGGGGTCCTCCAGCTCCAGAGCCTGTACGAGGGCTCGCGCGGCCCGGGAGCCGCCCGCCTGATCGGGGTGACCGCCTTCCTCGACGGGCGGGTCGGTCTCGGTGTGGACATCGAGACCGCGGTGCGCCAGGCCCTCAACGAGCCTCCGCAGGTCGACGTCGTGCGCGTGGCGGCCCCGGTCGTGGTCGGCAGGCCCGTCGAGCTGACCTTCGAGGTGGCGAACGGGCGTCGGGCGTTCGTGACCGTCCGCTCCCCGGGCGGGCGCCACCATGCCACCGTGAAGATCAGGAACGGCACAGGGAGCGTGGACTGGACCCCGGACGCTGCCGGCACCGCGCGGGTGCACGTCGAGGTGGCCGGCCTCGACGGCACCAGCGTGACCGACGCCGCCGAGCTCCTCGTGCTGGAGCCGCGTCCCCGGATCCGGCTGCCCGACCCACCGCGCCGGGCCGTGGTGGGGCGGCCGGTCGACGTCCCCTTCGAGGTGACCGACGGGGAGCGTGCGTCGGTCAGGGTGTCGACCAGCGCGGGAGTGGTGTTCCACCGCGACTTCCTGCTGCCGCGTGGCCGCGGTGTCGCGACGTGGACCCCCCAGCGGGCCGGACGGGCGCTGGTCGTGATCCGCGCCCGCGGACCGGGAGGGCGGACCACGACCGAGTCCCTCCGGCTGGTCGTCGTACGCCGGCCTCCCGAGGTGCCGCCCCCACGGGTGGACCTGCTCCGCGTGCCTGACGACCTCACGGTCGGCACCCCGGCCGAGCTCGCGCTCCGGGCCGAGGACTGCGCCTCCGCTGTCGCGAAGATCGACTCCGACGAGACCGAGGGCCGGGTGTGGCGCTTCCCGTGCCCGACCCGCCGCGGCACGTTCGTGTGGAGGCCCGTCGAGCCCGGGCGCTACCTGCTCACGGTCACCGCCCGCGGGGACGGAACTGCCGCGCAGGTGACCACCCGGCTCAGGGTGAGGGGGCGGCGATGACCCAGCCGGAGGCCACGTCGACGGGGAGCCGCGCGTGGCGGCGGCACCTCCTGCTCGCGGCCTGGTGCGCGGTGCTGGGCGTGGTGGTCCACGTCACGGAGGCCCTCCTCCCGGTGCAGGTCGCCGTGATCGGGCTCGGCGTGGGGGTGGTCGGGGCGGCGTTCATGCTCGCCTGGGCAGCCGATGCCGGTGAGGCCGTGTTCTCCGGTGGTGTGGTGCTGGCGGTGATCGCGGTGCTCGCCGTCCTGCCCGAGTTCGTCATCGAGATCCGGTTCGCCTACATCCAGGAGGCCGACCTGGTCACGGCCAACCTCACCGGCGCCACCCGCCTGCTGCTCACCGGTGCCGCCGCGCTGCCGCTGCTGCTGCTCCTGGTCGCGTCGCGGCGGGGCGAGGAGGCGGGGGAGTCCGTCCAGCTCTCGCCACACCGACGACTGGAGCTGGCCGTCCTGCTGGTCACGTCGATCTACGCCGTGCAGGTGGTCGGCCGCGGCAGCCTCACCGTCGTCGACGGGGTCCTGCTCATCGCGCTGTACGTCCTCTACGCGCGGCGCGTCCAGGGGTCGCCCGAGGAGCAGCCCGGCGTGGTCGGCGTACCCGCCGGGATCCTGTCGCTCCCACCGCCGCTCCACCGCCCCGCGATCGTGGCCCTCGTCGTCACCGCGGGTGCCGTCATCCTGCTCATCGCGAACCCGTTCGCGGACGCGTTGCTCGCCACCGGGACCGCGCTCGGGTTCGATCCGTACCTCCTGATCCAGTCGGTGGTCCCGGCCGCGACGGAGTCCCCCGAGTTCGTGATCGTCGCGGTCCTGGTCCTCAACCACCGACCCGCCCAGGGGATGGCGCTGCTCCTCGCGTCGTCGGTCAGCCAGTGGACCCTCGGCATGGGGCTGCTGCCGATCGCGTACGCCGCCGGGGGAGGCGGCTTCGCGCTCCCGATGGGGGGACGGGAGCAGCTGGAGGTCGGCTTCACCATCGCCGTGACCCTGTTCGTGGTGGCCGCCCTGGCCACCCTCAGGCCGGTGCGCGTCGATGCGCTCATCATCCTGTGGGTCTTCGTGATCCAGCTGGTCTCACCGACTGCCTTCGTCCGGGTGGCGGCGACGTTCGTCCTGCTCGTGTTCGCGATCGACCTCCTCGTCACCCGGCGCCGCTCGCTCGGTGCCCTTCTTCGGGCGGGCTACGGGCGGCGCAGCAGCACACCCGCCCGACCTGAAGGGTCGAGCGGGTGAGCCGCGTCCGCGCCGGGCGGTGCTGCGTCCAGCCACCGGCGGCGGCGCTCAGCGCTCGCCGCCGCCGAACGCCGCCTGCACCACGTCACGGGTGGCCTGCGCCCGGGCGAGTGCGTTGCTGAGCCCGGTGCGGGAAGCCGCGGTCAGGCTGTGGTGGTCCAGCGCGTTCGAGATCGCCGTCACCTCGCGGTCGTAGATGGCGAGCGTGTCCGCCATGCCGTCCCCGTAGTCCGCCCCGTCGCCCTCCGCCGGCAGGGCGACCACGTCGGCGAGGACCACGTCGCGCCGGTGCTGGGCGCTCGAGAGGGTCGAGCGCAGGGCGGCGATGACGTCGGCGTTCGACTGTCCGTCGAACAGGGCGACCGTCCCCGTGCTCATGCGGTAGTCCAGCCGGAGGGCCGCGAGGACCGCCGGAGGTCCCGGAGGATCGTCGCTCTCGGGGTCGGTCGGCGGTGCGCCGATGAGCGACCGCGCCTGGTTGTTGGCGCGCACGGTGTGGGTGCGGGCGCCGGTCAGTGACACGACCGCCTGCTCGTAGCGCCGCAGCCCGATCCGCTTGACGGTCCGTGCGAGCGCCGCGTCGGCCGCCGTGGCCTCGGCCCTGACCGAGGCCACCGACGCGGTGGTCGCGCCGCGCTCCACCGCGCCGGCGGTGGCCCCCGCCGGCGCCGCGCCGAGGGCGCCGGCCGTCGTCAGCACCAGGGTGGTCAGACCCGCCAGCGTGGCCAGGCGTCGCCGAACCGGGTGGATCCTGTCGTTGTGTCGGTCGTACATGGTGAGGTCCTTCCTCGAGGTGGTCTCGTGGTGGGTGGTGTGGTGGCCGTCGGTCCGGGTGCACCGCACGAACAGCGTCCGGAGGGCCCGGACGACGAGGTCGAGCGGCAGGAACGTCGCCCACACGGAGCTCAGGCCGGGGAGGTCGATGACGGCGGTGATCCCGCTCAGGGCCGCGCTCATCAGGGTCTCCGCGAAGAGGGCTCCGGCGACCGCGTGACCGATGCGTCCGATCTCCATGTCCCTCACCTCCGCTCCGGATCGACGTGCCTCCACCGTGGCCCGCAGGGGGGCCCTGCCACATCGAGGCCAGCGCCCGACGTGGCTGGGTGCGTGCCGGAGGGTCCACTACCGGCTAGCCGGAAGAGCGCAGGATGGTGGGTACCTGCAATGCGCCGGACGGTCGGAGGGGCGACGATGGTCGGGTGAGAACCAGCGTGCTGCTCGTCGACGACAGCCCGACCTTCGTGGACCGGGCCCGGGCGACGCTCGAGCGCGGCGACCTCGAGGTGGTGGGCACCGCGGACACCGGCGTCGCCGCGCTGGCCGAGGCGGTCCGCCTGCAGCCGGCCGCGATCCTCGTCGACGTCCAGCTCGGCCCGGAGAGCGGCTTCGACGTGGTCCGCCGGATGGCGCAGGACGAGCGACTCCAGAACTCCACGCTGATCCTGATGTCCACCTGCCACGAGGACGAGCTGCGCGACCTCCTGGACGCGACCCCGGCGTCGGCCTTCCTCCACAAGCTCGACCTCACGCCGTCGCGCGTCCTCGAGGTGCGACAGCGGGCGGAGGGTCGAGCGGGATGAGGCCCGGACCCTCCGGCTGAGCGCGCGCGGCACGCCACCCCTCGATCGCGGCTAGTCTCGGTCCGTGGCAAACCAGGCCACACGGTGGCGGGTGGGGCTCGAGGCCGTGGTCGCGTTCGGCGCCGGCGCACTGTGGTACGCGGTGGGAGCGGTCCTCCTGGGCGGCGTGCTCCCGCACGGCGCCGCCTCGGTGATCGCGGTCCTGGTCCTCGACGTCGCCGTGGTCCTCGCGGTGACCCGCTACTGGGGGATCGGGTACGCCGTCACGATCGGCATCGCGAGCGTGGTCGCGCTGGACTGGCACTACATCCCGCCCACCCACACGCTGGCGCTGCCGGACCCCCGCAACTCGGTCGCTCTGACCGCCTACCTGGTCACCGGCGTGCTGCTGGGCCTGCTCGCCGTGCTGGCCCGTCGCCGTGCCGAGGTGTCCGAGGATGCCCGCCACCTGCTGGCGGACGAGCAGGACGCGCTCCGCCGGGTGGCCACGTCGGTGGCCGAGGAGACCGCGCCGATGGACGTCTTCGCGTCGGTCACCGAGGAGGTCGGCCGGCTGCTGGCCCTCGACCTCGCCACCCTGTGGCGCTTCGAGGACGACGACACCGCGACGGTGGTCGGGGCGTGGAGCGCCGCGCCCTCGGACCTCCGGGTCGGCACCCGGCTGCGAATCGAGGGCGACAACGTGCTCGTCGCCGTACGGCGCGGCAGCGGACCCGCTCGTGCGGACCGCCCCGGCACCGACGGCGGGCAGGTCGGCGAACGGCTGCGGACGGCCGGCGTCCGCTCCAGCGTGGGCACGCCGCTCCTCGTCGACGGGCGGCTGTGGGGCGTCATGGTCGCGGCCTCGCGGTCGGGTGAGCCGATCGCGCCCCACACGGAGTCCCGTCTGCGCGAGTTCACCAGCCTGGCGGCCACCGCGGTCGCCAATGCGGAGGCCCGTGAGGAGCTGGCGGCGTCCCGCGCCCGGGTGGTCGCGGCCGCGGACCGCGGCCGCCGCGACATCGAGCGCGACCTGCACGACGGGGTCCAGCAGCGACTCGTCGCGCTCGGCCTCGACCTCCGGGTGGCCGAGGACCTGGCGGTCTCGGGCTCGGAGGAGCTGCTGCCGACGCTGACCACCCTGCGCGAAGGACTGGTGGCCTCGCTCGAGGAGCTGCGGGAGATCGCGCACGGCATCCATCCCGCGGTGCTGTCCGACGGCGGCCTGCGCCCGGCGCTCGCCAACCTCGCCCGACGGTCACCGGTCCCGGTCGAGCTCGAGATCGACGGCGTGGGCCGGCTCCCGGAGCAGCTCGAGGTGGGGGCCTACTACGTGGCGTCGGAGGCCCTCGCGAACGTCATCAAGCACGCCGACGCCACTCAGGTCCGGGTGCGGGTGGCGACCGAGGGTCCCACCGTCAGGCTCGAGGTCGCCGACGACGGGGTCGGCGGCGCGGACCCCGGCAAGGGCTCGGGGCTGCTCGGGCTCGTCGACCGGGTCCACGCCCTCGGGGGCAGCCTCGAGGTGCACAGCCCGCCCGGGGTCGGGACGTCGCTCACGATCGTCCTGCCCGTCGGCGACGTGGCGGACACCGGGACGACGTGACCGCGCGAGCCTCCTGAGCGGCGAAGACGTCGCCGTACGGCGTCCCGACATCCACCTGGCGGTCACGTCGCGGCCACCCGCGGTGGCCATCCTCGGCACGACGGTGATCCCGCGTCCCGAGGAGCCACCATGCGCCTCCTGCCCACGACGACCCGACCGACCGCCACCATCGCGCACCGCGGAGCCAGCGGCCACGCCCCCGAGAACACCCTGGCCGCGATCCGGCTCGCCGTGGAGCAGCGCAGCGACCTGGTCGAGGTCGACGTCCAGCGCACCCGCGACGGCGTGCTCGTGCTGGTGCACGACACCGACCTGTCCCGCACCACCGACGCCGCCCGGGTGCTGCCGGACCGGGCTCCCTGGCGGGTGGCCGACCTGACCTTCGACGAGGTCCGGCGGCTCGACGCCGGCTCCTGGTTCGCACCGGCGTACGCCGGCGAGCAGGTCCCGACCCTGGAGCAGACCCTCGACCTGCTCACCACCCTCGGTGTCGGGCTCCAGCTCGAGGTGAAGCACCCGCGCCTCCACCCCGGCATCGTCGGCGACGTCGCGCGCACCCTGCAGTCGCGCCGTGCTGGCAACGTCGTGGTCCAGTCCTTCGACCACGAGGCGATGCACGACTTCGCGCGGCTCGCCCCCGCGACCCCCGTCGGGCTGCTCGGGCACCCGCCGGTCAGGCGACTGCCCGCCCTGGCCTCGTTCGCCTGCCAGGTCAACCCCCACCACCGGCGCGCGACCGCGACGTACGTGGCGGCGGTGCACGCGGCCGGGCTGGAGTGCCTGGTGTGGACCGTCGACCGGCCCGCCGACATGGAGCGTGTCCTCGCGGCGGGCGTGGACGGGGTGATCACCAACCGGCCGGACGTCCTCGAGGGGGTGCGGGACGACGGGCTCGTGCCGGCGTGACGGCTGCCGCTCGCGCACGGTGGAATCCAGCCGACCTCACAGGACCGTCGGAGCTCCCGGTCACCCCGGGCCGGGTGTTCCGCGCACGGTCCTCCACGCCTTCCGTGCGCGGGCCTCGTAGCGCTCCGCGGCCACGCTCTCGCGTTCGACGAGCGCGCCCGCGAGGAGTGCGGCAGCCGGGTCGAGGGGCGGCTGCTGCGTGCGCGCCAGGTCGAGCAGGAGGCCGCGGGTGACCACGGTGTCCTGGTGCTGCCCCAGTGCCGACTGGAGCTTCTTGAGCCGCTTCACCAGAGTCTTCGCGCTGCCCCCGTAGACCGGGCGCAGCGGCTCGATGGCGTAGCGCGCCCGCTTGGTGGCCTTGCGGGCCTGGTGCAGTGCGCGGGCCCGCTCCTCGGGCGTGAGCTCGGGGTCCGCGGCGGCCGCCATCCGTCGCCGCACCCGCTTCAGCTCGTGCCCGACGCGGCGGCGGTAGGCGTCGCCGACCTTCTGGGAGGCCCGGTCGGTCCAGGGCGGAGTCACGACCAGCTCACGCGTGCGGTCGAGCAGGGCGGCGTAGCGCTCGCTCGCGAGCGCCTCCTGGAGCCCGGCGAGCGCGTGCTGGTGACGGTCGACGAGCGACGACCACAGCACCGACCGCACCCGCTGGTCGTCCCAGTCGATGTCCGGTCGTGCCGCCACGAGGGCGTCGACTGCGGCGTCGAGGCGCTGCCGGCGCATCTCGGCGTCCCGGGCGTCGCCGAGGACGTCGGAGAGCCAGCCGAGCTCGTCGCGGAGCGGGTCGGTGACCGATCGGTCGAGGAAGGGGCGACAGGTGGCGAGGGCGGAGCGCAGCCGCCGTACAGCCACGCGCATGGTGTGGACGCCCTCGGGGAGGTTCTCGCGGGCGAGGGGGTCGCGCCGGAGCAGCACCCCGAGCTGGGTGGCCAGTCGGTGCTGGACGAGTGCCTGCACCGGGTCCTTGGCCCGGGACGGTGCGTCCGCCGGGCTGGGCTCGCCGCCCAGGACCCGGCCGACCTTGGAGCGACGGGTCGTGTCGCACGCCCCGGCACTGGTGAGCTGCTTGCCCACCCCGCGCAGCACGGCCGCGTCGCCGTCGACGAGCTCCACCTCGACCTCGCGCCAGGCGATCGGGTCCGGCACATCGCCGTCGCCGTCCGCACGGACCACGGCCGCCTCGACGGCGTCGTCGGCCACCTCGACGAGGACCGCGCCCTGGTCGTCGCGCAGCTGTCGCACCGTGCGCCGGGTGGCCACGGTCGCGACGGGTCCGAGCGGCTGGTCGCCGGTCAGGCCACTGAGGGTCGACCGGAACGGCTTGGGCACGGTGCGGACCGCCCGCCCGACGCCGAGCCGCAGCTCATGCCGGGCCTCCGGCTCCTCCGCCGACGGCAGCTTGAGGTGCCAGCCCTCGTCCGCCCCTCCCGTGCGCCGACGAAGCGTCACTCCGGCCGCCGACAGCCGGTGGTCGGGGGTGTCGAAGTACGTCGCCTCGAGCGCCGTCTCGACGGCGGGGTCGACCGCAGCCACACCCTCGACCCCCGCGAGGTCGGGCAGCGCGTAGTCGCCGTCGACGTCGTACTTGAACTCCCTCTCCAGCATCACGCCTGCCTGCACGACGCGGGTGAGCGGCAGGGGCTCACTCCTGGGGAGCCCGGGTCCGGGAGGGGTCGTCGTCGGATGGACTGTCCTCGGTGGCGACGCGGGTGACGACGCGGTGCGACGCGAGCCACGCCAGCGTCCCGTCCGCGATCACCAGCGTCTGGTGGCCCTGGGCCCCGGCCCTGACGGCGAGCGCCGTGGCCTCCGCCACGCGGTTGCCCAGGTCCACGGTCACGAGGCGGGGCAGCTCGTTGGTGCGCAACCGCGGCCCGACGTTCCTGCCACCGGGAGGTGACTGATCGGTGCCGGAGGTCATGCCGACGCCCCGACGAGCTGGCCACGAAGCCGCTCGAAGACCCCGGTGAGGAGCCGCGACACCTGGACCTGGGACACGCCGATCTCGTCCCCGATCTCGGCCTGGGTGCATCCTTCGCAGAAGCGCATCTCCAGGATCCGCTGCTCGCGGGCGCTGAGCTGGCGCAGCAACGGGCGGAGGGCCACCCGTGCCTCTGCCTGGGGGAAGCCGGGGTCAGCGGATCCGAGCCGGTCGACCACCGACGAGCTGTCGTCGTCGGGTGCGGCGTCGAGCGAGGTCGGGGTGAAGCAGCCGTCGGCGCACCCTGCGTCCAGGACCTGGTCGACCTCGACGCCCAGGTGCTCGGCGACCTCGTCGGTCCGCGGATCGCGTCCGAGCTGCTGGGCCAGGCGCTCCCGAGCGCGCACGACGCGCGGCTGGAGCTCCTGGACGGACCGAGGGGGACGCACCGTCCACCCGTGGTCGCGGAAGTGGCGGCGCAGCTCGCCGCGGACGGTGGGAACGGCGTACGCGAGGAAGCCGTCACCCTTGGCGTGGTCGTAGCCCCGGGCTGCCTTGACCATGCCCAGGTAGGCGACCTGGTTCAGATCGTCTGCCGGGATGCCGCGCCCGTGGTAGCGGCGAGCGACGTCACGGGCCACCGACAGGTGCTGCGCGACGAGCTCGTTCTCCAGGCGCTGCCGTGGTCCTCCCTCAGCCGTCCTGAGGTGGCCCAGCAGGCGTTCTGTGTCCTTGGCGGTCTGGATGTCCTGATGAGTTCGCGACACCGTCCGCACCTCCCGATAAGGAGCATCGGCGTGGCTTGTTGCTCAACCACTCCCTCCACACAACCACGTCGGCCAAACCGGCGTCACCACACCTTGGGGTGTAGGCGCTCGTCGGCCCGCTCAGGGCCAGGGCGGGGGATCGTCCTCGTCGCCGGCGGGGTCCTCCGAGCCGGAGGAGAAGGGCAGCCGGACCAGCTCGAGCACGTGCTGTGCCGGAGATCCCGGCGGAGCCACGATGCGAAGACGGCCTCCGCGCGTGCTCAAGGCCTCGTGAAGGGCCTGCACCCCGGCACTCCCGAGATGCGTCACCCGGGTGAGATCCACCGTCCCGTCGGCAGTTCCGGCCCGCAGGAGGCGTTGCAGGGCGATGCGCAGCCTCGAGGCCGCCCGGAGGTCGACGGGCCCGGACACGGTCAGCACGTCGTGGTCACGGTGCTCGGTGTACTCGTGGGTATCCCGCTCCGACCCTGTCGGCACCGTGTCACCGCGCAGCATTCTGGCCGGCCGGGTCAGTCGGTGCCGGATGATCAGGCTGGTGCCCTCCCCTCCGGTCTCGACCGTGACCGAGTCGGCCATCCCGCTCACCATCGACAGGCCGTGCCCGCGGTTGGCCGCGGTGGGCCGCTCGCGCCATCGACCGCTGTCCGAGACCTCGGCGACCATCATTCCGTCGTCCTCCAGCGCGACGCGGAGCCGGACGCCGGCGGCGGGCGCGAGGTCGACGTACGCGTGCTCGACCGCGTTCGCCACGGCCTCGCCGAGCGCATGCTCCACCGCCACGTGGTCGAGGAGTCCGACGCCGAGGACGTCGAGCCACTCCCCGACCACCTGTCGCATCTCCGCCACCGAGTCGGGTCGCGCCGGCGTTCGCAGTGTCAGGGCCGGTGCGCGGGCGACTCGCTGCGCCGCCAGCAGGGTGATGTCGTCGGCGTAGCCGGTGACCCGCGTGAGCAGGTCCAGGGTGCCGTCGCACACGCGCTCCACCACCCGGTCGGCGACGTCCGCGACGGAGGTGCGGCCGGTGGCGATCTCGGAGGCGACGCGGGCGAGGTCGAGGGTGTTCTGCGCGAGGGATCGGCCGGGCCGCTCGACCAGTCCGTCGGAGTACAGCAGCACCAGGTCGCCCGGGTCGAGCCGGGCGCACGCCGTGGGGAAATCACCGTGCGTGACGAGGGGGCCTGCGCCCGTGGGCTCCAGGAAGCGGGTGCTGCCGCTGGGTGTGACCACCAGCGGGGGCGGGTGCCCGGCCGTGCAGTACTCGATCGAGCCGGTGACGGGATCGAGCTCGACCACGCACGCCGTCGCCGTCCGCGCCTCGGGAACCCGGCCGGCGAACCGGTCCACCGCCGACAGGCCCTCGGTCAGCGTCGCCCCTGCCAGGAGCCGCTCGCGCAGCACCGAACGGAGCTGCCCCATCGTCGTGGAGGCCGCCACTCCGTGCCCCACGACGTCGCCCACCACGAGCGCCACCGTTCCGTCGGTGCGCGGCACGGCGTCGAACCAGTCGCCGCCGGCGGCGGTGGTCGCGTCGGCCAGCAGGTACCGGGCACCGATGTCGACGCAGGGCAGGACGGGTACGTCGCTCGGCAGCAGGGCGTCCTGCAACGCGGTGACCAGCGCACTCGCCTCGACGTGGGCAGACCGATGATCGGCGCCCTGGTGGACCACCCGCTCGCGCACGTCCCTCGTGACGTCGACCGCGAGGGCGATCACCCCCCTCACCGAACCGTCCTCGCGCAGCCAGGGGGAGAGCTCGATGTCGAGGTAGACGTCCAGCATGGGGTCCTCGGCGGCGACCAGCCGCCACTCCCGGGCCCGGTAGGGCCGGCCGGTCTCGTAGACCTCGTCGTAGCGCTGCAGCAGCTGTCGGTCCGCCAGGTCGCCGAGCGTCTCGCTCACCGGCCGGCCGACGGGGTCGGGACGGGCGCGGAATCGGTGGCGCAGGGCTCCGTTGACGGCCCTGAGGACGTGGTCAGGTCCTTCGGACACCGAGAACATCCGCGGCGCCTGGTCGAAGGCGGCGACGGCTGCCTCGGATCCATCCCACGCCTCGATCACGTGACCTCCTGCCGGACGCTCCGCACCGAAGGTGCGGTCCCTGCTGGGCTGCGGCCCCACGCGTGTGTGGGGGCCGGGGGCCGGGGTCCGGGGCCCGGGTACTGCCACGCCGTCGCGCATCGTCCCGATGCACGACCCCATGGGGCGGGCCCGTACCCGTATCGCCTCTCGATACTCCCGCCGATCACCGTCGGGAATCAACCGGGCGGCCCGGGGTACGGGCAGGTGGTGGCGATGCCGGTGATGTTCGACGACCTGACGATCCACTACGACGCGCGCATCCTGCGGCCGCGACCCTGGACTGCGGAACAGGCCCGGTGGGCCGCCGAGCTGGCGGTCGACGCGCCCGCCGGTGATGCCCTCGAGCTGTGCACCGGCGCCGGTCACATCGGCCTGCTCCTCGCTGCGCTGAGCGGTCGCCACGTCGTGGCCGTGGACGTGGACCCGGTCGCGGGGGAGTACGCCCGGGCGAACGCCCGGAGGTCGGGACTGACGGATCGGTTCGCGGTGCGCGTCGGCCGCATGGACGCCGTGCTGGACACCGAGGAACGCTTCGGTGTGGTCATCGCCGACCCACCGTGGGTGCCGCGCGGGGAGACCGGCCGCTACCCGGAGGACCCCCTCCTCGCCATCGACGGCGGCTCCGACGGACTCGAGGTGGCGCGAGGGTGCCTCGCCGTCGCCGAGCGTCACCTGCTGCCGGGGGGCTCGTTGGTGCTCCAGCTCGGGACCGAGGCCCAGGCGGGCCTTCTCGTCGACGCCCTGCCCGAGCGGCTCCGTCACCGGGAGATGCGGACGTGCCCCGGAGGCGTGCTGCTGCACCTCGGCACGGCCTGAGGGTTTCTCCTCAGCCCGGTCGGCGGATCACCTTGTGCGTCGAGTCGCACCAGGGGAGCCGCGACGACTTGCCGCAGAGGCAGACGGCCACCACGGGGCGGGTGACCCGGTGCTCCTCCCCTCCGGCGTCGCGCACCACGCTGGCACCGCGGACCAGGAGCGGCCCGCCGGGACACACCTCGACCCGCACCTCACCGGTCACGACGCTGCCTCCTGCTCCTGATCCGCCCACACCGCCAGGAGGTCACCCGCGGCTGCTGCGTCGAGCGCCAGGCACGCCGAGGCGCCGAGCAGCACATCGCCCGCGAGGTCGGGCTCGGTCTCGACGAACGCGCCGCAGATGTCGCGCAGGGCCACCTGCTCGTGCACGGCGTCCGCCTCCACGTGCTCCTCGAAGTACGCCGCCACGACCGGGGGCAGGCCGACGCGCTCGATGCCGGCGGCGATCTTGCGACAGGGGAGTGAGCTGGTCGTCTCGAAGGCGGCCAGATGACCCAGGGCCGCGCCGCGCAGCCGGCGGTGCAGCCCGAACAGGGACATCAGGTTGTTGACCGCCAGGGTGATGGCGGGCGTCTCGTCGACGTACCGGCCGTAGGTCGGATCGAGGCCTGCCCCCGCGAGGGCGTCGGCGTAGAGCCGGCTGTGCAGTGCCTCGGGACGGCCGGCCCCGAACTCGTCGTACTGCAGCTCGGCCAGGGCGACCTTGGCGCGGCCGTCGACCCGCGGGACCACGAAGGCGTGGGGGTCGGACTCCTTGAGGTGGTACAGGCTTCGTTGCCGAAGGAAGGTCAGCACCTGCTCCCGGTCTGCCTCACGGTGCAGGAACGCGGCCAGCGGTGGACCGTCCGCCGTGTCGATGGTCAGGCGGAGCTGCCCGACGAAGTCCTGGTCGGTGACGACCGCGGACGGCGCGAGTCGCCGTACGGCCGCCTCGAAGGGGTGCTCGAGCTCTCGACGCAGCCGGAGCACGTCGGGATCCCACTCGTGCTCGTCGGCGACCTCGTCGAACCCGCGGTAGTGGAGCTCGTAGAGGGCCCAGAGGGTGAGCTGCAGGTCGTCCGACCGCAGCACGTCGCCCGCTGCCGCGGGCCTGACCAGTGCGAGGTCGACGGTGAACGGCGGGGGCGAGGCCAGGGCAGTGAAGGTCGCGCGACTGAGCGGGCCACGCGGCGCAGGCAACCGCACCGTTCACCCTGCCGGATAGGGCTCGGACTGCAGGAGCCGAGCGAGGTGGACGGCGTTGCGAGCGGCCACGTGCGTGGCCGAGTCGGTCTCCTCCGGCGTCTCGTCGAGGTCCCGGTAGTCGGTGCCCTGCATGGCCTGCCCCACCCAGTAGGTCACGGCGTTGGGCGCCAACGAGAACCCGGTGTCGTTGAGGGCCTGGTAGACCTCCGCGCTGACGTGGTGGGCGCCGTCCTCGTTGCCGACCACCGCGACCAGGCCGACCTTGTCGTAGGTGGTCATCCTGCCGCGGTCGTCGGTCTCGGACAGCTCGGCGTCGAGCCGCTCGAGCACCATCTTGGTCACCGATGAGGGCTGCCCCATCCAGACGGGCGTGGCGAGGACCAGGATGTCGGCGGCGAGGACCTTGGTACGGAGGTCGGGCCACGCATCACCGCTGCCCTCGTCGGTGGAGACGCCGAACCGGACGTCGTGGTCGACGACGCGGATCAGGTCTCCGGCGACCCCGTGGGACTTCAGTGCGTCGAGGACCTGCCCGGCGAGCAGCTCGGTGCTGGACGACTCCGGAGACGGAGTGAGGGTGCAGTTGAGGACGAGTGCGTTCAGTTCGGTCACGTGGTCCCCGTGCCCACTCGCGCACGGACGATGCGTGTCGGCGCCCCCCAGAGGTCGCTTCCTGTTTGCTGGCGGGCGGATCCGGGTACTGCAGGCGTCCGCCGAGCGAAGGAGGAGCGATGGACCAGCCCCCGCAGCAACAAGAGGTTCCGGGTGACCAGTCCCGGATGCAGCCCGTGCCGGACTGTGGTGAGCAGACCTACCGGGGTAGCGGCCGGCTCAGCGGCAAGGTGGCGGTCATCACCGGCGGCGACAGCGGCATCGGTCGTGCCGTGGCGATCGCGTACGCCCGGGAGGGGGCCGATGTCGTCATCAGCCATCTGGCCGAGCCGGACGACGCGGAGGACACCGCAGGGTGGGTCCGTGAGGCGGGGCGCACGGCGTTGACCATCGCGGGTGACGTCTCCGAGCCCGGGCACTGTCGGGAGATCGTCAGGCGCACCGTTGCGGAGCTGGGCCGGGTCGACGTCCTGGTCAACAACGCTGCCTTCCAGATGAACCACAGCGACCTCGAGGAGATCTCCGACGAGGAGTGGCAGTACACCTTCGCCACCAACGTGTCGGCCATGTTCTACCTGGTCAAGGCCTGCCTGCCGCACATGGAGCCGGGGTCGTCGGTGATCGGCAGCACCTCGGTCAACTCCGACATGCCGTCGCCGGACCTGGCTCCGTACGCAGCGACCAAGGCGGCGATCGCCAACTTCTGCGCGAGCCTGGCGCAGATGCTGG
Source organism: Nocardioides sp. GXQ0305 (assembly GCF_050880345.1). Classification (NCBI taxonomy): domain Bacteria; kingdom Bacillati; phylum Actinomycetota; class Actinomycetes; order Propionibacteriales; family Nocardioidaceae; genus Nocardioides; species Nocardioides sp. GXQ0305. The sequence continues at coordinate 55,350 of NZ_JBNYXG010000001.1, forward strand.
GCCCCCGCGGCATCCGGGTGAACAGCGTGGCTCCCGGCCCCATCTGGACGCCGCTGATCCCGTCCACCATGCCGCCGGAGAAGGTCGAGCACTTCGGCGAGGACACGCCTCTCGGGCGGCCCGGTCAGCCGGCGGAGCTGGCGGGGGCGTACGTGCTGCTCGCCTCGGACGAGGGGAGCTACATGTCCGGCGCCCGGGTGGCCGTCACGGGCGGACGCCCCATCCTGTGAGGCACCGACCTGCGGCGGCACGACGTCGTCGGCCCCGGACGACCGGGGCCGACGACGTGGCGGGGTGGGCGGGCGTTCACCCGTTCTCGGGTGCCGAGGAGATCGCGGCCACCAGCTTCCCTGCCTGATCCTCGGGGAGGTGCTTGGCGATGTCCGCCTGACTGATCATGCCGACCAGGTCGTGGCCGTCGATCACCGGCAGACGGCGGACGCCGGCACCGGTCATGGTCCGCAGTGCCTCCTCGACGGAGTCGTCGGCCCCGACCGTGACGACCTCGTCGCCGGCGTACTGCTCGACCCTGACCTCGGACGTGTCCATGCCCTCGGCCACACAGTTCAGGACGATGTCGCGGTCGGTGATGACGCCCTTGAGCCGGTTGTCGTCGCCGCAGATCGGCAACGCCCCGACGCCGAGGTCCCGCATCTTGCGAGCCGCCTCGGTGACCGTCTGGTCGACCTGGGCGCACTCGGCGCCGCCGGTCATGATGTCGCGTGCGGTGGTCATCTCTGATGTCCCCTCTCTCGTGGTTGCTTCGAACCGGTCTCGTACCCGCCCGCCCCCGACCGACACCACGCCCGTGCGGGTGAGTCAGCGACCGCCGCTGTAGGGGAGGGGCTCCTGCACCTTCGTCCTGACGCCGTCGCGCATGAACCGTTGGCCGGGGTTCACCCGCGGCGGTTCTCAGCGCGCACGGACGGAGTCGTCCTCCTGGGGCTCCTCGGGGAGGGCCTCGAGCGAGGACACGGTCGCGTCCCTGACCAGCCTCAGGGCACGGCCCCGGTGCCTCATGAGGATCGCGACCGCCGCGACCACGTACACAGCGGACAGCACGACGATCACGATCTGGTTGACCTGCTCGCTGAACAGCACGCTCACCAGGAACTGCGACAGGAACAGTCCGAGGAGCGCGATGGCGGCGCGCGCGTTGAGGCTCACGTTGACGAGCAGCGCGACGGCGAAGAGGGACTGCGCCCCGGTGATCAGGAGCTCGTAGCGCTGATGGGTGTCGAGCGGGAGCCCACTGGTGGTCATCGCGGACACCGCGAAGACCACCGGCAGCCCGCCGACCAGGAGGGTCCACTGGTTCACCTTGCTCGAGAGCAGCGTGCCCAGGGAGTCGCTGGCCTTGAGCCGCCACGCGTAGAGGCAGGCCACGATCAGCTCGGGCGACTCGCTCGCCAGCGGTGCCACCCACTGGACCAGGAGGAACTCGGAGATGCCGATCTGACGTCCCGAGGCGACCAGGCTCTCGGCGAAGTGCTCGGCCGTCGCCAGGATCACCAGCGCCGCGAACGAGAACATGACGACGAGCGCGGTTCGGCGTACGCGTCTCGGGCGCCTCCCCACCCAGGCCGAGACCCCGAGCAGGTCGGGCTCGGTGCGCGGCATGCGGGACAACCGCCATGCGTACGCCACGAACAGGCCGATCAGCACCACCGAGTCCCAGATGCCGATGCTGGTGCGTAGTGGGAGCGACAGGGAGTACAGGGTCGCGAACGCCAGGAAACCGATCTCGACCGACATCGCGGGAGCGAGCCGGACCTCGCCCACGCGGCTCGAGGCGGACGCCGCGTCGCCGGTGTCGCGCCCCTCGCGCCGGGCGGTCCGCCACACGGCCAGGGTCGCCACCAGGACGACCAGGGGCCACCCGACGCCCACGAGGACCCGGTTGGCTCCGGTCATGTTCGCCAGCGCCAGGGAACAGACCTCCGGGCTGCTCCCGTCCCCGGTGAAGGCAGCGCCACAGTGTGTGGCGAACACGAAGTCGACGGCGTACTCGGGCAGCACGGCGAGCAGCGCGAGCAGGGCGAGCGCGAGCCCCGCGTTGATGTCGACCTGAACCGCCTCGGCGGCCCACGACAGCAGGAACGCCGCGCCGATGATGGCACCGCCGTAGATCACCGCCAGCAGCGGTTCCTCCAGGTGGGGAGCAGGCAGTCCGAGGTAGCTCGACACGCCGAGCCACGACCCGGGCAGGGCGGCCAGGGCTGCGAGGTAGAGGGACACGGGCGGGCGTCTGGTCGAGTCGTCCACGCATCTCACCGTGCCCATCGGTGTCTCGTGCATGCGGTCGGGGATGGAACGGCCGCCCGCGGGTACGACCACCTCCAGGAGCAACCTGAGGAGGAAGAGATGCCGCAGGGCAAGGACCCGGGTCCCAGCGTCAAGGACGACGAGAAGTACGAAGCGCTGCGCCGGGAGGGCGCGAGCAAGGAGAAGGCGGCGAGGATCGCCAATGCCTCGGCCGCCGAGGGCGAGGACACCGTCGGCAAGCGCGGAGGCCGAGCGGGGTCGTACGACGACTGGAGCGTCGATGACCTGCGGGAGCGGGCGTCAGAGCTCGACATCGAGGGCCGCTCGCAGATGAGCAAGTCAGAGCTCATCGACGCGCTCCGCAACCACTGACGGGCTGCTTCCCGGCCGACCACGGGTCGGCGACCTGGTTCCGGTCCCCGGTCAGTCGGGCAAGTCTTGGCGCGCCGCGACGAGCGGGATCACGAGCAGCAGGACGGTCAGCACCACGGTCGCACTCGCGGCCACCACCAGGGCAGGCGTCCACCCGAGGGTGACGCTGAAGATCAGGGTCGTGATGCCGACGATGATCGCGGCCAGCAGGGCGATCAGCACCTGGGTCAGCAGGTGTCCCGTCGCCACCACCCGGTCCTTGACGTGCTGCCGGAAGACCCGACGGTGGACACCGATCGGCACGAGGGTCACCCCCACCGCAAGGGCGGACACGACGACGATCGCCAGGTACAGCCGCACCTGCCAGGCGTCCAGCTCTCCGAACCGGAAGCTGAACGGCAGGGTGAGGAGGAAGCCGGCCAGGAGCTGGACGCCGGTCTGGACGACGCGCAGCTCCTGGAGCATGTCCAGCCAGTTCCGGTCGAGCCGTTCGGCCTCGGTCTCGTCGCGCTCGTACATCGCCGTGCTCCGTTCCTGCGGTCGCGTGCTGCCACCGCTCATGTTCCCAACGCCGGGTCGATGAAGACGTCGCGCACGGACGGGAGGAGGAACGCAGCGGGCGGTCGATGCCGTCGGCGCCCAGCTCCAGGGCGTCCCCGCCGCGGGGGGACGGCTCCGACTCCACGCGAGCCGGAGCAGGATCTCGTCGGTGCCCGACTGCATCGTGAGCTCCGGGAGCACGTCGCGGATCCTGTCGCTGCCGGCGTCAGTCCATGGTGTACCTCGTGTCGGTGGAGCTGACGAGCTCGGCGGCGACGTCGCGGAGCTTGACGTTCCCGGTCTGCGAGGTGCGGACCAGGAAGCCGAACGCCCGGTGCGCGTCGAGCTGGTACCGCTCCATGAGGATCCCGGTCGCCTGGCCGATCACCTGACGTGACGCGATGGCGTCGTTGAGCTCACGCTCGGCACGGAACCGGCCCAGCGCCAAGGCTGCATGGGTGGCGAAGAGCTCGGCCAGCGGTACCGCGTCGTCGTCGATGGTGGCCGAACCGGTGGAGTACAGGTTGAGCCCACCCAACGAGTCCCCGTCCTCGTAGAGGCCGACCGCCAGCTGGGCGCGGAGACCGCGTTCGGCGGCCTGCGGGATGTAGCGCGGCCACCGCTGCGCGTGGTGGGCGTTCTCGACCAGGAGCACCCCCTGCTCGACGATCGACTCGTAGCACGGTCCCTCCTTGAGCCCGTACTGGAGGGCGTCGAGGTCCCAGACCAGCTGGTCGGTGCCGGCGCGGGTCTCGATCGTGCCGTCGCGATGGGTGATGGACACCCCGACGTGGTCGAAGCCCGGGACGGTGTGCCGCGCGGCGTGGGCGATCGCCGCCAGGGTCTCGTCGGCGTCCATGGGGGTGTGGAGCAGCCGCGCGACCTCGGTGATCGCCTCGGAGATGCGGGTGGAGTCGGCGTCCACGAGTGCTCCTGCCGCTGTGCGCTCTGCTGACACCGCGGTGACCGCGCACAACGAAGCACACCGAGGTGGACGGCCACCGGAGGGCACCGCCGGTGACCGTGGGACCGGCTCAGACTTTACGCCGTCGGACGGAGGCGGCAAGGACGGCACCGGTCGCCCCCGACCGACCAGCCTCTCGTCGCCATGGGTGTGTGCTGGTGGCGGGACCCGGGCCGGTTTGGCGAGCGTCGGGTCGGGTACGGCGGCGACATGCGGATCGCGATCACGGGGGCCACCGGCAACGTCGGGACGGCGCTGCTGCGTCGACTCACGACGTCGCAGGAGCACGAGCTGGTGGGGCTGGCCCGCCGGCTCCCCGAGGGCGATGACGGCGGCGTCGAGTGGGTGGCCGTCGACCTCACCGGCGGCGACGACTCCGTCCTGCGCGAGGCGTTCCGTGGTGCCGATGCCGTCGTCCACCTGGCGTGGGGCTTCCAGCCCTCGCACGACACCGAGTACCTGGCGAGGCTGGGCGTCGGTGGCACCCGTCGGGTGCTGGTGGCGGCAACGGCGACGGGAGTGCCACACCTGGTCCACATGTCCTCCGTGGGTGCCTACTCCCCCGGGCCGGCCGTCGAGCCGGTGGACGAGTCGTGGCCCACCGAGGGCGTGGCCGGGTCGCCGTACAGCCGGCACAAGGTGCGCGCGGAGCGACTCCTCGACGCCTACGAGCGCGACGACGGCCCGGTGACGATCACGAGGCTGCGGCCCGGCCTGATCGGACAGCGGGGTGCGGCTGGGGCGCTGCTGCGCTACGCCGTACCGGGGTTCGTGCCCGCGCGGGCGTTGGGACTGCTTCCCGCCATCCCGCTCGATCGCAGGCTGCGCGTCCCGATGGTGCACGCGGACGACGTGGCGGCCGCCATCGAGCTGGCGCTCCGGCGACGGCTGGGCGGTGCGTTCAACCTCGCCGCCGAGCCGCCGGTGACGGCCGTGACCATCGCCGATGCCCTCGGGGCCAGGTGCGTGCACGTCCCGGCGTCAGTTCTGCGACGGGCCGCGTCCCTCGCCTGGAGGGTGCGGCTGCAGCAGGTCGACCCGGGATGGCTCGACCTCGCGATGCAGGTGCCGCTGCTCGACACGACCCGGGCGCGGAACGAGCTGGGATGGGCTCCCGAGGTGCCCGCCGACGCGGTCCTGCGGGAGACGGTGGCCGGCCTGGTGCGCGCCGAGGCCACCGGAACGCCCGTGCTGCGACCACGGACCGCCTCGGGGCGGCTGGCGGACCTGGTCCGCCGCGGCCCCGTCGGCAACCGACGTACCCCCTGACGACCACGAAGGAGAGAAATGCGAGCACTGACCTGGCAAGGAATCGACGACGTGCGGGTGGAGACCGTGCCCGACCCGGTGATCGAGGAGCCGACCGACGCGATCGTCCGGATGACCACCACGGGCCTGTGTGGATCGGACCTGCACCTCTACGAGGTGCTCGGGCCCTTCATGACCGAGGGGGACATCCTGGGCCACGAGCCGATGGGGATCGTGGAGGAGGTGGGCAGCGGGGTCACGAACCTGCGGCCGGGTGACCGCGTGGTGGTGCCGTTCCAGATCGCGTGTGGTGACTGCTTCATGTGCGGCCACGGACTGCCGACGCAGTGCGAGACCACCCAGGTGCGCGAGCACGGCATGGGGGCTGCCCTCTACGGCTACACCAAGCTCTACGGGCAGGTGCCGGGCGCGCAGGCGGAGTACCTGCGCGTGCCCCGTGCGGACGCCAACCCGATCACGGTGCCGGACGGCCCGCCGGACGACCGGTTCGTCTATCTCTCCGACGTGCTGCCCACCGCGTGGCAGGCGGTCGAGTACGCCGCGGTGCCGGACGGCGGCACCGTCGCCGTCCTCGGGGTCGGCCCGATCGGCGACATGGCGAGCCGGATCGCGGCCCACCGCGGCCACCGGGTGATCGCGGTCGACCCCCAGCAGGACCGGCTCGACCGGGTGAAGGTCTTCGGAGCCGAGACCGTGTGCGTGGGCGAGGTCGACGGTGACGGCGTCGGCGAGGTCATCCGCGACCTCACCGACGGGCGGGGTGCGGACTCGGTGATCGACGCGGTCGGGATGGAGGCGCACGGTTCGCCGGTGGCCCGGGCGGCGCAGAAGGTCGTCGGCAAGCTGCCCGACGCCGTCGCCGCCCCGATGACGAGGGCGGTGGGCGTGGACCGCCTGGCCGCCTTCAGCACCGCCATCGACGGGGTGCGCCGCGGCGGCACCATCTCCGTCGTCGGGGTCTACGGTGGGGCAGCGGACCCGGTGCCGATGCTCACGATGTTCGACAAGCAGCTCCAGCTGCGGATGGGCCAGGCCAACGTGCGCCGATGGGTCGACGACATCATGCCGCTGCTCACCGACGACGACCCGCTCGGCGTCGACACGTTCGCCACGCACCGGCTCCCCCTGGAGATGGCGCCGCACGCCTACGCCGACTTCCAGCAGAAGAAGGAGGGCGTCTGCAAGGTCGTCTTCCAGCCCTGAGCGGCGCCGTCGGCGGTGGCCGCCGGACTCAGTACGACGTCGGGGCGAGCAGGGTCAGCAGCCGCGCGACCTCGTCGGCGACGGCGTCCCGGCCCGGGCCGAGGTAGCGGCGCGGGTCCACCAGGTCGGGGTCGGCGAGCGCCCGGCGCACCGCCGCCGCCATCACCTTGTTGAGCTGGGTCGCGACGTTGATCTTGCGCATCCCGTGGGAGACCGCACGGCAGAGCCCGTCGTCGGGGACGCCGGAGGATCCGTGCAGCACCAGGGGCACCGGGACCGCGGCGGCGATCTCGGCGATCAGCCCGTCGTCGAGCACCGCGTCGCGGGTCAGCATCGCGTGCGAGGAGCCGACGGCGACGGCCAGCGCGTCGACCCCCGTCTCCGCGACGTACGACGCGGCCTCGTCGGGCCGGGTCCGGACCCCGGCTGCGTGGACCCCGTCCTTGCCGCCGACCTCGCCGAGCTCGGCCTCGACCCAGACCCCGGCGGCGTGCGCTCGTTCGACCACCGATCGGGTGGCGGCGACGTTGTCGTCGTGGGTCAGCGCCGAGGCGTCGTACATCAGGGACGGGAGGCCGAGGTCGAGGGCCTGCGCAACCAGGTCGGTCCGCGTCACGTGGTCGAGGTGCACGACCACGTCCACCGACGCCGTGTCGGCCACCGCGAGGCAGGCGCGCGCCAGCGGGGCGAGCGCGCCGTGGTAGTCGACGGTGTTCTCCGAGAGCTGGAGCACCACCGGGCGGCGGGCCCGCTCGGCCCCCGCGACGATCCCCTCGGCGTGCTCGAGCTGGATCACGTTGAACGCGCCGATGCCGGCGCCCGCGGACTCGGCGCGACGGACGAGGTCGGCCATGGTGGAACCCGCGGGGCCGGTCACGGCGCGTCCTCGTCGAGCGCGTGGGCGGTCGTGCGGACGCGGTGGTGCTGGAACCGCGGGACGTCGACCACGCCCGCGACGGGCGCGGTGACCGCGGTCGCGGCGAGGGCGACCGCGTCCTGGGCGATCCGGGCGGGTGCGTCACCGGCCGTCACACCGCGAGCGATCGCGGCGGTCGCCGCGTCCCCGGCGCCGGTGGGGTTGCCGGCGACGCCGCGAACACCGGGCACCACCCAGCAGCCGTCGGGAGCTGCCACCACGATCCCCTCGGCGCCCCGGGTCGCGAACACGGCGCCGACCCCGCGGCCGACGAGGGTCCGGGCAGCAGCGACGACCTCGGACGTGGTCCCCGACGGGCCACACAGGTCGGCGAGCTCCTCGGCGTTCGGGGCGAGCACGACGCCCGGGACCTCCGCGGCGGCGCGCAGGGCGGCTCCGGACACGTCGAGCACGCTGCGGACGCCGCGGTCGTGCGCCCGTCGGGCGAGGGTGGCGGGCAGTGACGGGTCGACCCCGGGCGGCAGGCTCCCCGACACCACGACGCACCCAGCCCCGGGCAGCAGGCCTTCCACCCGGTCGCACAGGTCCCGCTCGGCGGCGGGGGTGTCGACCGGGGCCGAGCCGGGCTCCCAGAAGGACGTGGTGCGCTCACCGTCGAAGACGGTCACCGTGCTCCGGACCGACGGCAGCGACTCGACGAACGCCGACCGGACGCCGAGCCGCTCGACGTCCGCGGCGAACCCGGGGCCGGCCAGGCCGGAGGCGACCACCGGCTCGCCCAGGCGGGCGAGCACGGCAGCGACGTTGACGCCCTTGCCGCCCGCCCGGCGTCGCGCGGTCGCGACCCGGTGCACGCGACCCGGGTCGAGGCCGTCGGTCGCGTAGCTGACGTCGTACGCCGGGTTCGGCGTGACGGTGACGATCAGCCCACCCATGCGCCGCCCCGCATCACCCGGTCGACCCGCCAGTCCTCGGTCAGGGCCACGACGTCGGCGCGGAGCCCGGTGGCGAGCACACCCCGGTCGGAGAGGCCGAGCAGGGCCGCGGGAGTGGCGGTGGCGGCGGCCACCGCCGCGACCGGGTCGACGCCCGCCAGGGTGACGCACCGACGGACCAGGTCGCCGACGTGGGAGGTCCCGCCGGCGATGGAGCCCGAGGCGATCCGGGCGACTCCCTCGGTGACCGTGACGTCGAGCGACCCGAGCGTGAAGGCGCCGTCGGGCAGGCCGGCCGCGGCCATCGCGTCGCTGACCAGGACGACGTGCCCGCCGGGGTCGACGTCGAAGACCAGGGTCGCGGTCTCGTCGGCCACGTGCACGCCGTCGGCGATCAGCTCGACCGTGGCGGCGCCGCGGGCCAGGGCCGCCAGTGCCGCCCCCGGCGTGCCCGGCTCGCGGTGGTGGAAGGGCGCCATGCCGTTGAAGAGGTGGGTCACGACCGGGGTACGGCGGGCGCCAAGTGCTGCGGCGAAGTCGGTGGCCGCGGCGTCGGTGTGGCCGAGCGCCGCCACCACGCCGGCGTCCTCCAGCAGCGCGGCGACGGCGTCGGAGCCGGCGAGCTCGGGCGCGAGCGTGACCATCCGGACGGTGCCGCGGCCGGCGGCCAGCCAGGTCCTGACCGCCTCGGGGTCGGGGTCGGCCAGGGCCGCCGGGTCGTGGGCGCCGCACCGGGCCGGGCTCAGGAAGGGCCCCTCGAGGTGGCTGCCGACGATCGTGGTGGCGTCGGCCTCCACCACCTGCGCGATCGCGGCGACCTGCACGGTGATCGTGTCGGGCGGGGCGCTCACCAGGCTGGCGAGCAGGGTCGTCGTGCCGTGGCCGAGGTGGTGCGCCGCGACAGCCTCGATCGAGGCATGGTCGGTGGACGTGACGACGTGGCCACCCCCGCCGTGGCAGTGCAGGTCGACGTAGCCGGGCACCAGCAGCCCGGCCGGCTCCGGGGGCGCGCCCTCCCAGCCCCTGCGCGGTCCGACGTACCCGAGGGTGTGGCCGCGCACCTCGACGACGGCGTCCTCGACGATCCCGGTGGCGGTCACCACGGTGCCGGCGAGCACCGGTCCGGACGTGGCCTTCATGTCTCCGCCCTCCAGCCGTCCAGCGCCAGCAGGGCAGCGCCGACGACGCCGGCCCGGGCGCCGTGCCGAGCCGTGGCCAGCGGTGGCGCGGGGACCACCCGGGCCCGTTCGGCCAGCGCGTCCCGCAGCGGGTCGAGCAGCCGGTCCCCGGCCTGTCCGAGGCCGCCGCCGATCACCACCAGACCCGGCCCGAAGAGCAGCGCGACCGTGGTCAGGCCGTCGGCGAGCGCGTCGACGGCCTCGGTCCACGCCATCCGGGCGGCCTCGTCGTCGGCCAGCCGGTCGAGCACGTCGCGAGCACCCGCTGCGGGCCGTCCGCTGAGGGCGGTGTACCGACGCGCGATCGCGGACGCGGAGGCGACGGCCTCCAGGCAGCCGTCGCCGCCGCAGCCGCACGTGGTCCCCGGCCGGACCGCGACGTGGCCGAGCTCGGCGGTGGCGCCGCCGTCGCGGGACTGCAGCTTCCCGTCGGAGAGCAGCGCGGCCGCGATCCCCGTCCCGATCGACACGAACACCTGGTCGGCCACGCCCCGGCCGGCGCCGGTGCGGTGCTCGGCGACCCCGCCGGAGGCGACGTCGTTCCCGAGCCGGACCGGGAGGCCCCAGGCCTCGCCCAGCGGACGGGCCAGCTCGAGGTCGCGCCACCCGATGTTCGCGCTGTACGTCGCCACCCCGGCCGCCGGGTCGACCACTCCCGGCACCACGACCCCGGCCGCGGCGACCGGCCGGCCGCCGGCGTCGCCCAGCAGGGTGCGGCCGACCTCGGCGATCGCGTCGCGTGCGTGCGGGTCCCGCTGGGTCGGTGCGGTGCGGGCGGCGAGCACGGTCCCGTCGGCGTCGACCAGCTCGCCCTTGACGCTCGTCCCGCCCACGTCGATGGCGAGGGCGAGGGTCATGGCTCCAGAATGATGGATCGCGTCAGGTTGCGGGGCTGGTCGGCGTCCAGGTCGCGGTCGGCGGCCCGCAGCACGCACAGCCGGTGCACCTTGACCAGCTCGGCGAGCGGGTCGAGCCCGGAGTGCAGGAACGTCGCACCGGTCGCGGCGACGTCGCGGGCGAAGTGGGGCACCAGCGGACCGAGGGCCCACACGGCCCGGCCGGGCGAGGCCAGCGAGATCGGACCGTGGCGGTACTCGGTCTGCTGCCAGCTGTCGGTCCAGGACTGGGTGGACTCCTTGAGCTTCAGCGCCGCCTCCTCAGCGAGGCCGAAGGCGTCGCCCTGGCCGACGAAGCTGATCTGCTCGGCCGCACGCACCGGGTCGAACCAGTCGTCGTCGAGCTCGAGGACGGCGCGCGCCTGCTCGGAGGCCTGGGTCAGGTCGTGGCCGAGGTGCCAGCGGAGCAGGGCGATCGCGGTCGTGGCGGTGCGGGACTGGACGACCGACCGCTCGTCGGCGAAGGCCAGCGAGCACACCTCGCCGAGCCGGGCGGCGGGCGAGTCGGGGTCGGCGGTGATGACCGTGACCGGCACCCGGCCGTCGAGCCGCTCGAGGGCGTGCACGACCTCGGTCGTCGTCCCGGACCTGCTGATCGCGACCACGCGGTCGTACGGACGGTCGAGCACGGCGTCGCCGGCCGGCCAGGCGTCGGTCTCGCCGAGCCCCGCCGTCTCGCGCGTCGCGGCGACGGAGTGGGAGACGTAGAGCGAGCTGCCGCAGCCGATGAAGGCCACCCGCTCGCCGGGCTGGGGGAGCACGTCGGCGTACTCGTGGGCGAGGTCGCGTGCGGTCATCCAGTCCTCGGGCTGCGTCGTCAGCTCGGACGCGAGGTGGGTGCCGGGACCGGAGACCACGTTCGTCGAGTTCACGCGGGGGAGTCTAGGCAGCCGTGATCGAAAGTGGCAACACGCTTGACTCTACGATCAGAAACGCGCAAGTGTCGGGGCCATGGTGACCGCTGATCCCCACCCGGCACGCGCGATCCGGACCACCGTCGAGCTCGCGGCCGCGTCGCTCGGTGAGCCGAGCCCGCTGCCCCGGCTGACCCCGTTGCGGACCCTGCCGCGCACCGACATGGGGGACGGCGTCCCCGACGACCTGCAGGAGCGGGCGCGGTTCGGCCGGCTCGCCTCGCCGCTGCCCTACCGGGTGCTGTCCGGCTACGACCGGGTGCCGGTGCCCCGCCGGTTCGACGCGATCGAGCTCGACAACGGCCTGCTGCGGGCGCTGGTGCTGCCCGGGCTCGGCGGCCGGGTCTGGTCGCTGCACGACCACGGGCGCGACCGGGAGCTGCTGTTCGTGAACCCGGTGGTGCAGTACGCGAACTTCGCGCTGACCGACGCGTGGGTCGCCGGTGGCATCGAGTGGAACCTCGGCTCCACCGGTCACAGCACCACCACGAGCCGGCCCATGCATGCGGGCGTGCTCCGGCGCGGCGACGGCGACGTGGTGAGGTTGTGGGAGTGGGAGCGGACCCGCGACCTGGTGCTCCAGATCGACCTCTCGCTGCCGGAGGGGTCCGACCGGCTCTACGCCTCGACGCGCGTCGTCAACCCCGACCCGGAGGACAAGCCCCTCTACTGGTGGACCACCATCGCCGTGCCCGAGACCGAGGGCACCCGGGTGCTGGCCGGCGCGGACTCCGCGTGGCGCACCGACTACGCCGGCGTGCTGTCGCGGGTCTCGCTGCCCCACCCGGACGGGCCGTCGTACGACGCGAGCCGCGCGCTCTCCTCCACCCGGGTGGCCGACTACTTCTACGACGTCGGCGAGCAGACCGGACGCCACCTGGTGTCGACCGAGGCCGACGGCCGCGGGTTCGCGCAGTCCTCCACCGAGGCGCTGCGCGGGCGCAAGCTGTTCGTCTGGGGCAACGGCGTCGGTGGCAGCCGCTGGCAGGAGTGGCTGTGCGGACCCACCGCGCGCTACCTCGAGATCCAGGCCGGCTACTGCCCGACCCAGCTGGAGCACGACGTGATCCGCGGCCACGACGAGGTCTCCTGGACCGAGGCGTTCGGGGCGGTCGACCTCGACCCGGACGTCGTGGCGGGACCGTACGACGCGGCCTGCGACGCGGCCCGTACGGCGACCCACGCGGCCGCGCCCCCCGGGCCGCTCGAGGAGCGCCACCTGGGCTGGCTCGGCGAGGTGGCCGATGCGCCGGTGGACGAGGTGCTGGCGGTGGGGGACGGCTGGGGCCGGACCGAGGAGCTGCTCCGCGGCGGGTCGGGTGCCACCCCCGCGCGGCCGTTCCCGACGGTCGACGACGACAGCACCCCCGCCCGCGCACTGGTCGAGGGCGACCGCGCGACCTTCGAGCGGACCGCCGACCGGTTGCCGGTCCCACCCGTCTCCGACCGCTGGCGAGCGGTCCTGGGGACCGAGGACGACCACTGGTGGCTCGACCACGCGCGCGCAGTCCAGGCCCAGCTGCGGGGCGAGCGCGACCGGGCGCGGGCGGCGTACCGGCTCAGTGTCGAGGCGCACCCGACGGCGGTCGCGCTCCGGGGCCTCGGCGTGCTGGCCGGCGACGAGGGCGACGTCGACGAGGCGGTGTCGTGCTACGCGCAGGCCCGGGAGCTGGACCCGTCGTGCCGACAGCTGGCCACCGAGCAGCTCCAGGTCCTGCTCGACGCCGGCCGGCCCGACGACTGCCTCGCCGTCGTCGACACCCTGCCCGACTCCGTCCGCAGCCACGGCCGGACCCGGCTGCAGGAGGCGCAGGCACACGCCGACGTCGGGGACGCCGGAGCCGCCGACGCGTTGCTGCAGGACCTGGTGGTCGAGGACCTGGCCGAGGGCGAGACGGTCATCAGCGACCTGTGGGCGCAGCTGCACCCGCACGAGCCGGTCCCGGAGCACCTCGACTACCGGATGTTCGTCGCCGAGGAGCCGCGCTGACTGATCGAACCTGCTCGTATTGCCTCTTGATCTTGCAACTCCGCACATCCTAGGCTCGGCCCACAGGCCCGCAGGCCCACTCTGTCTCGAGGAGAGTCCCATGCCCCACCCGGTCCCCCAGTCCCGACGCATCTTCCTGCAGCGCGCAGGTGTCGCGGCCGTCGCGGTCGCCGGCGGCAGCTCGCTGCTCACCGCGTGCGCCTCCTCCGGCGGCGGCTCGTCCTCTGAGAACCAGGGCGAGAAGAGCGCGGACAACCCCTTCGGCGTGGTGGCGTCCGCACCGCTGTCGGTCGTGATCTTCGACGGCGGGTACGGCGACGACTACGCCAAGTTCCACGAGTCGCTCTACAGCGACCGGTTCGCCGAGGCCGACATCAGCCACAAGGCGATCACCGACATCCGCCAGCAGATGCAGCCCCTGTTCAACGCAGGCACGCCGCCGGACGTCCTGGACAACGCGGGTGCCGAGGCGATGCCGATCTCCACCCTGGCCGACACCGGCCAGCTCGCCGACCTCAGCGACCTGTACGCCGCTGACGCGATCGGCTTCGACGGCATGACGGTCGAGGAGACCCTCAACCCGGTCGCCATCGAGTCCGGCCAGTACGACGACACCCCGCTGGTGCTCAACTACGCGCTGCAGGTCTACGGCCTCTGGTACGACGCTGCGCTGTTCGACGAGAAGGGCTGGGAGCCGGCGGAGACCTGGGACGACTTCCTCGCGCTCTGCGAGGAGATCAAGGGTGCCGGGATGGCCCCGCTCGCCCACCAGGGCAAGTACCCCTACTACATCGAGCAGCTGCTCTGGGACCTCGCGGTCAAGCACGGCGGCCCCGAGGTCGCGTACGCGATCGACTCCCTCGAGCCCGGGGCCTGGGAGAACGAGTCGATGAAGGCGGCGGCCGGAGCCATCGAGGAGCTCAAGGCCAAGGGCTACATGCTCGAAGGCACCGAGGGCCTCGACCACATCCAGTCCCAGACCCGCTGGAACGAGCACAAGGCCGCGTTCATCACCTGCGGGTCGTGGCTGGAGAACGAGCAGAAGGAGGTGGCGCCGGGGGGCTTCGAGACCACCGTGTCGCCTACCCCGCTGCTGCCCGGCGCGGCGCTCCCGTTCGACTGTGGCCGGGTCGAGGCGGCCGAGGCGTTCATCGTCCCGGCGAAGGCCGAGAACGTGCCCGGTGGCCTGGAGTACATGCGGATGATGCTGTCCAAGGAGGGCGCCGCGGAGTTCACCAAGCTCACGGCCGCCCCGACCGTGGTCAACGGCGCCACCGAGGGTCTGGACCTCACGCCGGGGGCCGCGTCGTCGATCGCGCTGATCGAGAGCGGCGGCGACGACAACTGGAACTACTACTACAACAAGTGGTACACGCCGATGGAGCCCAAGATCGGCTCCGCCGTCGCCGAGCTGGCCGCCGGTCGGATCGACGCCGACGAGTTCTGCAGCCGCGCCCAGGCGGCTGCCGACGAGACGGCCGAGGACCCGAACACGGTCAAGCGGACCCGCTCGGCCTGACCCGGCGCACGAGAGGGGCTGGGGATGAGGCACGGCAAGGGACGGTTCATCGTGGGCTTCCTCGCCCCGGGACTGGTCCTGTACGTCGTCTTCGTCCTCTCCCCGTTCGTGCAGGCCTTCCACTACTCGTTGACCGACTGGACCGGCGTCACGCCCGAGTTCAGCTACATCGGGCTGGACAACTTCCGTCGGCTGCTCGACGACTCGCTGTTCCTCGCCGCGATGCGCAACAACATCGTGCTGCTGGTGGTGGTCCCGCTGGCGACGGTGTTCCTCGCGCTGCTCTACGCCTTCCTGCTCAACGTCGGGGGCAGCGCGTCGAGCGCAGGCGTCAAGGGGATCCGCGGCAACGGGTTCTACAAGCTGACCTTCTTCATGCCGCAGGTGCTGTCGATCCCCGTGATCGCGGTGATCTGGTCGGTGATCCTGGAGCCGACGAGCAACGGCCTGGTCAACTCGGTGCTGGGACTGGTCGGGATCGGTCCGTCGGGGTTCCTGTCCGACCCCGACCTCGCGCTGTGGTGCGTCATGTGGGTGCTGGTCTGGGGCAGCGTCGGGTTCTACCTGGTGCTGTTCAACGCCGCGATCAGCTCGGTGCCGCGGGAGATCTTCGAGGCCGCGGTGATCGACGGGGCCGGCCGGCTGTCGACGTTCGTCCGGGTCACCCTGCCGCTGCTCTGGGACACCGTACAGACCGCGTGGGTCTACCTCGCGATCCTGGCGCTCGACGTCTACGCGCTGGTGGCCGTGATGACGGCCGGCCCCGGTGGCCCCGACAACTCGACCCAGGTGATGTCGCTGCAGATCGCCCAGAACGGCTTCCAGTTCGGCCGGGCCGGCTACGCCTCGGCGATGGGCGTGGTGCTGTTCGTCCTGACCTTGGTGATCGCGGCGTTCATGCTGCGGATCTCGCGCCGTGACCGAGTCGAGTTCTGAGCAGGAGACGACGATGACCACCACGTCCCCGCCGGACCTGCAGCCGGGCGAGGCCTCGCGCCCGCCGACCTCCCACGGCCCGCAGCTGCGGCAGGGGTCCGGCGACACCGCGGCGTCCCTGACCGCCCACGCCGTGCTGCTGCTGTGGTCGCTGCTCGTGATCGTGCCGTTCCTGTGGGCGCTGCTGGCGTCGGTCAAGGACTCGCGCGAGATCTTCGGTGACCCGTGGTCGCTGCCCGAGACCTGGCGGTGGTCCAACTTCAGCGCGGCCTGGGAGCGCGGCGGCGTCGGCGACTACCTGCTCAACAGCGTGATCGTGGTGACCGGCGGCGTGGTGCTCACGATGCTGCTCGGCTCGATGGTCGCCTACGTGCTCGCCCGCTACGAGTTCCGCGGCAACCGGCTGATCTTCTACCTGTTCGCGGCGGGCATGATGTTCCCGGTCTTCCTCGCGATCGTGCCGCTGTTCTTCGTGGTGCAGAGCCTCGGCATGCTCTCGACCTACCACGGCCTGATCCTCGTGTACGTTGCCTACTCGCTGCCGTTCACGGTGTTCTTCATGCACGCGTTCTTCCGGACCCTGCCGACCTCGATCGCGGAGGCCGCGATCATGGACGGCTGCTCCCACACCCAGGTGTTCTTCCGGGTGATGCTCCCGATGGCGAAGCCCGGGCTGCTCAGCATCGGCATCTTCAACGTGCTCGGGCAGTGGAACCAGTTCGTGCTGCCGTCGTTCCTGTCGCCGGAGAAGCCGGTGCTGGCCCAGGGGATCGCGACCCTGCTGGCCCAGCAGCGCTACGAGGGCAGCTGGGGCATCCTGTTCGCGGCGCTGGCGATCGCGATGGTGCCGGTCGTCATCGTCTACCTGATTTTCTACCGCCAGATCCAGGCCGGCCTGACGGCGGGCACCCTCAAGTAGGCCGGACCACGAGACGATGGCCCGTACCCCGGACCGAGGAGCCGCCGTGTCCCGCCACTCCCGACTCGACACGATCCTCGAGCTGCTCTCCCAGCACGGCAAGCTCGACGTCGAGGAGCTGGTGCAGGCGCTCGGCGTGTCCGCCGCGACCGTGCGGCGCGACCTCGACCGGCTGGCCGACCAGCAGCTGCTCACCCGGACCCACGGCGGCGCCGTCCCGACCGCGGCGTCCTACGACCTCCCGCTGCGCTACAAGGCGACCCGCTTCGCCGACGCCAAGCTCCGCATCGCCCGGGCGGGTGCCGAGATGGTGCAGGCGGGTCAGGTGGTCGGCTTCAACGGCGGTACCACCACGACCGAGGTCGCCAGGGCGCTGGCCCGCCGGGCCGAGCTGGGGGGCGACGGCGACCGGCCGCTGACGGTGGTCACCAACGCCCTCAACATCGCCACCGAGCTCGCCGTACGCCGCCACATCAAGATCGTCGCCCTCGGCGGCGTGGCCCGGCCGCAGTCCTACGAGCTGATCGGCCCGCTGGCCGACGCGTCGCTCACCCAGATCAACCTCGACCTCGTCTTCCTGGGCGTCGACGCCTTCGACCTCGAGCACGGCGCCACCGCCTCCCACGAGGGCGAGGCGAGCGTGAACCGGCAGCTGGCCGCGCGCGCCCGCCGCGTCGTCGTCGTGGCCGACCACTCCAAGCTGGGGAAGTCGGCGTTCGCGCGGATCTGCGACGCCGACCAGGTGGACGCGCTGCTCACCGACGCCCCACCCGACCCCGCGACCGCCGCGGCCCTGGCCGCGCGGGACGTGGAGGTCGTGGTCGCCGACTGACACCTGCGGGAGCCCTGAGTGGGACACCGTGTCCCGGATCCGGCAGGTCGTGGCCGGCCCGTGGTGGAACGCGGTGTTCCACCACCCTCGGTCTGGGCCACCCCGGTTCCGGAACGGCCTGTTCCACTCACTGCGATGGCGGTGTCGCTCAGGCGACCTCGACGACCACCTTGCCCAGGGCGCGGCCCTCGCCGACGTGCGCGAGGGCCGCGGGGACCTGGTCGAGCGGGAACGTCCGGTCGATGTGGATGGCGACCTCGCCGGCGACGCACAGGTCGGCCAGCTCCGCGAAGTGGGCCGGTCCCTCCTTGACCAGCAGGACGCCGAGCGAGCGACCGGTGAGGGCGCCCGCGACCACGCCGACCGTCACGATCTCGAGCAGCGTGCGGACGTTCCCGCCGACGCAGCGGTAGGTGCCCCCCGGTGCGAGCGCGCGCCGGTACGCGAAGGGCGAGCGGTACGCGACCAGGTCGAGCACGAGGTCGTACGGCGGCCGGACCCGCGTGAAGTCCTGCTCGGCGTGGTCGAGGACCTCGTGCGCACCGAGTGACCGCATGAAGTCCTGCTTGCGGGCGTGGTCCACGCCGGTGACCTGTGCACCGGCCCGAACGGCGAGCTGGACCGCGAACGACCCGGAGCCGCCTCCCGCGCCGTTGACCAGCACCCGCGCTCCGGGGACCGCCCAGCGGGTGCCCTGCACGGCGATCGCCCCGGCCTGCGGCAGGGTCGACGCCTGGGCGAACGACAGCTCCGGCGGCTTCGTGGCCAGTGCGGCCTCCGCTGCGACGGCGTACTCGGCGAACCCGCCCATCAGCGCCAGGTTGTCGCCGTAGACCTCGTCGCCCGGTCGGAACCGGGTCACGCCGTCCCCGACCTCGTCGACCACTCCCGCGATGTCCGAGCCGAGCACGTGGCGGCGCGGGGCCCGCAGCCCGCCCAGCCGGGCGTAGCCGGGCGACCCGGTCAGACCCTCCCAGTCGCTGAGGTTGACCGACGTCGCCACCACCCGGACCCGCACCTGTCCCTGGGCCGGCGAGGGGACCGGGAGGTCGGCGAGCCGCATCACCTCGGGAGGTCCGTAGCGCTCGCGGACGACCGCCTTCACGCCGGACGCCCGTCGTCGGCGTGCCCCGGCGCACCCGGGAGGCGGATGTCGAGGTCCTTCAGCCGGTCGCGGCGGGCGAGCGCGGTGACGAGGAGCTGCAGGTCCGCGGTGTCCGGCAGGTCGTCGGCGCCGTCGTGGTGGCGGAGCTGCCCGACGAGCGGCTGCACGTACTCGTACCACCACGCGCTCGCCAGGTCGAAGGGCGTCACGAACGGGGTGCCGGCCGTCGCCTGGCGACGGTAGGCCCAGGCCAGGGCGGCGTCGGCGAGTCGCGACCAGTCGGCGGGTTCGTCCAGCCAGATCGACCGGCGTACGTCGTCGGGCAGCGGGATCTCGTCGAGGAAGCGTCGCTGCGCGGCCAGGGTGTCGA
This sequence comes from Nocardioides sp. GXQ0305, assembly GCF_050880345.1. Lineage (NCBI taxonomy): Bacteria > Bacillati > Actinomycetota > Actinomycetes > Propionibacteriales > Nocardioidaceae > Nocardioides > Nocardioides sp. GXQ0305. The sequence continues at coordinate 74,434 of NZ_JBNYXG010000001.1, forward strand.
GGTGGCTGAGCTGGAGGCAGCAGCGGGCGAAGGCGACGGTGCACACGTGGCGCACGCGCGCCGGGATGCTCGCCCAGTTGCGCTCGCGTGCGACGGCGATGCGGTGGTGGCCGTCCAGCACGAAGTAGACCTCGCCGAGTCGCACCAGCTCCACCGCCGGCGGGTAGCTGCCGCGGTCGAAGAGCTCCCGGACGTGGCGGTGCCGGTCGGTGGTGCGCCGGGGTCGGAAGTCGCGGTCGAAGTCCTGGGACCGGGCGGCGCTGCCGATGATGGAGGCGACCGGGACCTCGTCGCCGTACGTGCCGAGGTGGCCCTCGTCGCCGAGCGCCGCGAGCGCGTCCGAGAGGGGGACCAGCGGCTCGGCCGACCGGAACCTCATGTGGTGGGCAACCACTGCGACGGCGGCGGCATTCCGGTGAGGAGGGCCGGATCAGGACGGGTCGGAGAGCGGCACCAGGTCGGTCCGCCACAGCCCCGGGTTGTCCGCGAGCCACTGCTCGGCGTCGCGCCGGCCGAGGTCTGCGGCCGCCACGAAGAAGTCGGGGTCGAAGAGCAGGTAGGACAGCAGCTCGCCCTGGAGGGGGCTGTCGCTCCCGAGCAGCCGGTGGACCAGCTGCAGGTCCGGGTCGAGCAGCGACCGCCGGAGGCCGTGGTTGGCGCGGAACACCTCCATCGCCAGCTCGGCGAGGTCGGTCCCCGTGTGCGGCGCCACGGCGACGTACGGCGTCACGCGGAACGGCGGCCGGCCGATCTCCGCACGGTGCCGGTTCAGGTGGGGGGCGACCTCGTCGTCGGCAGCGAAGCTGTTGACCGACGCCAGCCGCCGCAGGTCGTGCCGCAGCGGGTCGTCCATCACGGCGCCGAGCAGGGTGGCACCGCCGTCGCCGAGGTCGACCGCGGCCTGGTCCTGCGCGGGGTCGGGGTCGGTGGCGTGCAGGGCGCCGGTCCCGACGACCACGACCCGGTCGGCCCCCAGCTCCAGAGCCGGCGCCAGCGGCACCCGTCGGCGCGTGGCGCCGTCGACGTACCACCCGGCCGCCGACTCGGGCTCGGACACCTTCACCGACGGGAACAGCACCGGGATCGCCGCTGACGCCATCAGGTGGTCGACCCCGAGGCGGGTCTCGGCATAGCAGCGGTGGTGCTCCCGCGGCGGGTTCGGCAGGTCGCCGTACGACGCCGTCGCCTCGGCGAACATCGTGACCCAGCCGGTGCGGACCGACGTCGCGGTGACCGCCGCGACCTCGACCAGGCCCTCCTCCACGTTGCGGTGGAGCCGGTCCCAGTCGATCGAGCGGTCCAGGGTCCTAGCGAGCGGTCGGGTTCCGACCAGCCCGCGCAGCCGGAAGCGGGACGCGCCGACGGTCTCCGAGGCGTAGCGCGCCAGCACCGTCGGCGCCTGCCGCCACAGCGGCTGCATGACGTTCTTCTTGGTCGCACCCTGGAGAACCCCCATCAGCCGGTCCGCCTGCTCCTCGGGGCCGAGGTGTGCGGTGGCCGCGAGCGCTCCCGCGATCAGTGCGCCGGCGCTGGTGCCGACCAGCAGGGTCGGACGTGGACCGCGGGCAGCGATCGCGGGAAGCAGCACCTGCAGGGCGCCGACCTGGTAGGCCGACCGGGCGCCGCCGGCGTCGAGGACGAGGGCCACGCGTTCGCGGGAGCTGCTCATCCGGGGAGGCTACTGACGCGACCGGGTCGTCGGACAGTGGCCACTCGGACATGATGGGCCGCGTGCGTACGAGGTGGGGAGTCGTCGTGGCGGTCGTGCTGGGTCTGGTGCTCGGGGGGTGCTCGGCGTCCCAGCCAGGACCGTCGTCGTCGGACCAGCCCCAGGTGCGGCTCGGGTTCACCCAGCTGCTCCCCGACGAGGGGACTCGACGCGCGTTGCTCCGCGTCGAGAACGTCTCGGACTCCGAGCTGGCCGTGACCGCCGCCGGGCTCGACTGGGCCGGGTACGGCACCTTCACCTCGCCCCAGGACGCGACCCTCGCGGCCGGCCAGACGCTCGACCTCCAGGTCGTGCTGCCGGTCCCCGACTGCGCATCCGCAGACGCCGCCGAGGATCCGGTGCGCGGGATCGTCCGCACGGCGGCCGGCGAGGTGGCGCAGCCGCTCGAGGGCAGCGGCCAGGTGTTCGTCCGCCGGCTGTACGACACGTGGTGCGCCGACCGGCTCCTGGAGGAGAACGTCGAGATCGGGTACGCGGACGACTGGCGGGTCGCGCCCGGGCAACGCGACGGTGAGCCCGCGGCCGTCGGCACCCTGCTGGTCACCCGGCGGGACGGGACCGACCCGGTCGAGGTCGTCGCGTCGGACGGCACCGTGCTCTACGACCTCCGCGTCCCGACGCCGGTCACGATGCCGCCGTCGGTGCCCGAGGCGCGCCTGCCCGCCGCGATCCTGCCGGGCAACCGGTGCGACGAGCACGCCCGCGGCCAGGCCACCGCAGCGTGGACGCTCGCCCTCACGGTGAAGGTGGGCGAGGGGTCCGACGCGCGTCGGGCTCGGGTCCTGGTGGAGCCGCCGGCCGAGGTCCGTCAGCTGGCCACGCGCGCGCTCGACCAGGCGTGCGTCCTGCGCGCCGGTTGAGCGACGCGGGTGCTGCGTCGCCGGGGTCAGGCCTCGATGCGCTCGCCGTCGAACGTCCCGGAGCCCGTGCCGACCTCGTTGCCCGCGGGGTCGGTCACCGTGAAGGTGAACGAACCGCTGAGCCGACCGTGCCTGGCGGCGCCCGCCAGCCTGAGCTCGATGACCGGCCCCGAGCTGCCCGGTCCGTCGTCGCCGGGGAAGCCGGTCAGCACGGTGGCGCGGAACGACCCGCGTCGACCCGGGCGCCAGGCGCCCGTGAACGGCGGCCCTGCGGGACTGATGTCGTGGACGACACAGACCTGACCGGCCGCGAAGCTGAGGACGGAGACCGTCTCGCTCCCGTCGTCGTTGTGGACCTGCACGCGCCAGCTGCCGGACAGGTGCCCCACACCGCCGGAGTCCCCGGCCGAGGCCGGCGAGGCCAGGGCCACACCCCCCAGGGCGACTCCTCCCGCTGCCATCCCCGCGTTGCGCAGCACGCTGCGCCGTCCTACCGAGTCCTCGATCATGGTCCTCCCCCTCGTCGACTCGACCTCCTGTCGATGCTGCGCCTGCGTCACGGACCTTGGCAAGGGGTGCTGGTTCGTCGACTCGTCGCCCGACTCATCGTCTGCGGGCCAGCGTGAGTGCGAAGTCTCCGTCCGGGTCGGTCCAGGTCGCGGTGACCTCGAACCCCGCGACACCGAGCTCGCGGCGGACGCCGTCGGGGCGGAACTTGGTGGAGATCTCCACCTGGATCTCCTCGCCGAGGCCGACGTCGACGACGAGGTCGGCGCCCGGGATGGACACGCGCTGGGGGACCTCGGCGCGGAGCCGGAGGTCCATCCGCTCGAGGGTCGGGTCCCAGAACGGGACGTAGCGGTAGGCGTCCGGGTCGAAGTCGGCGCCGAGCTCGCGGTTGAGGACGAGCAGGCAGTTGCCGACGAAGGCCGCGGTGAGCCCGCCCGCGTCGTCGTACGCCGCCACCAGCCGGTCGGCGCTCTTGACCAGGTCGGTGCCGAGCAGCAACCACTCGCCCGGCTCGAGGCTGTCGGCCAGGGCGCCGAGGAACGCCGCGCGCTCCTCGACGTAGAGGTTGCCGATGGTGCCGCCGAGGAACGCCACCAACCTGCCCCCGCCCTCGGACGGGTCGCCGTGGGGGAGCTGGCCGAGGTGGAGGGTGAAGTCGCCGACCACGGCCTCGACCGCGACCTCGGGGAAGCGCGCCGACAGGTCGGCTGCCGCCTGGCGGAGCGTCCCCTCGGAGACGTCGAGCGGCACGAAGCGCCGCAGCCGGCCGGTGTCGTGGAGGGCGTCCAGCAGCAGCCGGGTCTTCTCGCTGGTGCCGCTGCCGAGCTCGACCAGCGTCGTGGCGTCGCACGCGGCCGCGATCTCGGCGGCGTGCCGCTGGAAGATGGCCCGCTCGGCCCGGAACGGGTAGTAGGCGTCGAGCCGGGTGATCCGGTCGAACAGCTCGGACCCCCGGTCGTCGTAGAGCCACTTCGGTGGCAGCCGGAGCGGCCGCTCGCCGAGCCCGCGGCGTACGTCGGCGACGAGCGCGCCACTGGCCCAGCCGGGGTCCAGCAGGACCGAGACGACGGGATCGGGTGCGGTCACCCGGCGACCCCGCCCGGTACGCCGCCGTCGGCGAGCCGGACGCCCGTGAGCGCCCAGCGCGAGCGGTGGGGAAAGAAGTTGCGGTAGGTGGCGCGGGCGTGGCCCGGAGGCGTCAGTGCGCAGCCGCCGCGCAGCACCATCTGGTTGGACATGAACTTGCCGTTGTACTCGCCGATCGCCCCCTCGGGCGGCGTGAACCCGGGGTAGGGGTGGTAGGCGGACTGGGTCCACTCCCAGCAGTCGCCGTGGACCTGGCGCAGCCGGGACCCGGCCGGAGCCGGCCCGGCCGGGCGGGGGTGGAAGGTCTGCTGGTCGGCGAGGTTGCCGACGACCGGCTCCTCCTGCCCGTCGGCCACGACCGCGTGCTCCCACTCGGCCTCGGTCGGCAGCCGCTTGCCGGCCCACGTCGCGAATGCGTCGGCCTCGTAGAAGCTGACGTGGCTCACCGGCAGGCCGGGGTTGACCGGCCAGGTGCCGTGGAGCGTGTGCTCCAGCCAGACCCCGTCGTGCCGGGTCCAGTAGAACGGCGCCCGCCACTCCTCGGCCTGCACCTGGGCCCACCCGTCGGACAGCCACAGGTCGGGCCGCTCGTAGCCGCGGTCGGCCATGAACTCCAGCCACTCGCCGTTGGTCACCAGCCGGTCGGCCAGCCGGTAGGGCTCCAGCCACTGCTGGTGGCGCGGCAGCTCGTTGTCGAAGGAGAAGCCCGGGCCGCGGTGGCCGATCTCCACCAGACCGCCCTCGACGTCGACCCAGCCGGCCTCGTCGGGCTCGCACTGCTCGAGGGGGGTGCCGGCGTAGACCGGCTGCAGCGGGTTGCGGGACAGCACGTGCTTGACGTCCATCAGGAGCAGCTCCTGGTGCTGCTGCTCGTGGTGGAAGCCGAGCTCGATGGTCGCGGTCGCCGTGCGGAGCGTGCCCTCGTCGAGGGTCGTCACCAGGTCGCGCACCCGGTCGTCGACGTTGCCGCGGTAGACGCCCACGTCGTGGGCGCCCGGCCGGGTGATCAGGCCCCGGTCTGGGCGGGCGTAGCGCGGGCCGATCGCCTCGTAGTAGCTGTTGAAGAGGAACCAGTACTGGTCCTGGAACGGCGCGAAACGCGGCTCGTGCTCGGCGAGCAGGAACGTCTCGAAGAACCAGGTCACGTGGGCCCGGTGCCACTTGGTGGGCGAGACGTCGGGCATCGACTGGACGGTCTGGTCCTCCGGCGAGAGCGGCGCGGCCAGCGCCTCGGTGTGGCGGCGGACCTCGTCGAAGCGACGGAGAAGCTGGTCGGCGTCCCACTCGGTGACTCCCACCTGCGAGGGCGTCGCGTGCCCGGCTTCGTCCAGATGGGTCTCCGGGGCGGTGGTCGTGCTCATGTCGGCTTCCCTTCGATGTCGGATCAACGCTCGACGTCAACGCACACCTCCACCCTTGCGCAGCGGTCAAGCGTTGTCACCACCCTGCCGGTGGGTACCGACACCGGCCGATCAGCGCAGCACCAGCCACACCCCGATCACGGCCGGCAGGAGGCCGAGCGCCAGCCACGGCGACACGGGACGCCTGCGGTGGATCACCCGCGCGATCACGACCGCCATCACGCCGAAGGCACCGGCCGTCCCACAGACGCCGATCCGGGCGACGGTGTCCTGCTCGGGGAGGAACAGCGCAGCGACGACCAGCCCCACGCACAGGTGCCCGATCGTGGTGACCGCCAGCACCGAGACCACCCACTGCTGCACCCGGGCGAGCCGGGCCGCGGCCTGCGGGTCGGGCGGCCGTCGCGGGGCCGTGGGGTCCATGAGGTGCCGCGCGCGGCGCGGTCCGCTCGGCTGCTCGCTCATCGTCCCCTCCCGGTGGGCCTGGTGACCCCATCCTCCCCGGGCGGGGCTCTCCGGCCCGCATCGGGACCGGTCAGTCGGGCTCGATCGGCACCCGACGGTCCGGACCGCCGCCGGGCAGCAGGGACAGCTCGTCCAGCTCGGCGACGTACAGCCGGAAGCGGCCGTCGCCGGTGACCTCCGAGGCGTCCCATGCGCGGAGCCCCTGCGCGGCGCCGCGTGCGTTGAACGTCGCGAGGTCGTCGGTCACCCGGTCGGCGGGACACTCGCCGGCGCGTCCCCGCCCGTAGAACGCGGTGCCGTGGCCGGGCTCCACGCCCGAGTCGAACACCGTCACCGCCACCCGACCCGTCGCGGCCAGCGCCTGCGAGTGGCGGGTCTCCGGCGAGGACACCCACACCACGGTGGTGAGGTCGCGGTGCGCGAACCAGACGGGGGTCACCCACGGTTCCCCGCCCGCGTCGACGGTGGCCAGCACCACGTAGCGGTTGCCGGCCAGGATGCGACGCGCGGCGTCGGCGTGCTCGCTCACCTGATGAACGTACCCTGTGCGGCTGGGCGCTCCGGTGGCTCCGGTCGGTCCTCGTCCGGGCCCGGCGGGCCCATCCGGACCAGCCCGGTCAGGTGCTCCCGCCCGGCCCGCGCGTGGCCGATCCACAGCACCGCGCGGTCCGAGGGGTCGAGGAGGACCTCCCGGGCCAGCGCTCGCGCCGTGGGGCCGTCGAGGTGGGCCACGGGCTCGTCGAGCACGAGCACGGGATGGCGGGCGAGCAGGGAGCGGGCGACCCCGAGCCGCGTGCGCTCGCCCCCGGAGACCGCGTCGTGGCCATCACCGATCCAGGTGTGGACGCCCTCCGGCAGGCTGCGTACCCACTCGCCGAGCCGCGCCCGCTCCAGCGCGTCGAGCACCTCGTCGTCGGTGGCGTCGGGACGGGCCAGGCGGACGTTCTCCACGACGGTGGTCGCGAAGAGGTACGGCGCGTCGTCGACCAGGCCGACCCGGCGACGGACCTCGTCCGGGGCCAGGCCGGCGAGGTCCGCGCCGCCGAACGTGGCGCGACCGGACGCGGGCGCGAGGTACCGCATCAGCAGGGCCGCCACGGTGCTCTTCCCCGAGCCCGAGGGACCCACCAGTCCGACCCGGTCTCCCGGTCCCAGCTGCAGGGTGACCGGCTGGGTCAGGGGTCCGTCCGGCACCCAGCGCGCACTGGTCGCGTCGAGCAGCACCCGGCTTCCCGCGGGGCACGGTGCGCCGGCCCCGCTGACCGCCGGCCGGCGTCCGAGCAGGGCGGCCAGACGAGCGGCGGCCGTCGCCGTTCGCACCGACAGGGCGCCCGCGTCGGCGAGCGGCAGCGCCACGTCGGCCAGGGCCAGCGGCAGGAGGACCAGCAGTGCGGCCTCGGGCGCCGTGACCTCACCCACCGCCAGCGCCTGCGCCGCGAGGAGCGCGGCGACCGCGATCGCGCCTCCCGCGGCCACGAGCACCAGCGCCCGGCCCCACCCGGCGCCGACCCCGGCGCGGGTGCGGGCGCGGCCGAGGTCCGTCCCGGTCGCCGCGACCCGCTCGAGGGCCGGCCCGTCCGCCTGCCACACCCGCAGCTCGTTCGCCACCTGGACCGACTCCACGACGGCGTCGGAGAGCGTCGCGCGGAGCCTGACCGACTCGCGCTCGGGGCGCGCGGCCGCGAGCCGGGCGACGGCGTACCCGCCGCCCCCCGCCACCAGGGCCATCACGGCGACCGTGACCCCGGCCGTCGGGAGCAGCAGCGCGGACACCGCCGTGGCTGCCACCGCGACCAGGGCGTAGCACCGGAGCGGCATCCGGACGCGCAGCTGCGCGTCCAGGTCGGCGTCGACGTCCTCGACCACCGCTGCGAGTACGTCGCCGCGCCGGCGGCCCAGCCGGGCCGGCACCAGCGGCACGAGGGCGTCGTACACCCGGACCCGGCGCTCCGCGAGCTGGTGCAGCACGGCGTCGTGGGACCACAGCCGCTCGACGTAGCGCAGCACCGGTCGCGCCACGCCGAAGGCGCGGACCGCGGCGACGGCGACCAGGAGGGTCAGCACGGCGGGCTGCGAGGCGGCCTGCACGATCAGCCATCCCGCGGTGGCGGTGAGGGCCACCCCGGAGGCGGAGGCGAGGGCCCCGACGAGGGTGGCGGCGCCGAGCGGCCGCGGCCGCGCTCCCGGTGCCTCGACGGCCGCCACCGGCGGCGCGGTGGCATCGCTGGCGGGGGCCGGGGGCGACGGCGGTGGGGGCAGGGGGGCCGGCAGGGCGACCACCTGGTCGGCGATCTCCCTGAGGGCCGGCGAGTGCGCCACCACCACCACACCCGCGCGCTGGCCCAGGGTTGCGACGACATCGGTGATCACCCGCTCGGTGAGCTCGTCGAGGTGCGCGGTCGGCTCGTCGAGCAGCACCCACGGGCGGTCGGCCACCAGCACCCGTGCCAGGGCCAGCCGGGCGCGCTCACCGGCGGAGAAGCCGGCGCCGTCCTCACCCATGGGGCTGTCCAGGCCGCCGGGCAGGGCGCGGACCCGCTGCTCCAGCGCGACCTCGCGGAGCGCGGCCCAGAGGTCCGCCACGTCGGCGGAGGGGCGGCCCAGGCGCAGGTTGTCGGCGATGCTGCCGCTGACGAAGACCGGCTCCTGAGGAAGCAGCGCGACCCGAGCGCGACGGGTGGCACCGCCGACGTCCCGGCCGTCGAGGTCGGTCACCCGTCCCCCCGTCGGCTCCCGCAGACCGGCCAGGACCGAGAGGAGCGTGGTCTTCCCGCAGCCGGACGGGCCGGTGAGCGCGGTGACCCCTCGTGCCGGTACCACCGCGGAGACCGGCGCGAACGCCGGGACCGTCCGGCCCGGGTGGGTGACGGTCACGTCGCCGAGCACCAGCGCTGCCCCGGCACCCGGAGCGCCGCCGCCGGTCCGGCCGTGCGTGTCGTCGAGCAGGTCGAGCGCCTGCTCGAAGGCGGCACTGCCCTCGGCGGCCGCGTGGAACTCCGCGCCGAGCCGGCGCAGCGGCCAGTACGCCTCCGGTGCGAGCAGGAGCACGACCAGCGCCGTGGGGAGCTCGAGCCCTCCCGTCGCCAGCCGGACCCCGACCGTCACGGCCACCAGCGCGACCGACAGGGTGGCGACGAGCTCGAGCACGGCCGAGGAGGCGAAGGCCAGCCGCAGCGTGCGCACCGTGGCCACCCGGTAACGGTCGCTCACGTCGGCGATGCGCCGGGACTGGGCGGTCGCACGACGGTGGGCGACCAGGGTAGGGAGCCCGCGCACGACGTCCAGGAAGTGGCCGGAGAGCCCGGTCAGTCCCCGCCACTGCTCGGCGGCGCGGTCGCGGGTCGCCAGGCCGACCAGGGCTCCGAAGACCGGCACCAGCGGCACCGTGGCCATCACGATCACGGCACTGAGCAGGTCCTGGGTGGCGATCGCGACCACGGTCAGGGCCGGGAGGATCGCCGCGAGGACCAGGGCCGGCAGGTAGCGCGTGACGTAGGGCTCGGTCGCCGCCACGCCCCGGGTCAGCAGGAGCGCCACGCCCCCGCTCGCCGACGCCGGCTCGCCGCCCCGCTCCAGCACCCGGGCCAGCAGCCGGCCCCGCAGCGCGACGGTGACGGCGGTGGCCGCGCGGCCGGAGGCGAGGTCGCCGACCACTCCGACGAGTCCGCGCAGGGCGAGCACGAGCACGGTCGCGACGCCCCAGGCCGCCAGCCCGCCTCCCCCGCGGACCACGGTGACCACCAGCCCGGTCACCACCCACGCCTGGGCCAGCACCAGCACGCTCGACGTCGCGCCCGCCGCGAGCACCCCGACGAGCGGCCACCGCGCCGTGATGAGCAGCGGCCGCAGCCGCGGATCCCCCGGTCTGAGGCTCATGCCCGGCTGCTCGGGACCGTCTCGGGGATGTGGTGCACCGAGATGCGCTTGCGGAACACCCAGTAGGTCCAGCCCTGGTAGGCGAGCACCAGCGGGGTGAAGAACACGGCCACCCAGGTCATCACGGTGAGCGTGTACGGCGTGGAGGCGGCGTTCGTGGTCGTCAGGCTGGTGCCGTCGGCCAGCGACGTGGGCATCACGTCGGGGAACAGGGCCAGGAACAGGCCGGCCACCGCCACCGCGATGGCGACGAACGTGCCCAGGAACGCCCACCCCTCGCGCCGTCGTACGGCGGCGGCCAGTCCCGCGACCAGGGCGAGCGCGGCGACCACGAAGGCCACCGCCGAGGCCGACGTCCCGGTGTCGACCTGGGTCCACGCCAGGAAGAGCACCGCGCAGACCGCGGCGGCCAGCCCCACCCGGACCGCCAGCGCGCCCGCGCGCTCCCGGATCTCGCCGTCGGTCTTGAGCGCGAGGAACATGGCGCCGTGGGTCAGGAAGAGGGTCAGCGTCGTCAGCCCTCCGAGCAGGGCGTAGGGGTTGAGCAGGTCGAAGAACCCGCCGACGTACTCCAGGTCGGCGTCGATCGGGACGCCGCGCACGATGTTCCCGAAGGCCACGCCCCACAGCAGGGCCGGGACGAACGAGCCGACGACGATCGCGGCGTCCCACCGCCGCCGCCACTCGTCGTCGTCGCGCTTGGCGCGGTACTCGAAGGCCAGGCCGCGGACGATGAGGGCCAGCAGGATCAGCAGCAGCGGCAGGTAGAACCCGCTGAACAGGGTGGCGTACCACTCCGGGAAGGCGGCGAACGTCGCGCCGCCGGCCACCAGCAGCCACACCTCGTTGCCGTCCCACACCGGACCGATGGTGTTGATGAGGACTCGGCGCTCGCGGTCGTCGTGGGCCAGGACGGGCAGCAGCATCCCGACGCCGAAGTCGAAGCCCTCGAGCGCGAAGTAGCCGATCCAGAGCACGGCGATCAGGCAGAACCAGACGGTGGTGAGCTCCATGTCGTGCTCCTGGTCAGTAGGCGAAGGCCAGCGGCCGGTCGTCGGTGTGGGGAGCGGAGGGATCCTCGTCGGGGTCGACCGGGTCGGCCCCGCGACGGATGTAGGTGAGCAGCAGCCGGACCTCGATGAAGGCGAGCACGCCGTACACGAGGGTGAACAGGACGAGGGAGGTGAGCACCTCGGCCGTGCTCACCCCCGGTGAGACCGCCCGCTCCGTGGTCATCAGGCCGAAGACGGCCCACGGCTGCCGGCCCATCTCGGTGAAGATCCACCCGAAGGAGTTGGCGAACAGGGGCAGGAAGGGCAGCGCCACCGCCGCCGCGAGGATCAGCCGGCCCTGCGGCAGCCGGTTCCCGCGGGTCGCCCACAGGATCCAGGCCCCTACGACGAGCCCCGCGAACCCGAGCCCCATCATCAGCCGGAAGGTCCAGTAGGTCACCGGGATCGAGGGCGTGTAGCCACCCGGCGAGTAGTAGGCCGCGCCCGGGTCCTGGCCGTAGGTCTGCTCGTACTGCTCGCGCAGCTCGTTGATCCCGACGACCTCGCCGTCGGTGGTGCCGGTCGCCAGGTAGGACAGCAGGCCGGGGATCTTGATCGAGAAGACCTCCTCGCTGCCGTCGAGGGTGCCGATGGTCAGCACCGAGAAGGCGGCGGGGGCCTCGGTCTCGTACAACGCCTCGGCCGCCGCCATCTTCATCGGCTGGACCTCGGTCATGATCTTGCCCTGCAGGTCGCCCGAGACCACGACGCCGGCGCCACTCACCAGCAGCACCACGGCACCGGTGCGCACCGCCTTGCGGTAGAGGGGGACGTCGGTCTCGGCGTCCGCCGGGGGCACCTGCCGCATCCGCCAGAAGGCGACCCCGACGACGAACGCGGCGCCGGTCATGTAGGCCGCCAGCACCACGTGCGGGAAGGTCACCAGCTGGACCTTGTTGAGCAGCACGGCTCCGAAGTCGTCCATCTCGGCCCGTCCGGTGTCGGGGTTGAACGCGTAGCCGACGGGATGCTGCATCCAGGAGTTCGCGGCGAGGATGAAGTAGGCGGAGAACAGCGTGCCGAGGTGCACCAGCACCATGCAGGCGGCGTGCAGCTTCGCCGGTATCCGGTCCCACCCGAAGATCCACAAGCCGAGGAACGTGGACTCGAGGAAGAACGCGAGCAGGCCCTCGACCGCCAGCGGCGCACCGAACACGTCGCCCACGAAGCGGGAGTAGTCGCTCCAGTTCATCCCGAACTGGAACTCCTGCACGATCCCCGTGACCACGCCGATGGCGAAGTTGATCAGGAACAGCTTCCCGAAGAAGCGGGTGAGCCGGAGCCATGCCGGGTTCCGGGTGCGCAGCCACGCGATCTCGTAGCCGGCGATCATCGCCGAGAGCCCGATGGTGATCGGGACGAAGAGGAAGTGGTAGACGGTGGTGATGGCGAACTGCCATCGAGCGATGTCGGTGGGGTCCACGGGGTGCTCCTCCTCCGCGTGCGCCGGGTCCGGGCACCACGCTAGGAACGCCGGTACGGGCGCCACAAGGCCTTCGTGCCCTCGCCGAGGGACCTTGGTCCCGACGTGCGGAGCGCGTGGCCGCCCGGACGCGAGGCGGCCGGCAGGATGCGAGATCCTGCCGGCCGCCCGTGGTGCTGAGGTGGGTCAGACCCCAGCGAGGGAACCCTCACGCTCGATCGCCCTCGACTTGCGCTCCTGGGCGACCGCCCAGGCGATGCCGGCGATCCACGCGACGGCGATGACGGCGGTGAGGACCCCGACCTGGCCGAGCGTGGCGCCGAACGCCGACTCAGCGATGGTCTTGGTGTTGGTGACGACGATCAGGCCTCCCGCGGCGACTCCGAGGACCCGGGCCGGCAGGTGCTTGACCAGCCATGCCGCGATCGGGGCGGCGATCACGCCACCGGCCAGCAGGGCCAGTGCGTAGGACCAGAGGATCCCCTGGCTGCCCAGCGCGAAGAGGAAGCCGAGCGAGCCACCCACGGCGACCACGAACTCGGAGGTGTCGATGGAGCCGACGACCTTGCGGGGCTCGAGGCGGCCCGACGAGAGCAGCGTGGTGGTGCCGACCGGGCCCCAGCCGCCGCCGCCGATGGAGTCCAGGGTGCCGCCGACCACACCCATCGGCACCAGGAAGCGGGCGTTGGGCCGGGACTTGAAGGTCGGACGGCGGCCGCCCAGGACCAGGAAGCGGTAGATCACGTAGATGCCCAGTGCGAGCAGCAGCCCGGCGACCCACGGCTTGGCGTCGTCGGCCGGCAGGCTGGCCAGGAACGTCGCACCCGCGAAGGCCCCGACGAATCCGGGGACCGCCAGGATCGAGACCGTCTTCCAGTCGACGTTGCCGAGCTTGTGGTGGGAGAACCCGGACACCAGGGAGGTGCCGATCTCGGAGAAGTGGACGGCTGCGGAGGCGGCGGCCGGTGCGACACCGGCGGCCAGCAGCAGGGTGGAGGAGGTGACGCCGTACGCCATCCCCAGGGAACCGTCGACCAGCTGGGCGAGGAGGCCCACGAAGCCGAGCACGATGAGCTTGCGCATGAGGTTGACCCGTTTCTTGATCGGTTGACCTATAACTACTGAACAAGTCGAGATTATGAACATAGTGGACCGCTCGGGTCAACTACCGGCGTGTCGGGTCCGAGGATTTCGAGTCGCGTCACTCGTCCCGTCGCGAGCGCCGGTCGGAGTCGACGCTCCTCAATCCCCTCGCTCTCGTGCCCTTCGCCAGCTCAGGGCACGGCTCGGGCAGGATGGGGACATGACCGGTCTGTCACGGTGGCTGGAGGACCTCAGCACGCTCCAGGTGCTGCTGCTCGTCGCTGCGCTGCTCCTGGGGGGCTCGATCCTCGCGGCGCTGCTCGGTGCGGTGCTGGTCCGGATGGGGATGAGGCGCCCGGCCGTCGTCGAGTGGGCCTCCCGACTCGCCGAGCGGGTCCTCGACCTGGTGAAGCGGCCGCTCACCATCGTGGTGCTCGACGAGGTGGCGGCGGTCATCCAGACCGGTCACTACACCAAGAACATCTCCGACGCGCTCAAGGAGAACCACGACGACCTGAAGGCGATGGTGGCCGAGAAGGTGCGGCAGGACCCCAACGTGCGGCTGATCGGGCGACTTCCCGGCTACGACACCATCGTCAGCGAGGTCAGCGAGACGACGCTGCGGGTGCTGATCGAGATGCTGGAGGACCCACGCATGGACGAGCTGGTCAACGACCTGCTGCGCAACAACCTGACCCAGATCAAGCACGCGGTCCGCACGAGTGCCCACGAGGACGTCGTCCCCCACCCGCCCGCCGACCCGATCCCGCCGCGGCCGAGGAGCTGACGTGGTCCAGCGCCAGCTGCCGCGTCGGCACGACCTCGCGCCGCTGCTCCGGTTCAAGCGTCCGGTGTGGTCGGCGACGGAGCGCCGACTCGCGGCCGCCCTCACCGTCGACGACCTGCGGCGGATCGCGAAGCGCCGTACGCCGCGAGCGGCGTTCGACTACACCGACGGGGCCGCCGACGGCGAGGTGTCGCTGGCCCGCGCCCGGCAGGCGTTCGCCGACGTCGAGTTCCACCCGGCGGTGCTGCGCGACGTCTCGGACATCGACACCTCGCGGGAGGTGCTCGGATCCCGGGTGGCGCTGCCGTTCGGGATCGCCCCCACCGGGTTCACCCGGATGATGCACACCGAGGGCGAGGTCGCCGGCGCCACGGCGGCCGCAGCGGCCGGCATCCCGTTCGCGTTGTCCACCATGGGGACCACCTCGATCGAGGACGTGGCCGCGGCGGCCCCGGCGGGCCGGAACTGGTTCCAGCTCTACATGTGGAAGGACCGCGACCGGTCGATGGCCCTGGTCGACCGCGCGGCCAGGGCGGGCTTCGACACGCTGCTGGTGACCGTCGACGTCCCCGTCGCCGGCGCCCGGCTGCGCGACGTCCGCAACGGCATGACCATCCCGCCCACCCTCACCCCGCGCACCGTGCTGAACGCCGTACCGCGGCCCAAGTGGTGGTTCGACTTCCTCACCACCGAGCCGCTGACCTTCGCCTCGCTCGACTCCTGGTCCGGCACCGTCGCGGAGCTGCTGGACACGATGTTCGACCCGACGGTCACCTACGAGGACCTCGCCTGGATCAAGGACCAGTGGCCGGGAAGGGTCGTGGTGAAGGGGGTGCAGTCGGTCGACGACGCGCGACGCTGCGCCGACCTCGGCGTCGACGCCGTGCTCCTGTCCAACCACGGGGGGCGCCAGCTCGACCGGGCGCCCGTGCCGTTCCACCTGCTGCCCGACGTGGTGGCGGCGGTGGGGGACGACGTGGAGGTGCACCTCGACACCGGCATCACCTCCGGCCAGGACGTCGTCGCGGCGGTCGCGCACGGCGCGACGTTCACGCTCGTCGGGCGCGCCTACCTCTACGGCCTGATGGCCGGTGGGCGCGCCGGCGTCGACCGGGCGGTCGCGATCCTCCGCGGCCAGGTCGAGCGCACCATGCGGCTGCTGGGGGTCGCCACCCTCGACGAGCTCGAGCCCGGGCACGTGACCCAGCTGGTCCGCCTGGAGCCGCGGCGCCGGTGACGGCCGTCGACGCCGCCCCCGACAGCAGGGAGGCCGTGCGCCAGCTGGTGCTGGTGTCGGCCGTCCAGGTGATGGCGGTGGCGACGTGGTTCGCGGCCTCGGCCGCCGCCCCTGCGCTGCGGGCGGAGTGGGACATCGGGCAGGTCGGCGAGGCGCTGCTGACGATCGGCGTCCAGATCGGGTTCGTGGCCGGGGCGCTGGCCTCGGCCGTCACCAACCTCCCGGACCGGGTGCACCCGCCGCGACTGATGGGGATCGGGGCGGCGGTCGCTGCGGTCGCGACGCTCGCGACCGCGCTGGTGGTCGACGGACCGGCCGCGGCGGTGGCGCTGCGCCTGGTCACCGGCGCCGCGCTCGCCCTGGTCTACCCGGTGGGCATGAAGATCGTCGTGAGCTGGTTCGAGGACCGCCGGGGGCTGGCCGTGAGCGTGATGGTCGGGTCGCTGGCGCTCGGCAGCATCTTCCCCCAGCTGATCTCGGGCACCCTCGACGAGGCGTGGCGCACCGCGCTCGTGGTGTCCGCGCTGCTGGCCCTGGTCGCGGCGCTGCTCCAGCGGTGGGTCCGGGTCGGGCCGCTCGTGGGCGCGTCGGAGGGCTTCCGGCCGGCCGCGGTGGTCGACGTGTGGCGGGCGTCGGCGCCGCGGCTGGCCAACCTCGGCTACCTGGGCCACATGTGGGAGCTGTACGCCGTGTGGGCCTGGGCGCCGGCGTACCTCACCGCGAGTCTGGTCGCCCGCGACCAGCCCGCCTCGCGCGGCCTGGTGGGGGTGGTCGTGTTCGTCGCGTTCGGTGTCTGCGGGCTCCTCGGCTGCCTGGTCGCGGGCTGGGCGGGGGACCGGATCGGTCGGGCCCGCGCCGCCACGGCGGCGATGCTGGTCAGCGGGGCGTGCTGCCTGCTCGCGGCGGTCGCGTTCGGCGGCCCGCTGTGGGTGCTCGTGCCGCTGCTGATGGTGTGGGGTGCGTCGGTGATCGCCGACTCCGCGATGTTCTCCGCCTGCCTCGGCACCGTCGTCGACCAGCGGTACGTCGGCACGGCGCTGACCTTGCAGACGGCGCTCGGCTTCCTGCTGACGGTCGTGACGATCCAGCTGGTGCCCGTGGTGGCGTCGGCCGCCGGCTGGCCGGTCGCGGTGGCGCTGCTGTCGGTCGGGCCGCTGCTGGGGTCGATCGCCATGGTGCGGCTGACGCCGCTGCTGCCGGACCGGGTGTGACGGGTCAGCCTCGGGGTTCGTGGGCGAGTCTGGCGGTTGGCGCGGGATGTTTCGGTCACTAACCTCCGGTTTCCCCGGCCGGCCGGGGAAACCGACGGCCCCCTCAGTCCTCCTCGAGCGCCGCCGCCACCCGCCGGTGGGCCTCCCAGATCTCCTGGGGAAGGCCGTCGAACTGGGTGAGGTGGTCCTCGCGGAAGCCCATCTCCTGGCGCCAGCGGTCGAGGTCGAGGGTGAGCACCCGGTCGAGGTCGGCCTGCGGCACCGACAGGCCGGTGAGGTCGAGCTCCTCCTCGGTCGGGAGGATGCCGACGGGCGTCCGCCGACCCGTGACCGACCCGTCCTTGAGCCGCATCAGCCAGAGCAGCGGTCGCAGGTTCTCTCGGTAGCCCGGCCACAGGAAGTGACCGTCGTCGGGATCCTTCTGGAACCAGTTGACGTGGGCGAAGATCGGCCGCTCGGTCGCCGCCCCGACGATCCGCAGCCAGTGGGCGGCGTACTCGCCCTCGGCGTAGGACATGAACGGCCGCATCGACATCGGGTCGTAGCGCAGCTGCCCCTCGACGCCCTCGGCGGCGAAGGTCGCCTCGGCGCCGAGCGTGAGGCCGTCGTAGACACCCTCGGCGAGGTCGGTGATGGCGCGGACCAGCGGCTCCCGGTCCGACGTGCGGCCGCCGAAGATGATGCCGTCGATGGGCACCCCGGCCGGGTCCTCGAAGTCGGGGGCGATGTTCGGGACGTTCGCCAGGGTCGTCGTGAACCGGCTGTTGGGGTGGGCCCACGGCGAGTCGTCGCGCGAGGACCGGTCGGCGATCTTCTCGCCCTTCCAGTCGTGCCAGCCGGTCACGTCGGCCGGCGGTGACGGCGTCTTGCCCTCCCACCACACCTCGTGGGTGTCGGTGTTGTAGGCGACGTTGGTGAACAGCACCCGGGTGCCCTCGGCGACCGACTCCAGCGCCGTCGGGTTGGTGCGCTCGTTGGTGTCCTTGGCGACGCCGAACACTCCGAACTCGGGGTTCATGCCGTACAGCCGGCCGTCGTCGCCGACCCACAGCCACGCGATGTCGTCGCCGTAGAACTCGACGTGGTAGCGGTCGCCGAGCCCGTCGGGCGGGAGCATCATCGCCAGGTTGGTCTTGCCCGACGCGCTCGGGAAACCGCCGCAGATGTGCCACTTCTCACCGGTCTCGCGGTCGGTGATCCCGATCAGCATGAACTGCTCGGAGAGGAACTCGCGGGACGCCCAGCCGTCGTAGGCGGCCTGCCGTAGACCGTGGGCGATCTTGCCGAGCAACGCGTTGCCGCCGTACGACGACCCGAAGTGGAGGATCGTCCGCTCGTCGGCGACGGTCACGAACCAGCGCTGGTCGTCGTCGGTGCCCTGGCCGAGCCGCTCGAGGTCGCCGGTGACGTGGACCGCCCGGACGAAGGTGTCGGGGTCGTCGAGCTCGTTGATCAGGTCGATGCCCACCCGCGCCATCCGGATCATGTGGAGCACGACCGTGCGGTTGTCGGTGAGCTCGACGCCCGCGGCCCACTTCTCCAGTGGCGACCCGGGCGGCGACATCAGGTAGGGGATCACGTACATCGTCTTGCCCTCGAGCTGGCCGCGCATCTTGCCCTCGAGCAGCGGCTTCATCTCCTCCGACGGCCGCCAGTTGTTGTAGACGCCCCGGTCGGAGGGGTTGCCGGTGGCGACCACGGTGCGCTCCTCGGAGCGGGCGGTGTCCTTGTAGTAGGACCGGGAGTAGTAGCGGCCCTCACCGGCCGGCTCGATCTCACCCGCGTCCAGCGCCTCCTGGATCAGCCGCTGGTCGTCGGCCGCGCTGACGACCTCGATCCGTGCCGCGCCGGTGACGTCGGCCCAGTGCGCCACGTAGTCCCGGACTGCCTGGTTGCGCAACCCCGCTGCGTCGAGGGCGCCTTCCACGTCGGCCATCTCGCTCCACCTCTCCGCTGCCCCACGTCGAAGGCAGGCACGTTCCGGCTCGTCTCGTGACGTGGGAGGCACCGTACAAGCCCGACGACGTTCCGGGACAGCAGGGCCATCGGCACCGGTGGCCTCACAGGTCGCGCGAGAGCAGGCGGGGCAGCGCGACCAGCAGCGCGACCGCGAGCAGCCCGGTCACGAGGGCGACCACCTCGGCCGGGGCCCGTCCGACGACCACGTCGACCATGAAGGTGAGCATCCCGACAACGAGCAGCGCGACGCCCGCGAGGCCGACGCGCAGCGCGACCGCCCCGGCAGCGACGACCCGCTCCTTGACCTGCCGTCCGGTGAGCCGGCGGTGGACCGAGATGGCGGTCATGACCGAGAGCGTGGTGAGCACCGCCGTGCACATCAACCCGAGGAACATCCCGCGCTGCACGAGGTCGAGGTCGCCGAACGCGGGCTGGAAGGGCAGGGTGAGCAGGAACCCCCCAGCAGCTGCACGCCCGTCTGCATGACGCGCAGCTCCTGCAGCTGGTCGACCCACAGCCGGTCGAGCCGCTCGTGGGGGGTCTCGTTGCGGATCACGTCCACCATCCGGTCGAGCCTAGCCCTGCCGGCGGTCGCCGCGCGGCGTACGGGCGTTCACCTGTACGGGTGTGGGAGGCCCGTCCCGCGGCTGGGAGGTTGGGCCACGGCCGCCAGATCGGTGGCCGACGGAGGGAGTGACCGATGGAGCTGATCCTGTGGATCCTCGCGGTGATCCTGGTGATCGCCGGTGTGGTGTCGCTGATCCGGGGTGCGGTCCTCATGGGGATCGTGCTGATCGTCGTCGGGCTGCTGGTCGGCCCGGGAGGCGTCAGCGTCTTCACCTGACGCCCGTACCCACCACGCTGTCGGCGGCGGGCCCTATGTTGGGGCCCGTCGCCGACTGGTGTCCGACGGGTCGAGGAGGGTGTGCTGCGTGACGCTGTTCCTCCACCGGGCGCCCCGGGCCGACCTGCTCGCCGACGGTCTCGGTGACCTGCTCTCGGACCCGCTGGCCGACCCGTTCGCCTCCGAAGTGGTCGTGGTCCCGGCCCGGGGGGTCGAGCGGTGGCTCTCCCAGCGGCTCTCCCACCGGCTCGGCGTGGGCGAGGCGGGCCGTGACGGGGTGTGTGCCGGGGTCCGCTTCCTGAGCCCCCACTCGCTGGTGTCGCTGCTGCTGGGCCGCGAGCGCGACGACCCCTGGGACCCCGACCGGCTGGTCTGGCCGCTGCTCGACGTCATCGACGCCGGACTCGACGAACCGTGGGCGGCGACCCTGGCCCGTCACCTCGGCCACGGGCTCGACGGCGCCGAGGCCGACCTGCGCCGGGCCCGCCGGTGGTCGGTCGCGCGGCGGCTCGCCGGCATCCTCGCGTCCTACGCGCGGCAGCGACCGCAGCTGGTGACCGACTGGCGGGAGGGCCGCGCCACCGACGGCGCCGGCGGCGACCTCGACGCCGACCTGGCGTGGCAGCCCGAGCTGTGGCGCCGGCTGCTCGACCGGGTGGACGAACCGCCCCCCGACGTCCGGCACGCCGACACGCTGACCCGGCTGCGGGCGGGCGACCCCACGCTCGACCTGCCCGGGCGGCTCTCCCTGTTCGGCCACACCCGGCTCCCGGTCACCGAGGTCGCGCTGCTCGACGCGCTCGCCGCCCACCGCGACGTCCACCTGTGGCTGCCCCAGCCCTCGCCCGCCCTCTGGGACGCCCTCGCCGGCACGGGCGGGGTCGTCCCCCGGGCCGACGACGACTCCGCCGACCGGGTGGGCCACCCGCTGCTGGCCTCGCTCGGCCGTGACGCGCGCGAGCTCGCCCGGGTGCTCGACGGGGTCGGCGAGCCGCCGGCCCCCGCCCAGGTGCTCGACGAGCGCGCGACGCTGCTGGGCTGGCTGCAGGCCGACCTCCGGGCCAACGCCGCGCCCGCCCCCGACGTCCGCGCGGACCGGGTCCACGCCGCCGACGACCTCAGCCTCCAGGTCCACGCCTGCCACGGCCCGGCTCGTCAGGTCGACGTGCTGCGCGAGGTGCTGGTGGGGCTGCTCGACGACGACCCCACCCTCGAACCGCGCGACATCCTCGTGATGTGCCCCGACATCGAGACCTACGCGCCGCTGATCGCGGCGGGGTTCGGGCTCGAGGGAGTGGTGGCCGACGGCCACCCGGCCCACCGGCTCCGGGTGCGCCTCGCCGACCGTGCGCTGTCCGCCACCAACCCCTTGCTGGCGGTCGCGGCCCGGCTGGTCGAGCTGGCCGGCGGTCGGGTCACGGCGAGCGAGGTGCTCGACCTGGCCGGCACCGACGTCGTACGCCGTCGCTTCGGGTTCGACGACGACGACCTGGAGCGGATCTCCGACTGGGTGGGGGCTGCGGGCATCCGCTGGGGGATCGACGCCGCGTCGCGGGCCGACTTCCGGATGGACCAGTTCGGCCACAACACCTGGCGAGCCGGGCTCGACCGGGTGCTGCTCGGCGCGGCGGTCAGCGGTGACGACCACGTCCACGTCGGCCGTGGCCTGCCGCTCGACGACGTCAGCAGCGGCGACCTCGACCTGCTGGGCAGCCTCGCCGAGCTGCTCCACCGGCTCCAGCGCACCCTCGCCGCCCTCGACCGGGCGGGCTCGGTCGGCGAGTGGATTTCGGCCCTGCGCGAGGGCGTGCTGGGCCTCACCCAGGTCGACCCCGACGTGGCCTGGCAGGTGCCCCAGCTGGAGGGTGAGCTCGCGCGAGCCGTCGACGCGGCCGGCGACGGCGACGCCGTCACCCTCCGGCTGCCCGACGTCCGGGCGCTGCTCCACTCGCGGCTGGGTGGTCGACCGACGCGTGCCAACTTCCGCACCGGCACCCTGACCGTCTGCACCATGGTCCCGATGCGCTCGGTGCCCCACCGGGTCGTGTGCCTGGTCGGCCTCGACGACGCCATCTTCCCGCGGGTGACCACCGTCGACGGGGACGACGTGCTGCTGCGCCGGCCTCTGACGGGGGAGCGCGACGCCCGCAGCGAGGACCGTCAGCTGCTCCTCGACGCGGTCCTCGCCGCCCGCGAGACCCTGGTCGTCACCTACACCGGGGCCAACGAGCACACCGGGCAGGAGCGGCCCCCGGCCGTGCCTCTGGGCGAGCTGCTCGACGCCGCCGACCGCACCACCGCGGCTCCGGTGCGCGAACGGGTACTGGTCCGCCACCCGCTCCAGCCCTACGACGAGCGCAACCTGCGGCCCGGGGCGCTGGTCGGCGAGCGGCCGTTCAGCTTCGACGCCGCTGCCCTCGAGGGGGCGCGAGCGGCGTGGGGTGAGCGCACCCCGGTCCCGCCGTTCCTGCCCGAGCCGCTTCCTGCTCGCGACCCCGACGACGTCAACCTCGCCGAGCTGCGCGAGTTCTTCGGCCACCCGGTGCGGGCGTTCCTCCGCCGTCGCCTCGACGTCACCGGCACCCTCGAGGCCGACGACGTGCGCGACGCGATCCCGGTGGCCCTCGACGCGCTGGAGCAGTGGTCGATCGGCGACCGGCTGCTGCGGGAGGTGCTGGCCGGCGCCGACCCGACCGCGGTCATGACCGCCGAGCTGCTCAGCGGCACCCTGCCGCCCGGAGGGCTGGGGGAGCGGGCGCTCCACGGTGTCGCCGAGGAGGCGCAGCGGCTCTTCGGCCGGACCGCCGAGCTCCGCACCGGCGACCCCCGCACCGTCGACGTCGACGTCGACCTCGGTGCCGGCCGGAGGCTGACCGGCACGGTGTCGGGCGTCTTCGGCTCGCGACTGGTCACCCTCGGCTACTCCCGCCTCAAGCCGCGGCAGCGGCTCCACACGTGGATCGACCTGCTCGCGCTCAGCGCCGCCCACCCCGACGAGCACCTCACCGGCCACGCGGTCGGGCGGGCCCGTGCCGGGCCCCAGCGGGCCCTCTCCGGGCCGCTCGACGAGCGGGCCGCCCAGTGGCTCCGTCAGCTCGTCGACCTGCGCGACCTCGGGCTGCGCCGTCCGCTTCCGGTGCCGATCGCCACCGGCTGCGCGTGGGCCGAGGCCCGGGTGAAGGAGCTCCTGGGGGCCGACATCGACCCCGCCCTCGCGGCGGAGCGCGAGTGGCGGACCGACCCCGACAACCGCTTCGGCATCCCCGGCGAGGACTCCGACGCCTCCCACGTCCGGGTCTACGGACGCCGTGCGCCGGTGCAGCGGCTGCTCGACGACGGTCTGGCCGAGCACGCCTGGACCATCTGGGAGCCCCTGCTCACCGGCGGGGAGCGGGTGGCTGCCCTGTGACCGGTCCCCGTCCCTTCGACATCCGTGCCGACCTGCCCAGCGGCACCACGCTGCTCGAGGCCAGTGCCGGCACGGGCAAGACCTGGACCATCGGCGCGCTGGTGACCCGCTTCGTGGCCGAGGGCGAGGCCCGCCTCGACGAGATGCTGGTCGTCACGTTCGGGCGAGCCGCCAGCCAGGAGCTGCGCGAGCGGGTGCGCGCCCAGCTGGTCGAGGCCGAACGCGCCCTGGGCGACGAGGGTCCGGGTGACGTCCCCTCCGACCTGATCCAGCTGCTGTGCAGCCGCCCGGAGCCCGAACGTCGCGCCGCCCACCGCCGCCTGGTCGAGGCGCTCGCGTCCTTCGACGCCGCCACCATCGCCACCACCCACCAGTTCTGCTCGATGGTGCTGGGCTCGCTCGGCGTCGCCGGCGACACCGACGCCCGGGCCCGGCTGGTCGAGGACCTCGACGAGCTGCTCGGCGAGGTCGTCTCCGACCTCTACCTCCGGGCCTTCGCCTACGACGAGGACGAGCCGGCGTTCTCCTACGCCGAGGCGCTGGCGATCGCCCGGCAGACGGCGCTGGCCGACCCGCAGGCCCGGGTGGAGCCGGCGGGCAGCCCCCGCGACACCGCTCACGGGCGCAAGGTCGCCTTCGCCGAGGCGGCCCGCGCCGAGCTCGACCGGCGCAAGCGGCAGCTCGGGATCCTGTCCTACGACGACCTGCTCAGCCAGCTGGCCGACGCCCTGAGTGACGACGACGCACCGGCCCGGGCGCGGATGCGGCAGCGATGGCGGATCGTGCTGGTCGACGAGTTCCAGGACACCGACCCGGTCCAGTGGCAGGTGCTCGACCGGGCGTTCAGCGGCCACGCCACGATGGTGCTGATCGGTGACCCCAAGCAGGCCATCTACGCGTTCCGCGGCGGAGACGTCGTCACCTACCTCGCAGCCTCCGAGACCTCGCTCGCCCAGCAGACCCTCGACGTCAACTGGCGCAGCGACCACGACCTGCTCCAGTCGTTCCAGGCCGTGCTGCGCGGCGCAGCCCTCGGTGACCCGCGGATCGTCGTCCACGACGTCTCGGCCCACCACGGGGGCCGGCGGCTGGAGGGGGCACCCCACGACCACCCGTTCCGGCTGCGGGTGGTGCGACGCGACCAGTTCGGCCGGCGGGGCAGCAAGCCGCTGACGGTCGGTCAGGTGCGCCCCCACGTCGCGCGTGACCTGGCGTGCGACGTGCACGAGCTGTTGGCGAGCGGTGCGACGTGGAGCGGTCGGCCACTGGAGCCACGCGACGTCGCCGTGATCGCCTACCGGCACGCCGACCTGGCTGCGGCCCAGGCCGCGCTCCGCGAGGTGGGCGTCCCCGCCGTGATCGCGGGGGGCGGCAGCGTGTTCGCGACCGAGGCGGCCGACGAGTGGCTGCTGCTGCTCGAGGGTCTGGAGCAGCCCCACCGCAGCGCGCGGGTCCGGGCGGCGGCACTGAGCTGCTTCGTCGGGCGTACGGCGACCGAGCTCGACCGCGGCGGTGACGAGCTCACCGATGAGGTCGCCGACACCCTCCGCTCGTGGGCCGAGGTGTTCGCGGCCAGGGGGGTCGCGGCCGTGGTCGAGGCCGCGACGGTCGCGGGGCTCCCGGGTCGGGTGCTGTCCCGGGTGGGCGGTGAGCGCCTGCTCACCGACCTGCGCCACATCGGCGAGGCCCTCCACGAGGTGGCGCTCACCGAGCGGCTCGGGCTGGTCTCCGCCCTGGCGTGGCTGCGCGACCAGGTGGCGGAGGGCCGCGGTGGTCGTGGCACCGAGCGCACCCGCCGGCTCGACTCCGACGCCGCAGCGGTGCAGCTCGTGACCATCCACGCCAGCAAGGGACTGCAGTACCCCGTCGTCTACCTCCCGGCGCTCGCCGACCGCAACGTCCCCAAGCCGTCGACGCCGCTCTACCACGACGCCGAGGGCCGACGCTGCGTCGACGTCGGCGGGACCACCGGCGACGGTTGGTCCGACCACGTCTCCCGGTGGGCCCACGAGGAGTCCGGCGAGTGGCTGCGACTCCTCTACGTCGCGCTGACCCGCGCCCAGTCGCAGGTGGTGGCCTGGTGGTCGCCCACCCGCAACACCCCGGCGTCCCCGCTCCACCGGATGCTGCAGGGGCGCCGTCCCGACACCTCCGAGGTGCCCGACACCTTCGGCGACCGCACCGACGACGAGGCGGCCGAGGTCTTCGCACGCTGGGCCGATGCCGGAGGTCCGGTGCCCGAGCCGGCGGTCCCCGCCCCGCTCGCCGGCGAGGTCCCGCTGCCGGGCCCCGCGGGACTGGCCGTACGCCGGTTCGACCGGACCGTCGACACCGAGTGGCGCCGGACGTCGTACTCCTCGCTGGTGAAGGTCGACGGCCTCGCCTCCCCGTCGGTCGGGAGCGAGCCCGAGGAGCAGCCGCGCGACGACGAGCCGCCGCTGCCGGTGCCCGACGATGCCGCCGGGGCGGGCACGCCGTCGCCCATGGCGGGGCTGCCGGTCGGGGCCACCTTCGGCTCCCTCGTCCACGGGGTGCTCGAGCACGCCGACCCCGACGCTCCCGACCTCCGTGCCGAGCTCGCCACCCGGCTCGCCGAGCAGCTGGTCCGCTGGCCGGTCGACCTCGACCGCGACCAGCTGGTCGACGCCCTGGTCGCGGTCCACGACACCCCGCTGGGCTCCCTCACGGGCGACGTGACGCTGCGCGAGGTGCCGCTGGCCGACCGGCTGCGG
Organism: Nocardioides sp. GXQ0305; assembly: GCF_050880345.1. Classification (NCBI taxonomy): domain Bacteria; kingdom Bacillati; phylum Actinomycetota; class Actinomycetes; order Propionibacteriales; family Nocardioidaceae; genus Nocardioides; species Nocardioides sp. GXQ0305. Next base: position 100,058 of record NZ_JBNYXG010000001.1, read on the forward strand.
GAGCTGGAGTTCGAGCTGCCGCTCGCGGGGGGTGACCTCGGTGTGACCGGGGAGGTCACGCTCGGCGACCTCGCGCCGATGCTGCGCCGCCACCTGCCGGCCGACGACCCGGTCCGGGGGTTCGCCGACGCCCTGGCCGAGCCCGCGCTCGGCGGACAGGCGCTGCGCGGCTACCTCACCGGCTCCGTCGACGTGGTGCTGCGGCTCCCCGGCCCGCGCTACGTCGTCGTCGACTACAAGACCAACTGGCTCGGGCCGCGCGACGCCGAGCTCACCGCCGAGGCCTACCGGCCGTCGGCGCTCGCGGAGGCCATGGGCGGCTCCGACTACCCGCTCCAGGCGCTCCTCTACGCCGCCGTGCTCCACCGCTACCTGCGGTGGCGGCAGCCCGGCTACGACCCGGAGGCCCACCTCGGCGGCGTCCTCTACCTCTATCTCCGTGGCCTGTGCGGCCCGGCGACGCCGCTCGTCGACGGCGAGCCGTGTGGCGTCTTCTCGTGGCGGCCGCCGGTGGCGCTGGTGCGTGAGCTGTCCGACCTGCTCGACGGGAGGCGCTCGTGACCGACCTGTTCGAACCGACCGGCGAGGCCGACCCTCGACTGGTCGCCGCCCTCGGGGGCCGGCTCGGCTGGTTCAACCGGGCGGGCGTGCTGTCGGCCGCCGACGTCCACGTCGCCACCCGGACCGGCGACCTCGCCGGGGAACGCGACGAGAAGGTGCTGCTGGCCGCCGCGCTCGCCACCCGCGCCGTACGGACCGGATCGGTCGGCGTCGACCTCGAGACGGTCCGCGACATCGCCCCGGAGCTGCCCTGGCCGGTGGCCGACGAGTGGTCCGCCGCCGTGGCGTCGTCCGCGTTGCTCGGGGCCGGGGTGCTGCGCCAGGAGCTCGGCCTGGTCTACCTCGACCGCTACCACCGCCTCGAGCGCCAGATCGCCGACGACGTGCTGACCCGGACCTCGCAGCCGCCGCCCACCGTCGACGAGGCTCGGCTGGCCGACGCCCTCGCCCGGGTGCGCGGCGGCCACCTCAGCGACGAGCAGGCCGAGGCCGCGCTCGCGGCGTGCCGGCAGTGGACCACCGTCGTCACCGGCGGCCCCGGCACCGGCAAGACCACGACCGTGGCCCGGATGCTGGCGCTGCTCTCGTCCCAGTCCGACCGGCCGCTGTCGATCGCGCTGACCGCGCCCACCGGCAAGGCCGCCGCACGGCTGGCGGAAGCGGTCGACGACGAGCTGCCCGAGGGCTTCGCCGACCGGGTCGGCCGGCCCGAGGCGATGACCCTCCACCGGCTGCTCGGCTGGCGGCCCGACAACCAGACCCGCTTCCGCCACGACCGGCACAACCGGCTCAAGCACGACGTGATCGTCGTCGACGAGTGCTCGATGGTCGACCTGACGATGATGGCCCGGCTGCTCGAGGCGGTCCGGCCGCAGACCCGGCTGGTGCTGGTGGGCGATCCGCGGCAGCTGACCTCGGTCGGCGCCGGTGCGGTGCTGTCCGACCTCGTCGAGGGCCTCCCCGAGGGCCTGGTCCGCGGGCTCTCGCGCAACTACCGGTCCGCGGCCGGCATCCAGGCCGTCGCCGACGCCCTGCGCGACGCGGAGGGCGAGGCCGATGCCGATGCGGTGCTGGCCGCGCTCCGGGCCGGCTCCGACGACGTCGAGCTCGTCGAGACCGACGACCCGGCGCCGGTGCTGCGCGACCGGCTGGTCGGCCACGCGCTCGACGTACGACGGCTGGCGGCCGCCGGGCGTGACCGCGACGCCGTCGCCGCGCTCGCCCGCCACCGGCTGCTGTGCGCCCACCGCGAGGGCCCGCGTGGCGTCCGTACCTGGAACCGCGCGGTCGAGCAGTGGATCGGGGAGGCGACGGGGGAGCCGATCTGGTCGTCCTGGTACGTCGGCCGGCCGCTGCTCGTCACCGCCAACGACCACGCCCTCGAGATCTACAACGGCGAGACCGGCGTCGCGGTGCTCGACGGCGGACGACTGCGTGCGCGGATCGACGGCTCCCGGCGCGGCCTCACCGACCTCGCCCCCGGCCGCCTCGACGCGGTCGACACGATGCACGCGCTCACCATCCACAAGAGCCAGGGCAGCCAGGCCGCCGAGGTCACGGTGCTGCTGCCCGAGGAGGGGTCCCGGCTGCTCACCCGCGAGCTGTTCTACACCGCCGTCACCCGGGCCCAGGACCGGCTCCGGGTGGTCGGCACCGAGGGCGCGGTCCGGGCCGCCGTCGCGGCCCGTGCCCAGCGGGCGACGGGGCTGCGGCAGCGGCTGCGCTGACGGCGTTCACCGGCTGGACCGGCGAAACAGGGGCGCAATCCTCGGCCGATATCGTCGAGCCATGCCCTACCTGCTCCGCGTCTGCCTCCCCGACGTCCCGGGGTCGCTGGGGCGCGTCGCGACGGCGATCGGTGAGGCCGGCGGCGACATCGAGGCGATCGAGATCGTCGAGAAGCGCTACGACGGCACCGCGGTCGACGACGTCTTCCTCGAGATGGTCGATGGTGCGATGCCCGACTCGGTGGTGTCCGCCTGTGTCGGGCTGCCCGGCGTCGAGGTGCTCTGGATCAACCGCTACGCGGCGGGCGGCAACGTGTTCCTCGACCTCGAGGCCGTCGAGGACCTCACCGCCAACCCGGACCGGGCCCCCGACCGGCTGGTCGAGCTGCTGCCCGTCGTGTTCCGCTCCGACTGGGGGGCGCGGGTCCACCGCGAGAACGGCGTGGTGCGGGCCACCGCGGCCGCCCCGGACGGCCTGGCCTGGACCCAAGTCGCCGAGCCGGGCGAGGTGGCCGGCCCCGACGAGGACCTGTGCGTCGCCTGCCCGCTCGGGTCCGACGAGGTGCTGCTGATCGGGCGGCGCGGCGGTCCGGAGTTCCTCGACTCCGAGCTGGCCCGGTTCGAGCACCTCGCCAACCTGGCGCGCTCCATCTCCTCCTGACGGGCGGTGCCGCTCAGTCGGCTCGCTCGAGCAGGAAGACGGGGATCATCCGGTCGGTCTTGCGCTGGTAGTCGCCGTAGGTCGGCCAGGTCTTCACGGCCCGCTCCCACCACTCGTCCCGCTCGGTGCCGTCGGGCAGCTCGCGCACGGTGTAGGTCGCCTTGTCGGGGCCGTCCTGCAGGTCGACCTCCGGGTGCGCGCGGAAGTTGTGCGCCCAGACCGGGTCCTCCGGACCGCCGCCGTACGACGCGACCGCGAGGTAGCGGCCGTCGTGCTCGACCCGCATCACCGGGTTCTTGCGCAGCTTCCCGCTCTGCGAGCCGACCGAGGTGATCACCACGATCGGGTCGCCGGTCCGCGCCAGCACGTTCGCGCGGGCGCCGTTGGACGCCTCGAACTCCGCGACCTGCTCGCGCACCCACTGCTGGGCGCTGGGCTCGTACTCGCCTTGGAGTGCCATGTCCTCCACAACACCGTGCGGCCGGTGAGGATTCCGCGCGACACGCGGGGCGATAGCGTGCGCGCCATGACCGCGATCGACGGGGTGTCGGAGACCTTCGACCCCGAGCAGTGGGACGACGTGCCGGACTTCGACGACCTGACCGACCTCACCTACCACCGCGCCCGGGCGCACGGCACGGTCCGGGTCGCCTTCGACCGGCCCGAGGTCCTCAACGCGTTCCGGCCCCACACGGTCGACGAGCTGTTGCGCGTCCTCGAGCACGCCCGCACCTCCTCCGACGTCGGCTGCGTGCTGCTCACCGGCAACGGGCCCGGCGCGAAGCACGGCAAGCGCGCGTTCTGCACCGGGGGCGACCAGCGGATCCGGGGCCGCGCGGGGTACGAGTACGCCGAGGGGGAGACGGCCGAGACCGTCGACCGGGCGAGGCTGGGGCGGCTGCACATCCTGGAGTGCCAGCGGCTGATCCGGTTCATGCCGAAGGTCGTGGTGTGCCTGGTCAACGGCTGGGCCGCCGGCGGCGGCCACAGCCTCCACGTGGTGTCCGACCTGACGCTCGCCAGCGCCGAGCACGCTCGGTTCAAGCAGACCGACGCCGACGTCGGGTCGTTCGACGGCGGCTTCGGGTCGGCGTACCTGGCCCGCCAGGTGGGGCAGAAGTTCGCCCGCGAGATCTTCTTCCTCGGCGACGAGTACGACGCCTCCGACGCCCACCGGATGGGCATGGTCAACAAGGTGGTGGCCCACGCGGAGCTCGAGGCCGAGGCGCTCGAGTGGGGCCGGAAGATCAACGGGAAGAGCCCGACCGCGCAGCGGATGCTCAAGTACTCCTTCAACCTGATCGACGACGGCCTGGTCGGCCAGCAGCTGTTCGCCGGCGAGTCCACCCGGCTGGCCTACATGACCGACGAGGCCCAGGAGGGGCGCGACCAGTTCCTCGAGAAGCGCGAGCCCGACTGGTCGCCGTTCCCCTGGTACTACTGAGCTCGGGCGAGCGCCCGGCCGGCCAGTCCGAGCACGGCGAACCCGAGCGTGTAGAGCAGCCACCCGCGCGGGCCGAGCGCGATGACGAGCGTGACCAGCGCCGGCCCGGCCATCATGCCGAGGGCCTGTCCGGTGCCGTAGAAGCCCTGGTGGGCGCCGGGCGCGCGGGCGTCGGCCAGCTCGAACGAGAGGGAGAAGCCCGCCCCCGAGGTGAGGATCTCCCCGAGCCCGTGCGCCACGCCGCCGAGGACCAACACCACGGAGGCGACCACCGGACCGCCCCAGGCCGCGGCGGCGTACGCGATCGTCGCGGTGGCCAGCAGAGAGCCACCGGTGAGGAGGGCCCGCCCGGCGCGGTCGACGCGTTCGAAGCCGCGGTTCAGCCTCACCTGGAGCAGCACCACCAGGGACGTGTTGAGCACGAGCAACCCGCTGACGAGGGCCACCGGTGCCTCGGTGCGCGTCACCAGCCAGATGGGCAGCCCGATCTCGATGACGGCGAAGTGGGTGACCAGAGCGCCGTTGACGCAGGTCAGGCCGAGGTAGCGCCGGTCCCGCCACGGCCGGTGTCGCGGCGTCTCGACCCGGTCGTCGCCAGTCTTCCGCGCCGTGGGGACGTGGTCGACGGGCATGCGCAGTGCCAGCACCGCCGCGACCAGGTAGGTGAGTGCGGCCGCCGTCATGGCGTAGCGGAAAGCATGGACGCCGCCGTCGAGCAGCACCACGGCGGCCGCTCCGGAGCCGAGTCCCATGCCGAGGTTCGTCGCGACCCGCATCCGGGCGCGGGCGGTGGTCCGCTCCGGCCCGACGAAGGCCCGGGCCACCAGGGTCTGCCGGGCGGTCGCCGACCCGCGGTTCATCCCGCTCTCCAGACCCGCGAGCATCCCGAAGGTCAGCAGGGAAGAGGCCCAGGGGAGGACCAGCAGCGCTCCTGCCTCCACCGTCATGGTCAGCGCGATGAGGTGTCGGGCCGGGACGTGGTCGGCAACGAACCCCGCCACGGAGGACGCCACGACACCGACCCCCGCGGCCAGCGTGAGGGCGAGGCCGACCCCCTGCACGCTCAGCCCCACCACCTGGGTGAAGTACAGGACCGAGACCGCGAAGAACACGCCGCGACCGGTCGTGCTGACCAGGGTCAGGCCGAGCAGCAGGCGCAGCACGCCGCGCTGCTTCCCGTCGTGGTGGTGGACCCGGGTGGGGCGTCGGGCAAGGTGGACACGGCGCTCCTCTACAGATGTCGAGCCGCTACTCTACATCTGTCGAGAACGCGTTGGAGCAGGGAGGTCGTGGTGTCGACAGGAGCTCGACCCGACGTCGTGGTGCTGGACCTCGACGGGGTCCTCCGCCGCTGGGACCCGGCGATCATGGGCCGCGCCGAGGCGCGAGCCGGCCTGCCGGAGGGGGCCCTGGTCGCCGCCGCGCTCGACGACCACGAGCTGCTCCGGGACGCCGTGACCGGAGTCCTGTCCGACGGGGAGTGGCGGGCCGAGATCACCCGCCGGCTCGCTCGCCGGTTCGGGGCCGCGGCTGAGGACGCCGTCGCCGCCTGGTCCCACCCCGCGGGCGAGGTCGACCACGACGTGCTCACCCTGGTCAGGGAGGTGCGGGTCGCGGTGCCCGTGGCGCTGTTCAGCAACGCGACCACCCGACTGCCCCGCGACCTCGACACGCTCGGACTGGGAACGGAGGTGGACGTGGTCATCAGCTCCGCCGTCCTCGGCCTGGCCAAGCCCGACCCTGCCGCCTTCGTCGAGGCCGCCCGCCGCTGCGGCCGAGCGCCGGGGGACTGCCTGTTCGTCGACGACTCGGCCGCGAACGTCGCCGGCGCGCGGTCGGTCGGCATGGACGCCCACGAGTTCACCTCACCGCCGGCGCTGCGTGCCCTCCTCGTCGCGAGCGGGCTGATCGAGGACCGCCCTCCGGGGACCCGACGAGGTACCGAGCTGCCCGCTGGGTGAGGCGCACCCCGCCTCGGCTCAGTGATCCGGCCCGGTGGGAACCGGGTCACCCCGCCACAGGCCCGCGGCCGTGAGCAGGAACCAGATCAGCAGCGCCGCCAGGCCGGCGACCCAGGCCAGCTCGAGGCCCACGGCCGCGAGCTCGAAGGAGCCCAGGAGCGAGCCGATCGTGGCCACCAGGCCCGTGTAGCCAGTGATCCGCCACAGCCTCGTCCGGGCCCCCAGCATGACGAGGCTGGCGGCGCCCACGGCCAGCCCGAACGCCAGCCGAGCCAGGGACGTGAGGGTGTCGCCGAGCCACAGGAGCGTCGTGGCGTCGGCCGCGAGCACCTCGCGCAGCGCGCTGTCGGCGTCCGGCCACGACTCCAGGGTGGAGGCGCCGATGGCCACCTGGGTGGCGTCGGCGCCGGCGCTGAACGCGGCGCCGAGGATCGCGAACCCGAGGGCCAGCCGCAGGGGCGACCGGCTGTGACGGGACAGCGCCTCTCGCAGGGCGACGAATACCGGGACCACGAGGAACGCCAAGGCAGTGAAGAGCACCACCGAGACCAGGAAGCGCTGGCGGTCCGCCGACGCCTCGTCGAGGAACGCCACCACCTCCTCGCGCGGCGAGGTCGACGAGGTGAAGGCCACCTGGGCGGCGACCACCGCGAGCACCACCAGCACGGAGGCGACCGAGCCGAGCCTGACCCATCCGCGGCCGTTCCTGACCTGGTCCTCCACTGCCCCTCCCGGGTCTCGACGCGTCCCCGAGAGGTCGCCTGAGCGTAGGTCGGGTCGCGCGCCCTGTGCCAGCGTCGTTCGGACCCTGCGGACGGGGCTTCCGGCCCTGCCCCTCGTGCCGCGGGACCGGGTGTGCTGGGGCCGGAGGTCGTGCGGTCGATGACGGACGCCAGGAGGCTCGAGAGGACGCCGGGCAGCCGTCCGTCGGTGGCGGTCCGGCGGCGGAGGTGGCGGCTCGTCACCGTCCTCGAGGTCGTCGTCGCGGCCGTCGCGGTCCTGCTCGACCTGTGGCTGCCGACCCTGGTGCTGCTGGCGCTCGCGGGGGTGTCGCTGCTGGTCCGCCGCCGGGGCCTCGGGTCGCTGGGCCTGCGCCGGGGTCCGCGGCCGGTCCTGGCCCTGAAGATGCTCCTGCTCGCGGCCGTGTGGTCGGTGCTCCAGCTCGGAGTGGTCCTGCCCGTGGTCACCCGCCTCTCGGGGGACGAGCAGGACCTCAGTGGCTTCGGGGGCCTGGAGGGGAACGTCGGGATGCTGGTCGCGCTGCTGGTCCTCAGCTGGACGTTGGCGGCTTTCGGGGAGGAGCTTGCCTACCGCGGCTACCTGTTCACCCGGCTGCGCGAGGCGGCGGGCGACGGTCGGGTCGGTGTCCTGGCCGGTGTGGTCGGCTCCTCGTTGCTCTTCGGCCTCGCCCACGCCGAGCAGGGAGTCGTCGGGATCGCCGTCGTCACCGTCGACGCCGTCGTGTGGAGCGTGCTCCGGATCCACTACCGCACCCTCTGGGCCTCGATCCTGGCCCACGGGTTCAACAACACGATCGGCTTCGTCACCTTCTTCCTCGTGGGACCCGTCGCCCCCCTCTGGTAGCCCGGAGCCGCGCCGGCGTCGGTGAGATCATGGCCGGGTCGTGGCCGCGGTCCGGGAGGTGGTGAGGGCGTGCGCGTGCTGGTCCTCACCGGCGCCGGCATCTCCGCCGAGAGCGGCCTGCCGACGTTCCGGGACGCGGACGGGCTGTGGGAGGGGCACGACCCCACAGCGGTGGCGACGCCCGAGGCGTACGCCGCCGACCCCGACCTGGTGCACCGGTTCTACGACGAGCGACGCGCGGCCCTCGCCCGGGTCGAGCCCAACGCCGCCCACCGGGCCCTCGCACGACTCGACCAGCACCTCGGCGACGACCTGCTCGTGGTCACCCAGAACATCGACGACCTCCACGAGCGGGCGGGCTCGCGGCACGTGCTGCACATGCACGGCCGGCTGCGCTCGGCGTGGTGCACGGCGTGCGACGAGCGGAGCCACTGGACCGGGTCGCTCGGTGACCGGCCACCCTGCCCGGCGTGCGGCCGCCCGTACCTCCGGCCTGACGTGGTGTGGTTCGGCGAGGTGCCGCACGGCATGGAGCAGATCGAGCGCGCGCTGTGGGCGGCCGACCTGTTCGTCTCGGTCGGCACGTCGGGTGTGGTCTACCCCGCCGCGGCGTTCGTCCAGTACGCCGCCGCCCAGGGCACCCGCACCCTCGAGCTCAACCTCGACGCCAGCGACACCAGCGACGACTTCACCGAGTCGCGCCGCGGCCCTGCCACCTCGCTCGTCCCCGCCTGGGTCGACGAGCTGTTGGGTGGATAGCTGGACGCCACCATCACGGTTTCGGGTCGCCGCACGATGATTTCGGCGTCCAGCTATCCGAATCAGCGGGCGATCTCGGAGCGCAGGAGCGACCGGTAGCGCTGGCGGTCGGCCTCGTCCACCCCGAGCCGGGGGAGCCAGGCGGCCGTCATCTCCTCGAACAGGGCACCGCTCTCGATGATCCGCGGGTCGAGGTGGCCGAAGACCTCGAGGGTGACCGTCCCGTAGAGCGTCGCCCAGGCCTGCTGGAACACCCAGAGCAGGCCCTGGTGCCCGTCGGGCACCGCGTCCGGGTCGATGGGCACCAACGGTTCGCGCAGGGTCTCGGCGAGGTCGGGATCCAGGTCGTCGAGGTCGGGGTGAGGGAAGTCGTACTGCTCCCACACCGCGACCAGCAGCCCGTTCATGTAGTGACCCGAGGTGGCGGCGGTCAGCAGCTCTCGCCGCACGCACGCGGTGTCGGCGACCGGGTTGGCGAAGACCAGGCTGAACTCCGACCGGTCGCGCAGCGCCCACCGGCGGAACGCGACCGCGGCGCAGATCAGCTGGGCCAGCGGGTCGTCGTCGGGCTGGGTCGCGGCCGCCGCCCGGAACTCCTCGGTGGCCGCCTTGTCGATCTCGAACGCCACCAGGTCGACCAGCTCCTGGTAGCTCGCCACGTAGCGGTAGAGCGCCGGCGCGGTCATCCCCATCCGCGACGCGACCGCCCGCAGCGACAGGTCCTCACCGGCCCGGAGCAGGTCGCGCGCCGACCCCACGATCTCGTCGTACGTCGCCTCCCGCTGCCGCTCGCGGCGGGTCAGCGGCGGCGTACCGGTGTGGGTCACGCGGGTGGCTCCTCGAGGGGTCGGCGGGCCTTGACGCGGGCAGTTTACACCGTTTACGGTTTACACCGTTCACTTTCCTGAAGGGTGTGTCCCATGGCCGGTCGGAAGAGTCTCGATCGCTGGAGCGGGTTCCTGGTCCGCCGACCCGTGGCCGTGCTGCTCGCCGCGCTCGCGCTGACCCTCGCCGCGGGCGCCTACGGCGCCGGCGTCTTCGGATCGCTCTCGCAGGGGGGCTTCGACGACCCGGACACCGAGTCGGCGCAGGCGCTGGCGCGCGAGCGCGAGACCGTCGGCAACCACGGCGTCGACGTGGTGGCCATCTACTCCAGTGACGACCTGCGGGTGCAGGACCCCGAGTTCCGGCAGCGCGTCGAGGACACCCTGGCCGGCATCCCCGAGGGCACGACCACCCAGGTGGTCACCTACTACGACACCCGGTCGCCCGACCTGGTCAGCCGCGACGGCCACAGCACCCAGGTGCTGATCTCGCTCGAGGGCGAGTCGCAGGACGACTACCTCGACAGCTTCGACGAGATCGCCGACGACCTCGAGGCCGAGGGGCTCCAGACCGACCTCGCCGGCACCTTCGCGATCTTCCAGGACGTCAACGAGTCCACCGAGCAGGACCTGCGCCGGGCGGAGACCATCTCGCTGCCGGTCGTGGCCATCCTGGCCGTGCTGATCTTCGGCAGCCTCGTCGCCGCCTCGATGCCGGTCCTGGTCGGGGCCCTGGCCGTGGTCGGCGCGATGGCGGTGATCCGGCTGCTGACCCTCGTCACCGACGTGTCGATCTTCTCCATCAACGTGATCACCCTGCTCGGCATGGGGCTGGCGATCGATTACGCCCTGTTCGTCGTGAGCCGGTTCCGCGAGGAGCTCGCCCTCCGGCCGGTGGACGACCCCACGGCGGTCGGGGACGCGCTGACCACCACGATGCGCACCGCCGGACGGACCGTGCTGTTCTCCGGCCTGACCGTCGCCGCGGCGATGTCGTCGCTCCTCGTCTTCCCGCAGGCGTTCCTGCGCTCCATGGGGTACGGCGGGATCGCGGCCGTCCTGGTCGCGATGATCGCCGCCCTCACCGTGCTCCCGGCGACGCTGCGTCTGCTCGGCCGACGGATCGACCGCGGCCGGGTGTTCCGGAGGCGCCGTCCGGTCGCCGACGGCACGGGTGCCTGGGCGCGGATCGCGGCCGGCGTGATGCGCCGCCCGGTGCTGGTCCTGGTCGCCGTGACGGTCGGCCTGCTGGTGCTGGCCTCGCCGTTCCTCGGGGTGAAGTGGGGTTCGGTCGACCACCGGATCCTGCCCCACGACGCCCCGTCCTACGTCGCCACCGAGAAGCTCGCCGACGAGTTCGGGTCGGAGACCTCGACCGCGACGATCGTGCTCGACGGCACCGACGCCCGCGACGTCCGGGCCTACACGAGCGACCTCGAGGCGGTCGACGGCGTCACCGCGGTGCAGCCGGTGGCGGAGGACGGCGACGTGACCCTGCTCCGGGCGTCGTGGGACGGCAACTCGCAGACCCAGGCGTCCCAGGACCTGCTCGTCGACGTACGCGCGGTCGAGCCGGCGACCGGCGAGGCGCTGGTCGGCGGCCTCACCGCCGAGACCGTCGACCTCGAGGCCTCGCTGGCCGAGAACCTGCTGTGGATGGGCCTGGTCGTGCTCGTCGTCATGGTGGTGCTGCTCTTTCTGGCCTTCGGGTCGCTGGTGCTGCCGGTCAAGGCGATCGTGATGAACGCGCTGTCGATCACCGCGTCGTTCGGCGTGGTCACCTGGATCTTCAGCGACGGCAACCTGGAGGGCCTGCTCGACTTCACCTCGCAGGGCTTCCTCGACCTCACCAACCCGATCCTGATGCTGGCCATCCTGTTCGGGCTGTCGATGGACTACGAGGTGTTCCTGCTCTCCCGGATCCGGGAGCAGTGGGACGCGACCCACGACAACGACCTCGCGGTCGCGACCGGCGTCCAGAAGACCGGCGGCATCATCACCTCGGCCGCGCTGCTGCTGATGGTGGTGATCGGGGCGTTCTCCTTCAGCGACGTGCTGTTCATGAAGATGATCGGCGTCGGCATGCTGGTCGCCATCGCGATCGACGCGACCGTGGTGCGGGCACTGCTGGTGCCGGCGACGATGAAGCTGCTGGGCGAGTGGAACTGGTGGGCCCCCGGCCCGCTCCGCCGTTGGTGGGAGCGCTACGGCTTCCGTGAGGAGGCGCGACCCGTCAGTCCAGCAGGTTCAGATGCGGGTGAGCCGTCACCAGTGCAGGTTCCCGAGCTGCAGAAGTGACGGCTCGGCGGGTGTCGAACCTGCACAAGTGACGGGTCGGCGATTCACACGGGTTCGCCCGACGGGGTGGCGGGCCGGAGCAGGACACCGGTGTGGGCCGGGAGCCGGAGCCGGTCGGCCACGACCGACCCGACGGCCAGGTCGGCGCCGGGAGTCGCGAACGCGACGGCGTAGGTCACCCCGTCGGCGAGCGGCAGCTCCACCGGCCGGTCGCCGAAGCACGCGGCGACCACCACGGCGTCGGGGCCGGCACCTCGCCGCACCAGGAGCCACCGGTCCTCCTCGTCGACCTCGGCCGACGTGGCCCGCAGGTCCGGGTCGGTGAGCGCGGGCAGCGTCCGGCGCAGCTCGGCCAGCGCGCGGTAGACGCCGAGCAGGGTCCGCCCGCGCCGGGACGCCGGCTCGGACCAGTCGAGCTTCGACGCCGCGAACGTCGCGGGGTCCTGCGGGTCGGGGACCTCCACGTCGCCCCAAGCCATCCGGGCGAACTCGCGCCGACGTCCCTCGGTGACGGCCCGGCCGAGCTCCTCCTCGGGGTGGTCGGTGAAGAACGCGAACGGCGTCGAGGCGCCCCACTCCTCGCCCATGAACAGCATCGGCGTGAACGGCGACGCCAGGGTGACCAGGGCCGCGACGGCCAGCTGGTCGTCGTCGAGCTGGGCCGTGAGCCGGTCGCCGCGTGCGCGGTTGCCGACCTGGTCGTGGTTCTGGTTCGCGACGACCAGCCGCCACCCGGGGGTGCGGGGGTCGAGCGGTGCGCCGTGGTCGCGGCCGCGGAACGACGACCAGGTGCCGTCGTGGAAGAAGCCATCCTCCAGCACCTTCCCCAGCGCGCCCAGCGGTTCGAAGTCCGCGTAGTAGCCGTCGGTCTCGCCGGTGAGCGCCACGTGGAGCGCGTGGTGGAAGTCGTCGCTCCACTGCGCGTCGACGCCGAGTCCGCCGGCCTCGCGCGGCGTGATCACGCGCGGGTCGTTCAGGTCGGACTCGGCGACCAGGAACAACGGCCTGCCGACGTACGCCGCCAGCGCGGCCACCTCGGTGGCCATCTCCTCGAGCAGGTGCGTCTCCGACTCGTCGACCAGCGCGTGCACGGCGTCGAGCCGGAGCCCGTCGGCGTGGAGGTCGGTGAACCAGCTCCGCACCGAGTCCAGGACCAGCCGCCGCACCTCGTGGCTCCCCTCGCGGTCCAGGTTGACCTGGTCGCCCCACGGGGTGTCGCCGTCGACGAGGTACGGGCCGAACCGCGGCAGGTAGTTGCCCGAGGGCCCGAGGTGGTTGTGGACCACGTCCTGGATCACGCCGAGCCCCCGGGCGTGGCAGGCGTCGACGAAGCGCTGGTACGCCGCGGGGCCGCCGTACGGCTCGTGGACCGCCGACCAGAGCACGCCGTCGTAGCCCCAGCCGTGCTCGCCGTTGAACGCGTTGACCGGCATCAGCTCGACGAACCCGACCCCGAGGTCGACCAGGTGGTCGAGCCGCTCGGTCGCGGCGTCGAGGGTGCCCTCGGGGGTGAAGGTCCCGACGTGGAGCTCGTAGATCGTCGCGCCGGCGAGCGGTCGGCCGCGCCAGTGCTGGTCGGTCCAGCCGAACGCGGCAGCGTCGAAGGTGACCGACCAGTCGTGGACGGACCAGGCCACCCGGCGCGCGCGGGGGTCGGGGAACGGGCCGTCGCCGTCGAGCAGGTAGCCGTAGCGGCAGTCCGGCTCGAGCGCCCGGGGCGGCAGCGGTCCGGCCGGCCGCCACCAGTCGTCCGGGCCGCGCGTCATCGCGACCACCCCACCGCCGTCGCCGTCGACGACGAGCCGCACCTGGTGCGGACGCGGGGCCCAGACGTCGTACGGTCCGCGTCGTCGTGGCTGCTCCGGCAGCGCCACCAGGAGCGCGACCGGGCCGTCGGGGAGCAGCTCGCCCACGGGGACGCGGCCGGTGCTGCGCACCACCCGTCCGGACAGCTCGTCACGCCAGCGACCCGCCGGCAGCGCCAGCTCGGTGTCGCCCCAGCCGCCGCGCCGGGCGAGGCCGCGGGGGAGCCGGGTCACGACCGTGACCGCGCCGCCGCGGTCGAAGGCCAGCACGTGGTCGGCCGCGTCGCCGCTCGCGTCGAGGGCGGCGTACGTCGTGAACAGCTCGGGCCGGTCGCGACGCAGCCGCAGCGCCTCGCGGACCAGGCGCAGCTTGGGGTGGTCCGGGCGGTCCTGGGCCACCAGCCGCCGCCGCTCGTCGAAGTCGACCGGGCGCCGGTTGTCGGGGTCGACCAGGCTGTCCTCGCGCAGCTCGGAGCCCTGGTAGACGTCGGGCACCCCGGGCATCGTGAGGCCGAGCAGCTTCGCGGAGAGCGCGTTGCTGCGGCCGGCGTCGCCGACCTCGAGGAGCACCTCGTCGAGCACCGCCCGCACCCGGTCGTTGTCGAACGCCGCGTCGACGGCGGCGTGCACCGCCTGCTCGTACGCCGGGTCGGGGTCGGTCCAGGTCGTGCGGTCGCCGGCCTCCCGCATCGCCTTCTCGGCGTACCCGTGGAGGCGATCCCGCAACGCGGGGTCCTCCGACCACGAGCCGATCACCGCCTGCCACAGCAGGTTGCCGAACCCGGCGTCCGGCAGCGGGGACAGCTCGAGCAGCCGGTCGAGGGCGTGCTCCCAGACCTCCGGGACCTCGGCCAGCACCGCGATCCGCGCCCGGACGTCCTCGGCCCGCTTGGTGTCGTGGGTCGAGGCGGCCGTCATGGCGTGGGGGCGCTCGGCCTGGCGGGTCGCCATCGCGGCGTGGAAATCGTCCGGCGCCACCGCGAACTCCGACGGGTCGCCGCCGACCTCGTTGAGCGAGGTGAGCCGGGCCCAGCGGTAGAAGGCGCAGTCCTCGACCCCCTTGGCCATCACCATGCCGCTGGTCTGCTGGAACCGCTGGGTGGCGCCGGCGGCGCCGTCGCCGAGCACCGGGGCGACCGCGTCGAGGACGCCGGTGAGGTCGGGCCGGTGGCGCCGGGCGGCGGCGAAGGCCTGCTCGAGGTGGTCGCGGCCCTCGGGCAGGTAGGAGCGGTAGACCGGGAAGCAGGCGAGCAGCTCCGCGACGGCGTCCACGAGCGCGTCCTCGGTGACCTCGCCGACGAGCGGCCGCAGCTCCCGGGCGATCCGGCGGGTCTCGGTCAGCAACGTCGTGTCCGCCACCGTGCGCTTGGTGCCGTGGATCAGCGCGGGCCAGTCGACGGTCTCCCCGCGGAGCCGGTCCTCGAGCGCGCCCAGCGGCGCCTCTCCGGCGGGGTCGGTCAGCACCCGGTCGACGAGTGCGAGGGCGTCGTACCCGGTCGTCCCGGCGGTCGCCCACGCGTCCGGGAGCCGCTCACCCGGCTCGAGGATCTTCTCGACCAGGACGTAGGCGCCGCCGGTGAGCTCGGCGAGGTCGTCGAGGTACTTCGCGGGGTCGCGCAGCCCGTCGGGATGGTCGATCCGCAGCCCGTCGACGAGGTCGTCGGCGAACCAGCGGGCCACCTCCTCGTGAGAGCGCGCGAACCACTCGGGGTCCTCGACCCGGATCGCCGCGAGCGTGCTGATCGAGAAGAACCGGCGGTAGTTGAGCTCGGCGTCCCCGCGACGCCAGGACACCAGCCGGTAGTGCTGCCGGGAGTGCACCGCGTCGGCGTCGGTCTCCTGGGGGCCGGCGGTCCCGGGCGCCAGCGGGAACCGCTGGTCGTGGTAGTGCAGCTCGCCGGCCAGGAGTCGCAGGTGGTGGATCGAGCCGTCGTCGCCGAGGTCGTCGTCGCCGACGACGGGCACCAGGATCCGGCCGTCGCCGGCCTCCCAGTCGATGTCGAAGGCGTCGGCGTACGACGACTCCGGGCCGTGGGTGAGCACGTGCCACCACCAGGCGTTCTCCCACGGTCGGGCGATCCCGACGTGGTTCGGGACGATGTCGACCAGCACGCCCATGCCGAGGCGCCGCGCCTCGCTCGACAGCGCCGCCAGGCCCGCGGCGCGGCCGCGGCTCGGGTCGATCGCCGAGTGGTCGGCGACGTCGTACCCGTGCTCGCTGCCCGACTCGCTGGCCAGCACCGGGGACAGGTAGACCCAGTCGACGCCCAGGTCGTGCAGGTAGGTCAGCGTGCGCGCGGCGTCGAGGAGGTCGAAGTCCTCGGTGACCTGGAGCCGGTAGGTGCTCGCTGGGATGCGCACGGGCGTCATCCTCGCAGCCGCTCCGCGCCGCCCTGGGCGAGCCCCGGTTCTGATACAGCCTGTTCCCGATCCGGGGGTGGAGTCTCCCGACGTTTTGGAACGCTCTGTTCCACTACGTCGTCGGAGTGGGGGTGCCTTTCCGGCACCTCCTGTTCCACATGCCGGGCCCGGCCGTGTCACCACTGCCTGCGGCGGCTCACCCGAGCAGCAGGTAGCCGGCAGCGAGGAGGGGGCCGGGAGCGCAGACCAGCGCGGTGGCCAGGGCGGACCGACGGCTCGCGGGTCGGGTGCCCAGCAGGACGGCGTGGATCGCGACGCCGATCGGCAGCGCGCACGCGACGGGCACGGCAGCCGCGAGCTGGGCGGAGCCCAGCAGCCCCGCCAGGAGGGCCAGACCGGCGACGGCCACCCAGCAGACGGCTGCGAACCCGACTGCCAGCAGCCACCGCCAGCCGGGGATCGCTGGCCGCCGGCCGCCCGGCAGCCCGGACACGACCACGAACACGCCGGTCGCGACCAGCGCCGCGCCGGCGCTCCACAGCCACCACATCGCGCGCCACCGTGCCGGGTCCTCCAGCGTGCCGCACGGAGCGAGCTGGCAGGCGGCTCCGCCGTAGAAGACCTCCGGCTGGTTCGGTGCGACGAGCCCGGCGGCCGCCGCGAGCGTCGCGCCGAGCGCCCAGGTCGACCAGCCGAGACGGCTCGCCATCAAGCGCCGTTGCCGGACTGCGCCTTGATCGACGCCGCGACCGAGTGGTCGGGCTCGACCTCGGGGGCGGTGTGCTGGCGCAGGACGACGACGCTGCGTCCGGCGAGCTCGACGACCGCGCCGGCGGGGTGGGGGCGGTCGTCGCCGACCGCGTCACCGGTGTCGATGACGACGTCCCAGGCGGCGGCGTACTCCTCGGAGGGGAGGGTGGCCGACACCGGCTCGGCGCCGGCGTTGAACCACAGCAGGAAGTGGTCGTCGGTGACCGGGTTGCCCGTGGGGTCGGTGCCGGGGATGCCGTGGCCGTTGAGGTACATGCCGAGCACGGCGCCGCCGTCGGCCTGCCAGTCCTCGCCCTCCATCGGGGTGGCGTCGACGTCCAGCCAGACGATGTCGTTGAGCCGCGTGCCGTCGCCCGTGCGCACCGTGGTGCCGGTGAAGAACCGCTTGCGGCGGAACGTCGGGTGCTCGGCACGCAGCCGGGCGACGGCGGCGGTGAACTCCACCAGCGGCTGGTCGACCTTGTCCCAGTGCACCCACGACAGCTCGGAGTCCTGGGCATAGGTGTTGTTGTTGCCCTGCTGTGTGCGGCCGAGCTCGTCGCCGTGGAGCAGCATCGGGACCCCCTGGCTCAGCAGCAGCGTGGTGATGAAGTTGCGCTGCGCCCGCGCCCGCAGCTCCAGCACCTCGGGGTCGTCGGTCGGTCCTTCCACGCCGTGGTTCCAGGAGCGGTTGTGGCTCTCGCCGTCGTTGCCGTCCTCGCCGTTCGCCTCGTTGTGCTTCTCGTTGTAGGAGACCAGGTCGCGCAGCGTGAAGCCGTCGTGGGCCGTCACGAAGTTGATCGAGGCGATCGGCCGCCGGCCGGAATGCTCGTAGTAGTCCGCGGAGCCGGCGAGCCGGGAGGCGAAGGTGCCGACCGACGGCTCGCCCCGCCAGAAGTCGCGGACGGTGTCGCGGTAGGCACCGTTCCACTCGGTCCACAGCGGCGGGAAGCCGCCGACCTGGTAGCCGCCGGGTCCGATGTCCCACGGCTCGGCGATCAGCTTCACCTGGCTCACGACGGGGTCCTGCTGCACCATCTCGAAGAACGTGGAGAGCTTGTCGACGTCGTAGAACTCGCGCGCCAGCGTGGCCGCGAGGTCGAACCGGAAGCCGTCGACGTGCATCTCGGTGACCCAGTACCGCAGCGAGTCCATGATGAGCTGGAGCGAGTGGGGCTGGCGCACGTTGAGGCTGTTGCCGGTGCCGGTGTAGTCCATGTAGTAGCGCTGGTCGTCCTCGACCAGCCGGTAGTAGGCCGGGTTGTCGATGCCCTTGAAGCTCAGCGTCGGGCCGAGGTGGTTGCCCTCCGCGGTGTGGTTGTAGACCACGTCGAGGATCACCTCGATGCCGGCCGCGTGCAGCGCCTTCACCATCGCCTTGAACTCCTGGACCTGCTGGCCCTCGCCGCTGGCGGCGTACGCCGAGTGCGGTGCGAAGAACGACAGCGTGTTGTAGCCCCAGTAGTTGCGCAGCCCCTTCTCGAGCAGCGTGGAGTCCTGGATGAACTGGTGGACCGGCATCAGCTCGATCGCGGTGACCCCGATCTTCTGCAGGTGCTCGATGACCGCGGGGTGCGCGAGGCCGGCGTAGGTCCCCCGGTACTGCTCGGGCACGTCCGGGTGCAGCTCGGTGAGTCCCTTGACGTGGGCCTCGTAGATGATCGACTCGTTGTACGGCGTGCGCGGGTGCCGGTCGCCCTCCCAGTCGAAGTAGGGGTTGATGACGACGCCGAGCGTCATGTGGGCCGCCGAGTCGTCGTCGTTGCGGCTGTCGGGGTCGCCGAACGTGTAGCCGAACAGCGACTGGTCCCAGTCGATCTCGCGGGTGGTCGCCTTGGCGTAGGGGTCGAGCAGCAGCTTGTTCGGGTTGCAGCGCAGCCCGCGCTCGGGTTCGTAGGCCCCGTGCACGCGGTAGCCGTAGCGCTGCCCGGGACCCACCTCCGGCAGGTAGCCGTGCCACACGTAGGCGTCGACCTCGGTCAGCTCGATCCGCTGCTCGGTGAAGCCGCCGCGCGGCCCGACCTCGAACAGGCACAGCTCGACCCGCTCCGCGACCTCGCTGAACAGCGCGAAGTTGGTGCCGCGGCCGTCGTACGTCGCGCCCAACGGGTAGGCATTGCCCGGCCAGACCTGCACGGGGGACCTCGTTCCTGGTCGTGGGGGAGTGCGCCTGCTCATGTTGGATCGATCAAAGCCTAACCGGGGGGTCACCGACCGTTCGCACTGAAGTGCTGCCAGTCCTTCAGGCTGGTCCAGTCGCCACCCCACTCCCAGCCGATGTCGGCGAACGCCTCGACCACCGGACCGTCGGGAGTGACCATGCCCGGCCGGACCCGGTCGCGGGCCAGGTAGGCCGAGGCCCGCTCCGGGACGACCAGCCCGTCGTTCGCGTAGGGGTTCTGGAAGGTGTTGACGTCGACGGCGAGCCCGTAGGCGTGCTGGGAGTACGACGTGCCGCCGGTGACCGCCCGGCACACGAAGCCGCCGGTGCCGTTGCCGTCGCCGGTCGGGGGCGCCTCCTCGTCGATCGACTCGACGATCACCACCTGCTCCATCGGGAACCGCGCCTCCCAGAGGCGCCGGAACACCGTGTCGAGGTCGTCGACGGCCGCGGCGTTGACCAGCACCTCGCCGGTGTGCCGCTCGGCGTCGAAGCCCCGGAACGTCAGCCGCAGCCAGGCCAGCTGGTCGCGGGCGACCGGGCAACCGGGCTCCCACGTCGACCGGTCGACGACCCGTCGGGGCGCCGGCGAGACGATGCGTGACGCGTAGCCCCGTCCGGGCAGCATCGGCACCGTGTCGCGGAGGGTGAAGGCGCGGCGGCGCAGCTCCGGCGGCGTCGGCCGCACCACGCCGTACCCGTCCGGACGCTCGGGCAGCTCGCGCTCGGACAGCCAGCGCGGCGGCGTGCTGCCGGCGCCGTACGCCGCCGCGTCGAGCGTGCCGTCGGTGCTCTCCGGTCCGGTGCCGCGGGGCGAGGGGGCGAGGGTCGCGCCCGGGGCACGGTCCTGGGGGCTGGGCTCCGGGCTGGGCTCCGGGCTGGGCTCCGGGCTGGGCTCCGAGGTGGACTCCGCGGTGGACGAGGGGGAGCGCGCCTCCCGCTCCACCGGGTCCGCGCACCCCGCGAGCACGGCGCCGAGCAGCACCACCCCAGCCGCGGCGGTCCGGGCAGCGCGCGGAGTCCTCACGGCTCCGACGCTACGTGGTCAGGCCGCCGGGAGCGTCACCGTGAACGTGGTGCCCACGCCGAGCTCGGAGGTGACCCCGATCCGACCGCCGTGCCGGGTGGCGATCCGGTGCACGATCGACAGGCCGAGACCGGTCCCCGGCCGGGCCAGGGCCTCCGGGTTGGTGGAGCGGAAGAAGTCGCTGAAGAGGTGGTGCTGGTCCTCGGTCGAGATGCCGATGCCGTCGTCGGAGCACTCGAAGACGACGTGCTGCCCGACCCGCGTGAGCGCGAGCCGCACCTCCCCGCCGGGCCGGCTGTACTTGACGGCGTTGCCGACCAGGTTGCTCACCAGGCGGCACAGCTCCTCCCGGTCGCCGGCCACCGCGAGCTCCGCCCCGTGGTCGCCCAGCGCGATCCGCGGCGCGTCGGCGCCCGAGGTGAGGTCGGCGTCCTCGACGACCTCGGCGAGGATCGGCGCGAGCGGGACCCGGGAGCGGGACGGCGGCAGCGCGGCCGTCTCCATCCGGCTCAGGAGGAGCAGGTCGTCGGCGAGAGAGCGGAGCCGCGCCGAGCTGCGCTCCATGGCGGTCAGCGACCTGCCCACCGGCTCGGTGAGGTCCGCCATCCCCCCGAGCAGCTCCAGGTGGCCGGTGATCACGCCGAGCGGGTTCTTCAGCTCGTGCGCGACGGTCGAGATCAGCCGAGACCGGTGCTCGTCGAGGCGGGTGAGCTCGGCGATCAGCTGCAGCTCGCGGTCGTGGGCCCGGGTGTTGAGGATCGCGCGCCCGAGGTCGTGCCCCACCTCGAGGGCGGCCACGCTCTCGCTCTGCGTCCAGCGCGCCTCGCCCACGCGACGCGCGATCAGCATCAGCCCCAGCGGCTCCGGGCCGGCCCCGATGGGGGCCAGCACCAGCGCACCGGCCCCGTGCTGGACGAGGTGCAGGGTGAGCTCGGCGCGGTGGTGGGCGTCGAGCCGGTCGTCGCCCCACACCT
The DNA here is from genome assembly GCF_050880345.1 of Nocardioides sp. GXQ0305. Classification (NCBI taxonomy): domain Bacteria; kingdom Bacillati; phylum Actinomycetota; class Actinomycetes; order Propionibacteriales; family Nocardioidaceae; genus Nocardioides; species Nocardioides sp. GXQ0305. Next base: position 120,955 of record NZ_JBNYXG010000001.1, read on the forward strand.
GGCCCGGCTCCGCGATCACGACCGTCTGGTCCCGCCAGGCCCGGCGGGCCGCGTCGGTGGCCGCCGTCAGCAGGCCGGCGGGGAGCCGCACCGGGGAGCCGGGGTCGAGGTCCGGCGGCGGGTCGGTGTGCACCAGCACGGCGAGGTCGTCGGCGCGGAACCCGTCGGCCAGCAGCTTCCGGGTCTCGGGGAGGAGCTCGCGGTAGCCGAGGCGGCGGGACGCGGTCCGGACCACCTCCTGCGCGGTGGTGGTCAGCCGGACCTGCTGGCTGAGCTCCTCGCGCTCGATCGCGGTGAGGACGGCCCGGACCACCAGGCGCAGGTCCTCGTCGAGCCGGCGCAGCTCGCCGGGGGTGGGCCGCCTGCCCGAGTGGGGCTCGTCGAGGTACATCAGGGCCCGCAGCTGGCCGCGGTCGTCGACGATCCGCGCCACGAGCACGTCGAGGGCACGCCACTGGTCCGGCGCGCCCGTGTCCTCGATCTCGGGGATCCAGCAGTACGCCCGCAGCTGCTCGACCGCCTCGCGCGTCAGCCACTCCTGGGCGACGAAGGTCCACTCGCCGTACTCCGCGCCGAGGCCGAGCGTGAGCGCCATCGCGGAGAACGGCGTGGCCCGGCGCAGCATCTCGTCGTCGGCGTCGTCGTTGCCGGCGATCGCGACGAACTCCAGCATGTCGTCGGGGCGCAGCACCTCGATCTCGCAGGTGCGGAAGTCGGTCCGCCGGCGGGCGTCCTCGGCGATCAGCCGCAGCGCCTTGCGGGCCCCGTCGTAGCCCCAGCCGTCGTCCCGGGCGCGTGCGTTCGACAGCGACGTGGACTCGGTCATGGCGCGCGCTCCCTCAAGATTCGTGCCGCAAGGGTCGCACGACGTCATGCTCCGCGTGGCCGTTTCCCTCGACTCGCCCCTCGTGGTGACTCGCGAGTAACATCGGGCCCATGGAGCGCACGATCTACGACGAGGACCACGAGGCCTTCCGCGGCTCGATCAGGGAGTTCCTCGAGCGCGAGGTGGTCCCCCACCTCGACGAGCACGCCGAGTCCCACGGCCTGCCCCGCGACTTCTGGCTCGCTGCGGGCAAGCAGGGCTTCCTCGGCCTCGAGGTCCCCGAGCAGTACGGCGGCATGGAGGCCCGCGACTACCGCTTCAACGCGGTGCTGACCGAGGAGCTCGCCAAGGTCAACATGACCCTGCCGAGCTGTGTCGGCATCCACGCCGACATCGTGGCGCCGTACCTCGTCCACCTGACCAGCGACGAGCAGAAGGAGCGCTGGCTGCCGCGGTTCTGCTCCGGCGAGCTGCTCACCGCCATCGGCATGACCGAGCCGTCGGGCGGATCCGACCTCGCCGCGCTCAGGACCACTGCGGTCCGCGACGGCGACGAGTGGGTCCTGAACGGGTCGAAGACCTTCATCACCAACGGCGGCTCGGCCGACCTCGTGGTGGTGGCAGCGCGGACCTCGCCGGAGAAGAAGGCCAAGGGGATCTCGCTGTTCGGCGTCGACACCTCCAGCGCCGGCTTCTCGGTCGGGCGGGTGCTCGACAAGGTCGGCCAGGACGAGTCCGACACCGCCGAGCTGGCCTTCGACGACGTGCGCGTCACTGATGACGACCTGATCGGCGAGCTCGACACCGGCTTCATCTCGATGATGCAGTTCCTGCCGCAGGAGCGGCTCGGCTCGGCGATCACGAACCTCGCCCACGCCGCGCAGATCCTCGACGAGACGATCGCCTACGCCCAGGAGCGCACGGCGTTCGGGCAACCGATCGGCTCGTTCCAGAACACCCAGTTCCTGCTCGCCGACCTCGTCACCCGGGTCGAGGTGACCCAGGCCTACGTCGACCAGTGCGTGCTGGCCCACACCCGCGGCGAGCTGACCGCTGTCGACGCCGCCAAGGCGAAGTGGTGGACCTCGCAGGTGCAGAACGACGTCCTCGACCACTGCGTCCAGGTCTACGGCGGCTACGGCTACATGAACGAGTACCGCGTCGCCCGTGCCTGGCGCGACGCCCGGGTCACCAAGATCTGGGCCGGCTCCAACGAGATCATGAAGATGCTGATCGGGCGCGATCTGGGATTGTAGCCGGCCGGCTGCGGTTTCCCCGGCCGGCCGGGGAAACCGGAGGTTCGTGACCGAAGCAACGGTCACGAACCCGCAGACTCGCCCGCGAGCCCCGAGGAGCAACGACCGCCGCAGGTGTGCCTCGCCTTGCTTGCGGGGCCTTCCGGGTCGCAGGACGATCGGGGCATGACCGCCGACCTCACGCCGGACGGCGTCGACGCCGGTCCGCACGCGGGCGAGCCGCACACCGGGATCGGCAACCGGCTCAACTGGCTGCGCGCGGGGGTGCTCGGCGCCAACGACGGCATCGTCAGCACCGCCGGCATCGTGATGGGGGTCGCCGGGGCGACCAGCGACTCGACCACGATCGCCATCGCCGGGATCGCCGGCCTGACCGCCGGCGCCCTCAGCATGGGAGCCGGGGAGTACGTGTCGGTCAGCACCCAGCGTGACTCCGAGGAGGGGCTGCTCGCCAGGGAACGACGGGAGCTGGCCGAGGCCCCCGAGGACGAGCTCGCGGAGCTCGCCGGCCTGTACGTCGAGCGCGGGCTCGACGAGGACCTCGCGCTGCAGGTCGCCCGCGAGCTGACCGAGCACGACGCCCTCGCCGCCCACGCGGAGGTCGAGCTCGGCATCGACCCCGACGAGCTCACCAGCCCGTGGCAGGCGGCCGGGGCGTCGATGCTGTCCTTCACGCTCGGCGCACTCCTGCCGCTGCTGACGATCACGCTGACCCCGCCCGCCGTACGGCTCTGGGTGACGGTCGTCGCGGTCGTCGTCGCGCTGGCCGCCACCGGCTGGACCAGCGCACGGCTGGGCTACGGCCGCACCACCCCCGCCGTCGTCCGCAACGTCGGTGGCGGCGCCTTCGCCATGGCCGTCACCTACCTGATCGGCTCCCTGCTCGGCACCACCGTCGGCTGAGGCGACAACTGCGGTACTCCAGTGACGAATGGCCCCTGACCCGCCGGTCGGAGGGGCCGTTCGTCACTGAACTACCGTCACCACCCATGCGGATGTTCGTCGCGCTCCGCCCACCGGAGGAGGCGGTCGAGGACCTCGACGAGTTCCTGGCGGTACGGCGGGAGAGCGGGGCGTTCCGGTGGACCCTGGCCGAGCAGGTCCACCTCACGCTCGCGTTCCTGGCCGAGGTGCCGGACCGGAAGCTCGACGACCTCGTGGAGCGGTTGGAGCGGGCCGCCCACCGGCGGACGCCGACCACCACCCGGATCGCCGGGGGCGGCGCCTTCCCGAACGCCGGCCGCGCCCGGGTGCTCTGGGCGGGGCTGCACCTCGACGAGGCGGGACGGACCGAGCTCGGCCGGATGGCCACCGGCGCTCGCGCTGCCGCGACCAAGGCCGGGGTGGCCGTGGACGGCCAGCGGTTCCGTCCGCACCTGACCGTCGCCCGGCTCGGCCGGCCGGCAGAGGTGTCGTCGTGGGTGCGGCTGCTGGACGCCTACAAGGGCCCGGAGTGGACCACGACGACGGTGTCGCTGGTCGCCTCGCACCTCGGTCAGGGCCCGCGCAACCGGCCCCGCCACGAGGTGGTCGAGGAGTTCCCTGTCGGATGAATCACCCGGCGCGCGGTGAGATGTCTGTCCGCACACCGGGATGTCCCCTAGGTTCGGCTGCGTGAGGATCGCAGTGGCCAGGGAGTCCAGGGACGGCGAGACCCGCGTGGCGATGGTGCCGGAGCTGGTCGGCAAGCTCACCGACCTGGGCTACGAGGTCGCCGTCGAGCCGGGGGCCGGCACCCATGCCCTCATCGCCGACGAGGAGTACGCCGAGGCCGGCGCCGTCCTCGACGAGGCGGCGCTGGCCGGCGCGACGCTGGTCGCGTCGGTGCAACCGCTCGACCTCGCGACCGCCCGGCGGCTCCCGGCCGGCACCTCGACCCTGTCCTTCCTCCCGACCCAGCTCGAGCCGGAGCTGGTCGCGGCCTACCGCGACGGCGGAGTCACGTCGTACTCGCTCGAGCTGGTGCCGCGCATCTCGCGTGCGCAGTCGATGGACGCGCTGTCGTCGCAGGCGCTGGTCTCGGGCTACCGGTGCGCGATCGTGGCCGCCGGGATGCTGCGCCGGTTCTTCCCGCTCAGCATGACCGCGGCCGGCACGGTCCAGCCCGCGCAGGTCGTCGTCCTCGGCGCCGGCGTCGCGGGCCTGCAGGCGATCGCCACCGCCCGCCGGCTGGGTGCGGTCGTCCAGGCCTACGACGTCCGCGCGGCCGCCGCCGAGGAGATCGCATCGATGGGGGCCAAGCCGATCGAGCTCGACCTCGAGACCCTGGAGGGGACGGGTGGGTACGCCCGCGAGATGACCGACGACCGGGCCGCGCGGCAGCGGGAGCTGATGACGCCGTACGTCGCGCGGGCGGACGCCCTCATCACCACCGCCGCGGTGCCCGGTCGGGCAGCACCCCTGCTGGTCACCCGCGCGATGGTCGAGCAGATGTCTCCAGGGTCGGTCGTCGTCGACCTGGCCGCGGAGTCGGGCGGCAACGTCGAGGGCTCCGAGCCCGGCGAGGTGGTCCGGATCGGCAACGCCCAGGTGTGGGGCGGCCGCAACGTGCCGAGCCAGATGCCGGGCCCGGCGTCCCGGCTGCTCGCCCAGAACGTCGTCAACCTGGTCACCCTGATGACCGCCCGCGACGACGAGGCGGGCACATCCTCGTTCGCCCCCGACCCCGACGACGAGATCGTCGCCGGCGCCTGCGTCACCCGCGACGGGGCGATCCTGCACGAGCCCACGCGCCTGGCGGTGGAAGGAGAACGCGTCCATGAGTGAGCCCATCGTCTGGCTGACGATCTTCGTGCTCAGCGTCTTCGTCGGCATCGAGGTGATCTCGAAGGTCTCCTCGACGCTGCACACCCCGCTGATGTCGGGCGCCAACGCGATCCACGGGGTGATCCTGCTCGGCGCGATCATCGTCACCGCGCACGCCCACGGGGTGGCCCTGGTCGTCGGCCTGGTCGCGATCGTGCTGGCCGCGGTCAACATGGTGGGCGGGTTCGTCGTCACCGACCGGATGCTGCAGATGTTCACGCGGAGGAAGCCGCCCAAGAGCGCCAGCGAGAGCGGAGCCGCCGCGTGATCCCCACCTGGGCGCAGCTGACCTACCTGGTCTGCGCGGTCGCGTTCATCCTGGCCCTGAAGGGGCTCTCCGGCCCGCGCACAGCCCGCGCCGGCAATCTCATCGGCGCGGCCGCGGCCGTGGTCGCGTGCGCGCTGCCGTTCTTCTACCTGGAGCAGATGGACAACGTCCCGCTGATCCTGGCCGCGATCGCGGTCGGGACGGTCGGCGGCGTCTACGGCGCGCGTCGGGTGCAGATGACCCAGATGCCCCAGATGGTGGCGCTGTTCAACGGGGTCGGCGGCGGCGCCGCGGCGCTGGTGGCCCTGCTCGAGCTCGAGGTGGTGGTGGCCGAGGGCGCCGCGGCCGACGTGGGCTGGTTCGTCCTGGTGGCCACCGCGTTCACCGTCGCCGTGGGCTCGGTCTCGTTCGCCGGGTCGGTCGTCACCTTCGCCAAGCTCCAGGAGCTGATGACCTCGCGCCCGGTGGTGTTCCCGGGCCTCCCCGTCGCCTTCGGGGCGTTGCTGCTCGCGGCGGTGGGGCTGTCGGCGTACCTCGTGGTGGAGCCGGCGATGTGGGCGGGCATCCTGCTCGGCCTGGTCGGCCTGGGCTTCGGGCTGCTGCTGGTGCTGCCGGTCGGCGGCGCCGACGTACCGATCGTGATCTCGCTGCTCAACGCGTTCACCGGACTGACGGTCGCCGCCGGCGGCTACGTGCTGTCCAACACCCTGCTGCTCGTCGCCGGCACCCTCGTCGGCGCTGCCGGAACCTTCCTCACCCTGCTGATGGCCCGGGCGATGGGCCGCTCGGTCGCCAACATCCTGTTCGGGGCGCTCAAGGGCGGGTCGACGCTCGGCGGCGGCGAGGCGTCAGACCGGCCGGTGCGCTCGGCGGGCCCCGAGGACGCCGCGATCATGCTGGGGTACGCCGACCGCGTCATCATCGTCCCCGGCTACGGCCTGGCGGTCGCCCAGGCCCAGCACTCGCTGCGCGAGCTGGTCGACGTCCTCGGCGAGCGTGACGTCCAGGTCGACTACGCGATCCACCCGGTCGCCGGCCGGATGCCCGGCCACATGAACGTGCTCCTCGCCGAGGCGCAGGTGCCCTACGAGCAGCTGCGCGAGATGGACGACATCAACGCCGACTTCAAGGACGCCGACGTCGTGCTCGTCGTCGGGGCCAACGACGTGGTCAACCCCGCCGCCAAGACCACCCCCGGAGCCCCGATCTACGGGATGCCGATCCTCAACGCCGACCAGGCCAAGCAGATCGTGTTCATGAAGCGCTCGATGCGTCCCGGCTTCGCCGGCATCGAGAACGAGCTGCTCTTCGACGAGAAGACCACGCTGCTCTTCGGCGACGCCAAGGAGACGATGGGCAAGCTGCTCAGCGCCGTGAAGACGCTCTAGGCTCGCCGATTCTCCTGCGGCCGTGTCGGGACCAGCCCATACTTCCTGTGGACGAGGTCCGGACATGGGGAGGACCGAGTGTCACGGGAGACACCGACCAGCAGCGTGACGTCGCGCCTGCCGGTCCTGCGCAGGAGCCACCGGGTGGCGCTCCTGCTGGTCGTCGTGCTCGGCTCGTCGTGGGCGCTGCTCCGCGCCGCCGACACCGCGAGCGGGGTTCCCGTCGCCTGGCCGGCCGCCGGCCTGCTGACCGGGCTGCTCGTCGTCGTCGACCGGAGCAGCCGGACCGGGGTCGCCGCCCTCGCCGGCGCGCTGATCGTGGTCGCGCACCTGCTGGTCGGCGACGCCGCCCTGGTCGCCCTCGGCTCCGCGGTCTCGTCGGTGCTCGGCTCGTGGGTCGCCTGGCGACGGCTCCGCCAGGGGCTGGGGTCACGACCGGTCGGCCTCGTGGAGGAGGGCGACGTCTCGCGGCTGATCGCCGCCGCCACGCTGGGCTCGGCCGTCGCGGCGGCCGGTGTCGCCGGCACGCTGTTCCTCGCCGACGTCGGCAACCCCCTCCTGGCCGCGATCGCCACCTTCGGCACGCACGCGGCGGCCCAGCTGATGCTGCTGCCGCTGTTCCTCGAGGGGCCGGAGTTCGCGCCGTACGCACCGCGCAACGAGCGGCTGGCGCAGGTGGTCCTCGTCCTGGGCACGACCATCGTGATCTTCGGCCTCACCGCCGCGCCGCCGCTGGTCTTCGCCGTGATGCCGATGTTCGGGTGGTTGGCGTTCCGGGGCACGCTGCGCGAGGCCAGCCTGCTGCTGCTCGGGGTCGGCGTGATCGCCACCGTCGTCACCACGCTCCAGCTCGGCCCGGTGTACGCGCTCGGCGGCCGCTACGACCTCCCCGCCGAGCTGGTGGTCGGCTACCTCCAGCTCTTCCTGATCGACTGCGCCCTCATCCTGCTGCCGCTGTCGGTGATGACCACCCAGCAGCGGATGTCCGCCGCCCGCGCGCAGGCTCGCCAGCAGACCCTGGAGCGCCTGGTCGACTCGGCCACCGGCTCGGCGGTGCTGTCGGTCGGGAGCGACGGCCAGGTAGTGGTCTTCAACCCCGGCGCCGAGGCGATGTTCGGACGCTCGGCCACCGACGTGGTGGGCGGGCCCGCCGACCTGCTCTTCAGCGACGCCGAGCTGGGCCGGCACGCCGGCCGGCTCGGCTCCCTTCCGGTGTTCGCCGACCTGTGCGCCTCGTCGGTGGCCGCCGAGGAGGACCGCCACCTCTGGCAGGTACGCCGCCCCGACGGTGACGTCCGGGCCCTGTCGCTGGTGGTCACCGAGGTGCTGGACGAGCTGGGCGCACGGTCCGGCTACCTCTGCGTCGCCGACGACGTCACCGAGCGCGAGGCCGCTCACGCGGCGCTGGTCGCCGCCCTCGACCGCGAGCGCGCCGCCGTCGAGCGGCTCCAGGAGCTCGAGCAGGTCAAGGCCGACTTCGTGGCGACCGTGAGCCACGAGCTGCGCACGCCGCTCACGAGCATGATCGGCTACGTCGAGCTGCTCGAGGACGGTGCCGTGGGTGAGCTCGCCGCCGAGCAGCGGGCGGTGGTCAACCGGCTCGAGCGCAACGGCCGCCGGCTGCTCCTGCTCGTCGAGGACCTGCTGCTGCTCTCGCAGATCGAGGCGCGCGAGATGCGGTTCCAGCCGGTGGAGTGCGACCTGCGCGACGCCGCGCGGGCGGCGTACGACGCACTGGGGCCGTTGCTGGCGACCCGCCACCTCGACACCGTGCTGCGCTTGCCCGACGAGCCGGTCCGGCACGAGGGCGACCCCGAGCAGGTGGAGCGGCTGGTCCTGAACCTGATCGGCAACGGGGTGAAGTTCACCCCCGACGGCGGCCGCGTGGAGCTGGTCGTGCGGGAGCTCTGCGACCAGGTCGAGGTGGTCGTCCTCGACACCGGCATGGGCATCCCGGCCGACGAGCAGGACCAGCTGTTCACGCGCTTCTTCCGCGCGTCGACCGCGACGGCCCAGGCGATCCAGGGCACCGGTCTGGGGCTGACGATCGTGCAGGCGATCGTCGAGCGGCACGGCGGCCGGATCGCGGTCTCCTCCAGCGAGGGGGTGGGGACGACGGTCTCGGTCAGCCTCCCGAAGCGGGTGGCCGCCGAGGTCGGTCAGTCGGCGACGCCGTAGAGGCGGTCGCCGGCGTCACCGAGGCCCGGCACGATGTAGCCCTTGTCGTTGAGCTTCTCGTCCATCGCGCCGGTCACCACGGTCACCGGGACGGCGAGGTCGGCGAGCTCCTCCTCGACCCGCGCGATGCCCTCGGGCGCCGCGAGCAGGCACAGCGCGGTGATGTCGTTGGCGCCGCGGTCGGTGAGGAACCGGATCGCGGCGGCCAGCGTGCCGCCCGTCGCGAGCATCGGGTCGAGGACGTAGCACTGCCGGCCGGACAGGTCGTCGGGCAGCCGCTCGGCGTACGTCGACGCCTCCAGGGTCTCCTCGTTGCGGACCATGCCGAGGAAGCCGACCTCGGCCGTCGGCAGCAGCCGCATCATGCCGTCGAGCATCCCGAGGCCCGCCCGCAGGATCGGCACCACCAGCGGCTTGGGGCGCGCCAGCTTGACGCCGGTGGTCGGCGCGACGGGCGTGGTGATCTCCTTCGGCGACACCCGCACGTCGCGCGTGGCCTCGTAGGCCAGCAGCGTCACCAGCTCGTCGGCCAGCCGCCGGAACGTCGGCGAGTCGGTCGACTCGTCGCGCAGGTAGGTCAGCTTGTGGGCGATGAGGGGGTGGTCGGCGACGTGCGTGCGCATGCCGCGGAGCCTATCGCTGGGGGCATCTCCGACCGCGGGAAGGCACTGGACCGTCCCTCGCCGCCTCTGTCACTCTGGATCCGACCGACGACGCGGGGCCCGGGAAGGAGATCCGTGATGGCCGACCAGCTGGACGGGGTCGACTTCGCCCTGGCCGCGTTCCGCGAGGAAGGGGTCTGGCAGCTCCAGGAGCTCGCCCACGACGTGCTCGCCGACGTCGACACGCTCTCCCACGCGCTGCGCCGGTTCCCCGGTGACGGCGGGGCGCTCGGCATGGTCGCGATCGACGAGGACTTCTTCCTGGTGGTGCGCGTCGCCGGAGCCTCGACCCGGGTGCTCCTGTCCGACATCACCGCGGCCGACGAGTGGGAGCTGGCGGCGTCGGCGGTCGACCACCTCGGCCTCCCCCCGCCGGAGGACGACGACGCCCAGGTGCCGGCCGGCGACCTCGACCTGCTCGGTGACCTCGGGATGCCGGCCATGGACATGGGCGTGCTGCTCGACGACTTCGACCTGTACCCGGACGAGATGCTCTCCGACGTGGCCCGCCGGATCGGCTTCGGCGCGCTCTTCGACGAGCACGTCGGCCTGGCCTCGGCCTGAGCGTGACGCCGTACGCCCCGCCCGATTGGGGGGCGGCCATGGAGGCGGCCCTGGACGAGGCGCGCGCCGCGCTGGCCACCGGTGACGTCCCGATCGGCGCGGTCGTCGTCGACGCCTCCGGATCGGTCGTCGGCGTCGGCCGCAACGTGCGGGAGGCGCAGTCCGACCCGACGGGGCACGCCGAGGTCGTGGCCCTGCGCGCCGCGGCCGCCCGCCTCGAGGGGTGGCGGCTCGAGGGCTGCACCCTGGTGGTCACCCTCGAGCCGTGCACCATGTGCGCGGGCGCGGCGGTACTGGCCCGGGTCGACCGGCTGGTCTTCGGCGCCTTCGACCCCAAGGCCGGAGCCGTCGGGTCGCTGTGGGACGTCGTCCGTGACCGGCGCCTCAACCACCGGCCCGAGGTGGTCGGCGGCGTCCGTGCCGAGGAGTCGACCGCCCTGCTCGAGGAGTTCTTCGCCGGTCACCGGTGAATCCGGTGCGCCGGTGCGGTCGGCACCGCCATGAGCACCCTGGACCTGCGCCCTGCCGTCCGCGCGACCGCTGCGGTGGTCGCCGCCGTGCCCGAGGACACCCTCGACCGGACGACGCCCTGCCCGGACTGGTCGGTCGCCGACCTGCTCGACCACCTCGGCGGCCTGGCGGTCGCGTTCACCATGTCCGCGCGCAAGCAGCCGCTCGGGATGACCAGCGGCCCGGAGGTCGACGGCTCGCGCCTCGAGGACGGCTGGCGCGACCGGATCGCCGCGGCCCTCCACGAGCTCGGCGACGCGTGGGCGACCACGCCCGGCGCGTTCGAGGGACGTACCGAGGCCGGACCGATCGAGATGGAGGCCGGCGAGGCCGCCCTGGTCGGGCTGAACGAGGTCGTCGTCCACGGCTGGGACCTGGCGTCCGCCACCGGCACGCCGTACGCCGCCGACCCGGCCGCGGTCGCCACCTGCCGCGCGTTCGTCGAGTCGTTCGACGCTCCCGGCGCGAACGACGGCAGCGGGCTGTTCGGGCCGCGGGTGTCGATCGCCGACGACGCCTCCGACCTCGAGCGGCTGCTCGCCGCCGTCGGTCGGCGCCCCGACTGGACCCCCTGATCCACGAGGTGCGGACGATTTCGGGGGCCCCGGCGCCCTCCGGTAGCCTTCCCGGCGGTGGCGTGTCCGAGCGGCCTAAGGAGAACGCCTCGAAAGCGTTTGTGGGCGCAAGTCCACCGAGGGTTCAAATCCCTCCGCCACCGCCAGCCATGTGATGTCTCAGGACATCCCGGACAGCCGGACCTGCGGATGCAGGTCCGGCTGTCGGCTTTTCGGGGCTCTCTCGGTTGGTCGTTGCTCCGGACTGGCCAGCGCGCCCCCGCGTCTGTATCGTCGCAGGCTTGATTCCGAGGATTCGGTCTCGACCCGTGCCTGAGGGAGGGCGCGGGACGACGGGGGTGAGCACGACGGGGGACTGAGCTGGGAGGGAACCCTTGTCGATGCAGTACCCACCTGTCCTCATCGCCGCGTCGCGGCCACGCCTGCGGCCCCGCGAGGGGCCTCCAACTCCGTCCGGGGAGCTGCTTCCGCGGAACCGATAGCGGCAGCCCGGTGGATACACATGCCCTGCAGCGCAGCTGGGACCGGGTGACCACGCACGGGGAACAGGTGGCGCTGTACTTCTACTCGCACCTCTTCGTGTCGCACCCCGAGGTTCGGTCGATGTTCCCGATCTCGATGGTCGGGCAGCGCGACAAGTTCGTCAGCGCCCTCGGTCGGATCGTCAGCAACGCGCACCAGATGGGCAGCGACGAGGCCTTCCTCCAGCACCTGGGCCGCGACCACCGCAAGTACGCCGTCGTCTCGGAGCACTACGACGCGGTCGGCGCCTCGCTCTGCGCGACCCTCAAGCACTTCCTGGGGTCCGACTGGGACGAGGAGCTCGCCCTGCACTGGACGGCGGCCTACCAGGTGATCGCCCGGATCATGGTCGAGGCGGCGGAGACGTCGTCGGAGTCCAGCCCGGACTGGTGGGACGCCGACGTGGTCTCGATCGAGCGCCGGACCATGGACCTGACGCAGCTGCGCCTCCAGCCCAGCCGCCCGGTCCCCTACGCCCCCGGCCAGTCGTTGTCGATGGAGGTTCCGCAGCGGCCCCGGCAGTGGCGGTACTTCAGCCCGGCCAACGCGCCTCGCGCGGACGGCTCGATCGACCTGCACGTGCAGCAGATCGACGGAGGCCAGGTGAGCCCCGCGGTGGTGCGCTCGCTGAAGGTGGGCGACTCCGTGAAGCTCGGCGCCCCGGTGGGCGACCGGCTCACCCGACAGCCCCGGGACGACCGGGACCTGTTGATGGTCGCCGGGGGCACCGGCCTCGCCCCCCTCCTCGCCGTCATCGAGCAGATCGACCACGAGTGGCAGCACTCGCGCACCGCCCCCCGGGTCCACCTGCTCCACGGCGTCCGGATGCCCTGGCACCTCTACGACCGTCCCAGGCTGCGCGAGCTCGCCCGGGAGCGGCTGTGGTTCGAGTACACCGAGGTCGTCTCCGACGACCCGTCGTACCCCGGCACGCGAGGGAAGGTCGGTGCCGTCGCCGCCCGACAGGCGCTCTTCGAGCGCACCGCCATGGTGTGCGGCGGACCGCAGATGGTCGCGCACACCCTGCAGCGGCTCGCCGCCTCCGGCATGCCGCCCGAGCACGTCAAGTACGAGCACTTCTACTACCCGGCGGACGACCACACGTCCGCAGAGCCAGAGCTGACCAGGTCAGGAGACATCAGGTGACCACCACCCCCCACCCCCACGATTCCGCACGCCACCAGACCCCCCAGTCGATCCGGGAGGAGACCTTCCAGCGCCGGATGCTGGGAGGCCTCGACCAGGAGCAGGTGTACGCCTACCTCGACGAGCTGGCCGACCAGGTGCAGGCCACCGAGCGGGAGCTCGGCGGCTCTCGGGCCGAGAACCAGCGCCTCCAGGGCGAGCTCCAGCGAGTGCAGGGCGAGCTGGACGAGTACGAGCAGGTCGGTGACCGCGTGAACGAGCAGGTCGTCGAGCTGTTCAGCCAGGCCCAGCTCGTGGCCGAGCAGATGGTCGAGGACACCAGCCGGGACGCCCGCGAGCGCATCGGCCAGGCCCGCGCGCACGAGCGCAAGATCGTCGAGGAGGCCCTCGACACCGCCGGGCAGCAGGTCAGCTCGTACGCGCGGTCGGCCCAGGCCCAGATGCGGTCGATCGTGGACTCGTTCGCATCGGAGATCGACCGGGTCGGGGCCTCCCCGCCCTCCGACGACCCGGGCGCCGAGGCGGCGTCCCCGCTCCGGAGCGACCCGCTGTTCGACGAGTGGAAGGACCCCCGCGCCCCCTCGAACGGGCACGGTCCGGACTCCTCCGGCTCGCGCTGACCACGCCGACCCCCCGCGGCACACCCCCCGAAGGAATGACATGTTGACGCGAGACGAGAACTGCCCTGCCCACAACGGCCGGGCGGGACCCGCGCAGAGGATCGCCAGCCGGCCCACCCCCGGCACCGCCCCCGGCGCTGCGGTGGACCGGGACGAGGCCGTGGAGTTCCTCGAGCTCTTCCACGCCGAGAACCCCCACGTCGGCCCCCTGCAGCCGCGGATCGACGAGGTGATGTGGGAGATCGACGCGACCGGGAGCTACTGGCACACCACCGAGGAGCTGGCGTTCGGCGCCCGCGCCGCCTGGCGCAACAACGCGCGGTGCATCGGTCGGCTGTACTGGCGCAGCCTGCAGGTGCGCGACCTGCGCAAGGTCTCCGACGCCGAGGGCGTGGCAGGGCACTGCTTCGCGCACCTGCAGGCCGCCCACAACGGAGGCAGGATCCGGCCGCTGATCAGCGTGTTCGCCCCCGAGACGCCCTCCAGGCCCGCCCCCAGGATCTGGAGCGAGCAGCTGATCCGGTACGCCGGGTACGAGCAGCCGGGCGGTCGGGTCCTCGGCGACCCGCGCTACCGGGACTTCACCGAGACCATGCTCCGGCACGGGTGGCAACCGCCCGAGCCGCGCGGGGCCTTCGACGTGCTCCCGCTCGTCGTCGAGACCGCCGAGGAGGGCGCGCGGATGTTCCCGGTCCCCGGGCCCGCCGTGCACGAGGTCCCGCTCGAGCACCCCGACCTGGCCTGGTTCGCCGACCTGGGCCTGCGGTGGCACGCCGTTCCGGTCATCAGCAACAACCGGCTGGTCATCGGGGGCGTCTCCTACCCCTGCGCACCGTTCAACGGGTGGTACATGGGCACCGAGATCGGTGCCCGCAACCTGGGCGACCGGGACCGCTACGACCTGGTCCCCGAGGTCGCCCGCCGGATGGGGCTGGACACCTCGGACGAGGCGACCCTCTGGCGTGACCAGGCCCTGGTCGAGCTCAACCGCGCCGTGCTGCACTCGTTCCGTGCCAACGAGGTGACCATCACCGACCACCACACCGAGTCCCGCAGGTTCCTCACCCACCTGGAGCGCGAGGAGGAGACCGGTCGCAGCTGCCCGGCCGACTGGAGCTGGATCGTGCCGCCGATGTCGGGGTCGCAGACCCCGGTGTTCCACCGGTACTACGACGACGAGGGCCGGACGCCGAACTTCTTCTCCGACGACGACGCGGTCGGTCGCGCCCTGCGCGGTGGTCCGCCGGCGTTCACCGCACCCTGACCGACCACGCACGTCGGTGAGGAGGCGGCGACGGGCGACCCGCTGCGCCGGAGTCCCCGGGGTGGCGTCGACACGGCAGGATGGCCCCATGACCGTACGCAGTGAGCGGGACGGGCCGGTCACGGTCGTGACCATCGACCGGCCGGAGCGACGCAACGCCGTCGACCGCCGTACGGCCGACGACCTGGCCGATGCCTTCGAGGCCTTCGACGAGGACGACACCCAGCTGGCCGCCGTGCTCGCCGGGGCTGGTGGCACCTTCTGCGCCGGGGCCGACCTGACGGCGATGGACAACCGGGTGGAGCCCGACGGACCCGGGCCGATGGGACCGACCCGGATGCGGCTGTCCAAGCCGGTCGTCGCCGCGATCGAGGGGTACGCCGTCGCCGGTGGGCTGGAGCTGGCGATCTGGTGCGACCTGCGGGTGGCGGCCTCGGACGCGCGGCTCGGTGTGTTCTGCCGGCGCTGGGGGGTGCCGCTGATCGACGGCGGGACCGTCCGGCTGCCCCGGCTCCTCGGGACCGGTCGAGCCCTCGACCTGGTGCTCACCGGCCGCGAGGTCGGCGCCGAGGAGGCCCTCCGGATCGGCCTGGTCGACCGGGTGGTCGAGCCCGGCGGTGCCCGGGAGGCAGCCCTCGAGCTGGCCCGCGGGCTGTCCACGCTGCCGCAGCAGTGCCTGCGCAACGACCGGATGTCCCTGCTCGCCGGCGAGGGGCGCCGCGTCGAGGACGCGATGCGCAACGAGCTGCGGCTCGGGCTGGCGTCGCTCGCCGGCGGGGCGGCCGACGGCGCGGCGCGCTTCGCAGCGGGGGCGGGTCGCCACGGTGCGGCCGATCCGGGGGAGTCCCGATGAGCATCCGCGTCTTCCTCCTCGACGACCACGAGGTGGTCCGGCGGGGCCTGCGTCAGCTGCTCGAGGACGCCGACATCGAGGTCGTGGGCGAGTCGGGGCTGGCGGCCGAGGCGACCAGCCGGATCCCGGCCCTGCGTCCCGACGTCGCGGTGCTCGACGCCCGGCTGCCCGACGGCAGCGGTATCGACGTGTGCCGTGACGTCCGGTCCGTCGACCCGACGATCAGGGCCCTGATCCTCACGTCGTACGACGACGACGAGGCGCTGTTCGCGGCGATCCTCGCTGGGGCGTCCGGCTACGTGCTCAAGCAGATCGGCGGGCACGACCTCGTCGACACCATCCACCGGGTGGCCGCCGGGCAGTCCCTGATCGATCCGGCGCTGACTGCCCGGGTCCTCGAGCGGGTCCGTCACGGCGAGCAGGCGCCGGCCGAGCTGGCCGCGCTGACCGACCGGGAGCGCGAGATCCTCGGCCTGATCGCCGAGGGCCTCACCAACCGCCAGATCGGCGAGCAGCTGTTCCTCGCCGAGAAGACGGTCAAGAACTACGTCTCCAGCATCCTCGCCAAGCTCGGCCTCGAACGCCGGACCCAGGCCGCCGTGCTCGCCTCCCGGTTGCTGCGCCACGACTGAGGGGTGCGGGACCTTGGTCCCGGCGGGTTCGGACCCTCGCCCCTGACCGGCGACCCGCGCGCCGCAGGAGTCTGGGAGTGCCACCACGAGGCGGCACCAGACGAGGAGGAACCATGAACACCACCACTCACGCCGGACAGGTCGCGGTGTCCGGCCCTGACACGCCCGTCGTGAGCACGCCTGCCCGCCAGGCCCTCGCCGCGCTGCGGATCGCCTTCGGGCTGACGTTCCTGTGGGCGTTCTTCGACAAGCTGCTGGCCCTCGGCTTCGCCACCGGGCGCAGCGTGGACCCGGAGACCGGCGCGGAGACCCTGGACCGCTTCGGGGACGCCGCGTGGATCAACGGCGGCAGCCCGACCGAGGGGTTCCTGACCTTCGGCACCAAGGGTCCCTTCGCGGACTTCTACCAGTCGTTCGCCGGCGCGGCCTGGGCCGACTGGCTGTTCATGATCGGCCTGCTCGGTGTCGGTGTCACCCTGACCCTGGGCATCGGGATGCGCGTGGGCACCGCCTCGGGCGCCGCGCTCTACGTCCTGATGTGGACGGCCTACCTCCCGCCGGACAACAACCCGGTGCTCGACGACCACATCCTGGGCGCGATCAGCATGATCGTCCTCGCCCTCACCGCAGCGGGCACCACGTGGGGCCTCGGCCAGTGGTGGAACCGGACGACCCTGGTGCGCGGCAACCACTGGCTGCGCTGACGGCCTCCCGGTCACGACCGGGACGACACGACGCCTCCGCCTTCCGCGGGGGCGTCGGTGTGCTCAGCCCAGGGGCACCCGCCACGCGAAGCGGGTGCCGCCGCCGTCGGCAGGGCCGAGCGCCAGCTCCCCGCCGAGGTCGACCGCGCGCCGGCGGGCGTTGGCCAGCCCGCTCTCGTTGCGCACGCCCGGGAGGCCGTCGCCGTCGTCGATGACGCACAGCTCGAGGAAGCCGGACCCCGTCACGAGCTCGACGACCGCGAGGGACGCGCCGGCGTGACGAGCGACGTTGCTGAGTGCCTCGCGGAGCACTGCCAGCAGCTCCCCGGCCATCCGCTCGTCGACCACGGTGTCGACCGGCCCGCGACTGCGGACCACCGGGACGAAGCCGAGCGGCTCGGCGTACTCGTCCGCCAGCGTCCGGACCCCCGACATCACGCCCTCGGTCCGGGTCGCCCGGAGCTGGAAGATGGTCGACCGGATATCGCGGATCGTGTCGTCGAGATCGGCCACCGCCTGGTCCAGCCGGTCGCCGACGAGGTCGTCGGTGACCTTGCCCCGCAGTCCCTGCAGCTGGAGCCCGGTGGCGAAGAGGCGCTGGATGACCACGTCGTGCAGGTCGCGGGCGATCCGGTCGCGGTCGCTCACGACCGCGAGCTCGGCCCGGTCGGTGACCGCCTGCAGCCGGTCGAGGGCCAGCGCCGCCTGGGTCGCGAACGCGGCGAGCAGCTCGCGCTCCTCGTGGGGTGACGGCTCCCCGAGCGGGTCGCGCGGCCGGAGCGCGGCGAGCGCCGCTCGTGGGACCAGCCGCGTCGGCAGCGGGACCACGACCACCGTGGGATCACTGGAGAGCGTCGTCCCCTGCTCGTTGCGCACGGCGGCGCCGACGCTGGCGGCCGCCGCGTCCAGCGCTGCCCTGAGGCGTTCGCCGTGGCGACCGTCGAGCGCCCGCACGTGGGGCCGGCCGTCGTCCAGCGACACCAGGGCCACCGGGTCGTCGCCGCCGAAGCCACTGCGCGCAGCGATCACGACCTGCTGCTGGGCCGCCTCCGGGCCGAGCCCCGGCTGCAGCACCTCCGCGAGTCGTGCCGTTGCCGCCAGCCACCGGCGCTGCCGCTCGCTGCGCGAGAAGGTCCGCGCGTTCTCGATCACGAAGCCGGCCGCGTTGGCCAGCGCCTGGACCAGCTCCTCGTCACGACTCGTGAAGGGCTCGCCGTCGGACTTCTCGGTGAGGTAGAGGTTGCCGAACACGGTCCCGCGCACCCGGACCGGGACCCCCAGGAACGTCGTCATCGGCGGGTGGTGCGCCGGGAAGCCGACGGACGCCGGGTGCTCGTGGAGGTCGGCCAGGCGCAGCGGGCGGGGGTCGTCGACGAGGACCCCGAGGATGCCGCGGCCGCGGGGCAGGTCGCCGATCTGCCGGCGGAGCGGCGCGCCGATGCCGTGGTGAACGAAGTCCGCCAGCTCAGGTCCGGCGCCGAGCACGCCGAGGGCACCGTATGCAGCGCCCGTGAGGGTGCACGCCGAACGCACGATCCGGTCGAGCACGTGGTGCAGGTCGAGATCGGAGCCGACTGCCATGACCGCGTCGAGCAGGGCGCGGTCGTCGGGTGAGAGGGCGCCCGCGGGTCCGGCTCCGTCGTCAGCGGTCACCCTGTCATGGTCGCACCGCGGGAGCCGACCGCGCGTCCGGTCAGCTCGTCCCACCGGAGGGCGACGAACAGCCAGCGCTGCCCCCCGGCCCACGGCCCGGGGTCGCGGAAGGCGTGGATGCGGCGCAGCTCGGCGCTGTCGCCCACCAGCGAGCCGGTGCCGGTCGCGACGACGCTCCAGCCGCTCCGGTTCTGCAGGTCGACGCTGTCGATCTCGAGCGCCAGGCGGTTGCCGTCGGCGTGGATCCCGAGCGCGCTGTAGGGGGTGGTCCGGATGACGAGGGCGTCGTCGTCGAGGACCGAGTAGTTGACCGGCACGATGCGGGGTCCCTCGGCGGTGCACACCGCGACGCGACCCACCTCGTGCTCACGCAGCCTGGTCAGGCACGTCTCGTACGACAGCTCGGCGGGAATGGTCATGGCGGGCTCCTCTCGGGACGGCTCCAGTCTCCGTCGCGGGGGACGACGGAGCACGGGTCGAAGGTCCCGTGTGAGGATGGCCGGGTGACCTGGTTCGCCTCGCCCGACGACGCCTCGACGCGGTTGCGCGAGGCCGGCTACCTCGCCGACCCGGCGCTCGCGACGACCGCGTTCCTCGCCGGGAGGATCGAGAAGCCGCTGCTGGTCGAGGGCCCGGCGGGTGTCGGCAAGACCGAGCTGGCGAAGGCGGTCGCCCGGGCGACGGGCGCCGGGCTGGTGCGGCTGCAGTGCTACGAGGGACTCGACGAGGCGCGGGCCCTCTACGAGTGGAACTACAAGAAGCAGCTCCTCTCCATCCAGGCAACGGCCGCGACGGCACAGGCTTCCGGCACCGCCCCTTCGGCCCAGGACATCCTGGACCACCAGATCTTCACCGAGGAGTTCCTGCTGACCCGGCCGCTGCTCACCGCGATCCGCCGCGAGCAGCCGACGGTGCTGCTGGTCGACGAGGTGGACAAGACCGACGTCGAGGTCGAGGGTCTGCTGCTGGAGGTGCTGTCGGACTTCCAGGTGACGATCCCCGAGCTCGGCACCGTCGCCGCCGTACGCCGGCCCTACGCCGTGCTCACCTCCAACGCCAGTCGCGAGCTGTCCGAGGCGCTGAAGCGGCGCTGCCTCTACCTCCACGTCGACTACCCGGACTCCGAGCGCGAGCGGGAGATCGTCACCGGTCAGGTGCCCGACCTGGACCGCCGGATCGCCGAGCGGCTGGTCGACACCGTGGGCCGGCTGCGCGAGCTCGAGCTGCGCAAGGCGCCCTCGATCGCCGAGTCGGTCGACTGGGCACGCACGCTCGTCGCGCTCGAGGTCGGCACGCTCGACGACGAGACCATCGCCCGCACCCTGGGCGCGGTGCTCAAGCACGCCTCCGACACCGAGCGGGCCGTCAAGGAGCTCGGCCTCGCCAGATGACCGGCGCCGGGAGCGGGCTGGTCGCCCGTCACGTCGACTTCCTGGAGGCACTCCGGGCGGCCGGCGTCCCGGTGTCGCTCGCCGAGGACCTCGATGCGGTGGCCGCGCTGTCGGTGCTCCCGTGGGACGACCGGGCGACCGTCCGCGACGCGTACGCCGCCACGCTGGTCAAGAGGCAGGTCCAGCGGCCGACGTTCGACGCGCTCTTCGACCTGTGGTTCCCACGGCTCGTCGGCCGACCGGCGTCCGCACCGGCCGACTCCGGTGGCCCGGAAGGCGTGAAGGACGGGCCGGCCGAGCTCGTCGACCTCCGGGACCGGCTCGCCGACACGCTGGCGTCCGGTGGCGAGAGCGACCTCGCCGACCTGGCGGTCGAGGCGGTCGAACGGTTCGGCGAGATGCCGGGGCGGGCGCCCGGGCTGTCGGGCTGGTCGGCGTACACCACGCTCCGGCGGGTCTCGCCGGACGAGGTCGTCGACCGGGTCGTGGCCGGGCTGCTCGCACGCGGCCGCACCGACGACGAGGCTCGCCGGGCTGCGGCGCGGCGGGTCGGTCGGTTCACCGCGCTGGTCGAGGCCGATGCCCGGCGTCGCATCGCCGAGGAGAAGGGCCCGGGCCACCTTGCCGACGTGGCGGTCCGACCCACCATCGACCGGCTCGACTTCACCTCCGCCCGGGCCGACGACCTCGCCCGGATGCGGCGCGAGATCCAGCCGCTCGCCCGCCGGCTCGCGACCCGGCTCACGCGCGAGCAGCACGCCCGTCGCCGGGGACCGCTCGACGTCCGGCGGACGCTCCGCGCCTCGCTGTCCTCCGGCGGCGTCCCGCTCACCACCCACCACCGGCCGCGCCGTCCCCGTCGCAGCGAGCTGGTCGTGCTGTGCGACGTCAGCGGGTCGGTGGCCGGCTTCGCGTCGTTCACCCTGCTGCTGGTCTTCGCGCTGCGGGAGCAGTTCGGGAAGGTCCGGGCGTTCACCTTCGTCGACCGGGTGCACGAGGTGACCCACCACTTCCGCCAGGGTGCCGACCCGGAACGGGTGCTGGCCGACCTCGCGGCGAGCAGCGCCCACGCGGCGCGCTTCGGGCGGACCGACTACGGGCGGGCCTTCACCGAGCTCCTCGCCGACCATGCCGACGCGCTCGGGCCCAGGACCTCGCTGCTGGTGCTCGGCGATGCCCGCTCCAACTACAGCGACCTGGCGCTGCCGGCGTTGCGGGCGCTGACCGGGTCGGTGCGCCACGCGTGGTGGCTCAACCCCGAGCACCCGCGGCACTGGGACACGGGGGACTCCGCGG
This sequence comes from Nocardioides sp. GXQ0305, assembly GCF_050880345.1. Lineage (NCBI taxonomy): Bacteria > Bacillati > Actinomycetota > Actinomycetes > Propionibacteriales > Nocardioidaceae > Nocardioides > Nocardioides sp. GXQ0305. The sequence continues at coordinate 142,068 of NZ_JBNYXG010000001.1, forward strand.
CCGGGCCGTACCGCGAGATCGTGCCGATGGTCGAGTGCCGCAACCTGACCCAGCTCGGGGAGTTCGTGCACGACCTGGTGTGACGACATAACCCACCGTTGACAACGCTCGTTGTCCGACCAGCGACGGACGGAGGAGCGCTGTGACGACGAGGCCGTGGACCATCCTGGTGGCCGGAGCGTTGGGGCTGCTGACCGCACTGGGCGGGGCGTCACCGGCCGGCGCGCTCGACGAGCAGCGGCCCGGGGGCGACGTACGACGGGCGGTCTTCGTCGGCAACAACTGGGACGGGACCGCCACGGTGCTGGCACCGGGCTCGTTCGGGCAGCTGGGCCGGATCGACATCGTCCCGGACCGCGAGGAGCGGATGCGGGAGATCATGACCCACCCCGACCGGCTGGCCTACTTCCTCGCCATCCGTGAGGCGATCGGCGAGGGCCACCACCAGTACGTCGACGACATGTACACCTCCGACGACGGCCGGCTGCTCATCGTGTCGCGTCCGTCGTTCGCCGACGTCGTCGCGATCCGGCTCCGGACCGGGCGGGTCGCCTGGCGGTTCCCCGTGGACGGCTACCGCTCCGACCACATGGCCGTCTCGCCCGACGGCCGGCGCGTCGTCGTGAGCGCCTCGACGGCCGACGTGGTCCACGTGCTGCGGGTCAGCGACGGCACCGAGGTCGGCAGCTTCCCCTCGGGCGGATCGCCCCACGAGAGCGTGTTCATCGACGACGGGCGCACGATCCTGCACGCCAGCATCGGCTACGTCTACACCCCTCTCGACCGCGGTGCCGCCGACCCGGCCAAGGGCGAGCGGGTCTTCCAGCTGGTCGACGCGAAGACCCTCGAGGTGGTGCGCCGCTACGACCTGCGCGCCAAGCTCGACCGGCGGGGCCTCGAGGGCCGCAGCACCGCCGTCCGGCCGATGACGCTGTCCCCCGACGAGAAGGTCGTCTACTTCCAGCTCAGCTTCTTCCACGGGTACGCCGCGATGAACCTGCGCACCGGAAGGCTGCTCGGGTTCACCCGGCTGCCCAACCTGATCCAGGGGACACCGCGTGAGCAGTACCTCCTCGACTCCGCCCACCACGGCATCGCGATGGCCCCCGGCGGCAGGAGGATCTGCGTCGCCGGGACGATGTCGGACTACGCCGCCGTCGTCGACGCCCGCACCGGGACCCCCGACCGGCTCCTCGTGAAACAGGACGGCAAGCCCTACTGGGTCACCCAGAGCACCGACGGCCGGTACTGCTACGTCTCGTGGAGCGGCACCGACGAGGTCTCGCGGATCTCCTACCGGACTGGTCGGATCGACCGGACGGTCCCGGTGGGCGACCACCCGCAGCGCATCCGCAACGGCTTCGTGCGGGAGGCGCTGGTTCCGGGGCTGCCCGACCACACGCCGCCCGACGACATCCAGGACCCGGTCGACACCACTCCCTGACCGCCCGGGGGAGAGGGCTGTTCGGGGGACGGCCGCCCCCGGGTGGGACGGATCCCCGTCGGTAGACTGCGATACCGCCGCCCCAGCTCCCCGCGAGGTGACACGTGTCGTTCGACGTCCACGACCTCGACACGTTCGTGCTCGTGGGCAGTGCCGTCACCCTGCTGGCCATCCTGGCGGTCCGGGTCTCCTCCCGCGCGGGCCTCCCGAGCCTGCTGATCTACCTGCTGATGGGCGTCGTCCTCGGCGAGGCCGGGCTCGGCATCCCCTTCGAGGACGCCCAGCTCGCCCACGCACTCGGCTTCGCCGCCCTCGCGATCATCCTCGCCGAGGGTGGTCTCACCACCGCGTGGGACGAGTTCCGCCCGTCCATGGGGCTGGGAGTCTCGCTCGCCACCGTCGGGGTCGCCGTGTCGATCGCGGTCGTGGCCCTCGGTGCCCACTACCTGCTGGGGCTGCCGTGGGAGCTCGCCGTGCTGCTCGGCGCGGTCACCTCGCCCACCGACGCCGCCGCGGTGTTCTCGGTGCTGCGGGTGGTGCCGCTGCCGCGCCGGCTCAGCGGAGCACTGGAGGCCGAGTCGGGCCTGAACGACGCCCCCACCGTCGTCCTCGTCACGCTGGTCTCCACCGGCGCCTTCCACGACCACGGCCCCTTCGGGGCCGCCGGGATCGTGGCGTGGGAGCTCTTCGCCGGCACGCTGTCCGGCCTGGCCCTGGGCTTCGGGGGCGCCTGGGTGATGCGGCGCGCCGCCCTGCCCTCGTCGGGCCTCTACCCGATCGCGGTGCTCTGCCTGGCCCTGCTGGCGTACGGCGCCGCCACCGCGGCCCACGCCTCCGGCTTCGCAGCGGTGTACGTCGCCGGGCTGGTCCTCGGCAACAGCGAGCTGCCCCACCGGGTCGCGACCCGCTCGTTCGCGGAGGGCGTCGCCTGGCTGGCCCAGATCGGCCTGTTCGTGATGCTGGGCCTCCTCCTCTCGCCCAGCCGGATCACGCTCGGCACGGTGGGCCTCGCCGTGGCGGCCGGCCTGATCCTGACCTTCGTCGCCCGCCCGGTGTCGGTGCTGGTCAGCTCGCTCTCGGCGAGGCTGACGTGGAACGAGCGCGCCTTCCTGTCCTGGGCCGGGCTGCGCGGCGCGGTCCCGATCGTGCTCACCACCATCCCCCTCGCCGAGGGGGTGGACGGCTCGGGGCGGCTGTTCGACCTGGTGTTCGTGATGGTCGTCCTCTACACCCTGCTCACCGGCCCCACGCTGCCCGCCGCCGCGCGGGTCCTGCGGGTCGCCCGACGCTCCGAGCCGCGCGGCCTCGACGTGGAGGCGGCACCGCTGGACCGGGTCGCGGCCGACCTGCTCCAGGTGAGCATCAGCTCCCGGTCGCGTCTGCACGGCGTCGAGGTGGGCGAGCTGCGGCTCCCGGTCGGGGCGTCGGTGGCCATGGTGATCCGGGACGGCGAGACCCTGGTGCCCGAACGTCGTACCGTGCTCCGCCACGGCGACGACCTGCTCATCGTCACGCCCCGCAAGCTCCGCGAGGAGACCGAGCAGCGGCTCCGCCGGGTCTCCGAGGGCGGCCGGCTCGCCCAGTGGCTCGACCGGCCACGCTGAGGGGGCGCAGCCGCGTCAGCGGGCGAGCCGGGGCGGGCCGCAGACCGTGGCGTCGTCGCGGGCGGTGACCGACTCCCGTCCGGGTCGCAGGTCGTCGAAGCCGTCTCCGACCACCACCAGCACGCCCGGGGCCGGCTCCGGACGCTCGACGACGTCGACCTTGCCGAGGTGGCTGGCGACCAGCCGGACGGCGGGGTTGTCCGGGTCCTCGGTCCAGATCTCCACCCGCTCGACCCGGCGCTTGCCGGGTGTGTTGCCCTCCGAGCCCTCGTGGAAGCCCGACTCGACCAGGAGGTCCATGGTCAGGCCCGCGAGCCCGACCCGCTTGCCGCCGTTCCACACGCTCACCGTGACGTCGCGGCGCTTCACCTGGTCGCCCTTGGCGAACTCCCGGTCGACGCAGACGGGCGGGCGCGAGTCCTCCGGAAAGGGCTCGCTGATCGCGGACCACCCCCACAGCCCGGCGACCACCAGCACGAGGCCGAGCGCGCCCAACGTCACGAGCGACCTCACGCGGGAGTCCATCAGCCCCCCACCGGATGGACCCGGGCATGCAGCACCGATCGCTGCTGGAGAGCCGCCCGGAGCGCGCGGTGGAGACCGTCCTCGAGGTAGTACTCGCCCTGCCACTCCACGACGTGGGCGAACAGGTCGCCGTAGAACGTGGAGTCCTCGTCGAGGAGGGCGTCGAGCTGGAGCGTGTCCTTCGTCGTCACCAGCTCGTCGAGCCGCACCTGGCGCGGGGGCACCGCAGCCCACCCCCGGGACGAGAGCCCGTGGTCGGGGTACGGGCGACCCTGCCCGACGCGCTTGAAGATCACGGGGGCAGCATAACGAGGGCGTTCGCGCCGACCCCGGGCTGCGGAGCAGTCGCGGGCGCGGTCTCCGGGCGGTCACCGGGCGACCTGCAGCTCGGTGACCTCGCCGTCCGCCGTGACCAGCCGGGCCCGCCCGGGGGGTCCGGGCCGGGGCGCGACCCGGCCGACGAGCGGACCCTCGTCCGGGTTGCCCGGCAGCAGCAGGGTCGGCGCCGCGAGGTCGCGCAGCGCCCGCAGGTCGGGCTCGTGGAGCGCCCGCGCTGCTCCCGCGGTCCGGCGGGCCACGACCAGCCGCAGCCCGACGTCGGCCGCATGGGGCAGCAGCGGGAGCAACGGCTCCAGCGGCGAGCGACCACCGGCGACGAGGAGCTCGTGGTCGTCGACCACGACGTGCAGCTCGGCGCCGGTCCACCACGTCCGGGCGCGCAGCTCGTCCGCCGTGACGTCCGGCCCGGGGAGCCGGCCGCGGAGGTGCTCGGCGAGCTCGCGGAGGGCGGGTGCCGCCGAGGTCGCCGACACGTGGTGGCCGAGCAGGTGGTCGGCCGGGACCGCGTCGAGGAGCCCGCGTCGGGGGTCCAGGACGACCAGCTGCGCCCGGGAGGGGGTCCGGGTGCGGACCACCTCGCGGAGCAGGGTGCGCAACGACGTGGTGCGGCCGGACGCCCGGTCGCCGAGCACGAGCAGCAGCGGCTCGGCCGCGGGGTCCAGCGCGATCGCCCGCCGGTCGTCGGCGCCCAGCACCAGGCAGTCCGCCCCCTCGGCGAGGGCGCGGACGTCGTCGAGGCGGACCTCGGCCGGCAGCCTCCCGACCGGCGGGACGATCGGCCCGGGCCAGGCCGCGGACACCCTCCCGACCAGTTCGTCGAGCCCGGCGGCGGCGGTGGAGTGGTCTCCGACGCCGTCGAGTCGGGGGAGGGCGGTCAGCAGGTGGTGGCCGGTCCCGGTGAGCCCGCGACCGGGCCGTCCCACCGGGACCCCGCGGGCGGCGCGGCGGTCGACCTCGGAGTCGAGCGGGTCACCCAGCCGCAGCTCGACCCGGGTGCCGAGCAGGTCCCGCGTCGCGGCCCGCAGGTCACCCCAGCGGCCCGTCGCGACCACCAGGTGCACGCCCAGCGCGAGACCCCGTGAGGCCAGCCGCTGGAGCGCCGACTCGAGGTCGTCGTGGTCGGCCCGCAGCTCCGACCACCCGTCGACGACCAGGAACACCTCACCGTGACCGTCGCCCTCGTCGCCGTGACGCAGCAGTCGGCGGTAGGCCGCGACGTCGGGGACCGCGTGGTCGCGCCACCAGTCCTCACGCCGGTCGAGCAGCCCGCAGACGTGGGCGACCACCCGGCGTACGACCTCGGGCTCGCCGCGGGACGCCACGGCGGCCACGTGGGGGAGGCGGCCGAGTGGGGCGAGCCCGCCTCCTGCCAGGTCGAGCACCAGCACCTGCGCCTCGCGGGGCGTGTGGGTGAGGGCGAGGCCGCTGACGAGGGTCTGCAGCAGGGTGGTGCGGCCGCTGCGCGGCGATCCGACCACCGCGACGTGACCGGCTGAGCCGCCGAGGTCGACGACGAGCGGGTCGCGACGCTGGTCGCGCGGCCGGTCGACGACACCGATCGGGATCAGGAGCGGGGCGGGGCGCCGGTCGGTCGCGACCAGCCCCAGCCGCGGGTCGCACGCGAGGGACCCGACCAGGTCGCCGAGGGTGTCCGGCTGGTCGAGCGGCGGCACCCACACCGCTCGCGCCGGGGCACCGTGACCGGCCAGCCGGTCGACGACGACGTCGAGGACGGGCGGCCCACCGGCCTCCGGGGCCGCCAGCGCGGGCGCCGGTGGTCGCGTCGGTGCCAGGGTGAACGGCACGACGGGGCACGGTTCCGCGGTCGCGGCTGCGTCGACCGGCCCCGAGACGTACGCCGCGTGGAACCGGACCGGCGTGCCGGGTCCGGTGCGGAGGTACCCGCTGCCGGGGTGCGGCGGCAGCTCTGCGGCGTCGGGGACGCCCAGCACGGCGCGTGACTCGGCGGCGCTGAAGGTCCGCAGCCCGACCCGGTAGGACAGGTGGGACTCCAGCCCGCGCAGCCGCCCCTCCTCCAGCCGCTGCGAGGCCAGCAGCAGGTGGACGCCGAGCGAGCGGCCCAGTCTCCCGATCGCCTGGAAGGTCTCGAGGAACTCGGGCCGGGCGGTGAGCATCTCGGCGAACTCGTCGACCACCACGAGCAGGCGAGGCAGCTCCGCGCCCGCTTCGGGTCCGCGCCCGGGGTCGTGGACGGACGCGAGCCCCGCCGACCGGAGCACCTCCTGGCGACGGACCAGCTCGCCGCCGAGGGCGTCCTGCATCCGGTCGACGAGGGTGAGGTCGTCGGCGAGGTTGGTGACGCACGCGGCGACGTGGGGCAGCCGGCTCAGCCCCGTGAACGTCGCGCCGCCCTTGAAGTCGACGAGCACGAGGTTGAGCCGGTCGGGTGGGTGGCTGAGCGCCAGGCCCAGGACAAGGGTGCGGAGCAGCTCGGACTTGCCCGAGCCGGTCGCGCCCACCACCAGGCCGTGGGGCCCCACGCCCCCGCGTGCGGACTCCTCGAGGTCGAGGTGGACCGGTGCGCCGGCCTCCGTGACGCCAACCGGCGTGCGCAGCCGCGGGGGGCCCGGTCCCGCCCGCCAGACGACGGAGGGTTCGATCGCCTGCGGGTCCGGGATCCCGAGCAGGGTGGGCACGTCGGTGGTTGCGGCGCCGCCGGCCCGGCCCGGTCGCGGCCGCCGCCCGAGCACGCGGCGGGCCAGCGCCTCCGCGGTCGCGACGCTGCAGGTGTCGGCGCGGCCGGTGACGGACTCCCCGCCTTCGCCGACCGTGGTCACGGTGCCGTCGGCCCCGACGGTGATCCGGACCTCGGCCCGGGCACCGCCGCCGACGTGGACGACCGTCACGTCGCCGGCCCAGCCCGGAAGGGGTGGGTCGCCGTCGACGACCAGCAGCAGGTGGCGCCCGTCGGCTGCCTCGCTCGTCACCCCGTCGGGTCCGGTCAGGTGGGGCAGCCACTTGAGCCAGTCCCAGTCGAGGACGCTCCGGTCGTCGGCGGTCACCACCACGGCCAGCTGGTCGGGTGGGTGGCAGGCGGCGGCCTGCGCGACCAGGGCCCGGACCAGCGACCGGGCGACGGGGAGGTCGCCCTCGACGAGGACCCGGCCGGGTCGGCCGAGGTCGAGCGTGAGCGGGAGTTCGGCCACCCGGTGGTGGGCGGCGAGCAGCCGTCCCAGCGCGTCGAGGGCGGCCGGGTCGGGTTCGTCGCTGCTGGAGGTGGGCGTCGGCTCGAGCGGTACGGCGGCCGGCCGGTCGCCCACGCCGTACCGGACGACGAGGTGCTCGGGGTGGTCCCGCGCCCGGACCGCGACCCGGCCGCGGGCGACGAGGTGGGGGAGGGCCGAGGGAGCCGGGTGGTCGTTCTCCAGGCGGCTCCGCTGCTCGGCCGCCGCACGCCGGGCCCGGGCCCGGACGTCGGCGAGGTGGCGCAGGTAGCGCCGACGAGCAGCGCAGCGGTGGGAGCCGCGGCGGACCCGCTGCCGGTCGAGCTGCACCAGCACGAAGCCGAGCGTTCCGAGCAGGAAGGCGCCCGCCGCGAGGAGGCTGCGGTGGCCGGACGCACCCGACTGGGTGGCCATGGTCGCGACCAGCGCGACCGAGCCCAGGCTGCCGAGCATCGGCAGGGCGCTGGTGAGGACGCCGGCCGCACCCTCGTCGCTCTCCAGGGCCGGGGGCGCGTCGACGGGGATCGTGGCCCCGGACGTCGCGGACGCTGTCACCGTTCCTCCTCGGGTCGGGGTGGTCCAGCTCGGGGCCGAGGCTAGGTCGGCGGGGTGACGGTCGGGGCGGGTCCGGTGGTGGCCTGTGGAAAACGCGCGGGCCGGTTCCGACGGGCTCCCGGCCCGGATAGGACTGGGGCAGCCCGGGCGTGCGTCCCGGGGGAGGAGGCGGAGATGCCGCACGAGATGGGGATGGGCGCCGGCACCCTCGGTCGCGGTGCCGACCTGGTCGGGGCCGCCCGCCACGACTTCGACCGGCTGAGCACCGAGCTCGACCACGAGATCGACCAGCTCCGCCCGCGTTGGCAGGGCGCGGGCGGTCGCGCGTTCTTCGTCCTGAAGGACGCCTGGCACGACCGGCAGCGCCGGGTCGTCGCCGCCCTCGACGACCTGGCTGCGGCGCTGCGCGACACCGAGCGCGACCTGCTCGCCACCGACGAGACGCAGGCGGTCGGCTTCCACCACGACCTCAGCCGCCTCGGTGGCTGAGCGACACCGAGAGGAGCAGTGACATGGAGATGCACGACATCCGGGTGTCCCACGAGGGGCTCGACCGCGCGGCCGAGGGGCTGCACGCCGCCGTACGCCGGATCGACGAGCGGCTCGACCGGCTCGAGGGCGAGCTGGCCCCGCTGCGCGCCGACTGGACCGGCGAGGCGCAGCAGGCCTACGAGGTCGCACGGCGGCGGTGGGAGCAGGCCATGCGGGAGATGCGCGACGTCCTCGACGCGACCGGCCGCACCGTGGTCGAGTCCAACGGCGCCTACCGGGCGGCCGACCTGCGCGGCGCGGCGGCCTTCGGCGGCTGACCCGCGATGACCGGTGGCCCCGACACGCTCCGGGTCAGCGTGGTCGGTGGCCACGACCGGGTCGACCTCGTGGTCCCGGCGGCGGTGACCGTCGCCGAGCTGCTCCCCGAGCTCTTGCTCCGGCTCGGCGACGGAGACCTGCTCCCGGGTCCCGCCGACGCGCGACTGGCGGTCCTCGGCGGGCCTCCCCTCGAGGCGGGTGACGCACTCGCGGCGCAGGGGGTGGGCGACGGCGCCGTGCTGACCGTGACGGCGGCGGTCGACCACGTCGAGCCCCCGGCCGGGGTCGACGACGACCTCACCACGGTGGTCGCCGACACCGTCGCGACCGTCCCGCGCCCGGACGACGCGGTCGCGAGGTGGTCCGCGTCGGCCGTGGCGACCGCCCTGCTCGGGCTCGGGGCGGCCGGCGTGGCGGTGCTCGCCACTCCGGCGGCGGCCGCCGTGTCGGGCGTGGTGTGCGTGGTGCTGCTCCTGACTGTCCTGGCGGCCGGTCGTCCGCCGGAGTCACCGGTCGTCGCGACCACGGCCGGGTGGTTGGCGGTGGCCCACGCCGGCGCCGCGGGGCTGACCCTCGGGTGCGTGGGGGCAGGGTCGGCGTGGGTCGTCGCCGGGAGCGCGGCGGCGCTGGCCGGTGGCCGTCGGGGCAGGCCGCTGTGGGCGGCGGCCCTGGCGGGAGCGGTGCTCGCCGCGGCCGGCGCGGCCGCCGCGTTGACGACGGTGCCCCTTGCCGTCGTGCTGACGGCGGCGGTGGTGCTCGTGGTCGTGACCGGCGACCTGCACCCGTGGCTCGCCGCGTCCCTGGCCGGGCTCGTCCCGCCCCCGCTCGGCGAGGACCCGCCGAGCGCTCCCGACCGGGACGCGGTCGCGCTCGCCGTCCGCCGGGCCCACGAGCTGCTGCTCGTGGGCGGCCTGGCCACCGGTCTGCTGCTCACGGCCCTCGGGCTGGTCGTGGCCGGTCGCGGTCACTGGGGTGTCGCCCTCGTCCTGGTCTGTGCCGCGGTCGTGGCCCTCCGGTCGCGCCGGCAGCGCATCGGCACGGCGGGGCTGGTCGGCCGGCTCGGCGGGACGGTGCCGTTGCTCCCGGCGGCGCTCGCCGTCTGGTGGCAGTGGCCCGAGTGGCGGCTCGCGGCCCTGGCCATCGTCACGGGCGCCGGCCTGCTCGGCCTCGCCGCCGTCGCGCGGCCCGGCCCCCTGCGCAGTGCCCGCGCCGGCCGGCTCGCCGAGCTGGCCGAGGCGGTCGCCCTGGTCGCCCTGCCCCCGCTGCTGCTCGCGGCGACCGGACTGCTCGACCTGGTGGAGGAGCTCGTCGGATGACCAGCCGTCGGGACCTGCTCGAGGCCCAGGCGTTCGTACGCCGTCGACTGCTGACCGTGCTGGTGGCCGGTGCACCCGGCGGCCACGAGCCCGACCACGCGACCACCGGGCGCTGGCTCCTCGGAGGAGCCGTCGTCGGCGCCCTGCTGGTGATCGTCGTGGCCGGGCTCGCCCTGGTCCGGTGATCCCCCACGCCTCAGACGCGTGTTGCCACGGTCAGGAGGTACTCCTTCTCGAAGCGGGCGTCCTCAGGCGTTCCCAGGTTCCAGGTGTCGCAGAACGCGTCGAGGTCGGCGTCGAACTCGGCGGCCCGACCCTCCTTCTCGGCGTTCGCCCGCACAGCGCGGGTGGGGCCGTAGTAGGCCTTGAAGTGCTCGCCGTACTCGCGGGGGTGCCGGAAGGCCGTGATCTCGAGGTTGCCCCGGGTCACCGAGTCGATCCGGACCCGGTTGCCGAGCAGTCCGCGGAGGTGCTCCTCGCTCCCCCAGAGCGGCGGCGGCAGCGCCCCCGGGGGCGGCGGCGGTGCGTACGGCTTCATCATCGCGAACAGCGCGCCGAGCATGCCCTCGGGCGTCCAGCTCAGCAGGCCGATGGTGCCGCCCGGCCGGCAGACGCGCACCACCTCGTCGGCAGCGGCCTGGTGGTGCGGCGCGAACATCACGCCGATCGACGACATCACGACGTCGTACGACGCGTCCGGGAACGGCAGGTTCTCGGCGTCGGCCGGCACCCAGTCGATGTCGAGCCCCCCGGCCGCCTGCTTCCCCGCGTCCAGCAGCTCCGGCGTGAGGTCACTGGCGGTCACGTGCGCTCCGCGTTCGGCGGCGGGGACGGACGCGTTGCCCGTGCCGGCGGCCACGTCGAGCACCCTGGCGCCCGCCGTGATCCCGCACGCGTCGACCAGTCGTGGGCCGAGTGGCAGCAGGAACGTGTCCACCATCCGCGGGTAGTCGCCGGTGGCCCACATCGCGGCATGCTTCGACTTGAGCTCCTGGTCGGTGATCGTGGTCATTGGTTGTCTCCCTCGTTGCGCTTCATGCCGTCAGCCTCGCGCCGCCGGCGGCCCTCGCGCATCGGGAGAACTCCCGATGAGCTCCCTACGGGGGGATACTCGTTCCCGATGGGGGAGCGGAACGGCGACCTAGCGACGGGCGCGCGGGCGATGGAGCTGGCCGAGTGGTCCGAGGCACGCGCGGCGTACGAACGTGCCCTCGCCGCCGACCCCGGCCCGGCCGAGGCCGGGGCCGCCCTCGAGGGCCTGGGCCAGGCGCTGTGGTTCCTCGGCGAGGTGGCCGAGGGCATCGCGGCGCGGGAGGCCGCGTTCCAGGCCTACGCCGATGCCGGCTCCCCCGACGACGCCTCACGCGTCGCGGTCTGGGTCTCGCACCAGCACTACGTCGTCGGGCGGACGTCGGCGGCGCGCGGCTGGCTGGCCCGGGCGGACCGGGCGCTCGCGCAGGTGCCCGAGTGCGCCGGGCACGGGTGGGTGGCCGTGGAGCGCGCCCGGCACGCGGTCGACGTCGACGAGCAGGCGGCGCACTGTCGCCGGGCCGTCGACGTCGCGCGCCGTACGGGGCGCTCCGACCTCGAGGTCTTCGCGCTCAGCCTGCTCGGCCGGGCGGAGTCCGCGGCCGGGAGGCGTGAGGAGGGGATGCGGCTGCTGGAGGAGGCGATGGCGGCGGCCTCCGCGGGCGTCGTGCACAACCTCCACACCCTGGCCGAGGCCTACTGCAACCTGGTCGTGGCGGCCACCCACGCCGGGGAGTGGGAGCGCGCGGCGGAGTGGTGCGAGCGCGTGGAGGAGTTCGCCACCATCCACCACGCGGCGCCGCTGTGGGGGTCGTGCCGGTCGCTGCACGCGGACGTCCTGCTCGCGCGCGGACACTGGCCGGAGGCGGAGGCGGCGCTGACCGAGGCCCTGGAGACCGCGGGCTCCTACATCCCGGAGCTGGGGGCGCCGGCGGTGGCGTCGCTCGCCGAGCTCCGGGTCGAGCAGGGCCGGCTCGACGAGGCCGAGCGCCTCCTGGCCGGACGCGAGGAGAACCCCGCGGCGCTGCGGGCGCTCGCCCTGCTGCGGATCGCCGACGGCCGGCCGGGCACGGCGGCGGAGCTGCTGACCCGTGGTCTGCGGTCGGTCGGTGGCGACGTGATGCGGTCCGCCCAGCTCTCCGCGGCCCTCGTGGACGCGTGGCTCGCCTGCGACGACCTCGCCCGGGCGGCCGGTGCGGCGGACGAGCTGGCCGCGCTGGCGCAGGCGACCGGAGTCCGGCTGGTGCGAGCGCGGAGCGCGCTGGCGGCGGCGCGGGTGGCGCTCGGAGCCCGTCCCCCCGACCCGGGGACGGCGGCCGAGCAGGCCCGCGAGGCGCTGGCGGAGTTCGGGGCGCTCGCCATGCCCCTCGACGCGGGGCTGGCCCGGCTGGAGCTCGCGCGGGCGGTCGCCGCCTCCAGCCCGGACCTCGCCGTCGAGGAGGCCCGGGCCGCCTTCGCGATCTTCCGCAGCCTCGGTGCGCAGACGGCGTGCGGACGGGCGACGACGGTGCTCCAGCAGCTCGACGGTGCCACGCCGACGCGGGCCGGAGCGGAGCCGGCCGGGCTGCTCGGTCGACCGCTCACCGCCCGCGAGCAGGAGGTGCTCGACCTCGTGGCGCAGGGGCTCACCAACGGTGCCATCGCCCGACGCCTGGTGATCTCGGAGAAGACCGCAGGCCACCACGTCAGCCACATCCTGGCCAAGCTGGGGGCCCGCAACCGTACGGAGGCAGCGGCGCTCGCGGGCCGCGCCGTACGTCGATGAGTCGGGTGTGCCTCTCACTCGAGTCCCGCGGGGGCTGCGACTACCTGACCCGCCGACCGCTCGGAACCTGCAGGGCATGCGCGGTCGCGGTCGCGGGCACTGGACACCGACCCTGCAACGTCCGGTCGACCCTCGCCGGTGCTCACCGAGCCTGCAGATGCAGCGGCCCAGCGGGCCCAGATCCGACATTCTGGTCGGGTCGGGCCTTGACATCATCTCGCTCCTGGATTACAAGAAACCTATAACCATTGATATAGGTCACGAGCCTCTTCGGCTCACTCGACAGAGAACCAGGAGGACACCATGTTGCTGCGCACCGCCGACCCGTTCCGTGACTTCGACCGCCTGACCCAGCCGCAGCTCGGCACCACGCGCCGTCCTGCCGCGATGCCGATGGATGCCTGGCGTGAGGGTGACCGGTTCGTGATCGAGTTCGACCTCCCCGGCATCTCGAAGGACACCATCGACCTGGACGTCGAGCGGAACGTGCTCACGGTCCGCGCCGAGCGCGTCGCCCGCAACGGCGACTGGGAGATGCTGGCCAGCGAGCGGCCCCGCGGCACGTTCAGCCGGCAGCTCGTGCTGGGCGACAACCTCGACCTGGACCGCATCGAGGCGTCGTACGACGGCGGGGTGCTGCGGTTGGTCGTGCCGGTCGCCGAGAGGGCCAAGCCTCGTCGGATCGAGATCGGGAGCGGCCAGGAGCCCGTGCAGGGCAGGACCGAGAACCAGTCGATCGACGCCTGAACCGCTCGGCCTCGACCGCCGCGCGGTCAGCGTCCCGGGCGACACACGGTGGCGAAGATCTCTCGGGCTTCGACGGGGGTCGTCACCATCGCGATCGGGACCAGGACACGGCCAGGTCGCGGACGAGTCGGAACGAGTGCAGAGGAGGTGATGAGCCCACCGGAACCAGCTGACGACCAGTGCCTCAGACGGACGGCGAGCCACGGGCCACCGTGGGAGGGTCACCGCACGGCGTGCACACATGCACCGACGTCGAACCCTCGAAGCAGGCGCAGCTGATGCGCGGGCTCGTGGCTCGTCGTTCCCATCGCCACGCGGCCGGGACGGAGCGCACACGCTGCCGCCCCGTCCCGGCGCCGCACCCGCCACCGACGAACCACCCGACGGAGCACACCATGTACCCCTCGCGGGAGGCCCGCGAACTCGCCATCCTGCTGCGCATCAGCCGCGAGCTCGACATCTGCGGTGACGTCACCGCGACCGTGGACAACCCCTCCGAGATCCTCGCCTGGGCAGCGAGCCTGACCCGGCCCCGCGTGCATGCGTGGCGGGCTCAGGACTCGGGGCACCGGTTCATCCAGGTCGACGCCGACCACGGTCGCGCCCCTCTCCGCGGCCACGTCGCGGCCGTCCTGGACTGCGGGCAGCACGAGGAGTTCTGGACCGAATGCGGCCTGGACGACCTCGAGCCCGGCGACACCCGCGAGCTGCACATGGTCGACCTCTCCCGGGCCTGGGAGGCCATGCCGATCACCGCCGGCGACGCTGGTGCTCCGCCACCCCAGCCACCGTCATCCGGCGCGGCGTGACCTCGGCACGGAACAGGCCGGCTCGACCAGGTGGCAGGGAACCACAGGTGCGCCGGCCGCTCCGAGGTGGGCGGGCGCGACGAGATGACGGGCCAGCCAGAATTCAGCACGAGAAGTCCCAACGTGGTTCTCCCTGGGAGGTGAGACCGGTGGACGCATCAGCGGAGTCGGGGGAGCTCTCGGTGCGTCAGGCTCGTGAGCTCTTCGGCGTCACAGCCAGCGCGGACGCAGCCCAGGTGGCGCGCGCCTACCGCCGTCGAGCGCGTCACCTGCACCCCGATCTCAATGGCGCTCCGGACGCCACCGAACAGTTCTGGGCCCTGCAGGCCGCGTATCGGGTGGCGTTGGCTGCGGCCCGACGCGACGACGATCCACCGGCCTCCCCCCAGGTCACGGTGGGCAGCCCGACCGTCGGGCACGTCCCCCCTCTCGTGCGCGACCCGGTGACGGTCACCGCACGGCCAGGGCGCCGAGGTGTCGCCTGGCTGGCCGCGGGCCCGGTTCGGGTGCAACCGCCCCGGGAGCCCCCCCCCGAGGCCGCCCGACAGTCACACGACCGGGCCCGCCACGACCAGCTGAACGACCGCGAGATCCCGCAGCGGCTGCCCACCGGACAGCGGGACCGGTCGCGCGTCCACGGCGAGGTCGAGCCAGCAGACAGGGCAGGAGACCAGGGAGGAGACGAGGAGAGGAGTCCGAGATGGGAGAGGTGTACCTGTGCACCCGAGCCCGGCCCGATGCCGTCGACATCGACGTGGTCGGGGCGTTGACGTCGCGCACTGCCCGACAGGTGCGAGCCGCCCTGAGCCCCTATCGCTCGATGGTGAGCCGCCTGCGGCTCCGCGGGTGTACCGATGTCGACCTCGACGGTGTGTTCGCCCTCCATGCAGCGAAGATGGAGGCGCGGGAGGCCGGCGGCGAGATCCAGCTGCTCGAGGTTCCGCCGCTCATCGAGCGGTACCTGCACCACCACGACGGCGCCCATCTGCTGGCCCCACCTCACCTGCCCGAGGACGGCGCTTCCACCCGTGCTGAGGACGAGCGTGCGGACCCCCGCAGGGAGTAGCACGAGGGCGACGACGTCGACATCCGTGTCGACGAGGGGGTGGCGGCACGGGTTGGTGGTCAGCGCTCTCGCAGGTCAGGCCGTGCGCCAGGTGGCGGAGGATGCGGGATTCGAACCCGCGAGGGCTGTTAACCCAACCCGCTTTCCAAGCGAGCGCCATAGGCCACTAGGCGAATCCTCCGCGGAGGAGAGTACCCGCCGCCCGCGGAGCCGGTGAAATCGTCCGAGGTCGAGTTGGTGGCGGTGCCCGGGCCCACCTAGACTCGCGGGCAACCCCCCGCGTGGCGGCACCTTGCCGAACTCCCCCAGGGCCGGAAGGCAGCAAGGGTAAGCGAGCTCTGCCGGGTGCGCGGGGGGCCTCTTCACGTCCCGGTGCCCGAGCCCGCGAGGGCAGCGACAGGACGGGAGACCGAGGAGGGCTCGGCGTCGGACCGAGCGCAGCGAGGTCAGGCGCGACCAGTCTCGAAATCCCCGATCGCATGACTGGACGGGCGCCTCGTACCGGGACCTGTCGGCTGTCACACCGCATGGTTAGGGTTCACTCGTGGAGTCCCCGCTCGCCCTCTACCGGCGCTACCGCCCCGAGACGTTCGCCGACGTCATCGGCCAGGACCACGTGACCACCCCGCTGCGGGCCGCGCTGGCGCACAACCGGGTCAACCACGCCTACCTGTTCTCCGGGCCGCGGGGGTGCGGCAAGACGACGTCCGCGCGGATCCTGGCCCGGGCCCTCAACTGCGAGCAGGCGCCGACGGCCGACCCGTGCGGCGAGTGCGAGAGCTGTCGCGACCTGGCGCGCGGCGGCCCCGGATCGATCGACGTCATCGAGATCGACGCGGCCTCCCACGGCGGCGTCGACGACGCCCGTGACCTGCGTGAGAAGGCGTTCTTCGCGCCGGTCAGGAGTCCCTACAAGGTCTACATCATCGACGAGGCCCACATGGTCACCACGCAGGGCTTCAACGCCCTGCTCAAGCTCGTCGAGGAGCCCCCGCCCCATCTGCGCTTCGTGTTCGCGACGACCGAGCCCGACAAGGTGATCCCGACGATCCGCTCGCGGACCCACCACTACCCCTTCCGGCTGATCCCGCCGCGGCTGCTGTCCAGCTACCTGGCCGACCTGTGCGAGCGCGAGGGCGTCGCGATCGAGCCGGCGGCGCTGCCGCTCGTCGTACGCGCGGGGGCCGGGTCGGCCCGCGACTCGCTCTCGGTGCTCGACCAGCTGCTCGGCGGCGCCGGCCCCGAGGGGATCACCCACGACCTGGCCGTCGGCCTGCTCGGCTACACCCCGGGCTCGCTGCTCGACGACGTCGTCGAGGCGTTCGCTGCCGGCGACGGGGGCGCCGTGTTCGGGGTGGTCGACCGGGTGATCGAGACCGGCCAGGACCCCCGTCGCTTCACCGAGGACCTGCTCCGCCGCCTGCGCGACCTGGTCGTCGTGGCCGCCGTGCCCGATGCCCCCGCCACCGGGCTGATCGACGTGTCCGCCGACCAGGCCGACCGGCTGGTCCAGCAGGCCAACCACTTCGGCCCCGCCGAGCTCAGCCGCGCCGCCGACCTCGTGGCCGCGGGCCTCACCGAGATGCGCGGCGCCACCGCACCCCGGCTGCTGCTCGAGCTGGTCTGTGCACGGGTGCTGCTGCCGGGCTCCGACCCCTCCGCCACCGGCCTGATGGCGCGCGTCGACCGGCTGGAGAAGCGCGCCTCGATCGCGGGCGGCGCCCCCAGCCCGGCCCCGGTCCGCGAGGACCCCGCACCGCCGACGCCCGCCCACCCGGTCGCCGCGACGCCCGAGCCGGCGGTCGAGGCACGGCCCGAGCCCGAGGCGAGCATCCCCGACCCGGACCCGAGTCCCACCGTGCCCGACCCCGCCCCGGTGCCGGAGCCCACCCCCACTCCCGAGCCGGTCGCGCCTCCCGAGCCGGCTCCGTCCCCGGAACCGGTGCCCGACCCCCAGCCCGACCCCCCGCCTGACCCCGCGCCGAGCGGCACGTTGTCGCTCGTCGACGTCCGCCGGCTGTGGCCCGACATCGTCGAGGCCACCAAGCTGCGTCGCCGCGTCGCCTGGATGCACCTCACCCAGAACTCCCAGGTGGTCGGCGTCGACGGCTCGACGCTGACCCTCGGGTTCACCAACGCGGGGGCGCGCGAGTCCTTCGTCAACGGGGGCTGCGACGAGATCCTGCGGCAGGCCGCGATCGACATCGCCGGCGTCGACTGGCGAGTCGAGACGATCGTCGACCCCGGGGCGACCGGGGGTGGCGGCTCACCCGCAGCGGCGTCGCCCGAACCCCCGCCGTCTGCGCCGGCCCCGCCCGAGCCACCTGCCGACGAGGTGGCGGACGACGCGGTCGCCTCGCCCGCTCCACCCACGCCGGACGTCTCGACCGCCGCCCGCGAGGCGATCCGCACGACCCGCCCGGCCGGGCCGACCGACCCGTCGGACGCCACCGACGACTCCTCGCCGTCCGACCCGGACGCCGACGCCCACCGTGACGACCCCGACGCCGACACCACCGGGCTCGCGGGCGCCGAGCTGCTCCAGCGCGAGCTCGGTGCCGAGGTGATCGAGGAGATCCGGCACCAGTGACCAGCGACCGACCGAAGACCCAGCCCCAGGAGAGGCGGCCCACCCCATGACCCAGAACCCCTTCGACACCCCCGGCGACAACCCGCTCGGCGGTGGCGGCTTCGACCTCAACGCCCTGATGCAGCAGGCCCAGCAGATGCAGGAGCAGCTCGAGCAGGCCCAGCAGCGGCTCGCCGACACCGTCGTCGACGGCACCGTCGCAGGCGGGGCGGTGACCGTCCGCGTCAACGGCGTCGGCGAGCTGGTCGGGGTCGACATCAAGGCGGGCGGCTTCGACGGCAGCGACGCCGACGACCTGTCCGACCTCGGCGACATGATCGTCGCCGCCTACCGCGACGCGAAGGCCCAGGCCGATGCGCAGGCCGCCGAGGCGCTCGGTCCGCTCGCGGGCGGGGGCGGCGGGGTCCCCGGGCTGGGCTTCTAGGGGTCTCGTTGTACGAAGGGATCGTCCAGGACCTCATCGACGAGCTGGGTCGGCTGCCCGGGGTGGGGCCCAAGAGCGCGCAGCGGATCGCGTTCCACCTCCTGCAGGCCGACCCGGGCGACGTACGCCGGCTGGCCGACGTGCTGGTCGAGGTCAAGGCGCGCGTGAAGTTCTGCACCACCTGCTTCAACGTCGCCGAGGCCGACCAGTGCCGGATCTGCAGCGACCCGCGCCGCGACCCGGCGGTGCTCTGCGTCGTCGAGGAGTACAAGGACGTCGTCGCCATCGAGCGCACCCGCGAGTTCCGGGGCCGCTACCACGTGCTCGGCGGGGCGATCTCGCCCATCGACGGCATCGGCCCCGAACAGCTCCGGATCAAGGAGCTGATGCAGCGGCTGGCCGACGGCACCGTCACCGAGGTGATCCTCGCGACCGATCCCAACCTCGAGGGCGAGGCCACTGCGACGTACATCACCCGGATGCTCAAGGACTTCGGGTTGCGCGTGACGCGGCTGGCGAGTGGACTGCCCGTGGGAGGGGACCTCGAGTACGCCGACGAGGTCACTCTCGGCCGAGCATTCGCAGGGAGGCGCAGTGCCGATGACTGAAGGGCCGATGACCGAGACCACCGAGATCGAGGGCGGCTTCGCCCAGCAGATCGCCGACCAGGTCGAGTCGTTCCTGCTCGCGCTGCGGGCCGTGGCGCGGGAGGCCGACGGGGGCCGCGCGATCTCGCTGCTGCTGCTGGAGATCTCCCAGATCCTGCTCGCCGGCGCCAGGCTCGGCGCCCAGCAGGACTTCACCCCCCGCACCGAGTACCAGCCCGACGTCGGCCCGGAGGCCGACATCGACGAGATGCGGCTGGCCCTCGCCGAGCTGCTCGGGAACGTCGACACCTACAGCTTCGTGTTCGACCCCTACCTGCCCGAGGTGGTCGAGAGCCAGCTCTCCGACGACCTCACCTCGATCGCGACCGACCTCGAGAACGGACTGCGCCACTACCGCAGCGGCAACGTCGCCGAGGCGCTCTGGTGGTGGCAGTTCTCCTACGTGTCCAGCTGGGGCAACCTGGCGGGTGCCGCGCTCAACGCGCTGCTGTCGGTGGTCTCCCACGACCGGCTCGACGCCGACATCGAGTCCGAGCAGGAGCAGATCGAGGCGGCCGAGGCCGTGCTGGACGTCGATCCGAGCTAGCCACTCCCCGCCGCTAGACTCGGGGGCTGGTCCCGCACCCGAGCGCAGGAGATGTACCGGTGGGCATTGTCGTGCAGAAGTACGGCGGCTCCTCCCTCGCCGACGCCTCGAGCGTCAAGCGGGTGGCACGGCGGATCGTCGAGAGCAGGCGCCAGGGCCACGACGTGGTCGTGGCCGTGTCGGCCATGGGTGACTCGACCGACGAGCTGCTCGACCTCGCCAACGAGGTGAGCCCGCTGCCGCCGGCCCGCGAGCTCGACATGCTGCTCACCGCGGGCGAGCGGATCTCGATGGCCCTGGTCGCCATGGCGATCTCCGACCTCGGCTTCACGGCACGGTCCTTCACCGGCTCCCAGGCCGGGGTCATCACCGACTCGGTGCACGGCCGCGCGAAGATCATCGACGTCACCCCGGGCCGGATCTCCACGGCGCTCGACGAGGGCCACGTCGTGATCGTGGCGGGCTTCCAGGGGGTCAGCCAGGACACCAAGGAGATCACGACGCTGGGTCGCGGCGGCACCGACACCACCGCGGTCGCGCTCGCGGCCGCCCTGCACGCCGACCACTGCGAGATCTACACCGACGTCGACGGCGTGTTCACCGCCGACCCCCGGATCGTCCCGAGCGCCCGCAAGCTGGACCGGGTCTCCTACGAGGAGATGCTCGAGCTCGCGGCGTGCGGCGCCAAGATCCTCCACCTGCGGTGCGTCGAGTACGCCCGCCGCTACGACATCCCGATCCACGTACGGTCCTCGTTCAGCCAGCTCGAGGGCACGTGGGTCGTCCCCGACGCAGCAGCCGACCTCCCGGAGGCAGAAGACATGGAACAGGCCATCATCGCGGGCGTCGCCCACGACCGGAGCGAGGCCAAGATCACCGTCGTCGGGGTGCCTGACAAGGTCGGCGAGGCGGCCCGGATCTTCGAGGCGTTGGCGGACGCCCAGATCAACCTCGACATGATCGTCCAGAACATCTCGGCGGCGGCCACCAGCCTCACCGACATCTCCTTCACGCTGCCGCGCGCCGACGGTCAGACGGCCATGAAGGCCCTCGCCGGGCTGCGTGACGAGATCGGGTTCGCCTCGCTCCTCTACGACGACAAGATCGGCAAGATCTCGCTGATCGGTGCCGGCATGCGCTCCCACCCCGGGGTCAGTGCCAAGTTCTTCTCCGCGATCGCGGCCGCGGGCGTCAACATCCAGATGATCTCCACCTCCGAGATCCGGATCTCGGTGATCGTCGACGAGGGCCTCGTGGACGCGGCCGTCGCCGCCGCCCACTCGGCGTTCGACCTCGACTCCGACGAGGTCGAGGCCGTCGTCTACGGCGGGAGCGGCCGATGAGCGGCGTTCGGCTCGGCGTCGTCGGCGCCACCGGCCAGGTGGGCGTCGCGATGCGACAGATCCTCGAGGAGCGGGCGTTCCCGATCGACCAGATCCGCTTCTTCGCCTCGGCCCGCTCGGCCGGCACCGTCCTGCCGTACGCGGGACGGGAGGTCCAGGTCGAGGACGCCGCCACCGCCGACCCGTCCGGGCTCGACATCGCGCTGTTCTCGGCGGGAGCCACCACGTCGCGGGCGCTCGCGCCGCGGTTCGCCGAGGCCGGGGCGACCGTCGTCGACAACTCATCGGCGTTCCGGATGGACCCCGACGTCCCGCTCGTGGTCTCCGAGGTCAACCCCGGCGCGATCACCGAAGCCCGCAAGGGGATCATCGCCAACCCGAACTGCACCACGATGGCCGCGATGCCGGTGCTCAAGCCGCTCCACGACGAGGCCGGGCTGGTCCGGCTGATCGCGTCGACCTACCAGGCGGTCTCCGGCTCCGGCGTCGCCGGTGTCGAGGAGCTGGCGAGCCAGGTCGCGACCGCGGGCGACAAGGCCCGCGAGCTCGCCTACGACGGCGAGGCCGTCGCGTTCCCGGCGCCCGGGAAGTACGCCCGCACCATCGCCTACAACGTGCTGCCGATGGCCGGCTCGATCGTCGACGACGGGCTCGAGGAGACCGACGAGGAGCAGAAGCTGCGCAACGAGTCCCGCAAGATCCTCGACATCCCCGAGCTCGCCGTCTCCGGCATCTGTGTCCGGGTCCCGGTCTTCACGGGCCACTCGCTGGCCGTCAACGCCGAGTTCGCCCGGTCGATGCCGGTCGCGCGGGCCCGCGAGCTGCTGGCCTCGGCGCCGGGGGTCGAGCTGAGCGACATCCCCACGCCCCTGCAGGCCGCCGGCAGGGACCCGTCGTACGTCGGCCGGCTCCGCCACGACCCGGGCGTGCCCGACGAGCGGGGCCTGGCGCTGTTCATCAGCAACGACAACCTGCGCAAGGGCGCTGCGCTCAACACCGTGCAGATCGCCGAGCTGGTCGCCGCCCGCTGACGGGTCAGCGGTGCATCTCGCGCCCGCCGGGCTCGACCATCGCGGTCGACACCCGGTGCGCGACGACGTAGGCGACCATCGCGACCCCCGGCACGACGACGACCATCCACCACGCGAACAGCTCGTCGGCCAGGAACAGCATCAGCACGACCGCCACCAGGCCCATCGCCAGGAAGCTGGTGCTGCCGCCCTCGGCGACGCCGAACGCCCGCAGCAGCACCCCGCCCAGCCACCCCGCGGTCACGAGCACGGCCAGCAGCAGGAGGAACCCGGCGTCGCCGCAGCTGGAGGTGCCGCGGACCACCTCGCACGCTCCCTGCGAGGCCCACACCAGCCCGACCGTGAGCGCACCGACCAGGAGCCCGGTCGTCAGCGCGGCGGGGACGGCGCCGAGCTGCGGCAGCACGGGGCGGCGAGGCCTGCGGCGTACCGGCTCGGTCGTGGTGCCCGTCTCGACGGCGGCCGGCGCCTCCCCGGTGAAGACCCGGGTGCCGCCCGGGGGCGCCGCCGCCGGCTCTGGGGCGGCGGGTGGCGCCGGCCGGGCTGCGGCCGGCTCCGTGGGCTCGTCGTGCCTGGCCTCGGGCCCCGCGACCGGTGTGACGGGCTCGGCCGGCGCGGCGGGTTCCGGGTCGGGGCGCCTCTTGCGGCGGAACCCGAACGACGGCAGCTCCAGGGACGGGCCGTCGGGATCGTCCTTCTCCGCCATGCGCGCAGTGTGCCACGGGTGCCGCTCCCCCCGACCAACGGTCGAGTTGGGCTTCCCTCGCGGTTGAGTTGGGCTTGCCTCGCGGTTGAGCTGGGCCGCGGTCCGGCCGGGACGGCTGTTGAGACCCACGGGGGCGGGACAGGACGACGTCGACGACTGGTCGGGGTGACAGGATTTGAACCTGCGGCCTCCTCGTCCCGAACGAGGCGCGCTACCAAGCTGCGCCACACCCCGAACGCGCCGGGAACGACCCCGGCGCGAGCAGCGCCACCATACCCGAGCGCCGTCGGCCCCCACGAATCGCCCCGGACCCGAAGCGACGCGTCTCGAGGGAAGCCCAACTCGACCCCGAGGGAAGCCCAACTCGACCCCGAGGGAAGCCCAACTCAACCTCGGGAGGTGAGGGTGAGCAGGGTGGCCTCGGGGCGGCACCACAGCCGCACGGGGGCGTACGGCGAGGTGCCGAGCCCGGCGGAGACATGCAGCCAGGTCGACCCCGGCTGGCCCGGTTGTGAGTCGGCGGGGTGGCGGTGCAGCCCGGCGACCCGCGCGGGTTCGAGGTCGCAGTTGGTCGTCAGCGCGCGGCCGCCCGGGAGGCACACCTGGCCACCGTGGGTGTGGCCGGCGAGGACCGCGTCGTAGCCGTCGCGGGCGAACTGGTCCAGCACCCGGAGGTACGGCGCGTGCGTGACGCCGAGCCGGACGTCGGCCGTCGGGTCGGCGAGGCCGGCCACGTCGTCGAGCCGGTCGTACTCGAGGTGCGGGTCGTCGACGCCGGCGAAGGCGAAGGTCGTGCCGTTGACGGCGAACGCCGCCCGCTCGTTGCTCAGGTCGATCCAGCCGGCCTCGTCGTAGGCCGCCTTCATCTCCCGCCACGCGAGCTGCTCGCTGGTGGTGTTGCGTCGCCCGTCGTCGGGCAGCAGGTAGCGCAGCGGGTTCTTGAGGACGGGCGCGTAGTAGTCGTTGGAGCCCAGCACGAACACGCCGGGGACGTCCAGCAGACCGCCGAGGGCCTCGAGCACCGCGGGGAGCGCGTCGCGGTGGGCGAGGTTGTCGCCGGTGTTGACGACCAGGTCCGGGCGCAGGCCGGCCAGGCTGCTGACCCACTCACGCTTGCGGTGCTGGCCGGGGGTGAGGTGCAGGTCGCTGAGGTGCAGCACGCGCAGCGGCGCATGGCCCGGCGGCAGGAGCGGGACGGAGACCTCGCGCAGCTCGAACCGCCTGGTCTCGGCGACGGCGTGGCCGGTGACGGCCAGCCCCGCCACGGTGCCGGCGGCGAGCAGCCCGGTCACGCCCCTGGTACGCATGCGGCCCAGACTCCCACAGCCGCTCGGCTGCCAGAATGTCGGTATGAGTGACCTGAAGGACCGGCTCCGCGCCGACCT
Source organism: Nocardioides sp. GXQ0305 (assembly GCF_050880345.1). NCBI lineage: Bacteria > Bacillati > Actinomycetota > Actinomycetes > Propionibacteriales > Nocardioidaceae > Nocardioides > Nocardioides sp. GXQ0305. The sequence goes on from NZ_JBNYXG010000001.1 coordinate 165,935, forward strand.
CACCACGGCCATGAAGGCACGCGACGAGCTGCGTTCCGGCACCCTGCGGATGCTGCTGTCCGCCGTCACCACCGCCGAGGTCGCGGGCAAGGCGGCCCGCGAGCTCAGCGACGACGAGGTCGTCGGCGTGCTCTCCACCGAGGCCAAGAAGCGACGCGAGGCCGCGACGGCCTTCGACGAGGGTGGCCGGGTCGAGATGGCCGAGCGGGAACGCGCCGAGGCCGCGGTGATCGCCGACTACCTGCCCGAGCAGCTGACCGAGGAGGAGGTGGTCGGGATCGTGACCGCAGCCGTCGACCGCCTCGGCGCCCGCGACGAGGGCATGCGGGCGATGGGCAAGGTCATGGGCGTCGTGCAGCCCCAAGTCCGTGGCCGGGCCGACGGCGCCGCGGTCGCCGCCGAGGTACGTCGCCAGCTGGGCGGCGACTGAAGGTGCGCGTCAGCGCCGTCTCGAAGGGCTCCTGAGCCGGCGTCAGCCGCGTTCGCCGTCCGGCTCGCCGCCGTTGCCACCGGGGCGCGGGCCGGGGCCGCCACCGTTGCCACCGCCACCGCCACCGCCGCCATCGTTGTCGCCACCACCTGGCTTGTTCGGCTGGGGGGCGGGGACGTAGCCGGTCGAGGGGGAGAGCGACACGACCGTGCCGGCGGGCGCGACGGCGCCGGAGCCCGGGTCGGAGTACGCGACGGTGCCCTCCGGGTACTCGGAGTAGGCCTCGGGCTGGACGAGCACGTTGAAGCCGGCCTCCTCCAGGACCCGGCGGGCGCTGGGGATCGGGAGGCCCGCCACGCTGGGCACGGTGGTCTCGGCACCGCCGAGCGCGCTCAGGTCCGGCGCGGTGAACGTCTCGTCGGGCAGCCACTGCTCCACGTCACCCATGACCTGTCCCCAGATGGGTCCGGCCAGGCCGGAGCCCGACGCCGAGCTGATGTAGCGCCCACCGACGGTCAGACCCTCCAGCCCGATCGGCTGGCCGAGCGAGTTGGCGCCGGCCAGCATGGTCGCCGTGGAGAGGTTCGGGGTGTAGCCGTTGAACCACACCGCCCGCGCGCTCTGGGTGGTACCGGTCTTGCCGGCGTCCTGCTGGGTGATGGTGATGTTCTGGCCGAACCCGCCGGGCTCGAGCACGCCCTTGAGGATGTCGTTGACCGTGTCGGCGACCGCAGTGGTCAGCACCTGCGTGCACTGGGAGTCGTACTCCTTGAGCAGGTTGCCGTTGGCGTCCTCGATCGCCGTCACCGGGCGCGAGTCGCAGTGCTGGCCGCGGGCCGCGAACGTGGCGTAGGCCTCGGCCATCTCCAGCGGGCTGACGTCGACGACACCGAGCGTGAACGACGGGACCCGCTCGTTGTCCGGGTCGGTCAGGTCGACGCCCATGTTCTTGGCCAGCTCGTAGGGCTTGCACAGGCCCGTCAGCTGCTCGAGGTTGGCGAAGAACGTGTTCACCGAGTTCTGGGTACCGGTGTAGAGGTTGTAGGTGCCGCCCGAGAAGTCGAAGTTCGCGGGGTCCCAGATCGTGGTGTTGTAGGCGCCGCCGTAGGGGCCGTCGCAGTTCTGGAAGTTGCGCTCCGGAATGCTCTCGCGGGCCGGGACCGTCAGCGAGGTGTCGGGCTGCACGCCGTCCATCAGCGCCTGCGCCAGCACGAAGAGCTTGAACGTCGACCCGGCTTGGAACCCTGCCGCGTCGCCGACCTCCTGCGGGACGACGTAGTTGAGGTAGGTCTGCCCGAGCTCCTTGTTGCTCCCCATCGGGCGGGACTGGGCGATCGCCTTGACGTTGCCGGTGCCGGGCTCGACCATCGCCACGCCGCCGATCGCCTGGTCGGTCGGGTCGGTGTAGGCCTGGACGGCCCGGTCGGCGGCGTCCTGGAAGCGCAGGTCGATCGTCGTGCGGATGGTCAGACCGCCCGAGCGGAGCAGCTGCCGGCGTTCGTCCTTGGTCTCGCCGAGGGACGGGTCCTGCATCAGCGTGTTGATCACGTAGTCGCAGAAGAACGGGGCCCGCGAGTTGACGCACCCGTTGTCGCTCGGCTGGACGTCGAGCCCGAGCTTCTGCTTCTTGGTGGCCGTCGCCTTCTTCTCGCTGATGACGCCGAGCTGGGCCAGCCGGTCGAGCACGACGTTCCGGCGCTCGCGCGCGGCGTCGGGCGAGTTGGTCGGGTCGAGCCCCGTGGGGTTCTTGACCAGGCCGGCCAGCAGGGCCGACTCGCGCAGGTTGAGGTCCTTGGCGTTCTTGTCGAAGTAGTGACGGGCCGCCGACTGGATGCCGAAGGCGCCGTCGCCGAAGTAGGCGATGTTGAGGTAGCGCTCCAGGATCCAGTCCTTGGAGTACTTCTCCTCGAAGGCGATCGCGTAGCGCAGCTCGCGTACCTTGCGGGCGAAGGTGTCGTCGGTGGCGGCGAGTCGCTCGGCCTTGGTCTCGGCCTGGCTGACCAGCGTGAGCTTCACCATCTGCTGGGTGATCGACGAGCCGCCCTGGACCACGCCGCCCTGCGCCTGGTTGGTCACCAGAGCGCGCAGGGTGCCGCGCAGGTCGAGCGCGCCGTGCTCGTAGAAGCGGTAGTCCTCGATGGACACGATCGACTCGACCATGGTCCGCGAGATCTGGCTCAGCGGGACGTTCACGCGGTTCTCGTCGTACAGCGAGGCGATCAGGTTTCCCTTGCCGTCGACGATGCGGGTCTTCTGGGCCAATGGCTCCACCGTGAGCTCGGCCGGCAGGTTGTCCATGCTCCGGGCGACGTCGCGGGCACCCACCCCGACCACGCCGGCGAACGGGATCGCGAGGCCCGCCACGAGGACGCCCATGACCACCGCCACGGCTCCCATCACACCGAGATGGGACAGCACGCGGCCGGGGGAGAGTCGCTCGTCAGGGGGCACGGACATGCCAGTCACCGTACCCGAGCGGTCTCGACCCGGCCCATTCATGGCATCCGGGGTCTAGTCACTTCGGACTACGGACAAAGGGCAGAACGAGGCTGTTCCGGGTATGTCCCGGTTCTTTACGTTACGGGTGCTGGGAATCGGACCGTCGGTGGGGACGGCCCGAACCCAAGGCGAAATGGGGAACGACATCATGTGGATCGAGGACTGGGCTCCGTCGGCGGCTTGCCGGCAGCAGCAGCCGGACGCGCTGTTCGTGCGCGGTGCCGAGCAGAACAAGGCCAAGCTGGTGTGCCAGGGCTGCCCCGTGCGGACCGAGTGCCTCGCCGAGGCCCTGGACAACCAGATCGAGTGGGGCGTCTGGGGCGGCATGACCGAGCGGGAGCGTCGGGCCCTGCTCCGCCGCAAGCCGAACGCCTCCTGGCGGGCCGTGCTCGAGGCCGCCCGCAACGCGCAGACGCAGCCGGCCGTCCCGATCAACGCCTGACCCCCCGTCGCTGTCGGCGGGACCTGGCCTGCAGGGGAGGTCAGGTCCCCGACAGCAGGCCGCCGACGTGACGCAGGCCGTCCAGGTCGTTCACATCGGTCGCCAGGGCCGGCACCACGACGGTCGGCACCGTCGGGTGGGCGGCGGAGAAGCGGGCCCGCAGACCGGCCTCCCGCTCCCCCAGCCGCGCCCGGTCGGCGTGCAGGCGCAGCAGACCGGCCGCGAGCGTCCCCGGCTCCCCCTGGTCGAGCCTCCCCGCGGCCGCCGTCGCCTCGTCCGGTGACAGCGCGACCCGGGGAGCGGGGCTGGCGCGGTTGACCACCAGCCCGGCCAGCGGCATCCCGTCCTCCCCGAGGCGCTCCACGAAGTACGCCGCCTCGCGCAGTGCGTCCGGTTCGGGCGCCGCCACCACGAGGAACGCCGTCCGGTCGCCCTGGAGCAGGGCGAACGTCGCCTCGGCCCGCGCCCGGAAGCCACCGAACAGGGTGTCGAAGGCGGACACGAAGGTCTGCATGTCGCGCAGCACCTGCGCGCCGAGCACCCGGGTGAGGGCGTTGGTCACCACTCCCATCCCGGCGGCCATCACCTTCGCCGGCCCCCGCGCCGGCGCCAGCAGCAGCCGGATGAATCGGCCGTCGAGGAAGCGCGAGAGCCGCTCGGGGGCGTCGAGGAAGTCCAGCGCGGACCGCGACGGCGGGGTGTCGACGACGACCAGGTCGTGGGTGCCGTCGGCCTGGGCCTGCCGGTGGATCTGGCCGAGCTTCTCCATCGCCATGTACTCCTGGGTCCCCGCGAAGGAGCTGGAGAGCGCGACGTAGAACGGGTTGTCCAGGATCTGCTGCGCCTTCTCGGGGGTGGCCTGGCTCTCGACCACCTCGTCGAAGGTGCGCTTCATGTCGAGCATCATCGCGTCGAGCGACCCGGGGCCGACGACACCCTGGACCGGGCGCGGAGTGTTGTCGAGCCGCTCGATGCCCATCGACTGCGCGAGCCGTCGGGCGGGGTCGATGGTCAGCACCACGACCTTGCGGCCGCGCTCGGCCGCCCGCAGGGCGAGTGCTGCCGCCGTCGTCGTCTTGCCCACCCCGCCGGCGCCGCAGCACACGACGATCTCGGTGCCACGGTCGTCGAGCAGGGCGTCGACGTCGAGCGCCGGCGCCTCGGACGCCGGGGCGGCCAGCGGGCCGTAGCGGCCCCGGTGCGACGCGGGTGTCATCCGAGCCCCCCGCGGCGGAGGTCGGCGGCCAGCTCGTAGAGACCGCCGAGGTCGACCCCGTCGGTCAGCCGGGGGAGCTCGTGGACGGGCACGCCGAGGTCAGCCACGACGGCCCGCTGGGCGTCCTCGAGCTCCCGGCGTACGGCGTGGTCGTGGGCCTCGGCCAGCAGCCCGTCGACGAGGCCGTCCCGGACCAGGGCGCCGTCGACGCCGACGCCGGCCAGGTCGTCGGCGATCGCGCCGGCGTCGAGGGTGCCGGCCCGTACGGCGGCGAGCTGGTCGGCGGCCAGCGCCTCCGGTCGCACCATGTTGACCACCACCGCCCCGACCGGCAGGCCCTCCCGACGCAGCTCGGCGATCCCGTCGGCGGTCTCCTGGACCGGCATCTCCTCGAGCACCGTCACCAGGTGGATCGCGGTCCGCGGCGAGCGGAACATCGTCATCACGTTGTCGGCCTGGGACCTGATCGGCCCGACCCGGGCGAGGCCCGCGAGCTCGCTGTTGACGCCGAGGAACTGCGCGATCCGGCCGGTCGGCGGGGCGTCGAGCACGACGGCGTCGTAGCTCGGCACGCCCTTGGCGCGCCGCTTCACCTTGGCCGCCTCGTAGACCTTGCCGGTCAGCAGCACGTCCCGGACGCCCGGCGCGAGGGTGGTCGCGAACTCCACCACGCCGAACCGGTCGAGCGCCCGACCCGCGCGTCCGAGCCGGTAGTACATGGCGAGGTACTCCAGCAGTGCGGACTCCGGGTCGACGTGCAGGGCGTGGAGGGTGCCGGCCCGGCCTCGGGGGCCGGGGAGGCCGGTGGCGATGCGGCGCTCGGCGTACGGGAGCGGGTCGACGTCGAAGAGCTTGGCGATCCCCTGGCGGCCCTCCACCTCGCACAGCAGCACCGCCCGGCCGTGACTGGCCAGGGCCAGGGCCAGCGACGCGGCCACGGTGGACTTCCCGGTGCCGCCCTTGCCGGTGACCACGTGCAGCCGCGCCCGGGTGGGGTCGTCGGGGGCGGCGGGCACGGCGCCAGCGTAGTGGCGGCACACCGGTCCCGGCCGTGATGTGTGATCGGGGGCCATACGTGACGGCCCTCACTCGCGGCTAGGGTGCTGGCGTGGACAAGGTGGTTGCGTCGGCGGCGGAGGCCGTCGCCGACATCAGGGACGGATCGACGCTCGCGGTCGGAGGCTTCGGACTCTGCGGCATTCCCTCGGTGCTGATCGAGGCGCTGCTGGAGGCCGGCGTGACCGACCTCGAGGCGGTGTCGAACAACTGCGGGGTCGACGACTGGGGGCTCGGCCGGCTGCTGCTGGACAAGCGGCTGCGCCGGATGGTCTCGTCGTACGTCGGCGAGAACAAGGAGTTCGCCCGCCAGTACCTCTCCGGCGAGCTCGAGGTGGAGCTGACGCCGCAGGGCACGCTCGCCGAGCGGATGCGGGCCGGGGGATCCGGCATCCCGGCGTTCTTCACCGCCACCGGCGGCGGAACCCAGGTGGCCGAGGGCGGGCTGCCGTGGCGCTACGACTCCGAGGGCAACGTCACCGTGGCCTCGCCGCCGAAGGAGACCCGGACGTTCGCCACTCCCGACGGGCAGAGCCGGGAGTACGTCCTCGAGGAGGCGATCGTCGCCGACTTCGGGCTGGTCCGGGCCTGGAAGGGCGACCGGCACGGCAACCTCGTCTACCGGGACTCGGCGCGCAACTTCAACCCGCTCGCCGCGATGTGCGGCCGGCTCACGGTCGCGGAGGTCGAGCACCTGGTCGAGCCTGGTGAGCTCGACCCCAACCACGTCCACACACCCGGGGTCTTCGTGCAGCGCGTCGTGGCGCTCACCCCCGAGCAGGCCGCCGACAAGCGGATCGAACGGGTCACCACCCGTCCGAAGGGAGACGCCTGATGCCCTGGTCCCGTGAGGAGATGGCCGCTCGCGCCGCCTCGGAGCTGGAGGACGGCTCCTACGTCAACCTCGGCATCGGGCTGCCGACCCTGGTCCCCAACTACGTCGCCGACGACGTCGAGCTGGTGCTGCAGTCCGAGAACGGCATCCTCGGCGTCGGCGCCTACCCCTACGAGGGGGAGGAGGACCCCGACCTGATCAACGCCGGCAAGGAGACGGTCACCCTGCGGAAGGGCGCGTCGTTCTTCGACTCGGCCACGTCGTTCGGGATGATCCGCGGCGGCAAGATCGACGCCGCCATCCTCGGCGCCATGCAGGTCTCCAAGGACGGCGACATCGCCAACTGGATGATCCCCGGCAAGATGGTGAAGGGCATGGGCGGCGCGATGGACCTGGTCCACGGCGCCAAGCGGGTGATCGTGCTGATGGAGCACGTCGCCAAGGACGGCTCCCACAAGATCCTCGACGAGTGCTCCCTGCCCTACACCGGCAAGCGGGTCGTGCAGCGGATCATCACCGACCTCTGCGTGCTCGACGTCACCGACGACGGGCTCACCCTGGTCGAGCTCGCCCCGGACGTCACCGAGGACGAGGTGCGGGAGAAGACCGGCCCCCCGCTGGTCTGAACCCGACGTCCCGCCCTCAGGTGAGGGAGAACGGCGGGTACCTGTCGGTGACGAGCAGGAACGCGTAGGCGTTGACGCGCAGGGCCCACCGGCCGACACCGACCACGAAGTCGAAGAGCCCCCGTGGATAGCGGCCGGTGAACAGGATCGCGAACCAGGCGATGACGACCACGACGAAGGCGCCCACGGACAGGAAGAACAGCACGACGTAGTGCGGGATCGCGAGGAACCACTTGACCAGGGGCAACCAGCGGTTCAGGTCTTGATCGGCGTCCGGGTAGTCGATCTCGAGGTGGACCCTCTGCTCCTCGACCGTCGAGGGGTACTCGTCGGTGAGCAGCACGACGTAGGCGCCGATGCGGGTGGAGAAGCGGGTCAGCTCTCGCGCGAAGTCGAACCACCAGCGCGGGTAGCGCTGCCGGAACAGGATCATCAGCAGCGTGGCCCCGAACAACCCGGCCACGATGCCACCGCTCGTGGTGGTGACCGTCCGACTGGCCTCGTCGTACGCCGTCGTGGTGGCGCCCGCGGTGAGGACGCCGTACACGATTGCGATGGGGATGACCAGCACGAGCCGGAACAGCGTCGTGACGCGGTTGTGCTCGTCGCTGTAGTCGACCTCGAGGCGGGCGGGATAGGCGGTGGGCGCAGCAGGCGTGCTCTCCTCGGACATGGCGGATCTCCTCTCGGTCGGCGTCCGTCTGGTCCGGTACCCCGCCAGAGTCCTCGGCCCGGAGCGGCCGCGGTTCCCCCCTTTCGTCCGAAGTTCGGTGTGTGGCCGTGTCGAGAACCGCGTGCCGGCCCCGTCCCCGGAGCACGACACCGGACAGCGTTGGAGGATGACCGGCATGACACGCATCAAGGGCTTCGACCACGTGGGGATCACCGTCGACGACCTCGACCGGGCGACGGCGTTCTTCGTCGGACTGGGTCTGGAGGAGGAGGGCCGCACGTTCGTGCAGGGGGAGTTCCTCGACACGGTCTGCGGCCTCCCGGACTCGCGGACGGAGGTCGTCATGCTCCGGCCACCGGGCGGCGGGACCATGCTGGAGCTCGCCCGTTTCCTCCGGCCCGACCACGTGCCGGGCTCGTCCGACGCCATGGCGAACGAGCTCGGTATCCGCAACGTCTGCTTCGAGATCACCGGACTCGAGGAGACCGTCGAGCGCCTCGCCGCGGACGGCTACGGCCTGGTCGGCGGCATCGGCCGCCACGAGGACACCTGGCTGATGGCCTACGTCCGCGGGCCGGAGGGCATCGTCGTCTCCCTGGCCGAGCAGATCGGCTGACTGCTGTCGCGAACCCGGTCCGCCATTGATCCTCGTGGTGCCGCCGGGGCACAGTGGGTCGACCGTGCCCGGGGAGCGGCCCCGGTGTGCGGCCCGCCCGGGAGGAGTCGCACATGGACCAGCTCGAAGGCACGCCGGCGCTCGTGAGGGTGACCCGGCGGCTGGAGGAGTCAGCGGCCCTCGACGGGGCCGTGGAGACGCTGCGGCCGGGAGTGCGGTCGGCGTTCGGGTCGGGGACGCGGGGCGCGGTGCTGCGGGGTGACTGGCTCGGGCACGCGCTGCACCCGCTCCTGACCGACGTCGTGCTCGGGACCTGGGTGTCGGCGACGCTGCTCGACCTGGTCGGCGGCGAGGAGTCGGCGACCGCCTCACGGCGCCTGATCGGGACCGGGCTGCTCGTGGCCGGCCCCACGGCCTGGAGCGGGTGGGCGGAGTGGTCGGAGGCCGGCCTGCGGGAGCAGCGGGTCGGCGTGGTCCACGCGGTCAGCAACGGCGCCGCCATCGGCCTGTACGCCGCGTCCTGGCTCGCTCGCCGGCGCGGGCGTCACGGCACCGGCGTGGGGCTCGCCCTCGCCGGGATCTCGGCCGTGAAGGTCGGCGCCTACCTGGGCGGACACCTGGCGTCGGCGCGCAAGGTGGGCACCCACCACCCGGCCTTCGACTCCGACTGACGCAGGCGATCACGGTCCGGCAACCGCCGGTAGGGTCACGCCACGTGAGCGCAGCGCACCCCACCTACGACCAGCTCGTCGACCTGCCGGCGTACGTCCAGCAGCCGGTCCCGATCGCGTTCGAGGACGCCAACGGCCACCTCAACGTCCGGCACTACACCGGCATCGCCAGCGAGGGGCTGGACGAGTCGCTCGTGGAGGTGGGGATCCCGCAGATGTGGCCGGCCATGGGGCACGCGGTGTTCTCGGCCGAGCACCACCTGACCTACCTCGCCGAGGTGCGGACGGGCGACCGGATCTCGGCGCGGGTCCGGCTCCTCGGGCGGTCCGAGCGGGCGGCGCACGCGCTGGTCCACCTGCTCGACGAGACCCACCAGAGGCTGAGCTTCGTGATGGAGGAGATCTTCCTGCACGTCGACCTCGGGACCCGGCGGACGGCGCCGTGGCCCGACGACGTCGCCGTGGCGATGGACCGGAAGATCGACCAGGACGCGACGCTGCCGTGGGAGCCGGACGTGTCCGGCTCGCTGGCGCTCCGGTAGGGCAGTCGGGTCAGCCGACAGCGGCCACGACGTAGTAGCAGCCCAGCTCCGCCAGCGCGTTGGCGGAGTCGGGGAGGTACGGCTCCGGGCCCCGCACGTCCTGCGGGGTCCAGACTCCCTCTGCCGCGAGCCGGTCGACGACGTCCTGGCAGTGGCGGGGCTCCCAGAGGTCCTCGCGCTGGGTGACCACGACGTGCCCGCCGGGACGGACGACGCGCGCGAACTCGCGCCAGACCGCCTCGACCGCCGCGAGGTAGGTCATCACGCCCACGCAGGCGACCGCGTCGACGGCGTCGTCGTCGAGCGGGAGGCGCTGCTGCAGGTCGGCCGGGTGCAGGTCGTCGTACGCGCCGGACTGCTGCGCCAGGTCGAGCGAGACCTGCGAGATGTCGAGGCCCACCAGCCGACCGGTGAACCCCCGCGAGCGCAGGGCCTTGCCGACCAGCCCGGTCCCGCACCCCACGTCGAGGACCGACCCGGGGCGGGGGTCGAGGGCGACGACGATGTCGGCGGCCGTGCCGGGCGCCTGGTAGGACCACGCGTCGAGGTCGTCGTCGTAGCTGTCGGCCCAGGCGTCGTAGTGCTCGGCGACGTCGCTGGGTGCCGCGTCGCCCTGCACCAGCCAGTCGTCGCTCGGGACCTTGTCGGGTGCCATCGACCCACCTTCTCACGGTCCTCCTCCGGTGGCGGCGGCGATTCCGGCCGCTGCGGAGGTCGTGGTTAGGGTCGGGCCGTGACGCTGGACGGGCTGCTCGCCGACACGCGCCCGCTCCGCAACCCGCACTTCGCGCGACTCTGGCGCGCCAACATCATCACCGTCATCGGCGCCCAGCTCACCGTCGTGGCGGTGCCGGCGCAGATCTACGCGATCACCGGCTCCTCGGCGTACGTCGGACTCACGGGCGTGTTCGGCCTGGTCCCGCTGGTGGTCTTCGGGCTCTGGGGCGGCGCCCTCGCCGACGCGATGGACCGCCGCACGCTGCTGGTCGTCACCACGGCCGGCCTGATCCTCACCAGTGCCGGGTTCTGGCTGCAGGCGGCCCTCGGGCTCGACAACGTCTGGCTGCTGCTCGGGCTGTTCGCGGTGCAGCAGGCGTTCTTCGCGATCAACCAGCCGACCCGCTCGGCGGTGCTGCCCAAGCTGCTGCCCGACGAGCTGCTGCCGGCCGCGAACTCGCTCAACATGACGGTGATGCAGGCAGGCGGGATCGCCGGGCCCCTGGTCGGCGGGGCCCTGATCCCGATCCTCGGCTTCTCGTGGCTCTACCTGCTCGACACGCTCACCCTGTTCGCCACGCTCGGCGCGGTGGTCCGGCTGCCGCGACTGCCGGTGGAGGGCGCCGTGTCGGCACCGGGACTCCGGGCCGTGGTCGACGGGTTCCGCTACCTCCGGCACCACCCGGTGCTGATGATGTCGTTCGTCGTCGACATCATCGCGATGGTCTTCGGGATGCCACGCGCCCTGTTCCCCGAGATGGCCGACGTCTCCTTCGGGGGGCCGGGAGAGGGCGGACTCGCCTTCGCGCTGCTGTTCGCCGCGATCCCGGCCGGCGCGGTGATCGGCGGCGTGCTGTCCGGCTGGGTGTCGCGGGTCGACCGGCAGGGCCTGGCGGTGATCGTGTCGATCGTCGTGTGGGGTCTGGCCATGGTCAGCTTCGGCCTCTCCGCGATGGTGGCCCCGTTCGCGCCGACCCTGATGCTCGTGGTGGCGGTGCTGATGCTGGCCGTCGGCGGGGCGGCCGACATGGCGTCCGCGGCGTTCCGGACCTCGATGCTCCAGGCGGCGGCCTCGGACGCCGTACGCGGCCGGCTGCAGGGCATCTTCATCGTCGTGGTGGCGGGCGGACCGCGGGTCGCCGACGTCGTCCACGGAGCCGCCGCGGCGGTGACCGGTGCCGCCGTCGCCGCCGCCGGGGGCGGGGTGCTGGTGGTCGTCGGGACCGTGGCCGCGGCCCTCGCCGTCCCGGCTTTCGTCCGCTACCGCGTCACCCGGGGCTGACCGGGACGGGCGTGCGGGCGGCCGTCACGACCGCCCCGACGGCGCACACGATGGCCACGCCGAACACGACCAGGAACGGGTCGCCGGCGGCACCGCGGGCCAGGTCGAAGCCGATGCCGCACACCGCGAGGGCCAGCGCGGCGCCCATCGCGTCGGCGATCGAGAGCGCGGAGGAGTTGAAGCCGCGGTCGTCCCCGGTCGACGCCGCCAGCATCGCCACCCCGGTGCGGGAGAAGCCGAAGCCCATGCCGGCGCCCGCCGCGACGAACGCTGCTCCCGCGAGCACGCCCGGGCCGTCCAGCCGCACCGTCAGCCACAGCCCGATCACCGCCGCCAGCAGGACGGCGGAGCCGATCCGCATCGCGGTCTCGGACGAGACCCGCTCGCCGAGCCGGGCCTGGACCTGGCTCATGCCCGCCCAGACGACGCCGACGACGGTGAGCGCGATGCCCGCGGCCCCGGGTGAGTAGCCCCACCGGTCCTGGAGCACCAGCACGATGTAGGCCTGTCCGCAGAAGAACGCCGCGCTCATCAGCCCCCGGGTGCCGATCACCGACGGCAGCCCCCGCCCCGCGCGGAGCGTGCCGCGCGGGGTCAGCGGGCGCAGGGCGACGACGACGACGGCCGCGGCGGCCGCCGCGAGCGCCACGCCGCGGGAGCCGGCGAGCTCGACCCCGAGGACCGCGACCGCTGCCAGCGCCGCCCAGACCAGGCGGGACCGGGGAGTCGGTGGGCGGCCGTCGTCCGACCGGCGCAGGCCGGGGACCACCGGCGCCACCAGCAGCCCGGCCAGGGCCACCAGGGCCACGATGCCCAGGAACACCCACCGCCAGCCGAGGACGTCGGCCACCAGCGCTGCGACACCGGGCCCGAAGAGTGACGGCAACACCCAGGCGGCGGCGAACGCGGCGAACACCGAGGGCTGCAGCCGGGCCGGGTAGATCACGCCGACCACGACGTACAGGCTCACGATGAGCGCACCGGTGCCGAGCCCCTGCACGACCCGGCCGGCCACCAGCACCGACATCGACGGGGCCAGGCCGCTCACCAGCACCCCCACCGTGAACAGCCCGAGCGAGGTGACCAGCGAGCCGGCCGGGCCGTGCCGGTCGCTCCACGCGCCGGCCGCCACCATCCCGACCACGCTGCTGGCGAGCGGCGCGGCGAAGGCGAGGGCGTACAGGGCGAACCCCTCGAGGTCGCGGCTGACCGTCGGCATGATGGTGGTGACAGCCATCGTCTCGAACGCGTTGAACGCGATCAGCGCGAAGATGCCGATCGTGGTCGCGGTGTAGGGCTGCGACATGATCCCGGCACGCCGACGGGCGGCGCCGGTCTCGGGGCTGCTGGTCACGGTCACCTGGCTGACGGTAGAAGTTGAAGCGGGCTTGAGCTCAAGGCGTGAGCGATGAGTCTCGGCCCGGGTGCCAGTCTCTCCTACCAGCCACCACGAGGAGGACATCCCATGGGCAAGGTCATCGCCGCCATCACGGTCTCGCTCGACGGCTACGTCACCGGCCCCGACGACGGGCCGGGCAACGGGCTCGGTACCGGAGGGGAGCGGCTCCACTACTGGGTCATGGGAGGACCCTGGACCTACGCCGACGAGCGCGACTTCGGCATGGGCGCCGCCGACCGCGAGTACTTCGACGCCCTCACCGCCGATCTCGGCTCGGGCATCGTCGGCCGCGGCATGTACGACGCCGCAGGGGCGTGGGGCGGCCAGAACCCGTTCCCGGCCACGCTCTTCGTGCTCACCCACCGGGTCGAGGACCAGCCGGCCGAGTCCAGCGGCTTCCGCTTCGTGAGCGGCTTCGACGAGGCCCTCGCCGCGGCGCGCGCCGATGCCGGCGACGGGGACGTGTCCCTGGGCGGTGGGGCCGACCTGATCCGGCAGGGCCTCGAGGCCGGCGTCGTCGACGAGCTGGCGATCTCGACCGCGCCGGTGATCCTCGGCGGCGGCAAGCGGCTCTTCGAGGGGTTCACCCGGGACCTCGACCTCGAGATCCTCGCGACCTACCCCGCGACGTACGCCGTGCACACGAGGTACGCCGTCCAGCGCTGAGCGCGCCCCGGAGTAGGGTCGCCGCCATGACCAAGTGGGAGTACCAGGTGGCGCCGATTCCGCTCCACAACGAGGCTCTGATGCTCAACAACTTCGGCCAGGACGGCTGGGAGCTCGTGGCCATCCAGACCAACGCGCAGGGCGGCCTGGTGGCCTTCCTCAAGCGTCCCTCGGAGGGCTGAGGCATGACCCACCCCGAGGAGCGACTCGCCGAGCTGGGGCTCAGCGTGCCCGAGGTCGCCGCGCCCGTCGCCGCCTACGTCCCCGCCCTCCGGTCCGGAAGCCACGTCTACACCTCCGGCCAGCTCCCGATGCGCGACGGCGCGCTGATGCTGAGCGGCAAGGTCGGCGGCGAGGTCAGCCAGGAGGAGGCCGTCGCCTGCGCCCAGCAGTGCGGGCTCAACGCGATCGCGGCCGTCAAGGCCGAGATCGGCGACCTGGCCGCGGTGAAGCGGGTCGTCAAGGTGGTCTGCTTCGTGGCCTCGACGTCCGACTTCACCGCGCAGCCACAGGTGGCCAACGGCGTCTCCGAGCTGCTCGGCGAGGTGTTCGGCGACGCCGGCCGCCACGCCCGGTCCGCGGTCGGGGTCTCCGTGCTGCCTCTCGACGCGCCCGTCGAGGTCGAGCTCGTCGTGGAGGTCTGACCCGCGTGCGGCGCCTCCCGCTGCCCGGGCACCTGGTGGAGACCGCCCGGGCGTACGCCGAGGGGCGGGCCACCCCGGCCGAGCCCCGGGACGCCGCGACGGTCGTGCTGCTGCGCCCGGACCCGTCGGGAGCGGCGGTCTACCTGCTGCGCCGGCAGACGTCGATGGCCTTCGCCGGCGGGATGTGCGTCTTCCCGGGCGGCGGGGTCGACCCGCGCGACTTCGACCACGCCGTGGCGTGGGCCGGCCCGGACCCGGCCGCGTGGGCCGAGCGGCTCGGCACCGACGAGCGGACGGCGCGGGCCCTGGTCTGCGCGGCGGTGCGCGAGACCTTCGAGGAGTCGGGGGTGCTGCTCGCGGGACCGCGCGACCGGCCCGACGCGGTCGTGGCTGACACCTCCGGCGACGACTGGGAGGCCGACCGGGTGGCGCTCGAGGCGCGCGAGCTGTCGCTGACCGACGTCCTCGACCGACGGGGGCTGGTGCTGCGCAGCGACCTGCTCGGGGCCTGGGCCGGCTGGCTCACCCCGGAGTTCGAGCCGCGCCGCTACCGGACCTGGTTCTTCGTCGCCGCCCTGCCCGAGGGCCAGCTGACCCGCGACGTGTCCACCGAGTCGTCGGCGGTGGCGTGGCTGCCGGTGGCCGAGGCCGTGGGCCGGGCCGACGCCGGCGAGGTGATGCTGATGCCGCCGACGTACCTCACCTGCCTCGACGTGGCGCGCCACGGTGACCCCGGGTCCGTGCTCGCCGAGGCCGGGAGCCGGACCGTGACGATGTTCACGCCCGAGGTGGTGACCGTCGACGGCGAGTCGACGCTGTCGGTGCCGCCCGGCTACGACGCGCTCCTGGCGGAGAGGTGAGCTGGACCGGCGGGGCGTTCGGCGACCGCGGCACCTGCGTGCTCGCACCCAACGCGAGCCCGATGACCCTCGACGGCACCAACACCTGGGTGCTGCGCGAGCCGGCCGGCTCACGGTCGGTCGTGGTCGATCCCGGTCCGCCGGACGCCTCCCACCTCGACGCGGTCCGGGAGGCGGCCGGAGACGTCGCCGTGGTCCTGCTGACCCACCACCACCTCGACCACTCGGAGGCGGCTCGAGAGCTCGCCGAGTCCGTCGGGTGCGGCGTCCGCGCCCTCGACCCGGCGTACCGACTCGGGAGCGAGGGCCTGGGTGAGGGCGACGTGGTCGCGGTCGGCGACCTCGAGGTGCACGTCGTGGCCACGCCCGGCCACACCGCCGACTCGCTGTCGTTCGTGCTGCCGGCCGAGCGCGCCGTGCTCACCGGTGACACCGTGCTCGGTCGGGGCACCACCGTGGTCGCCCACCCCGACGGCAAGCTGGGCGCCTATCTCGACTCCCTCGACCGGCTGCACGCCCTGGCCGAGGCCCAGGAGATCGAGGTCGTCTGGCCCGGTCACGGCCCGGTGCTCGACGACGCGCTCGGGGTCCTCGACCACTACATCGCACACCGCCACGAGCGGCTCGACCAGGTGCGGGACGCCGTCGCCCAGCTGCGGTCGGGCGGCGTGGCCGACGCCGCCGGCCTGCCCCGCCAGGTCGTCGAGATCGTGTACGCCGACGTCGACCCGGTCCTGTGGGGTGCCGCCGAGCTCTCGGTCCGCGCCCAGCTCCAGCACCTCCACCACCACCGTTGAGTTGGGCTCGCCTCGGGGTTGAGTTGGGCTCGCCTCGGGGTTGAGTTGGGCTCGCCTCGGGCCTGCCGTTCACGCGGCGTCGTCGTTCTCCACAGCCCCGCGTCCGGCGGCTGCACGACGCCCCCGTTCGAGGCACGCTCTGCGACATGTTGCGACCGCTGCTCCCGGACCGGCCGTTCACCACGCGCGAGGCCGTCGCGCTCGGCCTGAGCCACCACGACCTGGGCGAGAGGGTCGCCGACGGTCGGCTGCGCCGGCCGTTCACGGGGGTCTACGTCCGCGCCGACCTGCCCGACTCCACGTTGCTCCGCGCGCAGGCCGCCCGGCTGGTCATGAGCGAGCACTCGGTCCTGTGCGACCGTACGGCGGCCTGGCTGCACGGCGTCGACGCCTACCGCTACGCCGAGCTGGAGACACTGCCGACCCTCGACTCGTGCGTGCTGCGCGGCCACGACCCGACGGATCGCGCCGAGTGTCACGGGATGACGCGCGACCTGACGCCTGAGGACTGGGAGTGGATCGGCGGCGTCCGCGTCACCACGCCCGTGCGCACCGCTGTCGACCTGGCCTGCAGGCTGCGTCGGCGGGAGGCGATGGCGGCGCTCGACTCCCTCGCCCGGGAGTGCGGGGTGACGGTTGCCGAGACGACGCGACTGCTGCGTCGCTACCGACGCAGACGGGGGGTGGTCCAGGCCCGGGAGCTGGTGCCGCTCGCCGATCCACGGGCCGAGTCGAGCGGCGAGTCTGTAGCCGGCTGGAGATCCACGACCGTGGCCTGCCGGCTCCCGAGCCGCAGGTGTGGGTGCAGATCGGCGGCGTTCCGACGTACCGCCTCGACCTGGCCTACCCGCGCGCCAAGGTCGCCGTCGAGTACGACGGCGAGGAGTTCCACAGCCGCCCGGAGGACCGGGCGCGGGACGAGGCGCGGCGCGACGTTCTCCGCCGACAGGGCTGGTACGTCATCGTGCTCACCAAGGCGTCGTTCGCCGACGAGGCGTGCGAGGCCTGGACGGAGGAGCTGCGGCGGGTGCTGCTCGAGCGCGGCGTGAACCTGACCTGAGCGAAGCCCAGCTCAACGCTCAGCGAGGCCCAACTCGACCCCGAGCGAGGCCCAACTCGACCTCGAGGGAAGCCCAACTCGACCCCGAGGGAGGCCCAGCTCGACGTCAGCGGGCGCGGCGGGTGAGGCGCTCGAGGTCCATGATCACGACCGACCGGGGCTCCAGGCGCAGCCAGCCGCGGGAGGCGAAGTCGGCGAGCGCCTTGTTCACGGTCTCGCGGGAGGCGCCGACCAGCTGGGCGAGCTCCTCCTGGGTGAGGTCGTGGTGGACGTGGACGCCGTCGTCGGCGGTGCGGCCGAACCGGTCGGCGAGGTCGAGCAGCGCCTTGGCGACCCGGCCGGGGACGTCGGAGAAGACGAGGTCGGCGTTCACGTCGTTCGCCTTGCGCAGCCGGCCGGCGATCTGGGAGAGCAGGCCGAGCGCCACGATCGGACGGCCCTCGAGCCAGCGGAGCAGGTCGTCGTGGGACAGCGAGGCGAAGGTGACGTCGGTGACGGCGGTGACGGTGGCCGACCGGGGGCCCGGGTCGAACAGCGAGAGCTCCCCGAACATCTGACCGGGGCCGAGGATGGCCAGCAGGTTCTCGCGGCCGTCGCTGGAGGTGCGGCCCAGCTTCACCTTGCCGTCGAGGACGATGTAGAGCTTGTCGCCGGCGTCCCCCTCGTGGAAGAGCACGTCGCCGCGTCGCAGCCGGCTGTCGGCCATCGACGCGCGCAGCGCCGTCGCCGCCTCGTCGTCGAGGGCGCTGAACAGCGGTGCCTGACGGAGCACGTCAGTGTCCACGGGGATCCTCCCAGGTCTGGCCACAGTCTCGAGGGCGGCGCCGGTCCGGGCCCGGCTGGACCCACGGCATCGCCGCCGATCCTATCCAGTGGTACAGGTCACAGGACGAATTGACCAGCGCTGCTCTACGTCGCCGTGGCCGCATAGGGTGACGTCATGGAGCGCAGGTGGTGACCGCGACCCCGGCCGGCGAGAGCCGTACGTCGCTGGTCCGGCGCGCCCGCAAGGTCAACCGCGTCCTCGCCGAGACCTATCCCGACGCTCGCTGCGAGCTCGACTTCGACGACGCCTTCCAGCTGCTCGTCGTCACCGTGCTGAGCGCCCAGACGACCGACCGCCGGGTCAACGCGGCCCGGCCGGCGATCTTCGCGGCCTACCCCACGCCGGCCGCGATGGCGGCCGCCTCGCGCGACCACCTCGAGGAGCTGGTGGGGCCGCTGGGCTTCTTCCGGCAGAAGACCGAGACCCTGCTGAAGCTCTCGGCCGCCCTCGTGGAGCGGTTCGACGGTGAGGTGCCGCGCAGCCTCGACGAGATGGTCACCCTGCCCGGTGTGGGGCGCAAGACGGCGAACGTCGTCCTCGGCAACGCCTTCGACATCCCGGGGATCACCGTCGACACCCACTTCGGACGCCTGGTGCGGCGGCTCGGCTGGACCGACGAGACCGACCCTGTCAAGGTCGAGCACCAGGTAGGAGCACTGTTCCCCAAGCGCGACTGGACGATGCTCAGCCACCACGTGATCTGGCACGGCCGGCGCCGCTGCCACGCCAAGAAGCCCGCCTGCGGCGCGTGCCCGGTGGCACGCTGGTGCCCGGCCTACGGCACCGGGCCCACCGACCCGGAGGTCGCGGCCGCCCTGGTCAAGACCCAGGGGCCGGCGTGAGCCGGGTCCTCGGGCTGCTCGCCGCGGCGGTGCTCGTGCTCAGCGGCTGCAGCGCGGCCCCCTACGTGCCGCCGGGCGAGGCGCGGATCGACGTCGACACCCCGCAGCTGCGCCGCGCGAAGGACGCCGCCGGGGTCGACGACTGCCCCACCGGCGGTGACCGCGCCGTCAACACCGCGCTGCCCCCGATCGTGCTGCCCTGCCTGGGCGGCGGACCCGACGTCCCCCTGGCCTACCTGCGCGGCCCGATGGTGGTCAGCTTCTGGGCATCCTGGTGCCAGCCCTGCCGCCAGGAGATGCCGGTCTTCCAGAAGTTCCACGAGCGGTACGGCGACCGGGTGTCCGTGCTCGGCATCGACTACCAGGACGCGCAGCCGGCCGCGGCGCTGGAGCTGGTGGCCGAGACGGGGGCGACCTACCCGCAGCTCGCCGACCCCGGCGGTGACCTCAACGGTGAAGCACCCCTCCCGCGGCTGCGGGGCATGCCGTTCCTGGTGCTGATCGGCTCCGACGGCCGGATCGCCCACCTGCGCTTCGGTGAGCTCGAGGACCTGCCCCAGCTGACCGCCCTGGTCGAGGAGCACCTCGAGGTGTCGCTGTGAGGCCCGACTGGCTGCGCCCGGTCGAGGAGGCGGCCCGGTCGATCACCGTCAACGACCTGACCCGGTTCCTCCCGCCCGACGACACCGACCCCCGCCGTGGGGCCGTGCTGGTGCTGTTCGGCGAGGGCGACCGCGGCCCCGACCTGCTGCTCACCGAGCGCGCCCACCACATGCGCAGCCACCCCGGCCAGGTCTCCTTCCCCGGCGGTCGGATCGAGCCCGACGAGACGCCCCGGGAGGCGGCGTTGCGGGAGGCCGCCGAGGAGACCGGCCTCGACCCGACGGGTGTCGACGTCTTCGCCGAGCTGCCGGAGCTGTGGCTCCCGCCGAGCAACTTCGCGGTCACCCCGGTGCTCGGCTGGTGGGAGCGCGAGTCCGCGGTCTGGGCGGCGCAGCCCGACGAGGTCCACGAGGTCCACCGGGTGCCCGTGAGCGAGCTCTCGGGGCCACACCATCGGATCTCGGTCCGCCACCCGTCGGGCTGGATCGGCCCGGGATACCTGATCGGCCCCGACAACGACCGGGTGCTGTGGGGGTTCACGGCCGGCATCATCGCGCGGCTGTTCGACTACGTCGGCTGGGCCGACGAGGTCGCCGACCCGCCGATGCACGACGTCCCCGACCACATGCTGCAGTGGCGGCCGCCGGGCGCCGACGGGGTCCCACGGTGAACGTCCTCGACTGGGTGCTGGTCGCCCTGGTGGTGCTCTACGCGCTCTCCGGCTACTGGCAGGGCTTCGTCACCGGCGCGTTCGCGACCGCGGGCCTGCTGCTGGGCGGCCTGTTCGGTGTCTGGCTGGCGCCGTTCGCGCTCGGCGACGCGGCCCCGTCGCTGCTGGTGTCGCTGGGGGCGTTGTTCATCGTCATCGTGTCGGCGTCGGTCGGGCAGGCGCTGCTCCAGTTCGGCGGCTCCCGGATCCGCGACCAGATCCGCTGGCAGCCGGTGCGGGCGCTCGACGCCGTCGGCGGCGCGGCGCTCAGTGCGGTCGCCGTACTGCTGGTGGCCTGGGCGCTCGGCGTCGCGGTGTCGGGGTCGGGCATCAACGGGATCACCTCGCAGGTCCGCAACAGCGCCGTCCTCGGCGAGGTCGACGAGGTCCTGCCCGCGACGGCCGACGACCTCTTGGGTGCCTTCAACGACGTCGTCGGCGCCGGCTTCTTCCCCCGCTACCTCGAGCCGTTCGCGCCCGAGCGGATCGTCGGGGTCCCGCCCGGCCCGCAGCGCATCCTCACCGACCCCGACGTCGTCGACGCCGAGGCCTCGGTGGTCAAGATCCGCGGCACCAACTCGTGCGGGCGCGGGGTCGAGGGCTCCGGGTTCGTCTACGCCGACGGCCGGGTCATGACCAACGCCCACGTGGTCGCGGGCTTGTCCGAACCCGAGGTCGAGATCGGCGGCGACGCCGTCTCGGCCGAGGTCGTCCACTACGACCCCGACCTCGACGTGGCCGTGCTCGCCGTCGACACCGCCGGCATGCCGGCGCTGGGCTTCGACAACACGGCCGGGCCCGGCGACGGCGTCGCCATCCTGGGCTTCCCGCAGGACGGGCCCTACGACGCCCAGCCCGGCCGGATCCGCGCCGAGCAGCGGCTCCGCTCGCCCGACATCTACGGCGACGGCACCGTGATCCGTGAGGTGTTCTCGCTCCGTGGCCTGGTGCGGCCGGGCAACTCCGGTGGCCCGATCGTGTCGTCGGCCGGCGAGACCGTGGGCGTGGTGTTCGCCGCGTCGGTCACCGACGACGACACCGGCTACTCCCTGACCGCGGCCCAGGTCGCGCAGAGCGCCGCACGTGGCCTGTCCCGCACCGACCCGGTGTCGACGGGCGACTGCGCCGGATAGGCAAGGAGGCACGTCGGGTCACCGGGTCTCGACACGTCGGTCGCGACGTCGTGCCTCAGTCGCGCGACTCGCTCGGCCACCGTCAGGGGATCCGCTGAGGCGTCTCCCCTAGGCCTTGCCCTTGAGTGCCCGCGGGATCTCGCGACCCTGTTGGATCGCCTTGTCGGGACCGCGCACCTTCCTCACGCTGCGCACGCCGAGGTAGCCGAGCAGGGCGGCGACGAGCAGCCAGAAGGCGAACACGATGAGGAACGCCCAGTGCAGGGAGAGGCCCTCGCCGTTCCAGTTGATGAAGTAGGCGAGGGCGACCGACAGCATGATGATGGCGAGCACGACCAGGAACGCCGCAGCTGCGAACAGGCCGATCCCGACCCCGCCGGCCTTGGCGCTCACCTTCAGCTCGGACTTCGCGAGCTCGATCTCCTTGCGGAGCAGGCTCGAGATGTCGCGGCTGGCATCGGTGACCAGGCGGCCGATGGTGGGGTCGGTCTCGCGGACGGGTTCGCGGGCCATGCGGTGATCCTCCCTCGTCGGCTGCGGTCCGTGCCGACCCTACCGCCCGGTCGTCTCCTAGGATGTCCCTCGGTGTGCCGGGAAGACTGGTCGGCTCGTCGGGTGTGCTCGCGGCCGGCGGTGATGGTGCAGCGACGACCGAGAGGCCTGATGCCGTGACTGACCAGCCGCCCGTCGGCCCGAAGCCCGACGACGCCGCGATCCCCGACGACCTCTGGCGGCTCGGCCCCGTCTACACCGAGAGCGACCGCGCCCTGGCCCGGCTGGTGGCCCGGCCTGTGCGGGAGTTCCTGCGGATCGAGACGGCCGGGTCGGTGCTGCTGCTCGCGGCGGCGGTGGTGGCGCTGGTGTGGGCGAACTCCCCGTGGGCGGAGTCCTACCAGGAGTTCTGGCACACCCACGTCAGCCTCGACCTCGGCGTGCTGCACCTCGAGGAGACCCTGCAGCACTGGGTCAACGACGCGTTGATGGTGATCTTCTTCTTCGTCGTCGGCCTCGAGATCAAGTACGAGCTGGTCCACGGCGACCTCCACGACCCCAAGACCGCGGCGCTGCCCATCGTCGCCGCGATCGGCGGCATGGTGGTGCCGGCCGGCATCTACGCCGCCATCGTCGCGGGCGGCGAGGGGTCCTCGGGCTGGGGGATCCCGATGGCCACCGACATCGCCTTCGCGGTCGGCGTGCTCGGCCTGCTGGGGCGCCGTATCCCGTCGCCGGCCCGGCTCTTCCTGCTGACCCTGGCGATCGTCGACGACATCGGCGCGATCCTCGTGATCGCGGTGTTCTACACCGACGACCTCGACTTCACCGCGCTCGCCATCGCCCTCGCCCTGCTGGGGCTGATGCTGCTGATGCGCACCTTCCGCATCTGGGCGGTCTGGGCGTACGTCGTCGTCGGCACGCTGGTCTGGCTCGCCACCTTCCAGTCGGGCGTGCACGCCACCCTGGCCGGCGTGGCGATCGGCATGCTCACCCCGACCCGGGCGCTGCTCGAGGAGAAGGTCGCGCGCGGCTATGCCCAGGAGGCGCTGGCCGACCGACATCTCGACGCCGACGAGCTGCACCGGCTGCGCTTCCTGCTCGCCGAGTCCGTGCCCGTCCAGGAGCGCCTGCAGAACCGGCTGCACCCGGTGTCGTCGTACTTCGTGCTGCCGATCTTCGCGCTGGCCAACGCGGGGGTCTACCTGGGCGGTGGGGTGCTCGGGGAGGCGCTGGACTCGACGGTCGCGATCGGCATCGCGGCCGGCCTGGTCGTGGGCAAGCCGGTCGGGATCCTGGTGGCCGCGTTCCTGGCCGTGCGGCTGGGCCTCGGCAAGCTGCCCGAACGCTCCGGCTGGCGGATGATCGCGGGCCTCGGTGCGGTCGGCGGCATCGGCTTCACCGTCAGCCTGTTCATCGCCGGCCTGTCGTTCCCGGGCAACGAGCTGCTGACCGAGGAGGCCAAGGTCGGCATCCTCGGCGGCTCGCTGCTCGCGGCGCTCCTGGGGGTTGCGCTGCTGCTGCTCGGCACCGGCAAGGACGACGCCGACGAGTCGGAGCCCGCGGAAGGCTGATCCGGTCGCGGAGGGCTGAGCCGATCGCGAGGGCCGAGGTTCGTGCGCGAGTCTCGCGGCTGGCGCGGGATGTTTCGGTCACGAACCGCCGGTTTCCCCGGCCAGCCGGGGAAACCGACGCCGGCGAACGCCCTCAGTCGTCGTCGGAGGAGCCGGAGCCCTCCTTCTCCTTGATCAGGTCCATCACGGTGGAGTCGGCGAGGGTGGTGACGTCGCCGACCTCGCGGTGCTCGGCGACGTCCTTGAGCAGGCGCCGCATGATCTTGCCCGAGCGGGTCTTGGGCAGCTCGGGGACGATCATCACCTGACGCGGCTTCGCGATCGCGCCGATCTCCTTCTGGACGTGCTTGCGCAGCTCCTCGATCAGGTCGTCGGGCGCCGTCCCCTCGGAGTCGGTCGCCGACTCGCGCAGGATCACGAACGCGCACACCGCCTGGCCGGTCGTGTCGTCGGCCGCGCCGACGACGGCCGCCTCGGCGACCTTGGGGTGGGAGACCAGCGCGGACTCGATCTCGGTCGTCGAGAGCCGGTGGCCCGACACGTTCATCACGTCGTCGACCCGGCCGAGCAGCCAGACGTCGCCGTCGTCGTCCTTCTTGGCGCCGTCGCCTGCGAAGTAGAAGCCCTGGTCGGCGTAGCGGGACCAGTAGGTCTCCTTGAACCGCTCGTCGTCCCCCCACAGCGTCCGCAGCATCGCCGGCCACGGCTTCTGCAGGACCAGGTAGCCCCCGGACCCGTTCGGCACCGACTCGCCGTGGTCGTCGACCACGTCGGCGGCGACGCCGGGGAGCGCCTTCATCGCCGAGCCGGGCTTGCCGTGGGTGACGCCGGGCAGGGGGCTGATCATGATCTGCCCGGTCTCGGTCTGCCACCAGGTGTCGACGACGGGGACCGAGCCGGCGCCGATGGTCTCGCGGTACCAGACGTAGGCCTCGGGGTTGATCGGCTCGCCGACCGACCCGAGCAGCCGGATCGAGGACAGGTCGAACTTCGCGGGGATGTCGTCGCCCCACTTCATGAACGTCCGGATCGCGGTGGGGGCGGTGTAGAAGAGGGTGACGCCGTACTGCTGGCAGATCTCCCACCAGCGGCCCTTGTGGGGGCTGTCGGGCGTGCCCTCGTACATCACCTGGGTGCACCCGTTGGCCAGCGGCCCGTAGACCATGTAGGAGTGCCCGGTGACCCAGCCGACGTCGGCGGTGCACCAGTAGACGTCGGTCTCGGGCTTGAGGTCGAAGACCTCCCAGTGGGTGAACGACGTCCCGACGAGGTAGCCGCCCGTCGTGTGCAGGATGCCCTTGGGCTTGCCCGTCGTGCCGGAGGTGTACATGACGTAGAGCGGGTGCTCGGAGTCGTGCATCTCCGCCTCGTGGTCGGCCGACTGGCGGTCGACGGCCTCGTGCCACCACACGTCGCGCTCGTCGTCCCAGTCGACGTCCTGGCCGGTCCGGCGGACGACGAGCACCTTGTCGACGTCCTGGCCCTGGTCGGAGGCCTTGGCCACGGCCTCGTCGACGGCCGGCTTGAGCGACGACGGGTTGCCCCGGCGGTATCCGCCGTCGGAGGTGATGACCACCTTGGCGCCGCAGTCGACGACCCGGCTGGCCAGGGCGTCCGCGGAGAACCCGCCGAAGACGACCGTGTGGGGAGCACCCAGCCGGGCACAGGCCAGCATCGCGATCGCGGTCTCGGGGAGCATCGGCATGTAGATGGCGACCCGGTCACCCTTCTCGACGCCGAGCTCGAGCAGCGCGTTGGTGGCCTTGCAGACCTCGTCCTTGAGCTCAGCGTAGGTCAGGTCGCGGGTGTCGTCGTCGGGTTCGCCGACCCAGTGGAAGGCCACCTTGTCGCCGTTCCCGGCGTCGACGTGCCGGTCGACGCAGTTGACCGCGGCGTTGAGGGTGCCCCCGACGAACCACTTCGCGAACGGCGGCTCCGACCAGTCGAGGACCTGGTCCCACTTCTGGCCCCAGTCGAGCCGCTCGGCCGCGTCGGCCCAGAACGCCTCCGGGTCGGACTCGGCGCGGGCGTAGGCCTCCTCCTTCACGTTCGCGTTGGCCGCGAGGTCGGCGGGCGGCTCGAAGCGGCGGTCCTCGCTCATCAGGTTGGACAGGGTCTGCTCGCTCATGATTCTGAAACCTACTCCTGGTCGGTTGGCCCCGGGTTGCCCCGACGTGACGGTCCTCACCGTAGGAAACGACGGCCCGGTCTGGCCATGGGGGCGGGGTCGCGCAGCCCGGGACGCACGCCGGCGGCGGGGGTTGTCCCCGCCGCCGGCGGCTTCTGGTGTGCCCCGGGGGGTCAGACGGGCACGGGGGTCAGACCTCTCCCTCCGCGTGCTTGGCGACGAGCTGCGTCCGACCCGGGAAGCGGATCTCCTCGACCAGCTCCTGCATCACCGGGGACGGCTTCGTGGTGAACTTCGAGACCACGATGGTCACCGCGAAGTTGATCAGCATCCCGACGGCACCGAACCCGGTCTCGGCGATGCCGAAGATGCCCTCGGAGTTGCCGTAGATGTCGATCGTCCACAGCATGTAGGCCATCGTCGTGAGCAGGCCGACGGCCATGCCTGCCGTCGCCCCGGCCGCGGTGCAGTTCTTCCAGAAGATCCCCAGGACGAGGACCGGGAAGAAGCTCGCACACGCGAGCCCGAAGGCCAGGGCCACGACTTGTGCGACGAAGCCCGGAGGGTTGATCCCGAGGTAGCCGGCGACCACGATCGCGCCGGCCATCGCGATCCGCCCGACCAGCAGCTGCCGGGCCTCGGTCGCCTGCGGGTTGATCTTCTTGTAGTAGATGTCGTTGGCGAACGACGAGGAGATCACCAGCAGCAGCCCCGACGCGGTCGACAGCGCCGCCGCGAGACCACCGGCCGCGACCAGGCCGACGATCGGTGCCGGCAGGCCGCCGATCTCGGGCGAGGCGAGCACGATGATGTCGTTGTTGACGAAGATGTCGCTGAAGCCGACCACCGTGTTCGCGGGCAGCTCGGAGATCGGGGCACCCACGGCACCGGGCTCCGGCGGGGCCTGAGTGATCAGCCCGACGTCGGCCCAGGTGTTGAACCAGCCGGGCATGTCGGACAGTGCGGTCCCCTCGACGTCCTTGATGATCTGCAGCTTGCTGAACGCCGCCACCGACGGCGCGGTGGTGTAGAGCAGCGAGATGAAGAACAGCGCCCAGAGCGCCGAGAACCGGGCGGCGCGCACGCTCTTCGCGGTGTAGAACCGCACGATCACGTGGGGCAGACCCGCGGTGCCGAACATCAGCGACGCGGTGATCAGCACCATGTTCAACATGTTCGTGGTGCCGAACGCGGCGGTGTACTCGCCCAGGCCGAGGTCGTTCTGGAGCCCGTTGAGCTCCTCGAGGATCGAGCCGAACCCGATCTGCGGGACCGCGATCCCGGTGACCTTGGCCGACACCGCGAACGCCGGGATCAGGTAGGCGACGATCAGGACGGTGTACTGCGCCACCTGGGTCCAGGTGATGCCCTTCATGCCGCCGAGGACGGCGTAGAAGAAGACGATCGCCATGCCGATGATGACGCCGACGGTCGTGCTGACACCGAGGAACCTGGTGAACACCAGGCCGACGCCCGCCATCTGGCCCGCGACGTACACGAACGAGACGACGACGGCCGACACGACCGCGATCAGGCGGGCGGACTCCGAGTACCGGTCACCGACGAAGTCCGGGATCGTGTACTTGCCGAACTTGCGGAGGTACGGCGCCAGCAGCAGCGCGAGCAGCACGTAGCCGCCGGTCCAGCCCATCAGGTAGACCGAGCCGCCGTAGCCGTTGCCGGCGAACGCGATGATCCCGGCCATCGAGATGAACGACGCGGCGCTCATCCAGTCGGCGGCGATCGCGGCGCCGTTGGCGGGGGCGGGGATGCCGCCGCCGGCGACGTAGAAGCCGGCGGTGTCCTTCACCCGGCTGGCGTAGGCGATGTAGATGTACAGCCCGAAGGTGAGTACGACGAAGACGAGGGTCCAGGTCTGGATCTCGGTCATGAGGTCACCTCCTGAGGCTGCACCCCGGAGTGGGAGCGCAGCGAGGCCCGGAGGGAGGTCGGCCGAAGGGCCGTATTCCACGGAGTCATGAGTGGTGGACCTCCTCCTCGTAGTCGTCGATGTCGACGCCGTACTCCTTGTCGAGCTTGTCCATGCGCCAGACGTAGACGGCGATGAGGATCACGAAGGTGATGATCGAGCCCTGCTGCGCGAACCAGAAGCCCAGCGGGAAGCCGCCGAGGGAGAGGTTGTTGAGCGGTTCGACGAAGATGATCCCGGCGCCGAAGGACACCAGGGCCCAGATCGACAGCAGCACGGCCATGAGTCTGAGGTTCCTGCGCCAGTAGGACCGGCGCGCCTGTTCGTCCATTGGATCCTCCCGGGTCCGCACGGTGGTTCCGGGCAGGACAGCAACCCGCGGGACCGCCGGTCAAGGGATCGACGTGACCCCGGTCACCCTGTGCGCCGAGCGGCGGCGATCCGTCGCTCAGCGGCGCCGTCCCGCGCTCCGCGGCCGGCATCGAGCCGGTCGGACGCCGTCCACGACCGCTCGTCGTGCGATCACCACCGCTCGTCGTGCGCCGAGCGGTGGCGCACGCCTGACCGCACCGGCCGGGCGTGCGTAGCATCACCGCATGAGCTCCTCGGCCGGACCGGCGACCGCACGACCCGGTGGCACCGGCCGTCGTCAGGCCGTCCCCGGACGACGGCAGCTCGTCGGGGCGGTGGCGATGGTCGCGTTCGGCTCGTTCCTGCCCTGGGTCGACACCGCTCTCGGGACGGTGTCGGGCATCCGTGGTGCCGGTCTGTGGACCTTCTACGCGGCGATGCTCGGGCTGGCGGGCGCGCTGGTGCCGGTGCGGACGCTCGCGCTCGTGCAGGGCGCGATCCTCGCCCTGGTCGCGATCGCCCTGCCGGTGTGGCAGGTCGTCCACGTGCTCCAGCTCGTGGGCACGGGCGGCTGGTTCCCGGGACCCGGGCTCGTGGTGGTGTTCGGCGGGGGTGTCGTCGCGGCGTTCGCCGTACGGCGGATGGCCGCCGCCTGGCCGACCGCCTGATCACCCGCGGTCGAGCGGCACCTGCTCGGGGGTGTGCAGCCGCACCATGGTGCGGTGGACGTCTCCGGGAACCCGGGACCGGGTGGCGAGGGAGGCCCCCCACATGGTGAGGAAGGCGGCGGGGACGCTCCACGCGGCCGGCTGCTGGAGGAGCACCGACACCCAGCCCTCGCCCGGTGGCGTCCCCAGGGTCCACAGCACGGCCGCACCCGACCCCAGGCCGCCGACCAGCAGGCCCGCGAGGGCTCCGACGTGGGTGAGGCCGCGCCACCAGATCCCGAGCACGAGCAGGGGGCAGAACGTCGACGCCGCGACCGCGAACGCCAGTCCGACGGCCCGCGCGACGCCGACGCCGGGCACCAGCAGCGCCAGCGCACACGGCACGGCGATCGCGATCACGCAGCCGGCGCGGAACGCCGCGACACCGCTGAGCCGGTGGCCACGCACCGGACGGCCGGTGACGTCCTGGCCGAGCACGCCGGCCACCGCGATCCCGAGGCCCGACGACGTGGACAGGAACGCGGCGAACGCACCGGCCGTCACCAGTGCGGTCAGCAGCTCACCCGCGAGCCCGGGCACCATCAGCCGCGGGAGCTCCAGCACCAGGACGTCGCTGCGGCCCGCCTGGACCAGCGCGTCGGCGTACACCCGCCCGAGCGCGCCGTAGATCGGGGGCAGCAGGTAGAAGAACCCGAGCAGGACCAGCACCACCAGGGTGGTCCGTCGCGCGGCCCGACCGTCGGGGTTGGTGTAGAAGCGGACGACGACGTGGGGCAGGCCCATCGTGCCGAGGAAGGTGGCCACGATGAGGGAGTAGGTGAGGTAGAGCCCCTGCGGGTCCCCACCGGCGAGCGGCAGCGCCCATGCCTCGGGCCCGACGCCGGAGGCCGGCACGTCGACCGGGTGCGGGGCGCCGTCGCCCACCCACACGATCAGCAGCGCGATCGCGGGGAGCAGCAGCGCGGTGAGCTTGAGCCAGTACTGGAAGGCCTGCACGAAGGTGATGCTCCGCATCCCGCCCGAGAGCACGTTGATCAGGACGATGACCGGCACCAGGACCTCACCGACCCACCGGGGCGCTCCGACCGTCGACTGCAGGGTGATCCCGGCGCCCTGGAACTGCGGCAGCAGGTAGAGCCAGCCGACCAGCACCACGATCAGCGAGCAGAGCGAGCGCACGCGCCGCGAGCCCAGTCGGGCCTCGGCGAAGTCGGAGAGCGTGTAGGCGCCCGAGCGGCGCAGCGGTGCGGCGACGAGGACGAGCAGCACGAGGTAGCCGGCGGTCCACCCGACGGGGTACCACATCATCTCGGTGCCCCGGACGAGCACCAGCCCGGCGATCCCGAGGAACGAGGCGGCGGAGAGGTACTCGCCGCCGATGGCCGAGGCGTTCAGCCGGGGCCGGACGGTGCGCGAGGCGACCATGAAGTCGCTGGTGGTGCGGGAAAAGCGCAGCCCCCACGTGCCGATCGCCAGCGTGGCGACTGTGACCACCAGGACGGCTGCGATGCCGGCCGCCTCGTTCACGGGTCGTCCACGGTGTCGACGAGGTCGGTGAACCCCTCCTCGTTGCGCTCCGCGGCCCGCACGTAGCGCCAGCCGATGAGCACCAGGAACGGGTAGACCGCGATCCCGAGGAGCAGCCACGGGAGCGGGAAGCCCAGCAGTCGCACCTCCGAGAGGCCCGGAGCGAGCCAGAACAGCAGGGGGAGGCTCCCGATCCCCACGGCGAGGGCCAGCAGGCTGATCCCCGAGAGCCGCAGCTGCTCGCGCAGCAGTGAGCGCAGGTAGATCTCGCCGAGCTGGGTCTCCTCGTCGATCTGCCGCCGCCGGGGTACGGCGGTGCGGTCGGGACGCCGTCGCGACGGGCCGGTGACCCGGACCCGCTGGGGGGCGCGGTCGCTCACGACCGAGCCTGCCTGGCCAGCACCTCGCGCAGCTGCGGGGTGTGCCGCCGGCTGACGGCGAGCACCTGGCCGCCCACGACCACCGAGCAGCGGCTCCCCTCGACCCGGACCTCGTCGACGTGTCCCAGGGCCACCAGCAGGGAGCGGTGGATCCGGACGAAGCCCGCCTCCGCCCACTGCTCCTCCAGGGCGGAGAGCGGGGTCCGCACCAGGTGGGAGTCCTCCCCGGTGTGCAGCCGGGCGTAGTCGCCCTGCGCCTCGACGTACAGGATGTCGGAGCGGGCGACGAAACGGGTCACCCCGCCGCGCTCGACCGGGACCCGCTCCTCGGCCTCCTCCTGCGGGCCGGTCCGGTGCTCCAGGACCCGCCGCACGGCCTCGGCCAGCCGCTCCTCGCGCACCGGCTTCAGCACGTAGTCGACCGCGTGCAGGTCGAACGCCTCGACCGCGTGGGCGTCGTGGGCCGTCACGAACACGACCGGGGGAGGGGTTCGGAACCGGGCGAGGACCTGGGCGAGGTCCAGGCCGGTGAGCCCCGGCATCTGGATGTCGAGGAAGACCACGTCGACGTCGCGCTCCTGGAGCAGCCGCAGCGCCTCGGTCGCGGACGCGCACGCGTGGACGTCGCCGATCCGGGGGTCCCGGCCGAGCAGGTAGCCCAGCTCGTCGAGGGCAGGCGTCTCGTCGTCGATGACGAGCGCGGTCAGCGGGCTCCGGCTCATGCGTGAATTCCTGGCGCGAACTTGGGCACCCGGACGATCACCTTCGTGCCGGCGCCGGGCGCAGTCTCCACGACCAGACCGTAGTCGTCGCTGAAGGCGTTGCGCAGCCGGGCGTCGACGTTGCCGAGACCGACGGCGTCGAGCCCGGCGTCGCCGGCCAGGGCGCGCCGGACCCGCTCGGGGTCCTCGCCGACGCCGTCGTCCTCGACCTCGATGACGCACTCCTGGTCGTGGTCGCGGGCGACGATCCGCAGGTGGCCGGTCTGCTGGCCCTCGAGCCCGTGCCGGACGGCGTTCTCGACCAGGGGCTGGATGCAGAGGAAGGGCACCGCCACCGGCAGCACCTCCGGCGCGATCTGGAGGGTCACCTGGAGCCGGTCGCCGAACCGGGCCTGCTCGAGCAGCAGGTAGCGCTCGATCGACCGGAGCTCCTCGGCCAGCGTCGTGTACGGGCCGTGCCGGCGGAAGGAGTAGCGGGTGAAGTCCGCGAACTCGAGCAGCAGCATCCGCGCCCGGTCCGGGTCGGTGCGGACGAAGCTGGCGATCGCGCCGAGCGAGTTGTAGACGAAGTGTGGGCTGATCTGGGCGCGCAGGGCCCGGACCTCGGCCTCCATCAGCCGGGTCCGCGAGACGTCCAGCTGGGCCAGCTCCAGCTGGCCCGACACCCAGCGGGCGACCTCCTCGGTGGCCCGCACGAGCGCGCCGCTCTGGTACGGCGAGCACACGGAGAGGGTGCCGACCACGACCTCGTCGACC
This sequence comes from Nocardioides sp. GXQ0305, assembly GCF_050880345.1. Lineage (NCBI taxonomy): Bacteria > Bacillati > Actinomycetota > Actinomycetes > Propionibacteriales > Nocardioidaceae > Nocardioides > Nocardioides sp. GXQ0305. The sequence continues at coordinate 197,607 of NZ_JBNYXG010000001.1, forward strand.
ACGAGCGGGCTCACCACCGCGTGCCGGCTCGGGCAGCCGCCGTCGTGGCACGGGAGCATGTCGACCGTGACGTCGCCGTGCTCGGAGACCTGCGCGACCAGCCGGCGTACGTCGTCGCGGTGGTGCTGGCCGCGGCCGTCCCACGCGAGCAGCTCCTCGGTGTCGGACAGCGCCGCCGCGGGCGTGCCGAGCAGGGCCCGCAGGTGGCGGATGCTCCGGTCCGCGCTGTCGGCGGTGAGACCCTCGCGCAGGGCCGGCGAGGCGAGCGAGGCGGTGTGGAGGGTCCGGAACGTGGCCCGGTCGGCCTCGCTGCCGAGGCGGTTGCGCCGCCAGGGGCGCCACCGGTCGCGCGTCATGGCGGGAGGGTACGCCGGATGGGGCGGCGCCCGGGGTCAGCCGAGGCTGAGCACGATCTTGCCGACGTGCTCGGCGCGGCGGAACGCCTGCTGCGCCTCGGCGATCTGGGCGAGCGGGTACCGCGCCGCGACCACCGGGGCGATCGTCCCGGCCCGCGCCTCGTCGACCAGGCGCGCGAAGTGCTCCCGGGTGTGCATCGTCGACCCGATGAGGGTCAGGTTGCGGAGGTAGAGCCGGCGCAGGTCGAGCTCGACCACCGGTCCGGCGATGGCTCCGGCGATCACCCACCGGCCGTCGGTGCGCAGGAGCGGCAGGATCGCGTCGAGCAGCGGGCCGCCTGCGACGTCGGCCACGGCGTCCAGCCCGTCCGGTGCGGCGTCCGCCACCTGTGCGGCGAGGTCGCCGCCCCGGTCGACGACCCGGTGGGCACCGGCGTCGAGCACCTGCGCGGCCTTGGCGCCGCTCGAGACGGCGACGACCCGGGCCCCGCGCGCGACGGCCAGCTGCACCAGGGCGAGCCCCACGCCGCCGGATGCTCCGGTGACGAGCACCGTCTCGCCGGCCCCGACCGCGGCGCGCTCGAGCATGCCGACCGCGGTGCCGTAGGCGATCGGCAGCGCCGCCAGCTGGTCGTCGTCCAGGGGTGACTCGGAGACGTCGTGCGCCCGGGCGTCGTCGGTCACGACGTACTCGGCGAACCCGCCGTCGGACTCGCTGCCCAGCACCCCCACGATGGGTGCGGTCGGGGTCTCGTCCCGGTAGAGGGCAGGGTCGACCAGCACTCGCTCGCCGACCCGGGACGGCGCGACCTCGGCGCCGACCTCGGCCACCACGCCGCAGACGTCACCGCCCTGGACGCGGGGGAACGCGATCGGTCCGCGCCACCCTGACGGTGGACCCGGCAGCCCGTAGGCGCCCTCCCGGGTCCACAGGTCGGTGTTGTTCATGCCGGCGGCGGCCACCTTCACCAGCACCTGGCCGGGCCCGGGGACCGGCCGTGGCCAGTCGTGTCGCACCTCGAGGACCTCCGGGCCGCCGTGCCGGGGAAGGACCACCGCCGTCATGTCCGCCATGCCGCCAGCCTCGCACGCCGCCGTACGCGGGTCAGCCGGCGCTGCGGGCGAGCCGCTCGACCGCGGCGGCCACCCGCGGCCCGAACATGACCGGGTCGTTGTGGTCGGCGCCGGGGAGCACCACCCGCTCGGCGAGCGAACCGGTGCGGTCCGCCACGCGGGCGCTGAGCTCGGTGGGGACCACGGAGTCGCGGTCGCCGTAGACCACCGTCACCGGTACCTCGCTGGCCGCGAGGTGGTCGACGACCGGGAAGCGGTCCCGGAGCAGGGACCGCACGGGCAGCCACGGGTAGTGGTGCCGACCCACGTCCGCGAGGTCGGTGAACGGGGACCGGAGCACGACCCCGGCCGGTGGTCGCCGCGCCTGCAGTGCCGCGACGACGCCGCCGCCGAGCGACTCCCCGAAGTAGACGGTCTGTCCGGCGCCGTAGCCGAGCTGCTCGAGCGCCGCTGCTGCGGCGTCGGCATCGGCGGCCAGTCCCTCCTCGCTGGGGCTGCCGGGGTTGCCGCCGTAGCCGCGGTAGTCCATGAGCAGCACGGCCAGGCCCCGGCGGCCCAGCTCCTCGGCGAGGCCCGCGCGGCCAGCACGGTTCCCGCCGTTCCCCGGGGCGAGCAGCACCGCCATCCCGGTGTCCCGGGCGGGGGCAGCCGGCACGAACCACGCGCCCAGCTCGAGGCCGTCGGCCGTGTGCAGGGTGACGTCACGCGCACCGGGGACGACGGTGTCGGCGGGAGGGACCGGGGTGGAGTCGGGGAAGTAGATCAGCTGGCGCTGCAGCGCCCACAGGATCGCCACCACCGTCACCACCGCCAGGAGCAGGACCAGCAGCGTACGCCGTGCGGCCCGGCCCGGCGGTGACCGCACCTCGTCCGTCACGACCCCAGCCTGCCACCGGCCGGGCCGGCCCGGGGACGACGCTCACCGGCGTCCCTCGACGAGCCGGAGCGCGCGCCGGGGGCAGGCGCGCACCGCGCTCCGCGCGTCGGGCATCAGGTCGTCGGTCACCGAGCCGTGCACGATCGGGTACCCCCACTCGTCGAGGTCGACGAGCTCGGGGAGCAGCTCGTGGCACAGGCCGCGGGCGCGGCACTCGGGCCAGTCGACCCGCAGCTCCCGGGCGGTCACGCGACTCCCCGCCAGGCCTCGTCGCGCTGCCCGGTCCACCGGCAGCCACCCGTGGCGTGCTCGGCGACCTCGCCGGGGAAGGTGGAGAGCAGCGAGCGCACCAGGCGGACGGTGCCGTCCGGGTGGGCACAGGCGCCGCGGCGCACGACCAGGCGGGCGAGCTCCTCGACCCGGCCGGTGCCGCCCCGGCCGGTGCAGAAGGCGTCCACGGCCGAGGCGAGGGCCGGCAGCCCGTTGAAGCACGGCCCGCAGCGGCCCGCGCTCTGCCCGGCGAGGTAGGCCACCACCCGGCGGGTGAGCTCGACCGGGCAGTCGGCCGCGCCGAGGGAGAGCAGCACGCCGGCCCCGAGCGGCGTGCCGAGCGCGCGCATCCGCGGGACCGAGAGGTGCAGGCTGGCGACCGTCTCCCAGGTGGCCCACGACCCGTGGAAGCCACCGAGCAGCACCGGCCGCCCGTGCCGCTCCTCGGGGACGATGTCGCGCACCCGGGCGCCGTACGGCAGCTCGTGGACCACCGGGACGGCGTCCGGCGCGCCGACCGTGAGCAGGGTCGCGCCCGGCTCGGTGGGTGTGCCGATCCGCGCGAACTCGCGGGCTCCGTGGAGTGCGAGCAGCCCGATCCGGGCCCAGGTCTCGGCGTTGCTCAGGAGCGTGGGCCGGCCCTGGTGCCCCGAGACCGCCTCGGGCGCCCAACTGGTCCGGGGCAGGTTGGGGCGCCCGCCGAGCAGCTCGACGACGGCCCGCGCCTGCCCGGCCACGAACCGGGGCTCGGCCGTCCGGGTGAGGACGCGCACCGGGTCGTCGCGCTCGCCGATCGCGGCCCGCATCGAGGCGGCGGCCGTCGGACGCTCGCCCGGGAGGACGACGTGCACCTCCCGGGCCGCGAGCGCCCGGGCGGTCGCGACCACGCCGTCGAGCACCAGGTGGGGACGGGTGAGCGCGAGCGCGGTGTCCTTGCTGCTGGCGGGCTCACCCTCGCTCATGTTGACGACCAGCACCGGTCGCCCGGGACCCAGCGCGGCCAGCTTCCGGACGAACGGGAAGCCGGCCCCGCCGCGGCCGCGCAGGTCGATCCGGTCCAGGTCGTCGCGCAGCGCGCCGGCGTCCGGCCGGGGGAGCGGTCCGTGCTGGTCGCGGTGGGCCGCCAGCCCGGGTCCCCGCTCGATGCCGCACAGCGCGGCCGGGCCCGGTCGGACCGTGAGCTCCGAGGGGGCGCGGACCGGGGAGGGTGGGCCGTCGTCGCGGGCCGCGAGGGGTGGCTGCACGAAGCTGGTGGTCACGGGCTCCTCCGGAGGGGCATGGTCATGCCGTCGCGGACAGGGTCGGTCGGGTCGTCCTCGGTCTTGCTCGCCCGTACCAGGCGCCAGGCGACCGCCGCGGCCACCGCGGCGGCGCAGCACAGGGTCACCCACCACAGGCCGGCGCCCAGGTCGGTTCCCATGCCCGCGCCGTGCAGGATCGAGGTGAGCCACAGCGGGTACACGGACAGGTGCAGGGCGTGCCAGGTACGGCGCCGCATCCGGTGCCGCAGCAGGCTGGTCACGGTCACGACGAGGAGCAGGTCGACGGCCACGGCTCCGAGGCCCAGCCAGACCCGCTCGTGGTCGCCGGTGAACGGGACCAACGCGTGCCACCAGCGGATGTCGACGAACTCGTCGACCACGGAGCTCAGCACGTGCACCGCGACGGTCACGACCGCGAGCAGGGCCACGTTGCGGTGCACCGACTGGACGACGAAGCGGGGCACGCGGGTGCCCGGCCGCCCGCCCAGGGCCAGCACGCCGAGGACCGTGGCCGCGGTGAGCAGGACCAGGGCCACGAGGCCGGTGCTGCGGTTGAGGAACCAGAGGAGCGGGCCCTCCGTCACGACGCCCACCTCCCGCTGGTCGGCAGGCCGGGCCAGCCACCGGTCGTCACGACGTCGCCCCACGGTGGCTGCAGGCGGGCCGGGACGTCCCGGTCGGCGAGCCAGCGCGGGGCCGGGGCTCCCAGCACGACCGCGGCGGTCGACGAGGTGTTGGCCGCGACGCACGAGGGGCCGGCGGCGGTCACGGTCTGCCAGACGGGGTCGGCCGGTCGACCCGTCCGCGGGTCCACGAGGTGGTGGCGCACGACGCCGCGGTGGGTCCACCGGCGTACCCGGGTGCTGGAGGTCGCCAGGCCGCCGTGGTCCAGGGCCACCTCCTGCTCCACCGGGCCACCCGGGGTCTCGGACACCGCGACCCGCCACGGGTGGCCGTCCGGGGCGGCGATCCTCACGTCACCGCCGACGCTGACCAGCGCCGGTGCACCGACCTCGTCCTCGATCGCCGCCGCGATCAGGTCCGCCGCCCAGGCCTTGCCGGTGGAACCCAGGTCGAGCGCGGTGCCAGCGGGGAGCCGGAGCGCCTCCTGCCCCGCGCGGATGTCCCGCCAGGCGTCGGGGGCCGGTGCCGGTGCGGCGGTCCCGTCACCCGGCAGCACGGTCGCCAGCGGCGGGGTCAGCCGGCGCAGGTCCCGGTCGTAGCCCAGCTCCACGAGGGTCCGCCCGAGCAGCGGGCTGACCAGCCCGTCGGTCGCCTCGGCCGCGCGGCACGCGACCTCGACGGCCGCCACGAGCAGCGGGTCGACCTCGACCCAGCGGCCGGCCGAGGCGTTCACGCGGCTGAGGTCGGAGTCGGCGCGGAACCGGCTGCAGGTGGCGTCGACGTCGGCGACGACCGTCTCCGCCAGCCGGACGACGGCGGGCAGCGTCGCCGGCCGCCGTACGGCGAGGAAGAGGTAGCTGCCGAAGGCCTCCAGGACGGTGTGGCGGCGCACGCCGGTCACGACCCGCTGCTGGGGGCGGCGGGCGCCGACCCGGAGCCCGAGGAGCCGGACGACCCGGACGACCCCGACGAGCCGCTCGAGCTGCCCGAGGACGAGGAGGGAACGGGAGCCGGTGCGGGGGTGGAGACCGGCGCCGGTGACGCAGGTGTGCCGGACGTGGGGGCGGGGGCGGTCGGCGCCTCCGGTCGGACGTACCGCACCGTCACCCGCGTGAGGTAGGGCCGCTCGCGGAGGACGGGCTTGCGCGGCCTCCGGTCGGCCGCACCGGTGGCGGAGCCACCGTCGTCGGCGGGCGCCTGCTGCGCGGAGAAGTCGGCCGCGGCGACACCGGACAGCCAGCCGGTGGCCGTGAGCGCACCGACGGCGCCGAGTCCGGTGACCGCGGTGACGGCCAGTCGTCCGCGGTCGCGGTCCCTGCTCGTGTAGGTCATGGGCCCACCCTGCGATCGGGCCGCGCAACCGGGTGTCATGGCACCGTCAAGTCCCTCTCAACGCAGCCCTTGAGGTGCTCTTGACGTCCTCACGAGGCGCGGACAAGGCGCACCGTCCTTCACTGGGGCGATGAGCCTCACCACTGCCCTCGTCGCCGCAGTCACCCTGGCCGCCGGCACCCTCGGCGCCGTCACTGCCTACGAGGTCGCCGCCCCGGAGCCGACCGCCGCCCCGGCGGCCGACGCCGTGGAGCAGCGACCTCGACCCGACCGGCCGCGCTTCGCGCCGTGCGAGAAGCCGGCCAAGCTGCAGCACGGCCGGTGCGTCACCACGGTGACCCGGGAGGTGACCCTGCCCGGCCAGGCCGCCGGGGCCCCGGCTCCTGCGCCTGCCGCCCCGGCCGCTCCGGCTCCGTCTGCGCCCGGGAGCGGGGACGACCAGCCCACCGCGGCCGTCGACGGGCGACGCGACCTCGGGGACGACCTCGAGGAGGTCGACGACGACTACGACGACTACGACGACGACGTCGGCGACGACCTGGGGGACGACCACACCGGCTCGGGTGACACCGGGACCGGGACCCACACCCGCACCGGGACCCGGACCGCCGACACTGGCACGGACGGCTGAGCAGGTGTCAGGGGTCGAGCAGCGGCAGCACGACCTCCACCCGGAACCCACCGTCCGGACCCGGTCCGGCCGTGAGCCGACCGCCGCACGAGGCCGCCGTACGGCGTGCGATGTCGAGGCCGAGCCCGGTGGACCCCGGTCGCTCTCCCGCGACGGGCTGGGGGCCGACCCCCTGGTCCTCGATCCGCAGCCGGACCTCGCCACCCGGGCGGTCGAGGTCCACCGAGAACGCCGTGGGCTCCGCCGTGTGGGCGAACACGTTGTCGACCAGCACGTCGACGAGGTCGGCGAGGTCGTCCGCAGCCAGGGGCACCGGCAGCGGACCGTCCGCGAGCCGAACCCGGGTGGTGCGCCCCTGGTCCTCGGCGAGGGCGAGCCAGTGGTCACAGCGGTCCCGGACCACCGCGACCGCCTCGCAGCGGGCGGCCAGGTCGGTGCGTACCGGCCGGCGGGCCTCGCGGACGATCGCGTCGATGGTGCGTCGGAGGACGTCGACGTGGTCCTGGAGCCGGGGCCCCAGCGACGGGTCCCGCACCGCCTCCGCGTCCAGGCGTAGCGCCGTGACCGGGGTGCGCAGCCGGTGGGAGAGGTCGGCCACGGCCAGCCGCTCCTCGACCAGCAGCTCCGTCGTGCGCTCGGCCAGTCCGTTGAGCGCCCGGGCGAGCTCCTCGGTCTCCTCGGTGCCGCGGACGTCGGCGCGCGCGGCCAGGTCGCCCTCGCGGAGCTGGTGGGCGACCCCCGCGACGTCGAGCAACGGTTCGCTGATGCGTCGGCCCAGCCAGGCCGCGATACCGGCGGCCAGCGCGAGCAGCAGCACGCCCAGCCCGATGATCCCCGCCCAGGCCGTGGTCACGCCGCGCCGGAGGTCGGCCGCGGACACCGTGGTGCGGACGACGGCGGTGCCGTCGCCGGTGACCACCGGCAGCAGCACCCGGCCGCCGGTGTCGTCGACCACCGTGAAGGCCTCGCCGTCCAGGGCCCGGCGTACCTCGGGATCGGTCGCGGACGCCTGGCCCTCCCCGAGCACCCGTCCCCCCGAGGTGAGGACGGCGCTGCGGGCGACGCCACGCTGGTCCCGCCCGGCCACCACCTCGGCGAGCTGCGGCTCCTGCCCGATCCGGGTGACCAGCGTGGCGAGGCTCCGGGCCTCCTGGTCGGCCGCCGCCATCGCGCGGTCCTGGGCGATCGTGCGCACGAGCAGGCAGAGCGGGACGACGAACGACACCACCACCACCGAGGTGGTGGCGACGACCAGCCAGAAGATGCGCCGGCGCACCTCCGGGCCCCTACCCGTCGCCGGGGTCGACCAGGCGGACGCCCACCCCGCGGACGCTGTGCAGGTAGCGCGGCTCGGCCGCCGACTCGCCCAGCTTGCGCCGCAACCACGACAGGTGCACATCGACGGTGCGCTCCGAGCCGCCGTAGGCGTCGCGCCAGATCTCGGACAGCAGCTCGCGCTTGCTCACCACCTCGCCCGACCGGGACGCCAGCGCGAGCAACAGGTCGAACTCCTTGCGGGCCAGCTCCAGCGGTTCGCCCGCGAGGGTGGCGGTCCGGGCCCGTTCGTCGATCACGAGCTCGCCGACGCGAACGGGCGGCGACGGGGCGTCCGCGGTGCCGGCCCGACGGAGCACCGCCCGGATCCGGGCCGCGAGCTGGTCGGTCCCGAACGGCTTCACCACGTAGTCGTCGGCCCCGTTGTCGAGCGCGCGGACCATCGTCGGGTCGTCGTCCTGCGCCGTGATCACGATGATCGGGACGTTCGAGCCGGTGGCCCGGATCATCGAGACCAGGGCCAGGCCGTCGACGTCCGGGAGGCCCAGGTCGAGCAGCACGACCTGGGGGAGGGTGGTGATGACCATCTCCAGGCCGCCTAGACCGGTGGGCGAGGTCGCGACGGCGTACCCGCGCTCCGAGAGGCCGCGGTGGCACGCGGTGCGGATCGCCTCGTCGTCCTCGACCACGAGGATGCTCGTCATGACGCGCACGCTAGCCCGCGGGGCCACGTCCCGTGGGGACGACGTCCCGGTGCGAGGATGAGGCCATGAGGGCCCGTCGGGCGGTCACGCTGGGCGTGCTGGTGTGGATGGTGGTGGCCGTCGCCGGGGCGACCCTGGTCTGGGGCGTGATCTCCCGCGCCGGCGAGGGCGTGTCGGGAGGACTCGACCCCGTCCCCTCGACCGATGGTGGCGAGGGTGCCACGGCGGTAGGAGGCCGGACCCTGTCGGCCTCGCCGTCCCCCTCGCCCTCCCGGTCGCCGTCGCCGCCCACCTCGTCGGACACCTCGTCGCCGGGGGACCCCGGGACCGCCGCGTCAGCCAGCGTCACCCGGACGTGGCAGGGCCCCGCCGGGCTGGTGTCGGCGACGTGTGAGGGCACGGTGATCCGGCACAGCGGCAGCTCGGCCAGCAGCGGCTACCGGATCGAGGTCGACGACACGGGCCCGGACCGGGTCCGGGTCGAGTTCGAGAACGACGAGAGCGGGGTCCGGGTCGAGGCGGAGTGCGTCGACGGGACGCCGGACTTCGTCGTGGACGGCGACGACTGAGGGCCGCGGCCTCGTCGCCGGGACTCAGCGGAAGTCGATGAGCAGCACGTCGCTGTCGCCGCCGTCGCTCACCCGCCGCCCGTCACCGGGGTCGGGGCCCCGGTCGGCGTCGGCCGCGTCGCCGGTGTCGTCGGCGCCGTCGCCGGCCGGGCCGTCGGGTCCGTCGATGACCTGGGCGCGGAAGCACTCGCACCGGTAGGGCAGCTGCATGCCGTCCATGCCGCGGCCGTAGTCGTCGTAGAAGGCCAGCACGTCGGCGACCAGCTGGTCGCGGGCGGTCTCCTCGAGGGTCGCGACGTAGCTGCGGGAGACGGCCAGGTCGACGATCGACTCCCGGTCGATCGGCTGCCAGAACGGGAACTGCTGCTCCTCGACGAAGCCGAACAGGTCGGACTGGACGACGGGGTCATGGGACTCGGTGGCCTCGGCCGCCGCCCCCGGGGAGCCGAGCAGGACGCCGAGGCGGCGTACCCACGGGATCCGCTCGTCGCGGGTGTTCCAGGTGAGCGCGAGGTGTCCGCCGGGGCGCAGCACCCGGGCGATCTCGGGCAGCGCCTGCTCGTGGTCGAACCAGTGGAAGGCCTGGGCCGCCACCACGACGTCGACCGACCGGTCGGGCAGCGGGATCTCCTCGGCACCCGCCTCACTGGTGGGGACGTCGGGGAGGCGCAGCCGGAGCCTCGAGAGCATGTCGGGGTCGGGATCCGTGGCGTGGACGTCGTGGCCGAGTTCGACGAGGACCGAGGTGAGCTTGCCGGTGCCGGCGCCCAGCTCGAGCACCGTGGCCGGCTGGGGGCCGACCAGCCACCGGACCGCCTCGGCCGGGAACGAGGGTCGGCCGCGGTCGTAGGCGTCGGCCACCGGTCCGAAGGAGCGCGCCTGGCGCCGTACGTCGTCGTCCATCCCGGGCAGGCTACCTCCTGGAGGTCCGCGCGATCGGGCACCGTCGCACGGCTAGCCTGACGCCACCATGAGCCCCGAGCTGCTGACCCGCCTGCTGGCCCTCGAGGGCGTGCCGTCGGCCCTGGCGTCGGCCCGTGACGGCATCGACGCGATGCTCCGCGACCGGGGGCTGCGCCGCACCACGCCGGAGACGACCGCGGAGTCCTTGCTGCGCGGCGCCCACGCCAGCGCGGTGCTCGAGGGCTCGTCGTCGTCGCTCGACGACCTGCGCGCCGGGACCGGGGACGACGTGGCGGCGGCGTCGGTCCGGCTCTCCGCCCAGCTGCTGTCGCAGGCGCCGGTGGTGACCCGCTCGCCGCTGCAGGCGTTCGCCCGGTTGCACACCCTTGCGGGCGCCGGATGCGTCCCCGACGAAGCGCTGGGCCGGCCGCGCGACGCCGACGCCGCCGCCCGGCTGCGCGACCTCGGCCCGGTGGTCACGGCCGACGCCCCGGCGCTGCTGGTCGCGGCGGTCGTCCACGCCGAGCTGCTCGCCGCGGAGCCGTTCGCCTCGCACAACGGGCTCGTCGCGCGCGCGGCCGAGCGGCTGGTGCTGGTCGCCCGCGGCCTCGACGCGAAGTCGCTGGTCGTGCCCGAGGCCGGCCACCTGGCGCTGCGGCCGGCGTACGAGGCCCGGTGGCGCGGGTGGCGCGACGGTGGCCGGGCCGGGCAGCACGCGTGGGTGCTGCACGCCGCCGACGCCTACGTCGCCGCGGCCGAGGCGAGCCCGCTGCACGACGTGTGACCGCACATGCGAGCGGCACCCGGCTCGAGCGAGACGGGTGCCGCCGCTGACACGTGAGACCCGGCTACCAGGCGTGCATCTCGTAGTTGCTGCCCCGGGCAGATCCCGGATGACAGGCGCCCTGTAGGAAGGGTGGATCGCCGCGTGGGTACCAGGCTCACGTGCGGGCTTGTGGAGTTGTTCTCTCCCCTCGAGGACTGGTCTACGCCTCGACGAGCTGCACTTCAAGACTTGATTTCCGCGCCCGGGTGTGGGGGTCCGGCGTGTCGCGTCAGTCACCGACCCGACGGCGTCGGGCGTTGGTCCAGACCAGCCCTCCGAGCGCCAGCGCCCCGCCCACGGCGAGCGCGGCGAGGGTGGGCGTCCGGGGTGGCAGGGGGACCCGGCTGCGGAGCGCGACCGGCTTGTCGAAGACGAGGACCGGCCAGCCCCGGGAGGTGGCCACGCGGCGCAGCTCCTTGTCGGGGTTGACCGCGTGCGGGTGGCCGACCGCCTCCAGCATCGGCACGTCGGTGGAGGAGTCGCTGTAGCCGTAGGAGGCGTCGAGGTCGTAGCCCTCGGTGCGCGCGAGGTCGGCCATGGCGCGCGCCTTCTCCTCGGCGTACGCGTAGTACTCGATCTCGCCGGTGTAGCGGCCGTCGACGATCTCCAGCCGGGTCGCCACCACCCGGTCGGCTCCGAGCATCGCGCCGATCGGCTCGACCACCTCGGCGCCGCTGGTCGACACGATGACGATGTCGCGGCCCGCCAGCCGGTGCTCGGCCATCAGGCTCACCGCCTCGTCGTAGACCAGCGGCTCGACGATGTTGTAGAGGGTGTCGGCCACGATCTCGCGGACCGTCGCGACGTCCCAGCCGGCACAGAGCTGGGACATGAACGCTCGCATCTTCTCCATCTGGTCGTGGTCGGCGCCCCCGACCGCGTAGACGAACTGGGCGTACGCCGACCGCAGCACCGCGCGTCGCGAGATCAGCCCGCCCGCCTGGAACGGCTTGCTGAAGGCCAGGGTGCTCGACTTGGCGATGATCGTCTTGTCGAGGTCGAAGAAGGCCGCGGTCGGGCGGGAACTCACGTCACCACTGTATGGGCGGACGGTGACCCCGTCCGGCCATTTGCGGTCCACAGCCCCCGGTCCCGGCACCTTGTCCACAGCCCGGCCGCGACGTCCTCGACCACCGACACCGGCCCGGGCACGCTGCCACCCATGAGCGCACCCCTGGTCATCACCCGCGACGAGTCGTTGCTCGACGAGCTGCTGCGGCTGGCGGCGGCCGCCGGCGTCACGCCCGACGTCGCCCCCGACGGCGTGGGCGGCCTCGCCGGGTGGTCCGCCGCACCCCTGGTCCTGGTGGGGGCCGACGTGGCCCCCGAGCTCGCCGACCTGAGGCCGCGTCGCCGGGAGGGGGTCCACGTGGTCTCCTTCGGCGGGTTCGGCGACGACGCGATGGCGGTCGCCCTCGCCCTCGGCGCCGAGAACGTCGCCGACCTGCCGAGGTCCGGGGAGTGGGTGGTCGAGCTGCTCACCGACCTGGGTGACGAACGGCCCCGGAGGGCGTGGACCGTCGGCGTGGTCGGGGGCTCCGGCGGGGCGGGCGCCACCGTCTTCGCGGCTGCGCTGGGACAGGTGGCGGCCCGGTCCGGGCCGACGCTCGTGATCGACGCCGACCGGATCGGCCCCGGGCTCGACCGGGTGCTCGGCATGGAGGGCCGCACCGGCGTGCGCTGGGACGAGCTGTGCCGCACCACCGGTCGGCTCGGGGCGGCGTCGCTGCGCGAGGGGGTCCCCCGCCAGGCCTCGCTCGGCGTGCTGACGTTCTACGCCGGGAAGCAGCCGCCACTGCCCGCGTTCGCGGTGCGGGAGGTGGTCGCCGCCGCCCAGCGCGGCCACGACACCGTGGTGGTCGACTGCCCGCGCGTCCGCGACGAGGTGCTCGACGAGGTGCTGGTGCGGTGCGACCGGGTGGTCGTGGTGTCCCGGCCGACGCTCGCAGGCCTGACCTCCACCGAGCGGGTGGTCGGCGGGCTGCCCGACCCGCGGCGGGCCGCGCTGCTGCTCCGTGGCGCGGGCCTCGACGCCGACGAGGTCGGGCGGGTGCTCACGACTCCCGTCCTGGCGGCGATGGGGGACCAGCGCGGTCTCGCGGAGGCCGTCGACCTCGGCCTCGGCCCGGTGCGCTCCCGGCGCGGCCCCCTCGCCCGGGCCGCCCGCGTCGTGCTGGGCGAGACGCCCGCCCGCGAGACCGCCGCGTGACCGAAGCGCCCGCCGACCTGGTCGACCTGGTCCGCGACCGGCTGGCGCGGGAGCCCGGGACGCTCACCCCCCACCGGGTGGCCGACGCGCTGCGCGGCGCCGGCCACCCGGTCGGCGACACCACGGTGCTCGCGGTCCACGAGACCCTGCGGCGCGACGTCGTCGGCGCGGGGCCCCTCGAGCCGCTGCTCCGCCTCCCGGGAGTCACCGACGTGCTCGTCAACGGTCCCGAGGAGGTCTACCTCGACCGGGGCGACGGCCTGGAGCGCACCGACCTGCGCTTCGCCGACGACGACGCCGTGCGTCGCCTCGCGCAGCGGCTGGCGGCCTCGGGCGGCCGGCGGCTCGACGACGCCTCGCCCTACGTCGACGTGCGGCTCGCCGACGGGAGCCGGTTCCACGCGGTGCTCGCCCCGGTGGCCCGACCCGGCACCATCGTCTCGCTGCGGGTCCCGAGCGCCCGCGTGCTCTCGCTGGCCGACCTGGTCGGGCTCGGCACCGTGACCGACGAGGGCGCCCGGCTGCTGGCCGCGATCGTGCGCCGTCGGCTCGCCTTCCTGGTCTCGGGCGGCACCGGCGCCGGCAAGACCACGCTGCTGGCCAGCCTGCTCACGCTCGCCGACCCCGCCGAGCGCCTCGTCGTGGTCGAGGACGCCAGCGAGCTGCGACCCGACCACCCCCACGTCGTCGGCCTCGAGGCCCGCCCGGCCAACCTGGAGGGAGCGGGCGGGGTGGCGGTGCAGGACCTGGTGCGGCAGGCGCTCCGGATGCGCCCCGACCGACTCGTCGTCGGCGAGGTGCGCGACGCCTCGGTCACCGACCTGCTCGCTGCCCTCAACACCGGCCACGAGGGTGGCTGCGGCACCATCCACGCCAACTCCGCGGTCGACGTCGCGGCCCGGGTCGAGGCGCTCGCGCTGGCGGCCGGGTGGGGCCGGGCCGCCACGCACAGCCAGCTGGCCTCCGCGCTCGACGCCGTGGTCCACGTCGCCCGCACGGCCGACGGGCGCCGGCTGGTGCGCGAGGTCGCCGTCCCCGTGCGCTCGCCCGACGGGTGGGTGTCGCTCGAGCCTGCGGTGGAGTTCGGCGACGACGGGTCGATGCGCTACGGCGCGGGTGCCGCCCGGCTCGAGCGCCGCCTGGCGCCATGACCTGGCTCCCGGTGCTGGCCGGTCTGGCGGCCGGAGCGGCGGCCGTGCTGCTCCTCCCCGCCGCTCCCCGGGCGCCGGTGCCCCCACCGGCACGGCGGTGGCTGCTGCTGGTCCCGGTACCCGGGATCGTGCTGCTGCTCCTGGTGGGGTCCGGCGTCCCGGCGGCGCTGCTGCTGCTCGCGACCCTGCTGGCGGCCGGGGGCAGGGCGCTGGTCGGCGTACGACGACGCCGGGCCGAGTCGACGCGCACCGCCGAGCGGGTGCTGGAGACCTGCGAGCTGGTGGCCGCCGAGCTGGTCGCCGGGCAGTCTCCGGTCGTGGCGCTCCGGCGCGCGGCGGAGGAGTGGCCGGCGCTCGCACCCGTCGCCGAGGCCGGTGGGCTCGGCAGCGACCCCGCGGTCGCCCTCCACGACCTGTCGCGCACCCCCGGCGCCGCCGACCTGCGCCTGGTCGCCGCCGCCTGGACCGTCGCCCACCGCACCGGCAGCGGCCTGGCCGACGCGCTGGGGCGGGTCGCCGGCGCGATCCGCGACCGGCGCACCACCGCGCGCGTCGTCGCCTCCGAGCTGGCCTCGGCCCGGGCGACCGCCCGGCTGGTCGCCGCACTTCCCGTCGCGATGCTGGTGCTCGGTGGCGGGCACGGGTCGGGCGCCTGGGAGTTCCTGCTCGGCCACCCGGTCGGCGTGGCCTGCCTGGCGGCCGGCGTCACCCTCGGTCTGGCGGGGCTGTGGTGGATCGAACGGATCGCCGACGGGGTGTCCCGGTGACCGCCTGGGCCGCCGCGCTGCTGGCGGGACTCGCGGTCGTCCTCGCCGGCACCCCTCGCCCGCGTGCCGGCCCGCGCACCCGCGAGCTCGACCCGGCCGGCCGCGACTGGCTCCGGAGAGGTCGGTGGGTGTGGGGCGTGTCGGCCGGCTCCGCCTGCTGGACGTTCCGACCCGGCTGGGGCGGGCTGGTGGTCGGGGTCGTGGTGGCGGTGCTCGTGGCCAGGTTCGCCGGGTCGGCCGAGCCCGCCGAGGTGCGACGTCGGCGTGAGGAGCTCCGTGCCGACCTCCCCGTGCTGGTGCTGCTCCTGGCCACGACCCTGCGCGCGGGTGCCCCACCGGCCGAGGCGGTACGGCGCACCTGCCTCGCGCTCCCCGGCGAGGCCGCCGACCGGCTGTCACCGGTGACCGACCGGCTCGCGCTCGGCAGCGACCCGGTCGCGGTCTGGGGCGACGTCGCCCGCGAGCCCGACCTGGCGCCGCTCGGGCGCGCCATGTCACGGGCCCAGCGCTCGGGCTCTCCCGTCGCCGCCACGGTCGAGCGGCTCGCCGGCGAGCTGGCGGCGTCGGCCCGGGCCGAGGTCGAGGACCGCGCGCGAGCGGTCGGCGTGCGGGCCGCCGTCCCGCTCGGGGTCTGCCTGCTGCCCTCGTTCCTGCTTCTCGGGGTGGTGCCGATGGTCGCCGGCCTGGTGTCCGGACTGGGCCTGTGAGGCCCGATCCGCGCCACCTGGTCTCCACAGCACCACCCCGGTCCGGGTGTTCCACAGGCGCGCCGGTGGTCGTCGCGCGAGGCGTCCCCCGGCGGCCAGAGTCGGCGCCTGAGGGCCGCACCGGCGGCGCGCGAGAGGAGATCCCATGAAGACCAGGAACGACGACGGCATCACCACCGCCGAGTACGCCGTCGGCACCGCCGCGGGGGCCGGGCTCGCCGGGCTGCTCTACCAGCTGCTCACCGGTGGCTTCGGCGACCAGCTGCTGCGGTCGCTGTTCGACCACGTGCTCGGGCTGCTGGGCATCGGATGACCCGACGCCCCGCCCGGCGGTGGGCTGGCGACCAGGAACGCGGCGCGGTCACGGCCGAGCTGGCTCTCGGCCTGCCGCTGCTGCTGGCGGTGACGGTCGGCCTGGTCTGGCTGCTCGCCGTCGGCGCCGCCCAGGTCCGCGTGGTCGACGGCGCTCGCGAGACGGCCCGGATGCTGGCCCGGGGCGACGCCGAGGCGGCCGCGCTCGCCCGCGGCACGGCGGTGGCGGGGCCGGGCAGCCGCGTGCGCGTGGCCCACCGGGGTGACGAGGTCGCGGTGACGGTGACCCGGTCCTTCGACGGTCCGGGCGGGGTGCTGGAGGTGCTGCCGGGCGTCCGGCTCGAGGCGGAGGCGGTGGCGGTGACCGAGGAGTCCCCGTGAGCCGGGAGGAGCGTGGAGCCGCGACGCCGATGGTGGTGGCGTGCCTGTCGTTGCTGCTGGTCCTCGGGGCGGCGCTGGGGGTCGTGGCGGCGATGGTCCACGACCAGCGGGTCGCTGAGTCCGCGGCCGACCTCGCGGCCCTGGCGGGCGCGACGGCGCTCCAGCGGGGCGACGACGCCTGCGCGAGGGCGGGTGCGGTCGCCTCCGCCAACGGCGCTCGGCTGTCGGGGTGCCTCACCGACGGGACCGACGTCGTGGTCCGGGTGGTGGTGGTCGGGCCACGGTGGCTCGGCCAGCGGGGCGACCTCGAGGCCCGGGCCCGCGCCGGACCCGGGGTCAGGAGTGCGGGGCGTGCTCGAGCAGGACGTCGAGGAGGGCGACGGCGCCCTCCTTGTCGAGGGGGTGATTCTGGTTGCCGCACTTCGGGGACTGCACGCACGACGGGCACCCCTCGGGGCAGCCGCAGTGCCGGATCGCGTCGCGGGTCGCGTTCAGCCAGGCCACCGCCTCCTCGTACCCGCGCTCCGCGAACCCCGCACCACCGGGATGACCGTCGTAGACGAAGACCGTGAGCCGACCTGTGTCGGGGTGGAGCGCGGTCGACACCCCCCCGATGTCCCACCGGTCGCAGGTCGCGAAGAGAGGAAGGAGCCCGATCGAGCAGTGCTCCGCAGCGTGGGCCGCTCCCGGGAGGTCGACCGGCAGGATGCCGGAGTCCTCGAGCGCGTCGTCCGGCACCGTCCACCAGACCGCAGTGGTGCGCAGGGTCCGCTCCGGCAGGTCCAGGGGCTCCTCGCCGATCACCTCCCCCGAGGGGCGGCGCTTGAGGAACGACACCACCTGGTGGGTCACGTCGACCTCGCCGGTGGCCAGCCGGCAGCCGCCCCAGGTGCGGTGGCGGCGCTCGGAGGCGATCGTGACGGAGGTGGTCTCCCGCGCCGAGGTGGTGTGGTCGGGGTCGCTGCGCTCCATGACGGCGACCCGGTCGTCGAGGTCGAGGTCCTGCACGACCCACGTCTCGCCGGCGTGCACGTAGACGGCGCCGGCGTGGGCGGTCGAGTGGGCGCGCGATGCGTCGACGGTCCCGACCACTCGTCCCGTGCCGACCTCGAGCAGCTGGACCGGGGCGCCTCCGGTCGAGCGGATGTCGGCGAGGTCGGCCGCGCGCCGGGCGTCGGTCCAGAACCACCCGCGGCTCCGGCGCCGCAGGAGCCCCGCGTCCACGAGCTCGTCCACGACGGCGCCGCTGGTCGGCCCGAACAGGGGGAGGTCGTCCTCCACCAGGGGCAGCTCCTGGGCGGCCGCACACAGGTGCGGCCCGAGCACGAAGCGGTTGTCGGTGTCGAACACCGTCGCCTCCACCGGCTGCCCCACCAGCGCTTCCGGGTGGTGCACCAGGTAGGTGTCGAGGGGGTCGTCGCGCGCGACCAGGACGCCGAGCGCGTCCCCCGCGCCGCGGCCGGCGCGGCCGAGCTGCTGCCACAGGGCCGACCGGGTGCCCGGGTAGCCGGCCATCACCACGGCGTCGAGCCCGCTCACGTCGATGCCGAGCTCGAGGGCGCTGGTGGCGGCCAGCCCCAGCAGCTGTCCGCTGCGCAGCCTCTGCTCGAGGTCGCGCCGCTCCTCCGGCAGGTAGCCGCCGCGGTAGGCCGCCACCCGACCCGGGAGCGAGGGATCGACCTCGGCCAGCGCGCCCGCGGCGGTGAGCGCCACCTGCTCGGCACCCCGCCGCGAGCGGACGAACGCCAGCGTCCGCACCCCGTCGACGACCAGGTCGGTCAGCAGGTCGGCCGTCTCGGCGGCCGCGGAGCGCCGCACAGGCGCGTCGTTCTCCCCCTTGAGAGAGGTGAACGACGGCTCCCAGAAGGCCAGCGACACCTGCCCGCGGGGCGAGGCGTCGTCGGTGACGGCGACCACCGGGAGGCCGGTGAGCCGACTGGCGGTGCCGGCGGGGTCGGCCATGGTGGCCGAGGCCAGCACGAACGTCGGCTGCGCGCCGTAGCGGGCGCACACCCGCCGCAGCCGCCGCAGCACCTGCGCCACGTGGGCGCCGAAGACACCCCGGTAGTGGTGCGCCTCGTCGACCACGACGACGTCGAGCATCGACAGGAACCGGGCCCACCGCTCGTGGCCGGGCAGCAGCGAGCGGTGCAGCATGTCGGGGTTGGTCAGCACGTACTCCCCGTGGTCGCGCGCCCAGTCGCGCAGCTCCCGGCTGCTGTCGCCGTCGTGGGTGGTGACCCTCGTGTCCAGCCCCAAGGCCCGCAGCCCCGCCCACTGGTCCTGTGCCAGCGCCTTGGTCGGCGCCAGGTAGAGCACGGTGGAACCCCGTTCGCCCCCCGCGCCCCGCAGCCGGTGGACCCCGGCGAGCGCCGGCAGCTGGAAGGCCAGCGACTTCCCGGACGCGGTCCCGGTCGAGACCACCACGTGGCGCCCCCCGCGGGCGTGGTCCGCCGTCTCGACCTGGTGCCGCCACGGCAGCACGACGCCGCGGCCGACGTAGGCCTCGCGGACCTCGTCGGGGACCCATCGGGGCCACGGCGCCGTGACGGCCGCCCGGGGTGCGAGCTGCTCGAGGTGGGTGAGCCGCGCGGCCCGCCCGGGGGGCGCGACCAGCCGCGCCACCAGGTCGGCGACCGGCGACGGAGGTCCGGAAGGCGCGGACTGCACTCGCGCAGTGTGGCAAACGGGCACGACACGGTCGGGCGTGGTTTGATTGTGGAGGAGACGACACCACGACGCCGCGGTTTTGGGGGCCCGGCCAGGGCCGAGGGAGAAAGCACAGACGTGGACCTGACGCTGACCACGCGCGAGGCCGACGGCAAGACGATCGTCGCCGTCGGTGGAGAGATCGACGTCTACACCGCGCCCAAGCTCCGCGACAAGATCAGCGAGCTCGTCGCCACGGGGTCCTACGACATCGTGGTCGACATGCACGAGGTCGAGTTCCTCGACTCCACGGGGCTCGGGGTGCTCGTGGGCGGCTTGAAGAAGGTGCGGGCGCACGACGGTTCGCTCCGGCTGGTGTGCAACCAGGACCGGCTGCTGAAGATCTTCCGGATCACCGGGCTGGCCAAGGTCTTCGTGATCCACGAGACGGCCGACGAGGCGCTCGCCGCAGGGTGATCCGCCCGGTGCGGTACCGATCGGTGTGGTGCCGCTCACACCGGGGTGCGGACCCCCGGTTGCGTCTGCGTAGACTCCGCTCGTTCGCACGCTCGTGAGTTGAGTCACTCCCAGGAGGAATGCATGACCGGGATCCTTCCCGCTGTCGTGGATCTCTCCGGAGGCAACTTCATCCTGGTCCTCGTGGTGCTCCTGATCGCCCTCGGCGCTCTGGGCATGGCCTACATGTTCCGCCAGGAAGTCCTTGCCGCCGGTGAAGGCACCGACAACATGAAGAACATCGCGCTCGCAGTGCAGGAGGGGGCCAACGCCTACCTGCAGCGGCAGTTCCGGACGCTCGGCATCTTCGCCGTCGCCGCGTTCCTGCTGCTGCTGGCACTGCCTGCCGAGGATTGGATCGTCCGGGTGTTCCGGTCGGTGTTCTTCCTCGTGGGTGCCTCGTTCTCCGCCGCGATCGGCTACCTCGGCATGAGCCTTGCGGTGCGCGCGAACCTGCGGGTCGCCGCGGCCGCCGAGAGCGAGGGCCGGGACCCGGCGATGAGCATCGGCTTCCGCACCGGCGCCTTCGTCGGCATGGCGACCGTCGGCCTCGGCCTGCTCGGCGCCAGTGTCGTGGTGCTGCTGTTCCAGGACCACGCCCCCGAGGTGCTGGAGGGCTTCGGCTTCGGGGCGGCGCTGCTCGCCATGTTCATGCGAGTCGGCGGTGGCATCTTCACCAAGGCCGCCGACGTCGGTGCTGACCTGGTCGGCAAGGTCGAGCAGAACATCCCCGAGGACGACCCTCGCAACGCGGCGACGATCGCCGACAACGTGGGCGACAACGTGGGCGACTGCGCCGGCATGGCGGCCGACCTCTTCGAGTCCTACGCGGTGACCCTGGTCGCGGCCCTGATCCTCGGCTCGATCGCCTTCGGCGATGCCGGCCTGGTCTTCCCGCTGCTCGTGCCGGCGATCGGTGCCCTGAGCGCAGTGGCGGGCGTCTACCTCACCAGGCCTCGCGCCGGCGAGAACGGGCTGGTCACGATCAACCGTGCGTTCTACCTCTCGGCTGCCTTCGGTGCGGTCGCGTCCTTCGCGCTCGCGTTCATCTACCTTCCCAGCGACTTCTCGGAGCTGACCGGCGCCGGCAACAGCGCGCTCGACCAGCTGATCGGGGTGACCCCGGAGGGCAACCCAGCCCTGATCGCCGGGCTGGCGGTCGTCATCGGCGTCGTGCTGGCCGCTGCAATCCTGGCGCTGACCGGCTACTTCACCGGCACCGACTACCGTCCGGTCAAGGACGTCGGCCGGACCTCGCTCACCGGCCCGGCCACGGTCATCCTGTCGGGTCTCTCGGTCGGCTTCGAGTCGGCGGTCTACACCACGATCGTCATCGGCGCCGCGGTGTTCGGCGCCTACCTGCTGGGTGCCGGCTCGCTCTCCATCGCGCTGTTCGCGGTGGCGCTGGCCGGTTGCGGCCTGCTCACCACCGTCGGCGTGATCGTCGCGATGGACACGTTCGGCCCGGTCTCCGACAACGCCCAGGGCATCGCGGAGATGTCCGGCGACGTGAGCCCCGAGGGCGCGCAGATCCTCACCGAGCTCGACGCCGTCGGCAACACCACCAAGGCGATCACCAAGGGCATCGCGATCGCCACCGCCGTGCTGGCGGCCAGCGCGCTGTTCGGCTCCTACATCGGCACTGCCATCGACGCGGTTCGAGACGCCAACCCCGACAACGAGGAGTTCTCGTCGTTCGTGACGGGCTTCTTCGTCTTCGACCCTGCCGTCCTGGTGGGAGTACTGCTCGGTGTGTCCGCGGTCTTCCTGTTCTCCGGCCTGGCGATCAACGCTGTCGGCAGGGCTGCGGGCGCCGTCGTTTTCGAGGTGCGGCGCCAGTTCAGGGAGATCCCCGGGATCATGGAGGGCACCGGCCGCCCGGAGTACGGGCGGGTCGTCGACATCGTCACCAAGGACTCGCTGCGCGAGCTCGCCACCCCGGGGATCCTCGCGATCCTGGCGCCCATCGCGGTCGGGTTCGGCCTCGGAGTGGCGCCACTGGCCGGATTCCTGGCCGGCGCGATCGGCGCGGGTACGTTGATGGCCGTCTTCCTCGCGAACTCCGGCGGCGCCTGGGACAACTCCAAGAAGCTGGTCGAGGACGGCCACCACGGTGGCAAGGGGTCGCTTGCCCACGAGGCGACGATCATCGGCGACACCGTCGGCGACCCCTTCAAGGACACCGCCGGTCCCTCGATCAACCCCCTGATCAAGGTGATGAACCTGGTGTCCCTGCTCGTCGTGGGAGCCGTGGTCAGCATGACCCTCGGCGAGGACGCGAACCGTCCCCTGTCGATCGTCATCGCCCTGCTGGCTGCAGGCGGAATCGCTGGCGCGGTCATCGTGTCGAAGCGCCGCTCTGCGGTGATCGGCGACGACGACCCGGGCACCCCGGCCGAGCCGCCGGCGGCCCCGCCGGAGGCTGACCACGACCCGGCTCCGGTTGCCGGTCACGACCCGGCCCCGACGTCCGACCAGGACGTGGAGCCGACCCAGCAGTTCGAGGCACCCCAGGAGTCGGCCCAGCAGCACCGCTAGCCGCGCCGTCTCCTCCTCGGCCCCGTCCGGTCCGTCCGGGCGGGGTCGAGGTGCGTCCGGGGCCGGTGCGAGGATCGGGCCGTGGACGTCCCGGCCCTGCGCGCAGCCCTGGTCGCGGCCCGGTTCACCCACGACGAGGTCGTCGAGCGGCTCGGCCCGCGGGCCCACGCGGCGCTCGGCCGCAACGAGACGACACCGGCGCTCCGGCGCACGGGCGGGGGCTCGCCGCTCGACACCCTCACCCGGCTGTTCCTGCTGCAGGCGCCCGTGGGTCGTGCGGCCGCCGACCGGGCCCTGCCGGGGCTGGTCGAGCCGATGGCGGCCGAGGGGATCCTCGAGCCGAGCGGGGGCGAGGTGCGGGCCCTGCTCGACTGCCGTCCGTACGCCGACGACGACCGTGACCTGTGGGTGCTCAGCGACCTGACGCCCGGTCTCGACGGCGCTCCCCACGCCGTCGACGCCGACCACGTGCTCGGCGTCAGTCCGGCCTCGATCTCGCTGGCGCAGCTGACGGTCCGCGACCGGGTGACCAGCGCGCTCGACCTCGGCACCGGCTGCGGCGTCCAGGCGCTGCACCTCACCGGCCACGCCGACCGGGTGGTCGCGACCGACGTCAACCGCCGCGCGCTCCGCCTGGCCACGCTGACCTGTGCGCTCAACGAGGTCGACGTCGACCTGCGCGCCGGCTCGCTCTGGGACCCCTTCGAGACGGGCGCAGAGCGCCCTCCTCAGGGACCAGCCGAGGGGGGTGAGCGGTTCGACCTGGTGACCACCAACCCGCCGTTCGTGGTCTCCCCGCCGGGCGCCGACGTGCTGGTCTACCGCGACAGCGGGCTCCCCGGCGACCAGGTCGTGGAGCGGATCGTCCGTGGCGCACCCGACCACCTGACCCCGGGTGGCTGGTGCCAGGTGCTGGCCAACTGGGTCGTGCTCGACGAGGTGCCGTGGGAGCAGCGGCTGGCGGGCTGGGTCGCCGACGACTGCTCGGCGCTCGTGGTGCAGCGGGAGGTCCTCGACCCCGCCGAGTACGTCGAGCTGTGGCTCAAGGACGCCGGCCACCACGGCGCCCCCGACTACGCCGGGCGGTACGACGCGTGGCTCGCCTGGCTCGACGGCCAGGGCGTGGCGGGCGTGGGCTTCGGCTGGATCAACGTGCGTCGCGCGCCCGGTCCGCGGACCTTCCTGGACCATCCCTACGCCGTGGAGCAGCCGATCGCGCCGACGGTCGCGGCGTGGGGAGCGGCCGTCGACCGGCTGTCCGGGCTCGACGACGAGGCGCTGCTGGCGGCCAGACCGGTCCGGCGCGACGACGTCCGGCAGGAGACCGACGGCGAGGCGGGGGCCGAGGACCCCGAGACCATCGTGCTGCGCCAGCACCGTGGGCTGCGCCGGGCCCGCCCGGCCGACACCGTGACCGCGGCGCTCGTGGGAGCCGCCGACGGCGAGCTCGCGACCGGCCAGCTCCTGGACGCACTCGCCACCCTGCTGCTGCGGGATCCCGCGGGTCTCCGGGCCGAGCTGCTCCCGGTGGTGCGCGAGCTGGTCGCCGAGGGCTATCTCACGGTTCGTTGACACCTCGCGCTACCGTGATCCGCCGACGGCCGCGATCCGCCGCCGCCCGGAGCAACCTGCAGGAGAACCAGCCACGTGCCCCACAAGCTCGTCATCGTCGAGTCCCCGGCGAAGGCCCGCACCATCGGCGGGTACCTCGGCGGCGACTACGTCGTCGAGTCGTCGATCGGCCACATCCGCGACCTCCCGAACAGCGCCGCCGACACCCCGGCGAAGATCAAGGACCAGCCGTGGGGACGGCTCGCCGTCGACGTCGACCACGGCTTCGAGCCCTACTACGTCGTCCCGCGTGACAAGAAGTCCCACATCAGCAAGCTGAAGAAGCTGCTCAAGGACGCCGACGAGCTCTACCTCGCCACCGACGAGGACCGCGAGGGCGAGGCCATCGCCTGGCACCTCCTCGACGAGCTGAAGCCCCAGGACATCCCGGTCAAGCGGATGGTCTTCCACGAGATCACCAAGCAGGCGATCCTCGAGGCCGCCGAGAACCCGCGCGACCTGGCGATGGACCTGGTGGAGGCCCAGGAGACCCGCCGGATCCTCGACCGGCTCTACGGCTACGAGGTCAGCCCGGTGCTGTGGAAGAAGGTCATGTCCGGCCTCTCCGCCGGCCGGGTGCAGTCGGTCGCCACCCGCCTGGTCGTCGACCGCGAGAAGGAGCGGATGGCGTTCCGGGTCGCCTCCTACTGGGACCTCGAAGGCACCTTCGATGCCGGCTCCGACCACGAGCCGCGGATGTTCCCCGCCCGGCTGCACAGCCTCGACGACGTCCGGGTCGCCCGCGGCTCCGACTTCGCCAACGACGCGACCCTCACCAAGCAGGACCGGGTCCACCTCACCCGCGCCGACGCCGAGGCGCTGGCGGCCTCGCTGGCGGACACGACGTACGCCGTCCGGTCGGTGGAGTCCAAGCCGTACACCCGCAAGCCGTACCCGCCGTTCCGCACCACCACCCTGCAGCAGGAGGCCTCCCGCAAGCTCGGGATGAGCGCCTCGGTCACCATGTCGGTGGCGCAGCGGCTCTACGAGAACGGCTTCATCACCTACATGCGCACCGACTCGACCACGCTGTCCGGCGGCGCGGTGGCGGCGGCGCGCTCGCAGGTCAGCGAGCTGTACGGCGGCGACTACCTGCCCGACAGCCCGCGGACCTACGCCAGCAAAGTCAAGAACGCCCAGGAGGCGCACGAGGCGATCCGGCCCGCCGGCGACTCGTTCCGCACCCCCGCGCAGACCGGCCTGTCCGGCGAGCAGTTCCGGCTCTACGAGCTGATCTGGATGCGGACGGTCGCGTCCCAGATGAAGGACGCGAAGGGCGAGTCGGTGACGATCCGGCTCGGCGGGCAGGCCGCCGACGGCCGCGACGCGGTGTTCTCGGCCAGCGGTCGGACGATCACCTTCCACGGCTTCCTCAAGGCCTACGTCGAGGACCTCGACGACAGCTCCAAGCGACGCGACGACGCCGAGACCCGGCTGCCGGCTCTCGCCGAGGGCGCCGCCGTGTCCGCGGCGTCGGTGACCCCGGAGGGGCACGAGACCAAGCCGCCGGCCCGCTACACCGAGGCGACGCTGATCCGCGAGCTCGAGGAGCGGGAGATCGGGCGGCCGTCGACCTACGCCTCGATCATCGGAACCATCCTCAACCGCGGCTACGTCTACAAGAAGGGGACCGCGCTGGTGCCGGCCTGGCTCGCGTTCTCGGTGACCCGGCTGCTGGTCGAGCACTTCCCGCGCCAGATCTCCTACGAGTTCACCGCCCGGATGGAGGACGTCCTCGACGACATCGCCGGTGGCCGCCGCGACCGCAACACCGAGCTCGCGGAGTTCTACTTCGGGTCCGGCGACGTCGAGGGGCTCAAGACGCTGGTCAACGGGCTCGGCGAGATCGACGCCCGCGAGCTGGCGACGTTCCCGATCGGCGAGCCCGAGGACGGCATCAAGCTGCGCGTGGGTCGCTACGGGCCCTACCTCGAGGGCGACGAGGACGGCCCGTACGCCGGCAAGCGCGCCAACGTCCCCGACGACCTGCCGCCCGACGAGCTGAGCACCGCCAAGGCGCGTGAGCTGTTCGCCAACCCCGCCGGCGAGGAGATCGAGCTCGGCGAGCACCCCGAGACCGGGCTGCGCGTGGTCGCCAAGAACGGCCGCTACGGTCCCTACGTCACCGAGCAGCTCCCCGAGGACGCGCCGAAGAAGGAGCGTCCGCGCACCGGGTCCCTCTTCAAGTCGATGAGCCTCGACACGATCACCCTCGACGACGCGGTGAAGCTGCTGTCCCTGCCGCGGGTCGTCGGCACCGATCCCGAGTCGGGCGAGGAGATCACCGCCCAGAACGGTCGCTACGGTCCCTACCTGAAGAAGGGCTCGGACTCGCGGTCGATCGACTCCGAGGAGAAGCTGCTCACCATCGACCTCGACGAGGCGCTGAAGATCTACGCCCAGCCCAAGCAGCGCGGCCGGGCGGCGGCCGCCGCCCCGCTGAAGGAGCTGGGGAACGACCCGGTCTCCGGGCAGCCCGTGGTGGTGAAGTCGGGCCGG
The DNA here is from genome assembly GCF_050880345.1 of Nocardioides sp. GXQ0305. NCBI lineage: Bacteria > Bacillati > Actinomycetota > Actinomycetes > Propionibacteriales > Nocardioidaceae > Nocardioides > Nocardioides sp. GXQ0305. The sequence continues at coordinate 223,650 of NZ_JBNYXG010000001.1, forward strand.
TTCGGCGAGTACGTCACCGACGGCGAGTACAACGCCACCCTGCGCAAGGACGACACCGTCGCCGACCTCACCCTCGAGCGCGCTGCCGAGCTGCTCGCCGAGCGGCGCGCTCGCGGCCCCGCCAAGAAGGCGGGAAGGAAGACCGCCAAGAAGACGGCGAAGAAGGCGGCCGCCAAGAAGACGGCGAAGAAGTCGACGACCAAGAAGACGGCCGCCAAGAAGGGCTGACCCACGCCCGGTGGTTGAGGTGTGAGGCGCGCCAGCGCCGAGCCTCGAAACCCCGTACGGGCTCCGGGGCGTCGGTGGCCGCCCGTAGGGTGAACCCGTGAGCCCAGCTGGTGGTCCCGGGACCTACGCCGACACGGGGGTCTTCGTGTGCTTCGAGGGCGGCGAGGGTGCCGGCAAGTCGACCCAGGCCGACGCCCTGGCCCGCTGGCTCACCGAGGCGGGCTACGCCTGCCGCCTCACTTTCGAGCCCGGTGACACTCCCGTCGGCAAGCAGCTGCGCGACATCGTGCTCGACCCCGCGACGGGCGAGCTCTCGCCCCGCACCGAGGCCCTCCTCTACGCCGCCGACAAGGCCGAGCACGTCGACACCCTCGTGCTTCCGGCGCTCCGCCGGGGCGAGGTGGTGATCACCGACCGCTACGTCGACTCCTCGATCGCCTACCAGGGCGCCGGCCGGGTGCTCGGGCTCGACGAGGTCACCCGCCTCCAGCGCTGGGCCACCGCCGAGCTGCGGCCCCACCTGACCGTGGTGCTCGACGTCGCCCCCGAGCACGGGCTGGGCCGCTTCGACGGCCGCGACCGGATCGAGGCCGAGGGGCACGAGTTCCACGAGCGCGCGCGCCAGGCGTTCCTCGCGCTCGCGGCGGCCGACCCCGACCACTACCTGGTGGTCGACGCCCACCAGCCGGTCGACGAGATCGCCGCGCTGGTGCGCGAGAGGGTGACCCCGCTGCTGGGGCAGGCCGCCCGGTGACCGCCGCCACCGTGCCCGCCCGCACAGTGTGGGACGACCTCGTCGGCCAGCAGCGCGTCGTGGAGTCGCTGCGCCGGGCCGCCGGCGGACACGGCATGTCCCACGCGTGGCTGTTCACCGGTCCACCCGGCTCCGGCCGCTCCAACGCAGCGGTGGCGTTCGCCGCGGCTCTGCAGTGCGAGGACGGCGGGTGCGGCGACTGCCACGAGTGCCACACCGTGCTCAAGGGCTCCCACGCCGACGTCACGATGGTCCGGACCGAGAAGCTGTCGATCGGGGTCGACGAGGTCCGCGACCTGGTCCGCCGCTCGGCCCTCGCGCCCGTCGGCCGTCGCTGGCAGATCCTCGTCGTCGAGGACGCCGACCGGCTCACCGAGCAGGCCTGCAACGCGCTGCTCAAGGCGATCGAGGAGCCGACCGACCGCACGGTCTGGATGCTGTGCGCACCGACCGTGGAAGACGTGCTGCCGACGATCCGCTCCCGGTCCCGGCTGGTGTCGCTGACGACCCCGACGCCGAGCGACGTCGCCGAGTTCCTGGTCCGGGTCGACGGTGTCGAGGCCGGGCTGGCGGCGTACGCCGCCCGGGCCAGCCAGGGGCACATCGGCCGCGCCCGGGCGCTGGCGCGCGACGACGCCGTCCGCGCCCGACGTACCAGCGTGGTGTCGATCCCGGCCCGGCTGACCTCGCTGGGGGCCTGCCTGTCGGCGGCCACCGAGCTCACCGAGACGGCCAAGGTCGAGGCCGAGGCGATCACCGACGCGCTCGACGCCCGCGAGCGGCAACAGCTGGCGGAGGCCCACGGCGTCGTCGAGCGCGGCCGGCGCCCCCGGGAGTACGGCCCGGCGCTCGCCGCGCTCGAGCGCAACCAGAAGACCCGCGCCAAGCGGCGTCACCTCGACGTGGTCGACCGCAGCCTGATGGACCTGGTGTCCGTCTACCGCGACGCCGTCGCCCTGGCCGCCGGCGCGCCGGGCGAGCTGGTCAACGAGGAGCGGCGCGGCGAGATCGCCCACCTGGCCGAGACGTCGAGCGCCGAGCTCAACCTGCGTCGGATCGGATGGGTGTTCGAGGCCCGCGAGCAGATGCTGGACTTCAACGTGCCTGTGCAGCTGGCGCTGGAGTCGATGATGGTCGCGCTCCGGCTGCCCGAGGGGGCCCGCCGGTGAGGCGGGTGGTGGCGTGGGTGCTGGTCGTCGCGCTCGTCCTCTCGGGGCTCGGGGTCGTGGTCGGCCTGGTCGTGTTCCGCGACGCCGGTGACACCGCGGGCCCGCCGGAGCAACCCCCCACCGAGGCGGCCCCGGAGGAGGGATCCGCTGACGCGCCCGACCCGACGCTCGACCGCTTCTACGGCCAGCGTCTCGACTGGTCCGCCTGCGGCGAGCACCAGTGCTCCCGGCTCACGGTGCCGCTCGACTACGAGCAACCCGACGGTCGCACCCTCGACCTCGCGGTGCTCCGGGTCCCCGCCTCCGGGCGGCCGCAGGGGTCGCTGGTCGTCAACCCCGGCGGTCCCGGCGCCCCCGGGACGGCGTACGCCGCCGCGGCCTCGCAGGTCCTCGGAGACGCCCTCGTCAGCAGCTTCGACGTGGTCGGCTTCGACCCTCGCGGCACCGGCACCAGCGCACCGGTCGACTGCGTCACCGACGCCGAGCTCGACGCCTTCCTGGCCTCCGACCCCTCGCCCGACGACCGGGCCGAGGCCGACCGCTTCCTGCAGCTGTCCGGGGCGATCCCGAGCGGTTGCGCCGCCGACGACGCCGACCTCGCCGCCCACGTCTCCACCGTCGAGGCGGCCCGCGACATGGACGTCCTGCGCTCCGCCCTCGGCCACCGCCAGCTCGACTACCTCGGCAAGTCCTACGGCACCAAGCTCGGCGCGACCTACGCCGAGCTGTTCCCCGACCAGGTCGGCCGCTTCGTGCTCGACGGCGCCCTCGACCCGACACTCTCCACCCGCGAGGTCAACCTGGGACAGGCGGAGGGCTTCGAGACCGCGCTGCGCGCCTACGTCTCGAACTGCGTGGAGTCCACCGACTCCTGCTACCTCGGTGACTCCGTCGACGAGGGACTCGCCCGGATCAGCGACTTCATCACCGAGGTCGACGCCCGCCCCCTGCCCACCGACGGCGATCGCGAGCTGGCGGTCGGCAACGCGTTCTACGGGATCGCGGTCACGCTCTACGACCGGAGGTACTGGACCATCCTCAGCGGCGCCCTCCGGGCGGGCCTCGACGGTGACGGGACCGCGCTGCTCGGGCTGAGCGACGCCTACAGCTCCCGAGGTCCCGGTGGCTACACCGACAACAGCAGCGAGGCGTTCGTCGCCATCAACTGCCTCGACGACCCGTTCGCCCTGCCGGCCCGGCGGATCCCCGCCCAGGTGCCGGCCTTCCGCGAGGCCTCGCCGACCTTCGGCGACGTGTTCGCGTGGAGCCTCGTCGGCTGCCTCGACCAGGAGGCCGAGTCGATCGAGGAGCCGCTCGACATCGACGCGGCCGGGGCGGCGCCGATCGTGGTCGTCGGCACCACCCGCGACCCGGCGACGCCGTACGCGTGGTCCGAGGCGCTGGCCGACCAGCTCGAGTCGGGCGTGCTGGTCTCGCGCGACGGCGACGGCCACACCGGCTACCACGCCGGCAACGCCTGCGTGGACGGCGCCGTCGAGGGCTTCTACCTCGACGGGACCGTCCCCGACGACGGCCTGTCCTGCTGACGGCTCGGTCGTCGTACCCGACGCCTGCGTCGTGGAAAACGGCTGATCCACGACACGGATGCCGGGTACGACGAGATCAGCGTGCGGTGATCGGCTCGGCGACCGACTGGATCCGCCGGGTCGCGAGCTCGATCATCAGCCGCGCCGCCGGCGACAGGGTCGCTTCGGTGCGGTGGACGACGGCGAAGGTGTCGAACTGTCGTGGCCGCAGTGGCGCCAGTCCGGCGTGGGGAGCGAGCCGGGGGAGCAGCTGCTCGGCGGCGCCCCGCGGGATCACGGTGTCGGCGAGCCCCATGCCGACCAGCTCGACGACCGTCTCGACGTCCTCGACCTCGATCCGGGTCTGCGGGTTGTGGCCGGCCTCGTGGAGCATCTGCCGCAGGATGATCCGGGTGGAGTCGTCGCCCCGCCACGTGGTCTCGGGCATCACGAGGGCGGCCCGCGCGAGGCGTTGTGGGGTGATCTGGCCCGACAGCCGGTCCGGGTCGGCGCTGACGAAGACCAGCTCGTCGCGTGCGACCGGGGTCACCGACATCCCCTCGCTCGACACCGTCGGTACGGCGATCATCGCCGCCTCCAGGCGGCCCCGGCGCAGGTCCTCCTGGACCTCCCTGGAGTTCTGGCCGATCAGCTCGACCCGGACCCCCGGGTGCTGCTTCAGGACGTCGGCGACCAGCCCCGCGCCGGCGTACAGCCGGGCGGTGCCGAACATCCCGAACCGGATGGTCCCGGTCTCCAGGGTGGTCGCGCTGCGTGCGGCCCGCCAGGTCTCGTCGGCGGCCGCCAGGGTCCGTTCCGCGTGCGGCCGCAAGGTGTCGGCGACCGTGGTCGGGACGACCCCCCGCCCGACCCGCCGGAACAGGGGGGCGCCGAGGGACTTCTCGAGGGACCGGATCTGCTCGGAGACCGACGGCTGCGCGTAGCCGAGCTCGGCCGCCGCAGCCGTCAGCGATCCGTGCTCGTACGTCGCGAGGAAGCAGCGCAGCTGGTGCAGCGAAAACAAAGGCTTCTCCTTGAGGTCCTCCAGACAACTCAGGCTACCCCTATGAGTCGAGAGGCCCGAGAATGGTCGCGTACCCAACCGCACGAGACACCCGGGGAGGACCCGTGTTCGACCACCACTGCACCGCGTGTGACCGCCGCCAGCTGATCTTCCCGAGCCAGGTCACCCGCATCGACAACACCGACCACGGCATCGAGGTGGCCTTCGGCTGCTGGTGCGGTTCCCAGCAGATTCACCTGACCGGTCGCCGCGCCGACCGCCGCCGCCTCACCCACGCTGCCTGAGGCACCTACGACGGTTTCGTCGTCCGGCGCGCTGCTCCGTATACTCACCCGGGTTGCCCGGGCCGAGCACCACCGACCGCCCGGGCAGCGCGCCGCCTTAGCTCAGTCGGTAGAGCGATTCACTCGTAATGAATAGGTCGTCGGTTCGATTCCGACAGGCGGCTCCGCTCTCGCCCGGAGACCTCTGTGCCCCGGATCCGCGTCACCTGGTGACTCGAATCCGGGGCACTGTCGGTTGTCAGCCGGGCCAGACCGCAGTAGCGTGACGCGCAACTTGCGGTTGCGTGAGTCAGGAGCGGGCATGGAGCACGGCAGCATCGAGCGGGAGCTGCACATCGAGGCCACACCCGAGGTGGTCTACGAGGTGATCAGCTCGCCCGAGCACCTCCGGGAGTGGTGGCCCGACGACGCCGAGCTCGAGCCGGTCCTCGGCGCCGCGGGGACGGTCACCTTCGGGGACCCGACCTCTGGCGAGGCGAAGGTGGAGGCCCTCACGGTCGTCGAGGCCGACCCGCCGCGCCGGTTCGCGTTCCGGTGGGTGTACGACGACGGCGCACTGCCGGCCCCCGGCAACTCCCTGCTCGTCACCTTCGACCTCGTCGCCGACGGTGACGGAACCCTGCTCCGCTTCACGGAGACCGGCTTCCGCGAGAGGGGATGGGAGGCCGCCGTGCTGGAGGAGGTCTACCGGGACCACGTCCGGGGTTGGGACCACTTCCTGCCGCGCCTGGTCTCCCATGCCGACGGTCTGGTGGCCCGGTCGTGAGCACCGCGATCGACGACGACCTCTGGAGCGCGGTGGGTGACCCGACGCGCCGACGCGTGCTGGACCTGCTCCTGGCCGACGGCGTCGGTACGGCGAGCAGCCTCAGCGAACAGCTGCCGGTCACCCGTCAGGCGGTCGCCAAGCACCTGGGGGTGCTGGACCGCCATGGGCTGGTGAACATGACCCCCTCGGGCCGCGAACGCCGGTACCAGGTGGACGAGGCCCAGCTCGCCCGGGCGGTCGCCCAGCTGTCCGCGGTCGGCGCGGAGTGGGACGCCCGCCTGCGGCGGATCAAGAGGCTGGCCGAGCGGATCGAGCGCAGCCGGGAGGGCTGACGCCTCCGGGCCCGACGGGTGCGCCGTCGCGGGCGACGGCGCACCCGGTCGCCTGCCCGCTACGAGGGAAGGCGGGTACGGCCGGCCGCGGCGAAGTCACGGGCGGTGGCTTCGGCGAGCTCGGCGGTCATCGGGGAGGCGGTCCCCGTCGCGAGGAGGGAGCGGAGGCCGGCGTCCAGGAAGTGGGTCCACGCGTCGTGGCACACCTCGTAGCACTGCAGCTCCGGGACGAGTCCCTCGTGCGTCACGGTGACGACCGTGCCCGCCGCGGTGCGGGCCACCTCGAAGACGACGTCGGTACCGATCCACTCGGCCTGGTCGTCGACGAAGCTGAAGTGGTTGTCGAGCACGTGCCACACGGTCCGCCGGCCCGGGTCGGACTCCGTGACCCGCATCCGGGTGCGGTGGACGCCGGGCATGTCGAAGCCGAACTCGTCGCCGACGTCCCGGGCGGATCCCTCGATCAGCTCGTTCCACCAGGCCGCGGGTCTCGCGATGGCGGCGGAGACCTCCTCCGGGGTGCTGTCGACCGTCAGGGTCGTGGTGAAGCTCTCGGTCATGATCCTTCCTTCCGTGGGTCGAGGGCCGCGGGCACGGGTGGCGAGGACCATGGGTCGGGCAGCCCCTCGCCCGTGGTGATCAGGCTCCGCAGGCTGCCGTCGACGTAGTGCAGCCAGGCCGTGGAGCACGCCTCGAAGCACTCCACGTCCGGCACCAGGCCGACGTGGGTGAACCGCAGCTCGGCACCCTCCCCGGTGGGAGCGATGTCGAACACGATCAGGGATCCGGTCCACTCGGCGGGCTCCGAGATGCCGGCCAGGTGGCTGTCGGTGACCCGCCAGGCCACACGGCGCCCCGGCTCCAGCTCCACCACCTGCTGGACGCTGTGGTGCTGCGGAGGATGTCGGTAGGTGAACTCCGCGCCGACGCGGTCCGCGCGTCCGTCGATCTCGCCGGTCCACCACGCGCCCACGTCGAGGATCGCGTCGAAGACCTCCTGGGGGGACTGCTCGACCGAGAACGTGGACGCGTGGTCGCGCCCGGCGCCTGGTCTGCGGGTCGTGCTCGTGCTCATGGGACCTCCAAATGTGCAACTGTTGGTTGCACGAGGGTAGGCGACAAAAGAGGGTCACGCAACCAAGAGTTGCGTAACAGATCACGGTCAGGCGGACACCAGCCGCAGCTCGCGACCGGTGAAGGCGGCCAGGGCAGCCGCCTGGTCCTCCACCTCGGCCCGCGCGGGGGCGGGCAACGACCGGGCCAGGCCGAGGCTGACCGTCGTGGTGCGGCCGGCGTCTTTGCGCTTCCACCAGCCGACGTCGCGGCGGCCGTGGACGACCACACCGCCGCCCGCCTCCGCGAAAGACGAGTGACCCGTGCCCCACGGATGGTCGGGGAGGCGGGGCAGGTTGCTGCCGGGGTAGGTCAGGTATGCCTCGTCGAAGACCGGCAGGAGGAACGCGCCCTCGGCCGGGTCGGGCCCGGCTGCGTCGGCGCCGTACCAGTGGTCGACCCCGTCGACCTCGATCGTGGCGAGCGCGTCACCCAGGTCCGCCACGGCAGCCCGCACCTCGCGCTGGGTCAGGGTGCACCACCGAGCCAGCTGTGCGGCCGAGGCCGGCCCGTGGCCGGTGAAGAAGCGGAGCACCAGTTCGCGGACGGCGTCGTCGCGGTCCTTCGCGGGCGCGGGTGCGACCCGCTCGTCCAGGAGTGTGTAGGTGTGCTGGCCGTTGACGTGCGGTCCGGAGCAGACCAGGCCCTCCAGCTCCGCGATGCCGATGACCTGCCCGAGCCGCTCCCCGGCCAGGTCGTCGCGGCCGACCGCGGCAGCCACCTGTCGACGCGTGAGCGGCGTGTCCGCGAGGGTGGCGAGCAGCCGGTCCACCTCGCGCCGGAGCACCGCCGGATCGCCGAGGCCGAGGCGTCGCGTGCGTCCCGCCATCGACCGCAGCACCTTGGGGCCGGTGAGGTCGAGGAGCCAGCGCACGTCCTCGACGGAGACGTAGTGCCAGGTCGGGCGGAGCACGTGGGTGCGTACGACGTGCCCGTCGTCGACGGCGGCCCGCACCGCGGCGTCGTCGGGGCCGCCCGTCCGCAGCGACAGCGACCAGCGCGCGAGCGGAGCGTCCTGGGCCTGCACGGCCAGAAGTGCCCGTACCGCCTGGGGGACGTCGGCGAAGCCCGGGCCGGTGAGACCCTGCGCGCGGGCCCTCCTGGCCAGCACGTCATCGAGCACCTCGGGGCCCACGCGGTCACCTTCTCACGCGACCGGTTCGGCACACTGGCGTCATGGACGACATCCCGCCGGAGCTTCGTGGAGTCTCGCCCGACCCCACCCGCAGGCCGACCGTGCCGACGTGGGTTCGGCTCACGGCGCTGGTGCTGGTCGTCGCCATGGTCGGCTACGCCGTCGCCCTGATCCTGTGAGCCACCGTCGGTGGGCATCCGGGTCCCGGGGGCGAGCACGGCACCTGGACGTCGATGTTCGCCCGCCGTCACACCACACCAAGGACGACGAGGAGCGCCCCCGCAACGACCCCGGCGCTACCGATCACGCTGCCCTTGCTCAACCTGGCTCCGTCGAGCGGCTCGATGGGAACCAGCGTGGACGCGGTCATGATCAGGGCAGCCACGGCCCACGCTCTGGTGAGGGGAACGCCGAACCAGGCCGACTCGACGAACAGCACCAGCGCCAAGGCCCCGAACGTGACCGGAGCGGCGGCATGGACGTGGGCGATGACCTGGTCGGCTGACCGCCGTTCCGACGCCTCCGCAGCGGTCTCGTCCGGCTGCTCCACGGTTGGCGGCGAGGCTGGCTTCGGAGCACGAACGACCGGTACCGGTGCCCACGGAGCGCCGAGGGAGCCCGTTGCCAGCCCGAACGCCATGCCCGGGAACCAACTCTCCTGCACGACAGAAACGCGTGCCCTGCGCGCCAGGGCACTCCGCATCCACACCCCTGCCGCTGCCAGCGTCGCCACACCGAACGCCCACGCCAGGATCGAAGTCGCGCCCAGCTCCGGAGACCAGAACGCCGGCAGGACGAAGACCACGGCCGTGATGAGGATCGCCCACATCGGGCGGCGCAGACGTTGCGCGAAGGGAAGCCGGTCAAGCTGCTGCCCCAGCGGTTCCAAGAACTGGGATGCGAGGTCGGTCCCTCTTCCCCGCCCGGTCGACCGGATCAGCCCGATGCCCAGCAGGAGGACTGCCAGGAGGCTGGCCGCCGTGGCCGGCGACGCCTGCTGAAGTCGAGCGAAGCTCCATCGAGGGGGCAACGGCTGCGCGAGGTCGAGCCCGGTGCGGTACGTCACCCCATCGGCTGTCGGCCTCAGCTCGCGGTCGGCCAGGTTGGCATCCAGTGCGTAGGCGCGAGCCAGTGCGCCCTGGGCGGACAGCACGTACGCCGGCCCGCGCTCCGCCTGGATGGCGCCGATGTTGAACCAGCCCAGCGCGTAGTTGGGAGCGACGCCGACGGCGCGTCGCAAGGCGTCAACGGCGTCGGCGCGGCGCTGCCGCTCGGTCGCGAGGAGCACCGCGAGGTTGTTGGCTGCGGGAAAGGTGCCGGGGTCGCTGGCCAGTGCTCTCCGGTAGTAATCGATGGCGAGGTCGGTGTCTGCCGCCTGCTCGGCGGCGACACCGGCGGTGTAGAGGAACGCGGGACTGTTCGGGTCGGCCACGACCGCCTGTCGCGCCGCCGCCAGGGCCTCCCGCCCGCGGTCGAGGGCGCTCAGGGTGACAGCGAGGTTGTTGTCGACCCGCGCCGGTCGGACGCCAGTGGTCCCGGCTTCGAGGAGCACCGGAACAAGCTCGCGGGCGGCCTCATAGTCCTCCACCGCTGCCGCGAGGGAGTCTCTGTCGCGTTCGCTGTCCGCCAGCAGGGCGCGAGCGTGGTAGGCGACGAGCGCAAACCGTGCAGCCACTTCCGGGTTCTCAGCGCTGCGTTGGTACGCCGCCCCCTGCGCGGCGCGCTCGTCGAGCGTGCGCAGCAACAGACTGGCCTCCTCGACCCGCCCCGCCTGAAGGAGCGCTCCGCCGCGCTGGAGCTGGGTCTCCCAGACGTCGACATCGTTGTCCCACTGCTCGTCCCGGTACAGCCGCGCCGCTCGGCCGAACAAGGCGGCCGCCTCGTCGTACTCCCGCTGAAGGAATCGCACCTCGGCGAGCCGCTTGACGGGCCGCGGGTCGTCTGGGCCCACCCGTGCCGTCCACTCGCCAATCACCTGGCCCGCGCGGTCGAGGTCGCCGGCCCACCGCCAGAGATTCTGCCTGCTGTCGCCCAAGAAGTTGGCCCTCAGGACCCGGCCGCTCTGTGGTCCGCCTTGAAGCGTGCGTTGTCCGTCGAAGTGACCCGCCTCGGCACGCACCAGGTCGGTGAACGATCCATTGACCGGGCAGTAGTCGGACGGCAGGATCCCGTCGAACCAGTCGAACGAACCCGAGGGGAGGCCGTCGAGGGCCCTCGCCGGAGAACCAGCCAGGACGGCGTCGCGTCTCCATGCCCAGTCTGGGCAGTCGACCACGGTGCCGGTGATGCCGGGATCGTCGCGAAATCGCGGAACGTACGACGCGTCCAGCACCAAGGCACCGTTGCCACCCAGATCGGGGCTCGGCTGGAGGTCGATGGTCGTGAGGCGCGTGTAGCGGTCCGACCCGAGGGGGCCCTGGGCGTCGACCTCGACCATGCCTGGGACCGGGTACGCAGGGCCCTCCTGGGGGAAGGCGGCAGCACCACTCTGGTGGAGGCGGAAGGCGGTGGCGCTCGCAGCGGCGAACTCGCGCGCACTCTCCTGGGCCTGGAGGAGCACCTGCAGGCGCACGCCGGGCGAGGCGACACCCGTCGCGTCCGCGAGCAGCTCCACTGCCGCGGTGGGTTCGCCGAGTCCTACGCTGACCCGTGCCACCCCCACCACGAACTCGTCGCTGCCGGACAGGGCCCTCGCGCGTCGATAGCCGGCACCTGCCTGCCGGAACGCATGCCGTGCGGTGAATGGCTGGAGCGCGGAGGTCCTCTGAGCGAATCGGACACGGTTGTCGGCCCACCCAGCGACGACGCCGGCGTCCTCCGGGTATCTGACAAGCAGCTCCTCAAACGCCTCATCGGCCCTCTCCTGCATCTCCGCCGGGAACGGATCCACCGGGCTGCGATGGTCCGCGCTGGCGCGCTGAGACAGGTAGGTGGCTTGCAGCCACCCGGCCGTCGGGTCGCCAGGACAGAGCGCCTCAGCACGTTGGCCCTCGACGGCGACGACCCCGTCGCGTGGCTGCGCGTCCGCTGCCACGAGCAGCAGCAGGTCGAGCTGGGCTTTGCAGTCGCCTGCTCCGCGGGCGCGATCCAGCACGGCGTACGCCGCGGCGGGAGCGTTGGCGACCGTGGCGTCGCCCCTGCGCGCAGAGAGCGCAGCCAACGCCGCACCCAAGGCTGCGGCTTCGGGGGTGCGGCCACGGTCGGGAGCGGCGTCGAGGATCCGGGTCATGTCCGGGTAGTCGTACGGGTATTGCGTTCCGAACTCGTCCCGGAGCGCGGACTCGGTGAGCCGGTCGTCCAGGTCCCCCGAGCTCAGGATCGTCAGAAGCTCGGTCGCGCCTGCTTCTCCGAGGGCGGATACGGCCAGGGGCCACACGTCGTTGGGGACCGTGACCGGTGAGCCCGTGGTCAAGCCGGCCGGCAGCTCCCTCAGGGGTCGAGACGCTTCCCCGGCGTCCCGTTCGTCACCCGGAGGCAGCAGGGAGCGACGCACCGGGTCCAGCGGCAGCCGGTCCGCGGTGTAGGTGGCAAGGGGAGCGAAGGAGACCAGGCCGAAGAGCAGAACCGCCAGCCCGATGTCCGATACACGTCGTCCTGGAGTGCGCATCACTCAAGCCCCCGAGTACGCGCTCGATCATCCGAGCCTCTTCACAAGGTCCCACAGGCCGGATCGGACCGCAATCGGCCTCGGTGGCGATCGGCCCGGGGGCATCAGGTTCCACGTGCACGTCGAGGAGGCGCCAGAACAGGGCCCGTGAGAGGGCGCCGACGACCCGCCAGGTCTGACGCGAGCACACCAACCCGAGAACTCCCCTCCCGCGACTCCGGACTCACGGCTAGCCTTGTTCGTCGGACGGTGCGGGGGAGGGAGGCCCCGATGGTCCGCATCGGCACGTGGAACCTCGAGAACCTGTTCCTGCCGGGCCAGGAGCAGGGGGCGCCCGACGACCAGGCGGCCTACGACGCCAAGCTGGACACGCTCGCCGAGGTCATCGACGGCCTGCACCCCGAGGTGCTGGCGGTGCAGGAGGTCGGCGCCCCGGAGGCGCTCGACGACCTCGCCGGACGGCTCGGTCAAGAGTGGCGGACGGCGCTGGCCGACCCCGACCGGCGCGACATCCGGGTCGGGTTCCTGTCCCGGGCCGAGCTCACCCACGTCGAGCAGGTGCGCGACTTCCCGGCCGGCATCGGCCCGGTCCAGGTCGACGACGACCTGACCACCATCCACCAGCTGGGCCGGCCGGGGCTCCGGGCCCGGGTGCGCGCGGGGGGCCACACCCTCGACCTGGTGTCGGTGCACCTGAAGTCCAAGCTGCTGACCTTTCCGGACAACCGGTTCAGCCCGCGCGACGAGGGCGAGCGCGTCCGGTACGCCGTCTACGCCCTCCACCGCCGTGCTGCCGAGGCGGGCGGGGTCCGTACCTACGCGACCGCACTGCTCGACGACCACGCGGACGTCGTGGTGGCCGGCGACCTCAACGACGAGCCGGAGGCCGCGACCACCCAGATCCTGCTCGGCCCGCCCGGGTCGGAGGTCGGGACCATCGGGTTCGACCGGCCCGACCAGGGGGACGCCCAGCGGCTCTGGAACACCGCCGGGTTCATCGACCCCGAGCACCGCTGGTCGCGCATCTACCGGGGTCGGCGCGAGCTGATCGACCACGTGCTGTGCTCCGAGCGGGTGGTGAAGGCCGTCGAGCAGGCGTTCACGGCCGACGTCGAGGTCGCGTCGATCGACGAGTTCCCGACGCAGCGCCGCAACGAGCCGGTCTCCGACCACCGTCCGGTGGTCGTCGACCTGGCCGACGCCTGAGCCTGTTCACGCCGCCCGCGCCCGCAGCACCCCCGCCAGCACGGCCGACACCAGCAGCAGCGCGCTGCTCAGGGCGACCACGCCCGACCAGCCGACCGACGTCCAGGCCGCCGCGGCCACGGTGCCCGCCACCGAGGACGCGACGTAGAACGAGAACAGGTACAGCGAGGCCGCCTGGCCGGGCCCCACCCCCTGGGCGTGGGCGCGCGCCGGCACCCAGCCGCTGGCCACGCTGTGCACCACGAAGAAGCCCGCGATCACCAGCGCGAACCCCACCGCCATCCAGGGCAGGCCGGCCGGCAGCGTGAGCAGCACCCCGCCCAGCGCGACCGCGACCCCGAGGGGCAGCACCCGCGCGCGGCCCCAGCGGTCGGCGAGCCGGCCGGCGCCCATCGCGGCGAGCGAGCCGAGCGGGTAGGCGACGAACACCAGGCTGGCGGCGCCGACGCCGAGGCCGAACGGCGGGCTCGTCAGCCGGAACCCGAGCGCGTTCGACACCGCCATGAACGCCCCGACGCCGCAGCCGCCGACGGCGTACAGGGCGAGCAGGCCGCGGTCGGACACCGCTCCTCGCGTCATCCTGCCGAGTGATCGCAGCCCGGGACTCGCCGGACGGAAGTGTCGCGACGGCGGTAGCACCAGGCGCACGACCACGGCGCAGGCGAGCGCCAGCAGCGCGACCGCGCCGAGGGCCCACCGCCAGCCGAGCAGGTCAGCGACGCCGCCCGGCAGCAGCCGGCCGACCATCCCACCGAGGGCCGTGCCCCCGATGTAGAGGCCGGCGGCCCGGCCGTGGATCGCAGCGGGCAGCTCCTCGCGGAGGTACGCCGTCGCCACCGCGGGCAACCCGGCGAGCAGCAGCCCCTCGACCACGCGCAGCCCGAGCAGCACCGGCCAGCTCGGTGCCACCGCGCACAGGCCGGCGACCACCGCGGACGCCACCAGCGAGACGTGGATGAGAGGCGTGCGGCCCACGACCTCCGAGAGGGTGCCCGCGACCAGCAGCGCCACGGCCAGCGCGAAGGTGGTCGCCGACACCGCCAACGAGCTCTGGGCAGCACTGATGTCGAACGCCTCGCTGAGCGCGGGCAGCAGCGCCTGGGGGCTGTAGATCAGGGCGAACGTCGCCAGACCCGCGGCGAAGAGCGCCATCAGCACCCGGCGTACGTCGGCGGTGGCGGCCGACGGCGCGACGGGACGGCGGGCCAGGAGGGTCACGACGCCCCACTTTGCGTCGGCGGCGCTGATACGTCCAATGTCAGGTGCGGCCGGATTCAATGCGTATTCCGTATGATCCGGGTTGTGCGGCTGCGAGATCTCGAGTGGCTGGTCGCGGTGGCCGACCAGCAGCACGTGACCGAGGCGGCGGCCGGCCTCGGCGTCCCCCAGCCGACCCTCTCGCGCGCCCTGGCCAGGGTGGAGGACGAGCTCGGGGCCCGGCTGCTGGAGCGGGTGCCCACCGGGGTCCGGGTGAATCCCGACGGTGAGCTGGTGGTCGAGGCGGCCCGCGACCTGACCGCGCGCTACCGCGCGCTGCTCTCCGAGCTGGCCGGCCGCCACGACCCCGACGGCGGGCTGGTGCGGCTCGCCTTCCTCGACTCGATGGCGACCTCCGTGGTCCCGCGGCTGCTGCGCGACTTCCACCGGGAGGCCCCGGCGGTGCGGCTCTCGCTGCGCCAGGAACCCGGCCACGTCATCCTCGAGGACCTGGAAGCCGGGCTCTCCGAGCTGGCCGTGACGTCCGCTCGGCCGTCGGGTCCGTGGGGCTGGCTGCCGCTGCAGGAGGAACGGATCGTGCTGGTCGTCGGGCCCGCCCACGCGCTCCGGGACCGGCAGCGGGTGACGCTCGCCGAGGTGGCGCGGCAGGACCTGATCACCACCCCGGTGGGCTTCGGCTACCGCGCCATGGTCGACGACCTGTTCCGGTCGGCCGGCGTCACACCGCGGGTCGCCTTCGAGAGCGGCGACCTCGCCACGATCGCGGGGCTGGTCTCGGCGGGGCTCGGGGTGGCGCTGCTCCCGGAGCAGCTGGCCGGCCAGTCAGGCACCACGGGCATCGCCGTCCGGGCGCGGTCCGCCCGGCGCGTGGTGGGGCTGATGTGGCGCGCGGACCGGCCGCTGACCCCGCCCGCCCAGCGGTTCCGCGACTTCGTCGCGGCGCGTGTCGACACCGCCGTGACAGGCTGACCGGGTGCCTGCCCACGACGTCGTCGTCCTCGTGGAGGGTGCGAGCGACGCCGCCGTCGTCGAGCTGCTGGCGGACGGCGTCGGGCCGTCGCTCGAGGTGGTGGCGATGGGCGGGATCACCAACGCCGCCCGCCACGTACGCCGCCTCTCCGCCCGCCGGCCCACCCCGGCGGTCCTCGGGCTCTGCGACCTGCGCGAGCGCCGCTTCCTCGACCGGCTCGAGCCGCCCCTCGACGGGGTCTTCGCGTGCGACGCCGACCTGGAGTCGGAGCTGATCCGCGCGGTCGGGCCGGCCGGGGTGCTGGACGTCCTGGCGGCACTCGGTGAGCTCGCCCGGTTCCGCACCTTCCAGGGCCAGCCGGAGTGGCGCGGGCGACCGATCGCCGACCAGCTGCACCGGTTCGCCGGGACCCGGTCGGGCCGCAAGGCCACCCTTGCCCATGCCCTCGCCGCCCGGCTCGGACCGGACGACGTACCGGCCCCACTGGCCGACCTGCTGGCCACGGCGCGCCGGCTGCAGCGTGGGTGAGGAGCGGGCCTGCAGGCACTCGCGGTTGACCGACCGGACTCCTGGGTACGGAGACAGGAATCGACGCTGGGAGGTAGGTGATGGGTGCCGCAGTGGTCCCGGTCCTGCTCGTCCTGGTCGTGCTCGCGGTCGTGGCCGCCCTGATGGTCTCGGCAGGCCGGAGGCGGCAGCGCGAGGTCGCCGAGATCGACCGGCCCGAGACCGCCGCGTTGCGCTACCCGGTTCCCGAGGGCCAGGACCCCGTGCCCGTCGTGACCGCCCTGAAGGACGAGGGGTTCGACGCCCTGGCCGAGGGGCACGACGTGGTGGTGAAGGTTCCCACGGACGCCGCGCGCCACCGGTCCCGGGTCCGGGAGGTCATCGCCGCTGCGCCGAGCAACCTCGAGGGTGATGCGTCCCCCGACCAGGACGTGCGCTTCACCGACGAGTGAGGCGAGGACTCAGCTCTCAGACGGCAGCCGCATCGGGACGTGGGGGATGCCGTCGTCGAGGAACTCCGCACCGGCGACCGTGAATCCGAGCGACTCGTACCACGCGACCAGCGCCGCCTGGGCGTCCAGCACCACGTCGCGGTCGGGGCAGACCTGGAGCGCGGTCTCCATCACCACGTCGGCGAGGCCCCGGCCCCGGGCGGCGGGCGCGAGGGCGACCCGACCGATGCGCCACCGGGTCCCCTCGTCGAGCACGCGGGCGTAGCCGACGACCGTGTCGTCCTCGCGGAGCACGACGTGGCGGGTGCCGGGCTCGGCGTCCCGACCGTCGAGGTCGGGGTAGGGGCACTCCTGCTCCACGACGAACACGTCCTGCCGCAGCCTCCAGACGGCGTACGCCGTCGTGGGCTCGAGCGCAGCGAAGGGCAGGGCGTCGACGGTGATCATCGGAGGAACTCCAGGGTCTGGCGCCGCGCGGTCCGGGCCTCCGGGGCGATCGGCAGCAACGGGTAGGAGTGGATCAGGTCCGGCTGCTCCACGTAGCCGAGGTCCCAGCCGGCCGCGCGGGCCCGCTGCGCGAGCAGCCGGCAGCCGGGCAGCAGGAGGTCGCGGGTGCCGCAGAACATCAGCGCCCGGGGGAGTCCGGTGAGGTCGGCGAGGGCGGGGCTCACCTCGGGTCGGCCGAGGTCGGCCTCCGAGCCCGCCCACCACAGGGCGTACGCGTGGAGCTTGCCGAGGAACAGCCACGGGTCGCGGGCGGCGTACGCCGGGGTCGCGGGCGTGGAGGTCGTCAGGTCGACCCAGGGCGACAGCAGCAGCAGCTCGCTCGGCTGCGGCCCACCCCGGTCACGCAGCGCCATCGCGAGGGCGAGCGCGTAGCCGCCGCCCGACGAGTCGCCCAGCAGGGTCGTCCGGCTCGCCCGGCACCACCGCGCGGCCAGCCCGGTCATCGGCCCGAACGAGTCCCGCCACGTGTGCTCCGGGGCGAGCGGGTAGTCCGGCATCACCACGCGGGCGCCCAGGGCGCGGGCCAGCCGGGTCGCGTAGCGGACGTGGAACGGGTCGATCGGGGCCATGTAGGCCCCGCCGTGCACGTGGAACAGGGTGCGCCGCGGTTCGATCCCCCGTGGGGTCACGACGTGGACCGGGAAGCCCGCCACCTCCTCGGTGACGAGGGAGAACCGGCGGTCGAAGCCCGGCACGAGCTGGGTCGGCAGCGCCCGGTCGAGCCCGAGGTGCCACCGCTCGACCCGCGCGCGCTCGGTCGGCTCGTCGACCAGGTCGCGCGAGCGCCGTACCCGGGGCACGGCGTACGCCAGCAGCTGGTGGCGTCGGCTCGGCATGGCGCGACCCTACTGGCGTCGAACGGTGGGGGGCTGTCACAGCGGAGCGCCCGCCGGGGTCTCCATGGGTGGGAAGAGACCTCTGACCCCGACTCCCCAGGAGGAGACATGCCCAGCACCAGCACGTTCCGCGTCCCCCCGGCCCCGATCCGCGGGCTCTACGGACGCGCGCTCGAGTGGTACGCCCGGCGCACCTACGGCGAGGTGCCCGACAACGCCTACGTCCTGTGGCACAACCGCAAGGTGCTCAGGGCGATCTTCGGGTTCGAGCAGAAGGTGGCCAGGCTCGACGCCCTCGACCCCCACCTGCAGACCTTCGCGCAGATGGCCAGCGCCGGGGTGATCGGCTGCTCGTGGTGCCTCGACTTCGGCTACTTCCTGGCCCACCGCGAGGGCCTGGACGAACGGAAGGTGCGCGAGGTGCCCCGCTGGCGCGAGTCCGGGGTCTTCACCACGCTCGAGCGCGACGTCATGGAGTACGCCGAGGCCATGTCGGCCACGCCGCCGACGGTCACCGACGAGATGGTCGCGGGGCTGCGCGACCGGCTCGGGGACCCCGCGGTCGTGGAGCTGACGGCGCTGGTCGCGATCGAGAACGAGCGCTCACGCTTCAACTCCGCGATGGGCCTCGCCAGCCAGGGCTACTCCGAGGTGTGCGAGCTGCCACTCGCCGTGCCGGCGGTAGAGTCCTCGGCGTCGTGAGCACCGAGAGCGGGACGGACCCGACCGCGACGTTCGTCGACCACCGTGCGCTGCTGTTCACCGTCGCCTACGAGATGCTCGGCTCGGCGGCCGACGCCGAGGACGTCGTCCAGGAGGCGTGGCTGCGCTGGGACGGCGTCGACCACGCCGCGGTCCGGGACCCGCGCGCCTACCTGGTCCGGGTCACGACCCGGCTGGCGCTCAACCGGATGCGCACCCTGGCGCGGCGGCGCGAGGCCTACGTCGGTCCGTGGCTGCCCGAGCCGCTGCTGACCCGGCAGGACGTCGCCGACGACGTCGAGCTGGCCGACAGCGTCTCGACCGCGATGCTCCTGGTGCTCGAGACCCTCACGCCGACCGAGCGCGCGGTCTTCGTGCTGCGGGAGGTCTTCGACGTGCCGTACGACGAGATCGCGGCCGCGGTCGACCGGAGCCAGGACGCCGTACGACAGATCGCCCACCGCGCCCGCTCCCACGTGCTCGCGCGACGGCCGCGGCAGGAGGTGACCCGGGCCGAGCAGGACCGGGTCATCGAGCGGTTCCTGGCCGCCGCGGCGAGCGGTGACCTGCAGTCCCTGATGGACGTGCTGGCTCCCGACCTGGTCCTGGTGACCGATGCGGGAGGACAGGCCAAGGCCGCGCTGCGTCCGATCCACGGCCGCGACAAGGTGCTGCGGTTCCTCGAGGCGGTCAGCCAGGGGCCGATGAACGGCGAGCTGCTGAGCATCAACGGCGGGCCCGCCCTGGCGCTGCGGATCGACGGGGAGCTCGACACCGTGGCGACCTTCCGCATCGAGGACGGGGTGGTGACCGCGCTGTACCTGCTGCGCAACCCCGAGAAGCTGCAACGACTCGGCGAGGCCACGGCGCTCCGGAGGTGACCACCGCCGGAGGTTGAGGTGCGAGGCGCGCCAGCGCCGAGCCTCGAAACCCCGGGAGGGCGTCAGGGTGGTGTGCGGCGTAGTGTGGCGGCGTACAGACAGGGGAGCCCGCGCGGCGGGCTGAGAGTGCGGGAGACCCGCAGACCCTCCGAACCTGATCCGGTTGACACCGGCGTAGGGAGTCGCTCGATGAGGCTCGTACCTTCCGTCCTGCTCACGTGTGCGTTGATGTCGGGCTGCAGCCTGATCGGGGGCGAGCCGGACCGGCAGGCCACCGACGGCGGGTCCGCCACCGCCCCCGACGAGGTGGTGCTGGTGACCCACGAGTCGTTCAGCCTGCCCAAGCCGCTGCTCAGGCAGTTCGAGCAGGAGTCGGGCTACGACCTGGAGGTGCGCAGCAGCGGCGACGCCGGTGCGCTCACCACCAAGCTGGCCGTCACCCGCGACGACCCCACGGGTGACGTCGCCTTCGGGGTGGACAACACCTTCGCCTCGCGAGCGCTCGAGGAGGGCGTGTTCGACACCCTCGGGGCCGACCTGCCCGCGGGCGCGGACGACTACGCGCTCCCCGGCGACGACGGGGAGCGGCTGGCACCGGTCGACAACGGCAACGTGTGCGTCAACGTCGACACCACCTGGTTCGAGCAGCGCGACCTGGCGCCGCCGGAGACCCTCGACGACCTCACCGACCCGGCCTACGAGGGGCTGTTCGTCACCCCGTCGGCGCTGTCGAGCTCGCCCGGCCTGGCGTTCCTCCTGACCACGGTGGCGGCGTACGGCGAGGACTGGCCGGCGTACTGGGAGGACCTGCTCGCCAACGACACGGCCGTCGTCGACGGCTGGACCGACGCCTACTACGGCGACTTCACCCAGGGCGGCGAGGGCGGCGACCGCCCGATCGTGCTGTCCTACGACTCCTCGCCCGCGTTCACCGTGCCGAAGGGCTCGGACGAGTCGAGCACCGAGGCGCTCCTGGACACCTGCTACCGCCAGGTCGAGTACGCCGGCGTGCTCGCCGGCGCCGCCAACCCCGAGGGCGGCCGTGAGCTGGTGGAGTTCCTGCTGTCCGAGGACGTCCAGGCGGCGCTGCCCGACTCGATGTACGTCTTCCCGGTCCGCGACGGCGTGCCGCTGCCCGACGACTGGGCCCGCCACGCGGAGCAGCCCGCCGACCCCTACGCGCTCGACCCGGCGCAGGTCGCCGCCGAGCGCGACGCCTGGCTCGCGGAGTGGCGCGACCTGACCACCGGCTGAGGAGCCGGCCGTGACCCGACGCCTGCTGGGGCTGGCCGCGCTCGCCGCACTGCCGGTGCTGGCGCTGGTCGCGTTCTTCGTCGTCCCGGTCGCGGCGATGGTGTCGCTCGGCCTCGAGGGCGACGGCGGGCTGGCGGGGACGCTCGAGGTGCTGACCCGCGAGCGCACCCACCGGGTGCTGCTGTTCACCCTCGCGACCGCCGCGGCGGGCACCCTGGTCTCGGTCGTGCTCGGACTGCCCACGGCCCACGTCCTGCACCGGACCTCGCTGCCGCTGCGGCGGCCGGTGCGCGCGGCGCTGCTGGTGCCGTTCGTGCTCCCGACGGTGGTGGTGGGGGTGGCGTTCCGGCAGCTCCTGGGCGAGGGCGGACCGCTGGGGTTCCTCGGGCTCGACGGGACGCCGGTCGCGATCGTGCTGGGCCTGGTCTTCTTCAACGTCGCCGTCGTGATCCGGGTCGTCGGCAGCGCCTGGGAGTCGCTCGACCCCCGGCCGGCGCAGGCGGCCGCCACCCTGGGCGCCGCACCCGCGACGGTGTTCCGCACCATCACCCTCCCCGCTCTGCGGCCCGCGATCGTCTCCGCCGCCACCGTCGTCTTCCTCTTCTGCGCAACCGCCTTCGGGATCGTGCTCACCCTCGGCGGCGCCCGCTACGCGACGGTCGAGACGGAGATCTACCTGCTGACCGTGCAGCTGTTCGACCTGCAGGCCGCCGCAGCGCTGTCGCTGCTGCAGCTGGTCGTGGTGTGCGGGCTGCTGCTCGCCGCCCGCCGGACCAGGACGGTCGCCCCCACCGCGCGCCGACCTGTCCCTCCCCGGCGGCCCGACCGCTCCGACGCCGTCCCCCTGGCGGCCACGCTGGTCCTCCTGCTGTACGTCGCCCTGCCGGTCGCCGCGCTGGTCACCGGGTCGCTGCGGGTCGAGGGGAGCTGGAGCCTGGCCAACTACGAGGCGCTCACGACCACGGGCGACCAGCAGGCGCTGCTGGTGCCGGTGACCGAGGCCCTCCTCAACTCGCTGCGCACCGCCGTCGACGCGACCTGGATGTCGCTGCTGGTCGGCCTGATGGTCGCGCTGGTCGTGACCCGGCGCTCCCGGTCGGTGACGGAGCGGCGGGTGCGTGGCGTGCTGGACGGGTTCTTCATGCTGCCGCTCGGCGTCTCGGCCGTGACCCTCGGCTTCGGATTCCTGATCGCGCTCGACAAGCCGCCGCTGGACCTGCGCGACAGCCCGCTGCTGGTACCGGTGGCGCAGGCCCTGGTCGCGCTCCCGCTGGTGGTCCGCATCCTGGTGCCGGTGCTGGCGGGCATCGACGACCGGCAGCGCCAGGCAGCCGCGTCGCTGGGCGCCGGGCCGCTGCGTGCCCTGGCCACGGTCGACCTGCCCGTGCTGTGGCGTCCGCTGCTGGCGGGCGCCGGGTTTGCCTTCGCGGCGTCGCTCGGAGAGTTCGGCGCGACCTCCTTCCTGGCGCGCGACGACGCTCCCACCATGCCGGTCGTGATCTTCCGGCTGCTGGGCCACCCCGGCGAGATGAACTACGGGATGGCGCTCGCGGCGTCGTGCGTGCTCGCCGCGACCACCGCGCTGGTGATGCTGCTGGTCGAGCGGCTGCGGGTGCCGAGCCTGGGAGCCTTCTGAGGTGCTGACGCTGCGCGACGTCTCGGTCACCCTCGACGGCCACCCGGCCGTCGCGGGCGTCGACCTCGCGCTCCCCGACGGACAGGTGCTCGCCGTGCTCGGTCCCTCGGGATGCGGCAAGTCCACGTTGCTGCGGGCCGTCGCCGGCCTGGAGACGCTCACCACCGGCTCGGTCGCCTGGGACGGCGACGACCAGGCCGGGGTGCCGACCCACCGGCGCGGGTTCGCGCTGATGTTCCAGGACGGCCAGCTCTTCGACCACCTGACCGTCGCCCGGAACGTCGGCTACGCACTGCGTCTGCGGCGGACCCCCGACACCGCGCAGCGGGTGGCCGAGCTGCTCGACCTGGTCGGCCTGCCGTCGTACGCCGACCGGCTGCCCGGCACCCTCTCGGGCGGTGAGCGGCAGCGGGTCGCGCTGGCCCGGTCGCTCGCGGTGCGGCCGCGGCTGCTGCTGCTCGACGAGCCGCTCTCGGCCCTCGACGCGGGGCTGCGGGAACGGCTCGCCGGCGACCTCGGCCGGATCCTGCGGGAGGCCGGGACGACCGCGCTGCTCGTCACCCACGACCACGAGGAGGCGTTCGCGGTGGCCGACCGGCTGGCGGTGATGCGTGAGGGCCGGATCGTGCAGGAGGGCGGGATCGCGGAGGTGTGGCGGCAGCCGGTGGATCCTCCCACCGCACTGTTCCTCGGCTACGCCCGCGTGCTCTCCGGTGAGCACGCCGCGACGCTGCTCGGTGCCCTCGGCCTCGACGCCGGCCCGGCTGTGGCCCTGCGCCGTTCGGCCCTCCGCGTCGTCGACGACGGCCCGGTCACCGGCACGGTGGTCTCGTCGCGGCTCACCCCCGAGCAGGTGCGGCTCGAGGTCGACGTCCCGGGTGCCGGGCGGCTCGACGCGGTCGCGCCGCTGGACCGTCACCCTGGGACCGGCGAGCAGGTGCGGCTCCTGATCGACCGCACCCGGATCGCGCTGATGGATCTCGCCTAGCCGGTGGCGTCACGGGACGACGATCGCGGGGACCGGCGCGTGCCGGAGGATCTTGGCGCCGCTGGACCCGAGGAACAGCCGCTGCATCACGCCCGCCGAGGAGGACCCGACGACGAGCACCTCGTCGCGGTCCCAGGCCACCCGGTCCAGCGTCGAGGCCCACGACCGCCCGACGGCGACCTCGGTCGTCACCTCGTCGGGCAACCCGTCGGCGGCGGAGAGCTCCTCGAGTGCCTGCTTCTGCAGCGCCTCCGCCTGCGCCACCCAGGCCGCCAGCACGTCGTCCTCGGTGGCGGGCGAGACGTCGGGCGGGTACATGGTGCGGCCCCGTACCGCGAAGGTGACGATCCGGAGCGAGGCCCCCACGTCGCGGCAGATGGCCGCGGTCTCCCGCAGCGTGCGGCGCGACACCTCGTCGCCGCGGAACGCACAGGTCGCGCGCGTCACCCGGCCGTGCTCGCTCGCGAGGTAGCCGCGGGTGGCCAGGGCGACCGGGACGTGCGCCGAGTGCAGCAACCGGTCGGCCGCCGAGCTGAGCTGGACGTGGCCGTAGCTGCCGCCGTGGCCGGAACCCACCACGAGCATCCTCGCGTCGCAACGGTCCGCCTCGGCCAGCAGCCCTCCGGGCACCGAGCGGGCCGCTACGTAGCCGACGCTGACCGTGAGGTCGGGTGCGTGCTCGGCGGCGAGCTTCTCCGCGACGACGACGGTCTCGCGCCCCATCCCCTCGGCCCAGGCGCGGAACTCCCGGTCGGTGCCCTCGGCGGCCTGGGTCCCCCAGGGGGCAGGCACCACGGTCACGACCCGCAGCTCCTGCCCCGCCGACCGGGCCAGGGTGGCGCCCAGCTCGATCGGCGTCGGGTCGTGGCGCCCGAAGGAGAAGGCGGCGAGGACGGTCACGACGCGACCTCCTCGGTGAGACGGGAGCGGTGGCGCGCGACGAAGAAGTAGTAGGCCATGAGCGCCGCCAGCCAGACCCCGAAGATCACCCAGGTGATCGGCGCGAGCCCGGACAGCACGTAGACGCAGGCCGCGACGGTGAGGATCGGGGTGACCGGGTAGCCAGGCACCTTGAACGGCCGGTGCAGGTCCGGACGGGTGCGGCGGAGGACGATCACGCCGATCGCGACCACCGAGAAGGCGATCAGGGTCCCGATGGACACCGTGTCCCACAGGTAGTCCGACGGCACGAAGCCGGCGATCAGGCTGACGACCACCATCACGACGATCGTGTTGAAGGTCGGCGTGAGGGTGCGCGAGTCGACCTCGGCGAACCGGTCGGGCAGCATCCGGTCGCGGCCCATCGCGAACAGGATGCGGGTCTGGCCGTAGAGCGTGACCAGGGTGACCGAGAAGATCGAGATCACGGCACCCGCAGCGAGGATCGTGCCGGGGATCGCCGAGCCGGTGATGTTCTCCAGGATCACCGAGAGGCCGGCGCTCTGCTGCTCCTCGCTGGAGAACTCCTCGAGCGGCTGGGAGCCGACGCCCGCGATCGCGACGAGCAGGTAGATCCCGACGACCACGATCAGTGCCCCGACCAGCGCCCGGGGCAGCGCGCGCTGCGGGTCCTTCACCTCCTCGCCCGCGGTCGAGATGGAGTCCAGGCCGATGAAGGAGAAGAAGATGGTGCCGGCGGCGGCGGTGATGCCGGCCGACCCGGCGGCCCAGAAGTTCTCGAAGCGGTCGGCCTGGAAGGCGGTCAGCCCGATGACGGCGAACAGCACCAGCACGGCGAGCTTGATGAGCACCATGACCGTGTTGACCTTGGCCGACTCGCTGGCCCCGCGGATGAGCAGGAGCGAGCACAGGACGACCAGCACGATGGCGGGGAGGTTGACCCAGCCCGTGGTGCCGCCCTCGACGGGGATGGGCGAGTAGGACAGGGCGTCCGGGATCGTGACGCCGACCGTCTGGTCGAGGAGCTCGTTGAAGTAGCCGCTCCAGCCGACGGCGACCGCGCTGCCCGCCACGCCGTACTCGAGGATCACGCAGGCCGCGATCCCCATCGCGAACACCTCGCCGAGCGAGTGGTAGGCGTAGGAGTAGGTCGAGCCGCTGACCGGGATCGCGCTCGCCAGCTCCGCGTAGCAGACCGCCGAGAGGCCGGCGGCGACGCCGGCCAGGACGAACGCCACGATGACCGCGGGGCCCGCGTCGGGCACCGCCTCCTGGAGCACGAAGAAGATCCCGGTGCCGACGGTGCCGCCGACACCGAACAGCATGAGCTGGAAGGTGCCGATGGTGCGGTTCAGGTCCGGGCCCGAGTGATGGTGGTCCGCCTCGTCGGGGTGGGCGATCTGGAGCGGCTTCTTGCGGAGCATCTGGTCCCGCAGCGACATCGACATGGGTCCTCCCTCAGTCCGATGGCGGCACCCGCCGCGGCGGGAGCCGTCGACCACCGCTCACCTTGGCCCTGCGGCCCCTGCAGCGCACCACCCGGGCTGGGTGAGCCGCCTACCGCCCGGTGGCCGGATGGGACACGATGAGCGGGTGACAGCGGTGCACGTGGAGGCGGTCGACGACCCGCGGCGCCTGCGAGAGGTGAGCGACCTGTTCGCCCGGGTCTGGGGCCGCAACGACGAGGGGGTGCCGATCTCGAGCGAGATGATGCGCAGCCTCGCCCACGCCGGCGGGCTGGTGTCGGCGGCGTACGACGGGGAGGCGCTGGTCGGCGCGGCTGTGCTCGGTCGCGACGAGCCGGGTGCGTGCTACGGCTATCTCGCGGCCGTCGCGCCGGGCCTCGGCGACCGGGGACTGGGTCGCGCGCTCAAGCAGCACCAGAGGGAGTGGGCGCTCGGTCACGGCGTCACGACGATGCGGTGGACCTTCGACCCGCTCGTCGCTCGCAACGCCCGGGTCAACCTCACCCGGCTCGGTGCGACGGCCGGGCACTACGAGGTCGCGTTCTACGGCGAGATGGCCGACGAGCAGAACGCCGGCGAGGTCGGCGACCGGCTGGTCGCGACCTGGCGGATGGACAGCGCGCGGGTGGCCGCGGCCCTGGCCGGCGAGGCGCCGGAGCCGCCGCCACCCCGCGGGGCGGTGGCCGACGGCCCGGACGGTGCCCCCGCGGTCTGGTCGGGCGCGGCCGACCGGTGGATCCGGGTCCCGGCCGACGTGCTCGCCGTGCGCCGGCAGGGGACCGGGCTCGCGACCGCGTGGCGCGAGGCGGCGCGGGCGTGGTTCGAGGAGGCGTTCGCCGACGGCTGGGTGGCCGAGGGGGTCAGCCGGGACAGCGTCTACCACCTGAGCCGGAGGGACCCGTGATGCGCATCGAGCAGGCCGAGATCATCTGGGTGAGGCTGCCGCTGGTGGCCCCGTTCCGGACCTCCTTCGGGACCAGCCACGACCGCGACACCTTCCTGCTCCACCTCACGACGGACTCCGGTGAGGAGGGATGGGCCGAGTGCGGCGCGGAGCCGGACCCGCTCTACTCCAGCGAGTTCCTGGCCGGTGCCGAGCTCGTGCTGCGCGACCACCTGGTCCCGCGCCTGGCCGCGCTCGGCGACGACCTGGCCGCCCACCTCGTCCAGCCGGCCCTGGCGCCGGTCAAGGGCCACTGGATGGCCAAGCACGTGCTGGAGACCGCGGTCCTCGACGCGGAGCTGCGGGCCCAGCGGGTGTCGTTCGGACACCGGCTCGGCGCCGTCCGCGACCGGGTCCCGGCGGGCGTCTCGGTGGGGATCATGGACTCCCACGACGAGCTGCTCGCGGCCGTCGGCCGCTACCTGGACCAGGGCTACGTGCGCATCAAGCTGAAGATCGAGCCCGGCTGGGACCTCGAGCCGGTGCGTCTGGTCCGGGAGACGTACGGCGACATCGGGCTGCAGGTCGACGCCAACACGGCGTACACGCTGGCCGACGCGGCCCACCTGGCGCGGCTCGACGACTTCGACCTGCTGCTGATCGAGCAGCCCCTCCCCGAGGACGACCTGCGCGGGCACGCCGAGCTGGCCGGGCGGATCCGCACGCCGGTCTGCCTCGACGAGTCGATCACCTCCGCCCGCGACGCGGCGACGGCCATCGCGCTCGGCTCCTGCGCGGTGATCAACGTCAAGCCCGCCCGGGTGGGCGGCTACCTGGAGTCGGTGCGCATCCACGACGTCGCGCTCGCGAACGGCGTCCCGTGCTGGTGCGGTGGGATGCTGGAGACCGGGATCGGCCGCGCTCCCAACCTCGCGCTCGCCGCGCTGCCCGGCTTCACCCTGCCCGGCGACACCTCGGCCTCCGACCGCTACTACGCGACCGACCTCACCGCGCCGTTCGTGCTCGAGGACGGGCACGTGCGGGTGCCGACCGGACCGGGCACCGGGGTCGAGGTGCTGCCCGACCTGCTCGACGCCGTCACCCTCTCCCGCACGCCCCTTCCGTGGGGCTGACGCGCCCACGGCCGCCCGCCGGCACGCACCTAGACTGACGCCTGTGTACCGCCGGGCCTATGCACTCCTCGTGGGGGTGGCTGTCGTCATGGGCCTGCTCGCGATCATCGCCGCGATCGTGCTCGACAAGCGGCTGGCCGACCCCGACGGCTTCCTCGGACCGTCCTGGCTGCGGCTCCCGCTGCTGATCTCGGGCGCGTTCCTCGCCGACATGGTGCCGCGGACCCTGTGGATCTCCCGCGGCCGGCCCAGGGAGTGGCGGGAGATCGTGCGCCACCGGCTCCAGACCCACTGGGGCCGGGAGCGCTGGACCCTGGTGATCCTGGGGATCGTCTGCTTCTACGTCACCTACGTCAGCTACCGGAACCTCAAGTCCTTCCTGCCGTTCATCCGCGAGCGGAAGTTCGACTACGAGCTGCACCTGATGGACCGGGCGCTGATGTTCGGCCACGAGCCCGGCAACGTGATGCACGAGCTGTTCGGCACCGGGGTCTCGGCGCACGTGCTCTCCTACATCTACCTGTGGTTCCTGCCCCTGGTGCCGCTGGCGGTCACCGCGTGGCTCGTGTGGTCGCGCAACCTGTCCTACGGCTACTGGTTCGTGACCAGCCAGGTGCTCGCCTGGACGCTCGGCACGGTCTCCTACTACATGCTCCCCACCCTGGGTCCCGGCTTCTACACCGCGTGGGTCTACCAGGACGTCGTGGGCGCAGGCACTCCCACGTCGAACCTCATGGAGTCGCTCTCGGACGCACGGGAGCGCGTGCTCTACGAGGGCATCGAGGGGGCGGTGCAGTCCACCGCGGGCTTCGCCAGCCTCCACGTCGCGATCACCCTGCTGGTCGCGCTGATGATCCAGTACACGATCCGGTCCCGGGTGCTGCACTGGGTCGGCTGGGTCAACTTCGCCCTCACCATCGTGGCCACCATCTACTTCGGCTGGCACTACATCGCCGACGACGTCGCCGGCGTCCTGATCGCGCTGCTGTCCTTCTACCTCGGGGGCATCGCGAGCGGGCAGAAGTTCGAGCGGCACGGGCTGTCCTCCCACCCCACGACGACCGACTCCCACGTTCCCGCCGACGTCAGCGACTGAGTGAGCAGCGGACGCCGGCCGCGGGTCATCCGGAGGCGTTGCCGGACCACAGGACCGACCCGTCGCGCGCCAGCACCTGGGCGGGGAGCGGGACGATGCCCGCGAACCCCGGGACCTGCGCGGCGAAGGACCACACCCCGTCCCGCACCGGCGCGGAGGCGGTGCTGCCGTCGGGCAGCGTGACCTCGATCCTGGCCGCCCGCCTGCTGGTCCGGCCGGCCCCCACGACGTAGGTGCGCTCGTCGTCGACGACGGACTTCGCCGACGCGCCCGTCCCGACCGTCCGCAGCAGGATCCCGCCGCCGCGCAGCGGCCAGTCGGGCTCGACCTCGTTGACGCCGACGTCCCACGTCACCGGTCCGAGCAGGCAGCGGTAGTCCTGCCCCTCGTGGGTGAGGAGCGCCACGACCAGCGGGCCCGTGCCGGCGGTCGCGACCGGGTCGGCGTCACGCAGGTCGGGGATCGAGTCGCCCCGACGCGTGATCGTGCTGGACCGGGGGTCGAACCGGACGTCGCCCCCGTAGTAGGCCTCGGTGCACAGCGCAGCCACTGCGTCGCCGTCGCCGGGCGAGGCGAGGAACGCGTCGAAGGGCACCGGCCGCTCCTCCTCACCGGTCCGGGGGATGCGGCAGAGCACGGGGTTCGAGCCTCCGCGGGCGTCGACCAGCGAGACCACGTCACCAGCGCGGTAGTTGAGGTCGGCATTGGCCACCCGCCACGGCCGGCCCGCGGGGTTGCGTGCGTACATGGGGAGCTCGCCGTACTTGTCCAGCTGGGGCAGGCAACGGCGTACCACCTCGCGGTGGCCCACGGTCGCTGCCTCCGCCCGGCTGGTCGGCTCGTCGGGCCCGGACGGGCCGGGGCGTTCCTGCCCGGTGCTGAGGATGCCCGGGGTCACGGCGACGGCAGCGACGGCTGCGCAGCCGAGGAACGTCGCACCGGCCGCGCGTACCCGGCGACGTCGCCGTCGGTCGGCGCGTGCCCGGGCGAGGAGTCGCCCCAGGTCGGTGTGGAGGGGCCGCTGGCCGTCGTCTGCGGCGCGGGTGAGCAGCTCGCGGACGACGCGGTCCGGGGTGCTGGTGTCGTTCATGTCCTTCCCTCCCGTACGGCGCTCCCGGCGTCCTCGTGGGCGGCCAGCAGCGGCTGCAGCTGGCGCAGCGCCGCGTGCGTCTGGCTCTTGACCGTGCCCTCCGAGCACCGGAGCACGCGGGCCGACTCGGCGACCGACAGGTCGTGGTAGAAGCGCAGCACGAGGCAGGCCCGGCGCCGGGGTGTCAGTCCGGCCAGCGCCTCGACCATCGCGTCGCGGTCGGCCACGAGGTCGCCGGGACCGGCGACGGCCAGGTCGCGACCCGCCTCGTCGCTGGGCGACTCCCTCCGCCACGGCCGGCGCGACTCGTCGATGACCACCCGGACGCAGGCCCGGCGGGCGTAGCCGAGCAGGGCCTCGCGGCTGCGGACCCGGTGCCAGGAGCGGTAGACCCGGATCAGCGCCTCCTGCGCGGCGTCCTCGGCGCGGTGCCAGTCGCCGCACATCAGGTACGCCGTCCGGCGCAGGTCGGCCAGCGACGCCGCGGCGAACTCCGCGAACTCGGCGTCGTGGTCGGCTGCCACCCCGGTGCCCCCTCCGTCGTAGGTCCCTGTCATGAGGAGGGACGGAACGTACCCCACCCCGGGTTGGCCGATCGGAGGAACCACCGGCAGGCACGTCCGCGTGAATGACAAGCTTGTAGTTTGTCAATGCGACACGCCTGTGACTGGAGAAAAAATTGTGAAAAGTGTTCCTTCTGTGACGAATGGGGGCTAGCGTCCTGCGTGGCCCGGGGGCGGACGTCGCTGACGACCGTCGCGCGGGCCGAGTCCACGACCGATTCCGAGCAGGAGGAGTGGCCACCGTGCGTGCGAGCGGAGCCGTCATTGCCCTCACGCTGATCCTCGCGGTGCCCCCGGCCGCGGGAGGCATGAGCGTTGCGTGGGCGGACGACCCCGACACCCCCCCGAGCCGGGCCGACGTGCGCGACGCCCGCGCCGCGGTCCGGGACCAGGCACGCAGTGTGGACGCCCTCCAGTCGGAGCTGCTCGCCGCCAACCAGCGGCTCCAGGAGTCCGCCGTCGCGGCGGCTCAGGCGAGCGAGGCGTGGAACGGCGCGCGGTACCGGCTCGAGCAGGCGCGGCGCGATGCGGCCGCCGCGGGAGAACGAGCCGGTATCGCGCGCGACGACGTGGACAGCCAGCGCCAGGCCTACACCGACGCGGTCGTCGACTCCTACCAGATGGCGCCGGAGCTCTCCGCGGTCGTGTCGATCGTGAAGTCCGACGGGGTCCAGTCCGTGGTCGAGCAGGCCACGACGCTCGCGCAGACGGAGTCGGCGATGGACACCCGGTACGACGGGTTCCGCGCGGCCTCCACGCTCGCCGACGTGGCCCACCAGCAGGCCACCGACGCCGAGGCCGAGGCGGCCCGGCTCCAGGTGGAGGCCCGCGAGGCCAAGGACGCGGCCGCGGCGGCGGCGGACGCTGCGGCACAGGAGGCCGACGCG
This sequence comes from Nocardioides sp. GXQ0305, assembly GCF_050880345.1. Taxonomy (NCBI): domain Bacteria; kingdom Bacillati; phylum Actinomycetota; class Actinomycetes; order Propionibacteriales; family Nocardioidaceae; genus Nocardioides; species Nocardioides sp. GXQ0305. Next base: position 254,766 of record NZ_JBNYXG010000001.1, read on the forward strand.
ATCGCCGACCGGAAGGCCGGGCTCATCGAGGAGCTCGCCCGGCTGCAGGACGTGAGCGTCGACATCGCCGAGGAGCGCCAGTCGGCACTGGAGGCGCAGGCGCTCGCAGAGGCGGCTGCCGAGCAGCAGGAGCGGCAGGAGGCCGCCGAGGCAGCGCAGGCGGCCGAGGAGCAGCAGGACCAGGCCCCCGCCCCCCAGCCTGACCCGGAGCCCGCCCCCGAGCCGGACCCGGAGCCCGCCCCGGCGCCTGCGCCGCCCCCCACTCCCGCCCCGCCGGCCCCCGGCGGCGGCGCCGGCGCGGCGATCGCCTTCGCCCGGGCCCAGCTCGGCGAGCCCTACCAGTGGGGCGCTGCCGGGCCCGACGCCTGGGACTGCTCCGGCCTCACGGCCGGCGCCTGGAACGCTGGCGGGAAGTACCTGCCCCACTACTCCGTGGCCCAGTACGAGCAGTCCACGCCGATCTCGGCAGGGGCGCTGCAGCCGGGCGACCTGGTCTTCTGGGGCTCCTCCAGCAGCCCCTCGTCGATCTACCACGTGGCGCTGTACGCCGGGAACGGCCAGATCATCCACGCGCCGCGCACCGGTCGGCCGGTGACCCAGGAGTCGATGTACTACTGGATCCCGCCGAACTTCCACGCCAGACCCTGATCGCGGCTACCCGGCAGTACGGTCGGGTCCATGGCCACCGACACCGCGGCGTCCGCTGACGCCGCCGACGAATCGCCGGGATACACCAGGCCGACCATCGACGTCGCCGAGCTGCGGCGGGTGCTCGACGGCCGCTACGCCGAGGTCCGCGACCTGGTCCGGACCAACCTCGTCGACCACGCATCGGTCCTGGAGGACGCTGAGACCATGGCGACCGACCGGTTCCGCGACCGGGTCCGCGACCTGCTCGTCACCATGGCCCGTACCGGCCAGACCGGCATGGGCTTCCCCGAGGAGTACGGCGGAGGCGGCGACATCGGCGCGTCCGTCGCGGCGTTCGAGACGCTCGCCTACGGCGACCTCTCGGTGCTGGTGAAGGCCGGGGTGCAGTTCGGGCTGTTCGGCGGCGCGATCCTCCAGCTCGGGACCGAGCGGCACCACGACGCGTACCTGCGTGACCTGATCACCGGGAACGTGCTGGGCTGCTTCGCCATGACCGAGGTGGGCCACGGCTCCAACGTGCAGGCGCTCGGCACCGTGGCCACCTACGACCCGGATGCCGAGGAGTTCGTCGTCACCACGACCGACCCGTCGGCGCGCAAGGACTGGATCGGCAACGCCGCGCGGCACGCCGAGCTCGCCGTGGTCTTCGCCCAGCTCGAGGTCGCCGGCGAGCGGCACGGCGTCCACGCCCTCGTCGTACCGCTGCGCCGCGACGGGCGAGTGCTCGACGGGATCACGATCGAGGACGACGGGCTCAAGATGGGGCTCAACGGCGTCGACAACGGCCGGATCACCTTCGACGGGGTGCGGGTGCCGCGCGAGAACCTGCTCAACCAGTTCGCCGACGTCACGCCCGACGGTCGCTACGAGAGCCCGATCGACAACCCGGACCGGCGGTTCTTCACGATGCTCGGCACGCTCGTGCAGGGACGGGTGTGCGTCGGCGGCGCGGGGATCAACGCGTCGAAGGTGGCGCTCACCCTCGCCGTCACGTACGCCGACCGGCGCCGGCAGTTCAACGCGACCTCCGAGGACCGGGAGGAGCTGCTGCTCGACTACGGCCTGCACCAGCGACGGCTGCTGCCGCTGCTCGCCCGGACGTGTGCGCTCCACTTCGCGCAGGAGGTCGTGGCCCAGGAGCTGCACGAGGTGTTCTCACGGACCGAGGCCCCCGAGGAGGGGGAGAACGACCACCGGCGGCGGGAGCTGGAGTCCCTCGCTGCGGGCGTCAAGGCGCTCGGCACCTGGCACGCGACCCGCACCATCCAGGAGTGCCGGGAGGCCTGCGGCGGCCAGGGCTACCGCGCGCTCAACCGGTTCGCCGCCCTGAAGGCCGACACCGACGTGTTCACGACGTTCGAGGGCGACAACCACGTGCTGCTCCAGCTGGTCGCCAAGGGGCTGCTCACCGACTACGCGAACGAGTTCGAGGACATGGACCAGTTCGCGATGGTCCGGTTCGTGGCCGGCGTGGCCGTGGAGACGGTCATCGAGCGGACGTCGGTCCACACACTGATCGAGCGCGTCCGCGACGTGCTGCCGGGTGGCGACGAGTGGGACCAGGAGGCCGGGCTGCTCGACCCCGACTACCACCGGATGATGCTGCGGTTCCGCGAGGAGCACATGCTCTCCGGGGTCGCGCGACGCCTCAAGCGCGGCATCGACGGCGGCCAGGACGCCGGTGAGGTGTTCTCCCGCGTCCAGGACCACGTGGTCGCCGCCGCCCGGGCGCACGTCGAGCGGCAGGTGCTCGACGCGTTCGTCGACAAGGTCGCCTCTCTCGAGGACGGCGACACCAAGGTCGCGCTCACCCTGCTCTGCGACCTGTTCGCGCTGTCGACGATCGAGGCCGACCGCGCCTGGTTCCTCGAGCACGGCCGCCTGTCCAGCCAGCGGTCCAAGGCGATCAGCCGCGAGGTCAACGGCCTGTGCCGCAAGGTCCGCCCGCTTGCCGGCGACCTGGTCGACGCCTTCGGCGTCCCTCCCGAGCTGCTCCGCTCCCCGGAGCTGGTGGGCTGACCTCACTCCGCGACCCGTCACTCGTGCAGCCTGGAAACCTGCCGAGCCGTCACTTGTGCTGGGTCGAACGTGCGTAGCTGACGGCTCGCGCGCTTCTGAACCTGCGCAGCTGACGGCTCGCGGGAGGTCAGTGGCCGCCGTTCTCCTGGAAGCGCTTGAAGGAGGCCTCGACCTCGGCCTCGGCCTCGGTGCGGCCGACCCAGTCGGCGCCCTCGACGGACTTGCCGGGCTCGAGGTCCTTGTAGACCTCGAAGAAGTGCTGGATCTCGAGCCGGTCGAACTTGGAGACGTGGTTGATGTCGCGCAGGTGCTCCAGGCGCGGGTCGTGGGTGGGGACGCAGAGAACCTTGTCGTCGCCGCCGGCCTCGTCGGTCATCCGGAACATGCCGATCGCGCGGCAGGCGATGAGGCAGCCGGGGAAGGTGGGCTGCTGCAGGATGACCATGGCGTCGAGCGGGTCGCCGTCCTGCCCCAGCGTGTCCTCGATGAATCCGTAGTCGGCGGGATACGCCGTCGACGTGAACAGCATCCGGTCGAGCCGGATCCGGCCGGTCACGTGGTCGACCTCGTACTTGTTGCGCTCCCCCTTGGGGATCTCCACCACCACGTCGAACTCGAGCACGCTCCCGCTCCTCCACCTCGTGTACGCCCGGGCGCGTCCGGGCCGAGGTCCAGTGTCGCGCACAATGGCCCCGACAGTGCACCCGGGAGGGCAGCCGGAAGGGGTCGTGGGTGACCAGACGTGACCGAAGCCACGAGGTGGGGCAGGCCTCGGGGCGTGGCCGCCTGCTCACCCGGTGGCTGCCGATCGTCCTGGTGGTCGTGCTGCTCGGTGGAGCGGTGGCGGCGTACCGGTTCGACCTCGGGGAGCGCTGGTTCGACACCGAGCCGCCGGACCCGGTCGAGGAGCCCGCGGCGGTGGCGCCGCCGGAGGGGCTGGAGGTGCCCGCGCTCGACCGGCCGGCGCCCGTGGCCGAGGAGGCGGACCAGGACATGCTCTCCCGCGCCGCCGTACGCCGCGCCCTCGCGCCCGGCCTGCGCGACCGCGACCTCGGCAAGTCGGTCCACGCCGCGGTCGCCCCGCTCGACGGTGGTCGGATGGTCTTCGAGACCGGGCAGCAGGCATTTGTCCCGGCCTCCTCGACCAAGGTGGTGACGGCGGCCGCGGCGCTGGCCGAGCTGGGCCCCGACCACCGGTTCACGACGACGGTCGTCGGCCGCCGTGGCGCACTGACGCTGGTGGGCGGAGGGGACCCGTTCCTCGTGAGCAAGCCGGCGCCCGCCGACGAGTGGCCGCCGCGGGCGAACCTGGTCGACCTGGCCCGGCAGACGGCGCAGTCGCTGCGGGAGGGGAAGTGGCGCAAGCCCGTCCGGCTCTCCTACGACGACTCGCTGTTCACGGGTCCCACGGACAACCCTGCCTGGCGGTCCGACTACGTCCCCGACGACATCGTGTCGCCGATCACCGCGCTCTGGGTCGACGAGGGCCTCGACCCGATCGGCTACGGCCGGCTCGCCGACCCCGCCGCCGGTGCCGCGGCCGCCTTCGCCGAGGCGCTGCGCGCCCAGGGGGTGCAGGTCACCGGCGCGGTCCGCGCCTCCCGGGCGCCGCGCCGCGCCGACGAGCTGGCCTCGGTGTCCAGCGCCCCGCTGTCCCAGGTCGCGGAGCGGGTCATCGAGATCAGCGACAACGAGGGGGCCGAGGTGCTCGCCCGCCACGTGGCCCTAGCCCGCGAGGAGGAGGCGTCCTTCGCCGGAGCCTCCCGGGCGGTGACCGGGTCCCTCGGCGACCTGGGGGTCCCGCTGGACGGGGTCCGGCTGTACGACGGCAGCGGGCTGTCGCGTGACAACCGGCTCACCGGTCCTGCGCTCGTGACCGTGCTCCAGGTGGCCGCGGAGCCGGACCGGCCGGACCTGCGGCCGCTCCTGACCGGCCTCCCCGTGGGCGGCTACACCGGCTCGCTCGCGACCCGCTTCGACACCGGGCCGCGGGCGGGGCTCGGCCGGGTCCGCGCGAAGACCGGGACGTTGACCGGAGTCCGGGCGCTGGCCGGTGTCGCGACCGACCAGGCGGGGACGCCGATGGCCTTCGTGCTGTCCGCCGACAGGATCCGGCTGGCCAGGACGGTCGACGCCGAGCAGCAGCTCGACGAGCTCGCCGAGGGCCTCGGTGCCTGCCGCTGCACGCGGTGAGCGTTGCGGTGCCCCGTAGGGTCGCCTGTATGAACTCGATGGTCGACTGGGACCTCGCAGCCGCCATCGGCTCCCGTCTCGCCGGGCAGGGTCCGGAGGTGACCGCCGACGAGGCCGCCGCCGCGGTGGCCGACCTCCGCGCCGCGGCCGACCGCTCCACGGGGCTGGTCCGCGACTTCACCGGGCTGGTGGCCGAGGAGCGCACCGCGCCGGTCCTCGTGGTCGACCGGGCCGGCTGGGTGCGGGCGAATGCCGACGCGTTCTCGACGATGCTCGCCCCGGTGGTGGCGAAGCTGGCCGAGAAGAAGGGAGAACCGACCGGCGTCGCCCGGGCGGTCGGGTCCCGCGTCACCGGCACCGAGGTCGGGCTGCTGCTCGGCTTCCTCGCCTCCAAGGTGCTCGGCCAGTTCGATCCCTTCCACGAGCCGACCGGTCGGCTGCTGCTGGTCGCCCCGAACGTCGTCCACGTGGAGCGCGAGTTGCGGGCCGACCCTGACGACTTCCGGCTCTGGGTGTGCCTCCACGAGGAGACCCACCGGGTCCAGTTCACCGCGGTCCCGTGGCTGCGCGACCACCTCTTCGCCCAGATCACGGCGCTGGCCGACACCGTCGACCCGGGCGGGCTGCTCGAGGACGGCGTCAAGCGGGTGTCGGAGGCGTTGCGCGGCAGCGGCACCGGCAGCGTGCTGGACGCGCTGAGCACCCCGGAGCAGAGGGAGATCCTCGACCGGGTCACCGGCGTGATGTCGCTGCTCGAGGGCCACGCCGACGTGGTCATGGACGGCGTGGGGCCCCGGGTCATCGGCTCGGTCGCGGAGATCCGGAAGAAGTTCGACCAGCGCCGCAAGGGCGTCGGTGTCCTCGACCGCTTCCTGCGTCGCATGCTCGGCCTCGACGCGAAGATGGCCCAGTACCGCGACGGCGCGACGTTCGTCCGCGGGGTCGTCGACAAGGTCGGGATGGCCGACTTCAACGCTGTCTGGGAGCGCCCCGAGAACCTCCCGTCGAAGGCCGAGATCGCGGCGCCCGAGACCTGGGTCTCCCGCGTCCTCTAGCCCGGTGACGCTCCCGCCCGCAGTCGCCGCGTGCCGTCGTGGCGTACGCCGGGCGCTGGCCGGCCTCGAGCCCGGCGACCGGGTCGTCGTGGCCTGCTCGGGCGGGGCCGACTCCCTCGCCCTGCTCGCCGCTGCCGTCCACGAGGCCCGCGACCTCGCCGTGCACGTGATCGGCGCCACCGTCGACCACGGGCTCCAGGACGGCTCGGCCGAGCGGGCCGAGCAGGTCGTGGCCGCGATGGCCTCGCTCGGCGCCGACGAGACGCTGTCGGCACGGGTGCGGGTCGAGGGCGGCGGACAGGGGCCGGAGGCCGCTGCCCGGCAGGCCCGCTACGCCGTGCTCGAGGAGGTCGCCGAGCGGACCGGCGCCCGACGGGTGCTGCTGGCCCACACCCTCGACGACCAGGCCGAGACGGTGCTGCTGGGCCTCACCCGGGGCAGCGGCGGGCGCTCGATCGCCGGCATGCGCCCGGCGTACGACGTGTTCGTCCGTCCCCTGCTCGACGTGCGCCGCTCCGGGACCGAGGCGGCCTGCCGCGCCGAGGGGATCGCCTGGTGGGACGACCCGCAGAACGACGATCCCCGCTTCACCCGCAACCGGGTGCGGCGGGAGGTGCTCCCCGTGCTCGAGCGCGAGCTGGGCCCGGGGGTCGCCGAGACCCTGGCCCGCACCGCCGCCCAGCTGCGGCCGGACATGGAGGCCCTGGACCGGATGGCCGAGGAGCAGCACGCCCGGCTGCGGACCGACGAGGGTCTCCCGCTCTCCCGGCTGCGCGACCTCGACGAGGCCGTCGCGTCCCGGGTGCTGCGGCTGGCCGCCGTGGCGGCCGGAGCCCGGCCCTCCGAGCTGTTCCACGTCCACGTCCGGGCGCTGGTCGACCTCGCCGCCGGCGAGGTGACCGGACAGGTGCAGCTGCCCGGCCACGTCACCGCGGTCCGGGAGGCCGGTCACCTGCGGTTCCGCCGTACGGCTGTGGAATCCTGACGCCATGGATGCCTCCCACGTGGAAGACGACCTCGTCAACGTCCTCTTCACGGAGGCCCAGATCAGGGAGCGGCTCGGCGACCTGGCCCGACAGATCGAGACCGACTACGACGGCCAGGACCTGCTGATCGTCGGCATCCTGCGCGGCGCGGTGATGGTGATGGCCGACCTGGCCCGCAGCTTCACCCGCCACCTCGAGATGGACTGGATGGCGATCTCCTCCTACGGCTCCGGCACCAAGTCCAGTGGCGTGGTCCGGATCCTCAAGGACCTCGACACCGACATCACCGGCCGCCACGTGCTGATCGTCGACGAGATCATCGACACCGGGCTGACCCTCTCGTGGCTGACCTCCAACCTGGAGTCGCGCGAGCCCGCCAGCGTCGAGATCTGCACCCTCCTCCGCAAGCCCGAGGCCCTCCAGATGCCGGTGCAGGTCAAGTACGTCGGCTGGGACATCCCCAACGAGTTCGTCGTCGGCTACGGCCTCGACTACCGCGAGCGGTACCGCAACCTGCGCGACATCGGCACCCTGGCCCCCCACGTCTACTCCTGACGGGTCGCCGCCTGCAGCGGTGCGGGGTTTCGAGGCTCAGGCCCGGGGGGCCTTCGCTCCTCAACCTCCGTGGATGGTGGCGGTGACCGCCGTCGGAGGTTGAGGTGCGGGGGTTTCGAGGCTCAGGCCCGGGGGGCCTTCGCTCCTCAACCTCCCTGGGTGGTGGCGGTGACCGCCGTCGGAGGTTGAGGTGCGAGGCGCGCCAGCGCCGAGCCTCGAAACCCCGGGAGGCCGGGCAGGGCCTGGACCACGGCGTTCATTGGGCAGCCGTTGGGGTTGCCTGCGAGAATGGTCGGTGCCGACGGCGGGTAGCGTCGTCGGTCCACGCAGCCCCTGAGCCCGAGAGAAGCATGTGAAGCGCATCCTGCTGAACCGCTGGGTCATCGGCATCCTCGCCGTGACCGGTGTCCTGCTCGCCCTCCAGTACCTCGTCCCGACCGGCGAGCACGAGGAGATCTCCACGTCCCGGATGATCGAGTACATCGAGTCCGGCCAGGTCCAGGAGATCAAGTTCATCGACGGCGACCAGGTCATCGAGGCCACGCTCGACGACGACGTCGAGCGCGAGGGCGGCAACGACGTCATGGCCTACTGGCTGACCGACACGCAGGCCGACATCGAGGCCCAGGTCGAGGAGCAGATCCAGGCCGGCGAGATCGAGAGCTACACGACCGAGATCGCCCGGCCCAGCGTCATCGGTTCGATCCTCGCGACGTTCCTGCCGATCGTGCTGATCGTGCTGGTGTTCCTGTGGCTGATGAACAACATGCAGGGCGGCGGCGGCCGGGGCGTGATGCAGTTCGCCAAGTCCAAGGCCAAGCTGATCTCGAAGGACATGCCGAAGTCGACGTTCACCGACGTCGCGGGCTGCGAGGAGGCCATCGAGGAGCTCGGCGAGATCAAGGAGTTCCTGCAGGAGCCGGCCAAGTTCCAGGCCGTGGGCGCGAAGATCCCGAAGGGCGTGCTGCTCTACGGCCCCCCCGGCACCGGCAAGACCCTGCTGGCCCGCGCGGTCGCCGGCGAGGCGGGCGTGCCGTTCTACTCCATCTCCGGCTCCGACTTCGTCGAGATGTTCGTCGGTGTCGGCGCGAGCCGCGTCCGCGACCTGTTCGAGCAGGCCAAGGAGAACGCGCCCGCGATCGTCTTCATCGACGAGATCGACGCCGTCGGCCGGCACCGCGGGGCCGGCATGGGCGGCGGCCACGACGAGCGCGAGCAGACCCTCAACCAGCTGCTGGTCGAGATGGACGGGTTCGACGTCCGCGGCGGCGTCATCCTGATCGCCGCGACCAACCGGCCCGACGTCCTCGACCCGGCGCTGCTGCGGCCCGGCCGCTTCGACCGCCAGATCCAGGTCGACGCGCCCGACCTCACCGGCCGCCACCAGATCCTCAAGGTCCACTCCCGCGGCAAGCCGATGGCGCAGGACCTCGACCTGATGAGCGTCGCCCGCCGTACGCCGGGCTTCACCGGCGCCGACCTGGCCAACGTGCTCAACGAGGCGGCCCTGCTGACCGCCCGCCAGAACAAGAAGCTGATCGACAACCCGGCCCTCGACGAGGCGATCGACCGGGTCATCGCGGGGCCGCAGCGTCGGACCCGGCTGATGAGCGAGCACGAGAAGCTGGTGACCGCCTACCACGAGGGTGGCCACGCCCTGGTCGCCGCCGCGCTGCCCGGGAGCGACCCGGTCCACAAGGTCACCATCCTGCCGCGGGGCCGCGCGCTCGGCTACACGATGGTGCTGCCCGACGAGGACAAGTACTCCCAGACCCGCAGCGAGCTGCTCGACAAGCTGGCCTACATGATGGGCGGCCGCGCCGCCGAGGAGATGGTCTTCCACGACGTCACCACCGGCGCGGGCAACGACATCGAGAAGGCCACCAACCTCGCCCGGGCGATGGTGACCCAGTACGGCATGACCGAGAAGCTGGGCGCGATCCGGCTGGGCGAGTCCAACTCCGAGCCGTTCCTCGGCCGCGACCTCGGCCACAGCCGCAACTACTCCGAGGACGTCGCCGCCAAGGTCGACCAGGAGACCAAGCTGCTGCTGGCGACCGCCCACCAGGAGGCGTTCGACATCCTCGAGGAGAACCGTGACGTCCTCGACGCCCTGGTCCTCGCCCTGCTCGACAAGGAGACCCTCGACAAGGAGCAGACGGCCGCGGTCTTCGAGCCGCTGCGCCGTCGTCCCCACCGTCCGGCCTGGACCGGGTCGCCCGACCGCAACCCGTCGGAGATCCCGCCGATCGAGATCCCCGAGGAGGTCCGCGAGCGGGCCCAGTCCAACGGCCAGCCGGTGCCCGACGAGGGCGACGGCGGGGTCGTGATCACGCCGCCCGGCGCCGGCGGCGACGTCCACGGTGACCCGGGCTTCGGGGGGCCGACCCCTCCTGAGCCACCTCGATGACGGACCCCGTGTCGCTGCCGGAGCGTGACCCGGACGAGGTCCCCGACTACGACCACGAGCGGGCCGAGGCCGCCGTGCGCGAGCTCCTGATCGCGATCGGCGAGGACCCCTCCCGCGAGGGGCTCCACGAGACACCGGCGCGGGTCGCCCGCGCGTACGCCGAGCTCACCAGCGGGCTGCGGATGCGCGCCGAGGACGTGTTGACGACGACGTTCGACATCGGCCACGACGAGATGGTCGTGGTCCGCGACATCGAGCTGTGGTCGATGTGCGAGCACCACCTGGTGCCGTTCACCGGGGTCGCCCACGTCGGCTACATCCCCGCGGAGAGCGGCAAGATCACCGGCCTATCCAAGCTGGCGCGGCTGGTCGACGTCTACGCCAAGCGGCCGCAGGTCCAGGAGCGGCTGACCTCCCAGGTCGCCGACGCGCTCATGGACATCCTCGAGGCGCGCGGGGTGATCGTGGTGATCGAGGCCGAGCACCTCTGCATGACGATGCGCGGGGTCCGCAAGGCCGGCTCGCGCACGATCACCTCCGCCATGCGCGGGATGCTGCGGGAGCCCGCGACCCGTGCCGAGGCGCTCGCCCTGATCCACGGCAGCCACGGCAGGTCGTGACGCCGTGCCTCTGCTGATGGGCGTCGTCAACGTCACTCCCGACTCCTTCAGCGACGGGGGCCGGTTCGTCGAGGCCGAGGCGGCCATCGACCACGGCCGTCGGCTGCTCGCCGAGGGGGCCGACATCGTCGACGTGGGCGGCGAGTCCACCCGGCCGGGAGCCACCCGGCCGCTGGTCGAGGAGGAGCTGTCGCGGGTCGTCCCCGTGATCACGACCCTGGCCGCGGAGGGCGCCGTCGTGTCGGTCGACACGATGCGCTCCGAGGTGGCGCGCGCCGCGATCGAGGCGGGCGCCGGCATCGTCAACGACGTCTCCGGCGGGCTGGCCGACCCTGCGATCCTCGACGTGGTCGCCGACTCGGGTGCGTCGTACGTCGCGATGCACTGGCGCGGCCACGCCGACCGGATGCAGTCGCTGGCCCACTACGACGAGCCGGGCGGTGTGGTCGCCGCCGTGGTGCGCGAGCTCGGCGAACGGGTCGAGGCTGCGCGGGTCGCCGGCATCCCCGACGACCGGCTGGTCCTCGACCCCGGACTGGGCTTCGCCAAGACGGCCTCCCACAACTGGGCTCTGGTCGCCGGTACCCCGCAGCTGCACGCCCTCGGATTCCCGCTGCTCGTGGGCGGCAGCCGCAAGTCCTTCCTCGGCAGCCTGCTGCCCGGCCCCGACGGGTCGCCCCGGCCCGTCGACGACCGCGAGGCCGCCAGCACCGCGCTGACCCTGCTGCTGGCGCAGCGGGGCGCGTGGGGGATCCGGGTCCACGACGTGCGCTCCAGTGCCGACGCCCTCGCCGTCCTCGCCCGGCTGGAGCAGGAGCGAGGAGGCGAGCCCCGTGACCGATGAGCTCTCCATCACCGGCATCGAGTGCTTCGGCCACCACGGGGTCTACGACCACGAGCGGCGGGACGGGCAGGTGTTCGTGGTCGACCTGACGCTGGGCGTGGACACCCGGGCGGCCGCGGCCAGCGACGACTTGCGGGACACCGTCGACTACGGGAGCCTCGTGGGACGAGTGAAGACCGTCGTCGAGTCGGATCCGGTCGATCTGATCGAGACCCTGGCCCGGCGGATCTCGGGCGTTGCCCTTTCGGACCATCGTGTTCAATGGGTACGGGTGACGGTGCACAAGCCGGATGCCCCGATCGAGGCGACGTTCGAGGACGTGGCACTGACGATCCTTCAGAAACGTGAGGACAGCCTGTGACCGAGACGCCGAACCCGAACATCATCGACGCCGACACCCTCACGGGGGAGATGCGGCCGATCCGGCGGGTCGTCGTGGCCCTGGGGTCCAACCTCGGTGACCGGATGGGGGCGCTCCAGGGAGCGGTCGACACCATCGCCGACACCCCCGACGTGTGGGTGACCTCGGTCTCCCCGGTCTACGAGACCGAACCCGTCGACGCCCCCGACGACTCACCGATGTTCCTGAACGCCGTCGTGCTGGCCGACACCACCCTGGCCGCCCACCGGCTCCTCGACCGTGCGCTCGCCGTCGAGGACGCCTACGACCGTGAGCGCAGCGAGGTCCGCAACGCGCCCCGTACCCTCGACGTCGACATCATCGTCGTGGGTGACCGCCGCGCCGACGACGACCAGCTCACCCTCCCGCACCCCCGGGCCCACGAGCGCGCGTTCGTGCTGCAGCCGTGGCACGACCTCGAGCCCGACGCCGAGATCCCCGGCGTGGGGTCGATCAAGGAGCTGCTCGACGGCCTCGACGGGTCCGGGATCACGCGCCGCGAGGACCTGGCGCTCGAGCTCCAGTGACGCAGGGTCCGTCCGACGAGGAACCGGACGGGCCACCGCCGGAGGGCCGGCTGCAGCCGACGTCCCCGGCCACCGTCGGGGGCTCGGTCATGGTCGGCCTGGTCGGCGGCTGGCTGCTGCACCCGGTGGTCGACCGGTTCGGGACCCCGCTGGTGGTGTCCTGGCTGCAGCCGATCGCGCTGTTCTTCGTGGGCGCGGTGCTGCTGGCGGCCGCGCTGGTCACCCACCGGACCCTCCACGTCCGGGGGGAGTACCTGGAGCCGCACCGCGCGGTCAACCGGCTGGTGCTCGCGCGGGCCTGCGTGGTCGTCGGCGGCCTGGTGGCCGGCGGGTACGCCGGCTACGCGCTGAGCTGGCTCGGCGTCCCGGGCGACGGGGCCGACCAGCGGATCGTCCGCTCGCTGGTGGCCGCCGCCGCCGGGGTGGTGATCGTCGTCGGGGCACTGCTCCTCGAACGAGCGTGTCGTGTCCGAAAACGCCACGAGGACCCCTAGTCTCGTGCTATGTCTTCCCCGACCGCACGTCGGCGGCAGCGCAGCACGCGCCTGACTGTCGCCGTTTTCCTGCTGACGTGCGCCGCGGTCCTCGTGACCGCGGCGTTCCTCGGTGACGTGGCCGCCCTCCAGGCCTTCGCTGCCGTGTCCTCCGTGGTGCTGGGCGCCACGGCCACCCGGATCACCCACACCGAGCTGGTCCAGTCGCGCCGCGAGGCTGCGCGCGACCGGGCCGAGCAGGCGATGGCCTACCGCGAGCTCACCGAGCAGCGCACGACCGAGCACCTCGCCTTCTCCCGCGCCATGCAGGCGCGGGCCGACCAGCAGGACCTCGCGCTCGCCGAGCTCGAGTCCGCGCTGGGCGAGGCCCAGCGGCGGGCGGCCGACGCGGTCCGCAAGTTCAACGCCGAGGCCCGCCGGGCCGAGCTGGCCGAGCAGGAGGGCCGCGAGGTCGGTACCCGCCTCGAGGAGGCCGAGGAGCGCGCGTCCGAGGCGGCGCTGCGGGTCTCCGAGCTCCAGCAGGAGCTCGAGGCGGTGCGGGCAGAGCTCGCGGCCTGGGAGTCCACCCCGCAGCGCATGCACGCCTGAGCAGCACCGAGTCGCACCGACGCCCCGCCGACCACCGGTCGGTGGGGCGTCGTACGTCGTGCGGCAGAATGTGCCGACGTGATCCCCGCGGCCAACCGGTTCGACAGTGACCTCGACGGCATCCTCGCGGATTCCGAGCACCTCCTCGACGGGTGGCGCGTGGCGGCGCCCGATCCGTCCGACCGGTTCACGATCGCACGGCTGACCGCGTTGCTCCGCGAGCACGAGCGCGCCGGCCGCGGGTGGGCCGGCGCCTCGGTCGACGACGTCCTGGTCGAGGTCTCCGAGGCCGGGCTGCGGATGCGCGAGAACGTCGTGGTGCGCGACCCCGACGGTGAGATCCGGGCGTGGGGCAGTGTCCACGACCGGGCCGAGGGGCGGATGCTGTTCGTCCACGTGGTCGAGCGCGGGCTGTCCGACGACCTGGCCGACGCCTGCGCCGGCCTGCTGTTCTCGTGGGCCGACGAGCAGGCCCGCTCGGTCGGAGCGGCCCGCGAGCTCGAGGTCCAGCAGATCGACACCGGTGCCTTCGCCGACGACGCCCGGCAGCACGACTGGCTCGAGCAGGCCGGGTTCCGGCGGGTCCGGACCTGGTTCCAGATGTCCCGCCCGGTGAGCCCCGACGACGCCGGGATGGTGCCCGACCCGGCCGGCTGGCAGCGCGGCGACGTCACGATCAGGCGGGTCCGGCGCCGTGACGAGGACGGGCTCCCCGACTCCGTCGACCTGCACGCCGTCCACCAGGTGCTCGAGCAGGCCTTCCGTGACCACTTCAACTCGTGGGAGGAGACCTTCGGTGAGTTCGTCCACCGGGTGCGGGAGGACCCCGGCCACCGGTGGGACCACTGGTGGCTGGCCGAGCTCGCCCACGAGGACCTCGACGGGATCGGGCCGATCCCGGTCGGCGCGCTGGTCGGCACCCACCTCGAGTCCAGCCGTGGCCGCGACGGGTCCTACGTCTCCTACATCGGGGTGCTCGACGACGCCCGCGGCCGGGGTGTGGCCAAGGCGCTGCTCCACACGATCATCGCCGACGCCGCAGCGCGCGGGCGGGACCGGGTCGGGCTCGAGGTCGACGCCGACTCCCCGACCGGCGCACGTGGTCTCTACGAGTCCCTCGGCTGGAAGACGTCGTACGTCACCGAGTCGTGGCACCGCGACGTGCCGGTCGCCTGACGTCCTCCGTCAGCCCCCGCCGCGGCGCCGCAGCAGCTCCTCCACGACCACCAGGTCCAGGCGGCTGGTGACCTTGAGCAGCGCCTCGTCGCCGTCGACCACCGCGACGGGTACGTCGGGCAGGTAGCGGTGCACGACCGAGCAGTCGTCGGTGGCGACGAACCCCGGGTCGGTGGCGGCCGCGGCGTACGCCCGGCGCAGCACGTCTGCGTGGAACCCCTGCGGTGTCTGGGCGCGCCTCAGCCCCTCGCGCGCGGGCACCCCACTGATCGTCCCGTCCGGACCGACCTCGAACACGGTGTCGGTCGACGGGATCACCGTGGCGACCGCCCCGTGCCCGGCCAGCGCGGCCAGGCAGTCGCTGACCACCCGGGCGGGGAGGAGCGGACGGGCCGCGTCGTGGAGCAGCAGCAGGCAGTCGGTGTCGCCGAGGTGGGCCAGCGCGGCGAGGGTGCTCGCCGTCCGCGTCTCGCCGCCCGCCAGCACCGCGGTCACCTTGGCGTACCCGGCCGCCACCGCCCGGGCGGCGTCGAGGTGGTCGGGCGCCATCACGACCAGCACCTCGTCGACGTCCGGATGGTCGTGGAGCGCGCGCAGCGCGTGCTCGAGCAGGGTGCGCCCCGCCACCTCGACCAGCTGCTTGGGTCGGTCCAGCCCGGTCCGCGTGCCGGTGCCCCCGGCGAGCAGCACGGCCACCCGCCGCCGGGGGGCCGGAGTCGCGTCCATGGCGGCATCCTCGCAGCACCGCGGCGTCCGGAGTCACGCACGTCACACCTCGCGACGGTTCCCAGCAGCGGGTGGCGCCGCGTAGATTTTCACTGATCCACCGGACACGCATCGTCTGGTACCCGCACCGGCCGCGACCGCGGATGTCGGCGGGACCGAAACGAGAGGTTCGCGAGATGAGCAGTCTTCCCGTGCGCGCCCCCCTGCGCATCGGCGTCGTCGGCGCCGGTCGCGTCGGGGCTGTGCTGGCCTCCGCCCTGCGCGCCGCCGGCCACCCGGTCGTCGCCGCCGCGGGGGAGTCCGATGCCTCCCGCGGCCGGATCGCCGCCCTGCTCCCCGGCGTCCCGGTGCGCAAGCCGTCGGCCGTGGCCCGGGCGTGCGACCTGCTCCTGCTCACCGTCCCCGACGACATGCTCGGCAACGCGGTCTCCATGCTGGCCGCCAGCGGCGCGCTGCGCGAGGGCCAGGTCGTGGCGCACACCTCGGGCCGGCACGGCCTGGCGGTGCTCGACCCGGCCACGGCCCTGGGGTGCCGGCCGATCGCGCTGCACCCCGCGATGACCTTCACGGGCACGGCGGTGGACCTCCCTCGGCTGGCGGGCTGCACCTACGGGGTCACCGTCGCCGACGGCGAGCACGGGCTCGCCGAGCAGCTGGTCTCCGACCTGGGTGGCCGCGCGGTCCGGGTGCCCGAGGAGCGTCGTGCCCTCTACCACGCGGGCCTGGCGCACGGCGCCAACCACCTGGTGACCCTGGTCAGCGAGGCCCTCGAGCTGCTGTCGTCCGCCGGGTTCGACGACCCCGGCGCGACCCTGCGCCCGCTGCTCGAGGCGGCCCTCGCCAACAGTCTCGGGCAGGGCGACTCGGCGCTCACCGGCCCCGTGGTGCGCGGAGACGTCGAGACCGTGCGGGCCCACGTCGCCGAGCTGGCCGCCCAGGCCCCCGACTCGTTGCCGTCGTACATCGCCCTGGCGCGCGCCACGCTCGACCGGGTCGTCACCGACGGGCGGGTGCTGCCCATCCGGGCCGCGGCGATCCGCCGGGTGCTCGACGCCGCCGACGCCGGCGACCAGCTCCCGCACCCGCAGCCGTGACCCCTCCCCTGGCGGTGGCGTCGGACCGCCACGAGCTCGGCCTCCGGCTCGCCGACGCCCGTCGGGCCGGTGCGGCGG
This sequence comes from Nocardioides sp. GXQ0305, assembly GCF_050880345.1. Taxonomy (NCBI): domain Bacteria; kingdom Bacillati; phylum Actinomycetota; class Actinomycetes; order Propionibacteriales; family Nocardioidaceae; genus Nocardioides; species Nocardioides sp. GXQ0305. Next base: position 271,182 of record NZ_JBNYXG010000001.1, read on the forward strand.
TCGCGTTCGTCCCCACGATGGGGGCGCTGCACGCCGGCCACGCCTGCCTCGTCCGCGCCGCCCGGGACCGCGTCGGCCCCGAGGGACGGGTGGTCGTCTCGATCTTCGTGAACCCGCTCCAGTTCGGTCCTGGTGAGGACCTGGAGCGCTACCCGCGATCCTTCGACGCCGACCTCGCGGTGTGCGCTCGCGAGGGCGCCGACGTCGTCTACGCGCCGCGGGTCGACGACGTCTACCCGGGCGGCCAGCCCGCGGTGAACGTCTCGCCCGGCCCGCTCGGCGAGGTGCTCGAGGGCGCGGTCCGTCCCGGGCACTTCCGGGGGGTCCTCACGGTCGTGGCCAAGCTGTTCGGGCTGGTGCGACCCGACGTCGCGGTGTTCGGGGAGAAGGACTACCAGCAGTTGGTCCTCGTGCGCCGGATGGTCGCGGACCTCTGCCTGGGGGTGGAGGTCGTCGGCGTCGAGACCCAGCGAGAGCCCGACGGCCTCGCGCTCTCGTCCCGCAACCGTTACCTCGACCCGGAGCAGCGGCAGCGGGCATCGGCCCTGATCCGGGTCCTGGAGGCCGGCCGGTCGGCGCAGGAGCGCGGCCGCGACGCGGTGCTCGGCAGCGCCCGGGTCGAGCTGCGGCGCGCCCACGGCCTGGACCTCGACTACCTGGTCGTCACCGACGCCGACCTCGGCGACCTGCCCGCGGCGCCACCGCCGGGGACGGCGGGGCGGCTGCTGGCCGCCGTACGGGTCGGCGGCACCCGCCTGATCGACAACCTGCCGCTCACCCTCGGCGGGACCCCCACCGGAGGAGACCGCTGATGCTGCGGACCACGATGACGAGCAGGATCCACCGGGCCGCGGCGCCGCGGCCCGGCTGGTCCACCCGGGGGAGGTGGTGATCCTGATCGGCCACGGCCAGATGGACGCGGCGGAGGCTCGGGAGCCGCAGCCACGGGTGGTCCTCCTCGACGCCGACGACCGCATCGTGGGCACCGGCTCCGATCCCGCCGAGACCAACGGTTCGGCGCTGCTGACCCGCGGTGACATCATCCTCGGGTGATCGCCTCGCGCCTGGCCGCGCCGGAGCCCGGCTGGACGACCCGCGCCGACGTGGTCGTCGTCGGGTCCGGCATCGCCGGCCTGACCGCCGCGCTGCGGCTCTACGGCCAGGTCGGGCGGATCCTCGTCGTGACCAAGGACGTCCTCGACGCCGGGTCCACGCAGTGGGCCCAGGGCGGCATCGCCGCCGCCCTCGGGCCCGGCGACACCCCCGCCCAGCACGAGCGGGACACCCTGGTCGCCGGTGCCGGGGCGTGCGACCGGGAGGCGGTGCGGGTCCTCGTGCACGAGGGGCCCGAGGCGGTGCGCGAGCTGATCAGCTGGGGCGCGGTCTTCGACCAGCAGGACGGCGTGCTGTCGCTGACCCGCGAGGGCGGGCACCACCGCGACCGGATCGCCCACGCGGGCGGCGACGCGACCGGTGCGGAGATCCAGCGCGCCCTGATCGCGGCCGTGGACCGGGCGCCCGAGATCGAGGTCATCCAGCACGCGCTCGCCGTCGACCTGGTCCCCGCCGCCGACGGCGGCGTCGCCGGCGTGACCCTGCACGTGCTCGGCGAGGGCCAGGTCGACGGGGTGGGCCGGGTGCTGTGCCGGGCCGTCGTGCTGGCCAGCGGCGGGCTCGGGCAGGTCTTCTCCCAGACGACCAACCCGGCCGTCGCCACCGGCGACGGGATGGCGCTCGCGCTGCGGGCCGGGGCCACGCTGCGCGACCTGGAGTTCGTCCAGTTCCACCCGACCGTGATGTGGCTCGGGGAGCAGTCGCAGGGCCAGCAGCCGCTGATCTCCGAGGCGGTGCGCGGCGAGGGTGCGGTCCTGGTCGACGGGGAGGGACGCCGGATCATGGAAGGGGTCCACCCCCTCGAGGACCTGGCGCCCCGCGACGTGGTCGCCAAGGCGATCACCCGCCGGATGCACGAGACGGGGATGCCGCACGTGTGGCTCGACGCCCGCCACCTGGGCCCGGCGTTCTGGGAGCGCCGGTTCCCGACCATCCTGGCGACGGCGCGCTCCCACGGCGTCGACCCGGTCACCGAGCTGGTCCCGGTGGCGCCGGCCCAGCATTACGCGTCGGGCGGCGTCGCGACCGATCTCTGGGGACGGGCGGACGTGGCGGGCCTCTACGCGACCGGCGAGGTCGCCTGCTCCGGCGTGCACGGCGCGAACCGGCTGGCCTCCAACTCCCTGCTCGAGGGCCTGGTCTTCTCCCGCCGGATCGCCGAGGTGCTGCCCGGGGAGCTGCGCCCCTGGTCGGAGCCGGTCGCCGACCGGCGGGCGGCCGGCCTGGTGCCCGGCGCCGTACGACGGCGGCTGCAGGAGGTGATGACCGACCGGGTCGGCGTGCTGCGCTCGGAGAAGGGGCTCGACTCCGCCCTCGCCGACCTCGACGTGCTGGCCGAGGAGGTGGGCCACGAGCCGGGACCGGACGCCTGGGAGGCCACCAACCTGGTCACGGTCAGCCGGGCCCTGGCGGCTGCGGCGTCGCTCCGTGAGGAGACCCGCGGCTCCCACTGGCGCGACGACCACCCGGACCGCGACGACGCCGCCTGGGCGGGACACGTCGACCTGGTGCTCGCGCACGGCGTCCCGTCGGCCACCTTCCATCCCGCGCCAGCCACCGACGGAGGTGCCGCATGACCAGCCTCGCCGACGCCCCGCCCGCCCTGCTCGACGAGCTGACGGCTGCGGGCCTGGACACCGGGGAGGTCTGGGACCTGCTGTGCCGGGCGTTCGCCGAGGACCTCCCCGACGGCGGAGCGGACGCGACGAGCGTCGCGACCATCGCGCCCGAGGCCCGGGCCGTCGGCCAGCTCAACGCCCGCGAACCGGGGGTCGTCGCCGGCCTCGGCATCGCCGTGCTCGCCTTCCACGCCACCTGCGGGACGGACCTCGAGGTCACCGGCCGCGTGCCCGACGGCACGCGGGTCGAGGCCGCCGACACCGTCATGGGTGTCACCGGACCGGCCCGCGGGCTGCTGACCGCCGAGCGCACCGCCCTGAACCTGGCCAGCCACCTCTCGGGCGTCGCCACCGCCACCGCGCACTGGGTGGCCGCGGTCGAGGGCACCCGCGCCCGGGTCCTCGACACCCGCAAGACGCTCCCCGGCCTGCGCGCCCTCCAGAAGTACGCCGTCCGCTGCGGTGGGGGAGTCAACCACCGGTTCGGGCTGGCGGACATGGCGATGGTCAAGGACAACCACGTGGTCGCGGCCGGCGGCGTGGTCCCGGCGTACCGGGCGGTGCGCGAGCGGTTCCCGGACCTGCCCGTCGAGGTCGAGGTGACCGACCTCGAGCAGCTGCGCGCCCTGTTGGCGGTCGGCTGCGACCGGATCCTGCTCGACAACATGGCCCCGGAGCTGATGCGCGAGGCGGTGACGCTCACGGACGGACGGGCCACCCTGGAGGCCTCGGGCGGGCTGACCCTGGACCGCGCCCGGACGGTGGCCGAGACCGGCGTCGACTTCATCTCCGTGGGGGCGCTCACCCACTCGGTCACGGTCTTCGACCTCGGCCTGGACCTGCGGGAGGAGTGAGGATGGCCGGTCCGATCCTCGCCGCCGACATCGGGAACAGCCACACCGCCCTCGGCGTCGTCGACGACGGCACCGTGGTCGCCGAGTGGCGGGTCGCCACCGTCGAGGGACGGACCGCCGACGAGTGGGCCGTGCTGCTGCGCGGGCTGCTCGCCGAGCGTCTGGCCGAGGTCACGGGCATCGCGGTCTGCGCGACCGTCCCCGCCGTGCTCCACGAGTGGCGCGACATGCTGGCGCGCCACTTCGACGAGCTGCCCCACCTCGTCGTCGAGCCGGGCGTGCGGACCGGGGTGCCGGTGCGCACCGACAACCCGCGCGAGGTCGGCACCGACCGGATCCTCAACGCGCTCGCCGCGGCGACCGACGTCGGAGGCCCGGCCGTCGTGGTCGACTTCGGTGGCACCGCGACGACGTTCGACGTCGTCGACGAGGCCGGCCGCTATGTCGGCGGGGCCATCTCGCCCGGGATCGAATTGTCGCTGGACGCGCTCGGACACCGCGGGGCGCAATTGCGCAAGGTGGAATTGGCGAAACCCTCCCGCGTGATCGCCCGCAACACCGTCGAGGCGCTCCAGTCGGGAATGGTGTTCGGCGTGGCCAGCCAGGTCGACGGCCTGGTCGCGCGCACGGTGGACGAGCTCGGCGCCGAGCGTGACGTACGCGTGATCGCCACCGGGCCGCTCGCCCCGCTGGTGGCCGGGGAGTGCCGGTGCTTCACCGACCACCTGCCCGGCCTCACCCTGCGCGGCCTGGAGATCGCCTTTCGACGGAATCGGTGAATTCGTCCCGCTATTCCGCGTCCCGAATTCACGGGATTTCCCTCGAATGCCCCTTTCTGCCATGCTGCTCTGGCTATTCCACAATTCGCGACGGCTCCCCACGGGAAACGTTCCAGAGAGGCAACACCACACATGGCGCAGAAAGTGAACATCGTCCTCGTCGACGACATCGACGGCAGCGACGCCTCGGAGACCGTGGCCTTCGGGCTCGACGGCACCTCCTACGAGATCGACCTCAACGACAAGAACGCCGCGAAGCTGCGCGACGCCCTCGCGAGCTACGTCGGCCACGCGCGCAAGGTGAGCACCCGCGGCCGTCGTACCCGCTCCAGCGTCGCCGCCTCCGGCCCGAGTGCCCGCGAGCTGCGCGAGTGGGCCCGCTCCAACGGCTTCGAGGTCTCCGACCGGGGCCGGGTGCCCGCGGAGGTGCGTGAGGCCTTCGACGCCCGAGGCAAGTAGAGCGCGAGGAACGAGCGCGCTGCGTCGGCCGAGGGGGTTGAGCGAGCCCACGACCGAGGAACGAGGTCGTGACGGCGCGTCGAAACACCGGTGAGCCGGAAGCAGACCGCCACCACGTTCGCTCTCGGCGTACGGGCGTGAGCCTCTGGCGGGAACGCGTAGGCTGTCTTCGGGGTTGAACCTGACGTTGCGGTCCGCCGGGGAGCGGGCCGGCCCCCGAGGCAACAGGAGCGATACGCATGTTCGAACGGTTCACCGACCGGGCCCGTCGGGTGGTCGTGCTGGCGCAGGAAGAGGCCCGCATGCTCTCCCACAACTACATCGGGACCGAGCACATCCTGCTCGGCCTGATCCACGAGGGCGAGGGCGTCGCAGCCAAGGCTCTGGAGAGCCTGGACATCTCCCTCGAGGCCGTGCGCGCCCAGGTCGAGGAGACCATCGGCCAGGGCCAGCAGGCCCCGAGCGGCCACATCCCCTTCACGCCGCGCGCCAAGAAGGTGCTGGAGCTGTCCCTGCGCGAGGCGCTGCAGCTCGGGCACTCCTACATCGGCACCGAGCACATCCTGCTCGGCCTGATCCGGGAGGGGGAGGGCGTCGCCGCCCAGGTGCTGCAGAAGCTCGGCGCCGACCTCAACCGGGTCCGCCAACAGGTCATCCAGCTGCTCTCGGGCTTCCAGGGCAAGGAGTCCGCGGCCACCGCGTCCGCCTCCGGGGCCCCGTCGGAGCAGCAGTCCTCCTCGCTGGTCCTCGACCAGTTCGGGCGCAACCTGACCCAGGACGCCCGTGAGGGCAAGCTCGACCCGGTCATCGGGCGCGAGCAGGAGATCGAGCGGGTCATGCAGATCCTGTCCCGCCGGACCAAGAACAACCCGGTCCTCATCGGCGAGCCCGGCGTCGGCAAGACCACGATCGTCGAGGGCCTGGCCCAGGACATCGTGCGCGGCAACGTCCCGGAGACCCTGAAGGACAAGCAGATCTACACCCTCGACCTCGGCGCGCTCGTCGCCGGGTCGCGCTACCGCGGCGACTTCGAGGAGCGCCTGAAGAAGGTGCTCAAGGAGATCCGCACCCGCGGCGACATCGTGCTCTTCATCGACGAGATCCACACCCTCGTCGGCGCCGGTGCCGCCGAGGGCGCGATCGACGCCGCCAGCATCCTCAAGCCGATGCTGGCCCGCGGCGAGCTGCAGACCATCGGCGCCACCACCCTCGACGAGTACCGCAAGTACCTCGAGAAGGACGCCGCGCTGGAGCGCCGCTTCCAGCCGATCCAGGTGGCCGAGCCGTCCATCGCCCACACCATCGAGATGCTCAAGGGTCTGCGCGACCGCTACGAGGCCCACCACCGGGTCACGATCACCGACGAGGCGCTGGTCTCGGCGGCGACCCTCGCCGACCGCTACATCTCCGACCGGTTCCTGCCGGACAAGGCGATCGACCTGATCGACGAGGCCGGCTCGCGGCTGCGGATCCGCCGGATGACCGCACCCGCCGACCTCCGCGAGTACGACGACAAGATCGCCGACGTCCGGCAGCGCAAGGAGGGCGCGATCGACGGTCAGGACTTCGAGGCCGCGGCGCGGCTCCGTGACGAGGAGAAGCAGCTCATCGCCCGCAAGTCCGAGCGTGAGAAGCAGTGGCGCGCCGGCGACATGGACGAGGTCGCCGAGGTCGACGAGGAGCTGATCGCCGAGGTCCTCGCCGTGGCGACGGGCATCCCGATCGTGAAGCTCTCCGAGGAGGAGTCGACGCGACTGCTGAAGATGGAGGACGAGCTCCACAAGCGGGTCATCGGCCAGGACGAGGCTGTCAAGGCGCTCAGCCGGGCGATCCGCCGTACCCGCGCCGGCCTGAAGGACCCGAAGCGTCCCGGCGGCTCGTTCATCTTCGCCGGCCCGTCCGGCGTCGGGAAGACGTGGCTGTCCAAGTCCCTCGCCGAGTTCCTCTTCGGCGACGAGGACGCGCTGATCCAGCTCGACATGAGCGAGTTCGGCGAGAAGCACACCGTCTCGCGGCTGTTCGGCTCGCCTCCGGGCTACGTCGGTTACGAGGAGGGCGGCCAGCTCACCGAGAAGGTGCGCCGCAAGCCGTTCTCGGTCGTGCTCTTCGACGAGGTCGAGAAGGCGCACCCCGACATCTTCAACAGCCTGCTGCAGATCCTGGAGGAAGGTCGGCTCACCGACTCCCAGGGCCGGGTGGTCGACTTCAAGAACTGCGTCATCATCATGACCACCAACCTCGGCACCCGCGACATCGCCAAGGGGCTCAACCTGGGCTTCCAGCAGGCCGGGGACGCTGCGGGCTCCTACGAGCGGATGAAGAACAAGGTGTCGGAGGAGCTCAAGCAGCACTTCCGGCCCGAGTTCCTCAACCGGGTCGACGAGGTCATCGTGTTCCCGCCGCTGTCGCAGGAGCAGATCATCTCGATGGTCGACAACATGATCGTCGCCGTCGAGACCCGGCTGAAGGACCGCGACATGAAGATCGAGCTCACGCAGGCGGCGAAGAACCTGCTCGCGGAGCGCGGCTTCGACCCGGTCCTCGGTGCCCGCCCGCTCCGGCGGACGGTGCAGCGCGAGATCGAGGACGTCCTCGCCGAGAAGATGCTGTACGGCGAGGTCGGACCCGGTCAGATCGTGCTGGTCGACGTCGACGGCGAGGGACCCGACGCGGGCTTCTCGTTCCACGGCCAGAAGATGGGTGACCTGCCCGACCTGCCGCCGTTCGAGACCGCTGACGTCGACGCCGGGGCGTCCGGCGAGACGCCCGCCGACGGGCCGGACGACACCGACAGCGGGTCCGACGTGCCCAAGTCGGGCGGGTCCGACGAGTAGGACCTAGGGGAGCTCGAAGCCGTCGCCGGCGGGCACCAGCAGCCCGTCGGCGATCAGGCTCTCGAGGCAGCGCTCCCGCTGGACCGGCTCGTCCCACGCCTGCTCCAGCCGGCGGCGCGGTACCGCTCCCTCGGCGTCGCGGACGACCCCGAGGAGCCGGCCCCGGCACTGCCGGTCGGTGCCGGCCCAGGCCTGGCCGCGCCGCGGCGGACCGTCGTACGCCGGGTGGCCGGCCGCCCGCCAGGCGCACCGGGTCGCCAACGGGCAGGCCCCGCAGCGGGGCCGCTGGGCGGTGCACACGAGCGCGCCGAGCTCCATCACGGCGACCGACCAGGTCGCCGCGTCCGAGGCGTCCTCGGGGAGCAACGCCGCGGCTCGTTCCCGCTCGCTGCGGCTGACCGAGGCGGGCGGGTGCTCCACCCCGTCGAGGACCCGTGCGTGGACCCGGCGGACGTTGGTGTCGAGCACCGGGTGCCGCCGCCGGTGCGCGAACACCGCGACCGCGGACGCGGTGTAGTCGCCGACGCCCGGCAGCGCCAGCAGGTCCGCGTGGTCGGCCGGCACCTCGCCGCCGTGACGCTCCACGATGACCACGGCTGCGGCGTGCAGCCGGAGCGCGCGCCGCGGGTAGCCCAGGCGGTCCCACATCCGCACCGCCTCGCCGGCAGGCTCGGTCGCGAGGTCGACGGGACGCGGCCAGCGCTCCAGCCAGCGCTCGTGCACGGGCAGCACCCGCGCGACCGGCGTCTGCTGGAGCATGAACTCGCTGACCATGACCGACCACGGGGTCGCCGACGGCGAGCGCCACGGCAGGTCGCGCGCGTGCTCGTCGTACCACCGAAGCAGCGGTGCGTGCAGGTCGTCCATCGGTGACGATCGTAGGAGCGTCCGGGCGTGGCACCACCGTCCGGGCGCCCGCGCTCTCTAGCGTGGCCCTCATGACCGCGCTGACCCGCGGACCACTGCCCGCCCGCGTCTACTGGCGCCGCCGGCTGGTGCTCGTCCTCGTCGTGCTCGGGCTGGTCGTCGGTGCGGCACGGCTGATGGGGCTCGGCGCCGATGCTCCCCAGGCGGACCCGCCCCGGGCGACGCAGGTCGCCGCCGACCCCTCCGACGAGACCGACCAGCCCACCGTCACCGCGGACGACACCCCCAGCGAGACCCGGACGGCGGAGCCCGCGCCGCGCCAGGAGAAGCAGGAGAAGAACCAGCAGCGCGACCCCGAGCCGGTGCTCGCGGAGCCCGAGGGCGTCTGTGCCGACCGCGACGTGGCCGTCACGCCGACGGCGCGTGCGCCGGTGGCCGGCGGCCCGGTGACCTTCACCCTCGAGCTGCGCTCCATCACCAGCCCCGCCTGCACCTGGCAGGTGTCGCCGTCGACGGTGACGGTGAAGCTCACCTCGGGCGACGACGACATCTGGAGCAGCCAGGACTGCCCACGGGCGATCCCGACCGAGGACGTCGTCCTCCGCAGCACGGTCGGCACCGAGGTCGAGGTGACCTGGTCAGGTCGCCGGTCCGACGACGAGTGCTCGACGCTGACCGACTGGGCGCTGCCGGGCTGGTACTACATCGACGCGGCGGCGCTCGCCGGTGAGCCGTCCGACCTGCACTTCGAGCTGGAGAAGCCCGAGCCCGAGGTGGTCACGAAGAAGGCGAAGCCGCAGAAGAAGCAGGACGACGAGCAGCAGCGCGACGCGGGCGGGCAGGCGGAGGGACGACAGGGCGACCAGCGCGGGCAGCGGGACCGCGCGGACGGCTGAGGCTCACACGTATCGCTCGAGGATCGTCGACTCGGCCAGCCGGGACAGGCCCTCCCGGACGCTGCGTGCCCGCAGCTCGCCGACGCCGTCGACGCCCTGCAGGTCCTCGACGCCGGCGGAGAGCAGCTTCTGGAGGGTCCCGAAGTGCTCGACCATCCGGTCGACGACGCTGGGTGGGAGCCGCGGCACCTTGGCCAGCAGCCGGTAGCCGCGAGGGGCGACGGCGCCGTCGAGGTGCTCGCCGCTGCCGAGCCCGAGCGCGCGGGCCGCGGCGCCGGGGTCGACCAGCTCGGTGGGGGAGAGCGCCTCGAGCCGGGCCAGGCACTCCTCGGGGGTCCGGGCCCGCCGCCCGGTGGGCAGGTAGTCGCGGATGACCAGCTCGCGCTCGGCGTCGACGCCGGTGACCAGCTCCTCGAGCTGCAGCGAGAGCAGCCGGCCGTCGGTGCCGAGCTCGAGGACGTAGTCCTCGATCTCGCGGGCGATCCGGGTGACCATCTCGAGGCGCTGGGCGACGACGGCGACGTCGCGCACGGTGACCAGGTCCTCGATCTCGAGGGCCGACAGGGTGCTCGACACCTCGTCGAGGCGCAGCTTGTAGCGCTCGAGCGTCGCCAGCGCCTGGTTGGCGCGCGACAGGATCTGCCCGGAGTCCTCCAGGACGTGGCGGGTCTCGCCGACGTAGGCGGCGATGATCTGCATCGACTGCGACACCGAGATGACGGGGCACCCGGTCTGCCGGGCCGCCCGGTCGGCGGTCCGGTGTCGTGTGCCGGTCTCCTCCGAGGGGATGGTGTGGTCGGGCATCAGGTGGACGGCGGCGCGGATGATCCGGGTGACGTCGCGGTCGATGATGATGGCGCCGTCCATCTTGGCGAGCTCGCGCAGGCCGGTGGCGGTGAACGGGACGTCGAGGCTGAACCCGCCCGTGCAGATCGACTCGACGGTCTTGTCGTTGCCGAGCACGATCAGGCCGCCGGTGCGCCCGCGCAGGATCCGCTCGAGCCCGTCCCGCAGCGGGGTGCCGGGTGCGATGGTGGCCAGCGTAGCGCGCAGCCGCAGCTGCTCATCGGTGCGGTCCGTGGCGACCACGCCTGCCTCCCCTCGAGATGGCCCCGCTCCGCGGCGGGGGCGCCGTCAGTGTAGGAGATCACGGCCCGTCACGCGGGCGTCGACGCTGATCAGGCGCGGGTCAGGGACAGCATCCGGAGCGCCGAGGCGACGTCGGGGACCTCCAGGACTCGCATCCCGTCGACGCGCCGGTCGGCCTGGCCGGACCCGCCGTGCCCGCCGGGAACGACGGCGACCGAGAAGCCCAGCCGGGCGGCCTCGGCGATCCGCTGGGGGAGGTCGCGGACCCGGCGCAGCTCGCCCGCGAGTCCCAGCTCTCCCATCGCGACCACCCCGCGCGGTGCGGGCTGGCCGGTGGAGGCCGAGGCCAGCGCGACCGCCAGCGCCAGGTCGGTCGCCGGCTCCATCAGCCGGGCCCCACCGACGGTCGAGGCGAAGACGTCCTTCTGCTGGAGGTGGATGCCGCAGTGCTGGTGGAGCACCGCCAGCACCATCGCGGTGCGGGAGGAGTCGAGCCCGCTCGTCGTACGGCGCGGGCGCTCGGCGGCGGTGTGGGTCACCAGGGCCTGGACCTCGGCGAGGAGCGGGCGGCGGCCCTCCATGGTGACCGCGACGCAGGTGCCGGGGACCTGCTGGTGGTGCTGCTCGACGAACAGGCCGGTGGGGTCGGTGACCGCCGTGATCCCCTCGGCGGAGAGGTCGAAGCAGCCGACCTCGTCGACCGGGCCGAAGCGGTTCTTCATCGCCCGCACCATCCGGAACCGGGAGTTGCGGTCGCCCTCGAAGTGGAGCACCACGTCGACGACGTGCTCGAGCACGCGCGGACCGGCGATCGAGCCGTCCTTGGTGACGTGGCCGACGATGACGAGGGTGACGTTGCGGGTCTTGGCCACCCGGATCAGCGCGGCCGCGACCTCCTTGACCTGCGTCACCCCGCCCGGCACCCCGTCGGTGCCGGAGGCGGCGATGGTCTGGATCGAGTCGACGACCAGCAGCTCGGGGCGGACCTCCTCGATGTGGGTGAGCACCGCCCCGAGGTCGGTCTCGGCGGCCAGCATCAGCTGGTCGTGGATCCCGCCGGTCCGGTCGGCCCGCAGCCGCACCTGGGACGCCGACTCCTCGCCCGTGACGTAGAGGGTGCGGCGCTGGTAGCGCGCCGTCTGCGCCGCCACCTCGAGCAGCAGCGTGCTCTTGCCGACGCCGGGCTCGCCGGCCAGCAGGATCGCGGCACCGGGCACCAGGCCACCGCCCAGCACCCGGTCGAGCTCGGGGACCCCGCTGGAGCGGAACGCCGACTCCTCGACCGGCACCTCGCCGATCGGCACCGCGGGCCGGGTCACGGGTGCGGCCGCCGTACGGCCCGAGGGGACGGCCGCTGCCTCCGCGACCGACCCCCAGGCCTGGCACTCCCCGCACCGGCCCACCCACTTCGCGGTCTCCCAGCCGCACTCGCTGCAGCGGTAGGCGGGGCGGGCGGGACGGGTGGAGCTCCTCGGCATGAGGCTGACGCTAGGCCACGCCGCCGACAGTCCGCGGGGCGACACGACCAGCGGTCCTCCCCGGGAGGTATCGTGCCGGTTGGAACGATCAAGAGGGGGGCCACGATGTCGCGGATCTCGGGTCAGGCGCCGACCCTGCCGCCGACCCTCGCCGACGTGGCGGAGCTCGCGGGGGTGTCGCGGCAGACGGTGTCGAACGCCGTCAACAACCCGGACCTCCTGCGGCCCGACACGCTGCAGCGGGTCCAGGGGGCCATCGACCAGCTCGGCTACTCGCCGAACCGGGCCGCGCGCAACCTCCGGACCCGCACCAGCCACCTGATCGGGCTCCGGTTCACGCCCGTGCAGGAAGGCACGGCCAACGCGACGATGGACCGGTTCGTCCACTCGCTGGTGGAGACCTCGAGCGCGGCCGGCTACCACGTGCTGCTCTTCCCCGGGGACACCCAGGACCCCACCGCCGGGTACGACGCGCTGCTCCGCTCGACCGCCGTCGACGCCTTCGTCGCCACCGACACCTATCTCGGCAACCCGCAGGCCGCGTGGCTGCGGTCCCGGCGGGCGCCGTTCGTCGCCTTCGGCCGGCCCTGGGACAACCCGGACGCCGGGCACCCGTGGGTGGACGTCGACGGGGCCGCCGGCGCCGAGCTGGCCACCCAGCACCTGCTCGACCGCGGGCACGAGCGGATCGCCTGGATCGGCTGGCGCAAGGAGCAGGTGATCGGCGAGGACCGGCGCAGCGGCTGGACCCGCGCGATGCGCTCGCGCGGGCTGGCGACCACCGGGCTCGCCTCGCGCTCCGACGACACCGTCGGCAGCGGTCGCGAGGCGTCGGCGGTGCTCCTCGACGAGGCGGCGCCGACGGGGTTCGTGTGCGCCTCCGACACCCTGGCGCTCGGCGTGATGCACACCCTCGCCGACCGCGGCCTGGTCGCCGGCCGCGACGTGGCGGTCGTCGGCTTCGACGACTCCCAGGTCGCGCAGGTGGTCCCGCCCGGGCTCACCTCGGTCCGCCAGCCCCTCGAGGAGGTCGCCGTCGAGATCGTCCGCGCCCTCGAGGGCCTGCTCGGCCACCCTCCCGAGCGCGCCGGCGGCGTCCTGCTCGCCCCCGAGCTCGTGGTGCGCGGCTCGAGCTGAGGGTCTTGCGGGGTCGGCAGGCGGGTGTCGGTTTCCCCGCCTGAGCGGGGAAACCGGAGCCTGGCGCGGGAAGTTTCGCCCGCCAACCGCCAGTTTCCCCGCCTGAGCGGGGAAACCTGCACCCCGCGTTCAGAACCCGCGCCACCACAGGTTGACGGCGTAGTCGACCGTGGTGCCGGGGTGGGAGGCGAGGGCGTCCTCGGCGACGGGGGCGGGGAGCTCGATGCGGACGACGGCCTCGAGGTCGCCGCGGGACCCGAACTCCCAGCGGACGTCGAGCGGCTGGCGGGTCCAGCCACGGGAGGACCAGAAGGTCTCGACGGCGACCGGGTCGACCTCGGGGAAGCCGCGGGCGAACCAGCGGCCGAACGTCGACCGGGTCGGGTCGTTGTCGACCACGAACGCCGTCCCGCCCCGGCGTACGACGCGGTCGAGCTCGGCCAGCCCGGGCTCGCTGCCCGGGCCGAAGAAGTAGGCCCAGCGGGCATGGACCACGTCGACCGAGGCGTCGGCGACGGGGAGCGCCTGGGCCAGCCCCTCCCGGACCTCGACGTGCGGGAGCCGCTGCGTACGCCGACGCGCGAGCGCGGCCAGCGAGCCGTGCGGCTCGACGCCGATCACGGCGCTCGCCGTGGACGCGAACCGCGGCAGGTGGAAGCCCGTGCCGCAGCCGATGTCCAGGACCGTCCGACCGGCCCACGACGCCACCCCGGCCATGGCCGCCTCGATCACGCCGTGCGGGTCGACCGCCCGGTTCTCGATCTCGTACGTCGCGGTGTGGTGCCAGATGTTGGGGCTCGGCCGGGCCCCGGAGCGGACGCTCAGATCCGGACCAGCCCGGACGGCGTCTGGACCGCCGCGGCGACGATGCCGGGAGTGCCGTTGGGGGCGACCCACTCCACCTTGACGTCCTCGAGCGGCGCCTCGACGGTCTCGCCGAGCCACTGGGAGACCCGCTGTGGGTCGCCGGCGATCTCGAGCGACACCAGGGCGTAGTCACCGGTCGCGCCGGTGCTGGGGTGCAGCTCGTCGGGGCTCTCCCACTGCACGAAGAACGGCAGCTGCGGGTCGGAGATCAGGCCGTTGATGCCGATCTGCTTCCATCGCAGCTCGGTGCCGTCGGGCCTCTTGCGGTTGCCGTTGGCCGACTCGCGACCCAGCCGGTGCTCGACCTCGGCGATGTCGTCGACGGCCACCACCCAGCCGAGCCAGCCGCCCCCGAGCAGCGAGCGGGCGCGCACGGCCTGGCCGAAGGGCGCCTTGTCGGAGGCCGGGTGGTCGAGAACCTCGACGATCTCCAGGTAGGTCCCGCCGTTGAGCGGCAGGATCATGTTGCGCGTCCCGAAACGCGGGTGAACTCCGCCGTCGAGAAAGTCCGTGCCGAGCAGTCCCCCGATGCGCTGGGCAGTGCTGGCAAGGCCATCCGGTCCGGCTGCGAAAGAGAGATGGTCCAAGCGCATGCGGATCATTGTCGGCTTCCCGCGAACCGGCCCCGACAGCGGGGTCGACTTCTCTCGACGTCGAGCCAACACGACGGCTCCGACGCCGCCCGGTCAGTGCGGGTCGGCGGGGTGCAGCGCGAGCGCCGACCGGGAGCGCAGGTGCGCCTCGCAGTGCTCGGCCAGGGCGTCGTACGCCGGCTCGCCCATCAGCTCCACCAGCTCGGCGGCGCTGGTCACGTAGAGCGGCTCGACCGCCACGTGCGCCTCGGTGTTGCCCGAGCAGTACCAGTCGAGGTCGTGCCCGCCGGGACCCCAGCCGCGGCGGTCGTACTCGGTGATCGTGACCTCGGTGTACGACGTCTCGTCCGGCCGCTCGACGGTCCGGAAGGTGCGCCGGATGGGGAGCTGCCAGCAGACGTCGGGCTTGGTCTCGAGCGGCTCCCGGCCCTGGGCGAGCGCGAGCCCGTGCAACGCGCAGCCGGCACCGGTGGGGAAGTCGTCGCGGTTGTGGAAGATGCACGCCGACTGCCCGTCGTGCTCGACCACCTGTGTCTTGGCCTCGCCGTCCTCGTCGTGGCCGACCCAGTCGCCACGCCTGACCCGACGTCCGGGGTGGAACTGCCACTGCTCGGGGGTCAGCTCCTTGACGTGGGAGGCGACCCGCTTCAGGTCGTCGTTGTCGGAGAAGTGGGCGCCCAGAGTGCAGCACCCGGTGTCCGGTGAGGAGGCGTAGATCCCCGGGCAGCCCTGCCCGAAGATGCACATGTAGCTGGACGTGAGCCAGGTCAGGTCGCAGCGGAACACCTGGTCGTCGTCGGCGGGATCGACGAGCTCGACCCAGGCGCGGGGGAAGACGAGGTCGACTTCGGGCACCGGACAACTCTACGTGGGCGGTAGATTCCGACGCATGCGCCTGGGTGTGCTCGACATCGGCTCCAACACCGGCCACCTGCTGGTGGTCGACGCCTCGGTGGGTGCCGCGCCGCTCCCCGCGTCCTCGTTCAAGGAGCCGTTGCGGCTGGCGGAGCACCTCGACGACGGCGGTGCGGTGACCCCGGCCGGGATCGACGCGCTGGCCGGCTTCGTCGCCAACGCCCTGGAGGTGGCCGAGGACAAGGGGTGCGAGGACATGCTCCCGTTCGCCACCTCGGCGGTGCGCGACGCCACCAACTCCGACGAGGTGCTCCGCGCCGTCGAGGACCGGACCGGCGTGGCCATCGGGGTGCTCCCGGGCGAGGACGAGGCGCGGCTGACCTTCCTCGCCGTACGCCGGTGGTTCGGGTGGTCCTCGGGCCGGCTGGCGGTGTTCGACATCGGGGGCGGGTCGCTCGAGATCGCCGCGGGGAGCAACGAGTGGCCCGACATCGCCTGGTCGATGCCGCTGGGTGCCGCCCGGCTGGCGCGCGAGCACCTCGCCGGCGACCGCAGCGACGCCACCATCCGCGCGCTGCGCAAGAAGATCCGTGCCGACATCGCCCGCGACGCCGGCGACCTGCTCCGTTCGGGGGCGCCGGACCATCCGGTCGCGACGTCCAAGACGTTCCGGTCGCTGGCGCGGATCTGCGGCGCGGCGCCGTCCGACGACGGACCGCGCGTGGCGCGGAGCCTGCCCGCCGACGTGCTGTCCGACCGGCTGCCCAAGCTCGCGGAGATGTCCGACGAGGAGCTGGGCGACCTGCCCGGCGTCTCGCCGAGCCGGACCCACCAGATCCTCCCGGGCGCCCTGGTGGCGCTGGCGGTGATGGACATCTTCGACCTCCCGGCGCTCGAGATCTGCCCCTGGGCGCTGCGCGAGGGCGTGATCCTCGAACGCATCGACGCGATCCGCCGGTCGAACGGTGACTGAGGCGAGCCGTCCCCCGGGGCGCAGGATCGGGCTCTCGACCGCGTCGGTGTACCCGGAGTCGACCGCCCACGGGTTCGCGTACGCCGCGAGCCTGGGCTACGACGCGGTCGAGGTGATGGTCGGGATCGACGCGCTCTCCCAGCAGGTGGCTGCGGTCGCCCAGCTCGCCGATCACCACGCGATCCCCGTGTGCGCGGTGCACGCGCCCTGCCTGCTGTTCACCCAGCGGGTCTGGGGCACCGAGCCGTGGGGCAAGCTGGAGCGGTCGGCCGAGATGGCACAGGCGGTCGGTGCCGAGGTGGTCGTGGTGCACCCGCCGTTCCGCTGGCAGAAGGAGTACGCCGCCGGCTTCGTCAACGGCATCGCCGCCCTCGAGGCGTCGACCGGCATCGCGTTCGCGGTCGAGAACATGTACCCGTGGCGGGCCTCGTCGCGCCGCGGCATGGAGATGTACCTGCCCGGCTGGGACCCGTCGCAGGAGTCCTACGCCCACACCACCATCGACCTCTCACACGCCGCGATCGCCCGCTCCGACGTGGTCGAGATGGCGGTGCGGATGGGGTCGCGGCTGCGCCACGTCCACCTGACCGACGGCAGCGGGTCGGCCAAGGACGAGCACCTCGTGCCGGGCCGCGGGGTCATGGGGGCCGCTGAGTTCCTGCGTCACGTCGCCGACTCGGGGTTCGGCGGCGACGTCGTGCTGGAGATCAACACCCGCAAGGCCACCTCGCGGGAGCAGCGCGAGGCCGACCTGCGCGAGTCGCTGGAGTTCGCGCGCGCCCACTTCGCGGTCGGGACGCGTTCGTGAGCGCCTCCACCAGCTCCCCACGCGGCCGGCGGCCCGGGTCGCCCGACACCCGGGCCGCGATCCTCGACGCGGCCCGGGCGCGCTTCGCGGAGGGCGGGTTCCGGGCGACGACGATCCGGGCGGTGGCGGCCGATGCGGGGGTCGACGCCGCCCTCGTCCACCACTACTTCGGCACCAAGGACGACCTGTTCCTCGCCTCGCTCGCCCTGCCCGTCG
The DNA here is from genome assembly GCF_050880345.1 of Nocardioides sp. GXQ0305. NCBI lineage: Bacteria > Bacillati > Actinomycetota > Actinomycetes > Propionibacteriales > Nocardioidaceae > Nocardioides > Nocardioides sp. GXQ0305. The sequence goes on from NZ_JBNYXG010000001.1 coordinate 288,619, forward strand.
ACCCCCGCGCGCTGCTGGTGCCCGCGGTGACCGCGGGCGGCCCGGAGGGAGCGGCGGAACGGCTGCTGACGACGTTCCTCGGGGTGTGGGACGACCCGGAGCTCCAGCCGGCCCTGCTGACGATGGTGCGTGGACTCATGGACCCGGCCGCCACCCGGCTGGTGAGCGAGGGCTTCCTGCCCGTCGTGCTCGGGCCGGTGGGGCAGGCGCTCGGCATCGACCGTCCCGAGCACCGGATGCCGATCGTGGCCAGCCAGGTGCTCGGCGTGATCCTGCTGCGCTACCTGGTGCGGGTCGAGCCGTTGGCGTCGATGCCGGCCGAGCAGGTCGTGGCGACGTACGCCCCCACGATCCAGCGCTACCTCGTCGACCCCTTGCCGTGACGGGGCCCCGTGTGCATAATTCAACACATGATGAAAAACGCGATCGAGGTGTCCGACCTGGTCGTCGTGCGCTCGGGCCGGGAGGTGCTCCACGGCCTGGACGTGACGATCCCGCCGGGCCAGGTGACGGGGCTGCTCGGCCCCAGCGGCTGTGGCAAGTCCACGCTGATGCGCTCCATCGTCGGCGTCCAGCGCACCCGCTCCGGCGGCGTGACCGTGCTCGGGGAGCCGGCCGGGAGTCGGGTGCTGCGTGACCGGGTGGCCTACCAGACCCAGGCCGCCAGCGTGTACGACGACCTGACGGTCACGGAGAACCTGCGCTTCTTCGCCCGGGTGCTCGGCGTCGACCGGGCCGAGGTCGACCGCGCGATCGACGCGGTCGACCTCCGGGAGCACCGCGACCAGGTGGTCGGCAACATGTCCGGTGGCCAGCGCAGCCGGGCGAACCTCGCGGTGGCCCTGCTCGGCGAGGCCGAGGTGCTGGTGCTCGACGAGCCCACGGTCGGCCTCGACCCGGTGCTGCGGGAGGAGCTCTGGATCCTCTTCCACCGGATCGCCGACGCCGGCACCGCCGTGCTGGTGAGCAGCCACGTGATGGACGAGGCGGAGCGCTGCGACCGGCTGCTGCTGATGCGGGAGGGCCGGGTCATCGCCGACGGCACGCCGCAGGAGATCCGGGAGAAGGCCGGCGTCGACGACATCGAGGAGGCCTTCCTCGCGATCGTCAGGGGTGCCGCATGATTCACCCCATTCGAAGGGAGAGCTTCGTTCCGCACGTCTGTCTCGAGAAGGGACCCCGAAAATGAGTCCCCGCATCACCCTCGCCGTGACCGTCCGGGTCCTCAACCAGCTGCGGCGCGACCACCGCACGATGGGCATGCTGCTCGTGGTGCCGGCGCTGCTGCTCACCCTGCTGTGGTGGATGTTCGAGGAGATGCCCGGCGACTTCTTCGACGCGTTCGGGCCCGCGCTGCTCGCGCTCTTCCCGTTCATCATCATGTTCCTCGTCACCAGCGTCACCACGCTGCGCGAGCGCAGCAGCGGCACCCTGGAACGGCTGCTCAGCATGCCGATGGGCAAGCTCGACTTCCTGCTCGGCTACGCGCTCGCCTTCGGCCTGGTCGCCGCGCTCCAGAGCGGCATCGCGGTCGCCGTGTGCGTCGGCCTGCTGGGGCTCGACGTCCAGGGACCGGTGTGGCTGCTGACCGTGGTCGCGGTCGGCGACGCCCTGCTCGGCTCCACGCTCGGGCTGTTCGTCAGCGCCTTCGCGCAGACCGAGTTCCAGGCCGTGCAGTTCATGCCGGCGATCGTGCTGCCGCAGATCCTGCTGTGCGGGCTGTTCGTGCCCCGCGAGTCGCTCCCCGACGTGCTCGAGGCGATCAGCGACGTGCTGCCGCTGTCCTACGCCGTCGACGCGATGCAGGAGCTCACCGCGTCGACCGACCCCGCGGTCTGGGGCGACCTGGGGATCGTCATGGCGTTCGTGCTGGGCGCGCTGGTGCTCGGCGCGGCCACCCTCCGCCGGCGTACGGCCTGAGCGGGCCGGTCGATAGCCCCTGTGTTTCGACGCGCCGTCGCGACCTCGCAGGCTCGGTCGCGGGCTTGCTCAACCCGCCTCCCCACGCCGGGCACTCCTGCGTCGTGCCCGGCTAGCCTCGGCGAATGACCAAGAGCGACACCGAGGTCGCCGTCGCGGCTGCCCGGGCCGGCGCCGCTGTCGCCGCCTCGTCGTGGCGCACGCCGCTGGTGCGCCACGGCAAGGGCGGCATCGACTTCGCCACCGACGCCGACCTGGCCTCCGAGCGGGCGGTGCGCGAGGTGCTGCGGGAGCAGCGGCCCCACGACGCCGTCACCGGGGAGGAGTACGGCGCCGACGGGACCGCGGAGCGCACCTGGCTGGTCGACCCGATCTGCGGCACCCTCAACTACGCCGCCGGCACTCCGCTGTTCGCGGTCAACGTCGCCCTGCGCGAGGGTGACCGGGTGCGGGTCGCCGCCGTCGCCGAGCCGACCGGCGATGCGGTGTTCGTGACCGACGGCGACCGGGCGTGGCGCGACGGCAGCCCGGACCTCGAGCTCGCACCCGACCCGGCCAACCGGCTGGTGGAGGTCGACGTGGGGGTGGGCGCCGCGCGGTCGTGGGCGCTGGTCGGGGCCCCCGGCTTCCAGGAGCGCTACGCCCCGCGGGTGGTCTCGACGTCGCTCGGCCTGGCCTGGGTGGCGGTCGGCCGGTTCGCCGCCTACGTCGCGGAGGAGGACGTGAGCGACAGCGTCCACTACGCCGCCGGCCTCGCCCTGTGCCGGGGCGCGGGCTGCGTCGTCACCGACCTCGACGGCGGCGACGTGACGTCCGGCCGCGGCCTGCTGGCGGCGGCGGACGCGGCCACCCACCTCGACCTGCTGGGCCTGCTCGCCGGCGACTGACCACGAGGCCGGTGGTCGTCGTAGCCTTGGCCGCATGCCCCTGCTCCGCCAACCGCTCCTCCTCCTCGCGCGCAGCCGGCACGTCAAGGAGCTCGTCAGCACCATGCCGGTCTCGTCCGGGATCGTGCACAGCTACGTGCCCGGCGAGACCACGGCGTCCGCGGTCGACGCCAGCGCCGCGCTGGTCGACGACGGGCTGCAGGTCACCCTCGACTTTCTCGGCGAGGACACCGTCGACGCCGAGCACGCCGACGCCACCGTGGCGGCGTACGTCGAGCTGCTGGGGGAGCTGGCCCGACGCGGCCTGTCCCGCCGGGCCGAGGTGTCGGTGAAGCTGTCGGCGGTGGGCCAGGCGCTCCCGAGCAACGGCCACAAGATCGCGCTCGAGAACGCCCGCACCGTCTGCCGGGCCGCCCGCAACGCCGGCACCACGGTCACCCTCGACATGGAGGACCACACCACCACCGACTCGACGCTGGCGATCCTGCGCGAGCTGCGGCAGGACTTCCCCGAGACCGGCGCGGTGCTGCAGTCGGCCCTCCACCGGACCGAGGCCGACTGCCGGGCGCTCGCCCACGAGGGGTCGCGGGTGCGGCTGTGCAAGGGCGCCTACCTCGAGCCCGAGGAGGTGGCCTTCCAGGACCGCACCGACATCGACCGGTCCTACGTGCGGTGCCTCAAGGTGCTGCTGGCCGGGCAGGGCTACCCGATGATCGCGACCCACGACCCCCGGATGATCCAGATCGCGGGCACCCTGGCGAGCCGGTACGGCCGGCAGCGCGGGACCTACGAGTTCCAGATGCTCTACGGCATCCGCCCGCTGGAGCAGCAGCGGCTGGCCGAGTCGGGCGAGACGGTGCGGGTCTACCTGCCCTACGGGACCGAGTGGTACGGCTACCTCATGAGACGTCTCGCTGAGCGGCCGGCCAACCTGTCATTCTTCCTGAAGTCGCTGGTGTCGAAGAGCTAGGAAGGGGAGGCGAGCCCAGTGTCGACGAGGACCGAGGAGCGCCAGACCGCCATCCTGGGCGCCGGGGTGATGGGGGAGACCCTGCTCTCCGGGCTGGTCCGCGCCGGCCGGCGGGTCGACGACCTGCTGGTGGGCGAGAAGCGGCCCGACCGCGCGCGCGAGCTCGAGGAGCGGTACGGCGTCGCCGTGGTGTCCAACATCGACGCCGCCCGCAAGGCCGACACCGTCGCCGTGGTCGTCAAGCCGCAGGACATGGGTGACCTGCTCACCGAGATCGGCCCCGAGCTGCGCGCCGGCCAGCTCCTGGTCTCGCTCGCGGCCGGCATCACGACGTCGTTCATCGAGTCACGGGTGCCGGAGGGCGTCGCCGTCGTCCGGGTGATGCCCAACACCCCGGCCCTGGTCGACGAGGGGATGGCCGCGATCTCGCCGGGCCGGTTCTGCGACGACGAGCACCTCGCGGAGGCCGAGGCGCTGATGAGCTCGGTCGGCAAGGTGGTGCGGGTCCCCGAGCGCCAACAGGACGCCGTCACCGCGATCTCGGGGTCGGGTCCGGCCTACATCTACTTCGTCGTCGAGTCGATGATCGAGGCCGGCGTCCACCTCGGCCTCCCGCGCGCGACGGCCCACGAGCTGGTGCTGCAGACCGTCGTCGGGTCGGCCGCGATGATCCGCGAGACCGGGTCGCACCCCGTCGTCCTGCGCGAGCAGGTCACCTCGCCCGGCGGCACCACCGCCGCCGCGCTGCGCGAGCTCGAGATCCACAAGGTGCGGGCTGCGTTCCTCGCGGCCATCGAGGCCGCCCGCGACCGGTCGCGCGCACTCGCCGAGGGCTCCTGAACCACTCCTTCCGGCGCGCACGCAACCTCGTCCGCGTGTCGCGCGTGTCTGGGTCATGAAGGCGACGCAGAGTCGCGACCGACGTGAGCCCATGACCTCCGAGAGGACGACGAATGCCCTCCGACCGGCAGGACTTCACCGAGTTCTACTCGGCCACCTGGGGCAGGACGGTGTCCTGCGCGTACGCCGTGACCGGTGACCTGACGGCTGCGGAGGACGCCGCCCAGGACGCGTACGCGCGTGCCTGGCCCCGGTGGACGAAGCTGCGCACCTACGACGACGCGGGGGCCTGGGTGCGCCAGGTCGCCACCCGGCAGGCGATCAGCCGGTGGCGCAGGTCCCGCACCGCGGTCCGGCACCTGCTCCGTCAGCGCCCGCCCGAGCCGGTCGACCCTCCTGACGAGAGCTCGGTGCTGCTGGCGCGCGCCCTGCAGCAGCTGCCGGAGGCCCAGCGGCGCGCGCTGGTCCTGCACCACCTGGTCGGGCTGCCGGTCGCCGAGGTCGCGCGGCTCGAGGGCTGCCCCGAAGGCACCCTCAAGGCCCGGCTCTCCCGCGGCCGGGCGGCCCTCGCCGCGGTGCTCGGCCCCGAGGACAGGGAGCCCACACCCTCCGGAACCGACGAGGAGCGCAGCCGTGCCTGAGACCTTCGACCTCCAGGACCGCTTCGACGAGCTCGCACGCGACGTCGCCCGCGCCGCCGGGCCCGGCGACGCGACCGTCCCGGTGCGTCGCGCGCGGCGGCGGCGGGGGGTGGCCGGTGCTGTGGCGATGGCCGTGGCGGTGACCGTCGGCGTCGCGGCGCTCCAGGTCGTCGGGGACGAGCGTGACGCAGGCGTCGTCGACAGCCTCGGCCAGAGCTCCGGTCAGGAGCGGCGCGAACGGTTGCTCGCCCTGCTGCCGCCGGACAGCAACCAGGTGAACGTCGTGGACGTCGTCGGATTCACCGGCCGGCCCGGGTTGGACTACGTCCGGCCCGGAGACCGCCCCCTGTTCGGCTACCTGATCGCCTCGTTCATCAAGGTCCAGCGTGGTCCCTTCGGGCGGCTGCTGATCCCGCACCTGGTCACCTACGCCGGGAACGGGTCCACCAACGCCTACCTGGTCGATCGGCGACCTGACGAGATCGTCGACCGGCTCCTCCAGGCCGGGTGGGTGACCCGGGGCGACATCATGGTGCCGGGACCGCGCGTCTCGGAGGTCACCGCCTCGCTCGGCAACTACGTCAGGATCACCGACGAGGCCGGACAGGCACTGGTCCTGATCGCCCACGACCGCGGCGACCTCCCCGACCCGGGGAGCTCCTCGGAGCCTGGTCCTGTCGCGGCCCGGCTGGTCGACCTCGGCGGAGCAGTCGGGTACTCGATCGACCTCAACGCGAGCTGTGCCGCAGAGGCGGTCTCGCTCTCCTCCACCTCGCGGGGCTCGGCCCTGCTCACCCCGCCCGAAGGGGTCGCGCCCGGTGCCGTCGGGGTCGACACCCTCGAGGTCCCCGACGCCTTCTCCTCCATCGACACGGTCACCCCCGCCGGCGACGCGGTCCGGTTGGAGGTCACCGTTCCCGACGCCGAAGGTCCGCTGCGGTACCTCCGCCGGCTCGGGCTGCCGGGCACGGAGTTCTGCTGACCAGGGCCTACAACCCCACCGCCGACCGGGCGGCGGCCAGGACTGGCGCGGTGACCTCGCGGCAGCGCTCGGCGCCGGCGTCGTAGACCGAGGAGACGTACGTCGGGTCGGCCGCGAGCTCGGCGTAGCGGACCTGCAGCGGCTCCAGCACCGCGACCACCGCGTCGGTGACCGCGGCCTTGAGGCCGCCGTAGGTCGAGAGGCCGTCGGCCGAGCCGCCGCAGGCGACCAGCACGTCGAGCAGGTTGGTGACGCCCGGCTTGGCCGCCCGGTCGGCCCGGACCGCGTCCGGGCCGGTGTCGGAGTCGGTCACCGCCCGCGCCACCTTGCGACGTACGACGTCGGGCGGGTCGAGCAGCAGCACCGACCCAGCCCCCTCGACCGACTTGCTCATCTTGCGGGTCGGGTCGGCCAGGTCCATCACCCGGGCCCCGGCGGCCGGCGTCACGATCCGGGGCACCGTGAACACCTCGCCGTAGTTCCGGTTGAAGCGGATCGCCAGGTCACGGGTGAGCTCGACGTGCTGCCGCTGGTCGTCGCCGACGGGCACCTCGCCGGGGCGGTAGAGCAGGATGTCGGCGGCCATCAGCACGGGATAGGTGAAGAGCGACACCCGGGTCGCGTCACGACCACGGCCCTTCTCCTTGTACTGGACCATCCGGTTCAGCTCGCCGGTGCGGGCGGTGCACTCGAGAAGGTGGGCGAGTCCGGTGTGGGCCGGCACGTCGCTCTGGCGGAAGAGCGTGCTGCGGTCCAGTCCTGCCGCCAGCAGCAGGGTCGCCATCTCCCGGGTGCGGTCCCGGAGCCGGGACGGCTCGTGCGGGGTGGTCATCGCGTGCAGGTCCGAGATCCCGTAGTACGCGTCGTGCTGTCGCTCGGCCATCGGGCGCAGCGCGCCGAGCAGGTTGCCGAGGGTGAGCCGGCCCGACGGGGTGAGCAGGGAGAGGGTGGTCATCGGTGCGCTCCTGGTGGGAGGGGCGGCCGACGGGCGCACGAGAACGGCCGCCCGGAGGCGGCCGTGGTCGAAGAGGGTGTGCTCGAGCAGGGATCCGCCGTCAGGCGGGCCACCAGCAGGACGGAGTCGGCGTCGGCACGAGCCCAGTCTGGCACACCGCCGGGCGACGTCGTCCCGGCAGCGCACGGCGGTAGCGTGACCGCATGGTGCAGTGCCCCGGGCCGGCGACGGCGGTCTTCGACCCCAGCCTCACCGGCTACGACTTCGGTCCCGGACACCCCATGTCGCCGGTCCGCGTCGACCTGACCTTCCGGCTCGCCGAGGCGCTCGGCCTCCTCGACGGCCGGTTGCAGGTCGTCGGCGCGCCCGCCGCGACCGACGAGCAGCTGCTCACCGTCCACGACCAGGAGCTGGTCGACGCGGTGGTCCGGGCCGGCACCGACGGTCACCACGACGAGCGCCACGGCCTCGGCAGCGACGACAACCCCGTGTTCCGCGACATGCACGCCGCCACGGCCCGGGTGGTGGGCGCGACGATCGCCGCCTGCGACCGGGTGTGGCGCGGCGAGAGCCTCCACAGCGCGAACATCGCCGGCGGCCTGCACCACGGCATGCCCACCCGGGTCAGCGGGTTCTGCGTCTACAACGACGTCGCGGTGGGGATCCGGCACCTGCTCGACCAGGGCGCCACCAAGGTCGCGTACGTCGACGTCGACGTCCACCACGGCGACGGCGTCGAGCGGATCTTCTGGGACGACCCGCGGGTGCTCACCGTGTCGCTCCACGAGACCGGCCAGATGCTGTTCCCGGGGACCGGCTTCCCCCAGGACTCCGGCGGACCGGACGCGAAGGGGTCGGCCGTCAACGTCGCGCTTCCCCCGGGCACCTCCGACGCCGGGTGGCTCCGGGCCTTCCACGCCGTGGTGCCGCCGCTGCTGCGCGAGTGGGGCCCCGACGTCCTGGTCACCCAGCACGGCTGCGACTCCCACATCGAGGACCCGCTGGCCCACCTGATGCTGACCGTCGACGGCCAGCGCGCCGGCTACCTCGCCCTGCACGACCTGGCCCACGAGGTGTGCGACGGGCGCTGGGTGGCCACCGGGGGCGGTGGCTACTCCCTCGTCGACGTCGTCCCGCGGGCCTGGACCCACCTGCTCGCGATCGTGGGGGGCGAGCCGCTGGACCCGGGCACACCCACGCCCGAGGCGTGGCGTGAGCACGTCCGCACGGCCCTCGGGGCGACGCCGCCCACCCGGCTCACCGACGGACGTACGCCGGCGTACCGCGACTGGTCGGAGGGCTTCGACCCGGAGACGTGGCTCGACCGCGCGATCAACGCGACCCGCGCCGAGGTGTTCCCGTACCACGGGCTGGACCCCCTGCCCTGAGCTCCGCGGACGCTCCGATCGAGGGTCGCGACCGGCGAACCGGCAAGTCGACACGCCGGATCACATCAGTTTCATTGGTGAATTGCTTCCCCATCCATCACACAGGCCCTATCCTTCCCAAGCAGCGAGCACGTTGTGCGCATCGGCGGGGAAGCCGATGGCGTGCCGCCCAAGAAAGCCGGTGCACGATGGTGAACACATCCGGGGACCACGCGGACCCCAAGTTCCTGACCGTGGCTGAGGTCGCGGCGATGATGCGCGTCTCGAAGATGACCGTCTACCGGCTCGTGCACAGCGGCGAGCTGCCGGCGGTCCGGGTCGGTCGCTCGTTCCGGGTCACCGAGGACGACGTCGACGAGTACCTCCGCAAGAGCTTCTACAGCGCAGGCTGACACCGGCTGGCCGGGCGCCCACCGCCCGGGTGTTTCCCACGGTGGGCGCGGTTTCAGCGACCTCGGGTCAGGCCGATAGGCTGACAACCTCCCCCGCCCGTCGGCGGGACGTCAGCACGTGAAAGGTCTACCTGTGGGTTCTGTCATCAAGAAGCGGCGCAAGCGCATGGCGAAGAAGAAGCACCGCAAGCTGCTCAAGAAGACGCGCGTCCAGCGCCGCAAGCTCGGCAAGTAGGCCCGGCGCCACCCACGGCACCCATGGGCCACCCCGATCACGGCAGCACCGTCCTGGTCACGGGGGTCTCCCGCGACCTCGGTCAGCGCTGCGCCCGCACGCTCGCCGCGACCCCGGGCGTGGCACGGGTGATCGGGGTCGACGTGGTGCCGCCCCGCGGCGACCTGGGCGAGGTCTCCTTCGTCCGCGCCGACATCCGCAACCCGGTCATCGCCAAGGTGATCGCCAAGGAGGACGTCGACACCGTCGTCCACATGAGCGTCATCTCGACCCCCGGGTCGGCCGGCAGCCGCGCCACGATGAAGGAGCTCAACGTCATCGGGACGATGCAGCTCCTGGCCGCCGCCCAGAGCGCGCCCCGGTTGCAGCGGCTCGTGGTCAAGTCCACCACCACCGTCTACGGCGCCAGCAGCCGTGATCCCGCCATGTTCACCGAGGACATGGAGCCCCGCCGGCAGCCGCGGTCCGGCTACGCGAAGGACGTCGCCGAGATCGAGGGCTACGTCCGCGGCTTCGCCCGCCGCCGTCCCGACGTCACGGTCACCCAGCTGCGCTGCGCCAACGTGATCGGTCCGCGGGTCCAGAGCCCGATCACCTCCTACTTCCGGCTCCCGGTCCTGCCGACCGTGGTCGGGCACGACCCTCGCCTGCAGTTCCTCCACGAGGACGACCTGCTGGGCGTGGTGCGCCACGCCACGCTCCGGGGGCCCCACGGGACGTTCAACGTCGCAGGCGACGGGATCGTGATGCTGTCCCAGGCCGTACGCCGGCTGCAGCGTCCCCGGGTGCCGCTCCCCGCAGGCGCCGTCGGCAACCTCGGCTCGGTGCTCCGACAGGCCCGGGTCGCGGAGTTCTCGCCCGAGCAGCTGGGCCTGCTGACCTTCGGTCGCGGCGTCGACACCACCCGGATGCGCGAGGTGCTCGGGTTCCACCCGCGCTACACCACCGCCGAGGCGTTCGCCGACTTTGCGTCCTCGTTGACCCCCACGGGTGGGCACACGGTGCGGCTCATCGACCGGGCCACCCGGCTGGTGGAGAGCCGGCCCGCCGCCCTGGAGCCGACGGGAGCAGACCGTGGGTGACGCCGAGATCATCCCCATCGGCACCCGCGGCCGCCCCGGCCGCGGCAGCGGCACCGACCGCCCGTCCTCCGCCGCGCGGGGGCTGGCACCGGGTGCCCGGCCCCGACCCGCCCCGGACCAGGACCAGGACCAGGACGAGCGCCCCCCGGAGCCCGGCCCGGGCGACGGGTCGGCCGCCCCGCCGCCGGAGCCCGCCGCCGAACCGCCGGCAGCCCCCGCGACCACGCGTGAGCGGTCGCCGCTCGGCGGCGTGTCCACCACCGAGTGGCTGGCTGCCTTCCAGCACGCCGCCCGCGAGCTCTTCGGCGACGACTGGGAGCCCCAGCTGGCGCGCTTCCTGGCCTTCCTGCGGCGCCGGATCACCGGTGACTACGTCGTCGACGACTACGGCTTCGACCCCGAGGTCACCGAGCGGTTCCTGATGACCGCGCTGCGCCCGATCGCCCAGCGGTGGTTCCGGATCGAGCTGCGCGGCGCCGACAACATCCCCGACGAGGGTGGCGCACTCGTGGTGTCCAACCACTCGGGCACGGTCCCGATGGACGGGCTGATGACCATGCTCACCGTCCACGACGCCACCGGCCGCCACCTGCGGCCGCTCGGCGCCGACCTGGTCTTCGAGCTGCCGGTCGTGGGGTCGCTCGCCCGGCGCAGCGGGGCGACCCTCGCCTGCCAGGAGGACGCCGAGCGGATGCTCGCCGGCGGCGAGCTCGTCGGCGTCTGGCCGGAGGGGTTCAAGGGGATCGGCAAGCCCTACTCGGAGCGCTACAAGCTGCAGCGCTTCGGCCGCGGGGGCTTCGTCTCCGCCGCCCTCCGCACCGGCGTGCCGATCGTGCCGTTGGCCGTGGTCGGCGCCGAGGAGATCTACCCGCTCATCGGCAACGTCCCGGCGCTCGCCCGGCTGCTGGGGGCGCCGTACGTGCCGATCACGCCGTTCTTCCCTTGGCTGGGCCCGCTCGGGCTGGTGCCCCTGCCGTCGAAGTGGCTGCTCGAGCTCGGTGAGCCGATCCGCACCGACGAATACGAGGCCGGTGCCGCCGACGACCCGATGCTGGTCTTCAACGTCACCGACCAGGTGCGGGAGACGATCCAGCAGACGCTCTACCGGCTGCTGATGCAGCGGGAGTCGGTGTTCCGGGGGCGCCCGCGGCCGGAGTGAGCCGCCGCGGCTCAGTTGCCGCCGAGCAGCGAGTCGCCGAGCTCGTCGACGGTGTCCTCGAGCTGCTGGGTGGTGTCGTCGAGGGTGTCCTTGGTGCCCTTGACCGCACCCTTCACGCCCTTCACGGTGTCCTTGACCGTGTCGCCCGCGCCGCCGTTGGACGCCGTCGGGCCGTCGCCGGTCAGGCCGTCGGTCAGGTCGTCCAGCGGGTTGGTGGTGCCGTCGCCGGACCCGGCTGACCCGTCACCGGAGCCGTCGTCCGAGCCCAGGAGCGAGCCGGTGAGGGACCCGTCGCCCGTTCGTCCGTCGCCGTCGTCCCCACGCCGCCCGTCCCGGCCCTCACCTCCGGACTCCCCGGCCTCGACCGTGGCGCCCGGGATCACCACGACCGGAGCCTCGGAGGTGGCCGACGAGAGCAGCACGGGCGGGATCTGGTCGACCCCGGCACCACCACAGCTGGGGCAGGCCTGCCGGGCACGGGCGTCGATCTCGCTGACCACCTCGACCGCGGCGAGCAGCTCGTCGCGAGCCGAGGCCGGGACCTGGTCCTCGAGGGACAGCAGCGTGGCCATGCTGTCCCCGGTGAAGTCGCGCAGGTCGCGGACCAGGTCGCGGTCACCGGTCTCGGCGTACTCGTCGAGGATGATCCCGGCTGCCTGGTCCGCGTGGGTGCCGAAGTCGACGAAGTTGGACGAGACGGCGACCTCCTGGTCGGCCAGGTCGCCCTCGCGACCGAGCTCCTCGACCTCGCTCAGCCGGCTGGTCGCGCTGTCGAGCAGCGTGCGCCCCTGGGCGTCGGGGCTGGAGGCGACACCGGTCTCGGCGTCCTCGATCGCCCGCTTGAGCGGGTAGAGCATCTCGCCGGGAAGGGCGCTCTGGGCGGCGACCGCCATCGAGGTGCCGGCCCCGACCAGCGCGATGCCGCCGATGGCGACGGCGATCCGCCGGTCGCGGCGCGGGTTGCGGGCCGGCAGGGTCAGCCGGTCGTCGCCTGCGGGCACCAGCAGGGTGTCGGCCGCCGTCATCAGCTCGTCGCGGAGCGAGGTCACGAACTCCGGGCGCGGCTCGGCGTCGGGAACGGCGCGGAGCGACTCGACGATCGCGAGGAACTCCTGGAGGTGGTCGTCACGAGGCGCCCCGCCGGTGGGGGTCTCGACCAAGGAGTGGAACTCCTCGGCGCGTCGTCGTGACGCGAACACCGACGTCATCGGCGGGATCCTGTCTCTTCGCTCGGCTGCACGGGCGTCACGGGCGGCTCACCCTGCGACACCCGACCCAACGACCCGTCGACGGGGGAGGTTACGGGCTGGTTCCGCGTGGCACCGGGGAAGTCGGGGGAGAGTCGCATCAGCCTCGCACCCCCTCGGGGAGCAGCTTGGCGAGGTTGCGCACGCCGCGGAGCTGGAGCTGCTTCACGGCCCCGTCGGACCGCTCGAGCACGGCCGCGGTCTCGGCGATGCTCATGCCCTGCAGGAACCGCATCACCAGGCAGTCGCGCTGCTCGTCCGGGAGCCGGGTCAGGGCCTCCATCAGCGCCTCGTTGGTGAGCGACGCCAGCACCGCGTTCTCGGGACCCTCGGTGCTGTCGTCGTGGGCGCCCATGTCCTCGGTCGTGACCTCGAGGCGGGTGCGTCCTGCCTTGAAGTGGTCGGTGCACAGGTTGCGGGCGATGGTCATCAGCCACGCGCCGAAGTCCTTGCCCTGCCACCGGAAGCCGTTCATCGACCGCAGGGCGCGGAAGAACGTCTCGGACGTGAGGTCCTCGGCGAGCTGGGTGGAGCGGGTCCGGTAGAAGAGGAACCGGTAGACCGCCCCCTGGTAGTGGTCGTAGAGGAGCCCGAAGGCCTCCTTGTCGCCGGTGCGCGCGAGGTCGACGAGCGCGATCAGCCGGCTGCGATCGGCCTCGTCCTCCTCGGAGGAGGCGGCCAGGTCGGAGTCGTCGTACCCCCCGCTCCCGCGACCCGGACCGGAGGACACCGCGGCCTCGCTGAGCAGCCACCCGCCCACGGAGCCGGGGCTGGTGGACGACGACGGCACGGTCGCCCCAGCCACGGCCGGCCGGGCCTGCTCGATGAGCACGGACGCGACAGCGGCGCGCAGGGCGTCCAGCCCACGCGCACGGTCCCTCCGAGCCCAGCTCCAGTCGATGACGACCCCTCCCGATCGGCTCTCCCCCTGAGCCATCTTCATGCTAGGGAAGCCGCAACGCAGGGGGAACCCTTCGGTAACAAAAGGTGGCCCAGACCACAAACGGGCCACAACAGGCGTCAGCGCCTCCGGCGCGGTGCCCGATCAGCGCCTCCGGCGCGGTGCCCGATCAGCGCCTCCGGCGCGGTGCCCGATCAGCGCCTCCGGCGCAGGGCGACCCCCGCCGCGACCGCACCGGTCACCGCACCGGCCGCGGCGCCGACGACCAGCCCGGTCCGGGCAGCCTTGCGCCCGGTCCGGTAGTCCCGGATCCGCCAGCCGTGCGCCCGGGCGTGGCTCCGCAGCTTGTGGTCGGGGTTGATCGCGCACGGATCGCCGACCAGGGAGAGCATCGGCAGGTCGTTCCAGGAGTCGGAGTACGCCGAGCAGCGGGTGAGGTCGAGGCCCTCCCGGGCGGCGAGGGCCTTGATCGCCTCACCCTTGCCCGCGCCGTGCAGCAGGTCGCCGACGAGCCGGCCGGTGTAGACGCCGTCGACGTGCTCGGCGACCGTCCCCATGGCGCCGGTGAGGCCGAGCCGCCTGGCGATGATCTGCGCGATCTCGACGGGCGCCGCCGTGACCAGCCACACCCGCTGGCCCTGGTCGAGGTGGAGCTGCGCCAGCGCCCGGGTGCCGGGCCAGATCCGGTGGGCCATGGCCTCGTCGAAGATCGCCTCGCCGAGCTCCTCGAGCTCGGCGACCGTGTGCCCGGCGATGAACCCGAGGGCCGAGTTGCGCGCGTCGGCGACGTGCTGGGGGTCCTCGACGCCGACCACCCGGAAGTAGGCCTGCTTCCACGCCGCGCCGAGGATCTCCTTGGTCGTGAAGAACTGGCGGCGGTGCAGGCCACGCGCCAGGTGGAAGATGCTGGCGCCCTGCATCACGGTGTTGTCGACGTCGAAGAACGCCGCGGCGGACTGGTCGGCCGGGGTGGAGAGGGCCGTCTCGACCTCGGCAGCCGCCGCGGCGGCCTCGCCCGCGAGGACGGAGCGCTGCTGGAGGTCGGGCGCGCGCCGCTGCCGGTCGGGCGTCATGGGAGGGATCCTAGGAGACGCCCTCACGGCCTGTCGGTTCCCTGCTTCCAAGCCCCGCGCGTGTGCGAGGATCGCGGCCATGCCTGAGCTGCCCGACGTCGCCCGGCTGGTGTCGAGCGCGGCCGCGGAACGGCCCGACGCCGTAGCGCTGGTGGCGGCGGGCGAGCGCCTGACCTGGGCGGGTCTGGAGGACGAGGTGGCCCGGTTGGCCACGGGACTCGGTCGCGTCGGGGTCGTGGCCGGACAGCGGGTGCTGATCGCGCTCGGCAACCGGCCCGAGCTCGTGACGACGTACCTCGGTGTGCTCCGCGCCCAGGCGGTCGCGGTGCCGGTCAACCCGGCCTCCACGTCCGGCGAGCTGGCGCGGATGCTGGCCGACAGTGGTGCCCGGCTGGCCGTCGCCGACGCGACGACGCTCCCCGCCGTCCGTGCGGCGACGGACACGGTGGCGCAGGCGCGCGCCGGCCACTCGACCGAGCTCGACGACGACCTGGTCCGGCGCTCGGTGCCCGGCCGGGTGGTCGTCGTCGGCGAGGAGCCGGGGCCCGGCGAGCTGGGTCTCGCCGACCTGCGCGCCGACGACACGCAGCCCGTGCCCGCGCTGCCCGACCCGGACAAGCTGGCCGCGCTGCTCTACACCAGCGGCACCTCGGGCCGGCCCCGGGCGGCGATGCTGACCCACCGGGCGCTGTCCGCCAACCTCGAGCAGGTCGCGGCCGTGGAGCCGCCGATGATGCACGCCGACGACGTGGTCCTCGGCGTGCTGCCGCTGTTCCACGTCTACGGGCTCAACGCGGTGCTCGGTGGCGTGCTCCGCCACGGGTGCACGCTGGTGCTCGCGGAGCGGTTCGACCCGCAGCAGACCCTGGACCTCGTCGAGGACGAGGGTTGCACCGTGCTCCCGCTGGCCCCGGCCGTGTTCGCCCACTGGCGCGAGGAGCCGCGACTGCGGGAGCGGCTCGCCCCGGTCCGCCTGGTGCTGTCGGGCTCCGCGCCGCTCGCCGCCGACACGATCGACGACTTCACCGCCCGCACCGGCATCCCGCTCCACCAGGGGTACGGACTGACGGAGGCCGCCCCGGTCGTGACCAGCACCCTGTGCTCGGAGCGGCTGCAGCCGGGCTCGGTGGGGGCCGCCCTGCCGGGGATCGAGATCCGGCTGGTCGACACCGGCGGGGTGGCGCCCGAGGTCGAGGACGCCGGGGAGATCGAGGTCCGCGGACCGAACCTGTTCAGCGGCTACTGGCCCGACGGCAGCGGCGGCCCCGACGCCGACGGCTGGTGGGCGACCGGCGACGTCGGCTTCCTCGACGACAGCGGCGACCTGTTCCTGGTCGACCGGGTCAAGGAGCTCGTGGTCGTGTCCGGGTTCAACGTCTACCCCGTGGAGGTCGAGGAGGTCCTCGCCGAGGTCGACGGCGTCGCCGAGGTCGCGGTCATCGGCGTCCCCGACGAGCTCACGGGGGAGGCGGTGGTGGCGTACGTCCGCGCGCCCGGTGCCGACCCTGCGCTGATCGCCGACGCCGTGCGCGAGCGGTGCGTCGAGCGGCTGGCCCGGTTCAAGCAGCCGAGCCGGATCGAGGTCGTCGACGAGCTGCCGCTCACCGTCACCGGCAAGGTGCAGAAGGGTCGGCTGCGCGGGCTGGAGCGGCGCCGCGTCCTGGGGCTTCTCGAATGAGCGCCCGGGTCACCCTCTACACCCGGCAGGGCTGCCACCTGTGCGAGGCCGCGCGGGAGGTGGTCGCGCGCGTCTGCGACGACCTCGGCGAGACCTTCGACGAGGTCGACGTCGACGGCGACGAGGGGCTGCGGGAGCGGTTCACCGACGAGGTGCCGGTGACCTTCGTCGACGGCCGGCAGCACGACTTCTGGCGGGTGGACGAGCGGCGGCTGAGATCGGCCCTGGGCGGCTGACCTGCCCCGGTGGGTGTGCGAAACCTCACCTGTGCTAGCCGAGGCCTCCGCTCGATTTGTTCCCTCGTTCACAAACTCCTACTGTGAACGACGCCGCCGGGTCCTTCCCGGGTTCCCGAGGCCCGAATCCCAGCGGCTGGAAAGCGGAGCACGTTGACCGCCAGGACGTCCACCGAGACCGCCCGGGACATCCCCGAGGCCACCGTCGCACGTCTCCCCGTCTACCTGCGGGCCCTGGTCACGCTCGCCGACTCCGGCACCACCACCTGCTCCAGCGAGGAGCTCGCCCGGGCCGCCGGCGTCAACAGCGCCAAGCTCCGCAAGGACCTCTCCTACCTCGGCAGCTACGGGACCCGGGGTGTCGGCTACGACGTCGACTACCTGCGCTACCAGATCGCCCGCGAGATCGGGGTGACCCAGGACTGGCCCGTGGTCATCGTCGGCATCGGCAACCTCGGTCACGCCCTGGCCAACTTCTCCGGGTTCCGCAGCCGCGGCTTCCGGGTGGTCGCGCTGCTCGACGCCGACCCCGCCCGGCAGGGCGAGCTGGTCGCCGGCGTCGATGTACGCCCGTTCGACGAGCTCGACGAGATCGTCGGCGAGCAGAGCGTGGCCATCGGCGTGATCGCCACGCCGGCCGTCGCCGCGCAGGCCGTCGCCGACCGGATGGTCACCGCCGGCATCACCAGCATCCTCAACTTCGCGCCGACCGTGATCGAGGTCCCCGAGGGCGTCGACGTCCGCAAGGTCGACCTCTCGATCGAGCTGCAGATCCTCGCCTACCACGAGCAGCGCAAGTCCGGCGTCCACGTCGCACCCGACGCGCGGGAGCAGGTGTCGTGAGCGTCCTCGTGGTGGGCATCTCCCACAACTCCGCCCCCGTCCCGCTCCTGGAGCGGGTCGCCCTGGACGCCGACGGCGTCGGCAAGCTGATCACCGACGCCCAGGCCTGCCCCACCGTGTCCGAGACCGCGGTCATCGCCACCTGCAACCGGCTCGAGGTGTACGCCGAGGTCGACCGGTTCCACGGCAGCGTCGAGGAGCTGTCGCGGCTGCTCGTCGAGCGTGCCGGCGAGACGACCGAGTCGATGCTGCCGCACCTCTACGTCCACTACGAGGACGGAGCGGTGTCCCATCTCTTCCACGTGGCCGCCGGGCTGGACTCGATGGCCCTCGGTGAGGGCCAGATCCTGGGCCAGACCCGCGACGCGCTGCGCAGCGGCCAGGAGCAGGGCAGCGTCGGGCCGGCCCTCAACGTGCTGTTCCAGCAGGCGCTGCGCGTCGGCAAGCGGGCGAGGGCCGAGACCGGCATCGACCGGGCCGCCCCCACGCTGGTGTCCGCCGCCGTCGAGCGGGTGCTGCCCGAGGGCGTGGCCGGCCGCACGGTCGTCGTGCTGGGCGCGGGGGCGATGGCCTCCCTCGCCACCGCGACCGTGGCGCGCGCCGGCGCCGATGACGTGGTCGTGGTCAACCGGACGCCCGACAAGGCGGCACGCGTGGCCGCCGAGCACGGTGCCCGGTCCGCACCGCTGGAGCGGCTCGAGGCCGAGCTGGCCGGCGCCGACCTGCTGGTGACCTGCACCGGCGCCGCCGGCGTGCTGGTCGCCGCGGCCCAGCTGCACTCGGCGCGTCCCGACAACCGGCCCCTGGCCGTGGCCGACCTGGCCCTGCCCCACGACGTGGAGCCGGCCGCGGGCGAGCTGCCCGGCGTCCGGCTGATCGGGCTCGCCGACCTGGCCGACGAACTGCGCGAGACCGAGGCCGGCCGCGAGGTGGCCGACGTCCGCAGGATCGTCGGCGAGGAGATCACCGCCTTCCTCGCGGCCCGGCGCCGCGCCAGCGTCACGCCCACCGTGGTGGCGCTCCGCTCGATGGCGACCGACGTGGTCGAGGCCGAGATGGCGCGGCTGGTGGCCCGCCGCCCCGACCTCGACGACGAGGCCCGCGAGCAGGTCCTCCACACGCTCCGTCGGGTCGCCGACAAGCTGCTGCACCAGCCGACCGTGCGGGTCAAGGAGCTGGCCAACGAGACCGGCGCGGTCTCCTACGCCACCGCCCTCGCCGAGCTCTTCGCGCTCGACCCCGACGCGGTCGACGCGGTCACCCGGCCGTCGGGGGAGGCGGTCCAGTGACCACGCACCTGCGCCTCGGCACCCGAGCCTCCGCGCTCGCGACCGCCCAGTCCGCCGCCGTCGCCGACCTGCTGCGCCAGCGGCTCGGTCGCGACGTCGAGCTGGTCGAGATCACCACCGAGGGCGACACCAGCAGTGCCCCCCTGGCCCAGATCGGTGGCACCGGCGTGTTCGTGAGCGCGCTGCGCGAGGCGCTGCTCGACGGCCGGATCGACCTCGCCGTGCACTCGCTCAAGGACCTCCCGACCGCGCCGCCCGACGGCATCACGCTCGCGGCGGTCCCGCCGCGCGAGGACCCGCGCGACGTCGTCGTCGCCCGCGACGGCCTCACCCTGGGCGAGCTCCCGAACGGCTCCCGGATCGGGACCGGCTCACCGCGACGGGTGTCCCAGCTGCACGCGCTCGGGCTGGGGCTCGACGTGACCGACGTCCGCGGCAACGTCGACACCCGGATCGGCAAGGTCCGCACGGGGGAGTACGACGCCGTCGTGCTCGCTCGCGCCGGACTGGCCCGGCTGGCGCGGCTCGACGACGCCACCGAGGTGCTCGACCCGCTGCAGATGCTCCCGGCCCCCGGGCAGGGCGCGCTGGCGGTCGAGTGCTGCTCCGACGACCTCGGGCTCGCGGCCGACCTGGCCGCCCTCGAGGACTCCTCCTCGCGCGCGGCGGTCGACGCCGAGCGCGCCGTGCTCGCCACCCTCGAGGGTGGCTGCTCGGCCCCGATCGGGGCCCTCGCCGAGGTGGTCGAGGGCGACGACGGGGACGAGCTGTGGCTCAGGGCGGTCGCCCTGTCCCACGACGGGACCCTCTCGGTGCGGATGTCCGCGTCGGGGGACCCGGCCGACGCCGCCGGCGTCGGCACCCGCCTCGCCGGCGAGATGCTCGCCGACGGCGCGGCTGAACTCACCGCAGCACCGATGAAGAGGCGACACGCATGACGCGAGGCAAGACCACGTCCACGTCCACGTCCCCGACCGCAACCACCACCGGGTGGGTCTCGTTCGTGGGGAGCGGACCCGGAGACCCCGACCTGCTCACGGTCCGCGCCGTCGACCTGCTCCGGCAGGCCGAGGTCATCGTGACCGAGGTGCCCGAGCACGAGCCGATGGTGCGCTCGCTCCTCGGGCTGCCCCCGGTCGACCCGGGAACAGCGGAGGAGGACCCAGCACCCGAGGGCCCGCGGTTCGTCGACGGCGGCTTCGGCGAGGACGGCCAGCCGCTGACCCACGCCGCCCGCGGCAAGGTCGTCGTCCGGCACGCCAAGAAGCACCGGGTGGTGCGGCTGATGGTCGGCGACCCGTTCCTGTACGCCTCCGGTCCCGAGGAGGCGCAGGCCTGCGTCAAGGCGGGTGTCGGCTTCGAGATCGTCCCCGGCGTGTCCAGCGTCAGCGCGGTCCCGGCGTACGCCGGCATCCCGCTCACCACCAAGCAGAACCGCGACGTGACCGTGATCCGGTGCGGCGGCACCGCCGACTGCAAGCGCCTCGACTGGAGCCGCTACGCCGACGACCGGACCCTGGTGCTGCTCTCGGCGGTCGGCTCGATCGCCGAGATCGCCGAGGCCCTGGTCGCCGCCGGGCGGCCCGCCGAGACGCCGGTGTCGATGACCCGGGTCGGCACCACGACCGAGCAGTCCACGATCTGCTCGACCCTGGCCGACATCGCTGCCGACGCCCGCGCGGCCCGGATGGAGCCGCCCGCGGTGACGGTCGTGGGTGACGTGGTCGACCTGCGCGAGACGCTGTCGTGGTTCGAGACCAAGCCGCTGTTCGGCTGGCGGGTGCTGGTGCCCCGCACCAAGGAGCAGGCCGGCTCGCTGACCGCCCGCCTGCGCGGCTACGGCGCGGTGCCCGAGGAGGTCCCGACCATCTCGGTCGAGCCGCCCCGCAACCCGCAGCAGATGGACAAGGCCGTCCGTGGGCTCGTCGAGGGCCGCTACGAGTGGATCGCCTTCACCTCGGTGAACGCCGTCAAGGCGGTGCGCGAGAAGTTCGAGGAGTACGGCCTGGACGCCCGGGCCTTCTCGGGCCTCAAGATCGCCGCCGTGGGCGACAAGACCGCGCAGGCGATCGCTGCCTGGGGCCTGCGGGCCGACCTGGTGCCCTCGGGCGAGCAGTCGGCTGCCGGCCTGTTGGCCGACTGGCCGCCGTACGACGACGTGCTCGACCCCATCAACCGGGTCTTCCTGCCGCGGGCCGACATCGCCACCGAGAACCTGGTCGCCGGCCTGATCGACCTGGGCTGGGAGTGCGACGACGTGACGGCGTACCGCACGGTGCGCGCCACGCCGCCGCCCGCGCCGACGCGGGACGCGATCAAGACCGGCAGGTTCGACGCCGTGGTCTTCACCTCCTCCTCCACGGTGCGCAACCTGGTCGGCATCGCCGGCAAGCCGCACCCGTCGACGGTGATCGCCGTGATCGGGCCCGCGACCGCCAAGACCGCCGAGGAGCACGGCCTGCGGGTCGACGTGCTGGCGCCCAAGCCGGACGTCGAGCTGCTGGTCGACGCGCTGGCCGACTTCGGGGCCGCGCGGCGGGCAGCCCTGGTGGAGGCCGGCCAGCCGGTGACCAGGCCGTCGGAGCGCAAGCCCTCCGGCCGTCGCGCCCGGGCGAAGTGACCCGGTCATGACCGAGGGTCCGCTCGAGCCCGTCAGCCGGCCGCTGGTCCGGCCGCGGCGGCTGCGGACCACGCCGGCGCTGCGCCGGATGGTCGCCGAGACGGCCGTCCGGCCCGGCCAGCTGGTGCTGCCGGTGTTCGTGCGCGAGGGGCTCGACGAGCCTCGGCCGATCGCCTCCATGCCCGGTGTCGTGCAGCACACCCGCGACTCGCTGCTCAAGGCGGTCAGCGAGGCGGCCGAGCTCGGGCTCGGCGGGGTGATGCTGTTCGGGATCCCCGCCACCAAGGACGCCGTGGGCTCGGGGGCGCTCGACCCGGCCGGCGTGCTCAACCTGGCGATCACCGACGTGGTGGCCGAGGTGGGCGACGCGCTCACCGTCATGAGCGACCTCTGCCTCGACGAGTTCACCGACCACGGCCACTGCGGCCTGCTCGACGCGGACGGCCGGGTCGACAACGACAGGACGCTCGAGGCGTACGCCGAGATGGCCCGCGCCCACGCCCATGCCGGCGTCGACATGGTCGGTCCCAGCGGGATGATGGACGGCCAGGTGCGGGTGGTGCGTGAGGCGTTGGACGCCTCCGAGCACACCGACGTGTCGATCCTCGCCTACTCCGCGAAGTACGCCTCGGCGTTCTTCGGCCCGTTCCGCGAGGCGGTGGACTCCAGCCTCCAGGGCGATCGCCGGACCTACCAGCAGGACCCCGCCAACGGGCGGGAGGGCGTGCGCGAGGCGCTGCTCGACGTGGCCGAGGGCGCCGACGTGGTCATGGTGAAGCCGGCGCTGGCCTACCTCGACGTGGTGCGTGCGGTGCGCGAGGCGGTCGACGTCCCGGTGGCGGCGTACAACATCTCCGGTGAGTACGCCATGGTCGAGGCCGCGGCCGCGCAGGGCTGGATCGACCGCGAGGCCGCCATCCTCGAGGCGCTCACCTCGATCCGCCGTGCGGGCGCCGACGTGATCCTGACCTACTGGGCCGCCGAGGCCGCCCGGCTGCTGCGCTGAGCCCCGCCGGGGACGGTGCGCGGCGCCCCGGTCACTGCGGGAAGCCGCGTGCCGCCATGCAGGCGTTGTAGAGCTCGAGCTGCTCCGGCGGCAGGCCGGCCGGGTCGGCGTCGGCAGCGGCCCCCGCCTCGACCAGGCACTCCTGGCTCGCGAGCTCCTCGTCGGTGGGAGTCGGGCTGGGCTCCTGGCTGGGCTCCTGGCTGGGCTGCTCGCTGGGCTCGCCGCTGGGTTCCCCGCTCGGCTCCTGGCTGGGCTCGCCACTGGGCTCGCCGCTGGGTTCCCCGCTCGGTTCCTGGGCGGGCTCCTCGGTCGGCTGCTCGCTCGGCTGCCCGGTGGGCGTCCCGGTGCCACCGTCGGTGTCGGGCACCGGGGTCTCGCCGGCGTCGTCGTCGCCGGGGACCGGCGCGGGCTGTTCGCCCCCGGCGACCTCGTCGATGTCCGCGTCGCGGTCGTCGACGTCGGCGACCTCGGCGTGGAGGCGGTCACCGGGACGGCCGATCCTCGTCCGGAGGGCCGCCTTCTCGAGGTCCGGGCTGACCGACCACGTCGACGCGCCGGAGCCCGTACCCGCGTAGGCCGTGCCGTTGGGGACGCTGGTGAAGTCGCCTTCGAGGTAGGCGTCCATGAAGGAGAGGACGAGGTCGACGTAGTCGTGGGAGTGGTTGTAGCGGTAGATCGCGGCGCGGCGTCCGGGGTCGGTGGAGAGGTCGTCGTTGCCGGAGCAGAGGTAGACGGCGCTGGCGAGGGCGGCGTCGTCGATGTCCTGGGGGTTGCGCTTGCCGTCGTTGTCGCCGTCGACGCCGACGACCGACCAGGTGGAGGGGATGAACTGCATGGGTCCGACCGCGCGGTCCCAGCGGGCGTCGTCGTCGTACTGGCCGGCGTCGGTGTCGCGGATGACGGAGGTGTTGTTGCTGCCGTCGAGGGCGATGCCGTAGATGCCGGGGGTGGCCAGGCCCTGGTCGTCGAGGGTGTTGCCGTTGACGCGGCCGTGGTCGGACTCGACGCGGCCGATGGCGGCGATCAGCTGCCAGGAGATGTCGCAGGTCTTGTCGGCGGCGTTGATGACGGTCTCGGCGCGCTGGTAGGCGGAGAGGGCGGCGTCGGGGATGCCGGAGGCCGAGGCGGAGGCCACGGCGCCGTCGTCGAGGCGCTTGCGGGTGCCGGGGGCGACCACGCCGGGGCGGGACAGGCTGGCCGGCGCCTCGATCGCCTCCGTCGGCACCTCGGGCATCGGGGCAGCCGTGTCGGTGAGGGCGTTCGAGGTGGGAGCGGAGGCACCTTCCCACGGGGCACTCGCGACCAGCAGGAGCATGGTCGCCGGAAACATCACGATCGGGTGCCGACCGGGCATTCGTCGTGTCATCGCGCTGGTGGTGCCCCCGTGTCGCCCGTGCTTTCTCCCTCCGAGAGGGCTTACCGTCGGCAGGCTACCTGCGATGCGGGCCGATGGCCACGGATCCGTCCGAACTCACCCCATCGGGGGGACGTCGTCAGTCGAGCAGGTTTGTGATGCAGACGGCCAATTCGTCGATCGGAGTGAGCGGGAGGTCCTCGATGCCCTGTGCGGCGCACTCCGCCGCCGCCTGGGCCTCGGTCAGCGGTTGGTCGACCGGGCCGCTCCCGCCGCCGCCGCCTCCGCCGCCGCCTCCGCCGCCGGGCAGATCGGGAAGGCTGGGGAGACCGCCACCGCCGCCTCCGCCACCGTCACCGCCGCCGGAGGGCGGGGGCGTGACGGTGCCACCGTCGTCGCCGCTGTCGTCGCCGTCCCCGCCGCCGACCGTGGTGCCGCCGCCGCCGTCCCCGCCGTCACCGGCGGGCGAGCCCCCGCGGGGCCCCTGCTGGTCGTCCTTCTCCGGCCGGACCGGCTCGGGGGACGGCACGAAGTAGCCGGAGGAGCTGGTGCCGTTGGGGACGCTGGTGAAGTCGCCTTCGAGGTAGGCGTCCATGAAGGAGAGGACGAGGTCGACGTAGTCGTGGGAGTGGTTGTAGCGGTAGATCGCGGCGCGGCGTCCGGGGTCGGTGGAGAGGTCGTCGTTGCCGGAGCAGAGGTAGACGGCGCTGGCGAGGGCGGCGTCGTCGATGTCCTGGGGGTTGCGCTTGCCGTCGTTGTCGCCGTCGACGCCGACGACCGACCAGGTGGAGGGGATGAACTGCATGGGTCCGACCGCGCGGTCCCAGCGGGCGTCGTCGTCGTACTGGCCGGCGTCGGTGTCGCGGATGACGGAGGTGTTGTTGCTGCCGTCGAGGGCGATGCCGTAGATGCCGGGGGTGGCCAGGCCCTGGTCGTCGAGGGTGTTGCCGTTGACGCGGCCGTGGTCGGACTCGACGCGGCCGATGGCGGCGATCAGCTGCCAGGAGATGTCGCAGGTCTTGTCGGCGGCGTTGATGACGGTCTCGGCGCGCTGGTAGGCGGAGAGGGCGGCGTCGGGGATGCCGGAGGCCGAGGCGGAGGCCACGGCGCCGTCGTCGAGGCGCTTGCGGGTGCCGGGGGCGACCACGCCGGGGCGGGACAGGCTGGCCGGCGCCTCGATCGCCTCCGTCGGGACAGCGGTGCCGTCGGGGAGGGAGGACGCCGGGGTCTGGTCGGCGGACGCGCTGGTCGGGCCGACCCCGACCAGGGACGCGGTCACCGCCGTCGAGAGCAGCGCCAGCGGCACGAGTGCCGTGGCTCTCTGGAATCGAGATGCAGCCATCTGGTGGTCTCTCCCTCGCCTCAGCCGTCCCGCGCACCCTCCAGCACGAGGACTCAGGGATCAACGAGTGCTGGCCTGCGAGGTTACGCGGGGGTAGCCGCTGTGACCAAGGTCGCACACGGGAGCCCCGTCCGGGCGGGTTCAGGTGGACTCGGGGACAATGGCCGGGTGTCCGGCCCCACCCACCGATCCGAGGACCTGTTCCGGCGTGCCCGAGCGGTCACGCCCGGCGGCGTCAACTCACCCGTCCGCGCCTTCAACGCCGTCGGCGGGACCCCACGCTTCATCCGCTCCGCACGCGGGGCGTGGCTCACCGACGTCGACGGCCGCGACTACGTCGACCTGATCTGCTCGTGGGGGCCGATGCTGCTCGGCCACGCCCACCCCGAGGTGCAGGCCGCGGTCGCCGAGGCGGCCGCGCGCGGCACGTCGTACGGCGCCCCGACCGAGCAGGAGGTGGAGCTGGCCGAGGAGATCGTGGCGCGCACGCCCGTGGACACGGTCCGGCTCGTGTCGTCGGGCACCGAGGCGACCATGTCGGCGATCCGGCTGGCCCGCGGCTTCACCGGCCGCGACGTGGTCGTGAAGTTCGCCGGCTGCTACCACGGCCACGTCGACGCCCTGCTGGCCCAGGCGGGCTCCGGGCTCGCCACCCTGGCTGTGCCCGGCACCCCCGGAGTGCCCGAGTCGGCCACCGCGCTGACGATCGTGCTGCCCTACCACGACCGCGAGGCGGTCACCGCGGCGTTCGCGGAGCACGGCGACCGGATCGCCTGCCTGGTCACCGAGGCGGCGCCCGGCAACATGGGCGTGATCGCCCCCGAGCCGGGCTTCAACGAGTTCCTGGCCCGCACCTGCGCCGACCACGGCGCGCTCTTCGTGTCCGACGAGGTCATGACGGGGTTCCGGGCCAGCCGGACCGGCCAGTGGGGCCTCGACGGCGCGGTGGAGGGCTGGCGCCCCGACCTGATGACCTTCGGGAAGGTGATGGGTGGCGGGTTCCCCGCGGCGGCCTTCGGCGGGCGCGCCGACGTGATGGCCCGGCTCGCACCCGAGGGGCCCGTCTACCAGGCCGGGACGCTCTCCGGGAACCCGGTCGCGGCCACCGCGGGGCTGACCACGCTCCGGCTGGCCGACGACGGCGTCTACGAGCACCTCGACAAGATGGGCGAGACGATCAGGACGGCCGCCCACGAGGCGTTGACAGCGGCCGGGGTGCCCCACGTCGTCCAGTCGACCGGCACCATGTTCTCCGTGTTCTTCACCGACCGGCCGGTGCGCGACTTCGCGGGCGCCTCGCGCCAGGACACCGCGGGCTTCGCGGCGTTCTTCCACGCGATGCTCGACCGCGGCGTCCACCTCCCGCCGTCGGCGTACGAGGCCTGGTTCCTCTCGGCGGCCCACGACGACCGCGCCGTCGCGACGGTCGTCGACGCCCTGCCCGACGCGGCCCGGGCCGCCGCCGAGGCAGGTCGCGCATGAGCGACGACACGATCGTCCACCTGATGCGCCACGGGGAGGTCCACAACCCCGACGGCGTCCTCTACGGCCGGATGCCCGGCTTCCACCTCTCGCCGCTCGGCGTCCAGATGGCGCAGAAGGTGGCCGACACGGTGGGCGACCGCGACATCACCCACGTCGTCGCCTCGCCTCTGGAGCGGGCACAGGAGACGGCACGGCCGCTGGCGAGTGCCCGCAGCCTCGACGTCGAGGTCGACGACCGGGTCATCGAGTCGACCAACGTCTTCCAGGGAGAGGGGTTCGGCCAGGGTGCGCGGACCCTCCTGAAGCCCACCGCCTGGCGCCACCTCTGGAACCCGTTCCAGCCCTCCTGGGGGGAGCCCTACTCCCTCATCGTCGACCGGATGATGGCCGCGGTCCACGACGCGCGCGACGCCGCCCGGGGCCACGAGGCGGTCGTCGTCTCCCACCAGCTGCCGATCTGGGTCACCCGGCTGTACGCCGAGCAGCGATCGTTCCTCCACCACCCCCGCCGTCGGCAGTGCACGCTGTGCTCGCTCACCAGCCTCCACTACGAGGGCGACGAGCTGCGCCGGGTCACCTACTCCGAGCCGGCCGGTGACCTGATCCCGGCCCGGGCGCGGCAGGACCCCTTCTCGGCCGGTGGCTCCGCCGAGGAGCCGACCGCCTGACCATGCGCCACCCGATCCTGCTGCTCGTGTCCTGCGTGCTCGCCCTGGCCGGCTGCACGTCGCTGGACAGCACCGGCGACAAGGGCTTCGTGACCGGCGACGGCCAGGTGACCAGGCTGGCTGTCGCCGACCGCGACGGTCCGATCGACTACGAGGGCGAGGACCTCGAGGGCGAGGCGCTCGCGCTCGGCGACTACCGCGGGAAGCCGCTGGTGGTCGTGGTCTGGGGGTCGTGGTGTGCCCCGTGCAGGGAGGAGGCCCCCGACGTGGTGGCCGCCGCCGAGGAGCTCGACGGCGAGGCAGAGGTGGTGGGGCTCAACATCCGCGACCCCTCGACCGCGCAGGCGCAGGCGTTCGTCCGGTCCTTCGACGTCCCGTACCGGTCGTTCTACTCGCCCGACGGCAAGGCGATGCTGCCGTTCGGCGGGGTGCTCACCCCGAACTCGATCCCCAGCTTCGTGGTGCTCGACGCGGAGGGCCGGGTCGCCGCCAGCATCATCGGGCCGCTGCCCTCGACCGACACCCTGGTCGAGCTGACCCGCGACGTCGCCGGCGGGACGACCGATGGCTGACTGGTTCTCCTCCACGGCGGCTTCCGGCTCGCTGGCCCTCGCGATCCCGGTCGCCCTGGTCGCCGGGCTGGTGTCGTTCTTCTCCCCGTGCGTCATCCCGTTGCTGCCGGGCTACCTGTCCTACGCGACCGGGCTCTCCGGGGCGGACCTCGAGGACGCCCGCCGCGGCCGGATGCTGCTGGGGTCGGTGCTGTTCGTGCTGGGCTTCTCCACGGTGTTCGTGGCGCTCGGGACCCTCTCGGGGGCGCTCGGCGCGTGGCTGGTGACCTGGCAGCGCGAGATCACCCTCGTGATGGGCGTGCTGACGATCGTCCTGGGGCTGGTCTTCGCCGGGGTGGTGCCGTGGCTGCAGCGTGACTGGCGGGTCCACGCCGTCCCGGCGGTCGGCCTGGCCGCCGCCCCGCTGCTCGGGCTGCTGTTCGGCCTGGGCTGGACGCCGTGCATCGGGCCCACGCTGGCCGTCATCACCACGCTGTCGATCAACGAGGCGACGGCCGGTCGCGGTGCCCTGCTGTCCGCCTGCTACGCGCTCGGGCTGGGGCTGCCGTTCGTCGTCGCGGGGCTGGCCTACCGCCGTGCGCTCGGCGCCTTCGGGTGGGTACGCCGGCACCAGCAGTGGGTGGCCCGGCTCGGTGGCCTGATGCTGGTCGCCGTCGGCGTGCTCCTGGTCACCGGCTGGTGGGCCGAGCTGGTCACCTGGATCCAGCTGCGCCTCGTCAGCAGCTTCGAGACGAGCGTGTGATGGCCACCGACACCGACACCGAGCAGCGGCCCGTCGAGGGCCGCCGTTCCGGCGAGCTCACCTTCCGCGAGCTGCTGCGCTGGTCGTGGCGGCAGCTCACCTCGATGCGCACCGCGCTGGTGCTGCTGCTCCTGCTCGCGCTGGCCGCGATCCCGGGCTCGATCATCCCGCAGCAGGGCGTCGACTCGATCCGGACCGCCCGCTGGCAGGAGGACCACCCGAAGCTGACCCCGGTCTACGAGCGGCTCGGCCTGTTCGACGTCTACTCCTCGCCGTGGTTCGCCGCGATCTACCTCCTGCTGATGGTGTCCCTGGTCGGCTGCTTCGTCCCGCGGATCGCGGTCTACCTGAAGGCGCTGCGGGCCCGGCCACCGGTGACGCCGCACCGCCTGGACCGGTTGCCGGCGTACGCGACGTACACCACCGCCGAGGAGCCGGACGCCGTCCTGGCGCGCGCGAGGAGGGTGCTGCGCCGGCACCGGGTCGACACCCACGACGACTCGCTGGCCGCCGAGCGTGGCTACCTGCGGGAGGCCGGCAACCTGCTGTTCCACGTGTCGGTGCTGGTGGTGCTGGTCGGGTTCGCGGTCGGCAGCCTCCTCGGCTACCGCGGCGGGGTGATCCTCGTCGTCGGGAACGGGATGTCCAACAACCTCACCCAGTACGACGACTTCGACCCCGGCAGCCTGTTCACCCCCGACCAGCTCGACCCGTTCTACCTCGACGTCGACGACTTCGACGTCGAGTGGCTCCTCGAGGGGAACGCCCGCGGCCAGGCGCGCGCCTTCGTGTCGCACGTGACCTACCAGGAGGGGTCGGGCGAGCCGGAGGAGTACGACCTGCGGGTCAACCACCCGCTCGGCATCGGCGACACCGAGGTGTTCCTCATCGGCCACGGCTACGCGCCGGTGATCACCATCCGCGACGGCAACGGCGACGTCGCCTACAGCGGGCCGACGGTCTTCCTCCCCGAGGACCAGTCCTTCCAGTCGATCGGCGTGGTGAAGGCGCCCGACGCCCGGCCGACGCAGGTCGGCCTGGAGGGGTGGTTCTACCCGACGTACGCCTTCACCCGGGAGACCGGTCCGTTCTCGGTGCTCGGGCGGGCCGACAACCCGGCGATCTCGATGCTCGTCTACGCCGGGGACCTCGGCATGGACGACGCGTCGCCGCAGTCGGTCTACGCCCTCGACAAGTCGCGGGCCGACCTGGTCACCAAGGACGACGGGCAGCCGTTCCGCGTCGACCTGCCCGTGGGCGAGCAGGTGAAGCTGCCCGACGGCCTCGGCACCGTGAGCTTCGACGGCGTCGAGCGCTGGAACAAGATCCAGATCAGCCAGACGCCCGGCAAGTGGGTGGCGCTGTCCGGGGTGGTGCTCGCGCTGATCGGTCTGCTGGGGTCGCTGTTCATCCGGCCGCGGCGGGTGTGGGTTCGTGCCCGTCGCGGGGCGGAGGGCACACTGGTCGAGGTGGCCGTCCTCGACCGGTCGGCCGGCGCCGACGTGGACGCCGTGCTGGACGAGCTGGTGACCGCCCTGAGGGCCGACGAGAAGGAGCCGACGTGACCGACGCCGCGTGGGAAGCGCTGAGCAACCAGGCGGTCGCCGCAGCCGGGGTCGTCTACTTCCTGGCGATGATGTCCCACCTCGTCGAGCACGCGGCCGCGCGCCGGATCCTCGAGCCGGCGTCCGCGACCGCTGGCACCGACGATGCCGAGGGCGGCGTGGCGGTCGCGGTCGGCGACGCTCCCGACGTACGGCGCCGGCGCGACCTGTTCGGCCGCCTCGGCTACCTGCTCACGCTGATCGGCGCCGGGGTCCAGCTGCTCGCGCTGGTGGCCCGCGGTCTCGCGGCCGACCCGAACCGGGTGCCGTGGGGCAACATGTACGAGTTCACCCTGGCCGGCACCTTCGTCGTGGTCGTGATCTACCTCGTGCTCCACCGCCGGCTCGCGCTCGGCTGGATGGCGCCCATCGTCGTCGGGGTCGTGCTCAGCCTGCTGATGGTCGCGGTGATCTGGCTCTACGCCCCGATCGCCCCGCTCACCGAGGCGCTGTACTCGCCGTGGCTGGTGATCCACGTGGTGTCGGCGATCATCGCCACCGGAGCCTTCACCATCGGCGGGATCGCCTCGGTGCTGTTCCTCGTGAAGGACCGGCGCAGTGACCGCGCCGAGACCGGCTACCTCGCCCGGGTGCCCGGCACCGCCGAGCTGGACCGGCTGTCCTACCGGATGCACGCCTTCGGCTTCCCGGTGTGGACGTTCGCGGTGCTCATCACCGGCCCGATCTGGGCCCACCAGGCGTGGAGCAGCTACTGGAACTGGGACCCCAAGGAGGTCTGGGCGTTCATCACCTGGGTGGTCTACGCGGCCTACCTGCACGCGCGGGCGACCGCGGGCTGGCGCGGACGCAACGCGGCGATGCTGGCGCTGGTGGGGCTGGCGACGCTGTGGTTCAACTTCATCGGGATCAACTTCTTCTCCTCGACCAGCCAGCACTCCTACGCCGCGCCGGAGTCGACCGCGACGTCGGGGTCAGCGCTTGTCGTCCCCGAGGCCGCGCAGGAAGTCGGGGTCGTCGTCGGGGCCGCGGGGCCGTCGCTTCGGGGGTGAGCCCGGCGAGGTGAGTCCGCGCCGCTCGATGACCCGCACGGTGAGGTAGATCGCCAGCGCGACGAGAGCCACGAGCAGGAGCACCTTCACCTCCTCAGGATAGGCCGCCGGTGGTGACTGCACGGGAGATCCCTACGCTGGGCTCGTGAAGGAGTTCTGGGTCTACACCGGGCTGCGGGCCCTGCTGTTCGTGGCGACCTTCGCGCTGGTGGTCGGGGTGTGGCTGCTGTTGGCCGACGAGGTGCCGCTGCTGTGGGTGATCGTGATCGCGTTCGCGGTCTCGGGGGTGGCGTCGTACTTCCTGCTGCACCGGTCCCGCGAGGCGTTCGCCCTCAAGGTGCAGGGGCGCGCAGAGCAGGCGTCGACGGCCTTCGAGGAACGTCGGTCGCGGGAGGACGTGGACGACGACGCTTCCTAGCGCTTGCGGCGCTCGATCTGGCGCTGGATGCGTGCCTCGTCCTGCCCGGTGATCTTGGCGATCAGGGAGACGCGGTTCTTCCAGGCCAGGTAGCCGCCGACGACGAGCACGAGCAGGATCAGCCAGGTCATGCTGCCAGCGTACGTCGGCGTCAGAAGCCCAGGATGTTGTACGGCTCGTCGGGAAGGTCGGCCATCGCGGCGAGCCGCTCCACGGCACCGGGGTCGCCGATCACGCGACCGGACGCCCGGAGCGTGCCGACACTGACCCCGCCGAGCGACAGCGAGCCGAGGGTCTCGGCGTCGATCGTGACGTCGGGGTCGGTGTCGGTGCGGGCGACCGTCGCCGCGCCGCCGCACGTGGAGATCGCGTAGCTGCCGGTGGCGTGGCCCTGCGGGTCCTCGACCGCGAGCACCACCTCGCCGTCGGCCGTCCACGGCCGGGCCATGAGCGTGCGCGGCACGTCGAGGACCCGCACCCAGAGGAACTCGTAGCGGCCGGTGTACCTGACCGCGTTGAAGTCGCGCAGCGCCCACGGCAGCGGGTCGGCCGGCGGGAAGTCGCCGTACTCGACGTGGTTGACCAGGTCGATGCTGCCGACGAAGTCCCAGAGCGCCAGCCCGGCCGCGGCGTCGTCGGCCAGGTGGAGCAGCACCTTGGCCTTGCGCTTGTCGCCGTCGCGGCCTTCGGGCCGCCACACGACGACGCCGTCGACGGTCTCCTCGGCCGTGAGGTGGACCGCCGCGCGCAGCTTCTTGTCGGGCCCGCTGGCGAAGAAATTCCAGCGCCCGGTGAACAGCGGCTCGTAGAACTGGGGGGTCCCCACCGAGCCCCGGCTGGTGTGGTGGAAGCGGTCGAGCAGGTCGCGGGTCACGGGCCAGGTCCCGGCCGGGTCGACCTGCTCGACGCGGCCGGGGTCGGTGAAGTCGCGCAGCCCGAACCGGGGGCCGGTGTCCAGCTCGATCTCCTGGCCGAACGTGGCCACGCCGAAGCCGAACCGGCCGTAGATCGTCGCCTCCGAGGCGGTCAGCGCCACGAGCGGCAGGTCGTGGGTGACCGCGTCGGACAGGCAGCCCTCCATCAGCCGGCGCACCAGCCCGCGCCGGCGGTGGGCGGGGCTGGTGGTGACGTCGGTGATCATCCGGAGAGGGAGCAGCTCGCGGCCGACGTTCAGCGTCTTGTCGAACCAGGCCGTCGTGGCCACCGGTACCGGCCCGGCGCCGTACGCCCCCTCGGGCAGCCACACGCCCCGGCAGACGACGTCGTCGGTGGTGACGTGCTCGAGCCACATCCCCTCGAACTCGTCGTCGGGCTGCTCGTGGTTGAAGCCGCGGCGGAGGGCCTGCAGCCAGCCACGGCGCTGCTCCCGCGCGGCCTCGGAGTCGTCGGCGAAGTCGAGGGCGTCGAACCGGTAGTCCACGAGGGGCCACCGTAGTGGGCGACCGGACGACGTCGCACGGGGCAGGGTCGGTGGCGACCTGCCAGCGGACCATCACGGTACGGGCGGCCAGGCCGCCGCGTTCGTCGGGCGCCAGCGGCTCGGGGTGCGAGCCGGGTCCGGAGCACGACGCCGTCCGGCCCTCAAGTCATGCAGTCCGACGTGACGTCCGGGCGACCTCGAGGTGACGGTTGGTCGACGGGGACCGCGTGTCAGCCCACGAGGAGCGGCGCGGCGACCAGCACCGCCCACGCGAGCTCGGCCGCGCCGGTCTGCTGGAGCGCGGGCACCAGCGACGGCCCAGTGGCGCCGGACATGACGGCGCGGACGGCCGGGAAGGCAAGTCCGAGAAAGCCGAGGCCGAGCAACGCCCACCAGGTGGTGACGACCGCGACCGCGACCACCGCGGCCGCGGCCGCCACGACGAGCAGCAGGTAGAGGGCACGGGTGCGGTCCTCGCCGAGGCGCACGGCCAGCGTGCGTTTGCCGGCGACGGTGTCGGTGGGCACGTCGCGCAGGTTGTTGACCACCAGCAGCGCGCAGGCGAGGGCGCCGATGCCGACGGCGGCGTAGAGGGCGGCCTCCTCGAACGTCCCGGTCTGGACGTAGGTGGTGCCGACGACCGCGACCAGGCCGAAGAACACGAACACCATCACCTCACCCAGCCCGAGGTAGCCGTAGGGCCGGTCGCCCCCGGTGTAGAACCACGCGGCCAGGACGCACGCCGCGCCCACCGCGACCAGCCACCACGCCGAGGTCGCGGCCAGCACCAGCCCGGCCAGCGCCGCCACCCCGAACGCCGCGAACGCCGCGCGCTTGACCGCTGCCGGCTCGGCGACCCCCGACCCGACCAGCCGCATCGGACCGACCCGGTCTTCGTCGGTGCCGCGGACGCCGTCGGAGTAGTCGTTGGCGTAGTTGACCCCGACCTGCAGGGCGAGACTGACCACGAGCGCGAGCAGCGCCTTCCACCACACCGCCCCGCCGACGTACGCGGCGACTCCGGTGCCTGCCAGCACCGGCGCGACCGCCGCCGGCAGGGTGCGCGGGCGCGCGCCGGCGATCCAGTCGGAGGTGGTGGGCACGGGTGGGATTCAAGCAGGTGCGCCACCGTGCCGCGCCGGCGCCACCGTACCCGCAGGGACGTGGCCGAAGACGCCGTCGAGCGTGCCGATCGCCCCGCCGTCACGTGGTCGGCGGGGTCCGGGGCGGCGTCATCGTCGGCGGGGCGGGTCGGCGCCGGGCTCGGGGAGTGCCTCGGTGCCGGTGTGGTCGCGCAGGTAGTGGTGGCCCTGGGGTGATCGCCACACGGCGACCCCGGGCTCGGGCATGACGTAGCTCCAGCCGCCGTGGGTCTTCAGCCGGTGGTGGTGGACGCAGAGGGCGGCGAGGTTGGGGGACTCGGTCTTCCCGCCGGCGTCGGGGTCTGCGTGGTCGTAGGGCACCACGTGGTCGACCTGGCAGCGGCGCGCGGGGCGGCTGCACCAGGGGAAGAGGCAGGTCCGGTCGCGCTGGACGACCTGTTCGCGGAGCTCCTCGCCGGGCTCGTAGCCCGGAGCGGACAGATGGGCGGCGAGGTCGAGGACCGGTCGGACCACGACCTGGGTGTGGGTGTGGGCGCACCACTCCTTGACCTGGTCGAGCAGCACCTGCCGTTGCCCCTCCTCGAGCCGGGCGAGCGGGTCGAAGGTGACGGTGCCCGTGTCGGCCACGACGCTCGCTGCGAGGTGGACGTGGAGGTCGAGCCGGCGGGCCGCGGGCAGCCGGCCGCCCGCGGTGGCACCGCCGAGGTCGAGCGCGAGCTGCCGGCGGACCAGGTCGCCGAGGGCCTCGGCCCGCCGCGCGTCGAGCGAGGCGTCGGAACCCAGCGCCTGCAGTGACTCCGCCCCCCTCCGCACGGCGTGGTCGAGGTCGAGGGCGTCGGCGAGGTCGAGCTCGGCCTCGAGCAGGACGGTGCCGGCATAGGCGACGTCCTGATCGTGGATGGTGACGTGGCGGGTGTCGGGCACCGAGGGAGCCGGGTCGTCGGGGTGCTCCGCGAGGACTGGCCGGGTGGTACGGGCGATGGCCTCGGCCACCAGCCGGTCGACGACCGCGGGGCCGGTGCGGTGGGCGAACGGCGCCACCATCCGGTCGACGTACGCCGCTGCCTCGGGGGTCAGGTCGGCGTGGATGGTCGTCTCGGCCACCCGGCGGGCCCGCCACGCAGGCAGGTCACCGGCGTGGACCCGGCGCCACAGGCGCGGGAGCCGGTGGCGCAGCTCGAGGGCGTGGCCGATGAGCCGCTTGGCGGCGGTGGTCGAGGTGCCGAGCGCGGCGCCGAGCTCGGCGGCACAGAACTCGGCGACCAGCGGGCAGCCGTCTCCCGCGACCTGGTCCTCGGCCTCGAAGCCGCGGACCCAGAAGGTCGCCGCGTCGTGGATCGACTCCGGCGGGTGGAGGTCGGCCCACTCGGCCGCCGCCCCCAGCAGCCGCGCCTCCGCGGCGTCAGCCGCCGCCCGCTCCGCCCGCACCGTCGCCAGCACCGAGGCCGGCGTGGCACCCGGCTCGACGGTGGCGAGGTCTTCGATCATGTGTTCGATCCTAGGCGTGACCACTGACACCGGCACCCGCGATCCGCGGCGCTGTGGATGACCGTGCAGCCGAGGGATGCGTCATGAGCGGTTGGCCGTCCGCGCCCGGGTGGCCAGCCAGAGGTCGCGCCGGCACGTGCAATCGTCGACCACGCACACGTCCATGACGCGGTGGGAGATGGCGTCGTGGTGACAGTCAGGGCACGTGCTGTCCATGTCGTCAGTCTGCCTCAAGCTCGCGGATCGACTGGCCGTGTGCGAGCGAGCCGCACTGTCAGCGGCTGAAAGCGCGATTTTGCCTACGCCGAATGGTAAGAACCTCAGGTGCGGAACACCGACGAGGTCGCTGCCCTCGCCGCCGTGGACGACCTGGCAACTGCCTGCGCCAACGTCCTCGGGGAGTGTCTGGTGTCCGCGATCGTTCACGGGTCCCTGACGCAAGACGACTTCCGGGCTGGGAAGAGTGATCTTGACCTGCTCCTCGTTGTGGAGCGTGCATTGACGCGCGACCAGGCGGACGGGCTCATCACGGTTGTTCAGTCAACCGACCTCGGGCCAGCGGCTGGGGTCGATCTGCTGGTTGTGACACGGCACGCGGCGGCGGTCCGGTCTGCACAGGCCCCCGCACGGGAGCTACTGGTGGGGCGCTGGCTGAGTCCAGACGACGAGATGGAGGTAGAAAGGGCCGACGAGCACGCGTCGGACAATTGGCCGGAACTCTCGGAGGCCCGAGCGAACGGGCGCTCTCTCATCGGGCCCGAGCCGCAAGAGGTGATTGGCCAGGTGCCCCCCGAACGGGTGCGCGCAAACAGTCTCGGTCATCTTCGGCGATGGCTTGGACTCATCGGCGACACCCGAAATGCGGTCTTCATGGTGGTCACTGCATGCAGGATGTGGCGATTCGCGTTGATGGGTGACCACGTCTCCAAGACCGCTGCCGCACGCTGGGCGCTGGAACACGATCCGGCACTCACCGCGGTCGAATCCGCGCTCTCGGCACTCACCACATCCCAAGTCGTGACGATCGCTCCCGCCGAGGTCGAGAGCGTCTTGCTGCGTGTGCTGAGAGACCTTGATAGCGGAACCGGGTCTAAGTGACGCCCGCTAGCTCATCGGCATGACAGCGCCCCGGATCATGGTCACCAGGTGACTCGCATCCGGGGCACAGTGGCTTCCGGACACCGTGCACGCACCCGGTCAGAACATCCCGCTGTCGTTCGCGGAGGTCTGGGGGAGGCCGCTCGAAGTACTCGACGAAGGCGTCCTTGCCGACGGCGACGTGCGGGTTGTGCTGCCGTTAGTCGGCCCCGGCATACCTCTCGATCGTCTCGCGCGGCCGGCACTGGTTGAACACGAGGTCGTAGAACGCCTGCACGGTCTGCTTGTTCCGCTCGAGGTCCGCACCCACGTCATCGCCCCTCTCGTGCCGGTGGCCGATCACTAGTCTGCCGTCATGGACGTCGAGCCACTGTCCCTCGACCCCGACGAGACCGGCCTCGCCGACCTGCGGCGGCGGATCGCCGACACCCGCCTCCCCGAGCCGGCGCCCGGGGAGCCGTGGGAACAGGGCACCGACCTCGAGGCGCTGCGGGCGCTCCTGGACGACTGGTCGGCGTTCTCCTGGCCCCCGCCGGACGTCGCCGACCTCGCCCACTACCGCGCGGACGTGGACGGCCTCGGGGTCCACTTCGTCCACGTGCGGCGCGGCGGCGCACCGCTGATCCTCACCCACGGCTGGCCCAGCACCTTCTCCGAGATGCTGCCGCTGGTGCCGCTGCTCGACGGCTTCGACCTGGTGATCCCGTCGCTGCCCCGCTACGGCTTCTCCGACGCGCCGACCGGTGTGCACACGACGCGCGACACCGCCCGGCTGTGGCACCGCCTGATGCAGGGCCTCGGCTACGAGACGTACGGCGCGCACGGCACCGACTTCGGCGCCGCGGTGTCGACGTTCATGGCGATCCAGGAGCCGGACCGGATGACCGGGCTCCACCTGAGCAACCTCGACACCACACCCCACCTCGGAGGTCGGCCGCTGAGTGAGGCCGAGCGCCGCTACCAGCGCGACGTCGCGGCCTGGGATGCGGTCGAGCGCGGCTACAGCGCCATCCAGTCGACGCGGCCGCAGACCGTCGCCTACGGGCTCACCGACTCGCCGGCAGGTCTCGCGGCCTGGCTCGCCGAGAAGTGGGTGCGGTGGTCCGACTCGGGCGGCGACCTCGCGCGCGTCCCGCGGCACGTCCTGCTGACCGTGCTGACGACGTACTGGCTGACCGGCACCATCGGGTCGTCGATGCGCGACTACCTCGACAACCGGTGGTCGAACCGACCCATCGGCCCCGAGGAGTACGCCGCCGTCCCGACGGCCCTCGCCGTCTTCGACCACATGCACGCCTACGAGGGCACGCCGCCCCGCGAGTGGGCCGAGCGGCTGTGCGACCTGCGCCGCTACACGCCGATGCCCCGAGGCGGGCACTTCGCCGCTGCGGAGGAGCCGCTGCTGGTGGCCGACGACCTCCGGTCGTTCTTCACCGAGCTCGCCGGATAGCGTCCGGTCCATGGAGCCCCTCCGCCTCACCGGCCCGCCGCCGGCGGTCGTGACCGCGCTCCGGGGCTGGCTGGAGGCGACCGAGGCGCCGCCGCTGGTGGTGGAGACGTCGGGATCGACGGGCGCGCCGAAGCAGGTGCTGCTGTCGCGCCACGCGGTCCTGGCGAGCGTCGCCGCGACCGAGCGGAGGCTCGGCGGCCGGGGCCGCTGGGCCCTCGTGCTGCCGCCGACGTACGTCGCGGGGATCCAGGTCGTGGTCCGGTCGCTGGTGGCGGGGCACGAGCCGGTGCTCGGCGGGTTCGACGGCGCGGCGTACGCCTCCCTGGTCCCGACCCAGCTGCACCGGCTGCTCGACGCCGCAGCTGACACCGCCGCCCTCGCCGAGCTCGAGGCGGTGCTGCTCGGCGGCGGCCCGATCGACCCCGTGCTGCGGGCTCGGGCCGAGGCCGCGGGGATCCGGGTGGTGGCCACCTACGGCTCGGCGGAGACCGCGGGCGGCTGCGTGTACGACGGGTACGCGCTCGACGGGGTCGCGCTGGCCCTCGGGGAGGGCGGCCGGATCAGGATCGCGGGACCCACCCTCTTCGACGGGTACGCCGACGCCCCGGCCGCCACCAGCGAGGTCCTGGTCGACGGCTGGTTCCTCACCTCCGACGCCGGTCGGCTCGACGAGGACGGTCGGCTGCACGTGCTCGGCCGGGTCGACGACGTCGTGGTCAGCGGCGGCGTGAACGTGCCGACCCCGGCCGTGGCCGCGCGGCTGCGGGAGCACCCGGCCGTGAGCGATGCCGCCGTCGTCGGTGTCCCCGACGAGGAGTGGGGGCACCGGGTGGTGGCGTTCGTGGTCGGCGGCCTCGACGTCGCGGCGGCCCGCGACTGGGTGGCCGAGCTCCACCCGCGGTCCTGGGCGCCGCGCGAGGTGGTGGCCGTCGACGCGCTGCCGCTGCTGAGCAACGGCAAGGTCGACCGGATGTCGTTGCGGGCCAGGGCCTCGGCGGTCGAGCCGTGAGGCGCCGCCCCGCTGACCGGGAGTCCCGATGAGGGTGTGGTCGGTGCCGATGACCACCCGCTTCCGCGGCATCACCGTGCGTGAGGGCGTGCTCGTGGAGGGCGAGGCCGGGTGGGGTGAGTGGAGCCCGTTCGTCGAGTACCCGCCCGAGGTCGCCGAGCCGTGGCTGCGCTGCGCCGAGGAGGCCGCGGCCGGTGACTGGCCCGCGCCGGTCCGTGACCGCGTGCCGGTCAACGTCACCGTCCCCGCGGTCGACCCGCCGACGGCTCACCGGATCGTCCGCGAGGGCGGCTGCCGGACCGCCAAGGTCAAGGTCGCCGAGCCCGGCCAGGTGCTCGCGGACGACGAGGCCCGGCTCGAGGCGGTGCGCGACGCGCTCGGCCCCGCGGGCCTGGTGCGGGTCGACGCCAACGGCGGCTGGGACGTCGACACCGCGGTCCCCGCCATCGCCGCACTCGAGCGCGCCTCCGGAGGCCTGGAGTACGTCGAGCAGCCGTGCCCCACCGTCGAGGAGCTCGCGACGGTGCGCCGACGCGTCGGTGTCCGGATCGCGGCGGACGAGTCGATCCGCCGTGCCGCCGACCCCTACCTGGTGCGCGACCTCGGCGCCGCCGACGTCGCCGTCCTCAAGGTGCAGCCGCTGGGCGGCGTCCGCGCGTGCCTGCGAATCGCCGACGACATCGGGCTCCCGGTGGTGGTCTCCTCGGCGCTGGAGACCAGCGTCGGGATCGCGGCGGGTGTCGCCCTCGCCGCCGCCCTCCCCGAACTGCCGCACGCCTGCGGCCTCGCCACGGTCCGGTTGCTCGCCGACGACGTCGCCACCGAGCCGCTGCTCCCGGTCGACGGCTCGCTCCCCGTCCGTACGCCGAGCGTCGACCCCTCGGCCCTCGACCGCCTCGCCGCACCGCCGGACCGGGTGGCCGCGTGGGAGGCCCGGCTGGCCGAGGTCCGGGCACTGCGGCAGGATCACCGGTCGTGACGACCGACGCGACCAGCCTCGCCCGCGGCGTCGTCGCCGCCCTCGTCGAGGCGGGAGTGCGGGAGCTGGTGCTGGCTCCCGGCTCGCGCAACGCACCGCTGGCGTTCGCGGCCCACGACGCCGCCGGGGCCGGGCTGCTCCGGCTGCACACCCGGGTGGACGAGCGCACGGCCGGGTTCCTCGCGCTGGGCCTGGCCCGCAACCGTGGCGCGGCCGCCGTCGTCTGCACCTCCGGCACCGCGGTCGCCAACCTGCACCCCGCCGTCCTCGAGGCCGCGCACGCGGGCATCCCGCTCGTCGCCGTCACCGCCGACCGGCCGGCCCGGCTGCGGGGCACCGGCGCCAACCAGACGACCGACCAGGTCGGCGTCTTCGGTCCGCTGGTCACGACCGCCGACCTGGCCGACCTGCCCGTGCCCCTCTTGCTGGGGTTCGGCCCCGCCCACCTCAACGTGCAGCTCGACGAACCGCTGGTCCCGGCCGACCGCTGGCACCCGGACGTCGTCCCTGGCGACCCGCCGCAGCCGATGCGGCCCGCCGTCCACGAGACCGTCGCACTCGGTCCGCGCACGGTCGTGGTCGCCGGCGACGACGCGGGGCCGCCCGCGCGTGTGCTGGCCGAGGAGGCCGGCTGGCCGCTGCTTGCCGAGCCCAGCAGCGGCTCCCGCACCGGCACCCATCCGATCCGCTCATATCGGCTGCTGCTCGACGGCGACCTCGGGCAGCGGGTCGAGCGGGTCGTGGTGTTCGGCCACCCGACCCTCTCGCGGCCGGTCGGCCGGCTGCTCGGCCGCGACGACGTGACGGTCCTCGACGCCGGCACCTCGGGCGTGTGGCACGACCGGCCGTTCCCGGTCGCCGACCGGTTCTCCTCGGGACGGCCCACCGTCGAGGCGTCCGACGACCCGGCCTGGCTCGAGGCGTGGCGCGCCGCCGACGCCTCCGTGTCACGCCAGCTCGACCGGCTGCTCGCGGACGAGCCCGACCTGACCCCGCACGAGGTCGCGGGCGCGGTCAGCCGGGCCCTGCCGCCCCGGGGGCTGCTGGTCGTGGGTGCCTCCAGCCCGATCCGCGACCTCGACCTGATGGTGGCGCCGTACGCCGTGGGCGACCGCCGCAAGGTGCTCGCCAACCGCGGGCTCTCCGGCATCGACGGCACGGTCTCCACCGCGATCGGCGCCGCCCTCGGCCGTCCGCGCACCAGCCGCTCGTTCGCCCTCGTGGGTGACGTGACCTTCCTGCACGACGCGAACGGACTGGTCCTGGGACCCGACGAGGCGCGTCCCGACCTGACGATCGTCGTCGTCAACGACGACGGCGGCTCGATCTTCGCCACGCTCGAGCAGGGCGGCGCGGCGTACGCCGACCGCTACGACGCCCTCTTCGGCACCCCCCACGGCGTGGACCTGGCGGCGCTCTGCGCCGCGACCCGCACCCCGCACTGGCGGGTCGGGAGCCTGCCCGAGCTGGAGCAGGCACTGGCCTCGCCCAACGGCGGCATCGAGGTGGTGGAGGTCCCGGTCAGGCGCGACAACCGCCGCGACCTCGACGAGCGGATCCGGGCGCTGCGGCCCTAGTCGAACGAGACGACCAGCCTCGCCACGCGGCCTGCGCCGTCGAACCGCAACCGCAACGAGCCGGTGCCCCCGCTGTCGGCCCAGCGAAAGGGAGCGACCGCCTCGTCGCCGTCGGCCGTCACCGGACCGGTGAGCACCAGCGGCTCGGCCGGTGGGTCGGCGGCGTACGCCGCGGCGATGGCCGGACGGCCCGCGAACGGGCCGGCGGGCACCCCCACGAAGACCATCTCGGCGTCCTCGGCGAAACGCTGCGCGAAGCCGTCCCAGTCGCCCGCGGCGACCGCCTCGCCGAACGCGGCGACGTGGCGCGCCACCCGCTCGCTGCCCACCATGTGTGGAGTCTGGGAGCGGGCTTCCCCGCACCGGCAGAATGATCCCCGTGGACATCGCGATCCTCCTGGTCGCGCTCGCCGCGGTGGTCCTCGCCGGGACCGCGGTGGCGGAGCGGATCGGGTTCCCGCCGCCCCTGCTGATGGTCGGGGTCGGCGTAGCGGCCTCGATGCTGCCGTTCGTGCCGACCATCGAGCTCAGCGCGGAGGTGGCGCTGTTCGGGCTCCTGCCCCCGCTGCTCTACGCGGCCGCCCTGCAGACCTCGCTGGTCGACTTCGCGGCCAACCGCCGGCCGATCCTCCTGCTGTCGGTGGGCCTGGTGCTCTTCACCACCGCCGGCGTCGCCGCCGTGGTGCACGCGCTGCTCGCCGAGCTGGGCTGGCCGCTGGCCTTCGCCATCGGTGCGGTCGTGGCGCCGCCCGACGCGGTGGCGGCGACGGCGATCAGCCGGCGGATCGGGCTCCCCCGACGGCTGGTCACCATCCTCGAAGGGGAGTCCCTGCTCAACGACGCCACCGCGCTGGTCTCGTTGCGCACGGCGATCGCGGCCGCGGGCACCACCGTCGCGGCGGTCAGCGCCGCCGAGATCGCCGGCGACTTCGTGGTCGCGGCGGTCGGCGGAGCAGCGGTCGGCGTGCTCGCGTTCCTGCTCGTCGCGCGGGTGCGGCGCCGGGTCACCGACCCCGTCCTCGACACCGGGATCTCGATGGTCGTCCCGTTCGCCTCGTACGTCGCCGCGGAGCTGATCCACGCCTCCGGGGTCATCGGCGTCGTGGTGGCGGGGCTGCTGCTCGGGCACAAGGCGCCGGTCCTCCAGACCGCCCCGTCGCGGCTGGCCGAACGCACCAACTGGCGCACCATCGCGTTCGTCCTGGAGAGCGCGGTCTTCCTGCTGATCGGCCTGCAGGCGGAGTGGATCCTGGCGGGCATCGCCAAGAGCGAGGTCGCGCCGGGGATGGTGGCGCTGCTGTGCTTCGGCACCCTGCTCGCCGTCATCGTGCTGCGGATGGTGTGGGTACTCGTGACCAGCCAGCTGCTGGGGCGGCGGTCGCAGCAGCGGCTGTCGCTGGCACAGACGGTGATCGTCGGCTGGGCGGGCATGCGGGGCGTGGTCACGCTCGCCGCTGCGTTCGTCATCCCGGAGAGCGCGGCCCACCGCGAGATCCTGCTGCTCGTCGCCTTCACCGTCGTCGCCGGCACGTTACTGCTCCAGGGGCTCACCCTCCCGTGGCTGGCGCGCCGGCTGCGCGTCCCCTCGCCGGACCCGGCCGAGGACGCGCTGGCGCGGGCGACCCTGCTCCAGCAGGCCTCGAAGGCGGGCTTCAAGGCGCTCAAGCAGGCCGAGTACGACGACATCCACGGCGTGGTCGAGGCCGTCAAGCGCCGGGTGGAGCAGCGGAACTTCGCCGCGTGGGAACAGCTCGGGCCCAACCAGGAGGACGAGACGCCGAGCGAGCAGTACACCCGGCTGCGGCGGCTGATGATCGACGCCGAGCGCGACCGGGTGCTGCAGGTCCGCAGCGAGGGTGCCGTCGCCTCCGACGTGGTGGCCGAGGTGCTGGTCATGCTCGACGTCGAGGAGTCGATGCTGGACGCGGCGTCGCGGTCGCGGGAGGAGCTCCGCTCCGCGCTCGTCGGCGAGCACAGCCGCCGCGCCGACGAGTGCCCCGACCTGGAGGCGCACCCGCGGGTGGTGGTGGCCGAGGGTGCCGAGTGCCCCGACTGCCTCGCCGAGGGCCTGCGGTGGGTCCACTTGCGGCAGTGCCTGTCGTGCGGGCGGATCGGGTGCTGCGACTCCTCACCCGGCCGGCACGCGACCAAGCACTTCCGGGAGGAGACCCACCCGGTCGTGCAGTCCGCCGAGGTCGGCGAGACGTGGCGCTGGTGCTT
This sequence comes from Nocardioides sp. GXQ0305, assembly GCF_050880345.1. NCBI lineage: Bacteria > Bacillati > Actinomycetota > Actinomycetes > Propionibacteriales > Nocardioidaceae > Nocardioides > Nocardioides sp. GXQ0305. The sequence goes on from NZ_JBNYXG010000001.1 coordinate 332,502, forward strand.
CGTCCACCACCTCACCGCCTGAGGCGGTCGGCTCAGCCCAGCTCGGTGATCGAGGCGGCGCCGAACGGCGAGTCGGAGTCGGAGCCTTGCGACCCCTCCTGCACGAACGAGGCATCCACCTCGTGCTCCTCCAGCTCACCGGCCGCGATCTGCTCCGCCCAGTGGCAGGCCACCCGGTGACCCGGGGTCACGCCGGGGAGCTCGACGACGCGCAGCTCGGGTCGCTCGTCGTCGCACCGGGTCGGCTGCCGCCACGGGCAGCGGGTGTGGAACCGGCAGCCGCTGGGTGGGTTCGACGGCGAGGGCAGGTCACCGGTCAGCAGGATCTGCTCCCGGCGGTCCTCGACGGCGGGGTCGGGCACGGGCACCGCCGACATCAGCGCCCGGGTGTAGGGGTGCAGTGGCGTCTCGTAGAGCTCACCGGCCTCCGACTCCTCGACCAGCCCACCGAGGTACATCACGCCGATGCGGTCGCTGATGTGGCGGACCACGGCCAGGTCGTGGGCGACGACGAGGAAGGTGAGGCCGAACTCGTCCTGCAGCTCCTCGAGCAGGTTGATCACCTGGGCCTGCACCGACACGTCGAGCGCGCTGACCGGTTCGTCGGCCACGATCAGCTTCGGGTTCACCGACAGCGCCCGGGCGATGCCGATGCGCTGCCGCTGGCCGCCCGAGAACTCGTGGGGGTACTTCGTCAGCGCCGCCGGCGGCAGCCCGACCGCGCTCAACAGCTCCTTGAGCCGGGCCGAGGTCGTCGCCTGGTCCTGGTCGAGACCGTGGGCCCGCATCCCCTCGACGAGCAACGACTCCACCGACTGCCGGGGGTCGAGGCTGGACATCGGGTCCTGGAAGACCATCTGCATGTCCTGCCGCTTCCGGCGCAGCACCTCGCCCTTCAGGCTCGCGACGTCGACGCCGTCGATGAGCACGGTGCCCTCGGTCGGCGTCTCGAGGTGCAGCAGCGCGCGACCGAGCGTCGACTTGCCGCAGCCGGACTCGCCGACCAGGCCGTAGGTCTCGCCGCGGCGGATCTGCAGGTCGACGCCGTCGACGGCGTAGACGTGGCCCACCGTCTTGTCGAACACCACGCCCCGCCTGATCGGGAAGTGGACCTTGAGCCCCCGGACCTCGACGAGGACGTCGTCGTCGACCGGCGCGTCCCGCTCCACGGTCTCCTGCTCGGTCACGTCGTCACCTCCACCGGGTTGTGGCACCGCAGGCCGCGGCCGCCGTGCTCGATCTCCCACCGGGGGGTCTCCTCGGTGCAGGCGTCGACGCGGTGGGGGCAGCGCGGCGCGAATGCACACGCCGAGTGCCACGGCAGGTTGTCGGACACCGAGCCCGGGATCGGGGTCAGCTTCTCGCCCCGCGGGGCGTCGAGCCGCGGGATCGAGTGCAGCAGGCCCGCCGTGTAGGGGTGCCTCGGCTGGGAGAAGAGGGTGTGCCGGTCGCCGCGCTCGACGATGCGGCCCGCGTAGAGCACGTTGACCTCGTCGCAGAGGCCCGCCACCACGCCGAGGTCGTGGGTGATCATGATCAGGGCGGTGTCGGTGTCCTCGACCAGGTCCTTGAGCAGCGCCAGGATCTGGGCCTGGATCGTCACGTCGAGCGCGGTCGTGGGCTCGTCGGCGATCAGCAGTCGCGGGGCGCAGGCGAGCGCCATCGCGATCAGCGCACGCTGGCGCATCCCGCCGCTGAGCTGGTGGGGGTAGTTCTTGAGCCGCGCGTCGGGGTCGGGGATGCCGACCCGGTCCAGCAGGTCGCGTGCCTCGGGCATCGCGTCCTTGCGCTTCATGCCGCGGTGCCGCTCCATCACCTCGGTGACCTGGATCCCGATCGGGACGACCGGGTTCAGCGACGAGAGCGGGTCCTGGAAGATCATGGCGATGTCGCGACCGCGTCGGTCCCGCATCTCCTGCCGCGACAGGCCCAAGAGGTCGACACCCTCGTACGTCGCCGTGCCCTCGACCTGGTTGCCGCGCTCGGGGAGCAGGCCCATGATCGCCAGCGAGGTGACCGACTTGCCGCAGCCGGACTCGCCGACCAGGCCGACGGTCTGACCGGCCCGGACGTCGAAGGAGACCCCGTCGACGGCGGTGAACGGCTTCTCGCCGTGCCGGGTGAAGGTCACCCGCAGGTCCGCCACCGACAGCAGCGGGCCGTGTCCCTGTGCGGGGGACGGGTGGGTGGTGGTGGGCATGGTGGTCATCTGGTCACCTCCGGGCCTTCGGGTCCAGGGCCTCGCGCAGCGACTCGCCCATCAGCGTGAAGCCGAGCGCGACCACGATGATGCAGACCGCCGGGTAGACGGCCAGGTGGGGGAACGAGTTGAAGAACTCCTGCGACTTCCCGAGCATCTGGCCCCACTCCGGCTGCCGGTCGTCGGGGTTGCCGAGCCCGAGGAACGACAGGGCGGCGGCGTCGATGATCGCCACGGCGAGCACGAGGGTCGCCTGCACGATGACCGGGCCCAGCGAGTTGGGCAGCATGTGCCGGAAGACGATCGCCCGTTGCTTCACGCCCAGGGCTCGCGCGGCGAGGACGTGGTCGCTCGCGCGTTGGCCGAGCATCGAGCCGCGGAGCAGTCGGGCGAAGATCGGCACCTGGACCGTCGCGATGGCGATGATCAGCGTGAGCTGACTGGGCCGGGCCGCCAGGGCAGCGATCGTGAACGCCAGCAGGATCCCGGGGATCGACAGCATCACGTCGACGATCCGCATCACCAGTGAGTCGACCCAGCCTCCGAAGGTGCCGGCGAGGATGCCGAGCACCAGCCCGCCCAGCAGTCCGAGCAGGGTGGCGAAGACACCCACGATCAGCGTCTGCCGGCTGCCCACGAGCAGCCGGGAGAGCAGGTCGCGCCCTCGGTCGTCGCCGCCGAGGGGAAAACCGGGCTCGGGACCCGGGACCGGGTTGGACTGCGCACGCACCTTGTCGAGCAGCGGGGCAGCCGCAGGGTCGTGGGGTGCGATCCAGGGCGAGATGATCGCCAGCACGACGAAGCTGACGGTGATGAACAGCCCGATGAGGAAGATCGGGTTGCGGCGCAGCCGGCGCCAGGCGCTGGCGATCAGCGACACCCCCGGGGTGTCGTCGAAGGAGTGCGCGGCCAGCTCGTCGATGCGGGCCCTGCGGCGGTCGGCGTACGAGACGGGACCGGGCTGGTCGGTCATGCGGTCACCTCGTCCTGATCCGGGGGTCGATCACGGCGTACAGGATGTCCACGATCAGGTTGACCAGCACGAAGATGCCGGCGGCGGCCAGGATCAGCACCTGCAGGACGGCATAGTCCTTGTCCCTGAACGACTCGTAGAGGGCCAGTCCGATCCCGGGGTAGGAGAAGACCGTCTCGGTGAGCGTGGCTCCTGCGAGCAGGGCGCCGACCGAGAGGCCGACCACCGTGACCACCGGGAGCATCGCGTTGCGCAGCACGTGGCGGCCCCGGATGACCTTGGCGCTGAGGCCCTTGGCCTCCGCCGTGCGGACGAAGTCGGCGTCGAGGGTGTCGAGCACCGACGCGCGGGTGATCCGGAAGATGATCGCGAACGGGATGGTCGAGAGGGCCAGGGCCGGCATGAGCAGGTGCAGGAGGGCGTCCCACGAGGCGTCCCACTCGCGCGTGAGGATGCCGTCGAGGACGAAGAAGTTGGTGACGCGCGTCGCGTCGAGGCTGGCGTCCTGCCGTCCGGAGACCGGCAGCACGTGCCACTGCACGGCGAAGAAGTACTTGAGCAGGAACGCGGTGAAGAACACGGGGACGGCCACACCGACCAGCGAGAACACCACGGCACCGCTGTCCAGGAGCGAGCCACGCCGACGGGCGGCGAAGTAGCCGAGCGGGATGGCCAGCGAGACCGCGATCAGCATGGCGAGGAACGCGAGCTCGATGGTCGCCGGCAGCCGCACCAGGAACACGTCGAAGGCGTCCGCGCCGGGCAGCACCGCGGTCGAGGCTCCGAACTCACCCTGGGCCGCGCGGCTGACGAAGCGCCAGTACTGCACGTAGATCGGCTGGTCGAGACCGAGGGCCGCCTCGAGGGCCGCCCTCCGCGACGGTGTCGCGCGCTCCCCGAGGATCGCCGAGACCGTGCCGCCCGGCAGCGATCGGAGCCACACGAAGAGCAGGATGGACAGCGCCACCAGCACCAGGGCCATCTGCAACAGCCGGCGCACGATGAACTGGACCATGCGAAACGAACTCCTGTGGACAGTGGTGAGGGGGGTCACCCGTGGCGGGTGGCCCCCCTCAGCCGCTCAGTGGTCGGTCAGCGACAGTACTGGACTACTGGCCGCCGACACTGACCGTGTCGAACTCCTCCGCCGTCAGCGGGCTCGGGATGACGCCCTCCACGTCCGGACCGACCACCAGGGCCGGCGGGGAGTGGCTGATCGGCACGCCCGGCATGTACTCCTCCATGATCTGGGCGTTGACCTCCTCGAACGCCGCCGCGCGCTCGTCCTCGTCGACGATCTCGTCGGCTGCCTGGAGGTCGTCGGCCAGCTGCTTGCCCCAGGGGTAGGCGCTGGTGCCGAAGTCGTTCTCCTTCAGGTTGCCGAAGAAGGTGCCGATGAAGTTGTGCGCGGAGTCGTAGTCACCCGTCCAGCCCAGCAGGTAGGCGTCGTACTTGCCCGCCGTCACGTTGTCGAGGTAGCCGCCGTTCCAGGAGGCAGTCTCGACCTCGACCGTGATGCCCACGTCCTCGAGGTTGGTGCGGATGGCCTCGTAGAGCTCCTGCGGGTTCGGCATGTACGGCCGGCTGACCTCGGTCGGGTACGCGAAGGTGAGGGTCAGGTTCTCCTCGCCGGCGTCGGCCAGCAGCTGCTTGGCCTTGTCGGGGTCGTACGGGGTCGCCTGCAGGTCGGCGTTGTAGCCGCCCACCGTCGACGGCATGAACTGCGTCGCGACCTCGGCACCCTCGGGCAGCTGGGTCTGCACGAGCTGCTCGCGGTCGATGGCGTACTGGAGCGCCTCGCGCACCTCGTCCTTCTTCAGGGCCGGGTTGTTGGTCGGGTTCAGGCCGAAGTAGAAGATGTTGAACGGGTCGCGGATCTCGACCTGGTTGCCGGCGTCCTCGAGACCCTGCCAGTCGGTCGGGCTCGGCAGGTCGTAGCCGTCGATGCTGCCGGCCTCGAGCTCCTGGCGGCGGGTGCTCTCGTCGGGGATCACCCGGAAGACCAGCTCGCTGGACTTGGGGGCGTCGCCCCAGTAGTCGTCGTAGGCCTCGAGCGTGATGCTGCCGTTGGCCTCGTCGTACTCGACGAACTGGTAGGGCCCGGTGCCGACGGGGTTGTTGGCGTACTCCGGGAACTCGAAGCCCTCACCCGCGGTCTGGATGCCGTTGGCGTCGCCCTCCTCCATCGCCGTCGGCGACTGCATCGCCAGCGAGGACAGGGTGAGCATGGTCGGGAAGCCGGCGGTGGCGCGGGTGATGTTCACGACCACCTCGTAGTCGCCCGTCGCCTCGCAGCTCTCGAAGAGGGAGCTCTCGGGGTCGTTGGAGAAGCCGCCCATGACGTAGCCCCAGTACTCGGCCGCGACCTGTCCGGCCTTGTTCTGCTCGAACATCCGGTCGAAGTTGGCGCACACGGCCTCGGCGTTGAACTCCGTGCCGTCGTGGAAGGTCACGTCGTCGCGGAGCTGGAAGGTCCACTCGGTGCCGTCCTCGTTGGACTCCCACTCGGTGGCCAGCTCGGGCACGACCTCGGCGCTTCCGGGCTCGATGCCGAGCAGGCCCTGGAACATCTGCCGGGTGACCCGGAAGGTCTCGCCGTCGGTGGCGTAGAGCGGGTCGAACATCTCGGGAGCGCCCGCGGCTCCGAAGGTGAACGTGCCACCGCCGCCGGAGCTCTCACCGTCACCGTCGCCGCGCTCGGACTCGGCGCAGGAAGTCGCGGCCAGGGCGAGTGCGCCCACCACGGCCACCGACGCCATCTTCTTGATGGTTCTCATCAATGCAACCTCTTCGTCGGTCGTGGCCCGCCCTGTCGGCGGGCCCTTCGGCCCATGCGGCGTGACCCACGTCCCGCCCGGGCGTCCCGCGCACCCTAGCCCCCGATGCGCCGGGGTGGAACAGGCAAGCCCCTTGGTGCGCCAAGCCGTTACAACCCCGTGACCCGACGGCGACGGCGACTACGTTGGGGGCATGCGGCTGACCAAGTTCGGACACTCCTGCGTGCGGCTCGAGCACCACGGCGCCGTGCTCGTGATCGACCCGGGGGCGTGGACCGGACGCGAGGCGGTCGACGGTGCGACGGCCGTGCTGGTCACGCACGAGCACCCCGACCACTACCACCCCGACCACCTGCTGGCCACCGACGCCCCGGTGCTCACCATCGAGGCGGTCGCCGCCCGGATCCGCGAGGACGCCCCGGCGGTGGCGGAGCGGCTCCGGGTCGTCGTGCCGGGGGAGGACGTCGACGCCGGGCTCCCCGTGACGGTGGTCGGCGAGCGGCACGCGGTCATCCACCCCGACCTGCCGCGCTTCGACAACTCCGGCTACCTGGTGACCGCCGGTGACACGCGCGTCTTCCACCCCGGCGACGCGCTCACCGGGCCGGGTGTGCCCGTCGACGTGCTGTGCGCCCCCGTGTGCGCGCCCTGGATGAGGGCCGCCGAGGGCGTCGACTTCGCCCGTGAGGTGGGCGCGCCGCGCAACCTCGCCATCCACGACAAGGTGTACTCCGAGGCCGGGCTGAGGATCGTGGACGGCCACTTCGGCCTGCTCCTCGGCGACGACCAGGACTACGTCCGGCTCGCCGAGGGCGCCGACCTGTGATCGTCGTACCCCACATCCGTGTCGTGGATCGTCCGTTCCGACAGCGCCGATGCCGGGTACGACGGAGACCGGGTCAGGGGCCGGCGAGGGCGTCGCGGACGGGGACGAACTTCGCCTGCGACTCGGCCAGCTCGGCCTCCGGGTCGGAGTCGGCGACGATCCCGCAACCGGCGAACAGGCGCACCGTGTCCCCCCGCAGCTCGGCGGAGCGGAGGGCGATGCCCCACTCTCCGTCGCCGCCGGCGTCGATCCACCCGACCGGCCCGGCGTAGCGGCCACGGTCCATGCCCTCGACCTCGGAGATCAGCTCGCGCGCCGTGTCGGTCGGCGTACCGCCGACCGCGGCGGAGGGGTGCAGGGCCGCGGCCAGCTGCAGGGACGAGACGGTGGCCGCGTCGTGGACCACCCCCGCCAGGTCGGTGGCCAGGTGCATCACGTTGGGGAGGTGGAGGACGAACGGCGCCTCCGGGACGTTCATCGACGAGCAGTGGGGGTCGAGCGAGTCGGCGACCGAGCGGACGGCGTACTCGTGCTCCTCGAGGTCCTTCGACGACCGGGCCAGGGTCGCGGCCAGGGTCAGGTCGCGGTCGTCGTCGCCCGTCCGGCGGATGGTGCCCGCGAGGACGCGAGAGGTGACCAGCCCGCGCTCGCGCCGGACCAGCAGCTCGGGGGTGGCGCCGAAGAGACCGTCGACGTGGAAGGTCCAGCAGGTCGGGTAGCCCTCGGTGAGCCGGCGCAGCGGCCAGCGGACGTCGAGCGGCTCGACGGGGGAGGCCACGAGGTCGCGCGCGAGCACGACCTTCTCCAGCTCGCCGGCGTTGATCCGCTCGACCGCGTCGGCGACCACCGCCATCCACTGCTCTCCGTTGAGGGCGCCGTCGCCGAACAGGACCTCGCCCGGAGCCCGTGGTGGCTCGGTCGGTGTGATCGCGGCCCTCCGGTCGAGCAGGTCCAGCCCGCCGCGGGAGGCGGTCGTCAGCCAGGTGTGGCCGCCGCGGTGGCCGACGACCACCTCGGGGACGGTCAGCACCGAGTCGCCCGGGTCGTCGGCGAAGCCGAAGCTGCCGAAGGCGACCAGGCCCGTGCCGGGCTCGCGCACGTCGTCGCGGACGACCGCGCGGGCCGAGGTCTCGCGCCACCACAGGTCGGCGTCGTCGAACCGGTCGGGGCCGCGGGCGTGGAGCCGGGCGGCGACCCCCCAGCCCACGAGTCCCTCGCTGCGGCGCAGCCAGGTCACCGACTCCTCGCCGGCCGCGGGAGCGGGCAGCAGGTCGAGCAGGGAGCTACGGGCGTCGAGGTCGAGCCGGACCGTGCGGACGACCAGGGGGGCGGCCTGCTCGTCGGGGGTGGCGCTGGTCGTCACGGGGGGAGCCTACGCGGGTGACCGGGCCCACATGAGGCAGGCTCCGGCCCCGCTGCTGCGGGACCGGAGCCTGTCGGTGTCGCGGATCAGCCGTTGAAGCTCGGCTGGCTCTGCGGGTTGAACGCGTCGCGGTAGCGGTACCGCTCCGCCTTCGTGACCGCCTTGTCGGTGATCCTCAGGACGTCCAGGCCCTTCTGGATGTCGTTGGAGTAGACGTGGCCGTTGTAGTAGTACGCCGACCACGAGCCACCGAGGATCAGCTCGTCGGAGGACAGCTCGCCCCGGTCGAACCAGGCCAGCTCACGCGGCTTGCTGGAGTTGGTGAAGTCGAAGACCGAGATGCCGCCCTGGTACCAGGCCTGCACCATGATGTCCTTGCCCTTCACCGGGATCAGCGAGCCGTTGTGGGCCACGCAGTTCTCGTTGTTGGACTGGACCCGGTCGATCTTGTAGTAGCTGGCGAACTTCAGCCGGTCGCGCTTCGTGACGTCGTAGATGCCGTTGGCGCCCCGGGTGTCGCCGACCTCCTCGTTGCAGGTCGGTGCTCCGCCGCCACCGAGCTCGTCGGTGAAGACCACCTTGGTGCCCTTGTTGTTGAACGTGGCCGAGTGCCAGAACGCGAAGTTCTCGGTGTCGCGCACCGACTCGATCACCTCCGGCTGGGTCCGGTCGGAGATGTCCATCAGGACTCCGTCGCCCATGCAGGCCCCGGCCGCGATGTCCTTCTTCGGGTAGGCGGTGATGTCGTGGCAGCCGCTGGTGGTCGACGAGCCGTTGCCGCCCGGGTTGCCGCCCTCGGGGAAGACGACGGCCTCGTCGGCGAGGCTGGACGCAGCCGGGTTCGCCACCGGCACCCTCACGACGCTGATGATGTCGTGGGGCGGCTGGCAGTCGGGGTAGGCCGTGTTCGGGGAGTACGACGAGACGTAGACGTAGAGGTTCCGACCGCGCTGGTCGGGCGCCAGCGTGTGGGTGTGCGAGCCGCACTTGGTCTCGACGGCGGCGACGTACTCGGGACTGGTCGGGTCGGAGATGTCGAACACCTTGATGCCCTCCCACGAGTCCTCCATGGTGGCCGACTGCGAGGTGCTGGCGCAGCTGTCGTCGCTGCGGCTGGAGTCGGTGCTGAGGACCAGCAGGTCGCGGTAGACCGACACGTCGTTCTGCGAGCCCGGGCAGAGCACCTGGGCGACCTGCTTCGGCTGGGACGGCTTGCTGATGTCGTAGACCGTGAAGCCGTTGTAGTTGCCGCCGTAGGCGTACTTGCCCTGGAAGGCGAGGTCGCTGCTGAAGGAGTTGACGTCGGCGAACGCGCCGTTCTTGGGGATGTTGGCGATCAGCCCCATGTCCTCGCTGGCCATCTCGCCCGCCTCGAGCTCCGGCTCGGGCTCCGCGGCCTGGAGCCGCTCCTCCTGCCGCTCGGTGAGGCAGCCCTGCGCGAAGCGGTCACCCGCCCGGGCGAGCTCACGCTCCTCCGGCCCGCACGTGGGGTCACGCTTCTCGGAGACGGGACGCGGGGAGCCGTGGCCCTCGTGGGCCTGGGACGGGCTCATGGCGGAGAGGCCGGTGAGGGCCAGGCAGCTGGCAGCGATGACGCCGATGATCCGGGATTGCCGAGACATTGGGGGGCACCTTCCGAGATAGGGGTGCCGCTGATCCTACGTAGAGTGGGCCACCTCACACCACCCCCAGATCCCATGTCCCGGGAGGATCTCGTGCCCCTCACCCCCCGTCGGTCGGCTGTCGTGGCGGCGACCGCCGTCCTGCTGCTCGCCCCCGGATGCTCCGCCGACGAGCCGGCCGAGCGCGACGACTCCGAGGCCCAGAGCGAGATCCTCCAGCCGGGACGACCGGGGGAGGGCAACGAGACCCTCGGCCCGGACGCCTCTGTCGAGGCCGCGCCGACCGTCGAGGCCGACGTCCGGTTCATGCAGATGATGGTGCCCCACCACGCGCAGGCGCTGGAGATGACCGACCTCGCCGAGACCCGGGCCAGCGACGACCAGGTCGTCGCGCTCGCCCGCAGGATCGAGGGGGCGCAGGGCCCGGAGATCACGGCCATGACCGGGTGGCTGCAGGCCCGCGGGGTGTCGGTGCCCGACGACCACTCCCACCACGGTGACCACTCCGGCGCTCGCGGCGGCGAGACCCACGCCGAGCGGATGCCCGGGATGCTGAGCGAGGGGCAGATGGACCGGCTCGCGGCGGCCCGGGGGCCCGCGTTCGACCGCCTCTTCCTGGCGGGGATGATCCAGCACCACCAGGGCGCCGTCGACATGGCCGACGACGAGATGACGGACGGCTCGGACATCCTCGCCCTCGAGCTGGCCGCCGACATCGCGACCGGACAGCAGGCGGAGATCCAACGGATGGTCGCCATCCGCCGGCAGCTCTGAGGATCAGCTCCAGTAGACGACCACGGGCGTGCCGATGTCGATCTGGTCGAAGAGCCACGCCATGCCCTCGTAGTCGCGCACGTTCACGCACCCGTGGCTGGCGCCGCTGTAGCCGACGGCCGCGAAGTCCGGCGAGTAGTGCACGGCCTGCCCGCCGGAGAAGAACATCGCGAACGGCATCGAGGTGTCGTAGAGGGTCGACACGTGGTCGCGGGACTTGGCGAAGACCGAGAACACGCCCTCCCGCGTCGGCAGCTCGTCGGAGCCGAAGCGCACGTCGTAGGTCGCCTTCACCTTCCCGTCGACCACCCACCGCAGCGAGTTCGACGACTTGTCGATGCAGAGCACGCTGCCCTGCTTGCACCGCGGGTCCAGCGCCCCCAGCTTCGGCTCGATGTTGTGCATGGCCTCGTAGGTCGGCGCGTAGGTCATGCCGTGGAGGCGGTCGAGCGTGCGCCGGTCGACCTCGCCGGTCACCGGGATCTCGCGCTTGCGCTGGAAGCCGCGGACCGCCTCGACGGTCGCCGCGTCGTAGCTGCCGGTCACGTCGCCGAACAGCCACGCGATCGACACCAGCCGGGCCTGGAGGTCGCGGACGTCGCCGCCGGAGTCACCGCGTTCGAGGATCGCCGGGCCGGGGTGCAGGACGTTGAAGAGCTGGTCGTGCGTCGGTTCCTCGGTCATCCGTCCCAGACGGCGCCAGGTCTGCTGGTCGACCACACCGGAGGCCTCGAGCCCGCGCTTCTCCTGGAAGCCGCGGACGGCGATCCGCGTGCCGGGCCCGTAGACGGCGGTGGTCAGCTCGGGGAACCAGGCGAGCTGGAACAACCGGGACTGCAGCTCGCGGACCTTCACGCCCCGGTCCCCGGGCTCGAGCACCGGGCCCTGCGGCTCGGGCCGGGCGTCGCGCGCAGGGAGCGGCTCGTCCCGGTCGGCCTCGAGCTCGTCGGCGTCCGGGGTGCGGTCCTGCTGGCGCAGCTGGGCGGTCTCCGGCTCGTCGGCGGCCCGCCAGGACGGCTGGATCGAGAGCACGCCGGTGCCGTACGCCGCGGCGCCGGCCAGCCCGACGACGAGCAGGGTGACCAGCAGCGTCCTGAGCACGCGCATCGTGTTCCTCCGGGGAAGGTGAGGTTCGTCCAGTGTCTGCGAGGAGGACGCCCGAGCCCGGGATTTGGTTGCACCCCCGCGTGGCCGTCGGCGCGTCGCGGGTCCCCTAGGCTCCCCTCGTGGTCCGCGCAGCCCTCGACAAGCAGCCCGCCGACGTACGGCGCATGTTCGACGCGGTCGCGCGCCGCTACGACCTGACCAACGACGTGCTCTCCCTCGGGCAGGACCGTCGCTGGCGCGGGCAGGTCGTCGCTGCGGTCGACCCGCGCCCGGGCGACGTCGTCCTCGACCTGGCCGCCGGCACCGGCACCTCGAGCCAGCCTTTCGCCGACCGCGGCGCGACCGTGGTCCCGTGTGACTTCTCCCTCGGGATGCTGCAGGTGGGCAAGCAGGCGCGGCCCGACCTGCCGTTCACCGCCGGGGACGGCACCCGGTTGCCGTTCGCCGACGACACCTTCGACGCGGTGACCATCTCCTTCGGGCTCCGCAACATCGTGGATCCGCGGGCCGGGCTGGTCGAGATGCGTCGGGTCACCCGACCCGGTGGCCGGCTGGTGGTCTGCGAGTTCAGCCACCCCACCCTCCCGGCGTTCCGCACGATCTACCTGGAGTACCTGATGCGGGCGCTGCCGGCGATCGCCCGCACGGTCTCGTCCTCACCCGACGCCTACGTCTACCTCGCCGAGTCGATCCGGGCCTGGCCCGACCAGCGGGGCCTCGCCGACCTGGTCGCGGAGGCCGGGTGGACCGACCCGGAGTGGCGTGACCTGTCCGGCGGGATCGTCGCCCTCCACCGGGCCCGCGCACCTCAATAACGCAAGCCCTGCGTGCGCTAAATCAGCAGGTCAGCGGCGGTTTCCGGCCCCCGACCCCCCGGGGTGCACTCCCCGCCCCCGAGTCCTAGACTGACGGGCGCCACGGGTTGTGAAGAGGTTCACAAAGTCACAATCCACGTACGCCGGCGAGGGAAGGAACGCACCGATGGAGCTCTACACGCCGGTCCTGGCGTTGGGTCTCCTCGCGGCGGGATTCGCGGTCTTCTCCGTGGTCATCAGTGCCGTCGTGGGTCCCAAGCGCTACAACCGGGCCAAGCTGGACTCCTACGAGTGCGGCATCGAGCCGACGCCGCAGCCGCTCGGCGGTGGCCGTTTCCCGATCAAGTACTTCATCACGGCGATGCTCTTCATCGTCTTCGACATCGAGATCATCTTCCTCTACCCCTGGGCCGTCCACTTCGACGCGATGCGGCTCTTCGGCCTCGTGGAGATGGTGCTCTTCATCGTCACCGTGTTCGTCGCCTACGCCTATGTCTGGCGCAGGGGCGGCCTCGACTGGGACTGAGACTGACATGGGAATCGAAGAGAAGCTCCCGAGCGGCGTCCTGCTCACCACCGTGGAGGGCGTCGCCGGCTACATGCGCAAGGCCAGCTTCTGGCCCGCCACGTTCGGCCTCGCGTGCTGCGCCATCGAGATGATGACGTCGGGCGGCCCGAAGTACGACCTGGCGCGGTTCGGCATGGAGGTCTTCCGCGCCAGCCCCCGGCAGGCCGACCTGATGATCGTGGCCGGCCGGGTCAGCCAGAAGATGGCGCCGGTGCTGCGTCAGATCTACGACCAGATGGCCGAGCCCAAGTGGGTGCTCGCGATGGGTGTCTGCGCCAGCAGTGGCGGCATGTTCAACAACTACGCGATCGTCCAGGGCGTCGACCACGTCGTCCCCGTCGACATGTACCTCCCCGGCTGCCCGCCCCGGCCCGAGATGCTGATCGACGCGATCCTCAAGCTGCACGACCAGGTCCAGCACGCCAAGCTCGGCTCGAACCGCAAGGCCCAGATCGAGGAGCTCGAGACCGAGGCGCTCAGCGCCCTCCCGACCTCGGACATGAAGGGACTTCTCCGGTGACCGAGGAGCAGAACCAGCGCACCAACGTCCCCGCGCAGGAGGGCGAGGTCCGCGCCACCGGCGAGCGGCGCGGCATGTTCGGCGTCTCCGGCAGCGGCGACACCAGCGGGTACGGCGGCCTGGTGCAGCCCATCGTCTACCCCGGCGCCGCGCAGCGTCCCTACGGCGGGTGGTTCGACGAGGTCGCCGACGCCCTCGAGGCCAGGCTCGGCGACGCGGGCCTCGACCGCGCGGTCGAGCAGGTCGTGGTCCACCGCGGCGAGATCACCTTCCACGTGCGGCGCGAGGACCTGGTGGAGGTCGCGCGGCTGCTGCGCGACGACGAGCGGCTGCGCTTCGAGTTCTGCTCCGGGGTGAGCGGGGTCCACTACCCCGCCGACCGGGACCGTGAGCTGCACGCCGTCTACCACCTGCTCTCGATGACCCACAACCGCCGGGTCCGGCTCGAGGTCTCGGTGCCCGACGCCGATCCGCACGTCCCGAGCCTGGTGGGCGTCTACCCGACCAACGACTGGCACGAGCGCGAGACCTACGACATGTTCGGCATCGTCTTCCACGGCCACCCCGCGCTCACCCGGATCCTGATGCCCGACGACTGGCCGGACCATCCCCAGCGCAAGGATTACCCCCTCGGCGGCATCCCCGTGGAGTACAAGGGCGGGACCATCCCCCCGCCCGACGAGCGGAGGGCCTACAACTAGCGATGACGACCGAACAGGACTTCTACGCCCAGCCGAACGAGACCAGCCAGGGCCGGGTCTTCACCGTCACCGGCCAGGACTGGGACTCCCTCAGCGAGTCGATCGGCGACGTCCCCGAGGAACGGGTCGTCGTCAACATGGGCCCCCAGCACCCCTCGACCCACGGCGTGCTGCGGCTGATCCTCGAGCTGGAGGGCGAGACGGTCACCGAGGCCCGTTGCGGAATCGGCTACCTGCACACCGGCATCGAGAAGAACATGGAGTACCGCTCCTGGGTGCAGGGCACCACCTTCTGCACCCGGATGGACTACCTGTCGCCGTTCTACAACGAGGCGACGTACGCCCTCGGCGTGGAAAGACTCCTGGGCATCGAGGACGGGCCGGACGGGGTCCCCGAGAAGGCCCAGGTCATGCGGGTCCTGCTCATGGAGCTGAACCGGATCTCCTCCCACCTGGTCGCGATCGCGACGGGAGGCATGGAGATCGGCGCGCTGACGGTGATGACGATCGGGTTCCGCGAGCGGGAGCTGGTCCTCGACCTGTTCGAGCTGATCACCGGACTGCGGATGAACCACGCCTTCATCCGACCCGGTGGCGTCGCGCAGGACCTGCCGCCGGGAGCCCTCGACGAGATCCGCGACTTCGTGAAGCTGATGAAGAAGCGGCTCCCCGAGTACGCCTCGCTCTGCAACGCCAACCCGATCTTCAAGGCCCGGCTCGAGGGGGTCGGCCACCTCGACCTCGCCGGCTGCCTGGCGCTCGGGCTCTCGGGTCCGCCCCTGCGCTCCACCGGGTACCCGTGGGACCTCCGCAAGACCCAGCCCTACAGCGGCTACGAGGACTACGACTTCGAGGTCCAGACCTGGGACACCGCCGACTCCTACGGCCGGTTCCGGGTGCGGCTCGCCGAGATGTGGGAGTCGCTGCGGATCGTCGAGCAGGCCACCGACCGGCTGGCCGGGCTCGAGGGTGCGCCCGTCATGGTCGCTGACAAGAAGATCGCCTGGCCGAGCCAGCTGGCCATCGGCAGTGACGGCATGGGCAACAGCCTCGACCACATCCGCCACATCATGGGCGAGTCGATGGAGGCGCTGATCCACCACTTCAAGCTCGTGACCGAGGGCTTCCGGGTCCCCGCCGGGCAGGCCTACGTCCCCGTCGAGTCGCCCCGCGGCGAGCTCGGCGCCCACGTGGTGTCCGACGGCGGGACCCGCCCGTTCCGCGCGCACTTCCGCGACCCGTCGTTCACCAACCTGCAGGCGACCAGCGTGATGAGCGAAGGAGGCCAGGTGGCCGACGTCATCGTCGCGATCGCCTCGATCGACCCCGTGATGGGAGGCGTCGACAGGTGAGCGCAGCGAACGTCGGGCGGAGCACCGCCGGGATCGACGACAAGACCTGGACCGAGCTCGAGGAGATCGCGGCCCGCTACCCGGAGAAGCGCTCCGGGCTGCTGCCGATGCTGCACCTCGTGCAGTCGGTCGAGGGCCGGGTGACGCCGGAGGGGATCGAGGCCTGCGCCGACATCCTCGGCATCTCCGCGGCCGACGTCAGCGGAGTCGCGACCTTCTACACGATGTACAAGCGGCGGTCGGTGGGCGACTACCACGTCGGGGTCTGCACCAACACGCTGTGCGCGGTGATGGGCGGCGACGCCATCCTGGCCCGCCTCCGTGACCACCTCGGCGTGGGCAACGACGAGACCGCGGAGAAGCGGGACGGCGACGCCGCCACGGTGAGCCTCGAGCACGTCGAGTGCAACGCCGCGTGCGACTACGCACCGGTGATGATGGTCAACTGGGAGTTCATGGACAACATGACCCCCGAGTCCGCCGTCCAGCTCGTCGACGACCTGCGGGCGGGCCAGGAGGTCCACTCCACCCGTGGGCCACGGCTCTGCACGTGGCGGGAGGCCGAGCGGGTGCTCGCCGGCTACCCCGACGACCTCGCCGACGAGGGGCCGGCCGCCGGACCCGCCAGCCTGGTCGGGCTCCGCATCGCCCGCGAGCGCGGCTGGACCGCGCCGTCTGCCGAGGCGAGGAGCGGTGGCCACGACGTACCCGCCGAGCCCGGGCAGGAGCAGCAGGCTGCGGCCGAGGCCGGTAGCAAGGACTCCGAGTCCGCGGTCGTCGAGCAGCACAGCGACTCCGACGAGACCGCAGCCGAGAAGGAGGAAGGCCAGTGACCCTCACCCCCGTCCTCACCGACAACTGGGGCGACGAGCGCAGCTGGACGCTGCGCGCGTACGAGGAGCGCGGTGGCTACGGCGCGCTGAAGAAGGCGCTGGGCCAGGACCCCGCTGCGATCGTCGAGCAGGTCAAGGACTCCGGCCTCCGCGGACGAGGTGGCGCCGGGTTCCCGACGGGCATGAAGTGGGGGTTCATCCCGCAGGACAACCCCAACCCGAAGTACCTCGTGGTCAATGCCGACGAGTCCGAGCCGGGGACCTGCAAGGACATCCCGCTGATGATGGCCAACCCCCACGTGCTCGTCGAGGGCGTCGCCATCTCCTCGTACGCCATCCGCGCCCACACCGCCTTCATCTACATCCGTGGCGAGGTGCTCCACGTGATCCGCCGGGTGCAGCGGGCCGTCGAGGAGGCCTACCGCGCCGGCCACCTCGGCACGAACATCCACGGCTCCGGCTACGACCTCGACGTCATCGTCCACGCCGGTGCCGGCGCCTACATCTGTGGCGAGGAGACGGCGCTGCTCGAGGGCCTCGAGGGCCGCCGCGGCCAGCCGCGGCTGCGTCCGCCGTTCCCGGCGGTGGCCGGCCTCTACGCCAGCCCGACCGTGATCAACAACGTCGAGTCCATCGCCTCGGTGCCGTCCATCGTCGAGCACGGTGCTGAGTGGTTCGCGTCGATGGGGACCGAGAAGTCCAAGGGCTACGGCATCTTCTCGCTGTCGGGCCACGTGACGAACCCCGGCCAGTTCGAGGCGCCGCTCGGCATCACCCTGCGCGAGCTGATCGACCTCGCCGGCGGCATCCGTGCGGGCCACGAGCTGAAGTTCTGGACCCCGGGCGGCTCCAGCACGCCGCTGCTGACCGACGAGCACCTCGACGTGCCGCTCGACTTCGAGGCGGTCGGCGCGGCCGGCTCGATGCTCGGCACGCGTGCCCTGCAGATCTTCGACGAGACCACCTGCGTGGTCCGGGCGGTGCTGCGCTGGACCGAGTTCTACAAGCACGAGTCGTGCGGCAAGTGCACCCCGTGCCGTGAGGGCACGTGGTGGCTGGTGCAGGTGCTGTCCCGGCTCGAGCAGGGTCAGGGCGACGAGTCGGACCTCGACCTGCTGCTCGACCAGTGCGACAACATCCTGGGCCGGTCCTTCTGCGCGCTGGCCGACGGTGCCGTCTCGCCGATCTCCAGCTCCATCGAGTACTTCCGCGACGAGTACCTCGCCCACCTGACCGAGGGCGGCTGCCCGTTCGACCCGGCCGCCTCCACCGTGTTCGCCCCTGCCACCGCCGGAGCCAGCGCATG
The DNA here is from genome assembly GCF_050880345.1 of Nocardioides sp. GXQ0305. NCBI lineage: Bacteria > Bacillati > Actinomycetota > Actinomycetes > Propionibacteriales > Nocardioidaceae > Nocardioides > Nocardioides sp. GXQ0305. The sequence continues at coordinate 350,239 of NZ_JBNYXG010000001.1, forward strand.
ACGACCACCCCGGAGAAGCAGCAGCAGACCCTTCGAGACGGCGCTGACGCGCCTCCTCAGGACACCGCCGACCTGGTCAGCCTCACGATCGACGGCGTCCAGGTCAGCGTGCCGAAGGACACCCTGGTGATCCGCGCGGCCGAGCAGATCGGCACCCAGATCCCTCGGTTCTGCGACCACCCGCTGCTCGCGCCCGTCGGCGCCTGCCGGCAGTGCCTGGTCGAGGTCCCCGACGCCGGCAACGGCCGAGGCTTCCCCAAGCCGCAGGCGTCGTGCACGCTGCCCGTCGCCGAGGGCATGGTGGTCAACACCCAGGTCACCAGCGAGGTCGCCGACAAGGCCCAGCAGGGGATCATGGAGTTCCTGCTGGTCAACCACCCGCTCGACTGCCCGGTCTGCGACAAGGGCGGCGAGTGTCCGCTGCAGAACCAGGCGATGACCAACGGCCGCGGCGAGAGCCGGTTCGAGGGCGTCAAGCGGACCTTCCCGAAGCCGATCAACATCTCTGCGCAGGTGCTGCTCGACCGCGAGCGCTGCGTGCTCTGCGCGCGGTGCACCCGGTTCTCAGAGCAGATCGCCGGTGACCCCTTCATCGCCCTCGTCGAGCGCGGCGCGCTGCAGCAGGTCGGCATCTACGAGAAGGAGCCGTTCGAGTCCTACTTCTCGGGCAACACGATCCAGATCTGCCCGGTCGGGGCCCTCACCAGCGCCGACTACCGCTTCCGCTCCCGCCCCTTCGACCTGGTGTCGAGCCCGTCGGTCGCCGAGCACGACGCGTGCGGCGCCGCGATCCGCGTCGACCACCGCCGCGGCAAGGTGATGCGCCGACTGGCCGGCAACGACCCCGAGGTCAACGAGGAGTGGATCACCGACAAGGACCGGTTCGCGTTCCGCTACGCGCAGTCCGGCGACCGGATCACCTACCCCATGATCCGCGAGGACGGTGAGCTGCGGCCCGCCTCGTGGACCGAGGCGTTCGCCGTCGCCGCCCGGGGTCTCGCCGACGCGGGCGAGGTCGGCGTCCTGCCCGGTGGCCGGCTCACGGCCGAGGACGCCTACGCCTACGCCAAGTTCGCGCGGGTCGCGCTGGGGACCAACGACGTCGACTTCCGGGCGCGACCGCTCTCGGCCGAGGAGGCCGACTTCCTGGCCGCGGAGGTGGCGCTGAGCGGGTCGGTGTCGTACGCCGACCTCGAGGCGGCGCCGACGGTGGTGCTGGCTGGCCTCGACCCCGAGGACGAGGCCGGCACGATCTTCCTGCGGCTCCGCAAGGCCTCGCGGGGCCCGCGGCGTACCCGCGTGGTGGCCCTGGCCCCCTTCACCTCGCGCGGCCTGCGCAAGATGGAGGCCACGCTGGTGCCCACCCGGCCCGGCGACGAGGCCTCCGGCCTCGCCGACCTGCTCGGCCACGCCGACCACGGCATCGACCAGCACGCCGTGATCCTGGTGGGCGAGCGCCTCGCGACGGTCCCCGGTGCGCTGTCCGCGGCCGTCGACCTCGCCCGCAAGAGCGGGGCCCGCCTGGCCTGGGTGCCGCGTCGCGCCGGCGACCGTGGCGCCGTGGAGGCGGGCTGCCTCCCCGGCCTGCTGCCCGGTGGACGCCCGTGGGCCGATCCGGCGGCACGCGTCGACGCCGCCACCACCTGGGGTGTCGACTCGCTCCCCGAGGCTGCCGGCCGCGACGCCGACGCGATCGTCCGCGCCCTCGGTGCGGGCGAGCTCGGCGGACTGGTGATCGGCGGGGTCGACCCCGACGACACGGCCGACCCCGGCGCCACCCGCAAGGCGGTCGTGGCGGCACGCTTCGTCGTCGCGCTCGACCTGCGCGAGACCGAGGTGACCCGGGCGGCCGACGTCGTGTTCCCGGTCGCCGCCGCCGTCGAGAAGGGCGGCACCTTCGTCACCTGGGAGGGTCGTCCCCGCCCGTTCGACCCGGTGCTCACCGACACCAACGCGCTGCCCGACCTCCGGGTGCTGGCCGGGATCGCCGAGGAGCTCGGTCGCCCGCTGGGCTTCCGGACCGTCGCCGAGGTGCGCTCGGAGATGACCGAGATGGGGCCCTGGGACGGCGCGCGGGCCGACATGGTCGCCGTTCCGGCCGGGTCCGCACCCGACGGCGTCGCCCTGGCCACCTGGAAGCAGATGCTCGACAACGGCCGCATGCAGGACGGCGAGCGGCACCTGCGGGCCACCGCCCGAGCCGCGGTGGCCCGGCTCTCGCCCTCGCACGCCGAGCAGTACGGCGCCGCCGTGACCGTCACCGGTGACCGCGGGTCGGTCACGCTGCCCGTCGAGGTGGTCGCCGACATGGCCGACGACACCGTGTGGCTGCCCGCCAACTCCTCCGGCCGGGGGCTCCTGGCCGCACTCGCCTCGCCGGGGACCCCGGTCACCCTTTCTGGAGGCACGCTGTGACGACATCGATGGTCCCGGTGGCCGCCGACGACCTGTCCGCGTTCGGGCAGGACCCGTGGTGGCTGGTGCTGGTCAAGGCGGTCCTGATCTTCGTGGTCCTGGTGCTGCTCACCCTGTTCAACATCTGGTGGGAGCGGCGCGTGGTGGCCCGGATGCAGCACCGCATCGGCCCCAACGTCCACGGTCCGTTCGGCCTGCTCCAGTCGCTGGCCGACGGCGTCAAGCTCGCCCTCAAGGAGGACATCGTCCCCAAGGCCGCCGACAAGGTGGTCTACATCCTCGCGCCCGTGATCATCGTGATCCCGGCCTTCCTGACCTTCTCCGTGGTCCCCATGGGCCCGGTGGTCGACGTCCCGTTCTCCGACCTCCAGACCCCGCTGCAGCTCACCGACATGCCGGTGGCGGTGCTGTTCGTGCTGGCGATCGCCTCGATCGGCATCTACGGGATCGTGCTCGGTGGCTGGTCCAGCGGCTCGACGTACTCGCTGCTCGGCGGGCTGCGCTCCAGCGCGCAGATGATCTCCTACGAGGTCGCGATGGGCCTCTCGCTCGTCGCGGTCTTCCTGTACGCCGGCTCGATGTCGACCTCGCAGATCGTGGCCGCCCAGGACCAGCTCTGGTACGGGCTGATCCTCGCGCCGTCGTTCGTGATCTTCGTGATCTCCATGGTCGGCGAGACCAACCGGGCGCCGTTCGACCTCCCGGAGGCCGAGGGCGAGCTGGTCGGTGGGTTCCACACCGAGTACTCCAGCCTCAAGTTCGCACTGTTCTTCCTCGCCGAGTACGTCAGCATGGCCACCGTCTCGGCGATGGCCACCACGCTCTTCCTCGGGGGCTGGGCGGCGCCGTTCTGGATCGACGAGATCTGGCCGGGCGCGAACCAGGGCTACTGGCCGCTGCTGTGGTTCTTCGGCAAGGTGCTGTTCTTCATCTTCCTGTTCATCTGGCTGCGCGGCTCCCTGCCGCGGCTGCGCTACGACCAGTTCATGGCCCTCGGCTGGAAGCTGCTCATCCCGATCTCGCTCGGCTGGATCATCGCCGTGGCGACGGTGCGCTCGGTGCTGCTCGAGGGTGGCCTCGACCGTCAGTACTTCCTGATCGGCGTCGGGGTCCTCGCGGCCGTGTTCCTCGTCCTGATGTTCTTCGGGAGCGACGAGGTCAAGGGCAGCGCCGAGGGAGAGGCGTCCGCCGACGCGTTCGCCGGCGGCTACCCCGTGCCTCCGATGCCGTCCGGCGGCCCGGTCCGCGGGAACGCCCAGCCGCTCACCTTCGAGTCCGGCTCCTCCGTCCACCGGTCCACGCACGAAAGGGGCACCGATGGCTGACCAGGGCTCCCCCCCGAACTCCGGGCAGTCCCGCTCCCTCAAGGAGCAGTTCTGGGACCCCGTCGCGGGGTTCGGCGTCACCTTCCGCACGATGTTCAAGAAGGTCGTCACCGAGCAGTACCCGTTCGAGAAGAACCCCACCGCTCCGCGGTTCCACGGGCGGCACCAGCTCAACCGCTGGCCCGACGGCCTGGAGAAGTGCATCGGGTGCGAGCTGTGCGCCTGGGCGTGCCCGGCCGACGCGATCTACGTCGAGGGCGCGTCCAACGACGAGTCCGAGGGCGGCGAGGGGCGCTTCTCGCCCGGTGAGCGCTACGGCCGCGTCTACCAGATCAACTACCTGCGCTGCATCCTCTGCGGGCTGTGCATCGAGGCGTGCCCGACCCGGGCGCTCACGATGACCAACGAGTACGAGCTGGCCGACACCACCCGCGCCGACCTGATCTACGAGAAGTCCGACCTGCTCGCCCCGCTGCTGCCCGGCATGGAGCAGCCGCCGCACCCGATGATGCTCGGCGACGACGAGGGCGACTACTACCGGGGCACGTTCCAGGCCGCGGCCGGTGAGGAGTCCTCGCCATGACCTTCTGGATCCTCGCGCCCGTCATGGTCGCCGCTGCCCTCGGCATCCTGTTCGTCCGCAAGGCGGTGCACGCCGCGCTGCTGCTCGCGGTGGTGATGATCTCGCTGGCGGTGCTGTACGCCGTCCTCGAGGCGCCGTTCCTGTTCGCGGTGCAGATCATCGTCTACACCGGCGCGATCCTGATGCTGTTCCTGTTCGTGCTGATGCTGGTCGGCGTGGATGCGTCGGACTCCGTCGTCGAGACCATCAGGGGGCAGCGGCTGCTCGCCGCTGCCGCCGGCCTCCTGCTCGGCGTGCTGCTGGTCACCGGCATCTCCCAGGCCGCGCTGGGGTCGGCCGTCGGTCTGGCCGAGGCGAATGCCGACGGCAACATCCAGGGCATCGCGAACATCCTGTTCTCCAAGTGGGTGCTCGCCTTCGAGGTGACCAGCGCGCTGCTGATCACCGCGGCCGTCGGTGCCATGGTGCTGGCCCACCGTGAGCGACTGGCTCCGAAGGAGGGGCAGGCGGCCCTCGCCGCCCGCCGGATCCGTGACTTCGGGGAGCGGGGCTCCCACCCGGGCCCGCTGCCGCCGCCCGGTGTGTTCGCCCGCAGCAACGCCGTCGACACCGCCGCGCTGCTGCCCGACGGCACCCCGGCCGAGTCGTCGGTGTCCCGGGTGCTGGCGGCCCGCGGCACCGTCCGGTCGGCTCGTGCTGACGCGGTCGACGACGTCGTACGCCAGGTCGAGGGGCCGCCCTCGGCGCCCCGCTACGCCGACCGCTCCGACGCACCGGAGGAGGGTGAGCCGCAGTGACCGACTACATCGTCCTCTCGGCGATCCTGTTCACCATCGGGTGCGTCGGCGTCCTCGTCCGGCGCAACGCAATCGTGGTCTTCATGTGCGTGGAGCTCATGCTCAACGCCTGCAACCTGAGCCTCGTCGCGTTCTCCCGGCAGCACGGCAACCTCGACGGCCAGATCGCCGCCTTCTTCGTGATGGTGGTGGCCGCGGCCGAGGTCGTGGTCGGGCTGGCCATCATCATGACCATCTTCCGTACCCGTCGCTCGGCCTCGGTCGACGACGCGAGCCTGCTGAAGTACTGAGGACCCCCACGTGATCCACACGCTCATCCAGACCGCCGAGGGCGGCCACTCCGTGCCGGTGGTCGACCCAGGACCCGCCGACGGCGTGTTCGCGCTGCTGTGGCTGGTGATCGCGCTGCCGCTGCTCGGAGCCGCAATCCTGCTGATCGGCGGCCGGCTCACCGACCGGTGGGGGCACCTGCTCGGCTGCGCGCTCCCGATCGGCTCGTTCGTGCTCAGCGTCGCGCTGTTCGTCGCCCTCCTGGGCCGCGAGGAGGGCGAGCGCCAGGTCAGCCAGCACCTGTTCACCTGGTTCGAGGCGGGTGACTTCACCGTCGGCATGGACCTGCTCTACGACCCGCTCGCGGCTCTGTTCCTGCTCCTGATCACCGGCGTCGGCTCCCTGATCCACGTCTACTCCGTCGGCTACATGGAGCACGACCCGCGGCGACGCCGCTTCTTCGGCTACCTCAACCTGTTCGTCGCGGCGATGTTGATGCTGGTGCTCGCGGCCAACTACCTCGGGCTGTTCCTCGGCTGGGAGGGCGTGGGCCTGGCGTCGTACCTCCTCATCGGCTTCTGGCAGCACAAGCCGTCGGCCGCGGCCGCCGCCAAGAAGGCGTTCGTCATCAACCGGGTCGGTGACGTCGGGCTGTCCCTGGCCATCGCCCTCATGTTCGTCACCTTCGGCACCACCGACTTCAGCACGATCAGCGCCGTCGCCGGCGAGGCCTCCGAGGCGACGCTCACCGCCCTCGGGCTGCTGCTCCTGCTGGCCGCCTGCGGCAAGTCGGCCCAGGTGCCGCTCCAGGCGTGGCTGCTCGACGCGATGGAAGGCCCCACCCCGGTGTCGGCGCTGATCCACGCCGCGACCATGGTCACCGCCGGCGTCTACCTGATCACCCGCTCCAACTTCATCTTCGACCTCACCCCCACGGCCCAGACCGCCGTGGTGGTCGTGGCGACGGTGACCCTCCTGTGGGGGGCCGTGATCGGGTGCGCCAAGGACGACATCAAGAAGGCGCTCGCCGGGTCGACGATGAGCCAGATCGGCTACATGATGCTCGGCGCCGGCCTCGGGCCCGCGGGCTACGCGTTCGCGATCTTCCACCTGCTGACCCACGGCTTCTTCAAGGCCAACATGTTCCTCGGCGCCGGCTCGGTCATGCACGGCATGAACGACGACGTCGACATGCGCCACTACGGCGCCCTCTCGAAGGCGATGCCGGTCACCTACCTCACCTTCGCTATGGGCTACCTCGCGATCATCGGGTTCCCCGGCTTCTCCGGCTTCTGGTCCAAGGACAAGATCATCGAGACGGCGCTCGCCGAGAACCTGCTGGTCGGCACCTGCGCGCTCATCGGTGCCGGCATCACCGGCTTCTACATGACCCGGCTGATGCTGATGACCTTCTTCACCGAGAAGCGGTGGGAGCCCGGCGTCGAGCCGCACGAGTCGCCGCGGGTGATGACGGTCCCGCTGATCGTGCTCGCCGCGCTGTCGGTGGTCGGCGGCGTGCTCCTGTTCAACGACTGGATCGTCGACTTCCTCGCCCCCGTGGTCGGTACGGCGGAGGAGCACCACCTCGCCGTACCCCCGATCGTGATCACCCTGCTCATCACGGCGGTCGTGGCGGTCGGGGTGGCCGTGGCCTGGTTCCTGATCGGCAAGCGCGAGGTGCCGCGCGAGGCGCCGACGGAGGTGTCGTTCGTGACGCGGGCCGCGCGGGCCGACGTCTACGGCGACGCCATCAACGACGGGCTGGTGGTCAACCCGAGCCGCCACCTCGTCCACGGGCTCACCACCATGGACCGCGTCGGAGTCGACGGCGCGGTGATGGGCGGCTCGGCCGCCGTGGGCGGACTCGCCGGCGCGCTCCGCAAGGTGCAGAACGGCTTCGTCCGCTCCTACGCGCTCTCCCTCCTGGCCGGCGTGCTGCTGGTCGTCGCGACCCTGATGGCGGTGAACCTCGCGTGAACACCTTCCCCTGGCTCACCCTCCTGGTCGTGGTGCCGCTCGTCGGCGCCCTGGTGGTGCCGTTCGTGCCCCGCCGCGCTGCGCTCCCGCAGCAGGTCGGCCTCGGCTTCGCGGTGGTCACCCTCCTCGCCGCGGCCGTGATGGCGTCGGGCTACGACGTCGACGGAGGCGTGCAGTTCACCGAGGAGCACGAGTGGATCGCCGCGCTGGGGGTCCACTACGCCCTCGGCGTCGACGGCCTCGGCCTGCTGATGGTGCTGCTCACCGTCGTGCTGGTGCCGATCGTGATCGTCGCGTCCTGGAACGACCTTCGAGACGGCTCGTCCCTCGCCTCCTCAGGTACCGAAAGCGCCCATGGGGGCGCGGGTCGCTTCGTCGCGTGGACCCTGCTGCTCGAGGCGTTCTCGGTCGCCGTCTTCGCCGCCACCGACGTGTTCCTCTTCTACATCGTCTTCGAGGCGACGCTGATCCCGGCGTACTTCCTGATCGGCGGGTTCGGGCGCGAGGGCCGCAGCCGCGCCGCGGTGAAGTTCCTGATCTACCAGCTCGCCGGCGGTCTGATCATGCTCGCGTCGGTCATCGGCTTCTACGTCGTCTCCGCTCGCGCCGGGTCGCCCACCTACCTGGTGTCCGACCTCGCGGCGCTCGACATCGACCCGGTCACCCAGCGGTACCTGTTCCTCGGCTTCTTCATCGCGTTCGCGATCAAGGCCCCGATGTTCCCGGTGCACACCTGGCTGGCCGACACCACCGAGAAGGCCACCACCGGAACGTCGGTGCTGCTGGTCTGCATCCTCGACAAGATCGGGACCTACGGCATGCTCCGGTTCTGCCTCGAGCTGCTGCCCGACGCCTCGCGGTGGGCCACGCCGGTCGTCGTCGTCCTCGCCCTGATCTCCATCGTGTACGGCGCACTCGTGGCGATCGGCCAGGACGACGTGCTCCGGCTGATCGGCCTCACCTCGCTCAGCCACTTCGGCCTGATCGTGCTCGGCATCTTCGTGCTGACCGACCAGGGCGGGACCGGGGCGATCCTCTACATGGTCAACCACGGCATCGCGACCGCCGCCCTGTTCCTCATCGCCGGCATGCTGATCCGCCGCCGCGGGACCACGCTGATCAGCCAGATGAGCGGCGTCGAGAGGACCCAGCCGGTGCTGGCGGGCACGTTCCTGGTCGCAGGCCTGGCGGCGTGCGGCCTCCCGGGCCTGTCGCCGTTCGTGTCGGAGATGCTGGTCATCATCTCGGCCTTCGACTACGCGTGGTGGGCCGGCGCGGTCGCCGTGTCCGCCATCGTGCTGGCGGCGGTCTACATCCTGTGGATGTACCAGCGCACGATGACCGGGCCGGGGCGCCCCGACGTCGAGCCCGTCGTCGCCGCCGACCTCGACCGGCGCGAGCTGGGCGTGGTGGCCCCGCTGCTGGCGGCGCTGCTGCTGTTCGGCTTCTACCCGATGCCGGTGCTCGACGTGATCAACCCGACCGTCGACTCGACCCTCGCGGAGGTGGGCGTGACGCCCGACGGACCGACCGTGCCGACCACCGGGGAGGAGGGCCACTGATGGAGTTCACCAAGCCTGCTGTCGAGTACGCCCAGCTGTGGCCGCTCTTCGTCGTCTTCGGCGCCGCGTGCGTCGGCATCGTGCTGGAGGCCTTCCTCCCGCGCGCCAGCCGCTACCTCGCCCAGACCGTGCTGGCCCTCGTGTCGCTCCTCGTCGCGCTCGTCGGCACCGTGATGGTCGGCCGCGACCTGAGCCCGCTGGGTGACGGTGTGGCCCGCGGCAACCTGGCCATGGAGGGCACCCTCGCGCTCGACGGCCCCACGGTCTTCCTGTGGGGCATCGTGCTGGTCTTCGCGATCGGCGGCGTGCTGCTGTTCGCGGAGCGCCGGCTCGAGGGCGGGGTGTCGGCGTTCGCCGGCCAGGCCGCGGCGCTTCCCGGCACCGAGGCCGAGCGGCAGGCCTCGACGTCCGGCCTCGACCACACCGAGGTCTTCCCGCTGATGATGTTCGCCGTCGGCGGCATGATGCTGTTCCCGGCGTCCAACGACCTGCTGACGATGTTCGTGGCGCTCGAGGTGCTCTCGCTCCCGCTGTACCTGCTCTGCGGCCTGGCCCGCCGGCGCCGGCTGCTCAGCCAGGAGGCCGCGCTCAAGTACTTCCTGCTCGGCGCCTTCTCCTCCGGGTTCTTCCTCTACGGCGCCGCGCTGGTCTACGGCTTCGCCGGCACCATGGAGTTCGGCGGGATCAACGAGGCAGTTCGCAACGACCTCGGCAACCGCACCCTGCTGCTGGTCGGCATGGGGATGCTCGCGGTGGGGCTGTTCTTCAAGATCGGCGCCGCGCCGTTCCAGGCGTGGACCCCGGACGTCTACCAGGGTGCGCCGACCGCCGTCACGGCGTTCATGGCGGCGGGCACCAAGGTGGCGGCGTTCGGCGCGCTGCTGCGGCTGTTCTACGTCGCCTTCGGTGCCGACCGCTGGACCTGGCAGCCGATGATGTGGGTCGTCGCGATCCTCACCATGGTCGTCGGGGCGGTGCTCGCGATCGCGCAGACCGACGTGAAGCGGATGCTGGCCTACTCGGCGGTGGCGCACACGGGGTTCCTGCTGACCGGCGTGCTGGGCGCGCAGAGCGTCGCCGAGCTCGCCGACACCCAGATCAGCTCCACCCAGGCCGTGCTGTTCTACCTCGTCACCTACGGCTTCGCGACCATGGGCGCGTTCGCGATCGTCACCCTGGTGCGCGACGCCGGTGGCGAGCAGACCCACCTCGCGCGCTGGGCGGGCCTCGGCCGGGAGTCCCCGATCGTCGCCGGCGTGTTCGCGTTCTTCCTGCTGGCGATGGCCGGGATCCCGCTGACGTCCGGCTTCGTGGGCAAGTGGGCGGTCTTCGCGGCCGCGCTGTCGGCGGGTGCCTACCCGGTCGTGATCGTGGCGGTGCTGACCAGCATCGTGGCGGCGTTCTTCTACGTCCGGGTGATCCGGCTGATGTACTTCACCGAGCCCTCGGGCGACGGGCCCAGCGTGGCGACGCCCTCCGTGCTCACCGCCGCCACCATCGGCGTCGGAGTCATCGTCACGTTCGGCCTGGGCGTGCTGCCCGGTCCGGTGCTCGACCTCGCCGGGATGGCGGGGGAGTTCATCAGGTGACCATGAGTCCGTCCTCCGCGGGGCTCGCGCTGCCGGTCGCCGACCAGGCGCTCGCCGACCGCCTCGAGCGGCGCATGCTCCTGGTGGAGGAGGCGCTCGCCGGGCACGTCGTGAGCCGGACGCCGTACGTCACGGAGGCGGCCTCGCACCTGCTGGCGGCGGGCGGCAAGCGGTTCCGGCCGCTGCTCGTGCTGCTCGCGGCCGAGGCGGGCGACGCGCCCGACGCGCCGGAGGTCGTCGACGCCGCGTGCGTCGTCGAGCTCACCCACGTGGGCTCGCTCTACCACGACGACGTCATGGACGAGGCCGCGCTGCGGCGCGGGGCCGACTCGGCCAACGCCCGCTGGGACAACCATGTCGCGATCCTCACCGGCGACTTCCTGTTCGCGAAGTCCTCGGAGCTGACGGCCGGCCTCGGTCCGGACGCCGTCCGGATCCAGGCGGAGACCTTCGCGCGGCTGGTCGAGGGGCAGATCCTGGAGACGGTGCCGCCGGGTCCGGGCGAGGACCCGCTCGTCCACTACCTCGACGTGGTCGCCGGCAAGACCGGCTCGCTGATCGCCACGGCGGCGCGGTACGGCGCCCGCTTCGGCGGTGCCTCCCGCGAGGTCGAGGAGGCGCTGACCCGCTACGGCGAGATCGTCGGCTGCGCCTTCCAGCTCAGCGACGACATCCTCGACATCGCCTCCGAGAGCGGCGAGTCCGGCAAGACGCCCGGCACCGACCTGCGTGAGGGGGTGCCGACGCTGCCGGTGCTCATGGCCCGGGCGGCCGCCGACCCGGGCGACGCGCGGCTGCTCGAGCTGCTCGACTCCGACCTCACCGACGACGCCCACCACGCCGAGGCGCTGACGCTGCTCCGCGCGCACCCCGCCCTCGAGGAGGCCCGCCGCTACGTCGTCGCCCGCGCCCACGAGGCCAAGGGACTGCTCGCCGTCCTGCCCCCCGGCCCCGTCCGCGAGGCGCTCGAGGCCTTCGCCGAGGCCGTCGCCACCCGCACCGCCTGAGCGCGGGCACCTCGGTACTCCAGTGACGAATGGCCCTCCCTCACGGCGCAGCTGGGGCCACTTGTCACTGGAGTAGCCGATCTCCGAGGCGTCAGAGGGCCACGGCCTCCGCGGCGAGCCGCAGCTGCCGGCGCCGGTGGTGGGCCGCGTCGACGGTGAACACCACCAGGGCGATCCAGACCAGCACGAAACCGATCCACCGGCTGGCCGGCATGGCCTCCTGGTACAGCCACACGCCGATCAGGAACTGCAGGATCGGGGCGATGTACTGCAGCAGCCCGATGGTGACCATCGACACCCGGATCGCGGCGGCGCCGAAGCAGAGCAGCGGGATGACCGTGACCACGCCGGCCGTGGTGAGCAGCCAGGCGTGCGCCGCGCCGTGCTGCCCGAACTCACCGGTGCCCTGCCACGCCAGCCACCCGATGTACGCCGCCGCGAACGGGCCGATGAACAGCGTCTCGACGGTGAGGCTCTCGACGGCGTCGACGCCGGCCTGCTTCTTGGCCAGTCCGTACGTCGCGAACGAGAACGCGAGCAGCAACGCCACCCACGGCGGCCGGCCGTAGTCGACGGTCAGCACCACCACGGCGATGCTCGCCAGCCCGACCGCCACCCACTGGGGACGGCGCAGCCGCTCGCCGAGGATCAGCACGCCCATCAGCACCGTGACGAGGGGATTGATGAAGTAGCCGAGCGAGGTCTCCACGACCCGGCCGTTGTTGACGCCCCAGATGTAGCCGAACCAGTTGAGGCTGATGACCGCGGACGCGCCGAGCAGCAGCCAGCGGGTGCGGGGATCGGCGAGGACGGCCCGCACCGCAGCGGTGCGCCGCAGCACGACCACGACGATCGAGACGGTGACCAGCGACCAGAGCACGCGGTGAGCGAGGATCTCCAGCGCGCCGGCCGGTTCCAGCAGCGGCCAGTAGAGCGGGAATACGCCCCAGAGGCCGTACGCCGCGACGCCGTACAGGAACCCACGGCGCGACTCCGGCACCGGGCCAGCATAGGTCGACGGACTTCCGAGTCAGCGCGCGGCCCGCGACCCGGTCTGGCATGATGCGGCCATCGGTGTCACTCATGAGGGGAGACATGACAGTGACTCACACCCTGTCGCGCGTTCTCGGGGCGGCCGCTCTCGCGGCGTCGCTCGCGACGGCCGGGGCGGCGGAGGCCTCGGAGCGCAGGCCCGCGGAGATCCGGACGGAGCCCCGGCCCACCTATCGCGTCGTGGAGCCGGCGGAGGAGCAGGGGCCCCTCGGGCTGGTGGGCCGGTCGCCTCGCTCCATCAAGTCGGAGGTCGTGACACGCAGGGGCAAGCTCGTGCTCCGCGGCGACGTCGAGTCCTACTCCGGCCGCAACGTCGTCATCCAGCGCAGCCACTGCGACTCCTGCCGGTGGCGCCGCTACGACCGGGTGAAGACCAACTACCGAGGCTGGTTCCGCAGCGTCATCAAGGCCCCGCGGAACGGGTCGACCCTCTGGCGGGCCAAGGTCCGGGCCTACGGCGGCTACGCCCGGTCCTACTCCGCGACCTGGGAGACCTACTACCGGGCGAGCTGACCGGCTGCGTCAGGCGATGGTCCAGGTGTCGCCACCGTGGACCAGCGCGTCGAGCCGCGCTGCGGCGTCGTCGTCGGTCTGACCCCGCGCGGTCCGGACCTGGTCGCGCGCCTGGTCGTCGTACGTCGGCCGGTCCACCTGCCGGAAGATGCCGATCGGGGCCTGGTGGAGGTGGCCGGCGTCGGTGAGCCGGGACACCGCGAACGCCGTCGTCGGGTCGTCGGCGTGCGCGTCGTGGGTGATCAGGGCCTCGGCGGCGCCGGAGCCCAGGTCGGCCGTCTCGACGACCTTGACGCCGCCGCTGGACCGGTCCCGGATCAACCCCTTGCTGCCTCCCGCGCCGAACCGGATCGGCTCGCCGTGGACCAGCGGGATGATCGCCTCCTCCTTGGTGTCGCGGTCCTTGATCGCGTCGAACGCGCCGTCGTTGAAGATCGGGCAGTTCTGGTAGATCTCCACCAGTGACGTGCCGCGGTGGGCGGCGGCCGCTGCGAGCACCGACGTGAGGTGCTTGCGGTCGGAGTCGATGGTGCGGGCCACGAACGTGCCCTCGGCGCCGAGCGCCAGCGAGATCGGGTTGAACGGGTGGTCGACCGACCCCATCGGGGTCGACTTGGTGACCTTGCCGGGCTCGGAGGTGGGGGAGTACTGGCCCTTGGTGAGCCCGTAGATCCGGTTGTTGAACAGCAGGATCGTCATGTTCACGTTCCGGCGCATGGCGTGGATCAGGTGGTTGCCGCCGATCGAGAGCGCGTCGCCGTCGCCGGTGACGACCCACACCGACAGGTCCTCGCGCGAGGTGGCGATGCCGGTGGCGATCGCGGGGGCGCGGCCGTGGATCGAGTGCATGCCGTAGGTGTCGAGGTAGTAGGGGAACCGGCTGGAGCAGCCGATGCCCGACACGAAGACGATGTTCTCGCGGCGCAGCCCGAGGTCCGGCAGGAAGCCCTGCACCGCCTTGAGGACGGCGTAGTCGCCGCAGCCCGGGCACCAGCGGACCTCCTGGTCGGAGGTGAAGTCCTTGCCGGTCTGGGGCTGGTCGCCCTCGGCCAGGGCGGGGACGCCCTCGGTGCCGCTGCGCAGCCCGGGGAACGGCAGCCCCACGCTGTGGTCGGTCGACGTCATGAGCTCGCCTCCTCGGTCGCGATGGTCAGGTCGATCTCGACGCCCTCGGCGTGGCCGACGAGCTCGGCGATCGCCTCGGCGAGCTCGGCTGCCTTCAGCGGCAGGCCGCGGACGTGGTTGTAGCCGACGACGTCGACGAGGTAGCGGGCCCGCAGCAGCATCGACAGCTGGCCCAGGTTCATCTCGGGCACCAGCACGTGGTCGTAGCGCTTGAGCACCTCGCCGAGGTCGCGGGGGAAGGGGTTGAGGTGGCGCAGGTGGGTCTGCGCGACGTGGTGGCCCGCCCGGCGTACGCGGCGGACGGCGGCCCCGATGGGGCCGTACGTCGAACCCCAGCCGAGGACCAGCACCCGCGCCCGGCCGTCGGGGTCGTCGACCTCCAGCGGCGGGATCGAGTCGGCCACCCGGTCGACCTTGGCCTGGCGGGTGCGGACCATGAAGTCGTGGTTGGCGGGGTCGTAGGAGATGTTGCCGTGGCCGTCGCCCTTCTCCAGCCCGCCGATCCGGTGCTCCAGGCCCGGCGTGCCCGGGATCGCCCAGGGCCGCGCGAGCGTGGCCTCGTCGCGCTGGTAGGGCCAGAAGCCGTCGTCGTGGTTGGTGGCGGTCGCGAACCCGGGGTCGATCGCCGGGAGGTCGGCGACCTCCGGGATCCGCCAGGGCTCGGAGCCGTTGGCGAGGTAGCCGTCGGACAGCAGCATCACCGGGGTGCGGTAGGTGACCGCGATCCTGGCCGCCTCGAGGGCGGCGTCGAAGCAGTCACCGGGGGAGCGGGGCGCCACGATCGGGACCGGCGCCTCGCCGTTGCGGCCGAACATCGCCTGCAGCAGGTCGGCCTGCTCGGTCTTGGTCGGGAGGCCTGTCGAGGGCCCGCCGCGCTGCACGTCGATCACCAGCAGCGGCAGCTCGGTCATCACGGCCAGGCCGATCGACTCCGACTTCAGTGCGATGCCGGGGCCCGAGGTGGTGGTGACCCCGAGGCTGCCGGCGAAGGCCGCGCCGATCGCCGCCCCGATCCCGGCGATCTCGTCCTCGGCCTGGAAGGTGGTCACGCCGAAGGACTTGTGCTTGCTGAGCTCGTGCAGGATGTCGGACGCCGGGGTGATCGGGTAGGAGCCCAGGAACAGCGGGAGTCCCGACTGCACGCTGGCGGCGATCAGGCCGTAGGACAGCGCCAGGTTGCCGGTGATGTTGCGGTAGGTGCCGGTGGCGAGGCGGGCGGGCTTGACCTCGTAGGTCACCGCGAAGGTCTCGGTCGTCTCCCCGAAGTTCCAGCCGGCCCGGAACGCCGTGACGTTGGCGTCACGGATGTCGGGCACCCGAGCGAAACGCCTCTCGAGGAACGCGATCGTGGACTCCGTCGGCCGCCCGTAGAGCCAGGACAGCAGCCCGAGCGCGAACATGTTCTTGGCGCGCGAGGCGTCCTTGCGCGAGAGCCCGAACTCCTTGACCGCCGCGACGGTCATCCCCGTGAGGTCGACCAGGTGGACGGCGTACTCGGCGAGCGAGTCGTCCTCGAGCGGGTTGTCGGCGTAACCCGCCTTGCTCAGGTTGCGGGCGGTGAAGTCGGCGGTGTCGACGATGATGCTGGCGCCCTTCGGCAGGTCGCCGAGGTTGGCCCGCAGGGCCGCGGGGTTCATCGCCACCAGCACGTCGGGGGCGTCGCCGGGCGTGAGGATGTCGTGGTCGGCGAAGTGGACCTGGAAGGACGAGACTCCGGGGAGCGTGCCCTGCGGGGCCCGGATCTCGGCGGGGAAGTTGGGCAGCGTCGACAGGTCGTTGCCGAAGGACGCCGACTCCTGGGTGAAGCGGTCACCGGTCAGCTGCATGCCGTCGCCGGAGTCGCCGGCGAAACGGATGATGACGCGGTCGAGCTGCTTGACCTGCTTGGTCACTCGGTCGTCTCCTCCTCGTGCCCGTCGTGGGGGTGTGTCACGGTCGTCGGCGGGGTGACGGGCACCCTCCCCACGATAGTCGCGTGCCGCCCGAAACCAGCGTGATCTCCCCCACCGGACCCCTGTGACGACGCGCCGGTCTGGACGTGGGATGGTTCTCCTCCAGTAAGTCACGTAATCTAATCAACAATGATGTGCCGCGGCTCGGGCGGGGCGTCCACCACGGAGGGAAGAGATCCGCCATGAAGCTCCACCACAAGGCCGCGGCTGCCGCTGTCGCCGCTGCGCTCGCGCTGAGCGCCTGCTCCACCGCCGGCGGTGCGTCGGGTGACGCCGAGTCCGGCCCCACCATCAACGTCAACGGGTTCTCCGTGATGGAAGCCGCCAACGAGCCGGTCTTCGAGGACTTCAACGCGACGGCCGAGGGCGAGGGTGTCGGGTTCGAGACGTCGTACGGTGCCTCGGGCGACCAGAGCCGGGCCGTCGTGGCCGGCGCCGACGCGGACGTCGTCCACTACTCGCTGGAGGGCGACGTCACCCGCCTGGTCGACGAGGGCCTCGTCGCCGAGGACTGGAAGGACAACGAGACCAACGGCATCGCCACCTCCTCGGTGGTCGTCTTCGTGGTCCGCAGCGGCAACCCGGAGGGCATCGAGACCTGGGACGACCTGGTCGAGGAGGGCGTCGAGATCATCACGCCCAACCCGGGCTCCTCGGGATCGGCCCGCTGGAACATCCTCGCCGCGTGGGCGCACGTCACCGGCAACGGCGGGACGCCCCAGGAGGCCGAGGAGTACATGACCGAGCTCCTCGGCAACACCATCGCGCTGCCGGGAAGTGCGCGCGAGGCCACCACGGCCTTCACCGACGGCAGCGGCGACGTGCTGCTGTCCTACGAGAACGAGGCGATCCTGGCCAAGCAGAGCGGCGCCGACGTCGACTACATCGTCCCGGACGACACGTTGCTGATCGAGAACCCTGCCGCCGTGACCACCGAGGCGGGCCCGGAGGCCGAGGCGTTCCTGGAGTTCATGACCGGCCCGGAGGCGCAGGCCGACTACGCCAGCGCCGGGTTCCGTCCGGTGGTCGACGGCGTCGAGATCCCCGAGGTGGAGGGCGCCAACGACCCGTCCGACCCGTTCCCCACGCCGGAGACGCTGTTCACGGTCGACGAGGACTTCAACGGGTGGGGCGAGGCCGCGGACAAGTACTTCGGTGACGGCGAGGAGGGCAACCCGCTCGGCATCATCACCCGCCTCCAGCAGGAGACCGGGAAGGTCGGCGAGGAGTAGTGACCTCCGCCCAGCTCGTGGGGCCCGGCACCTCCGACCCGGCCGGTCCGGCGTCCCCCACGGGGCGACGCCGGACCGGCCGGTCGCGGCGCACGACCCCGCGCAACACGCTGACCCCGGGCGCGGGGCTCGGGCTGGGCATCGCGGTGCTCTGGTTCAGCCTGCTGGTGCTGATCCCGCTGACCGCCGTGGTCGCCGCCGCGGCCGCGGGCGGGTGGGACCGCTACTTCTCCGTGCTCGCCAACCCACAGACCTGGGCCGCGGTCCAGCTCACCGTGGTGCAGTCGCTGCTGGTCACCGGCGTCAACGTGGTCATGGGCACCGTGATCGCGTGGGTGCTGGTCCGCGACCGGTTCCCGGGCAAGAGCGTGCTCAACGTCATCATCGACGTCCCGTTCGCGCTGCCCACCATCGTCGCCGGGCTGGTGCTGCTCTCGCTGTACGGGCCGCAGAGCCCGCTCGGCGTGCACTGGGCGTTCACGCGGATGGCGGTCTTCCTGGCGCTGGCGTTCGTGACGCTGCCCTTCGTGGTGCGCACGGTGCAGCCGGTCCTCGAGGAGCTGGAGGCGGAGGTGGAGGAGGCCGCGGCGTCGCTGGGGGCCCGCCGCGGCACCATCGTGCGGCGGATCGTCCTGCCGGCCCTGGCCCCCGCGATCACCGCCGGTGCAGCGCTGTCGTTCGCCCGGGCCATCTCCGAGTACGGCTCGCTGGTGCTGCTGTCCGGCAACCGGCCCTACGAGACAGAGGTGGTGTCGGTGCGGGTGCTGTCGTTCATCGAGAACGGGAACACCGCCTCCGCGGCCGCGCTCGCGTCGGTGATGCTCGTCGTCGCCCTGGTGGTGATCGTGGCGCTCGACGTCGTCCAGAGGCGGGTGGCGAAGCGATGGTGAAGGTCTCCGCTCCGACGCGCTGGGCGCTGCGGCTGCTGGCGATCGGCTACGTCTTCTTCCTGGTCGCCTGGCCGGTCGCGATGGTCGTCCAGCAGACCTTCGCCGACGGCCTGGTGACGCTGAGCGAGACGCTCTCGGACCCGCAGGTGACCTACGCCCTGCGGCTCACCGCGATGGTGTCGTTCTGGGCGGTGCTGATCAACCTCGTCTTCGGGGTCACCATCTCCTTGCTGCTCGTGCGCTACGAGTTCCCGGGCAAGAGGGTGCTCTCCGCCCTCATCGACGTGCCGCTGTCGGTGTCGCCGGTCGTGGTCGGGCTGGCGATCCTGCTGGTCTACAACGGCCGGGACGGCTGGATCGGCAGGCCCGTCGAGGAAGCCGGGTGGCAGATCGTCTTCGACACCCCGGCCATGGTCATGGCGACCTGCTTCGTGGCGCTGCCCCTGGTCATCCGGGAGGTCGTGCCGGTGCTCCACGAGATCGGCGACGACCAGGAGCAGGCGGCGCGCAGCCTCGGCGCGAACGCTCGCCAGACGTTCCTCCGCATCACCCTGCCGAGCATCAAGTGGGCCGTGGTCTACGGCGTGGTGCTCAGCCTGGCGCGCTCCCTCGGGGAGTTCGGCGCCGTCAAGATCGTCTCGGGCAACATCACCGGGCGGACCCAGACCGCGACGCTCGTCGTCGAGGCGAAGTACCAGAACTTCGCCCAGGAGACGGCGTACGCGACCTCGTTCATGCTGATCTTCGCCAGCATCGTGAGCCTGGTCGTCGTCGCGATCCTCCGCCCCCAGCACCAGGACTGAAGGGGTCACCATGAGTATCGACGTCACCGGCGTCAGCAAGCGGTTCGGAGACTTCGTCGCGCTCGACGACGTCTCCGTGTCGTTGCCCACCGGCCAGCTCACCGCCCTGCTGGGCCCGAGCGGGGGTGGCAAGTCCACGCTGCTGCGGATCATCGCCGGCCTCGACAGCGCCGACGCCGGCACCATCGTCATCGAGGGAACCGAGGCCACCCACCTTCCTGCGCAGAAGCGCAACGTCGGTTTCGTGTTCCAGCACTACGCGGTGTTCAAGCACCTCACGGTGGCCCGCAACGTGGCCTTCGGTCTGGAGATCCGCAAGCGGTCCCGGGACGAGATCGCGCACCGGGTCGACGAGCTGCTCGAGCTGGTGCACCTGAAGCAGTTCGCGCACCGGCTGCCGGCCCAGCTCTCGGGCGGACAGCGGCAACGGATGGCACTGGCCCGGGCGCTCGCCGTCGAGCCCACCGTGCTGCTGCTCGACGAGCCGTTCGGGGCGCTGGACGCCAAGGTCCGCAAGGAGCTGCGCGACTGGCTGCGCCGGCTCCACGACGAGGTCGCGGTCACCACGGTGTTCGTGACCCACGACCAGGAGGAGGCGATGGAGGTCGCCGACGAGATCGTGGTGATCAACGACGGCCGGATCGAGCAGGTCGGTACGCCCGACCAGCTCTACGACGAGCCGGCCAACGACTTCGTGATGTCGTTCCTGGGCGAGGTGACGCAGCTCGGCGGCGTCCGGCTCCGGCCCCACGACGTCGAGGTCGCCTCGTCACCGCGCGCCGCCGGTGGCGTCGAGGGTGAGGTGCACCGGCTGCTGCGGGTCGGCTTCGAGGTCCGGCTCACCGTGCTGACCGTGGACGGCCAGGAGGTGTCGGTCGTGATGACCCGCACCCACGCCCGGTCACTCGACCTCACCGTGGGCAGCACCGTGTGGCTGACCCCCGCCACCGGCGCCACGATCATCCCGCGGATGGAACTCGCGGTCGGGTGAGGTCGCTCAGCGGTAGTTGGTGAACTGCACCGCGAAGTCGTAGTCCTGGGCCTTGACCAGCGCGATCACCGACTGCAGGTCGTCGCGCTTCTTGCTGGAGACGCGCAGCTCGTCGCCCTGGATCTGGCTCTTGACGCCCTTGGGGCCCTCGTCCCGGATCAGCTTGCTGATCTTCTTGGCGTCCTCCGAGGAGATCCCCTCCTTGAGGGTGATCCCGATCTTCGACTCCTGGCCGGACGGGCGCGGCTCGGAGGCGTCGAGCACCTTCAGCGACACGTTGCGCTTGACGAGCTTCTGCTTGAACACGTCGAGGACGGCGCTCGCGCGGTCGTCGGCGGAGGCCGAGATCTCGATCGCGTGCTCGCCCTTCCACTCGATCCCGGCGCCGGTGCCCTTGAAGTCGAACCGGGTCGCGACCTCGCGCGCCGTCTGCCCCAGTGCGTTGTCGACCTCCTGGCGGTCGATCTTGCTGACGATGTCGAACGAGGAGTCGGCCATGGGTGCCTCCGGTTGCGGGATTGCGACGTACGGACGCTATCCTTACCTCTCGTCGCGCCCCGGTCATCGCCGGGGCTCTGACATGGCAGGTTGCCCGAGCGGCCAATGGGAGCGGACTGTAAATCCGTCGGCTTATGCCTACCCAGGTTCGAATCCTGGACCTGCCACCATGTCGAGAACGGCCCGTGGCCGGCGGAAACGCCGGTCGGGGGCCGTTTCCCATTTCCGGGCAGGTCGTGCAACCCGGTCTGCCCTCGCGGTGTCCGGGTACTGCACTCATGGAGCACCGCCAGCCGGTGGCGCCAGGCGCCGTCGAGGGGCCACGGAAGGACGGCGCAGTGATGACCGCAGACCTGCTGTACGTCGCGGTCGGCCTGGCTCTGCTGCTCGCGGTGGTGCTGCCGGCGTTGCTCGGCCGCTGGGCGGTCTCGGCGCCGATGGTCCTCACCGGGCTCGGAGTGCTCCTGGGGTTCACACCCGTCGCGGACGGTCTGCCGCTCGATCCGGTCGCGGACCGGGTCGTGGTCGAGCACGTGACAGAGCTGACCATCCTGGTCGCCCTGATGGGCGTAGGGCTCGCGATCGACCGGCCACTGCAGCCCTGGCGCCGCCGGTCGTGGCAGGTCTGGTCGCCTACCTGGCGCTTGCTCGTCGTCGCGATGCCGCTCTCGATCGCCGGCACGGCGCTGCTCGGTTGGTGGGCCGGGGTCGCGCCGGCGACAGCGCTGCTGCTCGGCGCGGCGCTGGCGCCCACCGATCCGGTCCTCGCCTCGGACGTGCAGGTGGCAGGACCGCAGACCGGGGAGCACGAGGTGGAGGAGACCGACGAGGTGCGCTTCACCCTGACGTCCGAGGCCGGCCTCAACGACGGGCTCGCGTTCCCGTTCGTGTACGCCGCAGTGCTGGTGGCCACGGCCGGCCCGGTCACCGGGTGGGGCCTCGAGTGGGTGGGCGTCTACCTCGTGGGAAAGGTCGCGATCGGCACGCTCGTCGGGGTCGCCTGCGGGTGGGCGCTGTCCCGGGTGGCCTTCCGTTCCCGCAGCAGGGCTCTGCGCACCGCGGAGCGCGGTGAGTCACTGCTGGCGGTGGCGGCGCTGGTCACCTCCTACGGCCTCGGCGAGGTGGCGGGGGGCTACGGGTTCCTGTCCGTGTTCGCCTGTGCGATGACCTTCCGCTCCGCCGAACGCGCCCACGACTACCACGCCGCGATGCACCAGGTCGTGGAGCGGCTGGAGCGGCTGCTCACGCTCGTCGTACTCCTCGGACTCGGCACGGCGTTGAGCAGGGGTGTCCTCGAGGCGCTGGACTGGCGTGGGATCGTGGTGGGCGCGGCGCTGTTGTTGGTCGTGCGACCCCTCGCCGGTCGCCTCTCGCTCGTCGGTCGGCCTCGGTCGGGGCACGAGGTGGGGAGGATGACCACGCGGGAACGCTGGGCTGTGGCGTTCTTCGGTGTGCGGGGTGTCGGATCCCTCTACTACGCGGCGTACGCCACCGGTCAAGCGACCTTCGTCGACACCGACTGGCTGTGGTCGTGCCTGGCGTTCACCGTCGTTGCATCCGTCGTGCTGCACGGCGTGCTGGCAACGCCCGTGATGGCACGGCTGGGGCGCTGAGAGGCCCGGACGGCTCCCCCGACGTCAGGAGACCGGTCGCTGCTCGTACGAGCATGGGGGTGTGCACGTCGTGGCGCTCGTGTCCAGCGCCGGAGGCCTGAAGGCCACCGCCCAGGTCCTGGCCGCGCCGCCGGGCTGTCACACCCTCTTCACCCCCGACGGGAGGGTGTCGCTCATCGTGTCCGGCGCCTTCCCGCCGTCGCGGCCGTCAGCGGACCTGCTGCTGACCACGTTGGCCATGGCCGTGGGCCCCCGCGCGATCGCGGTGGTCCTCTCGGGCAGCGGGCACGACGCCGCGACGGGTGCAACCGCGGTCTACAAGCACGGCGGGGTCGTGATCACGACCGACAAGGAGACCTCCGCCCACTTCTCCATGCCGGCAGCCACGATCGCCCGGGACGAGATCGTCGATGCCGTGGTTACGGTTCCCGAGCTGGGAGCACGTCTCGTCCAGCTGGTCACTGCGCCGCGGCTCGACGGCTGAGCGCTACAGGAATGCGTCGGCGGTCGCCGGCAGCTCGCGCACCCGGACGCCGGTCGCGTGGTGAGTGGCGTTGACCACCGCCGCCGCCGTGCCCACGATGCCGATCTCCCCGATCCCGTGATGGCGTGGTCCATGTCGGAGTAGTGCCCACCCGGGGTACGGATCATGCCTGGGGGCCGCGGCCCGCGACGCGAGGGCGGTCGGGGGAGCACAATGGCCGGGTGAGCGTCACCGCGAGCCGGGCGACCGCCCGGGCGGGGCTGGGGGCCGCGCTCCTGACGGGGGCGGGGATCGCCGTCGTGCTGGGCGTGTACGCCGGCCTGCACGACCCGGCCGGAAGGCCGCTGTCGACGTTCGGCTTCTCGGGCATGCTGCAGATGAAGGCGTGGTTCACCACGGCCGCGGCGGCGCTGCTCGTCGTCCAGGTGCTGACGGCGCTGCGGATGTGGGGCCGGCTGGGGGCCGGGGCCGTGGCCGTGTGGGTCGGCCCGGTGCACCGGTGGAGCGGCGCGGTCGCGTTCGTGCTGACCCTGCCGCCGGCGGTGCACTGCCTGTGGGCCCTCGGGTTCGCCGGCGACAGCCCGCGCGCCCTCGTCCACTCGGTGGTCGGCTGCCTCTTCTACGGCGCGTACGCCGCGAAGATGCTCGGCCTGCGGCTGCCGGGCCTCCCGCGCTGGGCGCTGCCGGTGCTGGGCGGCCTGGTGCTGACCCTGCTGACCCTGGTCTGGCTGACGTCGTCGCTGTGGTTCTTCACGCGCAGCGGCCTGCCACTGACGTGAGGAGCTGACATGGCCCTGCCTCCGCTCACCCGTGCCTCGGCCCTCCGCGGCGGGCTGTGGGCGCTCGGTGCCGCGGCCGTGGGGTTCGCCGCAGCGCGTGCCGCCGGTCTCGGCACCAGCGAGGGCGGGTCCGCGGCGGCCAACGCGTACGGCGCCGAGCCCACGGGCGGGCGGCCGCTGGCGGCGGTGGCCGACGTACCGGCCGGCGGCGGGCTGGTGCTGGCCGACGAGGGCGTGGTCCTGGTTCGCGGCGACGGCGAGGACGTCCACGCGTTCTCGGCCACCTGCACCCACCAGGGCTGCCCGGTCTCCGAGGTGACCGGTGGCCGGATCATCTGCCCGTGCCACGGCAGCGCGTTCGACGCCCAGACCGGCGAGGTCGTCGCAGGCCCGGCGCCGTCGGCGCTGCCGCCCGTCGAGGTCACGGTCCAGGACGGCGACGTGCTGGCCGGGTGAGGAGAGGAGCGCGATGACGACACGACGCAGTCTGGGGGCGGTGCTGCCCACCCTGCTGTGGCTGCTCGCCGCCGGTTTCGCGGTGGGGGTGCTGGTCGCGGTCCGCTGACCACCCTCAGCGCCCGACGGCGTACCCCTGCATGCCGCGCGGGTTGGCGCCCGCGCGCAGGGTGCCGTCGGGGTCGCGGCTCACGCCGCTCAGCCGGCCGAGCGACCACGGGTCCTGCACGGCCACGTCGTGGCCGCGTCGGCGCAGCTCGGCGATGGTGCGGTCGCCGAGCCGGCCCTCGACGTGGACCCGTCCCGGCTCGGCCTCGCGCGGCCAGAACGACGACGGGGCGTGGGTGGTGTGCCAGGCGGGCGCGTCGATCGCCTCCTGCAGGTTCATCCCCTGGTGGAGGTGGCGGACGAGGAACAGCAGCTGCCACTGGTCCTGCATGTCCCCGCCGGGCGTGCCGAAGGCGAGGTACGGCGAGCCGTCGTCGCGCAGCGCCAGCGACGGGGACAGGGTGGTCCGCGGTCGCTTCCGGGGGCCGACCGAGTTGGGCAGGCCGGGCTCCACCCAGAACATCTGGGCGCGGGTCGAGATCGGGAAGCCCAGGCCGGGCACGACCGGTGAGCTCTGCAGCCACCCCCCGCTCGGGGTCGCGGACACCAGGTTGCCGAACCGGTCGGCCACGTCGAGGTGGCAGGTGTCGCCGCGCGTCTCGCCGTCGAGGGTGACGGTGGGCTCGCCCGTGCCGGCACCGGCAGGCACCGGCGCAGGATCGCCCAGCACGCGTGGCAGGCGCGGGCTCCGGCCGCCCGGCGAGCCCGGGTGGAGCCCGTGGGTGACGGCGCGGTCCTCGGCGAGCAGCCGCCGCCGCTCGTCGGCGTACGCCGGGGAGAGCAGGTCGGCCAGCGGGACCTCGACGTGGTCGGGGTCGCCGTACCACGCCTCCCGGTCGGCGAGCGCCAGCTTGGCCGCCTCGACCGTGAGGTGCACGAGGTCGGGCGAGGTCGGGTCGAGCCCGGCGAGGTCGTGGCCCTCGAGGAGGGCGAGCTGCTGGAGCAGCGCCGGACCCTGGCTCCACGGCCCCGCCTTGAGCACCCGGTGGCCGTGGTGGTCGAGACCCACGGGCTCCTCCTCGGTCGCCCGCCACGACGCGAGGTCGTCGAAGGAGAGCAGACCGCGGTGCGGGGTGCCGGTGACGTCCATGGCCTCGCCGGCGTACAGCTCGGCGATCGCCTCGGCGACGAAGCCCTCGTAGAAGCAGCGTCGTGCCGCCTCGACCTGCTCGTCGCGGTCGGAGGTCGTGGCCTCGGCATGCTCGACGATGCGCTCGAGGGTGCGCGCCAGGTCGGGGTTGGTCATCCGGCTCCCGACCTCGGGCACCCGGCCCCCGGGCAGCCACACGTCGCGGGAGCTCGGCCAGTGGTCGGTGAGCAGGCCCTCGACGCGGCCGATGGTGGCCGCGATGTTGCCGAGCACCGGGAACCCGTGGCGGGCGTAGCCGACGGCGTACCGGAGCGCGTCGCGGAGGCGCAGCGTCCCGTGGTCGCGCAGCAGCAGCATCCAGGCGCCGAAGGTGCCGGGAACGCAGGCAGCCAGCAGCCCGGTGCCGGGCACCCGGTCGAGGCCCAGGTCGGCGAACGCGTCCGGGGTGGCCGCCGCCGGCGCCACCCCCTGCCCGCACACCACGAACGGCGCGCGGCGGGCCGCGCTCCACGCGAGCAGCGGCATGTCGCCGCCCGGCCCGTTGAGGTGGGGCTCGACGACGTGCAGCACGAACCCTGCCGCGACCGCCGCGTCGAAGGCGTTGCCACCGGCCTCGAGGACGGCCATGCCGCTCTGCGAGGCCAGCCAGTGGGTGGAGGCGACCATGCCGTGGTCGCCGGTGAGCTCCGGCCGGGTGGTGAACGCCGTCATCCGGGCGCCAGCTCCCCACGGTTGAAGGCGGAGTCCTTGCGGGAGATGATCTCGCGCCGCTCGTCGGTGCCCAGGGCCTCCAGCAGCGACACCAGGTCGGCCGGGTAGCCGTCGACCTCGGGCGCCTCGGCGAGCGGCACGACGGTGTGGACGACGCGGTCGTCGTACAGGTGCAGCATCGTGATCGCCTGGTGGCCGTCGACCGCGGAGATCAGCCGGGCCTGGGGAGCCGGGTCGACGGTGTAGCAGCTCGCCGCGGCGACCGACACCGGAACGCCGGCGAAGGTCGACCACGAGGTGTAGTGGAAGTGGCCGCCGAGGATGGCGCGCACGTCGCTGCCGGCGACGATCCCGGCCAGCGGCTGCTGGTCGAGGAGCTCGATGATCTCGGCCGCGGGCAGCATCGGGACCGGGATCGGCGGGTGGTGCATCGCGAGCACCGTGCCGTGCTCGGCCGGGTCGGCCAGATGGTCGGCCAGCCAGGCGAGCTGGTCGGGGGTCAGGCTGCCGTGGTGGTAGCCCGGCACGCTGGTGTCGAGCGCCAGCACCCGCAGCCCGCCGACGTCGTACGCCCGGTCCTGCGGGCCGTCGTCGTCGGAGCCGAACAGGCCACGGGCGTACGGCGCCCGCTCGTCGTGGTTGCCCATCGTCCAGACGACCTGCGCGCCGAGCCGGTCCGCGACCGGCTCCACGAGCTCGAGCAGCCGGGCGTACGCCGCCGGCTCGGCCTTGTCGGCGAGGTCGCCGGTGAGCACGAGGACGTCCGGCGCGGGATCGAGCCGGCCCAGCCGCTCCAGGGCGAGCCGCAGGCCGGGCTCGGGGTCGACGACGCCGTACTGCCTCGCCCCGTCCGCGAGCAGGTGCGGGTCGCTCAGGTGGGCGATCGTGAAGCGTGGGGCGGGGTACTGACCGAACTGGACCACGCCCCCGACCCTAGGGGGTGACCTCAGGCTCAGTCGCCCGGCGACGAGGGAGTGGCGCCCACGGGTGTCGAGTATCCGGAGACGTTCTGGTCACGATCCACGGCCCTCACGGTGAACTCGTACGTGACACCGTTGGTCAGGCCGGCCACGGTGAAGGCAGGGGAAGGACCGCTGCCGGCGTTGACCCAGCTGGAGGTCGGGCTCGAGCGCCAGTAGACGCGGTAGGACGACAGGTCGCGTTCGGTCCCACGAGACCAGCTCAGCTGGACCTCGCCGTCGCCGGCGACCGGGGTGAGGTCCGCAGGGACGGCGGGGGCGATCGTGTCGACGACCCGCAGGCGTCGGACAGTGGACACTGCCCGGATCGCGCCGCCCTTGGACCGCTGGGCGACGATGCGCACGTCGAACGCCCCTGAGTCCGCGGTCGGGAGCCTGAAGGTGACGCGGCCGTTGCGGTTCAGGGTCTTCACGTCCTCCAGACCCCATCCGTTGCCGGCCCGGATCTGGAGCGACAGGTCCCGGCCGGGTCGGACCGGCCACATCGAGACCGTGGTCGTGACCCGACGGCCGCGCTCGAGATCGGCGTCCGGCAGACCGAAGCGGATGCGCTGCTGCTGGACGGTCAGCCGGCGGTGGTTGCTGGTGTCGGCGGCGAAGGTCTTGTTGCCGTTCTTCCGCTTGACCAGCACGACACGGTAGTCGGCGGTGGAGCGTGGCGCTCGGATCACCAGGGAGTCCTTGCCCCGGCGGTTGGTCCGGTCGCGGTCGAGGGTCCGCCAGCGGCGACCGGCCTGGCGCTGGAACACCACGGTGCGCACACCCCGGGGCTTCACGGTCGCCGTGAGCCGGACCTTCTCCCCGGTGATCGCCTTCGCCCTGCTCGTGGCCAGGGTGACGGTGGAGCGAACGGTGACCTGCTTGGGCGCCGGCTTCGACCCGGGCAGGGTGCGGCCGTAGTAGTAGGGCGCCGAGTTGGACTCGCAGGCGCGCTCGTCGTTGTCGTCGTCCAGGCGGTGCGGGTCCGACTGCGGACCGCCGTGCCGCAGGAAGAAGAGCTGGGCTGCGCGCTGACTACCGAAGTCTGCGCAGTCCCTGTCAACGATGGCGTGGGCCGAGGGCGCGGCGACAAGCAGGGCGCCCAGACCGGTGGAGAGGGCCGCGACGAGCGACGCGCGACGGTGGTGCCGAGGGTGGCGCATGGAGTACTCCCGGGATCAATGAGGTGCTCGTCGGAGACCCAACGGCACCGGGAGGGTAAGCAGGTGATCGTTCTGGTGTCCTCGAAATGGCCCAAGTGGACCAGGCGCCGCCAGGGGAGTCTGCGGCTGGGATGATCGGGCGGTGCGCGAGCAGGTCCACGACATCGGCAGGCGCCGGGCGTGGGTGATCTGGCTGGTCGCGCTGTCGGTCTACGTGCTCGCCGTGTTCCACCGCAGCTCGCTCGGCGTGGCCGGGATCCTCGCCTCCGAGCGGTTCGACATCGACGCGACGTCGCTGGCGACGTTCACCGTGCTGCAGCTCGCCGTGTACGCCGCGATGCAGGTGCCCGTCGGGGTGCTGCTGGACCGCTACGGGTCGCGCGCCCTGCTGCTCACGGGGCTGGTGCTGATGACCGGCGGGCAGCTGATGTTCGCGTTCGTCGAGTCCTACCCGCTCGCCGTGCTCGCCCGGGTCGTGATCGGCGCGGGCGACGCGATGATCTTCGTCAGCGTGATCCGGTTGGTGGCAGCGTGGTTCCTGGTCCGGCAGGCGCCGCTGGTGACCCAGCTGACGGGGCAGGTGGGCCAGGTCGGCGCGATCATCGCGGCGGCGCCGCTCTCGTGGGCTCTGGTCCGCCTCGGCTGGACCGGTGCGTTCGCGCTGGCGTCCTCGGCCGGGGTGGTGCTGATGGTCGCGGTCGCGCTGGTGGTCAAGGACTCGCCGTACCGGGACGACGGCCCGACCCGGATCAAGCTGCGCACGCTGGCGCGGCAGCTCCAGTTCGTCTGGGGCAACCCCGGGACCCGGCTCGGGATGTGGACCCACTTCACCTCGCAGTTCGCGATGACCGTCTTCGCGATGCTGTGGGGCTTCCCGTTCCTGGTCCAGGGTCAGGGCCTCTCGACCGCGGTCGCGAGCACGCTGCTGATGCTGATGACCGGCTGGGTGATCCTCAGCGGCTTGGTGCTGAGCTGGATGGTGAGCCGGTTTCCCTACTATCGCTCGTGGATCGTGATCGGCGTGGTCGGCCTGATGATCGTGCCGTGGACCGCCGTGCTGGCACGCGACACCCCTGCGCCGCTCTGGCTGCTGGTGGTGCTGGTCTGCCTCACCGCCACCGGCGGGCCGGCCTCGATGGTCGGCTTCGACCTGGCTCGCTCGTTCAGCCCGCAGGAGACCATGGGGCGGGCCAGCGGGCTGGTCAACGTCGGAGGGTTCTCGGCCTCGCTGCTGACGGTCGCGCTGGTCGGGGTCGTGCTCGACCTGCGCCAGCCGGGCGGCATGGCGGCGTACGACCTCGACGACTACCGGGCCGCGTTCTCGGTGCAGTACCTCTTCTGGGCGCTCGGCATCACCCAGGTGCTCCGCTACCGACGCCGCGGGCTGGACCACCTGCGCCGCGAGCACCCCGGCGCGGTGGAGTCGATGAAGCGCGGCGAGCCCTTCGTCCACCCCGGGTTCAGCGACCGCGAGG
Source organism: Nocardioides sp. GXQ0305 (assembly GCF_050880345.1). NCBI lineage: Bacteria > Bacillati > Actinomycetota > Actinomycetes > Propionibacteriales > Nocardioidaceae > Nocardioides > Nocardioides sp. GXQ0305. The sequence goes on from NZ_JBNYXG010000001.1 coordinate 379,659, forward strand.
GCGTGTAGGGATTTCGGTAGTCCAGTGACAAGTGGCCCCTGATCCGGGCTTCGGAGGGGCCATTTGTCACTGGACTACCCCCAGTTTCAGACCGCAGGGACGACGGTGCCGGTGACCTCGCCGAGGGCGAGGCGGCCGCCGGAGGCGGAGGGGGCGGTGTAGCGCAGGGTCACGGTGTCGCCGTCCTCGAGGAAGGTGCGGCCGTCGGCGAGCGGCTCCCGCCCACCCCACGACAGCTCCAGCAGCGAGCCGCGCTGCTCCCGTTCCGCACCCGAGATCGTGCCGGAGGCGAACAGGTCGCCGGTGCGCAGGGACGCACCGTTCACGGTCATGTGGGCGAGCATCTGGGCGGGCGACCAGTACATCGAGGAGTACGGCGGCCGGCTGACCACCTGGCCGCCGATCTCGACCTCGACGGCGATGTCGAGCCCGCGTGGCGACCCGTCGGCCAGGTAGGGGAGCGGGGTCGGGTCCTGGCCGGGGAGGTCGACCCAGGCGGCGGCGAGCGCCTCCAGCGGCGTCACCCAGTGGGAGACCGACGTCGCGAACGACTTGCCGAGGAACGGGCCGAGCGGCACGTACTCCCACGCCTGGAGGTCGCGCGCCGACCAGTCGTTGAGGCCCACCAGCCCGAACACGTGGTCGGCGAAGTCGGCGACCGCCACCCGCGAGCCGAGTGCCGAGGGGGTGCCGACCACGAAGCCGAGCTCGGCCTCGATGTCCAGCCGCTGCGAGGGCCCGTACGTCGGAGCGTCCTCGCTCGGCGCCTTCCGCTGCCCGGCAGGGCGGACCACGTCGGTGCCGCTGGCCACCACGGTGCCGGCGCGCCCGTGGTAGCCGACCGGCAGGTGACGCCAGTTGGGCAGGAGCGCCTCGGCGTCGGGCCGGAAGATCCGGCCGACGTTGGTCGCGTGCTCGAGCGAGGCGTAGAAGTCGACGTAGTCGGCGACCTCGACCGGGAGGTGGAGCGTGACGTCGGCGACCGGGACCAGGTGCGGCTCGACCAGGTCGCGCTCGGTCTCGTCGGTCAGCAGGCCGGTGAGCCAGGTCCGGAGCGAGCCCCACACCTGCCGGCCCTCGGCCATAAGGGGGTTGAGCGAGGGCTCCTGGAAGACGTGGTGGACGTCCAGCATCTCCGCCGCGGCGACGGGGGCGACGTCGAGCACCAGGTCGCCGACCCGCACCCCGACCCGCGGCTCCTCACCGGCCCGAGAGAACACGCCGTACGGCAGGTTGTCGACGTCGAAGAGGGAGCCGGCGGCCTCCTCCACCCAGGTGTCGGTCATGGCTTCTCCAGGAGTCCGAGGGCGAGCAGGTCGTCGAGGGGCTCGGAGACCGAGCAGGAGCCGAAGGAGGTGAACCAGCGCCGGCCGCGGGCGAGGTCGACGTCACCGGCGACGCCCCGGAGCACGTCGGCGTCCCGCTGCTCCAGCAGCGCGACCACCTCGTCGCGGGCGCTGCCGTCGAAGGCATAGAGCGTGGCCAGCAGCACGTTGAGGAACCCGTGGTGGGTGAAGCCGTCAGCGTTGTCGTGGCGGACGGCGTTGTGCAGGCCGGCCGTGCACTTGAACGGCGTCTCGCGGTCGAGCGCCGCGTCGATCCAGCCCGCGAGCTCGTCGACGGACGGGAACAGGTGGGCCTCGAGCCCGCCGGTGCGGAACTTCAGCCGGTGTCCGGCCTCGGCGACCGCGTCGGCCGCCCGCAGCCAGCTCCCGGTGTCGGGGACCGGGGGGAGCTCGACGTGGACCCGCTCCGGGTCGAGGTCGCAGGCGGCAGCGGAGGCGGCGACGCGGCGCGCGTTTCCGGCGAGGTCGTCGAGGTCGCGCAGCGCGACCTCGATCCCGGCGAGCTCGTGCCCGCCCCGTTCGGCGAGCCGGACGGCGCCGGGGATCGCGCCGGCACCGCCCGTGACGACGACGGCCAGGGCCAGCGGCGTGGAGACGTCCGGGACGGCGGTGTCGGTGACCACGAACGACCCGACCAGGTCGGCCCACCACTCCTCGCGGTGGGCGACGTGCGCGGTCAGCGCGTCAGGGAGCGGGGCGTCGCCCGGCGGGAACACCGCCGCGTCGTCGACGAGGCCGCGCCAGGCCGGTGGGGGGAGGCTCACGGTTCCAGCCAACCACAGCCGCGCTCACAGCAGGCGGGCCCGGCCCCGCTTGCCCAGCTGGTCGGCGATGATCGCGCGCTGCACCTCGCTGGCGCCCTCCCAGATCCGCTCGACCCGCAGCTCGCGGAAGAACCGCTCGGCCACGTTCTCGCGCATGTAGCCGCGTCCCCCGAAGACCTGCACCGCCCGGTCGGCCACCCGTCCGGCCATCTCGCTGCTGAACAGCTTGGCCATCGAGCACTGCGCGTGGGCGACCTTGACGTCGACCCCCGCGTCGAGTCCGCGGGCCACCTCGTAGACCAGCGTGCGGGCGGCGAAGAGCTCGGTGAGGCTGTCCGCCAGCATCCCCTGCACCAGCTGCTTGTCGGCGAGCCGCTCGCCCCCGATCTGCCGGCCGGCGGCGAAGGCGCTCATCTCGTCGACCAGCCGCTCCGCCGCCCCCAGGCAGCGCGCGGCCACCATCAGCCGCTCGAACCGGAACCACTCGTAGGCGAAGGACATCCCGTCGCCCTCCGACCCCACCAGCTGCGTCGCCGGGACGCGCACGTCCTCGAAGGCGACCACGGGGTGGTGGTGGGCGATGGTGTGCGTGTACGCCGGGGTGCGGACCACGCTGATCCCCGGCGCGTCCTTGTCGACCACGAACAGCGCCTGCTCGCCGGCGTGCTCGCCGCCCGCCAGCACCGCCTGGAAGAACACGTAGTCCGCGACGTTGTACGACGTCACGTGCCACTTCACGCCGTTGAGCACGTAGTCGTCGCCGTCGCGGACCGCCGTCGCCTGCAGGTCGGCCAGGTCGGAGCCGGCGTTCTCCTCGGTGATCGCGTAGCACTCCTCGCGCTCACCGCGCACCGTGGGGAGCAGGAACGTCTCGCGCTGGTGGTCGTTGGCGACCGCCGGCCACCAGGCCGGTGGCGTGGTCAGCAGCCACGCGAGCGCGTTGGTGACGCGCCCGCCCTGCTCCTGCACCAGCACCACCTGCAGCGTGGTGCAGCCGCGACCCCCGACCGACGTCGGCATGTTGGTGGCGGTCAGCCCGAGGTCGCGCGCCTGCGCAGCGAGCTTCGCCTCGACCCCGTCGGGCAGCTCGCCGTCGTGGGCCTCGGCGTGCTCCTCGTGGGGGATCAGCTCGTCGGTGAGAGCGCGGGCCCGAGCCTGGAGGTCGCGGTCGGTCTCGCTCAGTCCGTACATCCGGCCTCACTCTTCGTCGCCGTTGACTGACTGTTCAGTCTATGCGACGCTCGAGCGCATGACCAGCGTGCCGCGAGCGGCCGACGCCGTGGTCGTCGGTGGCGGCACGATCGGCGCGTGGACCGCCTGGTTCCTGCGGCGGGCCGGGCTCGTCGACGTGGTGGTGCTCGAGGCCGGCACCCTCGGCCAGGGGGCCAGCTCGCGGGCGGCCGGCATGGTGCGCGCCCAGGGCGGCACCGAGGTCGCGGTCCGCCTCGGCCTGTTCAGCCGGGCCTTCTACCTCGGCCAGCGCGACGAGCTGGGTCTCGACTCCGGGTTCGTCCCCCAGGGCTACTCCATGCCGTGCTTCTCGACCGCGGAGGTCGAGCAGGCGCACGCCCGGATCGCGATGCAGCAGGGCCTCGGCCTCGACGTGCGGTGGCTCGGCCCCGACGAGTTCGACGAGCTCAACCCGTCGGTGCGGCCGGGCCAGACCCTCGGGGCGTCGTACGCCGAGGAGGACGGCTACCTCGACCCGCCGCGCAACGTGCTCGCCTACACCGCGGCGCTGGTCACCGCGGGAGTCCGGGTCTGCGAGGGGACGGCGTTCACCGGCCTCCGCCGGGACGGCGACGCGGTGGCGGGCGTGGAGACGACTGGCGGCGTGATCGCCACCGACCGGGTGGTGCTGACCGGGGGCCCGACGCTGGCCGCCGTCGGACGTGCCGCCGGGGCCCGGATCCCGTCCGGCGGGGCGCGGCACCAGGTCGTGGTCACCGGACCGCACCCCGACTTCGCCCCCGACCGGCTGCCGATGGTCTTCGACGTGGCGTCCGGGATCTACTGGCGCCCCTGCGAGGGCGGGGTGCTCTGGGGGATGAGCAACCCCGAGGAACCACCCGGCGAGGCCGTCGCCTTCGACCACGACTACCACCGGCTGATGGCCGAGCGCATCGCGACCCTGCTGCCGGCGACGGCCGAGGTCGGCGTACGGAAGACCTGGGCGGCGACGATCGACTACACGCCGGACCACCTGCCGATCCTCGGCCCGCTGCTCACCGGCAGCGGCCCGGTGGCGGGCGCCGTCGTGGCGGCGGCGGGTGGCCACGGGATGATGTGGGGGCCGGGCGTCGCGAGGGCCGCGGCCGACCTCGCCACCACCGGCCGGACCGACGTCGTCGACGTCACCGACCTGGGGCTGGACCGCTTCGACGAGCAGGGTCGCAGCCGGCTCGCGGCCGACCCGATCGCCCTGCCCTTCCCGGAGGTCGCGGATCCCGCGCCCGCCTGAGGGGCGGTGGCGTGAGGTGGTCCCTTCAGGCCATCCTGCTGCCGTGTTTCGCCGACGAGTGCACGTGGCGGCACGGCCCGTGGCCGTCCTGCGTGCGCTGCGGGGCCGCCCCGGCCTGGTCGCGCTCGTGGGCGCGTGGTGCGGGGGAGGCACCGTGGTCGCCTGCGAACCGGTCGAGGTGCTGGGCGACGACGCGGACCCGTTCGACGCCGTCGGGTCGGGGGACCCGGTCCCGGACGAGGGGGACACGGGTTTCGGCGGCGGCTGGATCGGGCTCTGGGGCTACCAGCTCGGGCGTCGGCTCGAACCCGTTCCGTCACCGCCGCCGCGGCCGGTGCCCCAGCCGGACCACTGGCTCGCGCGCTACTCCTGGGTGCTCCGCCAGGACGCCGACGCCGCGTGGTGGTTCGAGTCGCTGCTCCCGGCCGACGAGGCGGAGCCGGTGCTGGCCGGCCTGGAGCGGGCACTGGACGGGGTCGGGGACGGGCCGCGCCCCTACCGGTTCGCCCCGTTCACGATGACCCCGGAGCCCGCCGGCCACGTGCGTGCGGTCGCCCGGACGGTGGAGCACATCGTGGCGGGAGACATCTTCCAGGCCAACCTGTGTGCCCGTCTCGAGGCCGGTTTCGAGGGCGACCCGCTGGACGTGTTCTGCGCGGGCGTCGAGGCGCTCGCGCCGGCGTACGCCGCCTTCCTGGACACCGGGGACCGCGCGGTGGTGAGCCTCTCCCCGGAGCTGTTCCTGCGGCGGCGCGGGCGCGCCGTGCTGACGGCCCCGATCAAGGGCACCGCGCCGGCGGGGGACGGCGCGCACGCGCTCGCGGCCTCGTCGAAGAACCGGGCCGAGAACCTGATGATCGTCGACCTCATGCGCAACGACCTGGGCCGCGTCTGCGTCCCCGGCACCGTGACCGTGCCGAGCCTGACCAGCGTGGAGGCGCGAGCGGGGGTCTGGCACCTCGTCTCCGAGGTGACGGGGCGGCTGGGCGACGGCGTCACCGACGCCGACCTGCTGCGGGCGACCTTTCCTCCCGGCTCGGTCACGGGCGCGCCGAAGGTGCGCGCCATGGAGGTCATCAACGAGCTCGAGAGCACCGGCCGGGAGCTCTACACCGGTGCCATCGGCTACGTGAGCCCCAGGATGGGCCTGGAGGCCAGCGTCGTCATCCGCACGCTGGAGTTCGCCGACGGCGTCGCCTGGCTGGGCGTGGGGGGCGGGGTGGTGGCCGACTCCGAGCCCGAGGCGGAGCTGGCCGAGTGCTACGCGAAGGCCGAACCGGTGCTGGCGGCCGTCGGCGCCTCGCTCGCCGGCGCGCCGCGCGCGGCGGCATCCGCGGAGCCCCGGCGGACGACGGCGCCGGTCGAGACGGCGCGCGTACGACGACCCGACCCCGCGCTCGGGATCTTCACCACCCTGGCGGTGCACGACCGGGTGCCGGTGCTCGCCGCGGCCCACGTCGAGCGCCTGGCCGACAGCGCGGCCGCCGTGTACGGGCACCGGCTCGACCGGGACGCCCTCGTGCGGCGGGTGGAGGAGCTGGCTGCGACCGCGACCGGCGACGCGCGGCTCCGGATGACCGTCACTCCCGACCGGCGCGTCGAGGTCGACCTCCGCCCGGCGCCGGCCCCGGCTGCGTCCTGGGAGCTCCTGCCGGTCGTCCTGCCCGGCGGCTGGGGCGCCCACAAGTGGACGGACCGCGACCCACTCGCCGAGCTGGTGCCGGTCGAGGCGGCGCACGCGGACGCACTGCTGCTCGACACCGACGGCACTCTGCTCGAGACCAGCCGCGCCAACGTGTTCCTGGTGCTCGACGACGGGGTGCACACCCCCCGCGCCGACGGTCGGATCCTGCCGGGTGTCGCCCGGGCCTCGGTGCTGGCGGCCCTGCGCCGGCACCGCCTTCCCGTGCACGAGCGCGACCTGGACCTCACCGACCTGGCCGACGCCGTGGAGGTGTTCGTGACCAACGCCGTGCGTGGCGTGGTGCCAGTCACCGGGTGTCCCGGCGTGGCCCGCTGGCCGGTCGGCCGCACCACCCGGTGGCTCCGCGCGGCCCTGGCCGAGGAGTGGCAGGCCCGCGGGCCACGGCCCCTCGCCGAGCAGCGCACCGCCCTGCCCGCGGCCGCTCCGGACGCGAGGGCCCTGCTGGTCGACAACTACGACTCCTTCGTCTACAACCTCGCGCAGTACGCCCAGGAGCTGGGCGCCGAGGTGAGCGTGGTCCGCAACGACGCCCGCTCCGCGGCGGACCTGGCCGCGGCGTTCGCCCGCGGGGAGCACACCCACCTCGTGGTGTCGCCCGGTCCGGGCAGACCCGAGGACGCCGGGGTGAGCACCGAGCTGATCCGCCGGCTGGACGGCAGCGTCCCCGTGCTCGGCGTGTGCCTGGGCCACCAGTGCATCGGCGCGGCGTACGGCGCGCGGGTGGGCCTCGCCCGTCGCCCGGTGCACGGCAAGCCGGCCATCGTCCACCACGACGGCCGTGGCATCTTCGGGAGCCTCGACGGTCCCCTCGCCGCGGCGCGCTACCACTCCCTCGTCGTGGAGGACCTGCCCCCGACCCTGGTGCCCACCGCGTGGACCGCGGACGGCACCCTCATGGGGCTGCGCCACGTCAGCCACCCCGTCGAGGGCATCCAGGTGCACCCGGAGTCGATCCTCACGCCGCTCGGCCACACCCTGCTCGGCACCTTCCTGCGCGGACCGGTGGGGAGCGGGCCGCCGGTCAGCGCAGCAGCGCGTCGACGCCCACGACCCCGTCGGGCGTGACGAGCAGCGGGTTCACCTCGAGCACCTCGAGGTGGTCGCCGAGCTCGTGGGCGACCAGCGACAGGCCCGACACCGCCGCGGCGGCTGCCTCCTCGGCCCGCCGCCCCACGGCCGGCCGGCCGCGCCACCCGGCCAGCAGGTCCGCCACCCGGGTGCCGACCAGCAGGGCGGCAGCGCCCGACGGGTCGACCGGGGCCAGCGCGACCGCACTGTCGTCGACCAGCTCGACGAGGGTCCCGCCGACACCGACCACGACCAGCCAGCCGAACAGCGGGTCCCGGACCAGCCCGACCGACAGCTCGACCTCGGCGTCCACCTGGTGCTGCACCTGCACCTCGGGCCCCAGCCGGCCGGCCAGGTCGTCGTACGCCGCCGCGACGGCGGCCGGGTCGTCGAGTCCCAGCCGGACGCCGTCGACGTCGACCTTGTGGGCCGCCCCCGACGCGGTCTTGAGGACCACCCGGCCGCCCAGCTCCTCGGCGGCCGCGACCGCGGCCTCCCGGTCGGCCACGAAGCGGGACGGGGCCGTCGGGACGCCGTAGTCGGCGAGCAGCTCCTCGGCCAGCCCGGGATCGCCGGTCCCGACGGACAGCCGGTCCACCCACCGCGCGCGTCGCGCCGGGTCGACGGGCGGCTCCCAGCGCGGGGGAGCGTCCGGGGCGAGCAGGTGGCGCAGCGCCACCAGCCCCGACCCGGTGCCCTCGAGCACCGGGATGCCCAGCCCGCGCAGCCGGGCGGCGGCGTCCTGGTCGACCGCCGACCCCAGGTTGGCCAGGACCACGACCGGCTTCGGCGTCAGGCCGGCGAGCCGAACCATCGCGTTGGGGAACGCGACGTCGCCGTCGTACTCCGGGACCAGGTCGACCGCGAGCGCCACCACGTCGACCTCGGGGTCGTCGGCCAGGGCCGAGAGGCACTCGGTGAACAGGTCCTCGGTGCGGCGGCCGCCGCCCCACACGTCCAGCGGGTTCGCCGGCGTGAGCCCCGGGTCGAGCGCCTCGGCGAGCCGGGTCGTGGTCGCCTCGGACAGCGGGGCGAACGGCACGCCCACGCGTTGCGCGACGTCGGCGAGCAGCACCCGCTCGGCGCCGGAGTCGTGGACGGTGGCGATGCCGGAGCCCTTCCCGACCCGCCGCCGGCCGACCGCGAAGAGCTCCAGCGTGTCGACCATCTCGGCGAGGTCGCCCACCCGGTGCACGCCGTACGCGGAGAAGAGCGCCTGCCAGCCGCCGTCGGAGCCCGCCAGGGCTCCGGAGTGCGCGTCGACCATCGCGCCGCCGAGCGGTGAGGACCCGACCGTGAGCGCCACCACCGGGATGTCTCGCGCGGCTGCCTCCGCCAGCCCGGCGGTCAGCGCGGGCAGGTCGCGGACCGTCTCGAGGACCAGCCCCACCACGCGCGTCTCCGGTGTGGCGAGGGCGTGCGCGAGGTAGTCGGCCGTGGTGGTCACCAGCTCCCGCCCCGACGAGACGACCGTGGTGAACCCGAGGGCGCGGTGGGTGCGCAGCAGCGTGGAGAAGACCGACCCGCTGTGGGTGACCAGCGCGATCGGGCCGGCGGGCAGCGGGGCCCGCTCGAGGTAGCCGATGGCGCGGACGCCGTCGGTGACGTTGACGAAGCCCATGCAGCCGCTGCCGACGACCTCGAGCCCGTCGCCGGCGGCGGCGAGCTCGGCGTCCAGGCCGTGCGCCGACCCGAACACGACCGCACCCGCGTCGCCGCGCGTCGAGGCGAGCCGCACCTGCTCCACCAGGGCCGCGTCGGGGACACCGAGCAGCACCAGGTCGACGGGGTCCGGTACGTCGGCGAGCGACGGGACGCACGGCTGGTCGAGCACCGTCGACCGGGAGGGGTGGACCAGGTGCACCTCGGAGAACCCCGGGCTGCGCAGCACCTCGGTGGCCATCCGCCACCCGAGCGAGTCGGGGCGCTCGCTGGCGCCGACGACCGCGACCGACCTCGCGGAGAGCATCCGCCGCAGCCGGGGTCGTACGGCGGGCGCCGCCCGGGTCACCGGGCGCCGGTGCCGAGCAGTCGGCGTCGTGACCAGCGGCTGCCCCGGGCATCGTTCAGGGCAGCCTTCGCCGCCTGCATCCCGGGGATCCCGCAGACCCCGCCGCCGGCGTGGGTCGCGGACGAGGCGTAGTAGAGCCCCGCGACCGGCGTTCGGTAGTCGGCGTACCCCGGCGCCGGGCGGAGGTGGAAGAGCTGCTCGACCGAGAGCTCGCCGTGGAAGATGTTCCCGCCGACCAGGCCGTACTCGGTCTCCATCTCGTGGGGCCCGACCACGTCGCGGGCGATCACCGAGTCCCGGAAGCCCGGGGCCACCTCGTCGTAGAGGTCGATGACGCGGTCGGCGTAGGCGTCGAGCTCCTCGGTGTGCGGCTCGGCCGCCCAGTCGGCCGGCACCCACTGGGTGAACAGCGAGAAGATGTGGGGACCGTCGGGGTTGAGGGTCGTGTCGAGGGTGGTCGGGATGACCCCGTCGCTGAACGGCGCCGCGGCCGGTAGGCCCTCCCGGGCGTCGAGGAACGCCCGCTCGATGAACTCCATCGTCGGCGCCATCTCCACCGAGCCGGTGTGGTGCTCGGCCTGGCCGTCGGTCGGGTCGGCGGTGAACGACGGCAGCCGGTCGATCGCCAGGTTGACCTTGACCACGCCGCTGCGGGTGCGCCAGCGCTCGATGTCCCGCACGAAGTCGTCGGGCAGGTGGGCGGGACCGACCTGCTCCAGGAACGCGGTCCGCGGGTGCAGGCTGGTCACCACGAGGGGCGCGCGCAGCTCCTCGCCGCTGGCGAGCACGGCGCCCTCGACCCGGCCGTTGGTCACCAGCAGCGACTCGACCGGTGTCGACACCCGCACCTCGACGCCGAACGACTCGGCGCTGCGGCGGCAGGCGTCGGCGACCGCGCCCATCCCGCCCTCGGGGTAGCCCCAGCTGCCCAGCTGGCCGTCACCCACGTCGCCGATCGAGTGGTGCGCCATCACGTACGCCGTCCCCGGCTCGAAGGGCCCGGCCCAGGTGCCGATGACGCCGTTCACCGCGAGGGCCCCCTTGACCTGGGGGGACTCGAACCAGTCGTCGAGCAGGTCGGCGATGCTCATCGTCATCAGCCGGGCGATGTCGGCGGCCGTGCGGGAGTCGACCCCGCGGTTGCGCCAGACCAGCTTCGCCAGGGCGGCCACGTCGGCGGGGGAGTGTGACCCGATGTCGGGCGGCACCGTGAGCAGCAGCGGGGACATGACGGCGGCGAGCCGCTCCAGCCAGGCGTTCCACCCGTCCCAGGCGCGGGCGTCCTTGCTGGACCACTTGCGGATCTGGTCGCGGGTGCGCTCCGGGTCGTCCTCGAAGATCGTCAGCGAGCCGCCTTCGGGGAAGGCCTGGTAGTAGGGGCCCATGGGGTGGACCCGGTAGCCGTGCCGCTCGAGCTGCAGGTCGCGCAGGATCGTGGGCGGCATCAGGCTCATCACGTAGGACAGCCGCGTCACCGACACCCCCGGCAGGTCGGGCCACGGCTGCTCGGTGGTGGCCGCGCCGCCGGTGGTCGCGCGCCGCTCCAGCACCACCGTCCGCAGCCCGGCCCGGGCCAGGTAGGCCGCGGACACCAGCCCGTTGTGACCGCCGCCGACGACGATGGCGTCGTAGGTGTTCGTCATGTGCACCGCCCGGGTGGGAAATCCTGACTGACTGTTCAGTCTAGGCGCGTGCTAGCGTGCCCCACAAGGCTCGGGAGACCGCGAGGAGGGCCCGTGGCGACCGCCGACAAGCCCACGACCGTGGCCGACGTACGTCGTGACCAGATGCTGGCTGCGGCGGCGACGCAGATCGCCGAGCGCGGCTTCAGCGACACCCGCATCGCCGACGTGGCCAAGCGGGTCGGGGCCAGCCCGGCCCTGGTCATCTACTACTTCGGCACCCGCGAGACGCTCCTGATCGAGGCGCTGCGCTGGTCGGAGGCGTCGTTCTACACGGCGACCGAGGAGATGCTGCTCTCCACCACCAGCCTCCGCGACCGGCTGGAGACCCTGGTCGAGTGGACCCTGGTCGCCGACAAGCAGGAGGGGCTCACCGGTGACTGGGGGCTGTGGTTCGACCTCTGGGCCCAGGCCTTCCGCCACCCGGAGGTCAAGAAGGACCGCGCCGACCTCGACGCGCAGTGGCGCAACCTGATCGTGCGCGTGGTCCGGGACGGGATCGACGCCGGCGAGATCGCATCGGTCGACGCCGAGTCGTTCGCGATCATGTGGACCTCGCTCCTCGACGGACTGGTCGTCCAGGTGGCGCTCGACGACCCCGTGGTCGACGTGCCCCGGGCCCGCGCGATCGCCCTCCGGATCGCCCACCAGGAGCTCGGTCTGCCGGCGCCCCGCAAGAAGGCGCGCCGCTAGGGAGACGTGCCCTGGTCGCGGTCGAGCACGTGCAGGGCCCGGGGTGAGACCTCCGCAGTCACCTCGCTGCCCTCGTGCAGCCACTCGGGCGGCGAGCCGGCCACGTTGCCGACCTCGGCCTCGACGCGCAGGCCCCCGCAGTCCAGCAGCACCGAGGTGTGGGCACCGCGGAAGGTGAGCGTGGTGACCCGCCCCGCCAGCACGTTCGCACCGTCGGCGGAGGCCGTCGGCGAGACCTGGACCCGCTCCGGCCGGACCATGAGGGCGACGGCGTCACCGGCACCCGCGCTCGCCGGGGCGACCACGAGGTCGACGTCGCCGACCCGGCAGCAGAGCCCGTCGGCGCTGCTCGAGACCACCTCGGCGTCCCACAGGTTGGTGGTGCCGAGGAACGTCGCGACCCGCGCGCTGGACGGGGCGCTGTAGACCTCGCTCGGGGTGCCGACCTGCAGCAGCTCGCCGGCGTCGAGCACGGCGAGCCGGTCGCTCATCGTCAGCGCCTCCTCCTGGTCGTGGGTGACGTAGACGAAGGTGGTGCCGACCGTCTTCTGCAGCGACCGCAGCTCGACCTGGAGCTGCTTGCGGAGCTTGGCGTCCAGCGCCCCCATCGGCTCGTCGAGCAGCAGCACGGTGGGCTCGAGCACGAGGGCCCGGGCCAGGGCGACGCGCTGGCGCTGGCCGCCCGAGAGCTGGTGGGGCTTGCGGCCGCTGAGGTGGCCCATCTGCACCAGCTCGAGCGCCGCCCCCACGCGCCGGCGGGTGTCCTCCTTCGTCGCGGACTGGTAGCGCAGGCCGAAGCCGACGTTGTCGGCGACGTCGAGGAACGGGAAGAGCGCGTAGGACTGGAAGACCGTGTTGACCGGGCGCTTGTGGGGCGCCACCTGCGCGAGGTCGCGGCCGTCCAGCAGGATCCGGCCCTCGTCGGGCTGCTCGAAGCCGGCGATCATCCGCAGGGTCGTGGTCTTGCCGCAGCCGGACGCGCCGAGCAGCGAGAAGAACTCGCCCTCCCCGATGTCGAGGTCGATCCCGGCGACGGCGACGGCGTCCCCGAAGGTCTTCCGCAGGCCGACCAGGCTGAGGGCGCCGGCCATCAGGGGCCGTCGCCGAGCAGCAGGTCGGCGAGGTGGTCGCAGTTGGCCACGAAGCGGTCCACGTCGTCGTCGGTGTGCTGCACGGAGACCAGCCACTGCTCGACCTTGCCCCACGGCGGCAGGAAGGCGCCGCGGTTGTGCTGGACCAGCCAGTGAGCGTGGCCGTAGCGGTCGTCGAGCTCGCGGAAGTCGCGGAAGTTGCGGATCGGGTGCGGGAGGAAGGACACGCAGCCCTTGGCGCCTGCGGTCACCACCCGCCAGGGCGCCCCGTGGCGGTCGATGACGCCCTGCAGGCCGGAGTGGAGCCGGTCCCGGAGGTGGTCGAGGTGGCGGTAGGCGTCGTCGTCGAGCACCTCGGTCAGCATCGCCCGTGCGGCCGCCATCGCCAGCGGGTTGCCGTTGAAGGTGCCGACCTGCTCGTAGGCGCCGGTCTCGATCAGGCCCATCACCTCGGCGGTGCCGCCGATCGCGGCGGTGGAGATCCCGCCGCCGAGGGCCTTGGCGAGGCAGACCAGGTCGGGGGTGACGCCCGATCGTCGGGTCACGCCGCCCGGCCCGGTCGTCAGGCCGGTCTTCACCTCGTCGAAGGCGAGCAGCGCGCCGTGCCGGTGCAGCAGGTCGGCGAGCCCGGCCAGGTAGCCGTCGTCGGGCAGGATGATGCCGGCGTTCATCATGATCGGCTCGACGATCATCCCGGCGACCTCGCCCGGGTGCCGCTCCAGCGCCGCCTCGACGGCGGCGAGGTCGTTGAAGGGCACCACGGTCACCAGCCCGGTGATGCCGTCCGGGATGCCGCTGTTGCTGGCGACGCCGTACGGCGCCTCGGCCGGGCCGATCTCGTCGTCCGGCTCGGGCAGCACCGAGACCATCACCGAGTCGTGGTGGCCGTGGTAGCCGCCCTCGACCTTGAGGATCCGGTCGCGCCCGGTCGCGGCCCGCATCAGGTGGACCGCGTCCATGGTCACCTCGGTGCCGGAGTTGCCGTACCGCCACCGCGGTAGGCCGAACCGCTCGGTGAGGTTGTCGGCGACCACGATCGCGTCGGCGGTGGGCTGTGCGAAGTGGGTGCCGCGGGTGACCCGCTCGCGCACCGCGGCGACGATCGCAGGGTGGGCGTGGCCCGCGAGGGAGACGCCGTACCCGCCGTGGAAGTCGGAGTACTCGTTGCCGTCGACGTCGTGGAGCCGGGACCCGCTGCCGTGGCTGATCCATACGGCGTGGGGCTCGGCGACCTGCCAGCTCGACGTGGCGCCGCCCGCGAGGGCGACGGCCTCCGCCGCGAGCTCCCGGCTGCGTGTCTGGCGCTCGAGGAACCGCGCTGTCTCGGCCTCGATCACGCCGTCGAGGCGGGACGAGAGCGTTGCTGCGGTCTGGGTCGCGGTCATGGGGCTCCTCACCCGGGGACGGGCCGTGGCCATCGTTGACTGATCGTTCAGTCTATGTGAGTCTGAGCGACGAGGACAAGGACTCCGGGAGGCACCCATGGGGGCACGGTCCGGACCTGCGTCGCGACGCGGCCCGCTGCTCGCTCGTCGCGCCCTGCTGCGGGGGGCGGCCGCTGCCGGGGTGGGGATCCCGCTGCTCGCGGCGTGCGACCAGCAGTCGAGCTCCACCCGGGCCCTGGAGATCCCCTCGCCCGACAATCCCGTGACCTGGCCGCTCAGCGAGGCCAACCCGGCGATCGAGTCGGGCCTGACCCCCGAGCGGGGAAGCACGCTGCGGATCTACAACTACGCCGACTACCTCTCCCCGCGGATGATGAAGGACTTCGAGGCCGAGCACGGCGTCAACATCCAGCTGACCACGTTCAACGACGCCGACGAGGCGCTGACCAAGATCGCGTCGAAGAAGCTCGGCTTCGACCTCTACTTCCCGAGCTACGACTCCCTCGGCAAGCTGGTCGGCGCCGACCTGCTGCGTCCCCTGAACGGCGACTACCTCACCAACCGGCCCAACCTGTGGCGGAGCTTCGACGACCCCTGGTACGACCAGGGCAACCGCTACACGATCCCGTACACGATCTACAGCGTCGGGATCGGCTGGCGCACCGACATGGTGTCGGAGGACATCCCGGCTCGGGACAACCCCTACGACGTCTTCTGGGACACCCAGTACGCCGGGAACATGGCCATCCTCGACGACTGGCACACCGCGATGGCGATGGTGATGCTGCGCAACGGGATCGAGGACATCAACACGACCGACCCCGACGACATGGAGCTGGTCCGCACCCAGCTGCTCGAGATCCGCGACACCATGAAGCCCCGGGTGACCATCTCGATGTACACCGAGCTGCCGGCGGGCCAGTACGGGCTGTCCCAGATGTGGTCCGGCGACGCGATCAACCTGCCCTACTACCTGCCGAAGTCGGACAGCACGGACATCCTGCGCTACTGGTTCCCGCCCGACGGCAAGGGCGAGGTCGACAACGACCTGTGCGTGTGCCTGGCCCAGGGCGACAACCCGGTCGCGGCGCACTTCTTCATGAACGCGCTCCTCGACAAGACCGAGGCAGGGAAGAACTTCGGCTTCACCGGCTACCAGCCGCCGCTGAAGCAGTTCACGCCGGACAACCTCGTCGCCCAGGGCTACCTGCCCCAGAACCTCTCCACGGCCATCGTCAAGGAGAGCGACTTCGAGGTGGGCTTCCCGCTGCTCCAGGTGCCGGCCGAGGCCGATGCCGAGTACCACCGGATCTGGCAGGAGTTCAAGGCCGGTGGCTGAGCGGGACACCCGCTCGGGCCCACCCGGTACCCGGGCCCTGTGGCCGCTCCTCGCTCTCCCCGGCGTCGTCTGGCTGGCGGTGCTGTTCGTCGCCCCGCTGTACGTCGTGCTGGCCATCCTGTTCGGCGGCGTCGACCCGATCCTCCGGCAGCCCGTGCCGGTCTGGAACCCGCTGGCGTGGAACTTCACCGAGCTCGGCTACGTGTGGGAGCACATCGTCGGCGACGACCCGTTCTTCCTGCCGGCCCTGGTCCGGACCGCGGTGTTCGTCGGCATCGCGAGCGCGCTCTGCATCCTCATCGCGTACCCGGTCGCCTACTTCACCGCCCGGTTCGCGGGTCGCTGGAAGGGGCTGTTGCTGGCCGCGCTCATCGCGCCGTTCTGGATCAGCTACATGATGCGGATGCTGGCGTGGGTGAACCTGCTGCAGACCGACGGCCTGGTCAACCAGCTGCTGAGCGGCGTCGGCCTGGTCGACGTGCACACCGCGTGGCTCAACGGGCGCGCCTCGACGGTCGTGCTGGGACTGGTCTACGGCTACGTGCCCTACACCATCCTGCCCCTGTACGCCGCCCTCGACCGGGCGCCGGCGGCGATGCTCGAGGCGGCCCGTGACCTCGGCGCCAGTCGCTGGGAGACCTTCTGGCGGGTGACCTGGCCGCTGACGCGGACCGCGGTCGTGGCCAGCCTGCTGCTGACGACGCTGCCGATGCTGGGCGACTACTTCACCGCCGACCTGCTCTCCGGCTCGCCGTCGACCTCCATGATCGGCAACCTCATCAACAACACGGTGCTCACCCCCGGCCAGACCGGCCAGGCCGGGGCCTTCGTGCTGCTGATCCTGGTCGTGTCGGTCGTGCCGATGGTGATCTACGTGCGCAGCACCCGGTCGGGGGAGGAGGTCGCAACATGACCGGGCCCCTGCAGTGGTGGCGGAACCCGTGGCGGCGGCCGTGGGGGCTCGCCCTGGTGACCCTCGGCTACCTGGTCTGGTCGCTGGCGCCTGTCCTGGTGGCCGTCCTGTTCTCCTTCAACGCCGGCCGGTCCCGGGTGACCTGGCAGGGCTTCTCGATGCGCTGGTACTACGGCGACCCGCTCCGCTCGGTCTGGCACGACCCGAGCCTGTTCAACGCGCTGACCCACACCCTGGTGCTCGGCGTGCTCGCCACCCTGGTCACCGTTCCGCTGGGCGTCGCGCTCGCGCTCGGGCTGGACCGGTGGCGGGGGCGGATCCCGGCGGGCGCCAACCTCGCCGTACTCGTGTCCTTCGTGCTCCCCGAGATCCTGATCGCGGTGGCGCTGCTGTTCGTGGCCACGGTGCTGACCACGCCGCTCCAGCTCGGCACCACCGGCCAGGTGATCGGGCTGGTGACCTACCAGCTCTCCTACCCGGTGGTGATCGTGCGCGCCCGGCTGCTCACGATCGGGCGCGACTACGAGGAAGCGGCGATCGACCTCGGGGCCTCCCCGCTGACCGCGACCAGACGCGTGCTTCTGACCATGCTGATGCCGGCGATCTTCGCCAGCGCGGTGCTGGTGTTCGCGGACGTGATCGACGACTTCATCATCGTCCGGTACCTCTCCGGCGACGCCGCCACGGAGCCGGTGTCGGTGAAGGTCTACAACACGGCTCGCGCTGCACCGACCCCGGCGCTCAACGCGCTGACCACGCTGCTGCTCCTCGCGTCGGTGCTCGCGGTGGTCATGGGGTACCTCATCCACCGGTGGCTCACCCGCGGCGAGAAGAGCGGTCGCGGCCTCGACGTGTTCACCGGCGAAGCCTAGACTGGGGCCACTGAACGGCCGTTCAGTGAGCCTCGAGACCCAGACCCGAGACAGGAGGTGCAGCGATGCGCCCGACCCCACCCGCACCCCTGGACCCGGACCAGCTCGCCCTGGCGTTGCGGCCGTTCGGCGAGAGCCGGATGCTGCCGCGCGACGCCTACCTGTCGCCCGAGGTGCTCGACTGGGAACGCCGACACCTGTTCGAGGGCTGGATGTGCCTGGGCCGGGAGAGCGACATCCCCCAGGGTGGGATGCGGGCGGAGTCGGTCGGCGACTACGGCGTGCTGCTCACGCGCGACCGCGACGGCGTGCTCCGCGGCTTCGAGAACGCCTGCCGGCACCGCGGTCACGAGCTGCTGCCGTGCGGCGGGGCGTCGACCGAGGCGAAGGCCATCGTCTGCCCCTACCACGCGTGGTCCTACCGGCACGACGGCAGCCTGATCGGGGCGCCCCACTTCCGTGAGGTCGAGTCCTTCGACCCCGGCGCGCTGTCCCTCAAGCCGGTGCGGGTGCAGCAGTGGCACGGCTGGGTCTTCGTCGACCGGTCGGGGGAGGCCCCGGACCTCACGCAGCACATCGGGGAGCTCGAGGGCATCGTGGCCGACTACGACGCGGAGTCGCTGGTGACCTGCGAGAGCCACGTCTACGACGTCGAGGCCAACTGGAAGGTCATCGTCGAGAACTACCAGGAGTGCTACCACTGCTCGATGATCCACCCCGAGCTGTGCAAGGTGACCCCGCCCGACAGCGGGGAGAACATCGAGCTCGACGGCAACTGGGTCGGAGGGTGGATGGAGCTCCGCGACGGCGTCGAGACGATGTCGTTCGACGGCCGCAGCGGCGGGGTCGCCATGGCGCGGCTGGACCAGCAGGAGCGGACCACCGTCATGTACGTCGCGGTGCTGCCCAACCTGCTGATCTCGCTGCACCCCGACTACGTCATGAGCCACCAGCTGGTGCCGCTCTCACCCGACCGGACCCGGATCACCTGCTCGTGGGCGTTCCCGCCCGACGTGGCGGCCCGCGAGGGGTTCGACCCGGCGTACGCCGTCGACTTCTGGGACCTCACCAACCGGCAGGACTGGTCGGCGTGCGAGTCGGTGCAGCGGGGCATGGTGACGCCACACTTCGAGGCGGGCCCGCTGGCGCCCGACGAGGACGGCGTCTACCACTTCGTCACCCACATGGCCCGGGCCTACCAGGGGACCTGACCCGCCACCCCGACCGGCGGCGGGTGGCCGCGCTCACTCGGCCGCGCGCCACGCCTGCTTGAGGGTGACCCGTCCCTGCGTCTGCAGCAGGGCCCGTCGGTAGAGGCGTTCGGCGAGCACGACCGTGACCGCCATCGCCCCGACCAGCAGCACGATGGCCGCCACCGGCTCCCAGGGGGCCGCGTCGCCCTGCAGCACCCGGATCGGCATCAGGACGCAGGAGAAGGGCGGGACGTACGACGCGACCGTCAGCGCCGTGCCCTCGAACAGGAACGAGCCGAAGAAGACGGCCATCATCAGGAACGACAGCGGGGTCGCCGTCGTCTGCAGGTCCTCGGCCCGGCTGGCCAGCGCCCCGGCGACCGCCCACCAGCAGGCGATGAAGCAGAACCCCACCAGGAAGAAGGCCACGAACCAGCCCACGCCCTCGGTGATCGCCGGCAGCAGGTCGGCGTGCTCGGTCAGGGAGATGCCGACCAGTCCGATCGCGACGATCACCGCGGTCTGGGCCACCGCGAGCACGGTGTTGCCGGCGATCTTGCCGATCAGCAGCTGTCGGACGGGGATCTTGGTGGTGATGATCTCGACGATCCGGTTGGCCTTCTCCTCGACGATGCTGCCGGACAGCGTGTAGCCGAAGCCGAGGGCCGCCATGTAGAACAGCAGCGCCAGGGCGATGCCCATGAACGTGGCGAAGCCCTGCTGCTCGGCGTCGCCGGCGAGGAGGTCGGTGTCGAGCCGGGTGCCCTGCTGGAGCTCCTCGACGGAGGTGCCGGCGGCCTCCGCGTTGGCGGCCAGCGCGGCGTTGCGCACCACGGTCTCGGCCGCGGCCGTCAACGCGTCGTCCGGTGGTTCCTCGTTGCCGACGAGGGCCCATCCGTCGTCGGCGGGCCGGAGCAGCACGTCGGCCGAACCGTCCTCGACGGCGGCGACGCCGGCGTCCTCGGAGTCGACCTCCGTGACCTCCACCCGCACGTCCTCGTCGACCTCGGGCACCTGGTCGGCCAGCAGCTGTGCGGTCCGCGCGGAGTCCGGGGTCGCCGCGACGCGGTAGGTGTCGGTGCCGCCCTCGGTGGCGATCTGCCAGCCCAGCAGGCCGACCACGATGCCGATCGTGAGCAGCGTCCCGACGAGGAACGCCTTGTCGGTGAGCTTGGTGATCACCTCACGCCGGGCCACGAGGAGCCAGGCGCGCTCCCCCGCGGGCGCGCCCGGCTCCCCCGTCGGGGTGGCGGTGCCGGTCGAGGTGTCGGAGTGCTGTGTGGTCGTCATGACGCGGTGACCTCCCGGTAGATCTCGGCCAGTGGTGTCTGGACGCGGGCGAGCTCGCGGACCTGTCCGCGCTGCAGTCCCTCGTCGAGCAGGGCCCGACGTACGCCGTCCCCGTCGTCGTCGGCGACCTCGAGCAGCGCGACCGGCCCGTCGACGTCGACGACGTGGAGGCCGCGCACGTCACGGACCCACCCGGCGTCGCGGTCGGTGACCAGCCGCAGCCTCTCCGGGCCGCGCGCCCGCAGGTCCTCGACCGTCCCCTGCGCGACCACCCGGCCGCCGGCCAGCACGACCAGCCGGTCGCAGAGCTGCTCGACGAGGTCGAGCTGGTGGCTGGAGAAGAGCACCGGCGTCGTCCGCGCCGTCTGCTCGCGCAGCAGGTCGACCATCGAGTCGACCGCGCGCGGGTCCAGGCCCGAGAAGGGCTCGTCGAGGATCAGCGCCTGCGGGGAGTTCATCAGCGCCGCGATGATCTGGACCCGCTGCTGGTTGCCCAGGCTGAGCTTCTCGACCCGGTCCCCGCTCCGCTCGCCGAGCCCGAAGCGCTCGAGGTGCTCCGACGCCGACGCGCGGGCGGCGGCCGCCGTCATGCCGGAGAGCTCGCCGAGGTACACGAGCTGGTCGAGGATCTTCTGCTTGGGGTAGAGGCCGCGCTCCTCGGGCATGTAGCCGAAGCGGCGGCGGTCGGCGGCGGTGATCGGGCGTCCCTCCCACAGCACCTCGCCGCCGTGCAGGCCGAGCAGCCCCATCATCATCCGCATGGTGGTGGTCTTGCCGGCGCCGTTGCCGCCGACGAAGCCCGTCAGCAGCCCCCGTGGGACGTCGAAGGAGACGTCGTCGACCGCGGTGGTGTCACCGAACCGGCGGGTCAGGCCTCGTGTCTGGATCATGGGCACCACGCTAGGGATCCCGCGGCGCTGCGTGATCCCTCGCAGGTCGGAGATCCGGTCTCCGGCTGGCGGTGGAGGGGGAGTCAGCCGGCCAGGCCGGCCCGGTGGGCGAAGACGACCGCCTGCACCCGGTCGCGCAGGTGCAGCTTGGCCAGGCAGTTCGAGACATGGGTCTTCACGGTCGCCTCGCCGACCACCAGTCGGGCCGCGATCTCGGCGTTGCTGAGTCCCTCGCCCAGCAGCACCAGCACCTCCCGCTCCCGCTCGGTCAGGAGGGCCAGCTGGGCCTCCTCCGCGGAGGCGCGGTCGGCCCGGCCGGCGCCGTCGGTCATCTGGGCGATCACGCGCCGGGTGACCTCGGGCGAGAGCAGGGCGTGCCCCTCGCCGACCGCCCGGACCGCGTCGACGAGCTGGTCGGGCTCGCAGTTCTTCAGCAGGAACCCGCTCGCACCGGAGTGCAGGGCCGCGAAGAGGTAGTCGTCGCGGTCGAACGTGGTGAGGATGACGACCTTGCCGAGGTCCTCGGCGACCAGGTCACCGGTCGCCCGGATCCCGTCGGTGCGCGGCATCTGCACGTCCATCAGCACCACGTCCGGCCGCAGCGCGCGAGCCTGCTCGAGGGCCTCGGTGCCGTCGCCGGCCTCGCCGACCACCTCGATGCCGGGCTCGACCGACAGGATCATCCGGAAACCGGACCGGACCAGTGCCTGGTCGTCGACCAGGAGCACGCGGAGCGGGTCAGCCACGCGTCGCCTCCGCGGCCCGGTCCCGCGCGTCCTGCTCGACCGGCGCGCCCGTGCTCCCCGCCACCAGGGGCAGCCGCACCCGCACCCGGTAGCCCCGGGTCGCCCGTGGCCCGATCTCGCACTCGCCGCGGTGGGAGGCCACCCGCTCGCGGATGCCCAGCAGCCCCAGGCCGGACCCGGACGTGCCGGAGCGCAGTCGCCCGTCGTCGAGCACCTCGACCTCGGCGAACGGCGTGGGACCGGACTCGCGCACCCGCAGCGTGACCGAGGCGTGCCCGGCGGTGGAGTGCCGGGTCACGTTGGCCAGGGCCTCCTGCGCCGTGCGGTAGAGGGACAGTCCGACCGCGGCGGGCAGCCGGCCTGCGGCTCCCGGCCGGTCCTCCACCGCGTCGTACGACGTCCGGAGACCTTCGCCGCTCCGGGACGACACGAGGTCGGGCAGGTCGGCGACGCCCGGGCCGGACGTGCGGGACGGCCCCGGCTCGCCCTCGGCCCCCGCCTCGATGTCACGCAGCGTCCCGAGCAGCGAGCGCATCTGGTCGACCGCCTCGCGGGAGCTCTCCTCGATCTCGCCGAGGGCGGCCGCGGCGGCGTCGGGGTCGCGGCCGAGCACCCGCCGCGCACCGGCGGCCTGCACCCCGATGACGGAGACGTGGTGGCCCACGACGTCGTGCAGCTCGCGGGCGATCCGCAGCCGCTCGTCGACCACCGCGCGGCGCCGCAGCGACTCCGCCTGCGCCGCGATGGTGCTGGCCTGGTCGGCGAGCTCGGCCCGCTGCCGGGCGCCGCGCCACGCGACCTGGCCGCCGACGATGGCGCCGAGGAAGTAGACCACGTTGACGACGAACGTCAGCAGCACCACCGCGGCGATGGGGCCGAGGAAGCCGGCGGTGTCGGGGACGCCCTCGTCGCCCAGCATCTCCTGCACGGCAGTCCCGAGCGCGAACTGCCAGGCGACCCAGCAGAGCATGAACACCAGGATCGCGCCGGAGACCAGCAGCGCCGTACGCCGGCTCCGGCCCCAGGCCATCGCCGAGAACAGCCCCACGAAGTAGCAGATCTGCAGCGACACCTGGCCCATGACCTCGGGCATGGTGACGCCGGTGACGAACATGTGGGCTGCCAGGTAGACGGCCACCACGAGGGGGAACCGGCGCCGCCAGATCAGCGCGAGCGCGCCCGCGGACAGCACCAGGTAGCTCACCCACCACGGGGCGTCGACGTCCTCGAGGGCACCCGCGCTGCGGGCCATCTCGAGGGTCAGCAGGCCCACCACCTCGACGACCGCACCGGTGACCAGGTCCCGCCGCCCGATCGCGGGGGTCGGCCGCGACCAGTCGTCGTCGAGCGCGAAGAACGCCCCGAGGCGGCTGCCGAGGGAGCGGCGGGTGGTGGGCATGCCTCCACCCTAGGGAGGGGACGGCCGCGCGACCTCCGTCGTACGGCGGAGATCGGTCTGCCGGCGGCGCGGTCCTCCGGCGACCAATGCGTGCGTCGCCGACATCGCGACACGTCGGCATCGCCGGCGCGTCGTCCGCTCACCTCTCGACGTTCTGGTCGGCCTGAGAGGTGCTCGGGGTGCCAGTGCCGGTGCCCGGAACGCGACGGATCCGGCCAGCGGGGTGGGCCCTGTACGTTCAGGAGTGTCGACGAGCGGAGGAGCGACCCGGTGATCGAGCTGACCGAGGGCCAGGAGGTCGCCCTCCCCGTCGTGGACGGCAAGCCCCTGAGCAAGGTGCAGATGGCCGTGGGCTGGGACCACGCCCCGACGGCCGGCTACATCGGCAGTGGAGCTGCGCCCATCGACCTCGACGCCTCAGCTGTGCAGTTCGCCGGTGGCCAGCTCTTCGACCTCGCCTTCTTCAACCATCTCGCGACCCGCGACGGCTCGGTGGTCCACCTGGGCGACAACACGACAGGCAAGGGCGACAGTGACGACGAGGTGATCACCGTCGACCTGAGTCGGGTCTACTCGAAGGTCGAGTCGATCCTGTTCCTGGTCACCAGCTATCAGGGGCACTCCCTGGAGTACATCCGCAACGCCTACTGCCGGCTCGTCGACGACAGCGACACCGAGCTGGCGCGCTTCACCCTCACGCTCGGGGTTCGGGAGACGGGACTCGTCATGGCGAAGCTGTTCCGCGACGGGTCGAGCTGGCGGCTCGGTGCGATCGGGACCGGCATCGACCTGAAGTCGCCGACGGACTCGATCGAGGCACTCCTTCCCTTCGTCTGAGCTTCACGGTCTCTTCGTCGGCGGGTACGGGGTCCTTCCCTGGGCGAGAGCGTCGGTGAGCTGCTCGATGCGGCGGGCGCGGGTCTCGGGGCGCACCGCGGTCTGGACGCGGTTCAGGAAGGCGAAGCGGTTGCGGCCGTCCAGCGCGGCGAAGGCGTCGGTGAGGCCGCGCGCGGCCAGGGCGTCGGCGAGGTCGTCGGGCACCACGGCGGCGGCCGGGCTGTCGTAGGCGGCGTCCCAGCGGCCGTCCGCCTTCGCCCTCTCCACCTCGGCCAGGCCGGCGGGGCGCATCCGCCCCTCGGCGGTGAGGCGCTCGATGCGCTCGCGGTTGATCTTCGACCAGACGCTCCTGGCGCGGCGCGGGGTGAACCGCTGCACGTACCACTCGTCGTCGAGCCGCCGGGCGATGCCGTCGATCCAGCCGAAGCAGAGCGCGACGTCCACGGCCGTCGTCCAGTCGATCGAGGTGACTCCGGTGCCCTTCTTGGCCATCCGCACCCAGACGTGCGAAGCGGTCGCCGCGTTGTCGACGAGCCATGCCTCGAACGCCTCGTCGTCCTCGAAGAACACCGCGTCGCTGTGGTCCATCGACATGACGGCACCCTAGGCCTCGCCGCCGACCGGCTGTTCCGTCGCAGCCATGACACCGCGACCGCGCACGAGGTGAAGGACGGCTGACGCCGTCAGTTGATGATCTCGCCCCGTTCGTCGGCGAGGATCGCGGCCAGCCGGTCGCGCCAGGCCTGCAGCGCCTCGGGGGTCTGACGGGTCCAGTCGAGCACCTCGCCGACCACCCGGAGCGGCTCGGTGCTGCGGTAGGACCGGGTGGGGTTGCCGGGGAACTTCTTGTCGGTCACGTTCGGGTCGTCCTCGAAGACACCGGTCGGCTCCACGGCGTACACCCGTGGCGGGGTGTCACCCGCGGCCAGCTCGGCGGCGAGGCCGGCGCCGTCGGGGAGCGCGGTGAAGTAGATGTGGTTCATCACCACCTCCGGTCGGTAGTTGGACCGGAAGCCGGCCGTGAGGAGGTCACCCACCCGCAGGTCCGCCTTCGTGCCGTGGAAGAACGGCCCCTCGTCCAGCACGTCGCTCACCGGGCCAGCCTAGGTGGACCCGACCGGGCCTGCGGGCCATGGCCGCTTCGGCGTTCGGGACAGAGCCTCACCGCGCGCCGACCGTGTCCAGCCAGTCGGCGAGAGCGTGCGCCCCGTGCGCCGATCGGTACCCGACATGACCGTCCGGACGCACGCCGGTGACACCGCGGCCCGGCCAGCTGTCGATGCGGTGGACGTTGACGCGCTGCCCGCGCAGGTCGGCGTGGAGTCTCCCTGTCTCCCGGGCCAGGAGCAGGTGGATTCCGGCCGAAGCGGTCAGGTCGTGCAGCCGCACCTGCCGACCCGCACACGTGACGACGCGGTCCGGCAGCCGGTCGCCGGGGCGCGGCCCTCGCCCCAGGCGCCCGTCGGTCACCGACAGGGCGCTCCCCGGGTAGCGAACCCACGGCTGCGAGAGCAGGGTGACCACGAACGCCATCGCTTGGGGCCGTCGCAGCACCGCCGGGAGCAGCGGCGCCACCCGTGGCAGCACCGAGCCCCGCAGGAGCCGGGGCAGCGAGTGGGTGGACGCCTCGGCGAAGAAGGCGACGTGGGTGAGCGCGAGCGCCTGCCGCGCCGCGGGGTGTCGTTCCTTGTCGTAGGAGTCCAGCAGTGAGACACCCGCGCGGTCGGCGTACGCGAGCTTCCACCCGAGGTTGACGGCGTCGACGATGCCCGTGTTCATGCCCTGGGCGGCAGCCGGTGAGTGCGTGTGGGCGGCGTCCCCCGCGAGGAAGAGCGGCCCTTGCCGAAACGCCCCGGCAAGGCGGTGCTGGAGTCGCACCCTCGCCGACCACGGCATCTCCACGATCTGTGCCTCCAGTCCGGCCTCGTCGATGAGGGCCTGCACCTCAGCGGCGGAGACCGCCCCGCCGGGCTGGCCGAACGGCTGGTCGCCGTCGCGGGACGGGCGGGTTCCGAGCAGTCGCCAGGTCGCCCCCTCGCCGAGGGCGAACAGGAACAGCAGGCCCGTGCGGCCGACGACCACGTGCAGGAGGTCCGGCGTGAGATCGGCCTCGATCTCGAGGTCGGCGAGCACGACCTCCTCCCGGTAGGGCCCACCCTCCCAGGCGATCCCGGCGGCGCTCCGCACCGTGCTGCCGGCACCGTCACAGCCGACGACGTACCGCGGTGACGCCGTCTCGGGGCCCTGTCGGGTCCTCAGGATGGCGTGCGTGCGCTCGTCGGCCACGTCGATCGCCTCGAGCTCCGAGCCCCACCCCACCTCGACGCCGCGCTGGCGCAGCGCCTCGATCAGTACCTCCTCGACGTCCGCCTGTCGCACCATCGTCAGGTGGGGGTACGGCGTGGCCCGCATCGGCGCCTCCGCCAGCCTGACCTCCACGACCCGGTGGTCGAGGTGAAGCTGGGCGCGTGGGCTCCGGTCGGCACGCTCGAGCAGCGCCGGCACCACCCCGAGCGGCCGCAGGCACTCGAGGGTCCGGGACTGCATGATCATGGCGCGCGAGCGGCGGAACGCCTCGCTCCGGCGATCGACGACGCGCACGGGTGCGCCGTGGTCGAGGGCCTGTAGGGCCAGGGTCAGACCGGTGGGCCCGGCCCCCACGACGAGCACGTCCGGGACGCTCATGACGTCCCGACCAGGCGCCACCATTGGGGGTCCGCAGGTCCCGGCCGGTCCCGGACGAGGAGGCCCGGGTCCGCGAGCAGGTCGTCGCGTCTGAGCCCGGGCACGACCTGGAAGTCGATCGAGCTCGGCTCGCTCACCAGCGCCAGCACCCGCCACAGAGATCGTGCGTAGTGCTCGGCGCGGTCGGCGCCGTCCCACTCGTAGACGCCGCGGTAACGACCGTGCTCGTCCTGGGCGAGCCACAGCTTGGACACGAACCCCGGGAACCCCACGAACAACGGGGTGTTCAACCAGCTCTCCCACCGGAACAGGACGTGTCCGGGGCCACGGACCAGGCGGAGCCTGAAGGACACGACCAGGAGGCACGGCTCGACCGGTGGCCGCACGACCACGGTCTCGCGGTAGACATCGCCGGTGCTCCCGTCGGCGAACCGCAGGCGACGGCCCACGTTGACGCGTGGCCAGCGGACGACACCGCTGGCCAGCATCCGCACCGACTCGAGGAAGCAACGAGCGACCGCACGCCACGCCACCGGAGGTGGCAGCGGTCCCTTCTGGTGGCCGACGGTCGATGCCGGCCCGTCCGGGCTCATCGGCGGATCCTCTCGTCCGACGGGTGGAGACGGAGTCCCTCCAACGCAACCTCACGAGCTCGTCGCCGACGAGGGGCCTTGGTCCCTACCGTGGATGACGGTCGACCGGGACGAGGTACGACGCGCAACGCACCTACAGCCAGCCGCGCTCCTCGGCGGCGCGCGCGGCCTGCGCCCGGGTGGTCGTGCCGGTCTTGCCGATCGCCGCCGACAGGTGGTTGCGGACGGTGCCGGCCGAGAGGTGCACGCGAGCGGCGATCGTGGCGACGGGTGCTCCCGAGAGCGTCTCGCGCAGGACCTCGCGCTCACGGGGGGTCAGCGGATTGGGTCCGCCTACGAGCGACTCGGTGGCGAGAGCGGGGTCGATCACGCGGAGGCCTGCGTGCACGCGTCGTACGGCGTCGGCGAGCTCCGCCGCGGGGGTGTCCTTGATGACGAAGCCGCTGGCGCCGGCCTCGAGCGCGCGGCGCAGGTAGCCCGGCCGGCTGAACGTGGTGACGATCAGCACCCGCGTGCGCGGGTCGTCGCGTCCCGCGAGGTCGGCCGCGACCTCGATGCCGTCGCGGCCGGGCATCTCGATGTCGAGCAGGCAGACGTCGGGACCGGTACGCCGGACCGCGTCGGCCACCTCGTCGCCGCGTCCGACCTCGGCGACCACCTCGATGTCGGGCTCCAGGCCGAGGAGGGCGGCCATCGCCCCCCGCACCAGGGCCTGGTCGTCGGCGAGCAGGACCCTGATCGGTCCGCTCACAGCTGCACCCGCAGGGTCGTGCCGGTGCCCGTCTCCGGGTCGCCGATGTCGACGGTGCCGCCCGCGGTGGCGGCGCGCTCCCGCAGCCCCCGCAGGCCGTTGCCCTCGGGCCGTCCGTGCCGACCGTGGCCGTCGTCGCTGACGACCAGCCAGTCGGACCCCACCTCGATGCAGCACCGCGACGCCCCGCTGTGGCGTACGACGTTCGTCACCGCCTCGCGCAACGACCAGGCGAGCACGATGCGGTGGCGCGGGTCGACCACCGTCGGGTCGTCGGGCAGCCGGGCGTCGATGCCGGCGTCGGTCAGGGCGGTGCGGCTGGCCTCGAGCTCGTCGGCCAGGCGGGCGACCCGCAGCCCACCGACCGTCGCCCGGATCTCGGCCAGGGACTGCCGGGTCAGGTCGCGGATCTGGGCCAGCTCGGCCTTGGCGCGCTCGGGGTCGGCGTCGACCAGCCGCTCGGCCAGCTCGGCCTTGACCGTGAGCACGGTCAGCGAGTGGCCCAGGACGTCGTGCACGTCGCGGGCCACCCGCTCCCGCTCGGCCACCAGGGCCAGGTCAGCGACGGTCTCCCGGTGCCGCAGGCCCCACGTCTCGAGCTGCCGCACCACGACGCCGACGGTGCCGACCAGCACGACGATCCCGACCAGGAACCACGCACCGTCCTGGCCGGACTCGATGACGACCACGACGACGGCGACCAGCAGGACGGCCCAGACCGCAAGCCCCTCGCGCAGGGGCAGCAGGAAGACGGCGAGGGAGACGACGAACGGCGCCATGCCGAGCGCCTCCACCCCCAGCAGGGCCGCCGTGCCGACCATCAGCGCAGTGGTGACCCCCACGTGGGCCCAGGCGCGCCGCGGCTCCTCGCTGAGCGCGCCCACCCGCACGAAGCCGTGGAGGTAGACCGCTGCGAAGACCACCACCAGCGCGACGGCGAGCGCCCGGAGGGCCACCGGCTGGTCGCTGGTGAACGCCGCGGCCAGCGGGAACCCGAGGAACACCAGCCAGATCGCGCCCATCACCCAGCCGTATCGGTCCCAGGGGTCCTGGGCCGGCTCGGCCCGGGCGACGGCCACGTCGGGCGGGGAGCTCACTGGCGCTCGCGACCCCGGCGCACCAGCCACACCGCCACCAGCGCGAAGATCGTCGCCCATGTGCTCACGTTAGCGACGGCCATCCACAGCGGATCGTGGTCGCCGTTCTCGAGGTGACCCTCGGTGAGCGGGTAGCGCGCCAGGGCGACGTAGCCGTAGAGCGGGGTGAACTTCGCGATGGCGAGCATCACGCCGCTCAGCGGGAAGAAGATGTTGCCGAGGAAGGCCAGCACCACGAGGATGCCGCTCGCGCCGCCGACCGCCGCCTCGGTGCGGAAGAACAGACCCACCGCCAGGCCGTAGAGCGCGAAGACGGAGGCGCCGACCAGCACGACGAGGGCGCTGAGCGTCCAGGCCCCGACGGTGCCCTCGGCGCCGGTGAACCACGCGAGCAGGTAGATCAGGACGACGGGGATGGCGGCGACCACGAGCCCGAGCAGTGCCTTGACGGCGACGAACGACGGGTCGCGCAGCGGGGTCAGGCCGAGCTGGCGGCCCCAGCCCTGGAGTCGCTCGACCGCCGCCATGCCGCCGACCCCGGTGGTCGCGGTGACCGCGCCGTACGCCGCCATCGAGATCGCGATGTAGAGCACGACGTTGCCGTTGCCGATGTCCTGGTCGGCGAACCCCTGGGTGCCGAAGATGAGGAAGAAGAACGCCGGCAGCAGCGCGATGAAGAAGACGCTGACCCGGTCGCGGAAGAAGCGTCTCAGCTCGAGCCGCAGGAAGGTGCGGTTCACCAGGCCCGGGGCGGTCTGCCGGAGCGGGTGGGTGCGGGGACGGTCCTCGGTGGTGGTCGTGGTGGTCATCGGGCGGCCTCCGTCTCGGGTTCGGGTCGGGTCGTGGGCGGGTGTGATGTGGTCTCGGCTGCGGCGGTGATGGCGAGGAAGGCGCTCTCGAGGCTGCCGGTGGTGATCTCCAGCTCCGAGCCGTGGAGCTCGGTGAGCAGGGCGAGGGCCACCGCGTCGGAGTCGGTGCAGCGCACACGCACCCGGTCGGCCAGCTGCTCCACCTCGGCGACGTCGGCGCGGGCGTGCAGCCGGGCCACGGTGGCGTCGTGGTGCGCGGCGGGAAGCGTGGCGGAGACGGTGCGACCCGTCGCCCGGGCGCGGATCTCGGCGGTCGGCCCGTCGGCGACGGTCCGCCCCTGGGCCATCAGCACGATCCGGTCGGCGAATGCGTCGGCCTCCTCGAGGTAGTGGGTGGCGAAGACGACCGTGCGGCCGGCGTCCGCGTCGGCGTGCATCGTCGCCCAGAACTCCCGCCGCGCCGTGACGTCCATCCCCGCCGTGGGCTCGTCGAGCACGAGCAGGTCGGGATCGGGCAGCAGCGCCAGGGCGAAGCGCAGTCGCTGCTGCTCCCCACCCGAGCACTTCGCGACCATGCGCCCGCCGATGTCGCTGATGCCTGCCCGGTCGAGCACCTCGTCGACGGGTCGGGCGTCCGGGTGCAGGCCGGCCACCAGATCGGCGGTCTCGCGCACGGTCAGGTCACGGAGCAACCCACCGGTCTGCAGGACGGCGGAGACCCGGCCGGCGACGACGGCCTCACGCGGATCGGCGCCGTACACCCGCGCGGTGCCGCCGGTCGGAGCGGTCAGGCCCAGCACGATGTCGAGCGTGGTGGTCTTGCCGGCGCCGTTCGGCCCGAGCAGCGCCACCACCTCACCGGTCCGGATCGTCAGGTCCAGCCCGCGTACGGCGTGCACGTCCTCGCCGTCGCGGGCCCGGAAGGTCTTGGTCAGTCCGGCGATCTCGATCGCGGGAGTCGGTGTCGTCGTCATGTGTCGAGCGTGCCCGTGCCCGAGCGAGGACACCTCGACGCAGCGTCACGCTCTGCCCATGACAGGTGTCATGCCCCGCTGTCCGGGGCGCGAGACCTCAGCTGGTCCAGGCGCGCCAGAGCGCGGCGTACTCGCCGTCCTCGAGGTCGACCAGCTCGTCGTGGCTGCCGAGCTCGGCGATCCGGCCGTCGATGACCACGGCGATCCGGTCGGCGTCGTGGGCGGTGTGCAGCCGGTGGGCGATCGCGACCACCGTGCGCCCGTCGAGCAGCGAGTGCATGGACCCCTCGAGGGTGCGCGCGGTGCGAGGGTCGATCAGCGACGTCGCCTCGTCGAGCACCAGGGTGTGGGGGTCGGCGATGATCAGCCGGGCGAGCGCGATCTGCTGCGCCTGCGCGGGCGTCAACGAGAACTGTCCGGACCCGATCCGGGTGTCGAGGCCCTGCGGCAGGCGCTCGACCCAGTCGCGGGAGCCGACCGCCGAGAGCGCGGCCCAGACCGCCTCGTCGGTCGAGTCCTCGCGGGCGAGCACGATGTTGTCGCGCACCGACCCGATGAAGACATGGTGCTCCTGGGTCACCAGCGCGACCTCGGTGCGCAGCACCTCCAGCGGCAGCTCGACCAGCTCGACGCCGCCGACCGTGGCCGAGCCGGTCCGCGGTCGGTTGATGCCGGAGAGCAACCGTCCCAGCGTCGACTTGCCCGAGCCGGAGGGCCCGACGACCGCGAGCCGTTCGCCGGTGCGCAGGTCGAGGTCGACGCCGTGCAGCACGTCGTGGCCGTCGCGGTAGGCGAACCGCAGGTCGCGGCCCTCCAGGTGCGGGCCGTGGGGCCGGGCGTCGCCGGGCTCCCGGTCCGGGGGCACCTCCGCGATGCCGAGCAGCCGGGCGGTCGAGGTGGCGCCGACCTGCAGCCGGTCGAGCTCGCCGACCAGCCGGTCGAGCGGACCGCTCAGCGCCTCGACGTACAGCACCGCGGTGGTGATCTGGCCGAGGGACAGCCAGCCCTGGGCGAAGCCCCACGCGCCGACCACGAGGGTGACCACGCGGGGAGTGTTGAACGCGATGTCGATGACGGCGAACAGCAGGTTGCGCAGCGACATCGTGTAGCGCTCGGCCTGCGCCGAGACCTCGATGTCGTCGTCGCCCTGGCGGACGCGGCTGTCGGGCAGGCCGAGCGCCTCGACGGTGCGGGCACCCTCGACGGTCTCGGTGAGCGTGGTGTTGATCCGGGAGTACGTCGCCCCCTCGGTGATGTAGCCGCGGGGCGCGGTCCGCAGGTAGCTGCGCACGGCGAAGTAGCTGGTCCCGATCACCAGCAGCGACGGCACGGCGAGCAGCACCGAGTTGAGGAGCATCGCGGCGACCGACAGGACCACGGTCAGCAGCGAGATGATCGCCATCGGGACGCCGAACTGCACCGAGTGGCTCATGGTGCTCACGTCGCGGGTCACCCGGGTCACCAGGTCGCCGGTGCTGGCGCTCTCCACCTGCCCGAGCGGCAGCCGCAGGATCACCCGCACGATGTACTCGCGGGCGGAGGCGAGCAGGTCCTGCCCGAAGAGGGTCGAGGTGGCCTGCGCGAAGAACGTGAGCACGGCCTGGGCCACCACCACGCCCACCACCAGCCACGCGAGCCGGTCGAGGCCGGCGCCGTCCCCGTCGACGGTGAGGTCGACGAGGTCGCCCAGCAGCGCGGGAACGACGAGCCCGGCCGCTGCGGCGAGCGCGTTGAGCACGACCAGCGCCACGAACATGCCGCGCCGCTCCCGGATCAGCCCCTGGAAGAACGTGAGCACCGCCCGGTCGCCGGCGACCGGCCATCCCCGTTCGGGGCGGCGGGACCCGAGGTAGACCCGGTCGGCCTCCTCCCGGCGCAGGTGGTGGCGCATCCGCCACGCGGCCAGCCGTTCGCGGGCTGCTGCGTCGCGTGGGGGTCGCAGCCGCGGGTCGACCACCGGCGGGTCGTGAGTGTGGTCGGACCAGGTGTCCTCGGAGGTGGCGAGGAGATCCGCGATCATGACAGCACCTCCTCGTCGATCGCCCGGGCGACGACGGCGCGGTAGGCGGGGTCACCGGCGAGCAGGTCGTCGTGACGGCCCTCGGCGACGACCAGGCCGCCGTCGAGCAGCACCACCCGGTCGGCGTGGTGGAGCCACAGCGGCGACACCGTGCACACCACGGTGGTCCGGCCGGCACGGAGGCGGGCGACCCGCTCGGCGATCCGGGCCTCGGTGTGCGCGTCGACCGCCGAGGTGGGCTCGACCAGCACCAGCACGGGGGCGTCCGAGCCCAACGCCCTGGCCAGGACGACCCGCTGCCGCTGGCCGCC
The DNA here is from genome assembly GCF_050880345.1 of Nocardioides sp. GXQ0305. Taxonomy (NCBI): domain Bacteria; kingdom Bacillati; phylum Actinomycetota; class Actinomycetes; order Propionibacteriales; family Nocardioidaceae; genus Nocardioides; species Nocardioides sp. GXQ0305. The sequence goes on from NZ_JBNYXG010000001.1 coordinate 412,584, forward strand.
CGACAGGCCGCGGCCGCGCTCCTCCAGCTCTCCCTGCCATCCGCCCGGGAGCGCGTCGTACACGTCCTCGGCGTTGGCGGCGAGCAGGGCCTCCTCGGCCTCCCGGCGGGTCAGCCGCCGGTGGGGGTCGACGGCGTCCTGGAGGGTGCCGGCGAACAGCTGGCTGCCGGTGTCGCTGACCAGGATCGTGCGTCGTACGTCGGCCAGGGTCGCGTCGGCCAGGTCGACGTCGCCGAGACTGGCTCCCCACGGCCCGCGGGTGCGGTCGGCGTCCTGGGCGGCGATCTCGGCGCGGCGACGGGCGCGCTCGGACCGCGCCCTCCGGGCCGCACGGCCCGTCAGCCCCTCCTCGAGCTCCTCGCTCACCGGGTCGGTGTCCGGCGGCAGGTAGCGGCCGAGCCGGTCGGCGAGCCGGGCCGACTCGTCGGGGACCGCGCTCACCACGACCGTCAGCTCGCCGGGGTGTGCGGTGAACCCGCTGCGCCCGTCTGTCAGCCCGGCCGCCGGGTCGAGTCGCAGGGGCTCGTCCGGGTCGCGCCACGGTGGGGCGGGCTCGAAGATGGCGATCGCCTTGCGGGCGCTGACCATGGCGCGGGTGAGCTTCTGCGCGAACTCGAAGAAGGTCCGGATCGGCCCGATGAGGTACAGCCCGTAGCCGAGGAAGCTGACCAGCTGGCCGATGGTGAGTCGGCCCGCGAGCACCTCACGGGTGCCGAGCCAGAGCAGCAGCACCAGGAAGACGCCGGAGAAGAGCACGCCGAGCGCCTCGATCAGGGCCTGCCACATGCCGGCCCCCACGCCCGCGGCGCGGGAGCTCTGCGACTGGGCGGCGTAGTTGCGGCCGAACGTCCGCTCGCCGCCGATGCCCCGCAGGATGCGCAGCCCGGCCACGATGTCCGTCGCCATGGACGTGAGGTCGGAGTTGCGGGTGCGCTCCAGCTCCTGGCGGCCGTGGAGCGGACGCAGGAACGGCAGCGCGACGCCGACCAGGACCGGGGCCGCCAGCAGGACGGTCACCCCGAGCAGCGGCGAGGTGTACATCACGATCGCGGCCACGGCGAGGAAGGAGACCAGCTGCGACCCGGCGCGGGCGATGATCTCGGTCATCGCCCCGAACTCGTCGGAGTCGCTCGAGGCGACGCTGAGGATCTCCCCGGTCGGCGACCTCCTCGGCAGCACGTGGCCCATCTGGGCCGCCTTGCGCGTCACCATCTTCGTGGTGCCGTAGAGGCTGATCAGCCAGCTGCGCACCACGAGGGTGTGCAGCGAGATGCCGAACACCGCACCGATCAGCGTCACCACGAGCAGGACCGCTGCGCCGACGGCGACGGCCAGTGGGTCGTCACCCACGATCCCGGCGTCGATGGCCCGGCCGAAGACCCACGGGCCGACGATGAGCGGCAGCTGCCAGAGCACGCCGAAGCCCACCCCGATCGAGATCAACGCGGTCTGCTGGCGGAGCATCCACAGCAGGAACCGGCCCGGACTGCGGGTGTCCGGGGGCGCGCCGACCCGGTCCCCCTCGGGGGACCAGAACGTCGTCACGAGGGGCGGGAAGTCACGCATGGCACCCCCGAGCGTAGGACCGCGGGGCACCCGGACGCGACGGGATTTCCTGGGGGTGGCGGCAGGTCACGCGAGGGACGCTAGGACCTCACGCGCGGTTGAGCTCAAGCTGCGAGCCGTGAGGGAAGTGGAGCAGTGAGGACGCGGAACGGCCCCGGGCCCTGGTGGACTCGGGGCCGCTCGCGCCCGGGTGACCGACGTTCAGACCGTCACTTGACCGCGACGAAGGTGTCGTCGCTCAGCATGCCCGGGGAGACGGCCAGGACGCCGTCCTGCCAGGTGTCCGCCGGGACCTCGAGCAGCTGGTCGCCCGTGACGGAGGCTCCGTTGAAGACGGTCTTGAGGGAGTCGAACTCGTTCTCCGCGATGAACATGGTCGACCCGCTCGTGGAGTCGATCGTGGTGCCGTCGGGGGAGACGAAGTCGACCGTCGCCCACGGGGTCGAGCCCTGCTCGTCGTCACCGTTGTAGGTGGCGGTCATGTTGATCGCGAGCAGCACCGAGCCGGCGGCAGGGGTCTCGCCCATCGAGTCCGCCCTGACCGTCTTGACCGAGTTGATCTTCACGGTCCAGTCGTCGCCGGTGATGCCGGAGCCGAGGGGTGCCGGGTTGTCGCGCGTCGTGCCGAGCTCGGCGTCGGAGCCGGCCTTGTCCTCGGACGCGGCCTCGTTGCCGGAACCCGAGGGAGTCTCGACCCTGGTGCTGGTCGTCTGGTCGATGGCCTCGTCGACGGCGCTGACGAACACCACGTTGATGAGCACGGCGAAGATCACGGCCAGGGCGCCGAGGACGATGCCGGCAATCGCGAGCCCCTTGCCCGCGTTCACCTTGCTGGACTTGGCGAGGCCGACACCGGCCAGGACCACGCCGAGCACGCCGAGGATGATGCCGACGACGTTGAGGAACGGGATCCACGAGGTGAGCAGGCCCAGCAGGCCGAGCACGAAGCCGGCGATCGCGAGACCGTTGCTGCCCTTCGGCGGGACGGGGGCGTAGGTTCCCGTCTGAGGAACGTGGGCAGACTGTTCTGTGTAGGACATGGGTTCTCCATCTAGGTCGTCGAGCGCCCCGAATCGGTCAACGAGCGCCTCTCGCTCGGCGAGACGGGAGAACGTTAGTTTCGGAAACGTCGCGCGCGTGGCGAAACGCGTGAAGCCGCCGCAGGTGACCCCGGGGGGTGCGCAGATCAGCCCAGGTGTGCCGTCATCCGGATGGAGACGAGGAGTCCCGGTATCTCGGCTCCCAGCCTGGCTGCGTAGCGGGCCGGCGGATCAGCCGGGAACCAGCGGGCGTACTCCTCGTTCATGCCCGCGAAGTCGCCCGGATCGGTGAGCAGCACGCCGACCTCGACGACGTCGTCGAGCGTCGCCCCGGCCTCTCGCAGGATCGCCTCGCAGTTCGCCAGCGCCTGGCGGGTCTGGGCCTGGATGGTGTCACCGGCCATCTGGCCGCTGCTCGGGTCCATCCCGGTGGTCCCCGAGACGAAGACCTGGGAGCCGGCCTTGACTCCCTGGCTGAACAGCGGCGAGCTCGGTGCGCTCGATGTCGTGATGGTCTGACGCGGCATCCGGGACCTCCCGGCCGATCGTCCCACGGTCCGAGGGGCCGGGGAAGGTCCTCCTCAGGGGCCATGGTCGGAGGAGGGGGTGTGGGCCCCGACGTCTGACCACGAGTCGTCCACAGGGGCCCTTGGATGCCGGTTCTCCACAGGTGTCAACGGACTCGATGCCTTCGAACATGTGTGCGACTAGGTTCGGGGCATGACGGCAGTCCTGGATCTGCACCCCACGCCCGGCCACCCGGCCGCGGCGGCTGCGGCGGTGCACGAGGCCCTCGACGCTGTCGACGGCGACGTGACCGGGTTGGCGCCGGAGCAGTACGCACGGGTGATCGCCGAGCTCGCGCGGGCCCGGTCGCGGATCCACGCGCTCGAGCTGAAGCTGGTGGCCGCGGCGGATCGGTCGAGGGTGGCCGAGACCGCGGGCTGCGCGTCCACCGGGTCGTGGCTCTCAAGCGTGACCCGGTCAGGCACGGCCGCGGCGTCCCGCTCGACCAAGCTGGCCAAGGAGCTCGACGACAAGCTGCCGGCCACGCAGAGCGGGCTCGCCGAGGGTGAGATCTCCGCCGAGCACGCCGCCGTCATCGCCCACGCGATCGCGAAGCTGCCCCGGGGGCTCGCCGGCGACCAGGTCGCCACGGTCGAGCGGCGCCTGGTCGCACAGGCTCGACGGGTCGACCCGACCCAGCTCCGCAGGCTCGCGTGGCGTGCCCTGGCGGCCGTCGAACCGGACCAGCAGAAGGTGGACGTCCACGAGAACGCCCAGGTCCACGAGGAGGAGCAAGCGGCGCTGGCCCGGGCCAGGCTGACCCTGCACGACAACGGCAACGGCACCATGTCGGGTCACTTCACCGTCCCGACCCTGGCCGGATCGATCCTGAAGAAGGTCGTCGACGCCCTGACCTCGCCCCGCCGCGGCAGACTCGGCGCCACCGAGGCGCAGGCGGGCGACCAGCGGGTCGACCGTGACTGGGCCCACCTCCGCGGGGTCGCGTTCACCCAGATCCTCGAACACCTGCCCACCGACCGGCTCCACGGCAGGGTTGCCGCGACCGTGATCGTCAAGCTCGACCTCGACGTCCTCCGCGGCCAGCTCCGGGCCGCCGGCCTCGATACCGGCGACCTCGTCTCCGCCGCCGAGGCGCGCCGGCTCGCGTGCAGCGCGGGGCTCGTGCCCGCCGTCCTCGGCGGAGCCTCGCAACCCCTCGACCTCGGGCGGAGCAGCCGACTGTTCACCGAGACCCAGCGCGTGGCCGGCGCCCTCCGGCACACCAGCTGCCTTGCCGATGGCTGCCAGACGCCGTACGCCTGGTGCGAGCTCCATCACCGACGACCCTGGAGCCATCACGGCGACACCGACCTCGCCGACATGGTCCCGCTGTGCGGGTTCCACCACCGGAGGATCCACGACCCCGGGCACCTCCACCGACGCCTGCCCGACGGCTCGATCAGGTTCGCCCGACGAACGTAGACCGCGGGCCCCAGGAGCTCAGCCGCCGGTGGCCTTCCGGCGTTCGGCGTCGTCGGTGGCATCCGCCTCCAGGCGCCGCAGCCCGGCGACGAGCAGGGGGTCCGCCTGGTCGGTGTACCCGCCGTCAGGGGCCAGCAGGTCGTGGAGTCGGCGGCGCATGCGAGGGTCCCAGAACTTCTCCAGGTGGGTCCCGATCTGGACCGCGGCGGCCTCGGCCCCGAGATGGGCGAACTGGCGGGCGATGTCGTTGCCCATGCGGATCTCGGGAGGAAGACCTCCGCTCACTGACGGCCCGCCATCTCGCGCTGGGCCGCCGCGCCCTCGGCACGGTTCCCCGCGTTGGCGACGCCGACCTGGACTGCCGTGACCTTGTACTCCGGGCAGTTCGTGGCCCAGTCGGAGTTCTCCGTCGTGACCACGTTGGCGCCCGTGACGGGGTGGTGGAACGTCGTGTAGACGACGCCCGCCGGCATCCGCTCGGACACCACCGCGGTCAGCGTGGTGGTGCCCACCCGCGAGGACAGCTCCACCCGGTCGCCGGTGGAGATCCCGCGCATGTCCGCATCGGCCGGATGGATCTCCAGCACGTCCTCGGGGTGCCAGGTCTGGTTGGCGGTCCGCCGGGTCTGCGCCCCCACGTTGTACTGGCTGAGGATCCGGCCCGTCGTCAGCACCAGCGGGTACCGGCGGTTGGTGCGCTCGGTCGTCGGCACGTAGACCGTCTCCACCAGCTTGCCCTTGCCGCGCACGAACTCGCCGATGTGCATCGTGGGAGTGCCGTGGGGTGCGGCGTCGTTGACCGGCCACTGCATCGAGCCCTCGGCGTCCAGCGCCGCGAACGAGACACCGGCGAAGGTGGGCGTGGTCTGGGCGATCTCGTCCATGATCTCCGCCGCCGAGGCGTAGTGCATGTCGTAGCCCATGGCCTGCGCGATCTCGCACACGACCTGCCACTCGTCCTTGCCGACCCGGCTGGGGAAGACCGGACGCACCCGGTTGATCCGGCGCTCGGCGTTGGTGAAGGTCCCGTCCTTCTCCAGGAAGCTGGAGCCGGGCAGGAAGACGTGGGCGAAGCGGGCGGTCTCGTTGAGGAACAGGTCCTGCACGACGACCAGCTCCATCGCCGACAGCGCCGCCTCCACGTGCTGGGTGTTGGGGTCGGACTGCGCGATGTCCTCGCCCTGGACGAAGAGTCCGTGGAAGGTCCCGCCGATCGCCGAGTCGAACATGTTGGGGATCCGCAGGCCGGGCTGCGGGTCCAGCTCGAGCCCCCACAGCGACTCGTAGATGCCGCGCACCTCGTCGCGGGACACGTGGCGGTAGCCCGGGAACTCGTGGGGGAAGGAACCCATGTCGCAGGAACCCTGCACGTTGTTCTGCCCGCGCAGCGGGTTCACCCCGACACCTTCCCGGCCGATGTTGCCGGTGACCATGGCGAGGTTCGCCATGCCCATCACCATCGTCGAGCCCTGGCTGTGCTCGGTGACGCCGAGGCCGTAGTAGATGGCGGAGTTGGGTCCGGCGGCGTACAACCGGGCGGCCTCGCGCAGCTGCTCCGGGGGTACGCCGGTCGCGGCCGCGGTCGACTCCGGCGAGTTCTCCTCCAGGGCGATGAACGCGAGGTACTCGTCGACGTTCTCGCAGCGGCTCCGCATGAACTCCTCGTCGTGCAGGCCCTCGGTGACGATGGTGTGGGCCATGGCGTTGACGAAGGCGACGTTCGAGCCCGGCAGCACCGGCAGGTGGTGGGCCGCCTCGATGTGCGGCGTGCGGACGATGTCGATCCGCCGGGGGTCGGCCACGACGATCTGGGCACCCGCGCGCAGCCGTCGCTTCATGCGGGAGGCGAAGACCGGGTGGGCGTCGGTGGGGTTCGCGCCGATCAGCAGGATCACGTCGGCGCTCTCCACCGACTTGAAGTCCTGGGTGCCCGCGGAGGTGCCGAAGGTCTGGTTCAACCCGTAGCCGGTGGGCGAGTGGCACACGCGCGCGCAGGTGTCGATGTTGTTGTTGCCGAACGCCGCCCGCACCATCTTCTGGACGACGTACACCTCCTCGTTGGTGCAGCGCGAGGAGGAGATGCCGCCGATGGCGCCGACGCCGTGCTCGGCCTGGATCGCCTTGAAGCCCTCGGCCACGCGGGCGATGGCCTCCTCCCAGGAGACGACCCGCCACTCCTCGTCGATGGAGTCGCGCACCATCGGGTGCATCTGCCGGTCGTCGTGGCTGGCGTAGCCGTAGGCGAAGCGGCCCTTCACGCACGAGTGGCCCTCGTTGGCGCCGCCGTCCTTGCTGGGGATCATCCGCACCACGCGGGTGTCCGGATCGAGGGGGCCCTCGCCGGAGACCTCGGCGCGGAAGGAGCAGCCCACGCCGCAGTAGGCGCAGGTGGTCTCGACGCTTCGGGTCGGCATCCCGAGGTCCACCAGCGACTTCTCGGCGAGGGCGTCGGTCGGGCACGCCTGCACGCACGCGCCGCAGGAGACGCACTCGGAGGACAGGAAGTCGACGCCGCCGGGGGTGATGCGGGAGTCGAAGCCGCGACCCTCGACCGTCAGCGCGAAGGTGCCCTGGATGTCGTCGCACGCGCGCACGCAGCGCGAGCAGACGATGCAAGCGGCGGGGTCGTAGTCGAAGTAGGGGTTGGAGGCGTCGGTGGCCTCCTCGACGTGCTGCCGGCCCAACCCGTAGCGGACCTCGGCGGCCCCGACCCGGGTGGCCACGGACTGGATCTCGCAGTTGCCACGTGCACAGCCGTCGCAGTCGGTGGGGTGGTCGGAGAGGTAGAGCTCCATCACGCCGCGTCGCAGCTGCTGGACCTGCTCGGTGTCGGTGCGCACGACCATGCCGTCGGCGCACGGGGTGGTGCACGACGCCGGGACGCCCTTGCCGTCCTCGACCTCGACCAGGCACATCCGGCAGGAGCCGAAGGCCTTCAGGGAGTCCGTGGCGCACAGCTTGGGCACGTCGATCCCGGCGAGCGCGGCCGCGCGCATCACCGACGTGCCCTCGGGTACGTCGACCGACCGGCCGTCGATGGTGAGGGTCACGGTCTCGCCCTCGACCGGTGGCGTGCCGAGGTCGGTCTCGGGCGCCCAGCGGGTCGAGTAGCTGGGCTGCTCGGTGGTGGTCATGAGGAGACCTCCTCCTGGTGGCTGCGGTCGAAGTCCTCGGGCCAGTGCCGGATCGCGCTCTGCACGGGCATCGGGGTGAGGCCGCCCATGGCGCACAGCGACCCCTTGGTCATGGTGGTGCACAGGTCGTCGACGAGCGCGAGGTTGCGCTCGACGTCGCGGCCAGCGATCACGTGGTCGAGCGTCTCCTTGCCACGCACCGCGCCGATCCGGCACGGCGTGCACTTGCCGCACGACTCCACGGCACAGAACTCGAAGGCGAAGCGGGCCATCCGGGCCATGTCGACGGTGTCGTCGAAGACCACGACGCCGCCGTGGCCGAGCATCGCCTCGACCTCGGCGAGCTCCTCGTAGCCCATCGGGGTGTCGAACTGCTCCGGGGGCACGTAGGCGCCCAGCGGCCCGCCGACCTGCACGGCCCGCACCGGTCGGCCGGTGAGCGTGCCGCCGCCGTACCCCTCGACCAGCTCGCCGAGCGTCACGCCCATCGGCAGCTCGACGATCCCGCCGCGGGCGATGTTCCCCGCCAGCTGGAAGACCTGGGTTCCGCGCGACTTGCCGACGCCGAGCTCGGCGTAGGCCTGGCCCCCGTCGGCGAGGATCATCGGCACCGCGCAGAGGGTCAGCACGTTGTTGACCGCGGTCGGTCGGCCGAAGAGGCCCTTGAGCGCCGGGATCGGCGGCCTGGCCCGCACCTCGCCGCGCCGACCCTCGAGGCTCTCCAGCATCGAGGACTCCTCGCCGCAGATGTAGGCACCGGCCCCCACGCGCACGTGGAGGTCGAAGCCGTGCCCGCTGCCGAGGATGTCGCGGCCGAGGAAGCCGTGGGTGTAGGCGGTCTCGATCGCCCGACGCAGGGCGGTGATCGCGTGCGGGTACTCGGAGCGGACGTAGACGTAGCCCTCGCTCGCGCCGACGGCGTACGACGCGATGGCCATGCCCTCGATCAGCGTGAACGGGTCGCCCTCGACCACCATCCGGTCGGCGAAGGTGCCGGAGTCGCCCTCGTCGAAGTTGCAGGCGACGAACTTCGTGTCCGCGTCGGCCTCGAGCACCGTCTTCCACTTGATGCCGGCGGGGAAGCCGGCGCCGCCGCGCCCGCGCAGCCCGGAGTCGGTGACCTCCTCCACCACCTCGGCGGGCGCCATCGTCAGCGCGCGCCGCAGACCGGTCCAGCCGCCGAGCGCCTCGAACCCCTCGACGTCCTGGGGGTCGATCACGCCCACCCGTGCGAAGGACACGCGCCGCTGGCCGGCGAGCCACGCGTGGTCGTCCACGACCCCGAGGCACTCGCCCTCGCCGTCGAGCACGCCGGCGGCGGCCTCCGGCGTGACGTTCGCGTAGCCGACCCGTCCTTCGTCGGTCTCGACCTCCACCAGCGGCTCGGCCCAGAGCATCCCGCGGGAGCCGTTCCGGCGTACGGTCGCGCCCGCGGCCGTGAGGGCGTCGGCGACCTCGTCGGCCCCGACCGAGACGGCGGCCGCGTCGGCGGGCACCCACACCGTGGTCATCGCCACTCCCCCGTGAGGGCGGCGATCCGCTCGCCGTCGAGGCGGCCGTGCAGCTGCCCGTCGAGCATCCCGCTGGGGCCCAGCGCGCAGTTGCCGAGGCAGAACACCTCGCGCACCTCGACGTCGCTGCCCTCGTGGGCGGCGACCGCCTCGACGAAGACCCGCTCGGCGCCCACGGCCTGGCAGGCCTCGGCGCGGCACAGCGCGATGGTGTGCGCGGGCGGGGGCGTGGTGCGGAAGTCGTGGTAGAAGCTCACCACTCCGTGCACCTCGGCGACCGAGAGGTTGAGGACGTCGGCGACCGCGGCGACGTCGTCGCGGGTGATGTGCCCGAACTCCTCCATCAGGTCGTGCAGGACCGGCATCAGTGGCCCGCGCTCACCCAGGTGCTGCCCGGTGATCGTGCGCACGCGCTGGGTGTGCGCGCTGACGGACTCGGTGGTCAAGGTGCCTCCGCTGTCGGTGTGACCCGTGTCTCCGAGCCTAGTTCACACGTCGTCGTCGACCTCTGTCCACAACCTGCCCGGGTGAGGACCGACGCCCGGGCGACCGCCGTCCCGGGGGTCGCCGCCATGGTGGACGGCGTGGCACGATGGTTCCTGACATGCGGACGGCAACGATCGGATATCGGACATGACGTACTACCGCCAGGTGGGTGAGGTGCCGCCCCAGCGGCACACCCAGCACCGTGACCCCGAGGGGAACCTGTACCGCGAGGAGCTTATGGGGGAGGAGGGGTTCTCCTCCGACTCCTCGCTGCTCTACCACCGCGGCGTCCCGTCGGCGATCGTGGACAGCCAGGTGTGGGAGCTCGGGGACCAGCGGCTGGCGCCGAACCACCCGCTGAAGCCGCGCCACCTGAGGCTCCACACCCTGTTCGAGGACGGCGCGGCAGCCTGCCCCGTGGAGGGGCGGCGGCTGGTGCTCGGCAACGCCGACGTCCGGATCGCCTACGTCGTGACCGGGACCGACGCCTCCCCCCTCTACCGCAACGCGATCGGCGACGAGTGCGTGTTCGTCCAGGAGGGCACCGGCACCGTCGAGACCGTCTTCGGGGTGGTGCCCTACCGGGCGGGCGACTACGTCCTCGTGCCGCGGGCCACCGACCACCGCTGGGTCCCCGCCGAGCCGAGCCGGCTGTACGCCATCGAGGCCAACAGCCACATCCACCCGCCGAAGCGCTACCTCAGCCGGTTCGGGCAGCTGCTCGAGCACGCGCCGTACTGCGAGCGCGACCTGCACGGCTCCACCGAGCCCCACCTCGCCGAGGGCAGCGACGTCGAGGTGCTGGTCAAGCACCGCACCTCGGCCGGGATCGTCGGCAGCCGGCTGACCTACGCGACCCACCCGTTCGACGTGGTCGGCTGGGACGGCTGCCTCTACCCGCACACCTTCAACATCGACGACTACATGCCGATCACCGGCAAGGTGCACCAGCCGCCGCCGGTGCACCAGGTCTTCGAGGGCTGGAACTTCGTGGTCTGCAACTTCCTGCCGCGGAAGGTCGACTACCACCCGCTGGCGATCCCGGTGCCCTACTACCACTCCAACGTCGACTCCGACGAGGTCATGTTCTACGTGGGCGGGGACTACGAGGCGCGTAAGGGGTCGGGGATCAACATCGGGTCGATCAGCCTGCACCCCGGCGGCCACGCGCACGGCCCGCAGCCGAGCGCGATCGAGGCCTCGCTCGGCGTCGACTACTTCGAGGAGTCGGCCGTCATGGTCGACACCTTCAAGCCGCTCGATCTCGGCGAGGGCGGGCTCGCCGCCGAGGACCCGGCGTACGCCTGGACCTGGGCGGGTGGAGCCCGCCGTGGGCCGGAGGCCGGCAGGGGGCCCGAAACGGAGGGGGACGGCGACGGGGGACCGGCGGTCTACTCGAACTCGTGACCTCACCGAGCCGCCGCGTGGTCCGCGACGGCGTCCTCGCCGGCGTGGCGTTCACCCTCGGTGGCTCGCTGTTCTCCTGCGGCGCCGCCATGGCCCAGGCCGGGGCCGAGCTCGTCGCCGTGAACCTCACCTACCTCGTCGGCGGCGTGTTCTTCAGTGGCGGCGGCTGGGTCTCGGTGCTGGCCGCGACGGCGCGGTCGCGCGCGTGGCGCAGCGCCGTCGTCCTGTTCGTGGGCACCCTGCTGTTCGCGGTCAGCCTGGTGGCGGCCTTCGCCTCGGGCCTCACACCACGGCAGTCCGACGGGTGGATCTGGCTCCCGGACATCCTCGGCTGCGTCTGCTTCCTGGTGTCCGGTCACCTCGCGATGCTCGACGTCGGACAGGGTCGGGTGCGGGTGCTGACCGGTGACGTGGACTGGTGGATCGTCGTCGTCAACCAGGTCGGGTCGGTGCTCTTCTTCCTCGCGGGACTGGCCGCGTTCGTCCGCCCCGCGACGAGCCAGTCGGTCGACGTCGGGCTGGTGAACTGGGGGACCTTCGCGGGCGCCGCGTGCTTCGCGGTCGCGGGGATCATCCAGATCGGGGGAGGACTGCGCGCCCTGCGGCGTGCTCCGCTCGCGGGATGACCGAGCCTGACGACGCCGCCGACGTGACGCTCTTCGGCAACCGCTTCCTGACCGAGGCCGCCCCGTCGGAGGCCTTCCCGGACGAGGGCATGACCCCCACCGATGCCCTGCGCCTGGTCGCCACCGACCTGGCGATGGACGGTGATCCGCAGCGCAACCTCGCCACGTTCGTCACGACCTGGATGGAGCCCGAGGCGCAACGGCTGATCGCGGGCAACCTGCACCGCAACTTCATCGACCACGCGGAGTACCCGATCTCGGCCGAGATCGAGCAGCGGTGCGTGCGGATGCTCGCCGACCTGTTCCGGGCCCCGGGGGCCACGACCGGCTGCCGGACCCAGGGCTCGTCCGAGGCGATCATGCTCGGCGCGCTGTCCCTGAAGTGGAAGTGGCGGGAACGCCGCCAGGCCGCGAACCTCGCGGTCGACCGTCCCAACCTGGTGTTCGGGGGCGACGTGCACGTCGTCTGGGAGAAGTTCTGCCGCTACTTCGACGTCGAGCCGCGGATCGTGCCGCTCGCCGAGGACAAGTACACGATCGGTCCCGACGACGTGGAGCCCTTCCTCGACGAGAACACGATCGGGGTGGTGGGCGTGCTCGGCACCACCTTCACCGGCCACCGCGACGACCTCGTCGGGATCAACGAGCTCCTCCTGCGGGTGAGGGAGGAGCGTGGCCTCGACATCCCGATGCACATCGACGGCGCGAGCGGCGGGTTCGTCTGGCCGTTCCTGTACCCCGACTCGCCGTGCGACTTCCGGCTCGAGCAGGTCCGCTCCATCAACGTCTCGGGGCACAAGTACGGCCTGGTCTACCCCGGCATCGGGTGGCTGGTCTTCCGCGAGGAGTCCGACCTCGCCCAGGACCTCGTCTTCTACGAGAACTACCTCGGAAAGACCGACGCCACGTTCACGCTCAACTTCTCCACGGGTGCCTCGATGGTGCTGGCCCAGTACTACAACTTCGTCCGGCTGGGGAGGAAGGGCTACACCTACGTGATGCGGCAGATGCAGCAGAACGCGCAGGCCCTCGCCGAGGGGTTGCGCGCGAGCGGGCGGTTCGAGGTGATCGGCGCCGACGAGGAGCAGCTCCCCCTGGTGGCCTTCCGGCTCGCCGGTGAGCACTCGTCGTACGACGAGTCCGACATCGCCTGGCAGCTGTCCGCCGAGCGCGGCTGGATGGTTCCGGCGTACACCCTCCCGCCCAACGCCCAGAACGTGAAGATCCTGCGGGCCCTGGTCAAGGAGACGATGAGCCGCGGGCAGGTCGACCAGTTCCTGCGCGACATCGCCGACGCGTGCGCGACCCTGGACGAGAAGGGCGGCGCCAGCGAGACCGAGCGGCAACAGGTCAAGACCGGCAGCGGCTACTGACCCGGGCTTGCCCGGCGCGTCCCACGCTTGACTCCCGCGTGAGGATGGACCCATGAGCCGTCACGCACCGGACCTGGACGGGTCGCCCGACGGGCGGGCTGAGCCGTGACCAACCCCGAGCGCGACCCCGACGAGCTGGTCCTCGACCCCTGCGCCGGGGTCGACGGGGTCGAGGTGCTGCCGCCGCGCGACGTGCCCCTGGGCGGTCCCCGTGCGATGCGGGTACGCCGGACCCTCCCGCAGCGGCACCGGTCCCTGATCGGGGCGTGGTGCTTCGTCGACCACTACGGGCCCGACGACGTCGCCGACACCGGCGGCATGTCGGTCGCCCCCCACCCCCACACGGGGCTGCAGACCGTGAGCTGGCTGTTCACCGGCGAGGTCGAGCACACCGACTCCGCGGGCCACCACGCGATGGTGCGTCCCGGCGAGGTCAACCTGATGACCGCGGGGCACGGCATCAGTCACTCCGAGGTGTCGACCCGGACCACCACGACCCTGCACGGTGCGCAGCTCTGGGTGGCGCTCCCCGACGCGTCCCGCGACGTCGCCCCGGGCTTCGACCACCACGCCCCCGACGCCGTCACCGGCGACGGCTGGGAGGCGCGGGTCTTCCTGGGGTCGCTGCTCGGCACCACGTCGCCGGTGCCCACCCACACGCCGCTGCTGGGGGCCGAGCTGCTGCTCGACGCCGGAGCCGACGTCACCCTCGACGTCGACCCGACCTTCGAGCACGGCGTCCTGGTCGACACCGGTGTGGTCACCGTCGACGGCACCGAGGTCAAGCAGGGCAACCTCGGCTACACCGCCCCGGGCCGGACGACGCTGACGCTGGCCGGCGGCGCCGAGCGCGTGCGGCTGCTGGTGCTGGGCGGGCCGCCGTTCGGCGAGCCGATCGTGATGTGGTGGAACTTCGTCGGGCGCAGCCACGACGAGGTCGTCGGCTACCGCGAGGAGTGGCAGCGCCAGATCGTCCGCGACGGGGAGGTGGTGGGCGACAGCCGCACGGTCGCCGACGGCCGGTTCGGGGTCGTCGACGACCCGCTGCCACCGATCCCCGCGCCCGAGATGCCCCACCACGTGCGGCTGCGCGAGCGTCGCTGACGTGCCGGGGCCGACCACCGGGGACGACGGCGTCCCCCGCTGCCCCTGGGGGGCCGGCGACCCGCTGCTCCGCGACTACCACGACCGCGAGTGGGGCGTCCCCATCCACGGCGAGGCCGCCCACCTCGAGCGGCTGACCCTCGAGGCCTTCCAGTCCGGGCTGTCGTGGCGGACCATCCTCGCCAAGCGGGAGAGCTTCCGCGCGGCGTTCGCGGGGTTCGACGCCGACGCGGTGGCGGCGTACGGCGACGGCGACCGTGCCCGGCTGCTGGCCGACACCGGCATCGTCCGCAACCGGCTCAAGGTCGACGCCGCGATCACCAACGCCCGGGCCACCGTCGCGCTGCGCGGGTCCGGCGGCCTCGAGGCGTTCGTCGAGGGCTTCCGTCCCGACGTCCACCCGGCGCCCTCGACGACCGAGGAGCTGGCGACCACGTCCCCGGAGTCGGTCGCGCTGTCGAAGGCCCTCAAGAAGGTCGGCTTCGTCTTCGTCGGCCCCACCACGATGTACGCCCTGATGGAGGCGATCGGGCTGGTCGACGACCACCTCGTGGGCTGCCACCGCCGCGGAGTGACTGACCGGTAACCTCCTCGGGCATGACCCGCGTGCACGCCTTCACCGACGACGCCCTCGGTCACCTCGACGCGGTGGGGCTGGTGGAGGAGATCCAGGCCCGCCGGGTGAGCATCCCGGAGGTGGTGGAGGCCGCCCTCGCCCGCACCGCGGCGGTCAACGACCGGCTCAACGCGGTCGCCCACGACGACGCCGAGGGTGCGCGCGTCCGTGCGGCCGACCCGCACGGCGGCTACTTCGCCGGGGTGCCGACCTACGTCAAGGACAACGTCGACGTCGCCGGCATGCCGACCCAGCAGGGAGCAGACGCGTGGCGGCCCAGCCCGCGGCCCACCGACGGCGACTTCGCGCGGATGTACCTCGCCACGGGGCTGCTGCCGCTCGGCAAGAGCCAGCTCTCGGAGTTCGGGTTCAGCGCCAGCGCGGAGCACCCGCGACTCGGTCCGGTCCGCTGCCCGTGGGACCCCGACCGTACGGCGGGCGCCTCGTCGGCGGGCTCGGCGGCGCTGGTGGCGGCCGGTGCCGTCCCGATCGCCCACGCCAACGACGGCGGCGGCTCGATCCGGATCCCGGCGTCCGTGAACGGCCTGGTCGGGCTCAAGCCCACGCGGGGCCGGCTGGCCCAGGACGCCATGATGCGGCAGATGCCGGTGCGGATCGTCGCCGACGGGGTGCTGACGCGCAGCGTCCGCGACACGGCCGCGTTCTACCGCGAGGCCGAGCGGGTCTACCGCGACCTGCGGCTGCCGCCGGTGGGCGACGTCCGCCACCCCGGGCACGCGCGGCGTCGGGTGGCCGTCGTGACCGAGGGTCTCGGACAGCCGGCCGCACCCGAGGTCGCCGACCTCACCTGGAAGACGGCCTCCTTGCTGGAGGAGCTCGGGCACTCCGTCACGCCGGTCGACCTGCCGCTCCCCGGGACGCTGCGCGACGACTTCCTCCTCTACTGGTCGATGCTGGCGCTGTTCACGGTCCGTACCGGACGCCGCACGTTCGGCCGGACCTGGGACGCGGGACAGCTCGACAACCTGACCCAGGGCCTCGCGGAGCACTCCCGCCGGCACGCGCACCGGCTGCCCCTGGCGATCGCGCGGCTCCGGGCCGTGCAGCGGCGCACCCGGGCGTTCTTCGACGAGTTCGACGTGGTCCTCTCGCCGACGCTGGCGCGGCAGACGCCGGAGATCGGGCACCTCGCGCCGACCCAGGACTACGACACCATCATCGCCCGGCTCGTCGACTGGGTGGCCTTCACGCCGCTCCACAACGTGACCGGCGACCCGGCGATCAGCCTGCCACTCGCGACCACCGCCGACGGGCTGCCGCAGGGCATGATGCTCGGGGCCGGCGCCGGTCGCGAGGACACCCTGCTCGAGCTGGCCCTGGAGCTCGAGGAGGCGCGACCCTGGGACCGGATCGACACCTGAGCGCGGCCCGGGTCACGAGCCGGCGCTGCCCGACGGGGTCCGGTAGTCGGCCCGCAGGACCGACGTCACCGAGTGGCCGGGATCACCGTTGTCGGCCTCGAGGCTGACGTCGATCGCGCTGTACCTCCCGAGCAACGACAGCGGCAGCCGGAAGGTGGTGCTCCCCTCGGCCTCCACCTGTCCCACCGGCAGCATCTTGTTCGTCTCCGGGTCGAGCAGCCACACGTAGTAGTAGTGACCTCCCCGGGGCCGCGGCAGTCCGGTGGTCTCGACCGTCATCGCCGCGACGTCCGAGCCGCTCATCGTGACCCGGCCGCGGCCCGGGGCGCCGTCGACGCCCTCGAGCCGGGTCTCGGCGACCTGCTCGACAGGAGGTGCCGGGGTCTCCGTCGGCTCCCGGTCGACCAGCAGGGCGGCGACCCCCGCTCCCGCGAGGACGACGGCAGCAGCGGCGATCCCGGCCACGACGCGCCTGCGCCGGTGCGGCGTCGGCGCCGGTGTGACCGGGTCCTCGGGCAGGGCCACGGCCTCCGGGGCGGCGAGGCTGCGGACCGACGCGGTCAGCAGGGAGTGGCCCACGGCCAGCTCGAGCAGCTCGTCCCGGCACTCCGAGCACCCCGCCACGTGGTCGCGGACCCGGACGACGTCGTCGGTCGACAGCTCACCGCGCAGGAGGGCGAGGAGGTCCAGGTGCGCCGTACCCGTGTCGTGATCCGTCATCGGACCTCTCCTTCCCGTTCGTCGCGCATCAGCTGCCCGAGCCGGCGGGTGCCGCGCGCCGCCCTGGCCTTCACGGTCCCGAGGGGCAGGCCGAGCCGCTCGGCGATCTCCCGCTGGGTCAGCTGCACGAAGTACGCCAGCTCGAGGACCACCCGCTCGTGCTCCGGAAGCCGTCGCAGGGTGCGGTGGACGTCCGCGGCATCGGCGAAGCGCTCCGCCGTCTCCCGACCATCGTCGCCGACCAGGTCGCGCAGTGTCTCGACATCGACCACGACCGCGCGCTTGGCGCGCAGCGCGTCGACCGCCCGGTGGTGGGCGATCGTGAACAGCCAGCTCGCCAGCCGCTGCCGCGGGTCGTACGTCGCAGCGTTGCGCCAAGCGTCCAGGAAGGTGCGCTGGAGGACGTCCTCGGCCTCGTTGCGGCCGACGTACCGGGTGAGGTAGCGCAGCAGCACCGGACCGTAGGCGCGGTAGGCCTCGGCGAGCGCCTCCTCGTCCCGCTGGGCCAGCCGGGCCCCGATCGTGTCACCGACCTCCACGTCAGGGGTTCGGAGCAGGTCGTCGGCCGGCTTGCCCGTGGGTCGCGCGTCGTCGGTCATCGCTCCGGCTCCGCGACCACGACGACGTTGTCCTGGTAGCCACCCCGGTCCGGCAGGAAGGCCCCACCGCAGGTGACGAGGTGCAGCCGGGGCGGCCCGCTCCGGCGGAACAGCGCGGGCAGGTCCAGCAGCGACTTCGCCACCTGGCGCACCGCGACCACCGAGTACGTCGTGCTCCCGTCGCGGTGGTCGAGCACGATCTCGGTGCCCTCGGCGAGGCCGGCCAGCCGGGCCAGGGGGCCGGCCCCGTCCTCCGCGGTGTCGACGTGACCGGAGACCACCACGGCGCCCCGCCGGTCGGTCGGGTCGGCGCCGTACCGGTACCAGGAGGTGGCCAAGGGGGTGGGTGGGAGCGCCATCAGGCCCTCCCGGTCCACTCCCATGGGCAGCACCGGGAGGCTCAGGCCGACGGCCCCGATGCCCAGCCGGGTCGGTGGGGTGTCCGGTGGCTGCGGCCTGGCCCGCGCCGACCGGGCCGTCGGGGCGGTCGCCTCGGCGCGCGGCGTCTCCTGCTCCGGCGCCACGACCCGGAGCGAGCGGGGGACCCGCTCCGGGTCGCGCCCGGGCGTCCCGGTCGTCCACGAGGCGCCACCGGCGACCAAGCCGCCCACGAGGGCGGCCGTCGCCACCACTCGGCCGGGCTTCGGCACGGCTGGTCCCGTCAGCTGTGCCGGGCGCTCGCCGTACGACGGACCAGGAGCCACGCGGCCGAGCCGGCCAGCAGCATGCCGGTCAGCGCCCAGGCCCACGTGGCCACCCCGTCGGACGCCGCCGCCTGGCCACCGGTGCCGCTCGGGACCCCGCCCGGGGCGGAGTGCAGCCCGCTGATCGTCTGCACCGCCAGGTCGAGGTTCTCCTCCTCGGCGCTGCCCCAGGCGTAGACGATGGTGTTCGCGCCCTCCGCCAGGTCGAGGTCGGCCGGCCCGATCGCCACGTCGGAGGTGCCCGCGAGCACCACGTCGGCCGAGACGGTGCCGGCGGGGACCTCGGTGGAGTCCTCGTTCGGGTTGGTCAGGTCGGTGAACACCGGCTCCTCGTCGGCGCGGACGTCGACGGCCGGCGCCGCTGCCGTGTGGCGGACGGTGAGCCGGGCCTGCCCGGCCGCGACCGGGGAGGTGTCGTTGACGAACGGCGTCAGGGCCGGGTCCCCGTTCGGCTGCAGGTGCGCGACGACGGTGATGTTCGCCCCGGCCGGGACGGCCACGCCGTTCGCCTCGATCAGCGCGTCGGCGTTCGGCCCGGCGCCGGCCTCGGTGACCTTCAGGTCGTACTCGCCCTGCGGCAGCGGGGTGGGGTCGGTGAGGGTGCCCGGCTCGAAGTCCGTGAGCAGCTCGTCGCCGTTGGCGTAGACGTCCACCGTCACGCCCGGGACGGCGTGCAGCACCGAGACGTCGGAGGTGCCGGCCTGGGCCGTCGCGGCCGGGCTCCCGAGCACCACGGTCCCCACGGCCAGCACTCCCGCCGCAGCCGCTCGCAGGATCTGGGTCTTCATCGCTCCACTCCTCTGGTCGCACGGCCCGTGCGTCCGGCACGGGGGGCCACCCGTGGTGGCCGCACCCGTCCTTCGCGGAGCGGTCCCGGATCGGTTGCCGCAGCACGGCGCGCGGCGCTCCCACAGGCCGTGCCGGCGGCGTCGCGTGGCTCCGGGAGAAGGGGCGTCAGGAGGCCCGTCGCGGGGCCCCGTGAGGGCCGCTCAGCCGATTTCTCGAACGCTCGGAGGACTGTGTAGTGTTCTCCGTCGTTGCCCCTTTAGCTCAGTCGGCAGAGCGTCTCCATGGTAAGGAGAAGGTCTACGGTTCGATTCCGTAAAGGGGCTCTGGACGCGGCCTTGCCCGACGGCGAGCCTCGTCCCGGTGGCGGGGTAGCTCAGGTGGTTAGAGCACACGGCTCATAATCGTGGTGTCGCGGGTTCGAGTCCCGCCCCCGCTACGACAGACCGACCGACCGCAGCACAGCGACACCCGACCGAAGGACTTCCCGTGGCCAGCAAGAGCTCCGACGTTCGCCCCAAGATCACCCTGGCGTGCCAGGAGTGCAAGGAGCGCAACTACATCACCAAGAAGAACCGGCGCAACAACCCCGACCGGCTCGAGATGTCCAAGTTCTGCCCGCGCTGCCGCAAGCACACCGCGCACCGGGAGACCCGCTGACGCCTCGTCCGCACCGACCGACCCGTCCGACGCCCGGACGGGTCGTTCGCATTTCACAGCTGGTTTCGACGCGCCGTCGCGGCCTCGCAGGCTCGGCCGCGGTCTTGCTCAACCTGTCGCCCCACGCCGTGCACTCCTTCGTCGTGCCCGACTAGGGTCGCCACATGCCGATCGACCAGTCGCTCGTCGGGCGGTCCTTCCCGCCGACCGCACCGCACCCCGTCACCGAGGAGCACGTCCGGGCCTTCGCCCGGGCGTCCGGGGGTGAGTACGACGGCGGCCCGGCCCCGGCGACGTACCCGATCGTGCTGGCCTTCGACGCCATGAACGCCTTCCTCCACGCCGAGCAGGTCGACCTGTTCCGGATCGTCCACGGCGACCAGAAGTTCTCCTACACCCGGCCGATCGTGCCCGGCGACGTGCTGACGGCCACGCTCACCGTCGCCAGCCTGCGGCAGATCGGCGGCGCCGACATCATCGGCACGAGCAGCGAGATCACCGACGCCGACGGCGCGGTCGTCTGCACCACGTCCGCGACGCTCGTCCACTCCGGCGGTGACGCGTGAACCCGGGAGACGTCCTCGAGGCACGTCGGTACGCCGTCACCCGCGCCGACCTGGTCGCGTACGCCGACGCGAGCGGCGACCACAACCCGATCCACCAGGACGAGGCGGTCGCGAGGTCGGTGGGGCTGCCCGACGTGATCGCCCACGGGATGTACACGATGGCGCTGGCGGCCCGCGCGGTCTCGGACTGGACCGGCGCCGCCGAGGTCGTCGAGCTGGGCTGCAAGTTCACCCGCCCCGTCGTGGTCCCGGCCGACGGCACCGTCACGGTCCGGGTCGCCGGGACCGTGAAGTCGGTCGACGACGGGCTGGCCACCCTCGCCCTCGAGGTCACCTGCGACGGGGAGAAGGTGCTCGGGATGCCCAAGGCCGTCGTCCGTGCCTGAGCCGGGACACCGGCTGGGCGACCACACCACCCTGCGGCTGGGCGGCCCCGCACGCCGGTGGGTCACCGCGACCACCGAGGCCGAGCTCGTCGAGGCGGTCGACGCCGCCGACCGCTCGGGCGAACCGGTGCTGGTCCTCGCGGGTGGCAGCAACCTCGTCGTGGCAGACGAGGGCTTCGACGGCGTGGTGGTCGAGGTGGCGACCCGGGGCGTGCACCCCGACGTCGACGACGACGTCTCGTGCGGTGGCGTGATGGTGACCGTGGCTGCCGGTGAGAGCTGGGACGACCTGGTCGGCACCGCGGTCGAGCGCGGCTGGATCGGCATCGAGGCCCTGTCGGGCATCCCTGGGTCGGTCGGCGCGACGCCGATCCAGAACGTCGGCGCCTACGGCCAGGAGGTCTCCCAGACGGTGGCCAGCGTCCGCGTCTGGGACCGGCGGCTGCACGGCGTCCGCACCTTCGCCAACGCCGACTGCGGCTTCGGCTACCGCCACTCCCGGTTCAAGGCCGACCCCGGCCGGCACGTCGTCCTCGACGTGACCTACCAGCTCGCGCAGGGGACCCTGGGCACCTCGGTGACCTACGCCGAGCTGTCGCGGCGGCTCGGCATCGAGTCCGGCGAGCGGGCTCCGCTCGCCGAGGTCCGCAACGCCGTGCTGGCGCTGCGCCGCGGCAAGGGCATGGTGCTCGACCCCGACGACCACGACACCTGGAGCGCCGGGTCGTTCTTCACCAACCCGGTGGTCGACGCGGCCGCCCTGCCCGACGGTGCGCCGGCCTGGCCGCAGCCCGACGGGCGGGTGAAGACCAGCGCCGCCTGGCTGATCGAGCGCGCCGGGTTCGGCAAGGGGTACGGCCTGGAAGGGGGAGCCGCCGTCTCGTTGTCCGCCAAGCACACCCTCGCGCTCACCAACCGGGGCGGTGCCACCACCGCCGAGCTGCTCGAGCTGGCCCGCACGGTCCGCGACGGGGTCGAGGCGGCGTTCGGGATCCGGCTGGTCAACGAGCCGGTGCTCGTGGGCTGCGAGCTCTGACCGCTCAGCGGCGGCGGGCCCGGACGACGGTGTCCAGGAGGTGACCCCGCTGCCCGTCGGGGCCGGTCGCGTCGCGCTCGCGCACCTCCGCGACCTCTATCTGCCACCCGTCGTCGAGGGCGAGGTCGGCGAGCTCGCGCTCGACGGTCGGGAACTCGTCGTGGCGGTCGGCGGGGACGTCGGACCACGGCGGCGGCGCGGCGTGCGCGACCACCAGCAGCCGGCCGCCCGGCGCGACGAGGGTGGCCGCCCGGCGCAGCACCGCGGCGCGCGGGAACTCCAGGGGTGACTGGAGGAAGCACCCGATGACCAGGTCGTACGGCGCGTCGTCCGGCCAGGTCGCCAGGTCGGCCAGGTCGGCGACCAGCCAGTGCGTCCGGTCGTCGAGACGGGCTGCCCGGGCGGCCGCGTCCGCCCGGCCCAGCGCAGTGGGGGAGAGGTCGAGGCCGGTGACGGTCCAGCCCCGCGCGGCCAGCCAGAGCGCGTCCCCGCCCTCGCCGCAGCCCAGGTCGAGCGCGTGGCCCGGCGCCAGGTCGGTCGCCTCGTCGACCAGCGCTCGGTTGGGCTCTCCCGACCAGATCCCCGAGGCCCCGGCGTACTTCTCCTCCCAGAAGTCCGTCGGGTCGCCGCTGGCGGAGTGATCGTGGGCATGGCGGTGCTCGGTCATCCTCCCAGCCTCCCGGGCTCCGCGCCCGGGGGCAAACGCTGTTGCCGTTCCGGCAACGTCAGGCCGGACTGCCGAGCCAGGCGTCGATGTCGGCGAGACCGGCGGAGACCACGTCGGACGGCGCGCGCGAGGCCCGGAAGGACATCCGGGCGAGCTCCGCGAGCTGGTCGTCGGTGAGCTCGTGGGCGGCGCGCATGGTGGCGTACTGACCCGCCAGCCGCGACCCGAAGAGCAACGGGTCGTCGGCGCCGAGGGCGACGGTCGCGCCGGCCTCGAGCAGCTCGGGGAGCGGCACCGAGGTGAGGTCGGAGTACACGCCGAGGGCGACGTTGGAGACCGGGCACACCTCCAGCGGGATGCCCGCCTCCACGATCTCGCCGAGCAGCCCGGGGTCCTCGGCCGCGCGGACCCCGTGGCCGAGCCGGCCGGGACGCAGCGTGTCGAGGCAGACCCGGACGTGGTCGGGCCCGCGCAGCTCGCCGCCGTGCGGCACCAGCAGCAGCCCCGCCCGCTCGGCGATGGCGAACGCCGGCGCGAAGTCGGCGGTCGACCCGCGCCGTTCGTCGTTGGACAGCCCGAACCCGATCACCCCGCGGCCGGCGTACTGGGCGGCCAGCCGGGCCAGGGTCCGGGCGTCGAGCGGGTGGCGGGTGCGGTTGGCGGCCACCACGAGCGCCATGCCGAGACCGGTGTCCCGGGAAGCCTCGGCCACCGCGTCGAGCACCAGGTCGGTGAAGGCGGTGATCCCGCCGAAGCGGGCGGCGTAGCCGGACGGGTCGACCTGGATCTCCAGCCAGCGGCCCCCGTCGCCGACGTCGTCCTCCGCCGCCTCGCGCACCAGCCGGCGTACGTCGTCCTCGGTGCGCAGCACCGACCGCGCCACGTCGTAGAGCCGCTGGAACCGGAACCAGCCCTTCTCGTCGGCCGCGGAGAGCTCCGGCGGCCACTCGCTCACCAGGGAGTCGGGCAGGTGGATCCCGTCACGCGCGGCGAGCTCGAGGAGGGTGCCGTGCCGCATCGAGCCGGTGAAATGAAGGTGGAGATGGGCTTTTGGCAGGGCCGCGAGCGGCCTCTGCCTCGTGCGCACCTGACGTCCCTCGCGCTCCGCGCTCGTCATGGTTGGGCGTCGGAGGTTGAGGTGCGAGGAGCGCCAGCGACGAGCCTCGAAACCCCGGGACCCACCCGGGGCCTCAGGCGAAGAGCTTCTGGAGGCGGGTGATCCCCTCGACCAGGTCGTCGTCGCCGAGGGCGTAGGAGAGCCGGAGGTAGCCGGGGGAGCCGAACGCCTCACCGGGCACGACCGCGACCTCCGCCTTCTCGAGGATGTACTCGGCGAGGTCGGCGGAGGTGTCGATCCGGGTGCCCTCGTGGTCGCGACCGAGCAGCCCCTTGACCTGTGGGTAGGCGTAGAACGCGCCGTGCGGGGTCGGGCACTCCACCCCCTCGATCTCGTTGAGCATCGACACGATCGTGCGGCGGCGCCGGTCGAAGGCGGTCTTCATCTCCTCGACGGCCGCCAGGTCGCCCGATACGGCCGCGATGGCGGCGCGCTGGGAGACGTTGGCGACGTTGGAGGTGGCGTGCGACTGCAGGTTCGTCGCCGCCTTGACCAGGTCGGGCGGCCCGATCATCCAGCCGACCCGCCAGCCCGTCATCGCGTAGGTCTTGGCGACGCCGTTGACCACCACGCAGTTGTCGGCGACGTCCGGGCACAGCACCGGGAGGGACCCGGTCTCGACGCCGTCGTAGACGAGGTGCTCGTAGATCTCGTCGGTCAGCACCCACAGCTCGTGGTCCTCGACCCAGCGGCCGATCTCCCGGATCTCCTCGGCCGTGTAGACGGCACCGGTCGGGTTCGACGGCGAGACGAACAGCAGCACCTTGGTCTGGGGGGTCCGGGCCGCCTCCAGCTGGTCGACGGTCACCTTGTAGTCCTGGGTCTCGTCGGCGAGCACCTCGACCGGGACGCCACCGGCCAGGCGGATCGCCTCCGGGTACGTCGTCCAGTACGGCGCCGGGACAATGACCTCGTCGCCCGGGTCGAGCATCGCCGCGAACGCGTCGTAGATGGCCTGCTTGCCGCCGTTGGTCACCAGCACCTGCGACGGGGCCACCTCGAGCCCGCTGTCGCGACGGGTCTTGTCGACGATCGCCTGCTTGAGCTCGGGCAGTCCGCCGGCGGGGGTGTAGCGGTGGTTGCGGGGGTCGCGGCACGCCTCGACCGCCGCCTCCACGACGTAGCCCGGCGTCGGGAAGTCGGGCTCACCCGCACCGAAACCGATCACGGGCCGGCCCTCGGCCTTGAGCGCCTTGGCCTTCGCGTCGACCTTCAGGGTGGCCGACTCGGCGATGCCGCCGAGCCGCTCGGAGACGCGTCGGGCACGAGGAGACGTCGCGGGGCTGGTCATGGCCCCATCGTAGGCGCGGCAGGCGTTTGGACGAGGGCGAGGTGCACCCCGTAGACTGCGGCGTTGGTGGACTCCCCCCAATGCTTCGGCCTGCCCCAGAGAACCTGGAACAGGTGGTCCGGCCATGGGGATGCCACGTGGAGGGCACTAGCTCAACTGGCAGAGCATCGGTCTCCAAAACCGAAGGTTGGGGGTTCAAGTCCCTCGTGCCCTGCGAGGACCCGACGGTCCTGACGGAAACGACGAAGAACGAGAAGCCACGAGGCGGACGAGGAAGAGGTAGAGGCTGCGATGACGGACAGTCGTGCAGATCGCCGCGACGACACCCGGCAGCGGACCAGCCCGGTCACGTTCTACCGGCAGGTCGTCGCCGAGCTGCGCAAGGTCGTCTGGCCGACCCAGGAACAGCTGGTCACCTACTTCATCGTGACCCTCGTGTTCGTGGCCTTCTTCATGGTCCTGGTGTCCGCGCTCGACCTCGCGTTCGGAGAGCTCGTGTTCGAGATCTTCACGCGGGGCGAGTCCTGAGCCGACGCCGGGAACAGCAGGGGCCGAGCGCCCACCACCCAGGTCCGGACCACCGGACGAACGAGATGAGCGGATGACGGAGCAGAGCGTGTCGGAGCAGCAGCACCCCGAGGTCGACGAGGCCACCGAGGCCGCCGAGGCCGAGGACGCCCCCGAGCCGGTCGACGAGGCCGACGCCGGCGCCTCGGACCCCGTGACGGTCGACGAGACGGTCGGGCCTGCCGCCGAGGAGTCCGCGCCGGCCGACGAGGCGGACGAGCCTGACGAGGCGGACGAGCCCGCTGCCGAGGAGTCCGCTGCGGCCGACGCCGAGGACCCCCTCGAGGCGTTCCGCCGGGAGCTGCTGGCCAAGCCCGGTGACTGGTTCGTCGTGCACACCTACTCCGGCATGGAGAAGCGGGTGAAGTCCAACCTCGAGAACCGCATCAACTCGCTGAACATGGAGGACTACATCCACGAGGTCGTGGTCCCCACCGAGGACGTCGCGGAGATCAAGAACGGCCAGCGCAAGATGGTCAACCGCACCCGGTTCGCCGGCTACGTCCTGGTCCGGATGGACCTCACCGACGAGTCCTGGGCCGCCGTACGCCACACGCCGTCGGTGACCGGGTTCGTGGGCCACGCCCACCAGCCGGTGCCGCTGAGCATGGACGAGGTCGAGAACTGGCTCGCCCCCACGTTCACCGCCCCCGAGGCGGAGGCCGTACCGGCGGGCGAGGGCGCTGCCGCGAGTGCGGGCGCCCCGGCCAAGCGGCCCGTCGAGGTCGCCGACTTCTCCGTCTCCGACTCGGTGATGGTGGTCGACGGCCCGTTCGCGACGCTGCACGCGACGATCACCGAGATCAACGCCGACACCCAGAGGGTCAAGGCCCTCGTCGAGATCTTCGGCCGGGAGACCCCGGTCGAGCTGAGCTTCAGCCAGATCCAGCGGGTCTGAGGCCGGCAACACCAGGTGGCAGGGCCGGTCCGGCCCGCATGACCACGACGTACGACACGAAGGACAGGACAGGCAATGCCTCCCAAGAAGAAGGTCGCTGCACTCGTCAAGGTGCAGCTGCAGGCCGGTGCCGCGACGCCGGCCCCGCCCGTCGGTACCGCGCTCGGTCCCCACGGCGTCAACATCATGGACTTCTGCAAGGCCTACAACGCCCAGACGGAGTCCATGCGCGGCAACGTCATCCCCGTGGAGATCACCATCTACGAGGACCGGTCGTTCACGTTCATCACCAAGACGCCGCCGGCCGCTGAGCTGATCAAGAAGGCCGCGGGCCTGCAGAAGGGCTCCGGCGTCCCCCACAAGGAGAAGGTCGGCAAGCTCACCAAGGACCAGGTCCGCGAGATCGCCCAGACCAAGCTCCCCGACCTCAACGCCAACGACATCGACGCCGCGATGAAGATCGTCGAGGGCACCGCCCGCTCGATGGGCGTCACGACGGAGGGGAACTGACATGCAGCGCAGCAAGACCTACCGCGCCGCGGCGGAGCAGATCGCCCCGGACGAGCTGTACGCCCCACTGACCGCGATCAAGATCGCCAAGGGTGGCTCGAAGAAGAAGTTCGACGAGACCGTCGACGTCGTCATGCGTCTCGGTGTCGACCCCCGCAAGGCGGACCAGATGGTGCGCGGCACCGTCAACCTGCCCCACGGCACCGGCAAGACCGCCCGCGTGCTCGTGTTCGCGGGCGGCGACAAGGCCGAGGCCGCTCGTGAGGCCGGCGCCGACGTCGTCGGTGGCGACGAGCTGATCGAGAAGGTGTCCGGCGGCTGGCTCGACTTCGACGCCGTCGTCGCGACCCCGGACATGATGGGCAAGGTCGGCCGGCTCGGTCGCGTGCTCGGTCCCCGTGGCCTGATGCCGAACCCCAAGACCGGCACCGTCACCCCCGACCCGGCCAAGGCCGTCTCCGACATCAAGGGCGGCAAGATCGAGTTCCGGGTCGACCGCCACGCCAACCTGCACTTCATCATCGGCAAGGCGTCGTTCTCCGAGGTCCAGCTGGCCGAGAACTACGCCGCCGCCCTCGAGGAGGTGCTGCGGCTCAAGCCCGCCAGTTCCAAGGGTCGCTACATCAAGAAGGTGACGCTGTCGACCACGATGGGTCCCGGCGTCCCGATCGATCCCAACCGCACCAAGAACGTCGCTGCCGAGGACGCCGCTGCCGAGTGACCTCCCCCGCGCCGTACGACGGCCTGGTGCCCTGCGGGGCGCCGGGCCGTCGGCGATTTGTGGTGGTCGCGACCCCGCCCGTAGAGTGACCGCCGTAACCAGAGACCGCCGGTGGCCCACCAGGGCCGAAGGTTCCGCAGCCGCGGACGGCCAGCGCAGGTGACAGAGCAGGACCCTCGCCCTGAGGACACCGTCCACGCCCTGAGCCTGTGCTCAGGGCGTTCGTCGTCTCGGGGCCGGAGTCCGGACCACCGGGTCTCACCAGTTCCGGAAGGAGACCCATGGCGCGGGCAGACAAGCAAGCAGCCGTAGCGGAGATCGTTGAGTCCTTCAACGAGGCTTCGGGTGCCGTGCTGACCGAGTACCGCGGTCTCACCGTCAAGCAGCTGCAGGACCTGCGGCGCTCGCTCGGTGACCACGCGAACTACGCCGTGGTCAAGAACACGCTCGCCAAGCTCGCCGCCTCCGAGGCGGGGATCGACGGCTTCGACGACCTGCTGGTCGGTCCCACCGCCATCGCCTTCATCAACGGCGATGTCGTGGAGGCCGCCAGGGGTCTGCGTGACTTTGCCAAGGCGAACCCCACCCTGGTCATCAAGGGTGGCGTCCTGGACGGCAAGCCCCTCGACCCGAACGAGATCGGCAAGCTGGCCGACCTCGAGTCGCGCGAGGTGCTCATGGGCAAGCTGGCCGGCGCGATGCTCGCGTCGCTCAGCCAGGCCGTCCACCTGCTCAACGCCCCGATCTCGCAGGCTGCCCGGCTCGCCGGCGCCCTGCAGGCGAAGGCCGAGAGCGACCCCACGATCCTCGCAGGTGGTGCCGGTCAGCCGGCCGCTGTCGAGGACACCCCGGCCGCGGAGGAGACCGAGGAGGCCGTCACCACCGAGTCCGGTGGGGCGACCGACGAGGCCACCACCGAGTCCGAGTCCACCGACGCCTGAGTCCAGGCCGACGTACACCACCTGAGACACGCAACAAGGAAGGAAGCCATCATGGCGAAGCTCAGCACCGACGAGCTGCTCGACGCGTTCAAGGAGATGACGCTGATCGAGCTCAGCGAGTTCGTGAAGCAGTTCGAGGACACCTTCGGCGTCACCGCCGCCGCTCCGGTCGCCGTCGCGGCCGCCCCGGGCGCTGCCGCTGCCGGCGGCGAGGCCGGCGGCGACGCCGCCGCCGAGAAGGACGAGTTCGAGGTCGTCCTCGAGTCCGCCGGCGACAAGAAGATCAACGTCATCAAGGAGGTGCGCGCGCTCACGTCCCTCGGCCTGAAGGAGGCCAAGGACCTCGTCGAGTCCGCCCCCAAGACGGTTCTCGAGAACGCCTCCAAGGAGGCCGCCGAGAAGGCCAAGGAGTCCCTCGAGGGCGCCGGCGCCACCGTCACCCTCAAGTGACACCGGCCGGACCGCTGTGAGGTCCGGCACACCGTCCGACGGGGCGGGCACCCGCGCGGTGCCCGCCCCGTCGGTGTCCACGCCCCCGCCGCCGGGCTCTTCGGGCCCGACGTCCCGCAACGCGCGCCACGCGCGGGTCACCGCACGGTGACGGGAAGCGAAAATGTGCGTAACCTCCCGGGCCACAGCACGTTGTTACTGGCGAGTGGGGCGCCACAGATGCACGGCCGTGCCCCCTCGCTGCGGAGCAGCGGACCCCGAGGCTGAGGAGGGAGGGCCCAGGCATGGGAGTCGAGATCCAGGTCGACGACCTCACGAAGTCGTTCGGCAGCCAGCTGATCTGGGGCGACGTGACCCTCACGATCCCGGCCGGTGAGATCTGCGTGATGCTGGGCCCGTCCGGCACCGGCAAGTCGGTCTTCCTGAAGACCCTCATCGGGCTCCTCAAGCCCGACCAGGGCTCCATCGTCATCGAGGGCACCGACATCGCGAGCTGCTCGGAGAAGGATCTCTACGAGATCCGGAAGCTGTTCGGCGTCCTCTTCCAGGACGGCGCGATGTTCGGCTCGATGAACCTCTACGACAACGTCGCCTTCCCGCTGCGCGAGCACACCAGGAAGTCCGAGTCCGAGGTCCGTGACATCGTCATGGAGAAGATGGACCTCGTCGGCCTGATCGGCGCGGAGGACAAGCTCCCGGGCGAGATCTCCGGCGGCATGCGCAAGCGCGCGGGACTGGCCAGGGCGCTGGTGCTCGACCCCGAGATCGTGCTCTTCGACGAACCCGACTCCGGGCTCGACCCGGTCCGCACCGCGTTCCTCAACCAGCTGATCGTCGACCTGAACGCCCAGATCGACGCGACGTTCCTGATCGTCACCCACGACATCAACACCGCACGTACCGTCCCCGACAACATCGGGCTGCTCTACCACCGCCACCTGGCGATGTTCGGGCCCCGCGAGATGCTGCTGTCCTCCGAGGAGCCGGTCGTGCGCCAGTTCCTCAACGCGCAGAAGGTCGGCCCCATCGGCATGTCCGAGGAGAAGGACGCCGACGAGCTCGCGGCCGAGAAGGACGAGGACCTGCCGCCGCTGCCGCCGATCCCGCTGCAGCTGGAGCCGTCCAACGGCATCCCGCGCCGGAGCCAGCAGGCACCGGGCGCCTGGTGCCGCGACAACGGCGTCACCCCGCCCCCGGGCTCCTTCGAGGAGAACATGACGATGGCGACGGGCGGGTGACGTGGCCACCCTGACCAGCTCCCGGGCGCTGCAGCCGATCGGGACCGCGGGCAAGCTGTTCGCCTTCGGTCTCGACGTCGGCCGCAACCTCTTCCGGCGCCCCTTCCAGCTGCGGGAGTTCCTCCAGCAGGCCTGGTTCATCGCCTCGGTGACCATCATCCCGACGGCGCTGGTCGCGATCCCCTTCGGCGCGGTCATCGCGCTCCAGGTGGGTGGCCTGATCAAGCAGTTCGGCGCGCAGTCCTTCACCGGCTCCGCCGCGGTCCTCGCCGTGATCCGTGAGGCCGGCCCGATCGCCACCGCGCTCCTGATCGCCGGCGCCGGCGGGTCCGCGATCGCCGCCGACCTCGGCTCCCGCAAGATCCGCGAGGAGCTCGACGCGATGATGGTGCTCGGCATCGACCCCATCCAGCGGCTCGTCGTCCCCCGGGTGCTGGCCGCGATGCTGGTGGCGGTCTTCCTCAACGGCCTGGTCAGCGTCGTCGGCGTCGCGGGCGGCTACGTCTTCAACGTGGTCCTGCAGGACGGGACACCCGGCGCCTACCTGGCGAGCTTCACCGCGCTCGCCCAGCTACCGGACCTGTGGCAGGGCATGATCAAGGCGGTCGTCTTCGGGCTGATCGCCGCCATCGTGGCCTCCTACAAGGGGATGAACGCGGCCGGCGGGCCCAAGGGCGTGGGCGACGCCGTGAACGAGTCGGTGGTCATCACGTTCCTGCTGCTGTTCATCGTCAACGTCGTCATGAGTGCCATCTACTTCCAGCTCGTCCCACCGAAGACGGGCTGAGGCGATGGCATCCCTGCGCGCGGTCATCGACAGGCCGCTGACCAGCCTCGACAAGCTCGGCGCCGAGCTGTCGTTCTACCTGCGCGCCCTGGCGTGGACCCCGCGCACGATCCGCCGCTACAAGAAGGAGATCATGCGGATCCTGGCCGAGGTCACCCTCGGCTCGGGCTCGCTGGCCGTCATCGGCGGCACGACCGGTGTCATCACGATGATGTGCTTCTTCACCGGCACCAACGTCGGCCTCCAGGGGTACGCCGCGCTCAACCAGCTCGGCACCGCCGCCTTCTCCGGCTTCGTGTCGGCGTACTTCAACACCCGCGAGATCGCCCCGCTGGTCGCCGGCATCGCACTGGCCGCCACGGTGGGATGCGGCTTCACCGCCCAGCTGGGCGCGATGCGGATCTCCGAGGAGGTCGACGCCCTCGAGGTGATGGCGATCCCGTCGCTGCCGTTCCTGGTCACCACCCGCATCATCGGCGGCCTGATCGCGATCGTCCCGCTCTACGTCGTGGGGCTGCTGTCCTCCTACTTCGCGACCCGGATGACCGTCACCCTGTTCTTCGGGCAGTCACCGGGGACCTACGACCACTACTTCAACCAGTTCCTGCCACCGGGGGACGTGTTGTGGTCCTTCGGCAAGGTGCTCGTCTTCGCCGTGACCGTGATCCTCATCCACTGCTACCACGGCTACAACGCCTCGGGCGGCCCGGCCGGGGTGGGCGTGGCCGTCGGACGGGCGGTCCGGACCAGCATCGTCGCCGTGAACGTCATCGACCTGTTCCTGTCGATGGCCATCTGGGGCACGACCACGACCGTGCGGCTGGCGGGGTGAGGTCGCGATGAAGGTGCTGGCCGCCCACAAGGCCCTCGGCGTGGTCTTCCTCTGCCTGCTGCTGCTCGCGGTGTGGCTGACCTACGCGATCTTCACCAAGAAGTTCGCCGACTACGACGAGGTGTCCCTCCAGACGAGCAAGATCGGACTGCAGCTGCCGGAGCGGGCGGACGTCAAGGTCCGCGGCGTCATCGTCGGCGAGGTCCTCGACTTCGAGGCGAACACCGAGGGCGCGCGGCTCACCCTCGGCCTCTACCCGGGGCAGATCGACGAGGTCCCGGCCGACGTGACCGGCTCCATCGTCCCCAAGACGCTGTTCGGCGAGAAGTACGTCTCGCTCGAGATCCCCGAGGGGAGCAGCCCGGGCGAGGGGGAGGCGTTGCAGGCCGGGGCCACGATCCCGCGCACCGAGGTGTCCATCGAGGTCGAGAAGGTGCTCTCCGACCTCTACCCGCTGCTCCGCACGGTGCAGCCCGCCGAGCTGAACATGACCCTGAACGCCATCGCCACCGCCCTCGAGGGGCGCGGCGAGCGGCTGGGGGAGAACCTCGAGACCCTCGACTCCTACCTGAAGCGGCTCAACCCGCAGATCCCGCAGATCCTCGACGACCTGCGGCTGACCGCCCGGGTCTCCAACACCTACGCCGACGTGATGCCCCAGATCGCCGAGATCCTGCGCAACACGATCACCACCACCACGACCCTGGAGGAGCGCGACGCCAAGGTGCGCGCGCTCTACACCGACGTGGCGGCGTTCTCGCGCACCACCGAGGGGTTCCTCCGGACCAACGGCGACAACCTGATCCGGCTGGGCGAGGTCAGCGAGGCGCAGCTGCGCGTGCTCGCCAAGTACGCACCCGAGTACCCCTGCCTGCTCGAGGGCATCGTGCGGGCCGCCCCGATGCAGGCCGAGGCGTTCCGCGGCTTCACCCTCCACATCGTGCTCGAGACCCTCCCCCACCAGCCGCGCGGCTACAACGCAGGTGACCGGCCGGTGTTCGGCGACAAGCGCGGACCGTCCTGCGCCACCAGCCTGCCCGCCGACAACTACTCCCAGGCCAAGCCCGCCCGCACGCAGCCCGACTTCGTGGACGGCGTCGACCAGCCCACGGGCAAGGGCACCAGCCGGGTTGCTCCGTCGTACGCCGTGCGCGGCGCCGGCTACTCCGGCAGCTCGGCCGAGGCCGGGCTGCTCAACGCGATGCTGGCGCCCGGCCTGGGGGTCCCCGCCGAGGACGTGCCCGACCTCGGGGCGCTGCTCGTCGGGCCGATGGCCCGTGGCGGGGAGGTGAGCCTGCGATGAGCGCGCTCGACAAGGCGACCATGGGCGCCCTGGTCAAGCTCACGATCTTCGTGGTCGTGACCACGCTGGCGACCTCGATGCTGGTGGTGACGATCGGCAACATCTCGTTCACCGACAAGACCGAGTACCAGGCGGAGTTCGTCGACGCGACGGGCGTCGTCGAGGGCGACGACATCCGGATCGCCGGCGTCCGGGTCGGTTCGGTGACCGGGGTCGAGATCACCGAGCGGACCCGTGCCCTGGTGACGTTCACGGTCGAGGAGGACACCCCGCTCAGCGAGGCGACGCACGCGTCGATCCGCTACCGCAACCTGGTCGGCCAGCGCTACATCTCCCTCAGCGAGACCATCGGCGACACCGCCCGGCTCGACGAGGGTGCCACCATCCCGGTCGGCCAGACCTCGCCCGCACTCGACCTGACCGTCCTCTTCAACGGCTTCAAGCCGCTGTTCCAGGCGCTCTCGCCGGAGGACCTCAACAAGCTCTCCTACGAGGTCATCCGGGTCTTCCAGGGCGAGGGCGGGACCCTCGAGGGCCTGCTCCAGAGCACCGCGTCGGTCACCCAGACCCTCGCCGACCGCGACCAGGTGATCTCCGACCTGGTCGACAACCTCAACCGGGTGCTGGAGCAGATCGGCGACCGCGACGACCAGCTGACCGAGCTCATCCAGTCCTTCCGCGTGTTCGTGGGCGGGCTCAAGGACGACCGCGAGGCGATCCTCGGGTCCCTCGACCAGATCTCGGAGCTCTCGGTCGAGACCGCCGACCTGATCGACGGCGTCCGCGAGCCGTTCGTCAAGGACATCAAGCACCTGCGCACGTTCGCCGGCAACCTCGACCGCAACAAGGCCGAGATCGACCGGGCGCTGCAGGTCCTGCCCATCAAGCTCCGCAAGGTCGGACGCACCGCGATCTACGGCTCCTGGTTCAACTTCTACCTGTGCGAGTTCCGGGGCACCGTGTCGCTCCCCGGCGGCCGGACCGTCGAGGGCCTCGACTACGACACCGGCTCCGAGAGGTGTGAGCTGGGATGAGCATCCCCTTCCGAGAGCGCAACCCGGTGGTCGTCGGGGCGATCAGCCTCGCCGTCATCGCCGGGCTGATCCTGGTGTCCTTCAAGGCCGCCTCGCTGCCGGTCATCGGCGGCGGCGACGTCTACTACGCCAGCTTCTCCGAGGCCGGAGGGCTCAAGGCCAACGACGAGGTCCGGATCGCCGGTGTCCGCGTCGGCAAGGTCGAGGAGGTCGAGCTCGCCGGTGACCACGTCCGGGTGGCCTTCCGCGTCGAGGACGACGCCGAGTTCGGGCAGGAGACCCGCGCAGCGATCAAGGTCAAGACCCTGCTGGGTGCCATGTTCCTGGCCCTGGAGCCGGCCGGCGACGGCCAGATGGACGAGGACCAGGAGATCCCCCTCGAGCGCACCACCTCCCCCTACGACGTGGTGGAGGCGTTCAGCGGGCTCGCCGAGACCTCCGGCGAGATCGACACCGACCAGCTCGCCGAGTCGTTCACCACCTTCGCCGACCTCACCCGCAACACCCCCGACGAGTTCCGCGCCGCCCTCGACGGCGTCTCCGCGCTGTCGGCCAACGTCGCCGACAAGAACGAGCAGATCAACACCCTCCTCAAGAACCTGCGCAAGGTCTCGGGCGTGCTCGACGAGCGGGACGACAACATCATCGCGCTGATGCGCGACGCCGACGTGCTGTTCCGGGCGCTGGTGCAACGGCGGGAGGCCATCCACGACCTGCTGGTGTCGACCTCGCGGCTCTCCAGGGAGCTGACCCTGCTGGTGAAGCAGAGCCGGGCCGACCTCAAGCCGGCCCTCACCCACCTCGAGAGCGTGCTGCAGGTGCTCACCAAGAACGAGGACAACATCGACAACAGCCTGCGGCTGATGGCGCCGTTCTACCGCGTCTTCGCCAACACCCTCGGCACCGGCCCCTGGTTCGACACCTACATCCAGAACATGCCTCCGGCCCCGGACCTCGCGAACGGGGGCGGTGTGGGATGACCCTCCTCAAGCGCGCGGTCGTCCCCGGCATCGTCGTGGCCCTGCTGGCCGCGGCCGCCGTGGTGATGTTCCGGGACGACGACCGCAAGACGGTCACCGCCCACTTCCCGCGCACCATCTCGCTCTACGAGGGCAGCGACGTCCGGGTCCTGGGCGTCCCGGTCGGCACCGTCGACTCGGTGACCCCCTCGGGCACCGACGTCGTGGTGACCATGTCCTACGACCCGGAGGTGCAGATCCCGGCCGACGCCGACGCGGTCATCATCTCGCCCTCGATCGTCGGGGACCGCTACGTCCAGCTCACCCCGGCGTACGACGGAGGCGACGTGCTCGCCGACGGAGCCTCCATGAGCGTCGAGGACACCTCGGTCCCGCTCGAGCTCGACCAGATCTACGACAACCTCGACCGGCTCAACGTCGCCCTCGGCCCCACGGGCGCCAACAAGGAGGGGGCCCTCTCCGACCTGCTGGAGGTCACCGCCGACAACTTCGGCGGCGAGGGCGAGCAGTTCAACCAGACCATCCGCGACTTCGCGGACTTCAGCCAGACGCTGAGCGACAACCGCGAGGAGCTCTTCGGGTCGGCCCGCGCCCTGCAGGGCTTCATCAGCACGCTCGCCGAGAACGACCGCACCGTCCGCCGCTTCAACCGGTCGATCGCCGACGTGTCCACCGTCCTGGAGGGCGAGAAGGAGGAGCTGGCCGCCTCCCTGCGCAACCTGTCCACCGCGCTGGGCCAGGTCTCGACCTTCGTCCGTGACAACCGCGCGATCCTGGGCCGCAACATCGAGGGCCTCAACCGGGTCGCCGGCGTGCTGGCCCGGCAGCGGAAGGCCCTCGACGAGATCCTGTCGGCGGCCCCGGTGGCGCTCAACAACCTGGCGCTGACCTACAACCCGCAGGCCGGGACCCTCGACACCCGCGCCAACCTCGGCTCGACCCCCGACCAGATCCTGGCCGACCCGGCCGCCTACCTGTGCGGCTTCGTCGGGCAGGTCGACGACTCCGGGGCGGCCTGCGACGCCATCGAGGCGGCCCTCCCCAACGACGGGGCCAACCGCGTGCCGTTCGGTCAGGGGCCGCGACCGGCGTGGCAGGACCGCTACGACCCGAGCCTCGGCGGACTCGTGGAGGTGCCGCGATGACCGCCCGGCTCCGTCGTACGACCGCCCTGCTGGTGGCCGTGCTCGGCGCCGCGCTCGTGCTCAGCAGCTGCAGCGCGACCGAGCTCCCGTTGCCGGGCGGCACCGACACCGGTGACGACCCGATGGTCGTCAGGGCCGAGTTCAACGACGTGCTCGACCTGGTCCCGCAGTCGACGGTCAAGATCAACGACGTCAGCGTCGGCAAGATCACCGACGTGCAGCTCGACGGCGAGACCGCCCTGGTGACCATGGAGCTGCCGCGCGGCACCGACCTCCCGAGCAACGCCGTGGCCGAGATCCGGCAGACCAGCCTGCTGGGCGAGAAGTTCGTCTCGCTCAGCCCGCCGGAGAGCGGTGCCAGCACGACCGCGCTGGCCGACGGCGACACCATCGCCCTCGACGCCACCTCCCGCAACCCCGAGGTCGAGGAGGTGCTGGGAGCGCTCAGCCTGCTCCTCAACGGTGGCGGTGTCGCCCAGCTCAAGACGATCACCACCGAGCTGAACAAGGCGCTCGAGGGTCGCGAGGACAACGTGAAGTCGGTGTTCCGCCAGGTCGAGGACCTGATGGGGCAGCTCGACGAGGGCAAGGCCGACATCGTCCGCGCCCTCGAGGGCCTCAACCGGCTCTCGCTCGCCACCAGCGACCAGATCGGCACCATCGACCAGGCGCTCCAGGAGCTCCCGAGCGCGTTGCGGACCATCGACCGGCAGCGGGCCGACCTGGTGCGGATGCTCCGCGCGGTCAACGAGCTGGGCGACGTCGGTGTCCGGGTCATCCGGGCCTCCAAGCAGTCGACGATCCAGTCGTTCCGGCAGCTGGTGCCGGTGCTCGACAAGTTCGCGGAGTCCGGTGACGCGTTCGCGAAGTCCTTCCACGCCTTCCTGACCTACCCGTTCGTCGACGAGGTCGTCGGGCGCGACCCGCAGGTGGCCCGCGACCTCCGCATGGGCGACTACACCAACCTCTCGATCACCCTGGACGTCAAGGTCGCGGGCACCCGCGACGACGACGGCGACGGCCTGCCCGACCCCCCGACCGACCTGCCGACGGTTCTCGACCCCGTCGAGACGGTCGGCCTGGTCACCCGGTGCCTGCGGTCCGGCGACCTCGGCAGCAAGCCCTGCAGGAAGCTGCTGAAGCGGCCCCAGAAGCTGCTGAACCTGCAGGAGGAGTGCCAGAAGAGGAAGAACCGCGACAAGGACGTCTGCCGGCAGCTCAACGCCCTGCAGCTCCCCAACCTCCCCGGTCCGGGTGGCGGCAACGGCGGCGGAGGCGGCGGAGGCGGCCTCGGAGGGGTCCTCGACGGGATCACCGGTGGCGGCCTGCCCCGTCCGCCGTTCGGCCGGCAGGGCGACTACGGACCGCGCGGGCCGACCATGGGTGAGCTCATGGAGGTCTACGACGCCGACCTGGTGTCGCTCCTCGTCCCCGGGATGGTGACCCGATGATCACGCGTCGTACCAAGCTCCAGCTGCTCGTGTTCGCGGCGATCACCCTGCTCGGCGTCAGCTTCGTCGGGGCCCGCTACGCCCAGCTCGACCGGCTGGTGCGGGACGACTCCTACGAGGTCGTGGCCCACTTCGCCGACTCCGGCGGCATCTTCGCGGGCGGCGAGGTGACCTACCGCGGCGTCAAGGTCGGCCAGGTCGACCAGCTGCAGCTCACCGACGGGGGCGTCGACGTCGTGCTGTCGATCGAGGACTCCTTCGACACCATCCCCGCCGACGCGATCGCCCTGGTCGGCAACCGCTCCGCGGTCGGTGAGCAGTACGTCGAGCTGCAGCCGCAGAGCGACGCCGAGCCCTACCTCGAGGACGACTCCGAGATCGCGGTCGAGAACACCCGGACCCCGATCAAGACCCAGGTCTTCCTCACCCACCTGTCCGACACGGTGGAGTCGGTCGACAAGGACGCGCTCCGGACGACGGTCAGCGAGTTCGGCCAGGCGTTCGGCGGCACCGGCGACGACCTCGGACAGATCATCGACACCGGCAACGCGTTCATCGAGGACGCCAACGAGAACTTCGACGTCACCACCGCCCTCATCCGCGACAGCAACACGGTGCTGCAGACCCAGGCCGACTCGGCGAGCGCGATCCGGACCTTCGCCCGGAACCTCTCGGCGTTCAGCGGCACCCTGGCCGGGGCCGACGCCGACCTGCGGGAGGTCATCGACAACGGGTCGGCGACCGCGAACGAGCTGCGCCGCTTCATCGAGGACAACGAGGTCGAGCTGGGCGAGCTCATCAACAACCTGGTGACCACGGGGGAGGTCGCCGTCGCCCACCTCGACGGCATCGAGCAGGTGCTCGTGGTCTACCCGTACGTCGTCGAGGGGGGCTTCACGGTCGTGTCGAAGAAGCCCGGCGGCCTCTACAACGCCCACTTCGGGATGGTCCTCCAGACCGACCCGCACGTCTGCACGCACGGCTACGAGAGCACCGACATCCGCAAGCCGCAGGACGGCCGCGACATCCCGATGAACATGGATGCCCGGTGCCTCGAGCCCGCCGCCCAGAGCAACGCTCGTGGCGCCCAGCACGCCCCCGCGCCGCGGCCCGCGGCGTCCTACGACGACGCTCCCGTCGTCGCGACGTACCACCCCGGGACCGGCAAGGTCCGGTGGGGAAGCAGGATTCCCGGCAGTGCCGCGAGCCCCGGTACGTTGGCCCCCAGCAGCCTCGGAGAGGAGTCGTGGAAGTGGCTGTTCCTCCAGCCCCTGGCAGCGAAGCCGGAGTGACGAGCAGCGACCGCGACGACCCCGCCACCCCCGCGCCGACCTTCCGGCTGGTGCTGCTCGGGGTGCTCCTGGTCGTGCTGCTCGCCAGCATCGGCACCAGCATCTGGCTCGTGGCGACCCGCGGCGCCGACGTCGTCGGCCTCGACGGCGGCGCCACCGAGGTGCAGTCCGAGCGGGACGCCGTGATGAGCCAGTCGCGCCAGTTCATGCTGCGGATGGGCACCTACGGGCCCGAGCAGCTCGAGGGCAACCAGCTGCCCGAGTACCGCGACCTGGTCTCCGAGGTGATCACACCCAAGCTGGAGGCGAGCTTCGAGCGCCAGGTCAGCGCAGCCGAGCAGATCGTCGGCCAGGCCGGGGTCGGGCGCACCGCCGAGGTCTTCGCGACCGGGGTGACCACCCTGGACGACGACTCCGCCACCGCCCTGGTCGCCGGCACCTTCACCGACGCCTACCCCGACCGCAAGGGTGAGCTCGACCCCCAGGAGCCGGTGCCGTTCCGGTTCCAGGTCACGCTGGTGAAGACCGGCGGGGAGTGGCTGGTCGACGACTTCACCCCGGTGACGGGAGGGGAGCGATGACCGCGCCCCCCGTCCCCAACTGGTACGACGTCCTCGACGTCGACCCCGCCGCCACCACCGACGAGATCCGTGACGCCTGGCGCGCCTCGATCGCCGACCTGACGCCGGCCGACCGGCGGTTCCGGCTCTACAACCAGGCCGCCGAGGTGCTGCTGGACCCAGAGCGCCGCGCGGCCCACGACGCGGTGCTCGCCGAGTCCGAGGCCGAGCCCGAGCCAGAGCCCGAACCCGAGCCCGAGGTCGGGCCGGAGCCGGCTCCGGACGTCGTCCGGGAGGCGCGCACCCCGCGGGTGGTCCCCACCTGGCTGCTGGTCGGTGTCGCCGTGCTGACCCTGCTCGCCGTGGCGGCGACGGGCTACCTCTGGACCCAGCCCTCGGCGGGCGCCGTGAGCGAGGCCGCCAGCGGGGCCCGCAACGCCGCCGAGCGCGCCGCGGTGACCGTGCTCTCCTACGACTACGAGACGCTCGAGGAGGACCAGGAGGCGGCCCACGAGCTCATGACGTCCAGCTACAGGCAGAAGTACGACGACCTGTTCGCCGCCGCCGTGAAGGAGAACGCGCCGTCGACGCAGACGGTCGTCGACGTCGACGTCCTGGCCTCCTCCATCGTCCGCGCGGGCCAGGACCGCACCGAGGTGCTGCTGTTCGTCGACCGGCCCACCACCAACAAGGTCACCCGGGAGCCGGTCGTCTACAAGGACCAGGTGACCCTCACCATGGAGAACGTCGACGGCGAGTGGCTCGTCGACGACGTCGAGACCAGCCCCGCGCAGCAGTAGCCGCGCCACGCCGACGCGCCCGAATCGGCGTTCCGCTTGACCTGACGCGGGTCTGCGTTCATGATCTAACGCAACGTCGCGGGCAGTCACTCGTACCGCCTTGACGCCGATGTTGTGTCGCGCCCTCTCTCTGAGGTACTCTTCACGTTCGCGCCCTCTCTCAGATGCGCTTCCGCCTGCCCGGTGGCGGATGCGTGGTGGTGGGCGCCCTCTCCCAGAGCGACCCGTGAAAAGGACACCTCTTGGCCGCGCGCACCGCCACAGGTACCACCCGCAAGTCCCACCGCATCTCCTTCGCCAAGATCACCGAGCCCCTCGAGCTCCCTCAGCTCCTCTCGCTCCAGACCGCCAGCTTCGACTGGCTGATCGGGAGCGAGGCCTGGCAGGCCGAGGTCGAGCGCCGCCGCGAAGCCGGCGACGACGTCTCGGAGAAGTCGGGCCTGCAGGAGATCTTCGAGGAGATCTCGCCCATCGAGGACTTCAGCGAGACCATGTCGCTGTCCTTCGAGAACCCGGTCTTCTACGACCCCAAGTACACCGTCGACGAGTGCAAGGAGAAGGACTTCACCTACTCCGCCCCGCTCTACGTGTCGGCGGAGTTCACCAACAACGACACCGGCGAGATCAAGGGCCAGACGGTCTTCATGGGCGACTTCCCGCTCATGAGCCCCAAGGGCACCTTCATCATCAACGGCACCGAGCGGGTCGTCGTCTCGCAGCTCGTCCGCTCCCCGGGCGTCTACTTCGAGCGGGCCGCCGACAAGACCTCCGACAAGGACGTCTTCACCTCCAAGCTGATCCCCTCGCGCGGGGCCTGGCTGGAGTTCGAGGTCGACAAGCGCGACACCGTCGGCGTCCGCCTCGACCGCAAGCGCAAGCAGAACGTCACCGTGCTGCTCAAGGCGCTGCAGGCAGTCGCCGAGGACACCGGCGAGGACTACGACTACGACGCCGTGATGGCCGAGCTGCGTGCGTTCGAGTCGATCCAGCTCACCGAGGAGAAGGACCACACCCAGGGTCCCGACGACGCGCTGCTCGACATCTACCGCAAGCTGCGCCCGGGCGAGCCGCCGACGCGTGAGGCCGCGCTGACGCTGCTGAAGAACTACTACTTCAACCCCAAGCGCTACGACCTCGCCAAGGTCGGTCGCTACAAGATCAACAAGAAGCTCGGTGTCGCCCAGCCGTTCGACCAGCAGACGCTGACCATCGCCGACATCGTCGCGACGATCCGCTTCATCGTGCAGTTGCACGCCAACACCGCCACCGACGCGGCCGACCTCGTCGACGCGCAGGGCAACGTGGTCCACGGCCCCGACGACAAGCCGATCAAGGTGCAGTCCGACGACATCGACCACTTCGGCAACCGCCGGATGCGCACCGTCGGCGAGCTGATCCAGAACCAGCTCCGCACCGGGCTGGCCCGGATGGAGCGCGTGGTCCGCGAGCGGATGACGACCCAGGACGTCGAGGCGATCACGCCGCAGTCCCTGATCAACATCCGCCCGGTCGTCGCGGCGCTGAAGGAGTTCTTCGGCACCTCTCAGCTGTCGCAGTTCATGGACCAGACCAACCCGATCGCCGGGCTGACCCACAAGCGCCGCCTGTCGGCGCTCGGCCCCGGCGGCCTGTCCCGCGACCGCGCCGGCATGGAGGTCCGCGACGTCCACCCGTCGCACTACGGCCGGATGTGCCCCATCGAGACGCCGGAAGGCCCGAACATCGGCCTGATCGGGTCGCTGGCCTCCTACGGCCGGATCAACCCGTTCGGCTTCGTCGAGACGCCTTACCGGGTCGTCAAGAAGGGCAAGGTCACCGACGAGGTCCACTACCTCACCGCCGACGACGAGGACCGCTACGTCATCGCCCAGGCCAACGCCGCGCTCGACGACAAGGGCACGTTCGTCGAGGAGCGCGTGCTGGTCCGGCAGCGTGACGGCGAGGTCTCCGAGATCCTGGCCGACGAGGTCGACTACATGGACGTCTCGCCGCGCCAGATGGTGTCGGTCGCGACGGCCCTGATCCCGTTCCTCGAGCACGACGACGCCAACCGCGCGCTCATGGGTGCCAACATGCAGCGGCAGGCCGTCCCGCTCATCAAGAGCGACAGCCCGCTGGTCGGCACCGGCATCGAGTACCGCGCCGCGGTCGACGCCGGCGACGTGCTGGTGGCCGAGAAGGCCGGTGTCGTCCAGGACGTCTCGGCCGACCTGATCGAGGTCATGAACGACGACGGCACCTACTCGTCGTACCGCCTCGCGAAGTTCCGCCGCTCCAACCAGGGCACGTGCATCAACCAGCGGCCGCTGGTTGCGGAGGGCACCAAGGTCGAGGCCGGGTCGCCGATCGCCGACGGCCCGTGCACCGACGACGCCGAGATGGCGCTGGGCACCAACCTGCTGGTGGCGTTCATGCCGTGGCAGGGCCACAACTACGAGGACGCGATCATCCTCAGCCAGCGCCTGGTGCAGGAGGACGTCCTCACCTCGATCCACATCGAGGAGCACGAGGTCGACGCCCGCGACACCAAGCTCGGCCCCGAGGAGATCACCCGCGACATCCCCAACGTCGGCGAGGAGATGCTGAGCGACCTCGACGAGCGCGGCATCATCCGCATCGGCGCCGAGGTCACGACCGGCGACATCCTGGTCGGCAAGGTGACCCCCAAGGGCGAGACCGAGCTGACCCCCGAGGAGCGGCTGCTCCGCGCGATCTTCGGCGAGAAGGCGCGCGAGGTCCGCGACACCTCGATGAAGGTGCCCCACGGCGAGTCCGGCACCGTCATCGGCGTCCGGGTCTTCGACCGCGAGGACGGCGACGAGCTGCCGCCGGGCGTCAACCAGCTGGTGCGCGTCTACGTCGCCCAGAAGCGGAAGATCTCGGTCGGCGACAAGCTGGCCGGCCGCCACGGCAACAAGGGCGTCATCGCCAAGATCCTGCCGGTCGAGGACATGCCGTTCATGGAGGACGGCACCCCGGTCGACGTGATCCTCAACCCGCTGGGCGTGCCCCGACGGATGAACATCGGCCAGATTCTCGAGCTGCACCTCGGCTGGCTGGCCAAGCAGGGCTGGGACCTCGACCTGTCCGACGACAAGAAGGACGCCGACTGGAAGCAGCGGCTGATCAAGATCCACGCGGACAAGGCCGAGCCGGACACCCGGGTCGCGACCCCGGTGTTCGACGGTGCCCGCGAGGACGAGATCACCGGCCTGCTGGGCGCGACGCTGCCCAACCGTGACGGCGTCCGGGTGATCGACGAGACCGGCAAGGCGAGCCTGTTCGACGGCCGCTCCGGCGAGCCGTTCCCCGACCCGGTCTCGGTCGGCTACATGTACATCCTGAAGCTGCACCACCTGGTGGACGACAAGATCCACGCCCGCAGCACCGGCCCCTACTCGATGATCACGCAGCAGCCGCTGGGCGGTAAGGCCCAGTTCGGCGGCCAGCGGTTCGGCGAGATGGAGGTCTGGGCGATGGAGGCCTACGGCGCCGCCTACGCCCTCCAGGAGCTGC
This sequence comes from Nocardioides sp. GXQ0305, assembly GCF_050880345.1. NCBI lineage: Bacteria > Bacillati > Actinomycetota > Actinomycetes > Propionibacteriales > Nocardioidaceae > Nocardioides > Nocardioides sp. GXQ0305. The sequence continues at coordinate 456,375 of NZ_JBNYXG010000001.1, forward strand.
TCACGATCAAGTCCGACGACGTGCCCGGTCGCGTCAAGGTCTACGAAGCCATCGTCAAGGGCGAGAACATCCCCGACTCCGGGATCCCCGAGTCGTTCAAGGTGCTCGTCAAGGAGATGCAGTCGCTCTGCCTCAACGTGGAGGTGCTGTCGCAGGACGGCACGGCCATCGAGATGAAGGACGCCGAGGACGACGTGTTCCGGGCGGCCGAGGAGCTCGGCATCGACTTGTCACGTCGTGAGCCGTCGTCCGTCGAGGAAGTCTGAAGGGAATAGGGACAACAACAGTGCTGGACGTCAACTTCTTCGACCAGCTTCAGATCGGCCTGGCCACCGCTGACGAGATCCGTCAGTGGAGCCACGGTGAGGTCAAGAAGCCGGAGACCATCAACTACCGCACGCTCAAGCCCGAGCGTGACGGCCTCTTCTGCGAGAAGATCTTCGGTCCCACCCGGGACTGGGAGTGCTACTGCGGCAAGTACAAGCGGGTGCGCTTCAAGGGGATCATCTGCGAGCGCTGCGGCGTCGAGGTGACTCGCTCGAAGGTCCGTCGCGAGCGGATGGGCCACATCGAGCTCGCCGCCCCGGTGACCCACATCTGGTACTTCAAGGGTGTGCCGTCGCGGCTGGGCTACCTGCTCGACCTCGCCCCGAAGGACCTCGAGAAGGTCATCTACTTCGCGGCGTACATGATCACCTCCGTCGACGAGGACGCGCGCCACAAGGACCTGGACTCCCTCGGGAGCAAGGTCGACCTGGAGCGGCAGCGGCTCGAGAAGCGGCGTGACTCCGCCCTCGAGGACCGCACCAAGAAGCTCGAGGAGGACCTGGCGACCCTCGAGGCCGAGGGCGCCAAGGCCGACCAGCGGCGCAAGGTCCGCGACGGTGCCGAGCGCGAGATGAAGCAGATCCGGGACCGCTCGCAGCGCGAGATCGACCGCCTCGACGAGGTCTGGAACAGCTTCAAGTCGCTGCAGGTCCAGGACCTGATGGGCGACGAGCTGCTCTACCGCGAGATGAAGGCGTGGTTCGGCAAGTACTTCGAGGGCCACATGGGCGCCACGGCGATCCAGAAGCGGCTCGAGGACTTCGACATCGACGCCGAGGTCGACGCGCTCCGCGAGGTCATCGCCACCGGCAAGGGCCAGCGCAAGGTCCGCGCCCTGAAGCGGCTCAAGGTCGTCGACGCGTTCCGCAAGACCGGCAACCAGCCGATCGGCATGGTGCTCGACGCCGTCCCGGTCATCCCGCCGGACCTGCGGCCGATGGTGCAGCTCGACGGTGGCCGTTTCGCGACCTCCGACCTCAACGACCTGTACCGCCGGGTGATCAACCGCAACAACCGCCTCAAGCGGCTGCTCGACCTCGGCGCGCCCGAGATCATCGTCAACAACGAGAAGCGGATGCTCCAGGAGGCCGTCGACTCGCTGTTCGACAACGGCCGCCGCGGGCGTCCGGTCACCGGCCCGGGCAACCGGCCGCTGAAGTCGCTCTCGGACATGCTCAAGGGCAAGCAGGGCCGGTTCCGCCAGAACCTGCTCGGCAAGCGCGTCGACTACTCCGGCCGCTCGGTCATCGTGTCCGGCCCGCAGCTGAAGCTGCACCAGTGCGGCCTGCCGAAGCAGATGGCGCTGGAGCTGTTCAAGCCGTTCGTCATGAAGCGGCTGGTCGACCTCTCGCACGCCCAGAACATCAAGTCCGCCAAGCGGATGGTCGAGCGTGCGCGTCCGGTCGTGTGGGACGTGCTCGAGGAGGTCATCACCGAGCACCCGGTGCTGCTCAACCGCGCACCCACGCTGCACCGCCTCGGCATCCAGGCCTTCGAGCCGCAGCTGATCGAGGGCAAGGCGATCCAGATCCACCCGCTCGTCTGCACCGCGTTCAACGCGGACTTCGACGGCGACCAGATGGCGGTGCACCTGCCGCTGTCGGCCGAGGCGCAGGCCGAGGCCCGGATCCTGATGCTGTCGACGAACAACATCCTGAAGCCGTCCGACGGGCGGCCGGTGACGATGCCGACCCAGGACATGATCATCGGCCTGTTCTTCCTCACCACCGACCGGGAGGGCGAGCCCGGCGAGGGCCGCGCCTTCGCCGGCGTGGCCGAGGCGATCATGTCCTTCGACCGGGGCGAGATCAGCCTGCAGAGCCGGATCAAGATCCGGTTCGACGACATCGTGCCGCCGCTCGAGCTCGACCTCGGGGCCGACTGGGAGGAGGGCACGTCCCTCACCCTGGAGACCACCCTGGGCCGGGCGCTGTTCAACGAGACCCTGCCCGCCGACTACCCCTTCGTGAACTACGAGGTGGGCAAGAAGGCGCTGGGGGCGATCGTCAACGACCTGGCCGAGCGCTACTCCAAGGTCGAGGTCGCGGCGTCGCTGGACGCCCTCAAGGACGCCGGCTTCCACTGGGCCACCCGCTCGGGCGTCACGGTGTCGATCGACGACGTGACCACGCCGACCGAGAAGGCGACGATCCTCGCCGACTACGAGAAGCAGGCCGAGAAGGTCCAGAAGCAGTTCGAGCGCGGCCTGGTCACCGACGAGGAGCGCCGCCAGGAGCTCATCGAGATCTGGACGCAGGCCTCCAACGACGTCGCCAAGGCGATGGAGGGGACCTTCGAGAAGTCGAACCCGATCTACATGATGGTCGACTCGGGTGCGTCCGGAAACATGATGCAGATCCGTCAGGTGGCCGCCATGCGAGGCCTGGTGGCCAACCCGCGCGGCGACATCATCCCGCGGCCGATCAAGGCGAACTTCCGTGAGGGTCTCACGGTGCTGGAGTACTTCATCTCCACCCACGGTGCCCGCAAGGGACTCGCCGACACCGCGCTCCGGACCGCCGACTCGGGCTACCTGACCCGGCGTCTGGTCGACGTGTCGCAGGACGTCATCATCCGTGAGGACGACTGCGGCACCGAGCGCGGCCTGCCGAAGACCATCGGCGTGCGGGGCGAGGACGGCGTGGTCCGCAAGGACGACAACGCCGAGACCGCGGCCTACGCCCGCTCGGCGGCCGTCGAGATCACCCACCCCGACACGGGCGAGGTGCTCGCCGGAGCCGGTGAGGACCTCGGCGACGTCAAGATCGGCGAGCTGGTCGCGGCCGGCATCGAGGAGGTCAAGGTCCGCTCCGTGCTGACCTGTGACGCCAAGACCGGTACCTGCGCGAAGTGCTACGGCCGTTCGCTGGCCACCGGCAAGCTCGTCGACATCGGCGAGGCGGTCGGCATCATCGCGGCGCAGTCGATCGGTGAGCCCGGCACCCAGCTGACGATGCGGACCTTCCACACCGGTGGTGTGGCGTCGGCCGACGACATCACGCAGGGTCTGCCCCGCGTGGTCGAGCTGTTCGAGGCCCGCTCGCCCAAGGGCCTCTCGCCGATCGCGGAGGTCACGGGTCGGGTCGAGATCGAGGAGACCGACAAGGCCCGCAAGGTCCTGGTCACTCCCGACGACGGCTCCGACGTGCACGAGTACCCCGTCAGCAAGCGGTCCCGCCTGCTGGTCGCCGACGGCGACCACGTCGAGGTGGGTCACCAGCTGACCGTCGGTACGCCGGACCCGAAGGAGGTGCTCCGCGTCCTCGGCATCCGTCGGGCCCAGCAGCACCTCGTCGACGAGGTCCAGGCCGTGTACCGGTCGCAGGGTGTGTCGATCCACGACAAGCACATCGAGATCATCGTGCGGCAGATGCTGCGCCGCGTGACGGTCATCGAGTCGGGTGACACCAACCTGCTGCCGTCGGACCTGGTCGACCGGATCCGCTTCGAGGAGGAGAACCGCCGGGTCGTCACCGAGGGCGGCAAGCCCGCCTCGGGTCGCGCGGAGCTGATGGGCATCACGAAGGCGTCGCTGGCCACCGAGTCGTGGCTGTCGGCCGCCTCCTTCCAGGAGACGACCCGCGTCCTCACCGACGCGGCGATCAACGGTCGCAGCGACTCGCTGCGCGGCCTGAAGGAGAACGTGATCATCGGCAAGCTGATCCCGGCCGGCACCGGCCTGGAGCGCTACCGCAACATCCGGGTGGAGCCGACCGAGGAGGCCCGCGCCGCGGCGTACTCCGTCACCGGTTACGACTCCTACGACTACGAGTTCGGCAACGCCGGCAACGGTCAGGCCGTCGCCCTGGACGACTTCGACTTTGGTTCGTACCAGAACTGACGCGCGCAAGCGCGCTCAGTTCTGGTGCAAGAACCAGGTTGAGGAGTGTCGACGTGCTCCCGAGCGTGCTCGGAAGGGCGTGACACGTCTCGAAACCAGCTGGGAGGACTGATCGACCGTCATCCACCGGCCCCGACCCGCTTCCGCGGGTCGGGGCCGTGTGCTTTCCTCGGGACATGAGCAGCACGGCCCGCCACTTCGTCGACGCCATCGTCGCCAAGGACCACGACGCGCTGCGGGCGTGCCTGAGCCCCGACGTCGACTTCAAGGGGCTGACCCCGGGCCGGTTCTGGGAGGCGGACTCGCCCGACGGCGTGCTCGAGGTGGTGCTCGGGCACTGGTTCGAGCCCCACGACCGGGTCACCTCGGTGGTCGAGGTCAGCGAGGACGAGGTCGCGGACACGGCGCGGATCAGCTACCGGCTCGACCTCGAGACACCCGGGGGAGCCCACGTGGCCGAGCAGCAGGCGTACTACCGGGAGGGTCCCGAGGGCATCTCGCACCTGCGGATCATGTGCTCCGGGTTCCGGCCCCGGCCGATGCCATGAGCGAGGCGTGGGCCCGGGTCGAGCGGGAGCTGGCGACGCACACGGCCGACGACCGCTTCTCGGGGACCGTGCTGGTGACCCGCGGCGACGAGACGCTGCTCGAGTACGCCGGTGGACTCGCCGAGCGTGGCAACAGGCGGCCGATCGGGCCGGGCACCCGGTTCGCGCTCGCCTCGCTCTCGAAGCCGTTCACGGCCGCGGCCGTGCTGACCTGCGTGGGCCGGGGAGAGCTCGGCGTCCACGACCGGGTCGTCGACGTGCTGCCGCCGGAGCGGCGCCCGCGGACGCTGGACACCGCGGTCACGGTCCACCACCTGCTGACGCACACCTCCGGCATCGGCGACTACGCCGAGGAGGACGAGGACCTGGCGGGCTACGTCGACGACTACGGGGCGCTGTGGCGCGACCTCCCGTCGTACCGGATGGAGCGGACCGACCACTTCCTGCCGCTGTACGCCGACGCGGCGCCGGTCGCGGCCCCAGGGGCGGAGTTCCACTACTCCAACGCGGGCTACGTGCTGCTCGGCGCGGTGCTGGAGGAGGTCACCGGCCGGGAGTTCGTCGACGTGGTGGGCGAGCGGGTGCTCGGCCCCGCGGGCATGTCCGGCGCCGGCTACTTCCGGCTCGACGACCCCGTACCCGACCTGGCCGTGGGCTACCTGCCGTCCGGGCGCACCAACGTCTTCTCCACCCCGGTCGTCGGCGGGGGTGACGGTGGCGCCTTCGCGACCGCCCGTGACCTGGACCGCTTCTTCCGGTCGATCGCGACGGGCTCGCTGCTCGGCGACGAGCTGACCCGCCTGATGCGCACGTCGCACGCGGTGATCGAGGACGGCTGGACGATCGGCTACTCCCTGTTCCTGTCCGCGGGGGCGTTCAGCCACGGTGGCGGCGACCCGGGCGTCGAGACCGGTGCCCGCTACCTCGTCGGGCAGGACGTGGTCATCGTCGTCCTGTGCAACCGCGAGGACGGGCTCGACCCTGCGTGGGACCTGGTCGAGGACGCCCTCGCCCGATGACCGCCGTGCTCGGGGTCGACGGCTGCCCGGCCGGGTGGGTCGGCGCCCTGCTGGTCGGGGGTCGGGTCACGCTGGCCACGGCGCCGACCGTGGCCGAGCTCGTGGACCGGGCGGCCGTGCGGCCGGTCGTGGTCGGGGTGGACATCCCGATCGGGCTGCCCGACGCCGGTCCGCGCCGCGCCGACCTCGCAGCCCGGGCGGTGCTCCCGGTCGGGCGGAAGTCGTCGGTGTTCCCCACCCCCACTCGCGTGGCTGTCGCCGCCCCGACCCATCCCGAGGCCAACGCGGCCCATCGACGGGCGACCGGCACCGGACTCAGCGTGCAGGGGTTCCACCTCTGCGCGAAGATCGCCGAGGTCGACCGTTGGGTGCGGTCCGGGCCCGGCGTCGCCGTGCTGGAGGTGCACCCCGAGGTCAGCTTCACCGAGCTCGGCGCCGACTCGGTCCTGTCCAAGCGCACCGCGGCCGGTGTCGCCACCCGGCGGGAGGCGCTGCGGCGGGCCGGCATCGAGCCGCCGCCCCCGCCGTACGGTCCCGGGGTGGCCCAGGACGACGTGCTGGACGCGTGCGCGGTGGCCTGGACGGCGCGCCGCCACCTCGACGGCCACTCCTACACCCTGCCGGAGGAGCCGGAGGTGTTCTCCGACGGTCTCCCCGCGGCGATCCACGTGTGACCGGACCGGCACTCCGCCGGTGACCGCCGGTCCGCGCGACAATTCGGACCGGCTCCACCCTGCTGCGACAATCGGCTCGTGACGCGCCCCACCAGCACCGACGTGCTCGTCGTCGGCGCCGGCCCCGCCGGGTCGGCCGCCGCGGCCTGGGCGGCGCGGCAGGGCCTCGACACACTACTGGTGGACGCCGCGGTCTTCCCGCGGGACAAGACGTGCGGCGACGGCCTCACCCCGCGCGCCGTCGGCGAGCTGGAGCTGCTGGGCCTCGGCGACTGGCTGCGCGCCCACACGGTGAGCCAGGGGCTGCGCGCCCACGGGTTCGGTCAGACCCTGCTGCTGCCCTGGCCCGGAGGCACCCTCCCCTCGTGGGGCTCCGCCGTCGCGCGCACCGAGCTCGACGACCACCTGCGCACCACCGCGATCAAGGCCGGCTCCGCCGGGCTCGACGGCGCCCGGGCCGTCGACGTACGCCGGGACGGCGACCGGGTCTCCGCCGTGGTGCTGCGTGACGCCGACGGTGACTTCGAGGTCGCCTGCGAGCGGCTGGTCGTGGCCGACGGGGTGCGTTCGCCGCTCGGCAAGAAGCTGGGGCGGGAGTGGCACCGCGACACCGTCTACGCCGTCGCCGGGCGGTGCTACGTCGACTCCACCATGGCCGACGACCCGTGGATCAGCAGCCACCTCGAGCTGCGCGACGAGCAGGGTGACATCCTGTCCGGCTACGGCTGGGTGTTCCCGCTCGGCTCCTCCGACGGCCGCGGCTCGGTCAACCTCGGCGCCGGCACCCTCGCGACGGCGAAACGGCCGGCGGAGGTCGCGATCAAGCCGCTGATGCAGGTGTACGCCGACACCATCCGCGACGACTTCGGCCTCGCCGAGGAGCTGCGGATGCCCACGTCCGCCCTCCTGCCGATGGGCGGCGCGGTGTCCCACGTGGCCGGCCGCAACTGGGCGCTCGTCGGGGACGCGGCGGCGCTGGTCAACCCGCTGAACGGCGAGGGCATCGACTACGGCCTCGAGAGCGGACGGCTGGTCGTCGACACGATGACGTCGTCCGACGACCTGTCGGCCGCGTGGCCGGCGCTGCTGCAGGACCACTACGGCGAGGCGTTCTCGATCGCCCGCCGGCTCGCCGGCCTGGTGACCGTCCCCGGGGTGCTGCGGGCGCTCGGGCCGGCCGGGATGCGCTCGGACTGGCTGATGACCCTCGCGCTGCGCTGGATGGGCAACCTGGTGACCGACGACGACCGGGACCGGGCCGCCCGGGTGTGGCGCTGGGCCGGCCGGCACTCGATCACCCGCGACGCGCGGCCGCCGTTCTCCTGACCCGGGGACCGGCAGGTCAGCGGGCCGCTCGTCGCGTCGTGCGCCCGCCGCGTGCCCTCACCCGGGCCACGCACCGCCGGTGCCGCAGCTGGGAACCTCGGCGAGGTCCCGATCGACGCCGACACGCAGCAGGACCGGGTACCCGCACACGTCCGCGACGTGGCGGTAGCGGTCGGCCAGCAGCCTGCGCAGGGCACCGTCGCGGTCGATGTCCCACGCGTCGAGAGTCGTGACCTGGACGACCCACGTCGGGGCGTCCGGGCCCCGGAGCGTCTGGCGCAGGCGCTGCTGACGCTCATCCAGGGTGCGCATCTGCAGGCTCCACAGGTAGGGGTACGGCGAGGCGAGATCGGCCTGCTCGAGGATCTGCGGGTGGCCGTAGGTGACGACCGCGGTGTCGCCGCCGTGCGAGGAGTGCGCCAGCCACGTCCCGACCTGCTGCGGGGACGAGACCGAGGGCACCAGCGCGTAGACGGCCACCGTGCCCGCCGTCGCGACGGCCGCCGAGGCGACCGACGCCCGGGCCAGCACCCTCATCCGGCGCGCAGCACGGCCGCCCTCGGCGATCACCACACCCGCACCCAGGGCGATGCCGGGAACGAGCTGCTGCAGGTAGTGCGGCCAGTAACTCCCGCCGAGGAGGACGCCGAGGACGCCGCAGCCGAGCAGGGCGACCAGTGCCCACTGCTCCGGGTCCGGGCCCCCACGTCGGTGGCGCAGCCAGCGCACCCACACCCATGCGATGGGAAGCATGGCGCTCACCGTCGCGAGGACGACGAGGGTCACGGCCCGCCGGGCCGGGGCGTGCAGGCTCGACCCGAGGATCGCCTCCAGCGCGGCGCCGCGGAACCCGGCCAGCTCGGAGGCGATCTGGGAGAGGTCGGCGCCCGCCGAGGACAGCCACACGAGGGCGAGGACGTAGGTCGTCGCCAACCCCGCCAGCGCGACGATGCAGGTGGCCGCGGTGCTGGGGGCCGCCTGACGGTCCCGCGCTGACCGGGCCAGCACCAGGACACCCAGGAACACGATGCCGTCGACGAAGTTCTGCTTGACCAGCGTCGCGGAGGCCGCCAGCACCCCGGCGCCGAACGTCCAGGCCAGCGCCGACCGGGTGGCCGTCGCCCGACCCGCCCGCAGGGCGAGGAGGACGCTCCCGGCCACGAACGCCACGGCGAACAGCTCCCCGTCCGCCTGGTCGCTCGCCAGCGCAGGCGAGCAGAGGAGCGCCCCGGCGACGACTCCGGACCAGACCGCAGCGACGTGGCCGCCGATCAGTCGACCCGAGGCGGCCACGGCCAGGACGGCCGCCACGACGACCGGCACGGCGATGAGGCGGATGGCGGCGTCGCTGTCCCACAGAGCGGCCCATCGGAAGAAGAGCATCAGGAGGGGTGGACGGTCGACGTGGTAGTCGCCGTACAGGAACTCACCCGAGCCGGGGGCCCAGTGCCGCGCGATCAGGAGGTATCCACCCTCGTCGGGGCGCAGGGGAAGGCCGGCGTGCACCAGGCGCGCCAGCACCACCACCGCGATCGTCGTTCCCAGGAGCCGGCGGAGGCGCCGTGGGCCCGGACCGTCGTACCCCCGGCGTGGCGTACGGCCCGCCCGGTGCTCCGACACCACCGGGCGGCACCCGTCGTGCTGCTGCAGGTCCACGCCTCACCCCCGTGAGCAGCCCGGCCCGGTCACACGCCCAGGCGAGGAGGGGTGGCGACCGGGGAATCGGACGTCGTCCGCAGCCGGGACAGGACGAAGCCGTAGGTGGCGAGGATGACCAGGAGGTGCAGCCCGTAGACCAGGGGCTGGGTGCCCTCGGGGAGGAGGACGCCGAAGACGTAGTGGTCGAGGAAGGACCCCTCGTACGGCGTTCCTCCCGATCGCGCCACCAGGAACTTCTCCGCACGCGTCAACGGGCACCCGCCCTGGAAGGCGACGATTCCCACGCCCCACGCGACCGCGAGCGGGTGGATCCACAGCCATCGTCGGTGTCGGAGAACCAGGAGGGCGCCGAGCATCTGGAACACCAGGTAGGCGACGTGGACCAGGACCACACCCGCTGCGGCGACCGTCACGATGCCGCACCCCCTTCACCAGCGGACCCGCCCGGGGGCGGCCACCGTCAGCAGTCCAGTGCCAGCACTCTCGATTCTACGGCTCCTCCCCGGGACGCGCCCACGATCGTCGCCGCACGGCGTCCGCCGCTCGGGCCCCGGGGTCGGCGAGAATGCGCGGGTGCTGGAGGACGGGTACTACCGCGCGACCGTCGCGCTCGGCGGCCTCGTCCTCCGGGCCCTCGGGCTGCGCCTCCACCTGGAGGGGCTGGAGCGCCTGCCGGCCGAGGGCCCGGTGATCCTGGCGTCGACGCACGCGGCCTACCCCGACTTCATGGTCCTGGCGGCCGCCGGGTGGGAGCGCGGGCGCTGCGTCCGGTTCCTCACCCGCCACGACGTCTGGAACGTCCCCGGCGTCCGACGCGCGATGACCGGCATGCGCCACGTCCCGGTCGACCGCGCCGCACCCGCGGGGGCGTACCTGCACGCACGTCGGCTGCTCCGCGAGGGCGAGGCCGTCGGGATCTTCCCCGAGGCCGGGATCTCCCACTCCTACACCGTGCGCGCGCTGATGCCGGGTGCAGTCGCCCTGGCCCGCGAGACCGGGGTGCCGGTCGTGCCGGTCAGCCAGTGGGGCATCCAGCGTGTCTGGAGCGTCCGCCGACCGGGCGGCCCGAGGCCGCGTCCCAGCCTGCGGAGCGGCCGACCCGTCGACCTCGTGCTCGGCGAGCCGTTCCACGTCCCGCCGGACGCCGACGTGGCCGAGTGGACCGCGCGGCTCGGTCAGACCCTCACAGGGCTGCTGGAGGGACTGCAGCGACGACCGCACCTGCGGCCGGCGCCCGGGGAGTACGCGCCGTGGTACCCGGCCCACCTCGGCGGGCACGCTCCCGACCGGCGTGAGGCGGTCGAGCTGGACGTGATGCCGCGGTCGGCGATCGGTCCGACCTGGGGGCCGCCGCTGCCACCGGAAGCCGTGGGTCCGGTCTAGGTTGGTGGGCGTCATGGCGAGCACACCGAAGCGACAGCGCGTGGCGGCGTACGCCGTCATCGTCCGGGACGACGCGATCCTGCTCAGCAGGCTGTCGCCGCTGGTCACCCGCGAGCAGCTGTGGACGCTGCCGGGCGGCGGGCTCGACCACGGCGAGGACCCGCGCGACGCCGTCGTCCGCGAGGTCCACGAGGAGACCGGCCTGCGCGCCGACGTGAGTGACACCGCCCGGGTCTACTCCGCCCACATGCCCCAGGCGTGGCGGGCCGGCCAACGGGTCAACGCCCACGCCGTCCGGATCGTGTACGACGGCTGGGTGGCGCCGGGCTCGCCGGAGCCGCGGGTGCTGGAGGTCGACGGGTCGACGATCGAGGCGGCGTGGCAGCCGCTGGCCGACGTGGTCTCCGGCGACCTCCCGGTGACGCCGCTGGTGATCGAGGCGCTGGCCGACCACGTGCCGTTCCAGCGACAGCGCGTGGCGGCGTACGCCCTGGTGATGCGGGCCGCGGCGGGTGACGCCGGCGAGGTCCTGCTGACCCGGCTCTCGGAGACCGCGGCCCACCCGGGGCTGTGGACCCTCCCGGGTGGCGGCATCGCCCACGGCGAGCGGCCGGCAGTGGCCCTGGAGCGGGAGGTCGCCGAGGAGTGCGGGATCCCGTGCGAGGTCGGCGAGCTCCTCGACGTGCACGACTGGCACTTCTCCGGCACCGCCCCGAGCGGTCGGTGGGAGGACTTCCACGGCGTGCACCTCATCTTCGCCGCCCGGGTCGACGAGGGCGCCGAGCCTCGGGTCGTCGAGACCGGAGGCACCACCGACGCGGTCGCCTGGGTGCCGGTCGCCGACGTGGTCGCGGGCGAGGTGCCCGTGCTCGACATGGTCACCCACGTCCTCGGGACCACAGGAGCCGGCCGATGACCGAGACCGTCTTCACCTACGGCGCGCCGGGCCTGAAGTTCGGCAGCGGCGCCTCGGCCGAGATCGGGCACGACCTCGCCGCCAGCGGCGCCCGACGGGTGCTGCTGGTGACCGACCCCGGCGTCGCGGCCACGGGTCACCCCACCCGGATCGCGGAGCAGGTCGCCGCCGCGGGCCCCGAGGTGACGACGTACGCCGAGGCGCGGGTCGAGCCGACCGACGAGTCGCTGCGCGAGGCGATCGGCTTCGCGCGCGACACGGGGCCCTTCGACGCGATCGTCGCCGTCGGCGGTGGGTCGGCCATCGACACCGCCAAGGCGGTCAACCTGCTCACCACCAACCCGGGCGAGCTGCTGGACTACGTGAACCCGCCCGTGGGCGGCGGGCGGGCACCGAGCGAGCCGCTGCTGCCGCTGGTCGCCTGCCCGACCACGACGGGCACCGGCGCCGAGAGCACCACCGTGTGCGTCCTCGACGTGCTCGAGCAGCACGTCAAGACCGGCATCAGCCACCCGCGGCTGCGGCCCACCAGCGCCGTCGTCGATCCCGAGCTCACCTTCAGCCAGCCCGCGATGGTGACGGCGGCCGCCGGGATGGACGTGCTGTGCCACGCGCTCGAGAGCTACACGGCGCGCTGGTACGCCGACTTCCCGGCCAAGCAGCCCGGGGAGCGGGTGCCCTACTGCGGGGCGAACCCGATCGCGGACCTGTGGGCCGAGAAGGCGATGTCGCTGCTCTCGACCGCGTTCCGGACGGCGGTGCACGACGGCAGCGACCGCGACGCGCGGCAGCAGATGGCGATGGCCGCCACCTTCGCCGGCCTCGGCTTCGGCAACGCCGGGGTCCACGTGCCCCACGCCAACGCCTACCCGATCGCCGGCCGGGTGCGCGACTACCGGCCCGAGGGCTACCCCGACGACGAGGCGATCGTGCCCCACGGTATGGCGGTGTCGATGACCGCGCCCGCGGCGTTCGGCTTCACCTTCGAGGCCTCGCCCGAGCGCCACCACCGGGCCGCGCGGCTGCTCGACCCCGACGCGACCGGCGACGGGCCCGACGTGCTGCCCCGGGTGCTGTCGACGCTGATGCGCGACATCGGGCTGCCGAGCGGGCTCGCCGAGATCGGCTACGGCGAGAGCGACGTCGACGACCTGGTGGCCGGGACCCTCCAGCAGCAGCGGCTCCTGGCCACGGCGCCGCGCGAGCCCACGGCCGAGGACCTGGCCGCCGTCTTCCGCGGCTCCATGGCGAACTGGTGAGCGCCGGGCCGCGTCCTAGACTCGTGGGGTGAATCCCCGCCACCGACGCCTGGTCATCCCCCTGGCGCTCGGCGGCCTGCTCCTGGTGGTCGTGGTCGCGGCGGTGTGGCGGTGAACCTGGACGAGGCGCTCGACCGGGTCGGGACGCTCCTGCTCGACCACGACGGACTGGTGCGCGCCATCGGGTCGGGTCGGCGCAAGGGACACGACCGGCCCGCCTGGCGGAGGGTCGAGCTGCGCTACGTCGACCTGCGGGAGGGGCGCCACCTCCAGGTCACGTCGTACGACGAGACCCAGGCCCACACCGCCAACCACCCGGTCGGCGAGAGCGCCGCCGAGGCGGTGTCCGACCTGCTCGACGTGCCGTTCGGGAACTGGCACGTCGACACCACCGACGAGACCGTTCAGGTGCGGGTCACCAAGAAGGGCGACGGCCTGGTGCACGCCGCCCCGCGGGAGCAGGCGGTCGAGGTCGACCGCGACCACGACCGCGACAAGGCCCGGTTGCTGCCCGCCGACGACCCCGTCCTGGTCGCGCTCGGCATCAGCGACCGGCAGGGCCGGGTCAAGCCGACCCGGCAGGCGAAGTACCGCCAGGTGGAGGAGTTCCTGAGGGTCCTCGACGCGGCGGTGCGCGAGGCGGTCGAGGCCGGTCACCTCCGTTCCCCGACCGCCGACGACCCGCTCCGTGTCGTCGACCTCGGCTGCGGCAACGCCTACCTGACCCTGGCCGCCCACCGGTTCCTGACCGAGGTGCGCGGCCTCCCCGTGCGGCTCACCGGCGTCGACGTGCGCGAGCAGTCGCGGCGCCACAATGACGACGTCGCCCGCGGGCTCGGCATCGACGCCGACTTCGTCGCCGGCACCATCTCCGACGCCGAGCTCGAGCAGCCGCCCGACGTCGTGCTCGCCCTCCACGCCTGCGACACGGCGACCGACGACGCCCTGGTCCGCGCGGTCCGGTGGGGCTCGCCGCTGGTGCTGGCGGCCCCGTGCTGCCACCACGACGTGGCCGCCCAGCTGCGCCGGGCCGCTCCGCCCGCGCCGTACGCGTCCCTGGTCCGGCACGGCATCCTGCGCGAGCGGTTCGCCGACACCCTCACCGACGCCCTGCGGGCCTCGCTGCTGCGGCTCGAGGGCTACCGGGTCGAGGTCATCGAGTTCGTGGAGAGCGCGCACACCCCGCGCAACACGCTGCTGCGTGCCGTCCGCACCGGCGACACCGGTGGCCCCGCGCTGCGCAGCGAGTACGCCGACCTGGTGGCGGCGTGGGACGTGACGCCGCGGCTCGGAGAGCTGCTGGGCGACCGTGGGACTGGCTGAGGCGGGCGTCGCCCTCGCGGTGGCGCTCCCGTTCGGCCTCGGCCTCACCGCGGCGGCGCCCGACGACGACGCACCGGTGCTGCGCTTCGCCGACCCCGAGATCGTGGAGTCGAGCGGACTCGTCGCCCGCGACGGCCTGCTCCAGACCGTCAACGACTCCGGCGACGAGGCGCGCGTCTTCACCGTCGACCGGAGCGGACGCACCGTGGGGGTCACGCGGTGGGCGGCCGCGCCCGTCGACGTCGAGGCGCTCGCGCCGGGGCCGCCCGGCAGGGTCTGGGTGGGGGACATCGGCGACAACGCGGAGGAGCGCGACGGCGTCGTGGTCACCTCGGTCCCGGTCGGACGTGGCGAGGTGTCCGGCACGGTGGAGAGCTACCGACTCGCCTACCCCGACGGCGCCACCGACGCGGAGACGCTGCTGGCCCACCCCCGCACCGGCCGGCTGTACGTGGTCACGAAAGGTGTGCTGGGCGGGGAGGTGCTCGCCGCGCCCCGGGAGCTGGATGCCGAGGGGGTCAACCGGTTGCGTCCGGTCGGCCGTTCGCTGGCGCTGGCGACCGACGGCGCGTTCCTCCCCGACGGCCGGCACGTGGTGCTGCGCGACTACGGCCGGGCCGTCGTCTACCGCTTCCCGTCGTTCACCGAGGTGAGCGAGGTGCCGCTGCCACCGCAGCGGCAGGGCGAGGGACTCGCGGTCGACGACCGCGGTCGGCTGCTGGTGAGCTCGGAGGGACCCCGGGCCCCGGTGTACGCCGTCGACCTGCCACCACGTGTGGCGCCTGCGACCGCCGCCGAGGACGAGGCCGGGGACCGGACGCCGTCGGCCTCCCCGTCGCCCGAGCCGCTCCCCGAGCCCGCTCCCGACCCGGCCTCCTCCGCGCGCCCGGACGTCAGGTCGTGGCTGATCGGCGCCGGCATCCTGGTCGCGATGGTCGTCGTGCTGCTGCGGTCGCTGCGGCCCCGCTGAGCCGCCGGCTGCCTACCACGGGGTGAGGTCCGGCCGGTCGGCACCGACGTACGATCCCCGGCATGCCGCGGCTGCGACACACCTCCCCCGACCAGCCGGGCTGGACCCGACGCCGGGCCGGGAGGGGATTCGTCTACCTCGACGCCGAGGGCCTGCGGCTGGCCGACGTCGACGTCGCGCGCTGCAAGAAGCTGGTGATCCCGCCGGCGTGGGAGGAGGTGTGGATCTGCCCGGCCGACAACGGGCACCTGCAGGCGGTCGGGACCGACGACGCGGGGCGGCGGCAGTACCTCTACCACCCCGAGTGGCGCACCATGCGCGACACCGAGAAGCACGAACGGGTGCTCGCCTTCGGCAAGGTGCTCTCGCGGGCCCGCGAACAGATCCTGGTCGACCTCGGCACGGCCGGCATGACCCTGGAGCGGGCGTGCGCGACCGCCGTACGGCTGCTCGACCTCGGGTACTTCCGGATCGGGAACGACGTCTACGCCGACAAGCACGGCAGCTTCGGGCTCACCACCCTGCGGCGCGAGCACGTCCGGAGGGTGGGGGAGACCCTGGTGTTCTGCTTCGTCGGCAAGTCGGGCATCGAGCACAGCATCACCATCGACGACCCGCACGCCCTCGAGGCGCTGGAGGCGATGCGGCGGCGCCGCGGCGGCGAGCAGCTGCTCGCCTGGAAGGACGGGCGCCGGTGGAGCGACCTGCACGCCACGCACGTCAACGACTACCTGCGCGAGCGAACGGGGGAGGAGTACAGCGCCAAGGACTTCCGGACCTGGCACGCCACCGTCATCGCGGCCGCCGCGCTGGCCGAGTCCGACGAGCCGGGCACGACCAAGGCGTCCCGCAAGCGCGCGATCTCGGCGACGATGAAGGAGGTCGCGGACTTCCTCGGCAACACGCCGACGCTGGCCCGCACGTCGTACGTCGACCCGAGGGTGGTCGACGCCTACGAGGAGGGCCGCACCATCGCCGCGGCCGCCCGGCGCCGGCACCGGACCGCCGACGAGCGGCAGGCCGCCCTGGAGCGGGCGGTGCTCCGGCTGCTGCGCTGACTACCGTGGGGCCATGGAGCTCACGGTCGTGCAGGGGGACATCACCCAGCAGCAGGTCGACGCGGTCGTCAACGCCGCCAACCGGGCGATGCGCGGCGGTGGCGGGGTGGACGGGGCGATCCACCGGGCGGGTGGTCCAACAGTGCTCGACGACTGCATCCGGCGCTTCCCCGACGGCCTCGCGACCGGCGACGCCGGGTGGACGACAGGAGGCGACCTGGCCGCGCAGTGGGTGATCCACGTCGTCGGCCCGAACTACTCCGCCGGCGAGCGCGACCGCTCGCTGCTCACCTCCTGCTACGCCCGCGCCCTCGCGGTCGCCGACCACGTCGGCGCCCGGACGATCGCCTTCCCGCTGATCAGCGCGGGCATCTTCGGGTGGCCCAAGGACGACGCCGTCGACGCCGCGGTCGAGACCCTCCGGACCACCCGCACCGAGGTCACCCTCACCCGGCTGGTCGCCCTCGACCGGGCCACCCACGACCAGATCGCCGCCCGCCTGGAGCGGTAGTCCAGTGGCGAGTGGCCCCTGCGGCCAGCGTGCCGGGGGCCATTTGCCACTGAACTACCGCGAGTTGTTCACAGGTGCTCGACGACGAAGTCGATGCAGCCGGTGAGGGCCTCGACGTCGGAGGGGTCGATGGCGGGGTACATCGCGATCCGGAGCTGGTTGCGGCCGAGCTTGCGGTAGGGCTCGGTGTCGACGATGCCGTTGGCGCGCAGCGTCTTCGCGACCAGCGCCGCGTCGATCGACTCGTCGAGGTCGATGGTGCCGATGACCAGCGAGCGGAGGTCCGGGTCGGCGACGTACGGCGTGGTCCACGAGGTGCGCTCGGCCCAGCCGTACAGCGCGGCCGAGGCCGCCGTCGTCCGCTCGACCATCCCCTTGAGGCCACCCTGGCCGTTCATCCAGTCCAGCTGCTCGGCCATCAGGAAGAGCGTGGCGACCGACGGGGTGTTGTAGGTCTGGTTCTTGGCGGAGTTGTCGATGGCGGTCGGCAGGTCGAAGAACGGCGGCACGTAGCGGTCGGTCGCCGCGATCTCCTCGACCCGGGCCAGCGCGCGGGGCGACAGGATCGCCACCCACAGCCCGCCGTCGGAGGCGAAGCACTTCTGCGGCGCGAAGTAGTAGGCGTCCACCTCGGTCAGGTCGACCGGCAGACCGCCGGCGCCGGACGTCGCGTCGACCAGCACCAGCGCGTCGTCGGCGGTCCCGGCCGGTCGTACGACGGGCGCCATCACCGCCGTCGAGGTCTCGTTGTGCGCCCACGCGTAGGCGTCGACGTCGTCCTCGGCGACCGGGGCGGGCAGTGACCCTGGGTCGCTGCTGATCACCGAGGGCTCGGCCAGCCACGGCGCCTTGCTGGCCGACGTCGCGAACTTCGCGGAGAACTCGCCGAAGGACAGGTGCTGGCTCTTGTCGCGGATCAACCCGAAGCACGCGACGTCCCAGAAGGCGGTCGCGCCCCCGTTGCCCAGCACGACCTCGTGGCCGGCGGGCAGCGAGAACAGCTCGGCGAGGCCCGCCCGGACACGGCCCACCGTGTCCTTGACCGGCGCCTGCCGGTGCGAGGTGCCCATCAGCGAGGAACCGGTGGCCGCCAGCGCGTCGAGGTGGCCGGTCTGGATCTTCGACGGGCCGGCGCCGAAGCGGCCGTCGGCGGGCTTGAGGTGGTCGGGGATCTGGAGGGCGTCGGTCATGGGCAACCTTTCGGTGGTGCGTGGTCTCGTGCCTGACGACGCTGTCAGCACTCCTATTCTGGCACCCGTGCTGCGGATCGAGCGTGTCGGCTTCGGCCACCCGGACGCGCTGCTGCTCATCGAGGAGGTCCAGGAGGAGTACGTCGCGCGCTACGGCGGCCGCGACGACACCCCGCTCGACCCGCTGATGTTCGAGCCGCCGGCGGGCAGCTTCTACGTCGGCTACCTCGATGACCGGCCCGTGACGTCGGGCGCGTGGCGCCGTCGGGGTGACGTGGAGGCGTTCGGCACCGTCGACACCGCCGAGGTCAAGCGGATGTACGTCGTGTCCTCGGCGCGCGGCCGCGGGCTGGCGCGGGCGATGCTCGCCCACCTGGAGCTCACCGCCCACGAGGCCGGAGCGCGGGCGATGGTGCTCGAGACCGGCCTGGCGCAACCGGAGGCGATCGCGCTGTACGAGTCCTCCGGCTACACCCGGATCCCGAGCTTCGGCCACTACCGGTGGTCGCCCCAGAACCGGTGCTTCGCCAAGCCGCTCGCCGCGACCGGGTGACAGCACGGCCGAGCCGACCTACCCTCGACGGAGCCCCGACCCCCCCCGGAGAGGCCTTATGTCCCCCCACCCCCGCGGGCGGCTGCTCGTCGCTGCCGTCACTGCCGCTGTCCTCGTCCTGTTCACCGCCCCCGCCGCGTACGCGATCGACGACTACGCGGAGTACCAGCCCGGTACCCGGTGCGCCCCCAAGGCCAAGCCCGGCACCAAGGTGCTGGGCCGCTGGATCGTCCGCACGCAGGGCGGGAGCTTCGGCCACATCTCCCGTCCCTGCAGCCGGAGCACCTCCGAGCACGAGGAGGGCCGTGCCTTCGACTGGACCCTGGACGCCACCCGCCCGAAGCACCGGCGGATCGCCGCGCGCTTCCTCACGCGGGTGCGCGCGACCGACCAGGCCGGGAACACCGACGCCAAGGCGCGGCGGATGGGGATCATGTACATCATCTGGAACGACCACATCTACCGCTCGTACGACCGGCGCGAGTTCGCCGAGAAGAACTACCTGAGCTCCTCCTGCCGGCGGAAGAGGAACTGCTCCAAGACGTTGCGGCACCGCGACCACATGCACATCTCGCTGAGCCGCGCCGGTGCCCGCGGCCGCACCAGCTGGTACGACGGCCGGGTGGACTAGCAAGCGCTCAGCCCGTCGGAGCCGCGGCCGCGAAGTCGGCCTCGACGATCGCCCGGTCCTCGGGGTCGGCGACCTCGACCGCGCGGGCCGCGCGCCACGCGGCCCCGGCCTCGTCGGTCCGGCCCAGGGCGGACAGGGCGCGCGCCCGCGCCTCGTGCGCGTAGGCGAGGTCGAAGTCGGCGATCCCGTGCGCCAGGCAGGCGGCGAGCGCCCGGTCGGCGGCGACCAGCGCCCGGTCGGGCTGACCGGTCGCGCCGAGCGCCCGGGAGACCAGGTAGTCGGCCCGGACGGCGTTGGCCGGCAGGGAGCCCTCCGCCCGCTCCCAGTGGTACGCCGCCGCGTAGGCCAGCCGCAGCAGCTCCTCGTCGGCGGTGGGGTCGCGCTCCCCGTCGAGCAGCCGGAAGGCGGCGTGGGTGGCCTCGACGCCCTGGCGCCGGTGCCAGTCGCCCTCGGCGGGCGCGGCAGCGTCCTCGGGCTCGACGGTGATCCGGGGCAGCGTGCGGCCGGTCTCGAGCACGGTCTTGAGCGCGTCGAGCACCCACACCCAGCCGTCCTTGACGTTGGCCCAGGTGAGTGGGCTGAAGGCGAGGCCGCCGTGCACCAGCCGCACCCGGGTCAGCCGGTCGCCCACCTGCTCGATCGTCCACTCCACCCGGCTCGGCGGCTCCGCGGCCAGCTCGGCGTCGTAGAGCACGTGCCAGGTCTGCACGAACCGGCCCGGCCGCCCGTCTGTCGGCGGCGTCATCTCCTCGATGACACCGTCGATCGCGTCGCCGCCGTCGGCCTTCACGGTCCGGTAGCGGGCGCCCGGCGTCGGGCCCTCGGCGTACGACGTGCCGTGGAAGTAGCGCTTCTTCCACTGCGACCGGGTGATCGCGGCCCAGACCTGGTCGGCGTCCGCGTTGATGTGGATCTGGTAGACGTGCGCGGTGAGGCTCATGACGCGGGTCCTTCGGCGGTCTCGGGCGGGTTCTCGACGTGTTCCTGCAGGTCGACCAGGGCGGAGGTGAAGCGGGCGGCGTACTTGCTGATCCAGCGGTTGGCGACCTGCTCGATCGGGACCGGGTTGAGGAACAGCCGCTTGCTGCGGCCCTCCCTCGCGGTGAGGACCAGCTCGGCCTCGCTGAGCACGGCCAGGTGCTTCATCACGCCGAACCGGCTCATCCGGTCGTCGAACGCCGCGCACACCTCGCCCACGGTCTGACCGTCGCGGGCGAACAGCAGGTCGAGGACCTCCCGCCGGGTGGGGTCGGCGAGCGCCCGGAAGACGGCGTCCTGGGAGTCCACGGGGCAACATTATGTGACCGTATGGTCACATGTCAAGTGTCAACCCGAGGTTGACAACCTTCGTCGGCGATGACCAGCATGGCGGGCATGGGGAACCGGATCATGTCCACGCTCGCCGTCGCCGCCGGAGTGACCCTCGCCGTCGGTCTGCTCTCGGCCGACGGCTGGCCGCCGTACGTCATCGGGGCGGTGCTGGCCATGGCCCTCTGGGTGATCATCTCCGCCGGAGACGCGGTATCCCGCCCGATGGTGGGGGTGTCCACCTACGCGGTGGCCGCCGTGGTGTCGGTGGCGCTCGGCTACGTGCTCTTCCTGGTCGGCGGCGCGGACAACGGGTCGTGGTGGGCCCCGGGGTTCATCATCGCCGGCCTGCTCGCGCCGTACGGGCGCAAGGCGGCCGCGAGTGCCGGCCGTGGTGACGGCTGACGACCCCGAGGAGCCCCTCGGCGGCGTCCGCGACGCGGCCCGGCGAGTGGAGTCTGCCCGCGAGGACCTGCGACTCGCGGTCGAGGCCGCGCGGACCGCGGGCCACTCCTGGGCCGAGGTGGGGCGGGTGCTGGGCACCAGTCGGCAGGCGGCGTTCAAGCGGTTCGGGACCGCGACCGACCCGAGGACGGGGGAGCAGGTGGGACGACGGACACCAGAAGGCGCGGTGACGGTCGCGGAGCGGGTGTGGCGGATGGTCGACGGCGGGGACTACGACGGGCTGCGCGAGCTGCTCCACGACTCGGCCGCCGGCGCCCTCGACCGGGAGACCGTGCTCGGCACGTGGGCCCGGGTCGTCGCGGACGGCGGCCGGCTCGAGGCCGTGCGCGAGGTCGTCGTGCAGCTGCCGGACGGCTCGGCCGCACCGCTCGACGAGCCGGTGAGCGGCACCGTCGTGGTCTCCTCGACCCTCGCCTGCGAGGCGGCCGACTGGCACGGCCGGGTCGCGGTCGACGGCGACGGTCGGGTCACCGGACTGCTGGTCGTGCCGCCGGGGACCACCGACCTGCCGTTCTGAGCGGTCGGGGCCCCTTGTCAGCCCACGACCAGGTAGCGCTCGTCGTCGGTCACGCCGCCCCAGAACACCGGCTCGGGCATCGGCCGCAGCGTCCCGGTGCGCCCGGTGGCCTCCAGGAGGGCCAGCGTCTCACCGGCGGAGAGTCCTCCACCGGTGTGCCAGCGCCCCTCCACCAGCACCAGTCGTCCGCCGGGGGCGAGCAGCGCGACCCACCGCGCCAGGGCGGCCGCCGGGTCGGGGAGTGCCCACAGCACGTGCCGGCACAGCACCACGTCGTACGACGCGGGCGGCAAGGGCGGCGCCGCGGCGTCACCGACGTGGAACTCGGCCACCCCGCCGGCCTTCACCCGCGCCCGCTCGACCATCGCGGGGGAGAAGTCGACGCCGGTGACCGTGTGTCCCTCCTCGGCCAGCAGCAGCGAGAGGGTGCCGGTGCCGCACCCGAGGTCGGCCACGCGGCAGGGGGGCGGCGGCAGCGCGCCGATGAGCAGCTCGCGCCACGCCGCCCGGCAGGCGGGGTCGGCCAGCCCGTGGTCGGGCTCCTCGTCGAAGGTCCCGGCCTCGGCGTCCCACGTCTCCACATCGCCCACGGCACGAGCCAACCACGGCGCCTGGGCCGGGCTACGGTGGGGCGATGATCAACGCCCTGCACACCCTCGTCTACGCCGACGACCCCGACGCGGCCCGCGCGTTCTTCCGCGACGTGCTGCAGCTGCCGGGCGTCGACACGGGCGGGGGCTGGCTGATCTTCCGCACCGGTCCGAGCGAGCTCGGCGTCCATCCCGCGTCGTGGGAGGGGGAGGGCGGCGGCTCCGAGCGCACCAGCCAGGCCTTCGACGTCTCGCTCCTGTGCGACGACCTCGCCGCGACCATGGCCGAGCTGGGCGAGCGGGGTGCCGAGTTCGAGGGTGCGGTGCAGGAGGAGCCGTGGGGCAGCACCGTCCGGATCCGGGTTCCCGGGGCGAGGTCGATGATGCTCTACCAGCCGAAGTACCGTCCGCCGGCCTTCGAGGACGAGCCCGAGCCGATGTGGTGAGCCGTTCGTCCTCGTACCCGACACCCGTGCTGTGGAAAGGCCGATCGACCACGCAGATGTCGGGGTACGACGAGGTCAGCCGGAGCCGCCGAGCCACTCCTCGCGGGTGATCTCGTAGCGGACCTCGCCGAGCTCGGCGCCGGGGAGCGGGTCGTCCCACTCCTCGACGTCGGTCCGGACGTGGGTCATCCCGAGCCGGGTCATCACACCCCGCGACCCGGCGTTCACCGCCATCGTGGTCGCCCAGACGTACGGCAGCCCGAGGGTGCCGAACGCGTGGTCGAGCAGCGCGCGGGAGCCCTCCGTCGCCAGCCCACGACCCCAGGCTTCGCGCCGGAGCCGGTAGCCGAGCTCGGCGGTGTCGCGGTCGGCGTCGTCGACGGCGAGGGTCCACCAGCCGACGAACGTGCCGCCCTCGAAGCCCGCCCAGTAGCCGATCCCCCGTGGTGGGCCGTCCGGCCGGAGCCGGCGCGGCAGGTGGTCGGTGACCACCTCCTCGCGGGTCAGGGCCCGGCCGAAGATGAACCGCAGCACCTCGGGGTCGGCGTCGAGCCCGACCAGCAGGTCGGTGTGGGTGTCGGTGAGCGGCTCGAGCCGCAGCCGCTCGGTCGCCAGGGTCGGTCGCCGGTCCGTGGTCAGCCCGCCCACTCCTCCGACCAGCCCGCCACCTCGGCGGCGGCCCGCACGACCGGGCCGGTGTAGATCGCGGAGGGACGGATCAGCCGCCCGGTCTGCTTCTGCTCCAGGATGTGGGCCGACCAGCCGCCGGTCCGGGCGCAGGTGAACATCGAGGTGAACATCGAGGCCGGCACCCGGGCGAAGTCGAGGACGATCGCAGCCCAGAACTCCACGTTGGTCTCGAGCACCCGGTCCGGTCGCCGCTCCCGCAGCTCGGCCAGAGCCGCCTGCTCCAGCTCCTGGGCCACCTCGTAGCGCGGGGCGCCGAGCTCCTGCGCCGTACGCCGCAGCACGCGGGCGCGCGGGTCCTCGGCCCGGTAGACCCGGTGCCCGAACCCCATCAGCCGCTGCCCGTCGTCGAGCAGCTCCCTGACGTAGGTCCGTGCGTCGTCGCGCTGCTCGACCTGCTCGATCATGCCCAGCACCCGGGACGGTGCGCCGCCGTGGAGGGGCCCGCTCATCGCGCCGATCGCACCGGAGAACGCCGCCGCGACGTCGGCCCCGGTCGAGGTGATCACCCGTGCGGTGAACGTGGAGGCGTTCATGCCGTGCTCGGCCGCCGAGGACCAGTAGGCGTCGATCGCCTTCACGTGGGCCGGGTCGGCCTCACCGCGCCACCGGATCAGGAACCGTTCGGCGAGGGTGCGGCCCCGGTCGACCTCGCGCTGCGGGACCAGCGGGATGCCGATGCCGCGGGCACTCTGGGCGGCGTACGACAGCACCATCACCGCCACCCGCGACAGGTCGAGCCGCGCCTGGTCGTCGCTGATGTCGTAGGTCTGGCCCATGCCGAGCATCGGCGCCAGCATCGCGACGCTGGCCTGCACGTCGGCCCGGACGTCGCCCGTGTGGATCGCGATGTTGTAGGGCTCCGCCGGCGGCAGGCCTGGCGTGTAGGAGCCGTCGACCAGCAGTCCCCAGACGTTCTCGAACGGGACCCGACCGGCCAGCTCCTCGATGTCGACGCCGCGGTAGCGCAGCGCCGATCCCTCCCGGTCCGGCTCGGCGATCCGGGACTCGAACGCCACCACGCCCTCGAGGCCGTGGTGGACCTGCGGCTGCTCGCTCATGCCTCCCCTTCCGGTCGACCCGAGCGCATTCTGCCCGCCGACTAACCTCGGCGCCATGGATGACCTGGCCGCGCTGCGTCGCGAGTACGCCGACGCCGGCCTGCACGAGGCCGACCTCGCCGACGACCCGTTCACCATGTTCGACCGATGGTTCGCCGACGCCCGGCAGGCCGGGCTCTACGAGCCGAACGCGATGGTCGTCGCCACGGTCTCGGCCGACGGCAGCCCTGCGGCGCGGATGGTGCTGCTGAAGGGGATCTCCCCGCGCGGCTTCGTGTTCTTCACCAACCTCGCCTCGCGCAAGGGCGTCGAGCTCGCCGGCAACGAGCGCTGCGCGCTGCTGTTCCCGTGGCACCCGCTCGAGCGCCAGGTCAGGGTCGACGGGGTGGCCTCGGCACTCTCGCGCGAGGAGGTCGCGGCCTACTTCGCGACCCGGCCGCGGGGCGCCCAGCTCGGCGCCCACGCCTCCCACCAGTCGCGCCCGGTCGCCGACCGCGCCGAGCTGATGGCGGCGTACGACGAGGTCAGTGTGCGGTTCGAGGGTCGCGACGTGCCGGTCCCGGACGAGTGGGGCGGCTACCTCGTCGTGCCCGAGGCCGTGGAGTACTGGCAGGGCCGACCGGGCCGGATGCACGACCGGCTGGTCTACCGGCGCGAGCCCATCGGGTGGCGGGTCGAGCGGCTCGCCCCCTGACCGCGTCGGAAATCCAGTTGTGAGTGAGCGCTCACTCACTTAGGCTGGCGGGGTGACCCCGCGCGCCACCCCCCTCACGCCCGACGAGCGCCGGGCCGCTCTCGTCGAGGCCACCGTCCCGCTGCTGTTCCAGCACGGGCGGGCCGTCACCACCCGGCTGATCGCCGAGGCGGCCGGGGTCGCCGAGGGCACGATCTTCCGGGCCTTCGACTCCAAGGAGGCCCTGATCGACGCCGCGGTCGACAGCGCCATCGCGCCGACGGCCTACGAGGCACGGCTGCGCGAGATCGACCTCGACGCCCCCCTCCACGAGCGGCTGGAGGCGCTGGTCGCCGCCATGCAGCAGCGCTTCTCCCGGATCTTCCTGCTCATGGACAAGCTCGGCATGGCGGCGCCGGAGAAGGAACGGCGGCGCGAGTTCCGGGAGCGCTGGGAGGCCCGGCTGCAGCCCCTGGTGCGCGACGTGCTCGGCGACGACGCCGCCCGGCTCCGGGTCGACCCGGACCGCGCCCTGCAGATCATCCGGCTGCTCACCTTCTCGGGGTCACACCCCGCCATCTCCCACGGGCAGCCGATGACGCCGTCCGAGATCGTCGACGTGCTGCTGCACGGGATGCTGGAGGCCGACTGATGCTGGTCCGGCTGCTGCGCGAGCACCTGGCGACGTACCGGAGGCCGCTGGGCGCCGTGGTGGCGCTCCAGTTCGTGGGCGTCGTCGCGATGCTCTACCTGCCGAAGCTGAACGCCGACATCATCGACGACGGCATCGCGACCGGTGACACCGGCCGGATCGGGGAGCTCGGCGGCGTCATGCTCGCGGTCTCGCTGGTCCAGATCGTCTGCTCGGTGCTCGCCGTCCGGCTGGGGGCGCGGACGGCGATGGGTCTGGGTCGCGACCTGCGGGCCGAGCTGTTCCGGCGGGTCGGCACCTTCTCGACCCGGGAGGTGCAGCACTTCGGGGCGCCGTCGCTGATCACCCGCACGACGAACGACGTCACGCAGGTGCAGATGCTCGTGCTGATGTCGTGCACGATGGCCGTCGCGGCGCCGATCATGATGGTCGGCGGCGTGCTGATGGCGCTGCGCGTCGACGCCGGCCTCAGCTGGGCCCTGCTGGTCGTCGTGCCCGCGCTGTTCGTCGCCGTCGGGCTGGTCGTGAGCCGGATGATCCCGTACTCCCGCCAGCAGCAGCCCCGGATCGACGAGGTCAACCGGGTCCTGCGCGAGCAGATCACCGGCATCCGGGTGGTCCGGGCGTTCGTGCGCGAACGCCACGAGGTGGACCGCTTCCACCGGGCCAACGACGACCTCACCGAGGTCGCACTCCGGGTGGGCCGCTGGATGATGACGCTGTTCCCGCTGGTGATGGTGGTCGTCAACGTCAGCAGCGTCGCCGTCCTCTGGGTCGGCGCCCACCGGGTCGATGCGGGCCTGATGGAGGTCGGCCCGCTCACCGCGTTCCTCTCCTACCTGATGCAGATCCTGATGTCGGTGATGATGGCGACGTTCATGCTGATGCTGACGCCCCGGGCCGCCGTGTGCGCCGACCGGATCGCCGAGGTGCTCGGCACCGAGACCTCGGTGACGCCGCCCGCCGACCCGCAACGACCGGACCCGTCCCGTCGTGGGCACCTCGACGTCCGCGCGGCGACGTTCGCCTACCCGGGCGCCGAGGAACCGGTGCTCTCCGAGGTGTCGTTCGAGGCCCGGCCGGGCCAGACGGTCGCGGTCGTCGGCTCCACCGGCGCGGGCAAGTCGACGCTGGTCAACCTGGTGCCGCGCCTGTTCGACGTCACCGGTGGGTCGGTCGCGGTGGGCGGCGTCGACGTCCGCGACCTGGAGCCCGAGGCGCTCTGGGCGGAGCTCGGTCTGGTCCCGCAGCGGGCCTACCTGTTCTCCGGGACCGTGCGCAGCAACCTCGAGCACGGTCGCGCCGGTGCCACCGACGACCAGCTGTGGGAGGCGCTCGACGTCGCCCAGGCCCGCGACTTCGTCGAGGCCCTCGACGAGGGGCTGGACGCCCCCGTGGCCCAGGGCGGGACCAACTTCTCCGGCGGCCAGCGGCAACGGCTCGCCATCGCCCGCGCGCTCGTACGCCGCCCCGCGATCTACCTGTTCGACGACAGCTTCTCCGCGCTCGACCTCGCGACCGATGCCCGGCTCCGGGCCGCGCTGCGACCACGGACCACCGACGCCACCGTGCTGATCGTGGCGCAGCGGGTGTCCACCATCCGCGACGCCGACCTGATCCTGGTGCTGGAGGACGGCCGGGTCGTCGGCCGCGGCCGGCACGACGAGCTGCTGGAGTCGTGCGCGACCTACCGCGAGATCGTCGAGTCGCAGCTCACCACGGAGGCCGCAGCATGAGCGCCCCCGCCACGGACAAGTCGAAGGGCTTCCGCGCCACCGAGCGGATCCAGGCCGGGCCCGGCCCGGGCCGCGGCCCGATGGGCGGCGGCATGGTCGGGCAGAAGGCCATGGACTTCACCCCGTCCGCCCGCCGCCTGGTCGGCCGGCTGCGCCCCGACCGGTTCAAGGTCGCGCTGGTCCTGGGCCTGACCGTGGTCAGCGTCGCCCTGATGTCCTATGGGCCGCGGGTGCTCGGCACGGCGACCGACCTGATCTTCGCCGGCTACCTCGGGCGCCGGCTGCCCGAGGGAACGACGCGCGACCAGGCCGTCGAGGCGCTCCGGTCCCGGGGTGAGGAGCGGCTGGGCGACGTGCTGGCCGGAGCCCCGCACGTGGTGCCCGGCCAGGGCATCGACTTCGACGCTCTCCGGTCGGTGCTGCTGCTCGCGCTGGCGATCTACGTCGTCGCGATGCTGATGTCGTGGTGCGGCGGCCTGCTGCTCAACAGCGCGGTCCAGAACACGGTCCGGACGCTGCGCGACGACGTGGAGGCCAAGATCCACCGGCTGCCGCTGTCCTACTTCGACCGCTCGCCCCGCGGCGAGCTGCTCAGCCGGGTCACCAACGACATCGACAACATCAGCCAGTCGCTGCAGCAGACGATGAGCCAGCTGCTCAACTCCCTGCTCACCGTGTTCGCCGTGCTCGGCATGATGCTGTGGATCTCGCCCCTCCTGGCCCTCGTGGCGCTCGCGACGGTGCCGGTGTCGCTGCTGGTGACGCGGGCGATTATGACGCGCAGCCAGGGCCAGTTCATCGCGCAGTGGCGGCGTACCGGCACCCTCAACGCCCAGATCGAGGAGGCGTTCTCGGGGCACGCCCTGGTGAGCGTCTACGGCCGCCGGGAGGAGGTGGAGCGGGCGTTCGCCGAGGAGAACGACGAGCTGTTCGAGGTCAGCTTCGGGGCCCAGTTCATGTCCGGCCTGATCATGCCGGCGATGATGTTCCTCGGGAACGTCAACTACGTGCTGGTGGCGGTCGTCGGCGCGCTCCGGGTCGCGAGCGGGGCGCTGACGCTCGGCGAGGTGCAGGCGTTCGTGCAGTACACCCGGCAGTTCACCCAGCCGCTCACCCAGGTCGCGTCGATGATGAACCTGCTCCAGAGCGGGGTCGCCTCCGCCGAGCGGGTCTTCGAGCTGCTCGACGCCGAGGAGGAGCCGGACGCGGCGGCCGAGCCCGGCACCGCACCCGTGCGCCGGGGCGAGGTCGCCTTCGAGCACGTCTCCTTCCGCTACGAGCCGGAGCGGCCGCTGATCGAGGACCTGTCACTGGTGGCCCGGCCCGGCCAGACGGTGGCCATCGTCGGCCCGACCGGGGCCGGCAAGACCACGCTGGTCAACCTGGTGATGCGGTTCTACGACCTCGACGCCGGCCGGATCACCCTTGACGGAGTCGACATCACCCGGATGCCGCGCGCGACGCTGCGCAGCCAGGTCGGGATGGTGCTCCAGGACACCTGGCTGTTCGAGGGCACGATCCGCGACAACCTGGCCTACGGCCGGCCGGACGCGATCGACGACGAGATCGTCGAGGCTGCGCGCGCCACCTACGTCGACCGGTTCGTCCACTCGCTCCCCGACGGCTACGACACCGTGATCGACGAGGAGGGGTCCAACCTGTCGGCCGGCGAGCGGCAGCTGGTCACGATCGCCCGGGCGTTCCTCACCCAGCCGGCGCTGCTGATCCTGGACGAGGCGACGTCGTCGGTCGACACCCGCACCGAGGTGCTGGTGCAGCGGGCGATGGCGGCGCTGCGCGCCGACCGGACGTCGTTCGTGATCGCCCACCGGCTGTCCACGATCCGTGACGCCGACCTGATCCTGGTCATGGAGGACGGCGCGATCGTGGAGCAGGGCACCCACGACGAGCTGCTGGTCGCCGACGGTGCCTACGCCCGGTTGCACGCCTCCCAGTTCACCCAGCCGATGGCCGAGGCCGACGCCGGTGCGCCCGCCTAGGGCACGCACGGAAATTTCCTTGAAGGCGCTTGGGGGCGGGCCGTAGCGTGAGGGCACACGGGAAAGGAGGTGGTCCGAGGAATGAATTCTTCCAGGACGCGTGAGGTGGCTGCCCGCTAGCAGCCAGTAGCAACGGTCGGGCGGAAGCGCCCGGCCCGGCTGCTGACGAATCCACAGCAGTCACCCGGCCCGCAGGTGATCCGGAGCACGTCCCTCCGGAGGGGTGCCGCCGTACGGCGTGCGCCGCACCTGCGGGTCGTTCTCATTGTTCACGGATCGCATGGCGAGGGAATATAGTTGCCAAAGTCAACTGTTCTGTCGTCGTGAATCGAGACTCCGTGACCCCGGCACCTCCCTCCGCGCCCGTCCCGTCCCCCGCACCCGCCGCGTCGGCGGAGCAGTCGGGGACGATGTCGCACCGCGAGGTGCTCGAGGCCCTCAGCGGCCTGCTGCTCGCGATGTTCGTGGCCATGCTGTCGAGCACCGTGGTGTCCAACGCGCTGCCGGTGATCGTGGCCGACCTCGGGGGCAGCCAGACCGGCTACACCTGGGTCGTCGTCGCCACGCTGCTGACGATGACCGCGACCACGCCGATCTGGGGCAAGCTGTCCGACCTGTTCAGCAAGAAGCTGCTGGTGCAGACCGCGCTGGTCATCTTCTCCGCCGGCTCGCTGGTCGCCGGGTTCGCCCCCTCGATGGAGGTGCTGATCGGTGCTCGCGCCTTCCAGGGCCTCGGGGTCGGCGGTCTGACCGCCCTGGTCCAGGTGGTGATCGCCAGCATGGTGAGCCCGCGCGAGCGCGGCCGGTACGCCGGCTACGTGGGCGCCACCTTCGCCCTCGCCACCGTCAGCGGGCCGCTCGTGGGCGGCCTGCTGGTGGACACCGTCGGCTGGCGCTGGTGCTTCTACGTCGGGCTGCCGGTCGCACTGCTCGCCTTCGTCGTGCTGCAGAAGACGCTGCACCTGCCGGTCGTGAAGCGCGGGGTGCACATCGACTACCTCGGCGCGACCCTGCTCGTCGGCGGTGTCTCGGTGCTGCTGGTGTGGGTCTCGCTCGCCGGCAACCAGTTCGCCTGGACCTCCGCCACGAGCGCCCTCCTGGTCGCCGTCGGCCTGGTGGTGCTGGCTGCGGCCGTCTTCGTCGAGGTGCGCGTCGCCCGCGAGCCGGTGATCCCGATGCGGCTGTTCCGCGACCGGACGACGTCCCTCGCGACCGCAGCCTCGGTGCTGATCGGCGTCGCGATGTTCGGGTCGACCGTCTACCTCAGCCAGTACTTCCAGCTCTCCCGCGGGATGAGCCCCACCGAGGCCGGCCTGATGTCGATCGCGATGGTCGGTGGGCTGCTCGTGTCCAGCATCGTGTCCGGGCGCCGGATCACCGCCTCGGGCCGGTGGAAGCGCTACCTGGTCGGGGGCATGGCCCTGGTGATCGTCGGGCTGGCGCTGCTGGCCACCATCGACCACACCACCTCGCTGGTGCTGGTCGGCGGCTTCATGGCGGTGCTGGGGCTCGGGCTCGGCGCGACCATGCAGAACCTGGTGCTGGCGGTGCAGAACAACACCGCGCAGTCGGACATGGGCGCCGCCAGCTCGGTCGTGGCATTCTTCCGATCGATGGGAGGCTCGATCGGTGTCTCGGCGCTGGGAGCCGTGCTCAGCCACCAGGTCGCCGACACCGTGGCCTCGGGGCTGGCACGGCTGGGCATCGCTGCGTCCGGAGAGCAGGAGAGCCACGCGATCCCGGACCTGTCGACGCTGCCGGAGCCGGTCCGGGCGCTGTTCGAGCAGGCCTTCGGCGACGCGACCGGCCACCTGTTCCTGGTGGCGCTGCCGTTCGCGGTGCTGGCCTTCGGCTGCGTGCTGCTGATCCGCGAGGTCCCCCTCCGCACCACCATCCTCCGCGAGGACGAGCTGCACCCCGAGGCGGCCGCCGAGCTCGTCGAGGGCGGGGCCCGGCAGTGACCACGTCGGGCCCGTCCGGCCGCGACGCCGCACTGCGCTCGATCGAGCGCGAGGTCGGCGTGCTGCTCCGGCGGGTCCGGCGCGTCATCGGCGTCCGCGCCCGGGCGGTGCACCCCGACCTCCAGCCGGCGTCGTACCTCCTGCTCGCGCACCTGGAGGAGCGTGGGCCCTCCCGGTCCTCCTCGGTCGTCGACGAGCTGGGCATCGACAAGGGCGCAGTGAGCCGTCAGATCACCCACCTGGTCGAGCTGGGCCTCCTCGAGCGCACCCCCGACCCGCACGACGGCCGCGCGGTGCTGCTCTCGCTCAGCGACGACGCAGCCGCGCGGCTGGCCCGGGTCCGGGCTGAGCGGAGCGAGAGGTTCGAACGTCGGCTCAGCGGCTTCACCACCACCGAGCTGTCGGCCCTCGCCGACCAGCTGGCGCGCTACAACGCCGCCCTCGACGACTCGGCGTGATCCGGTGGTCCCCCGCGCGGACGCTCAGACCAGCCAGGCAGCGGTGTCGGCGGGCAGCAGCCCGTCCTCGACCGGGGCGCTGGCGATCACGACCTCGCCCTCCGGGAGCGGGACCGGGGTGGAGCCGCAGTTGAGGACGACCGTCAGCCCGTCGCGCCGGAAGGTGAGCACGTCGTTCGCGGCGTCCCCGAGCACGACTTCGGCGCCCAGGTCGAGGGTGTGCTCGCGCCGGGCGCGCAGCGCCGCGCGGTAGAACTCCAGGGTCGAGCCCTCCCGGCCCCACTGCGCGTCGACGCTCAGGTCGGCCCAGTCACCGGGCTGCGGGATCCAGGGCTGGGCGGAGCCGGGACCGAAGCCGTACGGCGGCTGGGAGCCCTCCCACGGCAGCGGGACCCGGCAGCCGTCACGGCCCCGCTCGCCGGTGCGCAGCGAGGCGGGGTCCTGCCAGTGCTCGGGGGCGACGTCGACCTCCTCGAGGCCGAGCTCCTCGCCCTGGTAGAGGTAGGCCGACCCGGGCAGCGCCAGCATCGTCAGCGTCGCGGCGCGGGCCCGGGCAAGGCCGCGGTCACCGCCGCCGTACCGGGTGACGTGGCGGACGACGTCGTGGTTGCTGAGCACCCACGTCGGGGCGGAGCCGACCGGCTGCAGTGCCGTCAGGGTGCCCCGGACGACGTCCGCGAAGGCTGCTGCCGACCACTCGGCCAGCAGCCAGGCGAAGTTGAAGGTCTGGGAGAGCTCGTCGGGACGCACGAAGCGCACCATCGACTCGGCGGTCTGGGTCCACGCCTCGGCGACGGCCATCCGGTCACCGTCGTAGGAGTCGAGGATCTTGCGCCACCGGCGGTAGACGTCGTGCACCTCGGGCTGGTCCCACATCGGCTCGTCGTCGACCGCGCGCTCGACCATCGCGCCCGAGTGGCCGGCGGTCAGGGTGCCGGTCTGGTCGCGCAGGCCCTCCTCCTTGACCAGGCCGTGGGCGACGTCGACCCGGAACCCGTCGACGCCGCGGTCGAGCCAGAACCGCAGCACGTCCTCGAACATGTCGCCGACCGCGGGGTTGCGCCAGTCGAGGTCGGGCTGGGTGGTGTCGAAGAGGTGGAGGTACCACTGGCCGTCCTCGACCCGGGTCCACGCGGGGCCACCGAAGACCGAGCGCCAGTTGTTGGGCGGCTCGCTGCCGTCGTCGCCCCTGCCCTCGCGGAAGATGTAGCGGTCGCGCTCGCGGCTGCCGGGGCCCGCGGCCAGCGCGGCCCGGAACCACGCGTGGTCGCTGGAGGTGTGGTTGGGGACCAGGTCGACGATCACCTTGAGCCCCAGCTCGTGGGCGCGCGCGAGCAGGTCGTCCGCGGCCGCGAGGTCGCCGAACAGCGGGTCGACGTCGTAGTAGTCGGCGACGTCGTACCCGTGGTCGTGCTGCGGGCTGGTGTAGAAGGGCGTCAGCCAGACCGCGTCGACCCCGAGGTCGCGCATGTAGGGGAGCCGGCTGGTGATGCCGGCGAGGTCGCCGACGCCGTCGCCGTCGGAGTCGGCGAAGCTGCGGACGTAGATCTGGTAGGTGACCGCGCTGTGCCACCACACCGCGCCAGACCCCGTTGGATCGTTCCAAGCCATGCGCTCCAGTGTGGTGGTGCGGCGGGTGGGGGTCAATCCGGCGGGGGGCGGTCGGTTTCCCCGCCTGGGCGGGGAAACCGGAGGTTGGCCCGGGAAAGATCCCGAGCCAAGGTCCAGTTTCGGTCGCCCGGCGTGACGGGTGTGGCGCGGGTGACGTCAGCCGCGGAGCCGGTTGAACGCCGCGGGGTCGACGGCGATCCAGACGTGCTCGGCGACGGCGACCACCCGGCCGTCGGCGTCGTAGAGCGGCGCCGCGGTGAACGTCTTGCGACCCTCGCCGCCCCGGGCGCCGCCGACCACGACGTGCCGCTCGCCGACCACGGGAAGGGCGTCGACCCGCGCCGTCATCCGCCCCAGCACCATCGGCCGCTCCTCCAGGTCGCCCGCCCAGCCGCCGACGCAGTCCAGCGAGGCCCAGGTCACCGCCAGCGAGGCACGCCGGTGGTCGTCGGCGTACAGATGCCCTTCGAGACGCTCGCTTCGCTCGCTCCCCAGGAACCACCAGTCCTCGGCGTGGCTCTCGTGCGGCGTCCAGGTCGAGGCGACCCGCACCCGGCCCTCGCGGTCGTCGGCGACCCTGCCGGGGAAGATCCGCAGCCCGTCGCCCTCCGCCCGGTCGGGTCCGCAGGCGAAGCAGGTGGGGAACGGGTGGGTCCTCAGACCGGCGTACGACGCCGTCGCGGCGGCCGCCTCGTCCTGCGACACCGCCTCCACCTCACGCAGGGGACCGTCGACCAGCTCGGCCGCGGCGACGACGCCCTCGTCGTCGGCCGCAACCCCGTCGCTGACCGGCAGCGGCCTGTCGAGCGGCGGCGGACGCCGCAGGGTGATCCTCACCGGCGGCCACCCCGCTGCGTGGTCGGCGTCGTGGACCAGGCCGGCGAGGGTCCCGGCGGTCCAGCCGCCGTTGCCGGACGCGGCCGGGCCGTTGAAGCGGGCGGGGACGAGCAGCTCGGTCACCGTCGGATCCGTTCCCACCGCGCCAGCGCCTCGCGGCGCTCCTCGGCGTGGTCGACGATCGGGTCGACCGGCTCGTGCGGGTCCTCCGCGTCGGCCAGCTCGGGCACCCAGGCCCGGACGTAAGCACCGTCGGGGTCGAACTTGCGGCCCTGGCTGACCGGGTTGAACACCCGGAAGTACGGCGCCGCGTCGGTGCCGCACCCGGCCGTCCACTGCCAGCCGTGCTGGTTGGAGGCGAGGTCGCCGTCGACCAGCCACTGCATGAAGTGGCGGGCGCCGTGCTGCCACTCCAGGTGCAGGTCCTTGACCAGGAAGCTCGCCACGATCATCCGGACCCGGTTGTGCATCCAGCCGGTCGCCCGCAGCTGTCGCATCCCGGCGTCGACGACGGGGAAGCCGGTGCGGCCCTGCTTCCAGCGGTCCAGCTGGTGACCGGGCTCGTCGTAGTCCATCTTCGCGAACTCCGGCTTGAGGTAGTCACGGGCGGTGTCGGGCCGCTGGTGGAGCACGTCCGCGTAGAACTCCCGCCAGGCCAGCTCGTTGCGGTAGCTGGTCGCACCCTTCGAGGTCCGGCCGCTCAGGTCGGCCAGCATGGTGCGGGGGTGGATCTCGCCCCACTTGAGGTGGACGCTCATGTGGGAGGTCCCGGGCACCCCGGGCCGGTCGCGGTCGCGCTCGTAGTCACCCAGCCGGTCGTCGAGGAACGACTGCCAGCGCCGTCGCGCAGCCGCCTCGCCCGCGGTCGGCAGCGACAGTCCGTCGGGTCGCGCGAGGTCCGGGACGTCGGTCGTGTCGTCGACGGTCAGGAAGTCGACCCCGCGAGGCGGATCGACCGGCCCGCGCCACCCGTGTGCCGCCCAGGCCCGGCTGAACGGCGTGAACACGGCGTACGGCGTGCCGTCGTCCTTGGTCACCCGGTCCGGCGCGACGGCGTAGGGGGAGCCGGTGCGGACCAGCTCGATGTCGTGCTCGGCGAGCGCCGCGGCGACCGCCTCGTCGCGCCTGCTGCCGTAGGGGCCGTAGTCGGCGGCGACGTGCACCCGCTCCGCGCCGACCGCCCGCGCGGCGAGCACGACGCGGCGTACCGGGTCGCCCCGCACGACCTGCAGCCCGCCGCTGCCGCCCTTCCGGTCGCGGATCGCGGCGTCGAGGGCGCGCAGCGAGTCGCCGAGGTAGAGCCGGCGGGAGATGCCGGCCGGGCCCCAGAGGGCGGGGTCGAGCACGAACAGGGGGAGCACCGCGCCGTCAGCCGCCGCCTCCACCAGGGCCGGGTTGTCGCCGAGCCGCAGGTCCCGCCGGAACCACATCACCGCCGTCATCGGCACCCACTCTGTCACCCGCCACGGGACCGTCGGTACGCCCGGAGAGGCGAGCGGCTGGCCCGATGGGTGAGAATGCAGACGTGAGCGACCTGATCGACACCACCGAGATGTACCTGCGGACCATCTACGAGCTGATCGAGGAGGGCATCACCCCCCTGCGCGCCCGGATCGCCGAGCGGCTGCACCAGAGCGGTCCCACGGTGTCGCAGACGGTCGCCCGGATGGAGCGCGACGGCCTGCTCACGGTCGAGGGCGACCGGCACCTCGAGCTGACCGACGAGGGACTGCGGCTGGCCACCCGGGTGATGCGCAAGCACCGGCTCGCCGAGCGGCTGCTGGTCGACGTGATCGGCCTCGACTGGGAGCTGGTCCACGCCGAGGCGTGCCGGTGGGAGCACGTGATGTCCGAGACCGTCGAGCGCCGGCTGGTCGACCTGCTCGACCACCCGACCGAGTCACCGTACGGCAACCCGATCCCCGGCCTCGACGAGTTCGGCGAGCCCGAGCCGGGCGAGGAGTACCTCGAGGGCCTCAGCCCGCTGTCCCAGGTGGCGGTCGACGACGACGCGCGGGTGCTGATCCGGCGGATCTCGGAGGAGATGCAGAAGGACGAGCTGCTGATGGGCGCGCTGCGCCGGGTCGGAGCGCTGCCCGACAAGGCGGTGACCGTGGCCCGCACCGACGAGGGCGTGCTGGTCGGCTCCGGCGGTGAGACCGCCGAGATCTTCCCCGAGGCGGCCGACCACATCTTCGTGCGGGTGCTCTGACCTCACGCCGCCAGGGCGGTGAGGAACTCGCTGCAGCCGGCGTCGACCCGGTACGTCGCGTGCTCGTCGCCGCGGGTCGTGCCGCGGTTGACGATGACGACGGGGGTGCCGGCCTTGGCGGCGCGCTTGACGAACCGCAGCCCGCTCATCACCGCGAGCGACGACCCCGCGACGAGCAGGACGCCGTCGTGGGCCACGAGCCTGTCGACGGCGTCGTAGCAGCGGGCGACCCGGTCGGCCGGGACGTTCTCGCCGAAGAACACGACGTCGGGCTTGAGCACCCCGCCGCACGCCTCGCAGCCGGCGACCCGGAACGACGACCAGTCCACGAGGTCGACGTCGCCGTCGGGGCGCAGCGCGAGGTCGGCGTGGGCCTCGGCCCAGCCGGGGTTCAGGTCGGCCAGTCGCCGCTCCAGCCCGGTGCGCGCCGACGTACGGCGGCAGTCGAGGCAGACCACGTCGGACAGGCGCCCGTGCAGCGCCACCAGGTGCCGCGAGCCGGCCGCCTCGTGCAGCCCGTCGACGTTCTGGGTGATCAGCAGCTCGGGGTCCAGCGTTGCCAGCGCCCGGTGCCCGGGGTTGGGCGCGGCTTCGGAGAACCGGCCGAAGCCGGTGTGGACCCGGGCCCAGTAGCGCTGCCGCGCCTCCGGTCCGGACACGAACTGCTGGTAGGTCATCGGCTGCCGCCGCGGGGTCCCCGGACCGCGGTAGTCGGGGATCCCGGAGTCGGTCGACAGCCCGGCGCCCGTGAGCACGACCAGCGGCCGCCCCCGGAGCAGCGTCAGCGCCGGCTCCAGGGTGTCTTCGGGCGCGAGCGTCATCGGGCGTAGCGGGCCTCGGCGCGGGCGCGGCGCTTGGCGGCCTCCACCTCGCGGTCCTTGGGCGGGGCGGTCGTCACCAGGTCGTCGAGCAGGTGCCGGGTGATGTGGGCGATCTCGGCGACCGCCCGGTCGAAGGCGGCCTGGTTGGCCTGCGACGGGCGGGTCGAGCCGCTGACCTTGCGGACGAACTGCAGCGCGGCGGCCGTCACCTCGTCGTCGGTCGCCGGCGGCGCGAAGTTGTGGAGCGGGCGGATGTTGCGGCACATGCCCCGAGCGTACGTCGCCCCGCCGGCCCGGCGCGCGGCTCAGGAGCGGAAGAGCTCGACGTCGTCGGCGGTCACCAGCACCACCCGCCCGTCGGGCAGCGGGACCAGCCGCACCTGGCTGACGTCCGCGCCTTGCTCGACCTCGACCATCCGGTTCGAGAGCGAGCCGCCGGACACCTCGAGCACCGAGACCCAGCCGGTCGTCCCGGTCCAGCCCTGCGTGACCACGGTGAGCGCCGTCTGCTGCTCCGGCAGCCAGGTGAACTGGCGCGGGTCGGTGGCGGCGGCCGCCGTGCTCGCCTTCCGGTAGCGGACGACGTCGGTCTGCCGCGGGTCACCGAGGTCGGAGACGTCGAAGAGCGCCGCCTGCGCCCCGCGCAGCATCCCCGACGTCGAGGCGTCCTGGCCCATCCCGATCAGCCGCTGCTCCGAGATCGGGTGGAGGTACTCCGAGAAGCCGGGGATCTTCAGCTCGCCCAGGAGGCGGGGGTCGTCGGGGTCGGTGATGTCGACGGGGTAGAGCGGGTCGACCTGCCGGAAGGTGACGACGATCGCGAGGTCGTCGAACCAGCGGACGGACTTGATGTCCTCGCCGACGCCGAGCCTGTCGACGCGGCCGACCTCCTCGAGGACGTCGCCCTCCTCGCGCAGGGTGAGGACCGAGTTGAAGTTGCCGGTCTCGGCGCTCGGTCCCACGGCGAGCCGCAGCACGCCGTCGTGCTCGTCCATCGACCACCGGTCTGCCAGCACGCCGTCGACGACGCCGCTCGCGACGTACGCCGCGGAGTCGCCGTCCAGCGCGAAGGCGTGGATCCGGCTGCGCCCGGACTCCTGCGGCGGCACCGACCAGGGGCGGCCGACCGGCGGCGCAGGCACGACGTCGACGCAACAGGGCCAGGTCGAGACGTCGCTGGTGGCGAGGTAGAGCCGGATGGCGGACACGTAGGCGAGCCGGGTGTCGGTCGCGACGCCGATCGCGGTCGCGTCGCCGGGGTCGTCGGCGTCGAAGCCGACGACGGCCATGGTGCCGAGGGCGGCGTCGTCGCGCGGCACGGTGACCTGGCTGCAGTCGAGGAGCTGCTCGCTGCCGGTCGTGGCGCCGTCCTCGGCGTACGTCGTCACCGTGGGCAGCCAGTCGGTGATCTCCGAGGCCTCGACGATCGCCTGGTTCTTCCGCCGCGCCTCCTCGGTCTGCCACCAGGAGTCGGAGTCGCCGAAGCCGGGGGTCACGAAGTCGAGGTCCGGGAGCCCGGAGCCGAGCACCAGCCGCACCACGTCGTCGTGCTGCACCGCCCTCACCAGCCCTGCGTCGTAACCGCGGTGGTCCACCAGCACCGGCGTGGCCGGGTCGGACACGTCGTAGGTCAGCACCCGCGTCTCCCGGGCGTGCGTCCCGTCGGCGGTGGTGCCG
The DNA here is from genome assembly GCF_050880345.1 of Nocardioides sp. GXQ0305. Lineage (NCBI taxonomy): Bacteria > Bacillati > Actinomycetota > Actinomycetes > Propionibacteriales > Nocardioidaceae > Nocardioides > Nocardioides sp. GXQ0305. The sequence continues at coordinate 495,275 of NZ_JBNYXG010000001.1, forward strand.
GTGACCACCAGGGTGTCGCCCGCGAGCAGCAGCTCGGGCTCGGGGACGTCGGCGGGGAGGTCGGTGTCGCCCAGCCGTACGGGATCCGCGCCCGAGACGTCGTAGGCGAGGAGCTCACCGTCGCGCACCCGGACCAGCAGCTCGCCGTCGGTCTTCACCACGTCCGGCTCGTCGACACCGGCCTCCTGGACGTTGGTGCCCGTCTCGCTGCTGCCCTGCTCGACGACCCGCGACCCCGCCGCAGGTGCCACCGCGTCCTCCTCGGCCATCCCGACCACCCCGCCGCCCTCCATGGCGGTGTGGACCGGGGAGTCCCAGCCGTACGGCCCGACCCGCTCCACGCCGCGGCGGACGTAGGAGTCGAGCAGGGCGTCGCAGGAGCCCGGCACCGTGAGCGCGGCGTTCGCCAGCCGGAGCGCGGGGTCGACGGGGGAGCCGTCCGGAGGTGGGGGCGCGACGGTGGGCCCCGCACCGCCGGCCACGGCGACGCCGAGCAGGAACGACGCCCCGACGGCGGTGACCCCTGCGGCGGCCAGACCGGCCCTGCCTGCACGCTCCATGACGCTCCTCCTGTGGTCCGTTTCGTGGATGGGACGCCGCCGACCGGCGGTCGGTTCCCGGCTGCGAGGATCCGGGCATGGCCGAGGCTCGGAAGTCCGGACGCGAGTACGACGTCGTGCTGGTGGGCGCGACCGGGTTCACCGGTGGCCTGACGGCCGACTACCTCGCCCGGCACGCGCCGCCGCACCTCCGGTGGGCGCTGGCGGGTCGCGACGCCGGCAAGCTGGCCGCGGTCCGCGACCGGCTCGCGCGCGACCACGACGCCTCGGCCGACCTCGCGCTCCTGCACGCCGACGTCACCGACCCGGCCTCGCTCGCCGACGTCGCCGCCCGGACCCGGGTGCTCGTCACCACGGTCGGTCCCTACCTCACCCACGGAGCGGCCCTGGTCGCCGCCTGCGCCGCTGCCGGCACCGACTACCTCGACCTCACCGGTGAGCCCGAGTTCGTCGACCGGATGTACGTCGAGCACCACGCCACCGCGGTGCGCACCGGCGCCCGCCTCGTGCACGCCTGCGGTTTCGACTCGGTCCCCTACGACCTGGGCGCGTACTTCACGGTGCCCCTGCTGCCGCCCGGCGAGCCGATCACGATGCGCGGGGTGGTGCGCGCCGGCGGGACCCCGTCGGGAGGCACCTTCCACTCCTTCGTGACCGCACTGTCGCGACCGAGGCCCGCGCGGCAGGCGGCCCGCGACCGGCGGTCCGTGGAGGTCCGGCCGAACGGGCGCCGGTCCCGTGCCGTGCCGGGCAAGCCGCACCGGGACCCGCTGCTGGGCTACTGGCTGCTCCCGCTCCCGACCATCGACCCGCTCGTCGTGGCTCGCAGCGGCCGGGCGTTGCCGGCGTACGGGCCGGACTTCCGCTACTCGCACTTCGCGGGCACCCAGACCCTCCGGTACGCTGTCGCGGGCACCGCGACCGTGGTCGGACTGGGCCTGGCGGCCCAGGTGCCGCCGCTCCGGCGCCTCGTGCTGGACCGGGTGCCCCAGGGCGAGGGGCCCGACGAGCGGCGACGCGACCGGTCGTGGTTCACCGTCGACCTGGTCGGCGAGGCGGGTGGCCGCACCGTCCACACCCGGGTCTCGGGTGGCGACCCCGGCTACGGGGAGACCGCCAAGATGCTGGGGGAGTCGGCGCTGTGCCTCGTCCTCGACGACAACCCCGAGTCCGCAGGGCAGGTCACGACGGCGGTCGCCATGGGTGACCGGCTGCTCCACCGGCTGCAGCGCGCCGGGATCCGCTTCGAGGTGGTCCCGGACGGCTTTTGATCCGGTCGCCGTCCACCGAAAGGCAAAATCTTCGTCCTGGTGTTGATCTGACCCCTACCAGCGGCGACGATTCTGGGGACGGTCGGAGGGGTTTCGGCCGTCGGCATGGGGGGATCCACGCCACACGTGCCCTCGCCGCGCCGCCACACCGGTGGAGCGGCGGTGGTGGCCTTCCCGTGTCTGTGGAACGCGGCGGGTGGGTCGAGTCGGGGGGCTAGACCCAACCGTCCGGGGCGGTGGCTGACGAGCCGCTGCCCGCCCAGCGCCATGCGGCTCGACGGATATCCGGCGGGCCGCATGGCGTTCCCGATTTCCGGGCCGCGCCCTGCCACGACGTACGCCCGGAACCGCCCGGATGCAGGTGGTCGACCACCGGCGCTGGACCACTGCGCCGCCCCGGGCAGAGAATCATCCCCAGCCACTCGGGACAGGGGAGGGCCTGTGCGACGCGAACCCGCGGCTCGGCACGTCACGTCGACATCCAGGGCGATGGCCTCGTGAGCGAGGATCCGGCCGAGCGACCCCGGCGTCGCGCGTGGGTACCACGCGGGGCGCTGGCCGTGCTGGTGCTCGCGGTCGTGCTCCTGATCGGCTTCGCGCTGCTGCGGCCGAGCTGGTTCGGCGGTGCGGAGACCCCGTCCGAGCGCACCTTCGACACCTCTCTCGTCGACATCGGTCTGGTCGACGGGCTCACGTTGAGCGACGACAACGCGACGTCGCAGACGTTCACCGTCCCGGTGCCGCTCGACGCCGCCCCCACCGACCTCCGGCTCGCACTGGTCGGACGCACCGAGGTGGCCGCGTCCGGCACCGTGTTCCTCCGGGTCCTCGCCGACGGCATCTCGGTCCACGTCGAGGAGCTCGAGGCCGGGCAGCGCGACCTCGAGCAGGACGTGCGGCTCCCCGCCAGCGTCACCGACGACGGCGAGGTCCGGGTCCAGGTCCGGACCACCGGGTCGCTGGACCAGCAGCAGTGCAACCTGACCCAGGAGCTCGGCGCCTACGTCTGGCTCGACCCGGACCGCACCAGCGTCGGCGGCGACCTCGGGGCCCGTGTGACCAGTGTCCGCGACACCGTCGCCACCCTCGACCACGACGTCACGCTGCAGCTGGCGGGCACGGTGGGCGACGCCGAGTGGTTCGAGACGGCCGCCCGACTCGGGGTTGCGCTGACCCAGCTCGGTCACGAGGTGCGCTACCAGGACGTCACCGACGACGTCGATCTCGGCGAGGTGGAGGGCAGCCGGATCCTGCTCGGCGGAGCCGGTGCGCTCACCGGCCTGGGGTGGGAGCCGGTCGGGGACCCCGAGGAGGACGTCGTCGTGGGAACGGTCGGCGACGACCCGGTGCTGGCCGTCGTGCAGCCCGGCGACGTCGTGCCCACGGTGCTGTCGACGAACGCGGTCCACGGCGCGGACCGCGCGGCCTCGGCCCCGCGCGCGGCGGAGCCGGAACGTCCTCGGGGACCCTCGGTGACCGTGGCCGACCTCGGCCTGGACACCTCGGTGCAGCAGGTGACCGACCGACGCAGCTGGCGCCTCGACTACGCCCTGCCGGACCTCCCCGGTGGGCTGCCGCCACGCGCCGTCCGGCTGGGGCTGGACGTGCCTCCGACCACCGACGACGCCCGGTGGCTGGTCTCGGTGCAGGTCAACGGGCGGCTCGCCACCACCACCGGGCTGCCGGGCGCCGGGACCCGATGGGCACGGGTGCCGCTCCCCGCGACCGACGAGCGGCTGCGCAACCAGCTCGTCGTCACCCTGGTGCGCGACCGGGACGTCGGTGGGTGCCACGTCCGCCAGACGGCGTACGACGTCCAGCTCCTGCCGGACAGCCGGCTGCTGCTCGGCGACGGTGGCCCCGGTCTCGCCGGGCTGCCCGCTGAGCTCGCGGCCGGGTTCGACGTCCTGTACCCGGAGGCGACGCTGGAGGACCCGGTGACCGGCCTGACCGGCCTGGTTCCCACGCTCGCGGAGTTCAGTGGCTGGCAGCAGCCGCTGCGGCTGGGGGGAGAGAGTCCGTCGGGTCGGCCGTTCCTGAGCCTGGGGACCCCGGCGCCGGACGCGCAGGTGCCGATGCGCATCGACGACGGGAGGATGTCCGCCCCCGGCGTCGACCTCCCGCTCCCGGCCGACGGCACGGTGGTGCAGCGCGGCGCCTGGCGAGGGCAGCCCGGACTGATGGTGACCCCGACCGGCGACCCGGGGACCGTCGTCCCCGACTACGGGCGCGAGGTCGCTCGGGTGGAGGCGGATGGTGCCGGGTTCGTGGTCACCGGTTCGGGACGCGTGGTGACGGATCCGCCCGTCCGCGCGAGGCCCGGCGGGTGAGCAGTCCCGATCCGCGCGACGGGGAGGGAGCCCCCACCTCACCGGAGGCGGTCGCGGAGCACTACCGATCGGTCGACAGCGCTCCGCACGCCTACGCCTCGCGGCAGCCCGCCAGCGTCACCAACGGGTTCTTCGTCAGCTTCCTCGCCCTCAGCATCCTCGCCCTGCTGGGGCTGACGGTCCTGATCAACACCGGGATCTTCGCCGGCAGCCGAGACCTCGTGATCGGCGCGCAGGAGGGAGACCGGGCGCTGGTCCCGGCCCGCGTGTTCATCATCGTCTTCTTCGTGACCCTGGCGCTGTCGATGCCGACCGGCTGGTGGCGGCGCCTCGCGCTCGCCGCCGAGCTGGTGCTGTGGTTCGGGGCGGTGATCCTGCTCGTCGACGTGGCGGCGGTGCTGGCCAGTCGGGTCGGCGTTCCGACACCCGTGGTCGGGCAGCAGATCATCTCCGGCCTCGCCGCCATGGTCGTGCTGCCGACCGTCGTGCTGCGTCGCGCCACGCTGCCGCCCCCCGTCGAGGGGCCCTACACCGGCAGGATCCGGTGGCACGCGTGGGTCCGGCTGGTACTGCCCCTGCTCCTCGCCTTCGCCGTGGCCGGGCTGGTGGAGGTCCTGTTCGCGGACGCCGTCGTGTGGATGCGCTCGGTGGCGCTGCTCGGGGGTGTCGGCCCCGGCGTCTTCCTCGTGCAGCAGGTCTTCGCCGTGGTCACCGCGGGCTTCGGCGTGCTCATGGTGCGCCGCTCCCGCCGCCGCAGCTTCGCCCCGCCGCTCGCCGTCCTGGTGCCGGCCCACAACGAGGCCCACCTCATCGCGGCGACGGTCGCGGCCGTCGACCGGGCGGCCGCCGCCTACGACGGCGCGGTACGGCTCTACCTCGTCGACAACGCCTCCACCGACACCACCCGCCAGGTCGCAGCGGCCGCGATCGCCCGCTGCCACGCGCTCCGGGGCGCGGTCCTCTCCTGCGCCGAGCCCGGGAAGGCGCGGGCGCTCAACTTCGGGCTGGACCGGATCGAGGAGGAGTTCGTCGTCCGGATCGACGCCGACACCGAGGTGGGGGAGCGCTGCCTGGACCTGGCGCTGAGGCCGTTGGCCGACCCCACGGTCGGCGCGGTGGGCGGGATCCCGCTGCCCGCCCGGCTGGAGACGTGGATCGACAAGGTGCGGCTGGTGGAGGTCCTGCTGCGCCACGGGTTCTTCCAGGTGTCGATGATGGGGTACGACGGCATCCTCGGGCTGCCGGGCATGTTCGTCGTCTACCGCAGGAAGGCGCTCGACGAGGTGGGCCCGATCGTCGAGGGGATGAACGGCGAGGACACCGACATCTGCCTGCGGATGGCCGGCGCCGGCTACCGCAACGTGGTCGAGACGCGGGCTCTCTACCGCTCCGAGACGCCTGCCGGCCCGTCCCACCTGCGCGAGCAGCGCACCCGGTGGTTCCGCAGCATCTACCACGTCACGTCGCACAACCGGCACGCCGTGTTCGGGCGCCACTCGGTCGCCGGGGCCGTGGTGCTGCCGTTCCAGCTGGCCAACGCCGCCCGGCGGGCGATGCTCGCCCCCGTCCTGGTGTTCGCGGCGCTGATCCTGACCGTCTTCCGGGAGGACTTCCCGGGGCTGGACTGGCAGCCCGTGGTGGCCACGGTCGCTGGCCTGCCGATGCTCGTGGCGGTCGCGGTGTGCCTGGCCCACCGGCAGCTGCGCGCCGTGCTCTACGTGCCGGCGTACCTGCTGTTCCGGGTGGCCCGCAGCTACCTCACCCTCGGAGCGCTGCTCAGCCTCGTGATGCGCCCGACGGGTGTCGGGTCCGGGTCGCCGCGGGGGCGGTGAGCCACCGACGATCCGTCGATGCCCCAGGAGGTCGGGCGGGTGCCCCAGGCAGGAGTCGAACCTGCGACCTTTCGCTTAGGAGGCGGCTGCTCTATCCGCTGAGCTACTGGGGCCTGCGTCGCGCGGTCATCCTGCCACGCCGGGGGGAGCCGGAGGTGCTCCGGCTCTGCGCCGCCAACCGGCGCCGACGAGCTCCGCGACCACCGCGCCGAGGTCGCGCATCGCGGCCATCACCGCGGCCCGCGGCCGGTCGTCGCCGGGCTCCCAGTTGCAGATGGCGGCGTACGCCACCGGGCCGGCGGGCCCGCGGACGACGCCGACGTCGGCGCGCGCCCTGCTGTCGGTACCGGTCTTGTTCCAGAGCAGCACACCGCGGTCCACCTCGACGTGCGCGAGCGGGTCCAGGTGCAGCGCGGAGGCCACCATCGACAGGTCGACACCGGTGGCCAGCCACGACCGGACGGTCGCGCTCACGGCCGGACCCACGACCGTCCCGGCCTCGAGCCCGGCCATCACGGCCACCCAGTCGGCCGCACACCCCTCGCTGAGCGTCGGTGGGTCGTCGGGCCCGCGTTCGTCACGGACGAGGTCGTGCAGCGCGGAGCCACCGGGGGCGAGGGTCCGGGCCCGCTCGCGGACCGAGGCCAGCCCGACCAAGTCGAGGAGGGCGTTGGTGGCCCAGTTGTCGCTGACGGCACCGACCAGGCACGCCGCGTCGACGACCGGGAGCTCGTCGGAGGCGAGGTGCTGCCACAGGCCTGAGTCCGCGACCGGTGCGACCCGGTCCCGCCGGACCGGCTGTTCGGGGTCGAGCAGGCCGCGGTGCAGCCGGTCGGCGACCTCGACGAGCAGGAAGACCTTGCCCACGCTTGCCGTGCGCAGCAGACGGTCCGGTTCGTGGCGGAGGACGACGGACCCGTCGCCGTCCCGCACCTCGACGCTCCACCTGGTGCCGGCGAGTGCCGCCGTTCCGACGAGGTCAGCGAGGTCCACGAGCGTCACGCTAGGGGCCCGGAGGGCCGGGCGCGGGGGCCGGCACCAGTGCGGCGAGTTTGTCCATCGGGCGCGGACAGAGGATATTGGTCCCCCGTGCACCCGCGCGCTGCTGCTGCGTGCGCCCGAAACCCGAAGGACCACGATGACCGACTCCCACGCGCCCGACGCGGGTGGCGAGTCGACCCCTGACCCGGGGCCCGACGCCCCGTCGGCCGGGTCGGGCGAGGGGCCCGCGACAGAGGCGGGGAACGGCAGCGGTCCGCGGCGCCGGGGGCGTCCCGCCCGCTCCCACACGGTCGGTCGGGTGCTGCTCGTCACCACCCTCGTGCTCGCGCTCGCGACCGGCCTCGGCGTCGTCTACCTCTACCGCCACCTCAACGGCAACCTCACCGTCGTCGGGCTCGACGACCGGCTCATCACCCGCCCCGAGAAGCAGGCGGTCGAGGGGCCCCAGGAGCCGCTCAACGTGCTCGTCATGGGCTCCGACACCCGTGACTGCGAGGGCTGCAACCTCGACAACGAGGCCGGCGGCAACGCCTCCGACACCACGATCCTGATGCACCTGTCGGCCGACCGGGAGAGCGCGTACGGCGTCAGCATCCCGCGCGACACCCTCGTCGACCGACCGGCGTGCAAGCTCGAGGACGGCTCGCGCAGCGCCCCGGCCAGCGACGTGATGTGGAACGAGGCGTTCTCGGTCGGCGGGCCCACCTGCACCGTCGAGCAGTTCCAGGCGGTCACCGGCGTCTTCGTCGACCACATCGTCGTGGTCAACTTCGCGGGCTTCGAGGACATGGTCAACGCCATCGACGGCGTCCCCGTCTGCATCCCCGAGGACATCGTCGACCCCGCCCACGGGATCAACATCCCCGCCGGCACGCGGGAGATCGAGGGCCGCGAGGCCCTGAACTACGTCCGCGCGCGCTACACGCTCGGTGACGGGTCCGACATCAGCCGGATCAAGCGGCAGCAGGCGTTCATCGCGGCGATGGCGAAGAAGGTCATCTCCGCCGGCACGCTGGCCCGCGTCGACCGCCTGGTGCGGTTCCTCAACGCGGCGACCAAGTCGCTCACCGTCGACGAGAACCTCGAGAACGTCGTCAAGATCGCCGAGGTCGGCGTCGGGTTCCAGGGCATCGGACTCGACAACATCCAGTTCCTGACCGCGCCGATCGCCTACTACCCCTCGGACTCCGAGAACGCCGGCCGCGTCTACTTCACCCCGCCCGCCAAGAAGCTCTGGAAGCAGATCGCGGCCGACGAGCCGCTGGCGCCGCAGTTCACCAGCGACGCCATCGCCGCAGCCCAGGCGCCCGGTCAGGGCGGGGGCAACGGCGGCGGTGGCAACGGCGGCGGGAACAAGCCGCCGTCGGCCGAGGCGCAGGCCGAGGCCGAGCAGAACGGCCTCTGCGCATGAGCGGCCCGCAGGGCGCCGACGACCGCGCCACCGAGGCAGCGACCCGCGAGCGGGCGCGCCGCCGGGCCCGGGTGGCCGAGGTCTTCGGCGACGTGCTGCCGGAGTCGACGACCGACGACCGGGACCCCGACGTACGCCGCGACGACGCCGCGGCCGATGCGTGGCTGAGGGCGCAGGTCCCGCCCCACCACGGGGGCCCCTGACCGGTCAGGTCGTGGGCGGCGTACCGCCCGCGTTGCGCTGCGCCAGCAGGTCGCGGATCTCCTCCAGCAGCACGATGTCGTCGGGAGTGCCGGGCTCCTCCTTGGGGAAGTACCTCTCCTGCGCCTTGGTGTAGGGCATCACGATGAAGAAGTAGACGACCGCGGCGATCACGATGAAGGAGATCAGCGCGGTCAGGAACGCGCCGACCGAGATCCCGCCGGGCGAGTAGTTCGAGAAGTCGGGGGTGCCTCCCGCCTTGCCGATCAGGTCCATGATCATGCCGACGGTGGCCGTGACCACGGCTGCGAACGCCGCCGCCATGATGAACGCCACGGCGAGCTCCACCAGGTTGCCCCGCAGGATGAAGTTCTTGAATCCGGTCATGACCCCTCCTCGCCCCCGAGCCCGAGGGCACCGTCTTGGCTGGCGCCTCAACCTAGCGCGACCACGCGTAGCCGAGGTACCACCGGACGCTCGCGTCGGAGACGGCGGTCACCGCCGTCGGTGTCACGCCGAGGACCACGACCACACCCGGGACGGCACCCGGTGCCGCACCTGGCCCCGCGTCGGGCGCGGGGGCGGCGAGCACGAGGGCGTCGCTCGCGACCACCCGTGCACCCCCACCCTGGGGGTCGGTGGCGACCAGGTCGATCCGGTCGCCGGGCTCGAGCAGCCCGGCCGCCTCGGCGTCGGGGAGCCGGACCGGCAGGGCGGTCAGCTCCGGATGGGCGTCGGCGAGGGTCTCGCCCACCAGCCGTACGTCGGTGAGCGGCTCGCCCCGACGCAGCGGCGCGGCCAGCGTGTGCCCGACGGGGTCGCGGACCGCGCCGGCGGGGACCGCGTCACGGGTGAACTCGACGGGCACCAGGTCGTCGGCGGCGACCGGGGAGCCCGCCGGGAGGTCGTGCGCGGCGGTCAGCACGGTGGTGGTCGGCGGGGGCGAGGCCGCCGTGGCCCGGACGCCGAGGGCGACCGCGGTGACGACGCAGAGGGCGGCCAGCAGCCGGCGCCGGCGGAGCACCGCGCGCCGGAGGCCGCGACGTACGCCGCGCAGGCGGTCGGAGGGGGTGGGCATCCCCCGACGGTAGGAGGATCCGGCCGGCCGCGGGCCCGTCGTCCACAGGGCCGGCGGTGGTCAGCTCCCGGTGGCGGCGGTGGACTTCGACGAGTCCGTGGTCGAGGACGTCGTCGAGGCGGCCTCCTTGGAGCCCGAGCCTGAGCCCGAGCCCGACGAGGACTCGCCGCCCGAGGAGCCCGCCGAGCCCTCGGAGCCGGCCGACGCGCCGTTGGTCGCGCGGCTGTCGGTGCGGTAGAAGCCCGACCCCTTGAAGACGACGCCGACCGCGTTGAACAGCTTGCGCAGCCGGCCCCGGCACTCGGGGCACTCGGTCAGCGCGTCGTCGCTGAAGCTCTGGAACTGCTCGAACGCGTGGCCGCACTCGGTGCAGGCGTACTGGTAGGTCGGCACGGGCGTGGATCCTCGGGACTCGGTGTGGTTCGGGTCGGCAGCGGGCTGGCACTCCCGCGTGTCGACTGCCAATGGTACGGCACAATGACCACACCATGACGTCCTCCGCCTGGCTCGCTCGCTTTCGCCTCCTGCCACGGACGGTCCGGGTGTCGGCGTACGTCGCGACGGGGGTGGTGGCCCTCCTCGTGGTGGCGCTGGTCGCCCTCACGGTGCTGGTGCGGCAGCCGTTCCCCGAGACCGAGGGGGAGCTGACGCTGGCCGGCCTCGAGTCCGACGTCACCGTGCTGCGCGACGACGCCGGGATCCCCCAGCTCTACGGCGACTCGGTGGGCGACCTGATGCGTGCCCAGGGGTTCGTGCACGCGCAGGAGCGGTTCTTCGAGATGGACGTGCGGCGCCACATCACCTCCGGACGGCTCTCGGAGATCTTCGGCGAGGCGACCGTCGAGACCGACGCGTTCGTCCGCACCCTGGGCTGGCGCGAGGTCGCCGAGCAGGAGGTGGCCCTGCTGGAGCCCGAGACCCGCGCCGCGTTCGAGGCGTACGCCGACGGCGTCAACGCCTACCTCGAGCAGACCGACCCCGGGGAGCTCGCGGTCGAGTACCGGGTCCTCGGGCTCACCGGGCTCGACTACCAGCCGGAGCCGTGGACCACGGCCGACTCCCTGGCGTGGCTGAAGGCGATGGCGTGGGACCTGCAGGGCAACATGACCGAGGAGATCGACCGGGTGCTGGCGATGTCGATGAACTCGCCCGAGCTGGTCACCGAGCTCTTCCCGCCGTACGACGCCACCACCCGGACCCCCATCGTCACCGAGGGTGCGGTGGTCGACGGCGTCTTCGACCAGGACGCGACCGGCGGCAGCCGGCTGCCCGCCCGGCCGGGCTACCTCTCCTCACCGGAGGCGCTCGACGCGCTGCGCGCCGTCCGCGACCGGGTCGACCGGGTCCCGGCGTTCCTCGGCAAGGGGGACGGCCTCGGCTCCAACAGCTGGGTCGTCTCCGGCGACCGGTCGTCGACCGGGCAACCGCTGCTCGCCAACGACCCGCACCTCGGCGTCGGCATGCCCGGCATCTGGATGCAGATGGGCCTGCACTGCCGAACGGTGAGCGAGGACTGCCCGCTCGACGTCTCCGGGTTCACCTTCTCCGGGACCCCCGGCGTGGTGATCGGCCACAACGCCGACATCGCGTGGGGGTTCACCAACCTCGGGCCCGACGTGGCCGACCTCTACCTCGAGAAGGTGGAGGGCGACCGGTGGCGGCACGACGGGCGGATGCGTCCGCTGACCGTGCGGCGCGAGGTGATCGAGGTCGCCGGCGGCGAGCCGGAGGAGATCACGGTCCGCTCGACGGCCCACGGGCCGATCCTGTCCGACGTCGACCCCCTCGTCGCCGAGGCGGGCGAGCGGGCCACGCCGGACCATCCGGGCGGCGCCGCGCCCGTGGGCGGCTACGCCGTCTCGCTCGCGTGGACCGCCCTGGAGCCGTCCGGCACCGCCGACGCGATCATGGACCTCAACGTAGCGAACGACTGGGACGAGTTCCGCGCCGCTGCCTCGTCCTTCGCCGTCCCGAGCCAGAACCTGGTGTACGCCGACCGCGAGGGCCACATCGGCTACCAGGCGCCGGGGCGGATCCCGATCCGCAAGTCCGGCAACGACGGCCGGGTGCCCGCCGAGGGCTGGCGTGCCGACGACGACTGGACGGGCGACTACGTGCCGTTCGACGGGCTCCCCAGCGTGCTCGACCCCGAGGAGGGGTTCATCGTCACCGCCAACCAGCAGGTGATCGGCGGCGACTACCCCTACTTCCTCACCGACGACTGGGACCAGGGCTACCGCTCGCAGCGCATCCGCGAGGTGATCCAGGGGGAGCAGGACCTGTCGCTGGCGGAGATGACCGAGCTGCAGCTCGACACCCGCAACCCGATGGCGCCGACGCTGGTGCCGTTCCTCCTCGACGTGGAGCTCCCCGACGGCTACTGGTCCGACGGGCAGGAGCTGCTCCGCGACTGGGACTTCCGGCAGCCGCCGGGGAGTGCCGCGGCCGCGTACTACAACGTCGTCTGGAGCGAGCTGCTCGAGCTGACCTTCCACGACGACCTGCCCGAGGAGGCCTGGCCCGACGGCGGCGACCGCTGGATGGCGGCCGTCTCCGGGCTGCTCCGCGACCCCGACGACCCGTTCTGGGACGACCGGGAGACCGACGACGAGGTCGAGACCCGCGACGACGTGCTGGTGGAGGCCCAGCTCCAGGCCCGGGACGAGATGACCGTGCGGCAGGACCGCAACCCGGCTGAGTGGGAGTGGGGCCACCTGCACCGGCTCGACCTGATCCACCCGACGCTGGGCGCCTCCGGCATCGCGCCGGTCGAGTGGCTGGTCAACCGCGGGGGCTGGGAGGTCGGCGGCGGCGGCAGCATCGTCAACGCCACCGCCTGGGACGCGCGCGAGGGCTACCAGGTCTCGGCCGCCCCGTCGATGCGGATGGTGGTGAGCATGGCCGACCTGGACGACTCCCGGTGGATCAGCCTCACCGGCGTCTCCGGGCATCCTTTCCACGACCACTACACCGACCAGACCGACCTGTGGGTCGACGGGGAGTACCTGCCCTGGCCGTCCTCGCGGGAGGCCGTGGAGGCCGCCGCCGAGGACGAGCTCACCCTGGTCCCCGGCTCCGAAGGAGGTTGAGGCGCGAACCTCGCATCGGCGCCGCACCGGTGATCCGCGGTGGTTCCCGCCCTGTTGGGCGCCCGGGGTTTCGAGGCTCGGCGCTGGCGCGCCTCGCACCTCAACCTCCGGGGGTGGTCCCGGGTGTCGGTGGGAGGTTGAGGTGCGAAGGCCGTCAAGGCCTGAGCCTCGAAACCGTCGCACTGGTGCAGGGCGGTGATCCGGGGGTGGTCCCGGGGTGTCGGTCGGAGGTTGAGGTGCGAAGGCCGTCAAGGCCTGAGCCTCGAAACCGTCGCACTGGTGCAGGGCGGTGATCCGGGGGTGGTCCCGGGTGTCGGTGGGAGGTTGAGGTGCGAAGGCCGTCAAGGCCTGAGCCTCGAAACCGTCGCACTGGTGCAGGGCGGTGATCCGGGGGTGGTCCCGGGTGTCGGTGGGAGGTTGAGGTGCGAAGGCCGTCAAGGCCTGAGCCTCGAAACCGTCGCACTGGTGCAGGGCGGTGATCCGGGGGTGGTCCCGGGGTGTCGGTCGGAGGTTGAGGTGCGAAGGCCGTCAAGGCCTGAGCCTCGAAACCGCCGCACTGGTGCAGGGCGGTGATCCGGGTGGATCCGGCCCGGCGTCGCTCCGGGGTTTATCGAGGCTCGGCGCTGGCGCGCCTCGCCCCTCAACCTCCGAGAGTCACCAGGCCCACGGTGGGCGTGACGGCGGCGGTGACGGGGCGGTCGTGGGGCTCGACCGGCACCTCCAGTCCGAGCTCGCCGTCGTGGAGCAGCACGACGACCGGGGTCCCCACCGGGACCCGCGCGAGCGCCCGGTCGTAGCAGCCGCCGCCCTTGCCGAGCCGGTCCCCGGACGGCGACGCGGCGAGCCCGGGCACCAGCACCACGTCGGCGGTCGCGACGGCGTCGACGCCGAGCCGCGGGGTGACCGGCTCCAGCAGGCCGAGCCGCGCCGGGGCGAGGGACTCCGGGCCCTGGTAGGTGGCCCAGTCGAGGTCGAGGTCGGGCAGCACGACGGGCACGATCACCCTCCGCCCGGACTCGACCAGCGCGTCCAGCAGCACCGACGTCCCGGGCTCCCGCCCGACCGAGACGTACGCCGCCACGGTCGCCGCGCGGCGTACCTCGTCGGAGGCCAGCAGGTGGTGTGCGATCGCCCGCGCGTGCTCTCCCAGCTCGGGGAGCGGGATCCGCCTGCGCGCGGCGACGAGCTGGTCGCGCAGCGCCAGCTTGGCCGGGGCACCTCGGGGCGCTTGCGGGGGGTGCACCGCACCAGCCTACGATCGACAGCATGGGTAGTGCAGGGTTGAACCGGGCGCGCGCCAAGATGGCCGACGCCGGCGTGGACGAGGTCGCGATCGAGACCTTCGCCCACTACTACCGGCTGCTCGAGCACGGGGAGACCGGCATGGTCCCCGAGTCGAGCATCGAGCCGATCGAGATCGACCACCTCGACGACGTCGAGGTGACCGACGACGTGGCCGCCGAGGCGGTCCGCGCCACCGCGGTGGTCAAGCTCAACGGGGGCCTCGGCACCTCGATGGGCATGGAGCGTGCGAAGTCCCTGCTCTGCGTGCGCAAGGGCCTCTCGTTCCTCGACATCATCGCCCGGCAGGTGCTCCACCTCCGCCGGGAGTACGACGCCACCCTGCCGCTGCTGATGATGAACAGCTTCCGCACCTCCGACGACAGCATGGCGGCGCTCGAGCGCTACGACGGGCTGCAGGTCGACGGCCTGCCCCTGGAGTTCCTGCAGAACAAGGAGCCCAAGCTCCTCGTCGACGACCTGCAGCCGGTCTCCTGGCCGCGCGACCCCACGCTCGAGTGGTGTCCGCCCGGTCACGGTGACCTCTACACCGCGCTGCGTGGCACCGGCCTGCTCGACCGGCTGATCGACGCGGGCTACCGCTACGCCTTCGTCTCCAACTCCGACAACCTGGGCGCGGTCCCCGACCCACGGGTGGCGGGCTGGTTCGCCGACTCCGGGGCGCCCTTCGCGATCGAGGCGGTGCGCCGTACGGCGTCGGACCGCAAGGGCGGCCACTTCGCGCGTCGCCGGCGCGACGGCCGGATCGTACTCCGCGAGACCGCCCAGACCCCCGAGGGCGACAAGGCCGCGCTGGCCGACCTCGACCGGCACCGCTACTGCTCGACCAACAACCTCTGGTTCGACCTGGCGGCGATGAAGCAGGCGCTCGACGTGCGCGCTGGCATCCTCGGGCTCCCGCTGATCCGCAACGTCAAGCACGTCGACCCCGGCGACCCGTCGTCGCCGGAGGTGGTCCAGGTGGAGACCGCGATGGGCGCCGCGGTCGAGGTGTTCGACGACGCGCTGCTGATCGGTGTCGGCCGCGACCGGTTCGTGCCGGTCAAGACGACCGACGACCTGCTGGTCCTCCGCTCCGACGTCTACGCCCTCGGCGGTGACTTCGTGCTCGACCAGCAGACCGAGCGCGTGCCGTACGTCGACCTCGACGACCGCCACTACAAGCGCGTCGACGAGTTCGACAAGCGGTTCCCCGACGGTGCGCCGTCGCTGCGGGAGGCCCACAGCCTCACCGTCGAGGGCGACTGGACCTTCGGCCGCGACGTACGGGTGGTCGGCGACGTGCGGCTCGAGGCCGGCAAGGCCAAACGAGTGGAGTCGGGTGCCACGCTCGACGGGGGGCTCGCGGATGGCTGACGCCCCGGTGACGGTCGAGGAGCACCTCGACCGGATCCTCTCGGCCATCGAGCCGCTGCCCGACTTCCCCCAACCGCTGATGGAGACCCTCGGGCTCGCCTCGGCCGAGGACGTCGTCTCGCCGATCGCGCTCCCGTCGTTCGACAACTCGGCGATGGACGGCTACGCCGTCCGCCACGAGGACGTCGCCGACGCGTCCCCGGACGCGCCGACCCACCTCCCGGTCGTCGGCGAGATCGGGGCCGGCCAGGCGCGGCTGCTGGCGCTCTCGCCCGGCACGGCGGCCAAGATCATGACCGGTGCGCCGATGCCCGCGGGCGCCGACTCGGTCGTGCCCTACGAGTGGACCGACCGCGGCGTCGCGCAGGTCCGGATCGCCTACCCGCCCGACCCGGGCCAGCACGTCCGGTCCGCCGGTGAGGACGTCGAGGAGGGCGACCTGCTGCTGGAGAACGGCACCGTGCTCGGCCCGCGCCACCTCGGCCTGCTCGCCAGCGTCGGCCGGGCGACCGTGCGGTCGCGGCCGCGACCCCGCGTGGTGGTGCTGTCCACCGGCTCGGAGCTCCGCGAGCCCGGCACGTCGCTCGGGCCCGACTCGATCTACGACGGCAACTCGTGGCTGCTCGCCGCCTCGGCGCGGCGGGCCGGCGCGATCGCCTACCGGGTCGGGATCGTGCCCGACGAGCCACGCGCGTTCATGGACGCCCTGAGCGACCAGCTGGTCCGGGCCGACCTGGTCGTCACCAGCGGCGGCGTGTCGATGGGCGACTACGACGTCGTCAAGGAGGCACTCGCGCCGCTGCGGACCGTCTGGTTCGGCCCGGTCGCGATGCAGCCCGGAAAACCCCAGGGGTTCGGGGTGGTCGGCGAGGACGACACCCCGATCTTCTGCCTGCCCGGCAACCCGGTGTCGTCGTACATCTCCTTCGAGATGTTCGTGCTGCCGGCGCTGCGCAAGCTGATGGGAAAGCTGCCCTACGCGCGGCCACCCGCGCGGGCGCGGCTCACCCACGGGGTGTCCTCGCCGGAGGGGAAGCGGCAGTTCCTGCGCGGCGGCTACGAGCTCGGCCGTGGCGGACCCACCGTGTCGCCGGTGGGCGGCCCCGGGTCCCACCTGGTCGGAGAGCTGGCCAACGCCAACGCGCTGATCGTGGTGCCCGAGAACACCACCAGCCTGCCGGCGGGCGAGATGGTGCAGGTGCTCGCGCTCGACGAGGAGTTCTGATGGCCGACCCGGAGCCGACGGGGCTGACCCACGTCGACGAGAGCGGCGCCGCTCGGATGGTCGACGTGTCCGGGAAGTCGGTGAGCGACCGGGTCGCGGTCGCCCGTGGCCGGGTTTTGGTCTCCCCACGGGTGGTCGAGCTGCTGCGCGGGGAGGGCGTCCCCAAGGGTGACGCGCTCGCGGTCGCCCGGGTCGCGGGGATCCTCGGCGCCAAGCAGACGCCCTCGCTGGTGCCGCTGTGCCACCCGCTGGCGATCTCGGGGGTGACCGTCGACCTGGCCGTCTCCGACGACGCGGTCGAGATCGAGGCCACCGTCCGGACCACCGACCGCACCGGCGTCGAGATGGAGGCGCTCACGGCGGTCTCGGTCGCGGCGCTCACGGTGGTCGACATGGTCAAGGCGGTCGACAAGGGTGCCGTGATCACCGACGTCCGGGTCGAGTCCAAGACCGGCGGGAAGTCCGGCGACTGGAGCCGGTCGTGACCATGCGGGCCGAGGTGGTGGTCGCCTCCAACCGCGCCGCGTCCGGTGTGTACGACGACACCACCGGGCCGGTCATCGTCGACTTCCTCCAGGGCCTCGGGTTCAGCGTCGGCGACCCGGTCGTCGTCCCCGACGGCGACCCGGTGGGCCAGGCGATCCGGACGGCTGCCGACGGTGGCGCCCGGCTGGTGCTCACCACCGGCGGCACCGGGCTGACGCCGACCGACGCGACACCGGAGCAGACCCGCGCCGTCCTCGACCGCGAGGCACCGGGGATCGCCGAGGCGATCCGGGCGGCCGGCGTGGCCAAGGGCGTACCGACGGCGGCGCTGTCGCGCGGTACCGCAGGCGTCGTCGGCAGCTGCCTGGTCGTCAACCTGCCCGGCTCCCGCGGCGGGGTGAAGGACGGGTTGGCGGTTCTCGAGCCGATGCTCCTCCACGCCGTCGAGCAGGTCGTCGGGAGCGACCATTGACGGCGTGGCCCGCCCGGATCGTCTCGGGTGAGGTGACGCTGCGGCCCCTCGCACGCTCCGACCGTGCGGCCTGGCGCGAGATCCGCCGGCGCAACGCCGCGTGGCTGGCGCCGTGGGACGCCACCGTGCCCCCGGGCGGGAGCCCGCGCGCGACGTCGTTCGGGGTGCTGGTCCGCAGGCTGCAGCGGATGGCCCGCCAGGGCACCACCTTCCCGTTCGCGATCGAGGTGGAGGGCCGCTTCGTCGGCCAGCTGACGGTCAGCAACATCGTCCGCGGGTCCGCGCAGTTCGCGTCGATGGGCTACTGGCTCGACCAGGCGTACGCCGGCCGCGGCATCATGCCGCGGGCGGTCGCGATGGCGATCGACCACTGCTTCGCCCGGGCCGGCCTGCACCGGATCGAGATCTGCATCCGCCCCGAGAACACCAACTCGCTGCGCGTCGTCGAGAAGCTCGGCCTGCACGAGGTCGGGCTCGCCCCCCGGTTCCTGCACATCGACGGGGCGTGGCGCGACCACCGGATCTTCGCGGTCACCGTCGAGGAGTGCCCCCGCGGGATGCTCGCCCGGCTCGACGGCTGAGACCTTCGGCCGGCGGTCCGGCCGGGTGGGTTCGCGGGCGAGTCTGGCGGCTCGTGACGGATGCATCGGTGACAGAGCTCTGGTTTCCCCGGCCGGCCGGGGAAACCGGCGCGGCCGCCGCTCAACCACACCAGTCACACGAGTGATTTTGCGACACACCCGCGACGCTGCGGGCCGCGCCTCGGCGGTCAACTTACGCTCGGCTCCGTGGACCTCTCTGCGCTCATCTTCGTGGCCCTGGCGGTGGCCTGGGCCGTCTACCTGGTCCCCAAGGCACTCAAGCACCACGACGACGTCGTCCGGAGCCGGTCGGTCGACCGGTTCTCGCACACCATGCGGGTGCTCGCACGACGCGAGCCCGTCGACCGGCGCAGCACCCGGCTGGTCGTGAGCCCGGGCCGCCAGCCCGCTCCTCCGGTCGTCACCACCAAGGCCCGCGCGGCCGGGCCGGCGGCCGGGCGCCCCGAGCGTGAGAGCGCGCGCCGCGCGGCCCGTCGCCGCCGTCGCGTGCTCGGCACGATCCTGCTCGGACTGCTGGCCACCGGCGGTGTCGCCGCGTTCGGCCTGATCGCGTGGTGGTGGGTCGCCGTCCCGGCGACGCTCCTGGTGGCCTGGCTGGTCGCCTGCCGACTGATGGTCCGGCGCGAGCGCAACCAGCGCTTCGACAGCTCCCTCGGCCACCCCGAGGAGCCGGCCGACGACGCGGTCGCCGCCGACGGCGAGCCGACCGACGACGCCCTCGACGACACCTCGCAGACCCCGGCCGTCACCGACCCCAGCCTCTGGGATCCCATGCCGGTCACCCTGCCGACCTACGTCACCGCCCCCGCCGCGGCGCGACGTACCGTCCGGACCATCGACCTCGACTCCACCGGCGTCTGGACCTCCGGTCGCACCGAGGCCGACACCGCCCTGGCCCGCGAGGCCGACGAGGCCGAGCGGCTCCGGCGCAGTCACGCCGACCAGCGGCGCGCGACCGGATCCTGATTCGGAGACGCCCGTGACCGGGTGCTAACGTCTGACCTCGCTTGGGGCTGTGGCGCAGTTGGTAGCGCGTCTCGTTCGCAATGAGAAGGTCAGGGGTTCGAATCCCCTCAGCTCCACCGAAGCGCCCCTCGAGCGCACCCCGTGGAGACCTCTTCCGCCGACGGCGCACCGGAATCCGCGCCCCGAGCCGTCACACTGGACCCATGGTCCGGGACCGATCACGCCGCCGCCGGGTGCTGCTCGTCGCCGGGGCCGTGTGCATCGTCGCCGGCGTGGGTCTGCTGGGCTGGGTCGGCTGGCAGTTCTGGGGAACGACGTGGATGTCCGAACGCCGCCACGAGGCCATCGCCGACGACCTCCGGCAGGAGTGGGCCGCAGGCGCGCAGCTCGCGAGGGTGGGCGAGGGGAGCGCGACCGCGGTGGTGCGGATCCCGGCGTTCGGCTCCGAGTACGCCGTCCCGCTCCTCGACGGCACCTCCGACGAGGCGTTGGCCGCCGGCTTCGGGCACCTCGAGGGGACCGACGACCCGGGGGAGAAGGGCAACGTCGCCATCGCGGGCCACCGGGTCACCCACGGTGAGCCGCTGGCCGACATGCCCGACCTCGAACCCGGGGACGAGGTCGTGATCGAGACCAGGGACACCGTCTACACCTACGTGCTCGACACCGGTGGTGACGACCTCGTCGTCGGGTTCGACCAGACGTGGGTGCTCGACGCCCTCCCCACGAACCCGGCCGGCGGCGTCCAGCCCGACCAGCGGCCCGGCCAGAGGCTGCTGACGCTGACGACCTGTGCCGAGCTGTTCCACACCGACGACCGCCTCGTCGCGTTCGGCCACCTGGTGTCCGCGTCTGCGCGCTGAGACGCCGGACGACGGCCGTCAGAGGTTCAGGACGCCGCGGACGACGAGGGCCGGACCGACCAGGAACGCCGTGGCCAGCAGGATGGTGCGGGAGTGGGCGCGCACCCAGTCGCGGACCGCCTCGACCAGCTCACGGGCCGCCGCCGGGCGCACGATGCAGGTCACCAGCGCCAGCAGGGGGAGGGTGAACCAGATCGCGTTGTAGGTCACCACCGCCCCGAGGGCCGCCGCCGCCCGGACGTTGTGGGCCACGATGACGTTGAGCGCCACCAGGTAGAAGATCCCCGGGATGTGCGTCAGCGGGCCGGCCACGGCGGCGGTCGTCATGGTCAGCTTCCCGCCGAGACGCTCCTGCAGGCCGCGACCGGGACCGGGTGCCTCGCGGCGCGGTCGGTGCGGGACGCGGCCGGTGAGGACCCCGATCCCGAAGCCCACCAGGACCAGGCCCCCGAGGATGTCGGCGACGGCCTTGGTCCGGTCGCTCCCGGTGTGCAGGTCGATGCCGTGCGACGCGCCGACGACCAGGACACCGAAGGCGATGGTGCAGGACAGGCCGGTCACGACGTACGCGAACAGGTAGCGCCGGGCGGAGGGGTCGGACAGGATCGCGTAGACGGCCGCGAGGCTGGTCGGACGCACGGTGCTGACCAGGGCGAGCACGACGACCTCGATGATCATGTCGGTCGCCGATCTCGTGCCATGGCTCCCTCGTCGACCGGTCAGGCGAGCGGCTGCTCATCCGGAGCCTAACGCCCCGCGAGGTCCGCGGCCGTCCTCGCCGGCGGTGGACCGTCTGGACGCCGGCGCGGCCTCGGGGCACAGTGAGCGGTCTCTGAGCTCGTCACCAGCCTCGGCGCCGGGGGGACGCATCGATGACCACGCAGCGTCTGGTGCTGGCCGGTGTCGCGGCGAACGCGGCCGTGGGGTCCCTGTTCGCCTGGAGCCTGATCGCGGACGAGGCCGCCCGGGACGTGGGGATCTCGTCCAGCGGGGCGGCTGCGGTGTTCGCCCTGGCCGTCGCCGTGATGGCCGCGACCGTGCTGGTCACCGGCCGCGCCCTCGGCCGCCTCGGACCGCGGACCCTGCTGGTCGCGTCGGCGGTGGCCGCCGGGGGCGGCCTGGTCCTCGCCGGGGCGTGGCGGGACCCGGTCGGACTGGTGCTGGGCGTCTCGGGGCTGTTCGGCGCGACGAACGGTGTGGCCTACTCGGTGGCCACGACGCTCGCCTCGTGGGTGCCCCTCCGTCGTCGGGGAGCCGCGACCGGGCTGGTCGTGGCGGCGTACGCCGGGGGGCCGCTGCTGCTCGGCGTGGTCGGGCCGTCGCTGATCGCCGAGCACGGCTGGCGAGCGTGCACCCTCGGGCTGGGGGTGGTGGCCGGTGCGCTGCTCCTGCTGGCCGCCCTGCTCGCGCCGGTCTCGTCGCCTCACCGGGACGTCGCCGACGCCACCGCGTCGGCGGGAGCCGCCCCGCCCGGCACGGTGCCCTGGCTGTGGCTGCTGTTCGCCGGAGGGACGGCTCCGGCCCTGATGGTCTTCGCCCACGCGGTGGCGCTGGCCGACCTGCACGGGCTCGGCGCCGGGGCCGCCGGTCTCACGGTGGCGGCGCTGGGCGGGGGCAACCTGGGCGGTCGCCTCTGCGCCGGGTGGGCCTCCGACCTGGTCGGCCGCCTGCCCAGCCTGGCCGCGGCGGTCGCCGCCCAGGTCCTCGCGCTGGGCGCGGTCACCCTGGGTGGCGAGGCGGCACTCGTCGCCGGGTGCGCCCTGCTCGGCTTCTGCTACGGCGCGGTGTCGGCCCTCGTGCCCGCCGCGACCGCCGACCTGGTCGGCGTCGCCGCCTTCCCTCGGGCCTACGCCCGGGTGTTCTCCGCCTGGGGGGTGGCCGGCCTGGTCGCGCCCGTGCTGGGCGCCGGGCTGCTCGGCCTCGCGGTCGCCACGCCGGCGCTGCTGCTCCTGGCCGGCCTCCCCCTGCTCCCGGCCGGCCTCGCGTGGTGGGCGCTGTCACGGCCTGCGGGGTCAGGACGCGCGCGACCCGCCCGCGAGGTCGGCGGCGGCCAGGGCCACCTCTGAGCGGACGGCGGCGGGGACGTCCTCACCGCGGGCCGCGACGGCGATCGCCCAGGTCGGGTCGTCACCCTGCCGCCGCGGGACCACCGCGGCGGCACACGCGACCCCGTCGCGGAACTCCCCGTGCTCCACCACCGGCGACCCGGACCGGGCCGCGCCGAGCTCGCGGTCCAGGACCACGGGG
The DNA here is from genome assembly GCF_050880345.1 of Nocardioides sp. GXQ0305. Lineage (NCBI taxonomy): Bacteria > Bacillati > Actinomycetota > Actinomycetes > Propionibacteriales > Nocardioidaceae > Nocardioides > Nocardioides sp. GXQ0305. The sequence goes on from NZ_JBNYXG010000001.1 coordinate 517,568, forward strand.
TCGGTGCGGGTGTTGGCGGTGAACGGGCGGAGCTCGTGGTGGCTGAGGAACTCCCGGCGCTCCGGGGCGCCCATCGCGGCCAGCAGCGCCTTCCCGAGCGCCGTCGCGTGCGCCGAGACGTCGAGTCCCACCTCGAGGTCCTCGAGGTACGGCGAGCCCGGTCCCTCGACGACGCCGACGATGGTGATCCGTCCGTCGCGGAGCAGGCCGAGGTAGGCGCTCAGCCCGACCCGCTCGGTGAGCTGCCCGAGCACGACGATCGCGTCCGACGGACGGTCCAGCCACGCGACCAGCTCGTGGTAGCGCCGGGCGACCTCGTCACCGGTGACGTAGGTGCCGTCGGCGAGCCGGACCAGGTAGCCGGTGTAGGCCAGCGTGCGCACCAGGTGGTAGGTGGTCGAGATGTTGAGGGAGCAGCGCCGGGCGATCGACTTCACGGGCAGCCCGGGATGGGTGCTGACGACCTCCAGGACGCGCATCGCGCGCCCCACGCTCTGGACGTAGTCCTCCGGCGGCGCGCCCGCCTTCCCCGAGACCGATCCCCCCGCTGGCGTCACGACTCCGCTCCCGCCTCCTCGGCTCCACGGTAGGCACGCCTCCCGGAGCCGTCCAGCGTTTCGTGATGCGAAATCACGGGGGTACCGGACGGCTCGGGGCGGGTCGAGACTGACCGGAGCGGCACCACGGCGTGTGCACGGGCAGGAGGCCCCGATGACGGTGCAGGAGGACGTGACCATCGACGCGTCGGTGCGCGAGGTCCTCAGCGGGGTCTACGACCCGTGCTGCCGGGACAAGGGCATCTCCGTGGTCGACATGGGGCTGCTGCACCGCGCCGAGGTCGACGGCAGCGCCGCTCGCGTCGAGCTGATGCTCACCTCGGGCTGGTGCCCGTTCGCGACGCAGGTGCTCACCGACATCGAGGCCGCCGTGTGCTCGCTGCCGGGGGTCCGCAGCGCGAGCGTGGAGCTCATCTGGCACGAGGCCTGGTCGCCGTCCCGGCTCTCCGAGAGCGCCCGCAGCAAGCTGCACTTCCTGCCCGACCCGAGCAGCGTCGACGACCCGGCGGCGTACGTCGCCCGGCACTGGCCGACCCACCACGACACGGAGGACTCCCATGATCGGTGACGCACTGGTGTTCGACGGGGTCGCGCACCCGTTCAACTTCGAGGCGGACAACGCGTACGGGGCTGCCGGCCAGATGTTCTCCAACCACCTCTACGCCTTCCACACGGTGCTCACCCCCGAGGGGCAACCGCTGATGAGCGCGGAGGAGTTCCTGAAGAAGTGGAGCGTGGAGGAGATCCACGAGATGGTCTACGAGCACTCGCAGACCGACATGCTCGTCGCGATGCCGCTCCCGCTGACCGACCTCTACCGCGACGGCCTGTCGCCGTGGCAGGAGTGCGCGAAGCTGGCCCGGCTCGATCCCGACCGCACCGTGCTGTGGGGAACCGTGAACCCCCTGGAGGGCAAGAAGGCACTGGACGACGTCACCCGCCAGGTGGAGGAGTACGGCGCCCGGGCGTTCAAGTTCTACAACGTGCGCTACGAGGACGGCGGCCAGGTGCCCTGGCGGATGGACGACCCGCAGGTGGCCTTCCCGATCTTCGAGCGGCTGGAGGACCTCGGGGTGAACCTGGTCGGTGTGCACAAGGGCGTGCCGTTGGGCCCGCAGATGATCGAGCACACCCAGACCTGGGACATGGACGGCGCGGCCGGCAACTTCCCGGGCATCAACTTCGTGATCTACCACGTCGGGCTGCCGTTCATCGACGAGACGTGCTGGCAGCTGATCCGCTACCCCAACCTGTACGCGTCGCTGGCGGCCTCGATCAACTTCGTGGTGCGGGCGCCCCGGCTCTTCGCCGAGCTGCTCGGCAAGCTGCTGTTCTGGTGCGGTGAGGACAAGATCGTCTACGGCTCCGAGGCCCCGATCTGGCAGCCACAGTGGGCCCTCGAGGCGTTCTGGAACTTCGAGCTGCCCCAGGACCTCTGTGACGGCTACGGATACCCGCAGCTCACCGAGCAGGCCAAGCGCAAGATCCTGGGCGAGAACCTGGTGAAGCTCCACGGCATGGACGTCGAGGAGACCCGGGCGCGGCTCACCGCCTGACGGTCCGCGGGCTCACCTCGCGCTGGACCCGCGGTCCCGTGCCTCGCCGGTGCGCGGGCCCGCCAGGTCGAAGGCGACCAGGATGCCGAGGAGCGTCGCGACCACGGCGCCGCCGAGCAGCAGGGCCGCCGCCACGAGCGCGGCTCCTGCGCCGGCGGCGGTGGTCTGCAGGGACGGCATGGCGTCGAGGGACAGGGCGAACGTCAGGCCGACGATGCCGGCCGCCAGGGCGGCCACGGCGGGCCACCGCATCTCCTGCAGCTCGACGCGTGTCGCGGAGACAGCGACCATGCGATCAGGTGGTTCCAGGGCGACGACCACGCCCGCCGAGAATGCGGACCAGAAGCCCACGACGAAGAAGCCGGCCATCGAGTCGCCGGCGCGGTGCCAACCGGCGGACATCGTGGCGAGCGCGACCAGGACTGACGCGGCGCCTCCGGTCAGCGCAGCCGGTCTCCGCCACCGACGTGGGAGGACGAACAGGAGTGCGGCCACGGCAGAGAAGACGGCGGTGCTGTGACCGCTGGGCATGCTGTTGAGGGTGGCCGGCGTGATCTCCTCGACGCCCAGGTCGGGTCTCGGGAGGGTGGCCTTGAGCAGCCACGTGGTGGCGTTGGCCGCCACGGCGAGCCCGACCGCGGCCAGACCGACGAGCCGCTCGAGCCGGACGAGGGCGACCGCGGCCACCACGGCATCGCCCCGAGCAGCGACGCAGCGGACACGACGTCCAGGACGGTGTCGACCGTTCCCGCGAACGGGCGGTTGGTGAGGAGGGCACCGCGGAGCGAGGCGTCCCCGAAGCGGCGCCCGGAGGTCGTGCGGACGGTGACGTGGTAGACGAGCCAGAACGCCGCGACGTACCCCACCGCGAGCAGCGTCAACGCCAGGTGGGCCCGCGGCCTGGTCCCGATCCTGCCCGCCCCCATCCCGCCATGGTGGCCGATCCGAAACTGCTCGCGTCAAGGTCGGGCCGGATCCGCAGATCTGCGCACGCCGGCCGGGACCGGGATGGGTGGGAAGCCCGAAGTCGTTCCCGGCCCGTCCGAGCCCTCATGGAGGTGTGGAACCCAGCCAGCTTCCGGTCCTCGCCGGCTCGATCGCGACCACGATCTTCGTCGGGAGCTACCTGCCGATGCTCGTCCGGGCCGTCCGGACCCGCGAGCTGTCGTCGTACAGCCGGTCCAGCCTGGTGCTGGCCAACGTCGGGAACCTGGTCCAGACGGTCTACGTCGTCACCCTGCCCGTCGGCCCGATCTGGGGCCTGCACGCGTTCTACCTGGTCTCCACCCTGCAGATGCTGGTCCTCCACCTGCGGCACGTGCCGCAGCGGCACGACCCTGTGTCCGGCCGACCTCGTCCGGATCGGAGGACGCCGCGGGCATGCGGCACGGTCGATACTGGACGTCACCCGGTGGGATCGCGAGAGCCCGGGAGTGAGGGGGCGCGACCGTGACGGCGGCTGAGTCGCAGGAGGCACCGACGGGATCGGCGCCGCCGGCGGGCTGGTTGCCGCTGGTGGCGCTGGCCGTCGCCCAGTTCGTGATGGTGCTGGACCAGTCGGCGATGAACGTCTCGATCAGCGCCCTGGTCGACGACTTCGACACCACCGTCACCACGATCCAGGCCGTGATCACCCTCTACTGCCTGGTGATGGCCATGTTCATGCTCACCGGCGGCAAGATCGGCGACATCATCGGCCGGAAGCGGACGTTCGTGATCGGCCTGGTCATCTACGCCGCCGGCTCGGCGCTGACCGCGGTGGCGCCGACCGTGGCGGTCCTGACCCTGGGGTGGTCGGTCCTGGAGGGCCTCGGCGCCGCGCTGGTCCTGCCGGCGATGGTGGCGCTGATCGCGGGGAACTTCGAGGGGGCCTCGCGCAAGGTGGCGTACGCCGTCATCGGCGGCGTCGCGGGGGCCGGGATCGCGGTCGGCCCGATCCTCGGCGGGTGGGCGACCACGGAGTACTCCTGGCGGCTGATCTTCGCCGGCGAGGTGCTGCTGGTGGCGCTGATCCTGGTGATGACCCCGAAGGTGGTCGACGCCCCGACCACCGGAGCAGCGCCCCGGCTCGACCTGGTCGGCGCCGCACTGTCCGCGGCGGGCCTGGGCCTGGTCGTGCTCGGGGTGCTGCAGTCGAGCACGTGGGGTTGGGTGCGGCCGAAGGAGGACTCCCCGGCAACGCTGTTCGGCTTCTCGTTGACCGTCTTCGTGATCGGCCTCGGAGCGGTGCTGCTGTGGGCGTTCGCGGCCTGGCAACGCCACCGCGAGAGCAGGGGCCGCGACCCGTTGGTGCACCTCGCGCTGCTCGACATCGCCCCGCTGCGCTCCGGCCTGCTCGGCCTGTTCAGCCAGAACCTGATCCTGATGGGCGTCTTCTTCACCATCCCGCTCTACCTGCAGCTGGTGATCGGCCTGGACGCCCTGGAGACCGGCCTGAAGATGCTCCCCGTCTCGATCGCCATGTTCCTGGCCTCGGCAGCCGGGTCCCGGTTGTCCGGCCGCTTCTCCATCCGGTCGATCGTGCGCGCCGGCCTGGCCACGGCTCTGGTCGCGACGATCCTGCTGCTGGCCACGGTCGAGCCGGAGCTGGACGAGTCGAGCTTCGGGTGGGCGATGGCGGTGCTCGGCGTGGGGATGGGGCTGATCGCCTCCCAGCTCGGGAACGTCGTGCAGTCCTCGGTCGACGCCTCGGGCCGGGGGGAGGCCGGCGGGCTGCAGTTCACCGGCCAGCAGCTCGGCTCGTCGCTGGGCGTCGCCCTGCTCGGGGCGATCGTCCTCTCCGGCCTCACCACCTCCTTCGTCAACAACGTCGCCGACGACGACCGGATCAGCAGCGAGGTCGCCGACCAGGTCGGCGTCGCCGTCGGGTCGGGGATCGACTTCGTGTCCGCCGACCAGGTCGGCGTGGCCGCCCGGGAGGCGGGCCTGGACGACCCGACCGCCGAGGCGATCGTCGAGGACTACGAGGCGGCGCAGATCCAGGCGCTCAAGGCCGGGCTGCTCGCCGCGGCATTCCTGGCCCTGCTCTCCCTCGCCACCACGCGGCAGCTGCCGCACGGTCCGCCCGGGCCCGACGGGGGCCGGCAGGCGTCGTCCGCGGGAGCGGGGCGGGGCCGGATGGCGCGGCGTCGCCGGGAGTGAGAAGGTCGGGGGACACACGACCGGGGAGAGGGGAGCAGCCGTGACGTCGTACGCACCACACGGGGGACCGGCCACGACCGACGCGCTGGACCGGTTCACCGAGGCCATGGACCAGGTGGTGGCGACCACCACCGACGCGACGGCGCGGGCCGTCGCCGCCGCCGAACGCCTCCACGACCTGCTGGCCCATCCCGAGGCGATCGGGCCCGAGCACCGGGTGCCGGCCGACGACAGCTACCGGCAGCACGTCGTCCACGTGCACCCCGAGGGCTCCTACTCGCTGGTGGCGCTGGTGTGGCGCCCCGGGCAGAAGACGCCGATCCACGACCACCGGTGCTGGTGCGTCGTCGGCGTGCTCGAGGGCGAGGAGGACGAGGAACGGTTCCACCTGGTCGAGCAGGAGGGACGGAAGGCGCTCCTCGTCACCGGCAGCGAGCGCAACGGCGCCGGCTCGGTGTGCACCCTGGTGCCGCCGCAGGAGAACATCCACCGGGTCAGCAGCGCGTCGCCGACCGGCATCACCGTGTCCCTGCACGTGTACGGCGACGACATCGCCCAGTGCGGCAGCAGCATCAACCAGGTCTTCGACGAAGCCCTGCTGGTCCACCACGACGAGGTCCCGGACGCCGGCGGCCCCCTGTCGTGGCGCGAGCACGCCTGAGCCGCGGTCGCCGGGTCCTTGACGCAGGGCACGGCGTGACGTTGGGTGAAGGTCCAGCCCACGGTGGACTCGGCCACCAGGGCCCTCCCTCCGAGGTCGCCTCGTGTCTCGCGCCCCCCACCCCCTCCCGACCGTCCTCACCGCCGCTGCCCTGGCCCTCGCCGGCCTGAGCGTGGTCGGCCCGCCCGCGGGCGCTGCCGGCACCGAACGCCCCTACCGGCTGGAGAACGGCCGCTCCGCGCCGATCCACAGCTACCGCGACGCCATCCGGGAGACGGTGTGGGTGACCGCACCGGACTTCGACGGTGACGGCGAGCCCGACCGGGTCGCCGCCGACATCGTCCGTCCCGTGGAGCTCGACCGGGCCGGGGTCGACGTACCGGTCGTGATGGACGCGAGTCCCTACTACCTGAGCCTCGGTCGCGGCAACGAGGGCGAGTTCAAGTCGTACGCCGAGGACGGGACGCCCGAGCAGCTCCCCCTGTTCTACGACAACTACTTCGTGCCCCGCGGCTACGCCTTCGTCGCCGTCGACACCGCGGGGACGGCCCGCTCGACCGGCTGCGTGGACCAGGGCGGCGTCTCCGACGTCGGCTCGGTCAAGGCGGTCGTCGAGTGGCTCAACGGCAACGCCGAGGCGGTCGACGCCGAGGGCCGGCCGGTCACGGCCGACTGGACCGACGGCCGCACCGGCATGATCGGCAAGAGCTACGACGGCACCCTGGCCAACGGGGTCGCCGCGACCGGGGTCGAGGGCCTGGAGACCATCGTCCCGATCTCCGCGATCAGCTCCTGGTACGACTACGACCGGTCGCAGGGCCTGCCTTTCAGCTGGGACTACCCGACGGGGTTGTCGCGCCGGGTGGCCGAGAACCGCACCGAACCCGTCGACTGCACCGCGACGCTGCAGCGGATGGCCGCCGAGGACGGCGACGAGACGGGAGCGTACGACGAGTTCTGGGCCGAGCGTGACCACCGGCAGGGGCCGGTGACCAACGTCGGCAACGTCGAGGCCAGCGTGTTCGTCTACCACGGGCTGCAGGACACCAACGTCAAGACCCGCAACTTCTCCCGCTGGTGGGCGCAGCTCGGCGACCAGGGCGTCACGCGCAAGATGTGGCTGACCCGGGTCGGCCACGTGGACCCGTTCGACACCGACCGGGAGCGGTGGGTCCGTACCCTGCACCGCTGGTTCGACAGCGAGCTGATGGGCATCGACAACGGCATCCTCGACGAGCCGACCGTGGACGTGGAGGTCCGGCCCGACGAGTGGGTGACCCAGTCGCGGTGGCCGGCGCGGGGCCGGACGGTGCTCACCCCGCGCGTCGACGGCAGGATGGTCGAGGGCCCGCACGGTCGCGGATCCGCGTCGTGGACCAACGACCCCAACCAGTCCGAGAACACCGCGCTCACGGCGGGCGCGGAGGCCCGCCGGCTCCTCTACGCGACGGGGCCGCTGCGCCGCGACACCCGCATCAGCGGGACCGCCTCGGCCACGCTGCGCCTCACCACCGAGGTGCCGACGGGCCAGGTCGGCGTGATGCTGGTCGACTACGGGCTCGGGAAGCGGGTGCTCGCCTCCGGCGACGGCGCCGTCACGACCCAGCAGGAGAGCTGTCACGGGTCGTCGACGTCGTACGACGACGCGTGCTACTACACGGTCCGCCGCAACATCGGGACCACGCCGCTGCAGGTGCTCGGCCGTGGCTGGGCCCGGCTCGACGGGGCCGGCACCCACGACGTCAAGGTCACGATGGACCCCGACGACACCATCGTGGAGCGTGGCCACCGGCTCGGGCTGGTGATCGTCGCGGCCGCGCCGAGCCGGCTGCGCAACGTCGACACCAGTCCCACCTCGCGCTACACCCTCGACCTGGGTGCGAGCTCGTTCTCGGTGCCCGGTGAGGTCAGGACGAGTCGCCGGACGGCCGCCGCCCGGGCGCCGTCCTGGCTGCCGGCCCGCGGCGACCTCGTGCGCGGGACGGTGGAGCCCCCGGTCAAGGGGTTCGTCTTCCCGTACTGACCCGTCGGTTCGGATAGTTGGACGCCACGATCATCGTTTCAGGGCGCTGGACGGTGATTTCCGCGTCCAACTATCCCACCGCGCGGGCTAGCTGCACCGCTCCGTGGCTGCCGTAGCCGACCACGCGGCCGCCGTACTCCTCGCCGTCGAAGCCGACCAGGAGCGTCCGGCCGGCGTGCTCGACGAGGGTCGGCCACGGGATGTTGGTGGGGTACGGCGCGTCGAGGGTGCCGGTCTCGCGCAGGTCGAGGTCCAGCACGGGGTAGCAGCGGCGGCGGCTGTCGCTGACCAGCACCCGCCAGTCGCCGTCGACCCGGTGCAGCGTCGGCCCCTCGGTCTCCAGGTGTCCGACCCCGGCGGCGCGCAGCTCGAGCCGGTCGAGGTCAGGACCGCTCGCGAGCACCGGGCCGAACTCGAAGAACCGTCGGGCACTCACGTAGGTGACCAGCCAGCCGTCGTCGGTGCGGACCAGGTGCGGGTCCCAGACCCCGACCGAGGCCAGGCCCGTCGTGGGCAGCGTCAGCGGCCGCGTGTCGAGGACGTGCCGCCCCGACAGCAGGTCGGCGCCGGTCTCGGCGACCGTGGCTCCCACGGTCGCCCCCGGCGCCGTGCTCGCGAAGTCACCCCAGGTGCTGGTCGCCAGCAGCCAGCCGTCGCCGTCGCGCACCAGGTGGGAGGCGTGGTCGCCGTACACGCCCGGACGGTCGGGGCGGCGGAAGAAGACGTCGCTCAGGTGGGTCAGCTCCAGCACGTCGGGCTCGAGGCGCCAGATGCTGGTGTGGGCGGTGTCGAAGAAGCCCGGTCCCGCCGAGGTGGCGGTGAGCAGCACGCCGCCGTCGTCCGGCAGGTACGGCGACCCGTCGGCCGTGGTCACTGCCCGCAGGTCGCGCAGGCCCAGCTGCCCGAAGGCGCGCAGCTCCCCGCCGTCGGCGGCCACGCCCGCCAGCCACGCCTCGTCCCGGGTGGGAACCCGGTCGGCGAGGTCGACCCGGCCCCGCGCGACCCAGCCGTCCGCCTCGCGCCCCCACCCGACCAGGTGGGTGCCGGTGAGGGTGAGGGCGATCCGGTCGACCGGACCGTCGGGCCGGCCGGAGCGGCGGCTGCGGTGGGTCGTCGTCCGGCCACCGCTGGTGACGGCCAGCGTGAAGCGGTCGTCGAGGGTCACGGCGAGGCGGTCCTCGCCCGTGGTCAGCGCCACCTCGGCGACGTCCGCCGGCGCCTCGACGGCCAGCGCGGGAGCGCAGGCCGCCGTGAGCACCCCGGGCCGGGCCAGCTCCACGGGCCGCACGCTGCCGGCGGCCGCGAAGGAGGGGAGGGGCACGCCCCCAGCATGGCGCACCCTTGACCGATGCCCGCTCGTCGGGTGACGGTGACGCCATGCTGCGCGCCCGGCACGAGAACGTGGCGACCGTCCTGGTCGACCCGGCGGTGATCCTCGAGCTCGAGGTCCACCTGATGTCGCTCGACCTGCACCTGTGGCCGGTCGCGACCGCGCCGAACTGCGCCGACGGCCCGCGCCAGGCGTTCCAGATGCGGACCCGGATGCTGACCGCCAAGCGGGGCGCCTGGGACGACGCCGCCGACTGGGTGCCGGCCTGGGTGAGCTTCGGTGACTCCTGGCGCGAGCGCGCCGAGCCGCTGCCGTGGGTGGCGCGCTCGACCCTGTACGCCGCCCTCGACGCGTACGCCGACCGGGTCCGCTACCGCCGCGGCCTCGGCGGCGTCCCGCCGCTCGACGTCCCGCACGAGCGCTCGGCCTGAGCCCACCGCTGTCGCGACACGGTCAGATCCAGCTGGAGAACCAGGTGCGCTCCAGCCACTCCGAGTGGGTGAGCAGCTGGTTGGTCCAGATCGGCCAGAACCACGCGAAGTTGAGCAGCACCAGCACCACGAACGAGCCCAGCGCCACCACGCCCGCCGTACGTCGTGGCGACGGTGAGCGGGACCGGCCGATGAGCTTGCCGCCCACCAGCGCGACCGCGACGACCATGAACGGCAGCATCATGATCGCGTAGAACAGGAAGATCGGCCGGTCGTCGTAGGCCAGCCACGGCAGCCAGGCCGAGAGGGTCCCGACCACGGGCACGCCGAACCGCCAGTCGCGCTGCCCGACCCAGATCACCGCGGAGGCGATCAGGGCCAGGATCGACCCCCACCACAGCACCGGGGTGCCGATCAGCAGCACCCTGCGCAGGCAGTCCGACCCCTCCGGCGCCTCGCAGCCCTGGGACCCGGGCTGGATGTCGATGTCGGCGTTGACGCCCACCGGCTTGGCCAGGAGCGGCCAGCCCGAGGGCTGCGACTCGTAGGTGTGGTCGGAGCAGCTGAGGAAGTGGGCGTGGAAGGTGTAGACGTCCTGGTGGTAGTACCAGAGCGACCGGAGCGACTGCACCACCTCGCCGAGACCGGAGGCGTCGGGCTCCGTCGCCGTCGGCCAGCGCCGTTCGGACGACTGCACGCCCGCCATCGACTCCTTGTTGCAGCCGCCGTCCCAGCCGTCGTAGCGGGTGTACTGGGTGTCCGACAGCACCTGCTCGTACTCGTCGGCGTGGGCGAGCCAGCCGCCCCAGGTGGCGACGTACACGATGCCGGCGACGACCACCAGGTGGAGGAACGCCGGGACCCCGTCGACGACCGCCGAGCGCAGCGCCGCCCAGCGGACGCCGAAGCTCCGTCGCGCCCCGGCGTCCCACAGCCACACCAACAGACCGAACGCCGCGAGCGGGTAGAGGGCGGTCCACTTGGAGCCGACGGCGAGCCCGAAGCACACCCCCGCCGCCGCCAGCCACGGACGCCACAGCAGCCCCCGGACCGGTCCCCAGCCGGCGCGGCCGACCGGTCCGTCGACCAGCCGGGCCATCCGGTCGCGGTGGTGGGCGCGGTCGGCGACCAGGCAGTGGACCGCGCAGAGGGTGAAGAACGCGACGAAGATGTCGAGCAGCGCCAGCCGCGACAGCACGAGGTGCAGGCCGTCGAGCGCCAGCAGCAGCCCGGCCACGCAGCCGAGCAGCGTCGACCCGGTCAGCCGCCTGACCAGCCGGACCATCACCAGCACCATCAGCGACCCGACGACCACCGACGGGATCCGCCAGCCGGTGGGGTCCATCCCGAAGGCCAGCTCGCCGGACCCGATCAGCCACTTGCCGACCTCGGGGTGGACGATCATCGACGGGTCGGCCTGCCACAGCCCGGACGGGTCGCCCCGCTCGATCAGCTTGTCGGCGTCCTCGACGTACTCACGCACGTAGCCGTGGTGGACCAGCGACCACGCGTCCTTGGCGTAGTAGGTCTCGTCGAACGCGAGCTCACGCGGCTGGTCGAGCCGGACCAGGCGGAGGGCGAAGGCCAGCAGCATCACCGCGATCGAGGCGGTCCAGCCGATCACGGGGTCCTCGAGGCGACCCCGCCGACGGGCGCGGTCCCGCGCGAGGGGGACGTCGTCGCCACCGGCCGTGCGGGAGAGGCCGACGCGCGACGCAGGCCTCTCGGGCGCGGGGGCGGTCACCCCGGTGACTGTAGTCAGGGCTGCCATGATCGGAGGCGTGACCGGCCTCCTGGTGCTCGCCGCGACCCCCATCGGACAGGTGCGGGACGCGCCGCCGCGGCTGGCCGCCGAGCTCGCGGGCGCGGACGTGGTGGCGGCCGAGGACACCCGTCGGCTGCGTCGGCTGTGCCGCGACCTGGGGGTCGAGCCGTCCGGCCGGGTGCTGTCGTACTTCGAGGGCAACGAGCATGCCCGGACGCCCGCGCTGCTGGAGGCGCTGGGCGCCGGGGAGCGGGTGCTCCTCGTGACCGACGCCGGGATGCCGAGCGTGAGCGACCCGGGCTACCGGCTGGTGGCGGCCGCGGTCGACGCCGGCGTCCCCGTGACGGCCGTGCCGGGACCGTCCGCGGTGCTGACGGCGCTGGCCGTGTCGGGGCTGCCGGTCGACCGGTTCTGCTTCGAGGGGTTCCCGCCCCGCAAGGCGGGGGAGCGGCAGCGCCGCCTCGCCGGCCTGGCCCACGAGGAGCGCACCCTGGTCTTCTTCGAGTCACCCCACCGGACGGCGGCGACGCTGGCCGCGATGGCCGACGCCTTCGGGGGTGACCGGCCCGCCGCGGTGTGCCGCGAGCTGACCAAGACCCACGAGGAGGTACGCCGCGGGCCGCTGTCCGAGCTCGCCGCGTGGGCCGCCGACGGCGTACGGGGGGAGGTGACGCTGGTGGTCGCCGGCGCACCACCCGCCGCCGTCCCGGCCGACCCCGCGGCCTGGCGGGCGGCCGTCGCCGAGCTGACCGACGGCGGCACCACGCGCAAGGAGGCGATCGCCCGCGTCGCGCGGGCCGCCGGTGTTCCCAAGCGTGAGGTCTACGACGCCGTCCACCGGGAAGACGCACCCTAGGCGACGGGCGGCCGGTCCAGCGCCCGCGCGACCGCGGCGGTCCGGCTGGTCACCTCCAGCCGCTCGAAGATGTTGTTGAGGTGGGTCCGCACGGTCCCCTCCGACAGGCGCATCCGGCGACCGATCTGGCGGTTGGTGTGACCGTCCCGCACCAGCTCGAGGACCTGCAGCTGCCTTGGCGTCAGGGCCGCGGCACCCTGGCCCCGACGCGCCGTGGCCCGGTAGGCCTCGGCGACGTGCGGACGCAGCAGCCGGAGCAGGAGGCGCTCCCGGTCGCCGAAGTCGCGCCCCGGTCCGCGGTAGCAGATCAGCCGCACCGATCGCGCCGGGCCGTCGGGGAGGCACATCATCAGCTCGTGCTCGATGCCCAGCGGGCCGAGGTAGTCGACGTACATGCCGGTCGAGTGCCACTGTCGCGTGGAGTAGAAGTCGGAGACGGTGACCACGCTGGTGTAGTCGGCGCTGGCCTCGGGGTAGCTGCACGCCTCGCACGCCCAGTAGTGGTGCCAGAACGCCGGCTCGTCCGGGGTGTCGGGCACCGGGTGGCTCTCGAACCACTCGGTGTCCTCGATCGACTGCTCGAAGTACGCCGCCCGCGCCCCGGAGTCCTGCCCCACGAACGTCAGGTCGTCGCAGCCGATCAGGTCCTTCAGCCGGCGTGCGAAGGGCCAGGGGAGAGCAGGCCCGTCCGGCTCGCCGACCAGCGTGAGCAGGCGCCCGAGCTCCGCGACGTCGTGCGCGTCCAGGTTGCTTCCCGCCATGGTCCGACCCCCGTGCCTCCGTGGAGGCTCCATCGTCCCCCTCGCCGTGCGCTCGTGCCATACGCGGAAGCGCGGATGGTGCCACCGGCCGGTCCGGTGCAGCCTCGAAGGTCCACTCGACCAAGGGGGATCCAGATGGGACACAAGTACGAGGCCGTCGCCGGGTTCGTCGGCGTGATGGTGGGACTGGCGGCCGGTGCCGGCTCGGTCAGCTGGCTCAGCGCGGACCAGGCCGCCGGCGAGGAGGCCGTGGTCGAGCAGCAGGAGCACCCGGCGTACGAGGGGCCCCGGGAGCCGGACCGGCTGGTCCAGTGGGTCAGGAAGCACCCGCGAGGCGAGTGAGGCGGCGCGGCGCTCCCGGTCGGGTCCGCGTGCTACACAGAACCTCGTGACGCAGAGGCCGACCCGCTCGCGCGCCGCGACCGAGGAGAAGTCCGGTGCCCGGCGCGACCGCGAGCGGCCGCCGGCGCCGGAGCCGCTCCCGCACCCGGTCGTCGACAACCACTGCCACCTCGACATCGCCGACGGCGAGTGGTGGCCGACCGAGCAGGCGATCGCCGCTGCCGCGGCCGTCGGCGTGCCCCGGATCGTCCAGATCGGGTGCGACCTGCCGGGCGCACGCTGGGCGGTGGACGCGGCTGCCGCCCACGACGCCCTCGTCGCCGGCGTCGCGCTGCACCCCAACGAGGCGCCGCGACTGGCCGCAGCGGGCGGGCTCGACGAGGCGATGGCGGAGATCGAGCGGCTCGCGCAGGCCCACGACAAGGTGCGCGCGGTCGGGGAGACCGGGCTCGACCGGTTCCGCACCGGGGAGGACGGGCGCGCCACCCAGGTCGACAGCTTCCGCCGCCACCTCGACCTCGCGAAGCGGCTCGACAAGACCCTGGTGATCCACGACCGCGACGCCCACGACGAGGTGCTGGAGGTGGTCGACGCCGAGGGTGCCCCCGAGCGGTGGGTGATGCACTGCTTCTCCGGCGACGCCGAGGTCGCCCGCGCCTGCCTCGACCGCGGCGCCTACCTCAGCTTCGCGGGGCCGGTCACCTTCAAGAACGCCGCGCCGCTGCGCAACGCCCTGGTCGTGGCGCCGCTGGACCGGATCCTGGTCGAGACCGACGCGCCGTACCTCACCCCCACGCCGTACCGCGGCCGTCCCAACGCCTCCTACCTCGTCCCGCTCACCGTGCGGGCGATGGCCGAGGTCCGCGGCGAGGACCTCGAGACCCTGTGCCGCGCGCTCGACCGCAACACCGAGGAGGCCTTCGGCGGCCCCTGGTGAGGCGCCCCGGCGCCGGCCGGCCGCACCGGCGGACGTGGGCCACGTCACGTCATGTGGACGAGGAGTTGGCGTGACCCGTGGTCCCCGTTATCGTTTCGTGATTGTTGGCCGGGATCGGGACAGATTTCGGGTCAGCGCCAGGGTGGGCCCCAAGCAACCCCCACCCGCGAGAACCCCCGCTCGCGCACCCCCACCACCGTGGGACCGTCGTGCGTCCGGGTGCGCTGGCTCCCGAGGACCGGGAAGTACGACGTACGGAGAATCGTGCAGACGCGCAGCTACATCGCACGCCTGATGAACAGCAAGGCCACCTTCCTCGGACTCTCGACCGCCGCGGTCCTCGCGGTGGGCGGCACCACCCTCGGCTACAGCGCCATGAGCCACGACGTGACCGTCTCCCTGGACGGCGAGAAGCGTGAGGTCTCCGCCCTGGGCGGCACCGTCGGCGACGTGCTCGAGGACGAGGGCATCGAGGTCAGCGACCGCGACGTCGTCGCTCCCAGCCTCGACGAGGAGGTCACCGACGGCAGCGCCATCAGTGTCCGCTTCGCCCGGCCGCTCGAGCTGACCGTGGACGGCAAGACCTCCACCCACTGGGTGACCGCCACCGACGTGGCCGGCGCGCTCTCCCAGGTCGGCAGCCGCTTCGCGGGCGCCGACCTGTCGGTGAGCCGCGGCGGCAGCATCGACCGCGAGGGCATCGACCTCGAGGTCGTCACCGAGAAGACCCTCGACGTGAAGATCGCCGACGAGAAGGTCATCACCCGCCGGATCCCCGCGCTCACCGCGCGCGACGCCCTCGAGGAGCTGGGCGTGGAGATCGACCGGCACGACCAGATCACCCCGGGCGCCGACAAGGAGCTCGACGACGGCGACCGGATCGAGTACACCGACATCGACGTCCGGACCAAGCGGGTCAAGGCCGAGGCCATCGACTTCTCGACCGTCGAGCGCGAGGACTCCTCGATGCTCGAGGGCAAGACCGACACCGTGCGCCAGGGCCGCGCCGGCGTGCGCGACGTGACCTACAAGATCACGACCCGCAACGGCGAGGTCACGGCCACCAAGGTGCTCCGCCAGGAGGTCCTCCGCGAGCCGGTCGCCGCGATCGTCAAGGTCGGCACCAAGGAGGAGCCGGTGGCCCCGACCACCAACTACGCCTCCGGGAGCACGGTCTGGGACCAGCTCGCGCAGTGCGAGTCCGGCGGCAACTGGGCCATCAACACCGGCAACGGCTACTACGGCGGGCTGCAGTTCAACCTCGGCACGTGGCAGTCCTACGGCGGCACCGGGTACCCCCACCAGGCCAGCCGCGAGACGCAGATCGCGATCGCCGAGAAGGTCCGCGCCGCCACCGGCGGCTACGGCTCCTGGCCGGCGTGCTCGGCCTCGCTGGGCCTGCCCCAGTAGTCGGTGCGCTGACTCCCTCAGCGCGTGACTAGCCTTGCGCGCATGACACCGTCCGCCGGTCCGAGGTTCCTCGGGCCGGCGGACGTGCGTCTGCTGGCGGCCGAGCTGGACCTGCGGCCGACCAAGCAGCGGGGCCAGAACTTCGTCATCGACCCCAACACGGTGCGCCGGATCGTCCGGGAGTCCGGGATCGGGCCCGACGACGTGGTCCTCGAGGTCGGGCCGGGCCTCGGCTCGCTCACCCTCGCGCTGCTCGGGGTGGCACGCCGGGTGGTCGCGATCGAGGTCGACCCCGTGCTGGCCGGCCGCCTGCCGGCCACGGTCGCCGAGCTCGCGCCCGCCCAGGCCGACCGGCTCGACGTGGTGGCGGCCGACGCGCTCCGCGTGGCCGAGGTGCCCGGCCCCCCGCCGACCGCGCTGGTCGCCAACCTGCCCTACAACGTCTCGGTCCCGGTCCTGCTCCATCTGCTGGCGCTGCTGCCCTCGCTCGAGCGGGGACTGGTGATGGTGCAGTCCGAGGTGGCCGACCGGCTCGCCGCCGCGCCGGGGTCCAAGGTCTACGGCGTCCCCTCGGTCAAGGCCGCCTGGTTCGCCGACGTACGCCGGGCGGGCTCGGTCGGTCGCACCGTCTTCTGGCCCGCCCCCAACGTCGACTCCGGGCTGGTGGCCTGGACCCGCAGGGAGCCGCCGACGACGAGGCTCCCGAGGGAGCGGGTGTTCGCCGTCGTCGACGCGGCCTTCGCCCACCGGCGCAAGGCGCTGCGCGGCGCGCTCAAGGGGCTCGCCGGCTCGGCCACCGCTGCGGAGCAGGCGCTGGCCGCGGCCGGCATCGACCCGCTGGCCCGCGGTGAGTCGCTGGGCATCCAGGACTTCGTGCGGATCGCCGAGGAGCTGCCCGCGTGAGCGTCACGGTCCGGGTGCCGGCCAAGATCAACCTCCACCTCGGCGTCGGCGCGCCGCGGGAGGACGGCTTCCACCCCCTGATGACGGTCTTCCACGCGATCGACCTGGTCGACGAGGTCACCGTGAGCGATGCCGGGGAGTGGTCGGTGACATTGACCGGCCACGGGGTCGACGTGTCCGACGTGCCCGCCGACGACACCAACCTCGCCGTCCGGGCGGGCGTGCTCCTGACCGCCCACCACGAGATCGGACGGTCCGCGCGGATCGAGATCCGCAAGGGCATCCCCGTCGCCGGTGGCATGGCCGGCGGCTCCGCTGATGCCGCCGCCACGCTGGTCGCGCTGGACCGGCTCTGGGGCCTCGCCAGCGGCGACGCTGCACTGTTCGGGATCGCCGGCGACCTCGGCAGCGACGTTCCGTTCGGCCTCGTCGGGCGTAACGCCCTCGGCACCGGACGCGGCGAGCAGGTCGAGCAGCTGCCGGGCGTCGAGGTCACGCGGTGGTGGGTCGTCGTGCCCGACCCCGGCCAGGGGCTCTCCACCCCGTCCGTCTACCGCCGCCACGACGAGCTGCGTCCCGACGCGCCGGCCACGCCGCCGGCACCCCACCGGCTGGTCGCCTTCCTCGGCGACCCGGCCGAGACGCTGGCGCCGCTGCTCCACAACGACCTGCAGGCCGCGGCGCTCGACCTGCGGCCCGGGCTGGCCGACCTGCTCGCCGCGGGTGAGGCGGCCGGTGCGCTCCGGGGCCTGGTCAGCGGCTCCGGCCCGACCTGCGTCTTCCTCTGCGCCGACGAGGCGGGTGCGCACCGCGTCGCCGACGACCTGCGGTCGAGGCAACCGCTCGCGCTGGTCGCGTCCGGCCCGGTCCCGGGAGCGCTGGGTCGATGAGGTGGTGTCGATGAGCAACCTGCTCAACCTCGAGCGCGTCTCCAAGGCGTACGGCGTACGACCGCTGCTCAGCGACGTCTCGCTCGGCGTCTCCGCCGGTCAGCGGGTCGGCGTCGTCGGGCGCAACGGGGACGGCAAGACCACGCTGCTCCGGGTGATGACCGGGCTGGAGCAGCCCGACTCCGGGCGGGTGTCGCGCGTCCGCGGGCTGCTCGTGGGTCACCTCCACCAGGACGACCGGCTCTCCGACACCCACACCGTCCGGGAAGCCGTCCTCGGCGGCCGCGCGGACCACGAGTGGGCGGCCGACCCGCGCACCCGCGAGGTGGTCGAGGTGCTGCTCGCGGGGGTGGCGCTCGACCGCGCCGTCGTCAGCCTGTCCGGCGGCGAGCGCCGGCGCTGCTCCCTGGCGGCGTTGCTGCTCGACGACCACGACCTCGTCGTCCTCGACGAGCCCACCAACCACCTCGACGTCGAGGCGGTCAACTGGCTGGCGGGCCACCTCGCCGAGCGCCCCTCGGCGCTCGTCGTGGTCACCCACGACCGATGGTTCCTCGACGCGGTCTGCCAGTGGACGTGGGAGGTGCACGACGGCGTCGTCGACGCCTACGAGGGCGGCTACGCCGCGTTCGTGCTGGCCAAGGCGGAGCGGCAGCGGCAGGCCGCCGCGTCGGAGGTACGTCGCCAGAACCTGGTCCGCAAGGAGCTGGCCTGGCTGCGCCGCGGCGCCCCGGCCCGGACCTCGAAGCCCAGGTTCCGGATCGACGCCGCCACCGAGCTGATCGCCGACGAGCCGCCGCCCCGCGACCGGCTTGAGCTCCAGCGCTTCGCCACCCAGCGGCTCGGCAAGGACGTCGTCGACGTCGAGGACGTCGACCTCGTGCGCGGCGACCGGCAGCTGCTGTCGCACGCGACCTGGCGGCTCGGGCCCGGCGACCGGGTCGGCATCGTCGGGGTCAACGGCGCCGGCAAGACCTCGGTCCTGTCGCTGCTGTCCGGTGAGCTGGCGCCGTCCGCCGGCCGGGTCCGGCACGGCCGGACCGTCGCGCTGCAGCACCTCACCCAGCAGGTCGACGAGCTCGACCCGGAGGCGCGGGTGCTGGCCACGGTCGAGTCCGTCCAGCGGGTCACTCAAACGGCCGACGGGTCCGACGTCACGGCGACGGCGATGCTGGAGCGGTTCGGCTTCACCGGCGACAAGCTGACCGCCCGGCTCGGTGACCTCTCCGGTGGTGAGCGTCGTCGCTTCCAGCTGCTGCGGCTGCTGCTCACCGAGCCCAACGTGCTGCTCCTCGACGAGCCCACCAACGACCTGGACATCGAGACGCTCACCGTCCTGGAGGACTTCCTCGACCGCTGGCCCGGCACCCTCGTCGTCGTGTCCCACGACCGCTACTTCCTGGAGCGGGTCACCGACTCGATCTGGGCGCTGCTGGGTGACGGCCAGATCTCGATGCTCCCCCGCGGCGTCGACGAGTACCTCGAGCGCCGACCCGTCACCCCAGCAGGTTCCGAACCCGCCGACCCGTCAGTGGTGCAGGTCGAGAACCCGTCGAGCCGTCACTCCGGCAGGCCGCGTGCCGGGAGTGCCGAGCAGCGGACCGCCCGCAAGACCATGGCGCGCCTCGACAAGCAGCTGGAGCGGCTCGATGAGCGGGAGGCCCGGCTGAACGGCGAGGTCGAGGCAGCGGGTCAGGACTACGAGCGGTTGACCGAGCTGGGGGAGCAGATCGCTGCCCTCCATGCCGAGCGCGACGCGCTCGAGCTGGAGTGGCTGGAAGCGGCTGAGCTGGCCGAGTGAGACTGCGCGAGTGACGGCTCGGCCCGTTCTGAACCTGCACGAGTGACGGCTCGGTCCGTTCTGAACCTGCGCGAGTGACGGGTCAGCGGAAGGGGATCAGCAGGGTGCGGAGCAAGGTCGCCAGCCGGTCCCGGTCGGGGTCGGGGAGGTCGGCCAGCAGGGCGGCCTCGGCGGCCAGCAGCTCCTCGAAGGCGGCGTCGACGGTCAGCCGGCCCTCCGCGGTGAGCCGGACGATGACACCCCGCCGGTCGGAGGGGTCGGGGGAGCGCTCCACCAGGCCGCGCGCCGCGAGCCGGTCGACCCGGTTGGTCATGGTGCCGCTGGTCACCAGCGTCTCCCGGAGCAGCCGCCCCGGCGAGAGCTCGTACGGCGCCCCGGCGCGGCGCAGCGCCGCGAGCACGTCGAACTCCCAGGACTCGATCCGGTGCCGGGTGAACGCGGTACGGCGAGCCAGGTCGAGGTGCCGGGCCAGCCTGCTGATCCGGCTGAACACGGCGACGGGTGCGAGGTCGAGGTCGGGGCGCTCGCGCGCCCACGCCTCGGACAGCTCGTCGACCTCGTCCTGCACGCGTCCCATGGTACGGCTTGTCAAGAATCTTGATGTCAAGATAAAGTCGAGCCATGGCGCCTGACCGACACACCTGGGACCCCCGGCACTACCTGGCCTACTCCGAGGAGCGGGCCCGGCCGTTCGTCGACCTGCTGGCGCGCGTGCGCGCGGCCGACCCGGTCGACGTCGTCGACCTCGGCTGCGGCCCGGGCAACCTGACCCGGCTGCTGACCGAGGCCTGGCCCACGGCCGGCGTCCGGGGCGTCGACTCGAGCGCCGCGATGATCGACCGGGCCCGCCGCGAGCTCCCGGGGGTCGAGTTCGAGGAGGCCGACCTGCGCGACTGGGTGGCCCGCGGCGACGAGGTCGACCTGCTGGTCTCGAACGCGACCCTGCAGTGGCTTCCCGACCACCTCGACCTGCTGCCGGCCCTCGCCGGCCGGGTCCGCCCCGGAGGCTGGCTCGCGGTCCAGGTCCCGGCGAATTTCGACCAGCCGAGTCACACGATCCGCACCGAGCTGGCCGCCACCGCGCCGTACGCCGACCACCTGCGCGAGGTCACCGTGCCGGCCAGCCACCCGCCCGACGCCTACCTCGACGTCCTGGCGCGGGCCGGTCTCGAGGCGGACGTCTGGGAGACGACGTACTTCCACGTGCTGACCGGCGACGACCCGGTCTTCGCGTGGGTGTCCGGCACCGGCGCGCGCCCCACGCTCCAGGCGCTGCCCGAGGACCTGCGGCCGGGCTTCGAGGAGGAGTTCCGCGCCCGGCTGCGGGCCGCCTACCCCGATCGTGGCTACGGCGTGGTGCTGCCGTTCCGACGGATCTTCGCCGTCGGTCACCGGGGGGCCCGATGAGGCTGCACCACGTCCAGGTCGCGATCCCGGAGGGCGGAGGGCGGTGAGCAGGAGGCGCGCCGGTTCTGGGTCGGGGGCCTCGGCCTCGGCGAGGTGGAGAAGCCGGAGCGGCTGCGGCGGAGACGGCCACGGCAACCCGGTGGAGCTGCTCGCCCGGCGCTGACGGCCTCAGCGCATCCGCACCCGGCAGGTGGTCCGGGCGAGGGCATCCGGGTCGCTCTCGGACCTCGCCGTGACCCGGACGGTGGCGGGCCGGGCGCCGGCGAAGTCGTTACGGGCATGGACGGTGACCGGCGTGGTTGTGCCGTTGGGCGTGGTGGCCAGCTCGTTGGGGAGGTGGGCCGTCCAGCCCTTGCCCTCCACCCGCGCTGACAGCCGGAAGACGTCGCTGCCCAGGTAGCGGCGCACCCCCTCGGGGTGGTCGCCGGCCGGCCGACCGAGGCGGCCGGTGTTGCTGAGCGGCAGCCGGCACGTCGCCAGGCCCCGCCCGTCGGCCACGTCGCGGTCGGGGCGCAGCCGGACGCCGCGCTGCTGGGGACCGGACCCGTCCAGCGACCGGATGCCGAGCACGTAGCTCAACCGGCCACGGCGGTCGCGGTGCTGCTCGAGCACGTAGAAGTGAAGCCGGTTCGCCTCGTCGACGTACTCGAACTCGCTGCCCGAGGCCGTCCCGGCGTGGAACAGCGCATCGGACAGTTGGCGGTAGTCACCGATCGTGATCGGCACCTCGGTGCCGTCCGGGCGGACGAAGTCGGTCATCCCGATGTCCTGGGGGTTGGCGTCGACCACCCAGATGAACGGCGACCGGTCCTGGTCCTTGGTCTTCGCCAGCAGCGCCCCCGAGTCGGGCGTGAACGAGTCGGCGCCCATCCGGTCCACGACCTCCAGGGTGTAGTTCTCGTAGCCGCCGCCGTCACACAGCGGGTCGGTGGCGGGGTCGCACGCCTGGCTGAGGTCCCCCTGGACCCCGAGATCGAGGTTGACGCCGGAGAGACCCCGCCCCTGCGGGACCACCGAGCGGGCCGTCACCCTCGCGACGACCAAGCCGGAGTCGTCGAGGGCGCCGCGACGCAGCCGCAGGACGTGCCGCTCGCTGACCATGTCGAGCTTCATCTTGTTGCGCAGCATGTGCTGGGCGCCGAGCGAGCCACCGCCGGTCGCCGGGATCGTCCACCGGCTGTGCGGGCCGCCGGGCCCGTTGAACGAGCCCCGGCTGAGCATCTCCCAGATGCCGCTGTAGGAGCGCCGGGGCGGGACGCCGTACGGGTTGTTGTAGTTGTCGCCGATGCCGAGCACGTGGCTGAGCTCGTGGGCGTAGACCCCCATGCCGGAGCTCTCGGCCTGGGTCGTGGAACCCTGGCTGGCGTTGGGCCACAACGTCGATCCCGCGGCCCACGAGGTCCAGTCGACGTAGCGGGTGTCCGACCAGTTGGTCAGCGACTCGTCGGGCGGGCCGAACGGGTCGGTGACGTCCTCCTTCTCCTCGAACTTCATCTGGCCGAACTCCTGCCAGGTCGACGACTCGTCCTGACCGGCACTCAGGATGTAGACGAAGTCGAAGTCGTCGCGCACGTCCTCGCCCTCGGCGGCGTACCAGGCGGCGAAGGCGTCGTCGCGCAGGTCGCGGTCGCAGGTGTCGCCGGTGGGGCAGGACTCCGCCTCGTCCTGGAACTCCAGCGCGTACTCGTGGGACTTGCCCGGCATCTGGTAGGCCCCGAACTCGGTGAGCTCGACGCCGTAGCGGCCGCCGGAGTCCTCCATCCAGTACTCGTGGATGGTGTGGCCGCGGTTGAGCTGGTTGGGGGTGTTGAGGAAGTCGCGGTAGAAGCGCGGTACGTCGGCGCGCGGGATCGAGTTGGCCTCGGTGCTGGGGTTCCCGAAGACCGTGGAGTTGGCCGGCTCGGAGACCGCGAAGGACTTGTTCGGGTAGTCGACGACGACGAGTGCGCCGCGGAAGGTCCGCTCGGAGCCCGCCTGGTCGGGATCGCCCCAGTCGGTCCCGGGGATCCGCGTGTAGTCCGACCACGTCATGTGGTCGGGGTTCTCCCAGTTCTGGGGGTCGACGGGCGCCGGGAAGCCCGGGCGCCCCACGTCGCCCCGGGCGCGGATCCTCCGCAGCTCGGCGTCACCGGTCCCGCTCTGCCATGGCTGGGTCTGCGGCCAGTGGTCGTAGCGCCAGTGGTTGGCCGGCTGTTCCGGCCCGGGGTCCTCCGGCCCCGGCGTTCCGAGAGCCCCTGCGGCCGACGCCGCGATCGTGATGAGGGCAAGGGCGGACACAGTGACGACACCCCGAGCTGTCATGTCGGCACCGTAGACCTCGACCGCCCCTGATGTAACCCCCGTCACACCTCGACGGCGCCCCGGGAACACCCGCGGAGCCGGGGGCGTTGCCGAGGCATGAGCACCATCGACCTGGGCGCCGACACCTTCGAGAAGGCCATCGAGGAGCACGACATCCTGCTCGTCGACTGGTGGGCGAGCTGGTGCGGCCCGTGCCGCACCTTCGCTCCCGTCTACGAGGCCGCCTCGGAGCAGCACCAGGACGTCACCTTCGCCTCGATCAGCACCGAGGAGGAGCAGGAGCTCGCCGGTGCGGCCGGCATCCGGTCGATCCCGACCCTGATGGCCTTCCGGGAGGGCGTCCTGGTCTTCAACCAGGCCGGCGCGCTCCCGGCACCCGCGCTCGAGGAGCTGATCACCGCGGTCAAGGGCCTCGACATGGAGGAGGTCCACCGCAAGGTCGCCGAGCAGGCGGCGCAGCGGAAGGCGTGACCCACACCACGGCGGCCGCGGTTACCGACCGGTAATCTGCGCGGCATGCCGTCGGTCCTCGCCACCTGGAACACCCTGTCGCGGCTGCCGCGGGGGCCGCGCCTCTTCTCGTTCGCCTTCGCCCGCAGTGCGCCGTACTTCGCGACCGTCCGGCCGCGGTTCACCGTGATCGAGCCGAACCGCGCCGAGCTGGTGGTGCCGAAGCGGCGCCGCGTCCACAACCACCTCGGCACCGTCCACGCGATCGCGCTGTGCAACGGGCTGGAGGCGGCGATGGGTGCGCTCGCCGAGGCGACCGTCCCGGCGGATAAGCGGTGGATCCCGAAGGGCATGACGGTCGCCTACACCGCCAAGGCGACCTCCGACGTCACCTGCATCGCCGAGACCGACGCCGCGCAGTGGACGTCGAGCGCTCTGCCCGAGGAGGGGGGCGACCTGCCGGTGCGGGTCAGGGGCGTGCGCGACGACGGCGAGGTCGTCGTCGAGGGCGAGATCCGGCTCTGGGTGACACCGCGCCGGTGAGGCTCAGGCCTTGCCGCCGGCGTCGAGGTTGCCGACCGCCGAGACCTCGAGCTGCTTCTTCTCGCCCACCAGCCTCTTCTGCACCCAGGTCGCGAGCCAGGTGAGCAGCAGGTTGACCACGATGTAGCAGGCAGCGAGCACGATCGCCGTCGGGACCTGGTTCTGGAACTGCCGGTAGATGGACGCGCCGACGTACGTCAGGCCGGGGGCCGCGACGACGTAGCCGAGGCTGGTGTCCTTCAGCGCCACCACCATCTGGCTGATGATCGCCGGCAGCATGATCTTCACCGCCTGCGGCAGCATCACGATCGTCATCACCTGGGTCTTGCGCATCCCGATGGCGTACGCCGCCTCCGACTGCCCCGAGGGCACCGCCTGGATCCCGGCCCGGAACACCTCGGCGAGCACCGCGCCGTTGTAGAGCATCAGCGAGATCACGACGGTCCAGTAGCTGCCGCTCTCGTCGCGGGTGATGCCGTAGGAGAAGAAGATCAGGATCATCAGGAGCAGCACCGGGACCGCGCGGAAGAACTCCACGACGGCCCAGCACGGCCACCGGACGACGGCGTGGTCGGACAGCTTGCCGACGCCGAAGACGAGGCCGAACACCACCGCGAGCAGCACCGCGCTGGCCGCCATCTGGATCGTCTTCAACAACCCGTTGACCAGCAGCGCCTCGATGTAGGCGGGGGTGACGAACGGCTCCCACAGGTCGTAGGCGAACTGGCCCTCCTCGTACAGTCGCCAGCACGCCCAGCCGACCAGGGCGACCAGGGCGACCACCGCGACCACGGTGTAGACCCGGTGTCGGGCGACCGCCCGGGGCCCGGGGGCGTCGAACAGGACCGAGGGGGCGCTCATGCGGGGCTCCTCATGCGATCCGCCAGCGGCGCTCGAGCCGGTTCGCGACGAACGACAGGATCTCGACCAGCACCACGAAGATCAGAGCGAAGCTGATGAAGATCCCGTAGCGGTCGGCCGGGACGTTGTTGGTCATGCCCTTCATCCGGAAGAACGCCTCGGCGACGCCGAAGACACCGCAGACGGTGGTGTTCTTCAGCAGCGCGATCTGGACGCTCGCCAGCGGGGGGACCGCGGCCCGGAACGCCTGCGGCAGCACCACCTCACGCATGACGGCGGCGAAGGGCAGCCCGATGGCGCGGGCGGCCTCCGCCTGGCCCAGTGGGACCGCGTTGATCCCGGAGCGCAGGGCCTCGCAGACGAAGGTCGAGGTGTACGCCGTCAGCGCAGCCACGCACGCGGCGAACAGGTTGTTGATCCGCAGGTCGCCGATGACGATGTCGACGAAGTTGAAGTTGAGGCCGATCCGGGGGGCGGCGATCCGGAAGAAGATGAGCACGATCAGCAGCGGCGTGTTGCGCACGAGCGTGACGTAGACGGCCACCGCTCGCCGCAGCACCGCGATCGGCCCGACCCGCAGCGCGGCCAGGACGGTTCCGATCACCAGCGACAGCAGGCCGGCGATCAGGAACAGTGCGACCGTGTAGGTGAAGCCGCGCACGACCAGGTCCCAGTTGTCGAGGACGGTCTGCATCCGGGGTCGGTGCTCCTCTCGCGGTCGTCAGGGACGGGGGACCGTGGGGTGGCCGGACCGGCCACCCCACGATCACCTCCGGGTGGTCAGGCCTGGCACTCGTCCAGGGCCGGCGGGTCCGGGGTCTCCGCGCCACCCTCGCCCAGGGTGGACTCGAAGGCCTCGGCCCAGGTGCCGTCGTCGTAGGACTCCTGGAGCACGCCGTTGATCCACTCGCACATCTCCGGGTAGTCCTGCGAGTAGCCGACGCCGATCCGCTCCTCGGAGAACTCCTCGCCGACGACCTTCAGCTGGCCGTCCTGCTCCGCGGCGTACCCGAGCAGGATCGCGCCGTCGGTCGACATCGCCTCGACGGTGTCGTTGAGCACGTCGTCGACGCACTGCGAGTAGTCGGGTGCCGGGGCCGGCACCATGCCCTCGGCCTCGACGTTCTCGATCGAGGTCGAGCCCTCGGCCGAGCAGACCTCCTCACCCTGGAGGTCCTCCTTGCCCTGGATGTCGCTGTCCTCCTTGACGAGGATCTGCTGGCCGGTGATGAGGTACGGGCCGGTCTGGCCGACGATCTCCTGCCGCTCGGGGGTGATGGAGTACGTCGCGAGCACGAGGTCGACGCGCCCCTCCTGGATGTAGGGCTCGCGGTTGTCGGAGATCGTCTCCTCCCACGTCACCGAGTCGGACTCGGGGTCGATCCCGAGGTCGGCCACGAGCAGCTTGGCGATCTCGACGTCGAAGCCGGTGGGGATGTCGGACGCCGCGTCCTTGAAGCCCAGCCCGGGCTGGTCGTACTTGACGCCGACGGTGACCTCGCCCGCCTCGGCGAGCTCGGCCATCCGGGAGCCTTCCTCGAACTTGCCCTCCTCGACGTCCTCGGCCTCGACGTCGCTGCTGCTCCCGTCGCTCCCGGCCTCCCCGCACGCCGCCAGGCTCAGGGCGAGACCCACGCCCGCGAGCACTGCCTTGGTCCTGATGAACCGCATCTCTCCTCCTTTGTCCCGAGCCGGGTTCCCGGCCACCTGATGGGTGTTGCTGGGTGAGTCAGTGCTTGAGGATCTTCCCGAGGAAGTCCTTGGCGCGGTCGGTCTGCGGGTTCGTGAAGAACTCCTCGGGCGTGTTCTCCTCGACGACCGCGCCGTCGGACATGAACAGGACCCGGTCGGCGGCGGTCCGGGCGAAGCCCATCTCGTGGGTGACCACGATCATCGTCATCCCCTGCTTCGCGAGGTCGACCATCACGTCGAGGACCTCCTTGATCATCTCGGGGTCCAGCGCCGAGGTCGGCTCGTCGAAGAGCATCACCTTCGGCCGCATGGCCAGCGCCCGGGCGATCGCCACCCGCTGCTGCTGCCCGCCGGACAGCTGGGCGGGGTACTTCGCGGCCTGCTGGCCCACGCCGACCCGGTCGAGCAGCTCCCTGGCCCGCTGCTCGGCGTCCGCCTGCTTCTCGCCCCGCACCTTGACCGGGCCGAGGGTGACGTTCTCGAGGATCGTCTTGTGGGCGAAGAGGTTGAAGCTCTGGAAGACCATGCCGACCTCGGCGCGGAGGGCCGCGAGCTCCTTGCCCTCCTCGGGCAGCGGTTTGCCGTCGAGGGTGATCGTGCCCTGCTGGATGGTCTCGAGCCGGTTGATCGCGCGGCACAGGGTCGACTTCCCGGAGCCGGACGGCCCGATGACCACGACCACCTCGCCGCGGTGGATCGTCTGGTTGATGTCCTGCAGCACGTGGAGCTCGCCGAACCACTTGTTGACGCCGTCGAGCACCACGAGCGGCTCGCCCTGCCGGGCGGTGGTGGGGGCCTGGACCTGCTCGGTCATGGTTGGGAAACCTAGCGTCTCTCACCCCTTCGGGCCATGCGCCGGGGCGTCGGACACGCGATGGTGACAGTTCTGTGACGTACGGCCCCATCCCGCCGCGGAACCGGTCGCCGCACGATTGCCGCGAGCCCGAGGGGCCGCCGTACCCTTGACCACTGTCATGGCCACTGATCAGCGCACGTACGAGGTCCGCACCTACGGGTGCCAGATGAACGTCCACGACTCCGAACGCCTCACCGGGCTGCTGGAGGACGCGGGCTACGCGCCGTTCCGACCCGCCCCCGACGGCGAGCAGCCCGACCACCCGGACGTCGTGGTGTTCAACACCTGCGCCGTGCGCGAGAACGCCGACAACCGGCTCTACGGGAACCTCGGCCACCTCGCCCCCGTCAAGGCGAGGAAGCCCGGCATGCAGATCGCCGTCGGTGGCTGCCTCGCCCAGAAGGACCGCGCCACGATCGTCGAGAAGGCGCCGTGGGTCGACGTCGTGTTCGGCACCCACAACATCGGCTCGCTCCCGGTGCTGCTGGAGCGGGCCCGGGTCCACGACGAGGCGCAGGTCGAGATCCTCGAGTCGCTCGAGGTCTTCCCGTCGACCCTGCCGACCAGGCGCGAGTCGGCGTACGCCGCCTGGGTGTCGGTCTCGGTGGGGTGCAACAACACCTGCACGTTCTGCATCGTCCCGTCGCTGCGCGGCAAGGAGCAGGACCGGCGGCCCGGTGACGTGCTCGCCGAGGTGCGCGCCCTGGTCGCCGACGGCGTCAGCGAGGTCACCCTCCTGGGGCAGAACGTGAACAGCTACGGCGTCGGCTTCGGCGACCGGCAGGCGTTCTCCAAGCTGCTGCGGGCCTGCGGCGAGATCGAGGGACTGGAGCGGGTGCGGTTCACCTCACCGCACCCGGCGGAGTTCACCGACGACGTCATCGAGGCGATGGCTGTGACCCCGAACGTGATGCCGCAGCTGCACATGCCGCTCCAGTCCGGATCCGACCGGGTCCTGAAGGCGATGCGCCGCTCCTACCGGCAGGCGAGGTACCTCGGCATCCTCGAACGGGTCCGGGCCGCGATGCCCGACGCCGCGATCACCACCGACATCATCGTGGGCTTCCCCGGCGAGACCGAGGAGGACTTCGAGGCCACCCTCGACGTGGTCCGGCAGGCGCGCTTCTCCGGCGCCTTCACCTTCATCTACTCGCCGCGCCCCGGCACCCCGGCCGCCACCATGGAGGAGCAGGTGCCGCGCGCCGTCGTCCAGCAGCGCTACGACCGGCTGGTCGCCCTCGTCAACGACATCGCGTGGGAGGAGAACCAGCGGCTGGTCGGGCGCACCGTCGAGCTGCTCGTCGCCGAGGGCGAGGGGCGCAAGGACAGTGCCACCCACCGGCTGTCGGGACGCGGCCCCGACAACCGGCTGGTCCACTTCACGCCCCCGGGCGACACGACCGTCCGGCCCGGCGACATGGTCACCGTCGAGGTCTCGTACGCCGCCCCGCACCACCTGGTCGCCGACGGCCCGGTCCTCGCCGTCCGGCGTACTCGCTCGGGCGACGCCTGGGAGGCCCGGACCGCTGCCCCTCAGCCGGGCTCGGTCGGCCTGGGCATGCCCTCGGTCGGCGTACCGGCTCCGCTGCCGGACGCACCTGCCTGTGGATGACGTCGGGCGCCAGCGACCGGAATCGGTGATGCTCGGTGCGTGACCGTGGTGGACATGCTGACGGAGCTGGGTGGAGTCGCCACCCGCTCGCAGCTGATCCGCGCGACGTCTCGCGCTGAAGTCGATCGCGCCGTGGCCGAGGGCGGGGTCACCGTTCTGGCGCGAGGGCGGTACGCGCTGGAGGGCGCGGACGCCGCCGTGGCTGCCGCCCATCGGCTCAGCGGAGCCGTCACCCACCTGAGCGCAGCGATGCGACACGGGTGGCAGGTGCGGCTGCCACCCGAGCGCCCACAGGTGGCCGTGCCCCACAACCGCAAACTGGTGGCGGGGGCCGCCGCCGGCGTGGACCTGCACCGGGCCAGGCTCGGGGCCGACGACGTCAGTGACGGGGTGACGAGTCAGGAGCGCACCCTGCTCGACTGCCTGCGTAGCGACCACCTCGGTGACGCGTTGTGCGTCGCCGACTCCGCGCTGCGTGACGGCTTCCCGGCGCCCAGGATGGCTGCGCTGGCGCGGGATGCACGCGGTCCGGGCTCACGCCAGGTCAGGCGCGTCGCGGCCCTCGCCGACTCCCGTGCAGAGAGCGCCCTGGAGTCAGCGCTGCGTGCGATCGCCATCGAGGTCCCGGCCCTGGAGGTGGTTCCCCAGACCTCGCTGCGTGAGGGTTCGCGGTTCCTCGGGCGCCCCGACCTGGTCGACGAGCGACTCGGGATCATCCTCGAGGCAGACTCCTTCGCCTGGCACGGCGACCGCGCGGCGCTGCACCGCGACGCCCGGCGCTACAACCAGTTCGCTGCACGCGGCTGGCTGGTCCTCAGGTTCAGCTGGGAGGACGTGATCCTGAATCCCCGGCTGGTGGCGGAGGTGCTGACGCTGGCCGTAGCCGAACGGACCAAACGGGGCCTCTGCCCCACCTGCGCCGCCTAGGTGAAGGGCGCGAGTGACCCATGGGTCCGTTCGAGTACGAGGAGTCAGTCGTCGGAGCGCGGGTCCTTCGAGGAGTAGCCCGCCTTGGGCGGGATGCCCTCGGGGTTGGTCTCGACCGCTCCGGGGCGCTGCTCGGGCGGGACGTCGTCGGCGTCGACCTCGGGGTCGGGCTCGGGTGAGGTGACGTCGCGGACGCCGTCGGTGCCGACCTGGCCGCCGGGGCCGGTCGGGCCCTCGCGCTCGCTGCTCACGCCCATGTCGCCGGAGGCGTCGTGGTGGGAGTCGCGCACGTCGCGGGGCTCGCGGGGGTCGCTCGTGTCGGGTGCCATCAGGCAGGGTCCTCCTTCTCGGGCTCGCTCGCGCCGTCCCCCTCGTTCTCCTGCTGCTTGTCCTCCGGCTGGCCGACCTCGTCCGGGACGATGTCCTCGACCCCCGGGTTGTCGTCGGGGTGGAGGTCGTGCCCCAGCACGGCCGGCTCGTCGCCGGAGAACGGCGTGTCGGAGTTGATGGCGTCGGCGCCTCCCGGGTTGTCCGGGGGCGGCTCCACCACGGGATCGGGCATCGGCCCGAGCTTGTCGTCGATCATTCCTGTCCCCTCCCTGCGGGGGCGTTCTCGAATCCGTACGTCAGGTACGCCGCCCCCGTGCCCAACGATGCCAGTGCCCGGGCCTCGTGGGGCACCACCCGAACGGGCAGGTCGTCGAGTCGCCACCACCGCAGCTCCGCGCACTTCGCCGGCTCCACGATCCGCGGGTCGCCCGCCCACCCTCGCGCCGAGAAGAAGAAGTCGACCCGCTCGTCGATCGGATCGGCATGTCGGGTGCGCTGCATGGTCAGCTCGAAGACCAGGTCGAGGTCGTCGATCCCGAGCTCCTCGCGCGCCTCCCGCCGGGCCGCGTCGTACGCCGTCTCGCCGCGCTCGACGTGGCCGGCCGCGGCGGCGGCCCAGCGGCCGTCCATGTAGCCGGTGTTCTGCCGCAGCTGGAGCAGCACCTCGACGCCCGCGGGCCCCTCGCGCAGCAGGTAGACGTAGGCCGCGGGGACGACGACGAAGCGGTCGGTCACCCGCTCGACGGCTGGTCGAGGGCGGTCCCGGCGTTCTCCTGCTGCTCCGGGGTCGTGTGCGGGTCGTCGGCCTCGTCGGGGAGGTCGTCGTCGTGCTCGTCGGCGGGCTGCTCGGTCACCTCGAGCGCCTCGTTGCTCTCCTCGGGCACCGGCTGGCTCACGGTTTGCCTCCCGTGGTGCCACCGCCCACGTCGCCGTCACGCTTGCCGTCGAGCTTGTCGAGGGCCTCCTTGGCCTTCTCGGAGCCGGTGCCGATGTGGCGCGAGTACTTGCCCTTGGTCTTCTTGTCCGCGGCGGACGCCGCCTGGTCGATGCCGCGAGCGATCTTGTCGCCGTGGTCGTCGACGGCCTTCTGCGCCTTGCCGCGGAGGTTGTCGAGGAATCCCATGCCGGTCCTTCCTGTCCGTTGTTGCCAGACTAGCGACATGGGTCGAGTCCCGATCGTGGCAGTCGTGGGGGCCACCGCTGCCGGCAAGACCGGCCTGTCCCTCGACCTCGCGGAGCGGCTGGGCGGCGAGGTCGTCAACACCGACGCGATGCAGGTCTACCGGGGCATGGACGTCGGGACCGCCAAGCTGCCGCCCGTCGAGCGACGCGGCATCGCCCACCACCTGCTGGACACCCATGACCCGGCGGAGGCGGTGAGCGTGGCCGAGTTCCAGACCGAGGCGCGGGCGGTGGTCGCGTCGCTGCGCGGGCGGGGCGTCGTTCCCGTGCTCGTGGGGGGCTCGGCGCTCTACACGCGCGCGGTGCTCGACCGCTTCGAGTTCCCCGGGACCGACCCGGCGCTGCGCCGGCGCCTCGAGGGCGAGCTGGCCGAGGTCGGCGTGGCGGCGATGCACGACCGGCTGTCGGAGGTCGACCCGGAAGCGGCGGCCCGGATCCTGCCCGACAACGCGCGGCGGATCGTGCGGGCGCTGGAGGTGGTCGAGCTGACCGGGCGCTCGTTCACCGCCTCGCTG
This sequence comes from Nocardioides sp. GXQ0305, assembly GCF_050880345.1. Lineage (NCBI taxonomy): Bacteria > Bacillati > Actinomycetota > Actinomycetes > Propionibacteriales > Nocardioidaceae > Nocardioides > Nocardioides sp. GXQ0305. Next base: position 549,608 of record NZ_JBNYXG010000001.1, read on the forward strand.
CCGCGGCTGGAGTACGTCGACCCGCTGACCGTGCAGGTCGGCGTCGCGATCGACCGGCCGACGCTGGACGAGCGGATCGCCGCCCGGGTGCGCAGGATGTACGACGACGGCCTGGTCGACGAGGTGGCCCGGCTCGGCTCCCTCGGACCCACCGCGGCCACGGCGATCGGCTACCGCGAGGCCGCCGCCCACCTCGCCGGCGAGCTCACCCTCGAGGAGGCCGTCGAGCGGACCACCGCCGCGACCCGCCGGTTCGCCCGCCGCCAGGAGTCGTGGTGGCGCAAGGACCCCCGGATCACCTGGGTCGACCACGACGACCCCTCCCGGGTCGACCTCGCGGTGGCCGCTGTGGAGAACTTCCGGTAGTTCAGTGACAAACGGCCCCCGGCACGCCGTCACGAGGGGCCAACTGCCACTGGAGTACCGCAAGAACGGTCGGGCGCACACCGCGCGGGACGGAGCAGGATGGACCCATGACCGAGATCGGGGGGCGCGACCGGCTCCGTGAGCTGCTGGACGCGGTGCTCGACGACGAGCACCGGACGCTCGGAGACATGGCCGGCGGCGCGTTCGCGTCGCCGTACCACTTCACCCGCCGGCTCTCGCGCGACGCAGGCGAGCCGCCGGTGGCGATGAAGCGCCGGGTGATGCTGGAGCGCGCCGCCTGGCAGCTGCGCCAGGGGACGTCGGTGACCGACGCGGCGTTCGCGGCGGGCTACGAGTCCGTCGAGGGCTTCAGCCGGGCCTTCTCGCGCGCGTACGGCCGGCTCCCGAGCGAGGTCACGGACGCGGGTACTGGGGGCGACCCCTGGCTGCCCGCACCCAACGGCATCCACTTCCACCCACCCACCTCGCTGTGGGTCCACACCGGGGAGCGCACCATGAGCGGACCGCTCGACCACCTCGTCCACCACGACCTCGACGACACCGCCGCGCTGATCGACGCGGCCAAGGGACTGCCCGAGGACGCCTACCGGCGCCGGACGCGGCCGGGGCAGCGGGTGCTCTGGTTCGACGGCACGGACGAGTCCGTCGTCGAGATCCTCGAGCACCAGGTCTTCACCAAGGAGGTGTGGCTGGCGGCGATCCTCGGTGAGGACTTCCCCGAGGACCGGCGCGACGACCCCGCCGGCCTGCTCGAGCGGCACGAGGCGGCGGCCGCGCGGTGGCTGGCGATGCTGCGTGACATGGAACGCCGCGACGCGTGGGACGACCGGATCGTCGACGCGCTGTGCGATCCCCCGGAGAGCTTCGTGCTCGGGTCGATCGTGGCCCACGTCCTCACCTTCGCCGCCCAGCGGCGGGGGCTGGTCCGGGCGATGCTCGGCGAGCTGGACGTCGAGGTCGGCAGCGGCGACCCCATCGACTGGCTGCGCAGCCGGCACGGGCAGGAGCAGCCGTCATGACGACCGTCTACTACACCGCCACCACCCTCGACGGCTACCTCGCCGACGAGGAGGACTCGCTGCACTGGCTGTTCAAGCAGGACCAGGACCCCAAGGGCGCCCACTCCTACGAGGAGTTCATCACCGGGATCGGTGCGGTCTGCATGGGCTCGACGACCTACGAGTGGGTGCTGCCGCACCTGTCCGACGGCTGGGCCTACGAGCAGCCGTCGTGGGTGTTCACGACCCGCGACCTGCCCAAGGTCGAGGGCGACGTCCGGTTCGTGCGCGGCGACGTCCGGCCGGTCCACGAGGAGATGGTGGCGGCCGCTGCCGGGAAGGACGTGTGGGTCGTGGGCGGGGGAGACCTCGCGGCGCAGTTCGCCGAGGCGGGCCTGCTCGACCGGATGATGCTGAGCGTCGCGCCGGTGACCCTCGGTGCCGGTCGGCCGCTGTTCCCGCGCCCGTTCGACCTGCGCCTGGTCGAGTTCGCCCGGAACGGCGACTTCGCCTGCCTCACCTTCGACGTCGTCGGGCCGCTGGAGCGCGGACCCGACGACCCCGGCCCGATCTGAGGGAGCAACTACCCTGAGGGCGTGACCACCACGCCCGACCGCACCGCCGCCTGGACCGAGATCGCCCACGCCGACGAGCTCGTCGCCCTGCTCGGCGAACCCGGCGAGCGGGCCGCCACCAAGGCCCGCCCCGCCCTGCTCGACGTCGACCGGGCCTGGCTGTCGGCCTCGCCGTTCTGCGTGATGGCGACGGCCGGTACCGACGGCAGCTGCGACGCCTCGCCCAAGGGTGATCCCGCCGGCCGCCTCGTGCACGTCATCGACGAGCGGACCATCGCGATCGCCGAACGGCCCGGCAACCGGCGCGCCGACGGCTACCGCAACATCCTCGACAACCCGCACGTGGGGCTGAACTTCCTGATCCCCGGCCGCGGCGACACGCTCCGGGTCAACGGTCGGGCCCGCCTGGTCAGCGACGCGCCGTTCTTCGACGAGATGGTCGTCAAGGGCCACCGGCCGGTGCTCGCGGTCGTGGTCCAGATCGAGGAGCTGTTCTTCCACTGTGCGAAGGCGTTCCTGCGCTCCGGGCTGTGGAAGCCCGAGACCTGGGACCCCGAGGGCGTCGTGCCGCGTCGCGCCGTGGTCGCGGCCGAGGTCGAGCCCGCCGGGATGACGGTCGACCAGCTCGACGACTACTACCGGCCCGAGAACTACGCACGGGGCCTGTATGGCTGACCTGCGGTTCTGGAAGGGGCACGGCACCGAGAACGACTTCGTGATCGTGCCGGCCGGCGCGGAGCTGGCTCCCGAGCGAGTGCGGGCCCTGTGCGACCGCCGGGCCGGGATCGGCGGCGACGGTGTCATCCGCGCGGCGCGGGGGGACGACGGCCGCTGGTTCATGGACTACCTGAACTCCGACGGCTCGGTCAGCGAGATGTGCGGCAACGGCATCCGGGTGTACGCCAGGCACCTCCACGACCGCGAGGGCGAGCCCTTCCCGATGGAGATCGGCACCCGCGACGGGGTCAAGACGCTCACCGTCGACGACCACGGCCGGATCACCGCCGACCTCGGCGAGGCGCAGGTGCTGGGCGAGACCAAGGTCGGCATCGAGGGCCGCTCGTGGCCGGCCACCCACGTCGACACCGGCAACCCGCACGCCGTCGCGTTCGTCGACGACCTGGCCGACGCCGGGCCGCTGCTGGCGCCGCCCGATCACGACGCGTCCCTCTACCCGGACGGCGTCAACGTCGAGTTCGTCGTACGTCGCGGCGAGGGGCACGTCGCGATGCGGGTGCACGAGCGCGGCTCCGGCGAGACCCGGTCGTGCGGCACGGGCGCGTGCGCGGCGGCGGTCGCCACGGCGACCTCCGAGGGCCGCGGGCCGGGCACGACCTACCGGGTCGACGTCCCGGGCGGCACCCTGTCGGTCACCTGGACCGAGGCGGGTCGGGTGCTGCTCACGGGCCCCGCCGTGATCGTCGCCGAGGGGACGACCTCGCTCTGAGCGAGTGACCCGGCGCCGATAACGTCCTCCGCATGGACATCACCGGAGCAGCAGCGATGGTCACCGGCGGAGCCTCGGGCATCGGCGCCGCGGTCGCCCGGCGTCTCGCCGAGCGTGGCGCGCGGGTCGTGGTCGCCGACCTGCAGGTCGACAAGGGCGAGGCGCTGGCCGCCGAGATCGGCGGCGAGTTCGCCGCCGTCGACGTCACCGACACCGATCAGGTCCGCGAAGCCGTCGACCGGGCAGCCGCGCTCGGGCCGCTGCGGGTGCTGGTCAACTCCGCCGGCATCGGCTGGGCGCAGCGCACCATCGGCCGCGACGGCGAGTACGGCTCGGCCCACGACCTCGACGCGTTCAAGAAGGTGATCGCGATCAACCTGGTCGGCTCCTTCGACGTGGCCCGGTACGCGGCGTCGCAGATGTCGCGGCTCGAGCCCACGGAGTCGGGCGACCGCGGGTCGATCGTCACCATCGCCTCCGTGGCGGCGTTCGACGGCCAGATCGGGCAGGCGGCGTACGCCGCGTCGAAGGGCGGCCTGGTGGGCCTCACCCTGCCGGTGGCCCGCGACCTCTCCGCCGCCGGGATCCGCTACAACACGGTGGCCCCGGGCCTGGTCGAGACCCCGATCTACGACTTCGCCGAGGACCCCGCGGCGTTCAAGGAGCAGCTGGGTGCCTCAGTGCTGTACCCCAAGCGGCTCGGCACCCCCGACGAGCTCGCCTCGATGGTGCTGGAGTGCCTCACCAACTCCTACATGAACGCCGAGACGATCCGGGTCGACGGTGGGATCCGGATGCCTCCGAAGTAGCGCTGCCCCACCGGCCGGGGCAGCTGCCTGTCATCCGGCGAGCCCGGCGTCGCGCACCTGGCTCACCAGCTCGTCGGGCGTCGCCCAGGAGACGCCGGTCACCGGCACCCGCTCGACCAGCGCGACCACGCCGTCGAGCGCGGCCTGGGCGCCGCCCGGGAAGGGCGCCGCCAGTTGCCGGGCGGCGTGGCCGACGGCGGCGGCCCCGGTGAGCGGCCCGACGTGGTCGGCGGCCACCGGCACGAGCCACCCCGCGATGACATGACGACCGGCCGGGAGCCGGTCCTCGGTGACGGACGGGCCGAGCCTCGCCAGCTCGTCGGGGGTCGCCGTGATCTCCACGAGCGGGGCGGGCACCTCGACGGCCCCCTCCTCGGGGTGCAGCACCGACCGCGGCACGTCGGCGAAGGTGAGGCCCGCGGGGACCAGCAGCCGGTCGACCGACCCGGTGAGCCCGGGCACGCCCGCCGGGACCAGCAGCACACCCCGCGGGGTGCCGACCGGCACCGCGTCGACGCCCAGCCCGGGCACGGACTCGAGCAGCGGGCTGAGGTGGCGGGCGAGACCACCGAGCAGCCGCCCGAGGTCGCGGGTGCCGAGCACCGGCCGACCGCCGTGGTAGAGGTGGTGGAGCGGAGCAGCCTTGCGCCGCCCCGGCCTCCCGAGTCGCACCGAGTACGCCGGCGGCGCGTCCGCATGGTCGCGCACCCGGTCGCCGAGCGCCGCCGCCACGTGGGCCCGGACGCCCTCGTCGCTGAACCTGATGCCGACGTGGAGGTCGTCGTGGAGGTGCACCGCGAGGGTCCCGGTCCACGCGATGTCGTCGAACTCGCTGCCGCACGTCGTCGGAGCGGCGACGTACCGCGGCTCGCCCTGAACCACGTGCTCGGTCATGTCGCCCCCTGCGGCCCGTCCGACGGCCCGGCCACGTCCGATGCTTCCACACGGCCGGGCGTGCGCGGCCACTCCGTGGTGTCGCGGACGCAGCGGTCGCGACCGCCGCCCCCACTACTGTGTGCCCGTGAGCGCGCTGTTCGTGCCGTACGCCGCCGCGGCGGTGCTGCTGGTCGTGGCGGGCGTCCCCAAGCTGCTCGACCCCGCCCCCACCCGACGGGCGGCCGAGCAGGCCGGACTGCCGTCGTCGGCCACCGTCGTCCGGCTGCTGGGGCTCGCCGAGACCGTCGTCGGCGTGACAGCGCTCCTCGTGGGCGGGCCGGTTCCCGCGACGGCCGTCGCGGTCGCCTACCTCGGGTTCGCAGCCGTGGTCACCCGGGGTCTGCTGCGGGGCGACCTGGAGTCGTGCGGGTGCTTCAACGGCACCGACGCGCCACCCTCGCCCCTCCACGTGGCGCTCGACCTGGGCCTGGCGGCCTCGGCCGTCGCCGTCGCCCTGGGCCCGACGACGTCGTGGCCCGCGCTCGCCGCAGACGAACCCGGGACGGCACTGGTCACCGCCCTCCTCGCGCTCACCGTCGCCGGGCTGGTCTACCTCGTGATGGCGCGGCTGCCGCGGGTGGCCGCGCCCGTGCTCCGGGGGGCCACCCGGTGAGCGTGCTCGAGGTGGGGCTGGTGGTGGCGGTCGCCCTGCTGGCCGTGGTCGTCGCCGCCCAGGGCCGGGCGCTGTCCGCGGCCGCGCGCCGGCTGGAGCTCCTCGAGCGCCGGGTCGACCGCCGGGACCGGCTCACCGGGGAGCCGGCCACCGCCCCGCCGACGCAGGCCCCGGAGAGCGCACCGACCCCGACCACGCCCGCGGACCTCGAGGGCGACGCCGTCGACGTGCGCGGCACCGACCCCGAGGGCGAGCCGACCGTGATCCCGCTGGAGGCCACCGCGCAGCCGACGCTGCTGGCGTTCCTGTCCACCAGCTGCGACATCTGCGTCGGCCTCTGGGAGCGGCTCCGCGACGGCGCACTGGCGTCCGGGGCGCCGGGGGTGGTCCCGGTCGTGGTCACCAGGGACGCCACCCAGGAGGACGCGGGCCTGGTCCGCTCGCTCGCGACAGCCGAGGTGCCGGTGGTGCTGTCGAGCGAGGCGTGGGACGACTACGAGGTGCCGGGGTCGCCGTACGTCATGGTCGTCTCGGCCGCCCCTGGGTCGGTCGCCGCCGAGGGCAGCGTCGCCACCTGGGAGGACCTGGTCCGGATCGCCCGCTCGGCTACCTGAGCGGTCGGGTCAGCGCCCGTCCGCCAGCCGGCGTGCGAGGTCGGGGACCTGGTAGGCCCCGTGGGCGAGCGGCTCGGTGACAGTGCGGTCGGCGCCCACGAGGTAGGCCACCGGCGTCCCCAGCCCCTGGAAGAAGTCGGGCACCGCGGACACGTGCACGGCCGTGAGGCCGGCGTCGCCGACCTGGGAGCGCAGCGACCTCCTGGTGCCGGTCGTGACCAGGACCAGGTGGACGCCGACGTCACGCAGCCGTGGTGACAGCTCCGCCAGGTCGGGCACGATCCTGGTGCAGAAGCCGCAGCGGGTGCCCCAGCTGACGAGGAGCGTCGGAGCGGCGGGAAGGTCGGACCACCCGGCCCACGCCGCGAGGTCCGCGCCCGGCGGGACGCCGTCGGGCCCCGACAGGTGCAGGTGGCCTGCGTGCGGGTCGCGGGCGACCCCCTCGAGCAGGCCCTGCTCACCGAGGGTGCGGGCCAGCGCCACGACGTCGCCCTCCACCTGCGTGCGCTCGGCGCCCAGCACGTCGGCGATGTCGAACGCGATCTCGCCGAGCGTCGACTCGCCGTCGAGGAACCGCGTGACCAGGGCGGCGGGCCGGTCGAGGACGTGGCTGGCGCCCGAGTCCGGGTCGAGCAGCACCCCCTCGCCCTCGAGGAACGCGGACCCCACCCCGCTGCGCAGCTGCGGCGCCGAGTCCGGGCCCACCTCGCTCGCCGGGATCTCCCCACGATCCGCCGCTTGCAGGTCCAGCTCGTCCATCTCGTCCCCCCGCCGTCGTCCCCATGCCCCGAGGCGCAGGAGCACAGGGTAGACCCGATCCCGGGGTCGCGACCCCCCTTCGGAGGATCCGATCTGCCGCACCGCTGGGATAAGTTGGCGGGCCGGGAGGGTCCATGGACGTACGGCGCCTGCTGCTCGGCCTCGCGGCGCACGGCCTGCCGACGACGGTCGCGCTGCCCGACGAGCCCCCCAGCGGCCAGGAGTGGCGTCGGCTCCGGTCGGCGGTCCGCATCGAGCGGCTGACCGGCCCGGCGTCCGCGGCGGCCGACGCCGGGGCCCTCGTCCTGACCGACGAGCAGCGTCAGGAGCTGGAGGAGGAGCACGTCGCGGCGATGGCGCACGTCGTCAGGCTCGAGGCGGGCCTGCTCCGGATCCACGACGTGCTCGGCGCCGCCGGCGTCCCGGTCGTGGTCCTCAAGGGCACCGCGGTCGCGCACCTCGACTACGCCGACCCGCAGGCGCGGGCGTTCGGCGACGTCGACATCCTGCTGCCCACCGGCCAGTTCGCCGAGGGGGTCGCGGCGCTGCTCGACCACGGCTACGTGCGTCCGTCCGCGGGGCTCGGACCCGGCTTCGACGCCCGGTTCGGCAAGGGCGCGACGCTGGTCGGTCCCGAAACGTGCGAGCTCGACGTCCACCGCACCTTCGCGATGGGCCCGTTCGGGATGATGGTGCGGCTCGAGGAGCTCTGGGAGCACCCGGCGTGCTTCGAGCTCGGCGGCCGCGAGCTCCACGCGCTCGACACCGAGCAGCGCTACCTGCACGCCTGCTACCACGCGGTCATCGGCAACAACACCCGCCGTGTGCAGCCCTACCGTGACGTCGCCGAGATGCTGCTGTACGGCGCGCACGACCCGGCCCGGCTGCGTCGGCTGGCGGCCCACTGGTCGGCCGAGGTGGTGCTCGCGCGTGCGGTCGTCGAGACCTGGGACGCACTCGGGCTCACCGAGGAGGGTCCGCTGCTCGCCTGGGCCCGCGGGCGGGTCCCGACCCGCCGCGAGGAGCGGCTGCTGGGGGTCTACGGTCGCGGCACGTCGTACGCCGCCAAGGCGGTCGCCGGCTTGACCGTGCTGCCGGGGTGGCGCGATCGGGTCGCCTACGCGCGGATGCTGGCGCTGCCCGACCGACAGCACGCCCGGGCCACCGGTGGGTCGCGCGTGGGTCGGCTGTTCCGCGGCGCGCGCCGGGTGGCCCGGGACACCCGTCGGGTGAGGACCGGACGCCGCTGACGGACCGGGAATCGACCGGGCGCCGGGCTGGTTCTCCGATAAGCGGTCGCGCAGGGCGACCGCCCTTCGTACCCTGAGAGGCACATGACGAACGCACACGACTTCATCCCTTCGAGACGCGCGCAGGACGCGCTCCTCAGGGACCACCTCGACGCCGAGCCCTTCGAGACGGGCGCTGCGCGCCCTCCTCAGGAACCACTCGCCGAGACCGCCGACTGGGACGACGAGTTCCGGAGCGGGTACGCCGACGACCCCGAGGACCTCGACGACCTGACCACCGGCGAGCAGGACCTGGCCGAGCGCCACCAGCTCCGCCGGGTCGCCGGCCTGCGCACCGAGCTCGAGGACATCACCGAGGTCGAGTACCGCCAGCTCCGCCTGGAGCGCGTGGTGCTCGTCGGTGTCTGGACCGAGGGGACCGACCGCGACGCCGAGAACTCCATGGCCGAGCTGGCGCTGCTCGCCGAGACCGCCGGCTCCGAGGTGCTCGACAACGTCTACCAGCGGCGGACCAAGCCGGACCCGGCGACCTACGTCGGCCGCGGCAAGGTCGACGCCATCGGCGAGATCGTGCAGGCCACCGGCGCCGACACCGTGATCTGCGACGGCGAGCTGGCGCCCAGCCAGCTGCGCAACCTCGAGGACCGGCTCAAGGTCAAGGTCGTCGACCGGACCGCGCTGATCCTCGACATCTTCGCCCAGCACGCGAAGTCCAAGGAGGGCCAGGCCCAGGTCGAGCTCGCCCAGCTCAGCTACATGAAGCAGCGGCTCCGTGGCTGGGGCGGCCAGCTCTCCCGCCAGGCCGGGGGCCGGGTCGGCGCCGACGGGGGCGGCATCGGTGGCCGCGGTCCCGGTGAGACCAAGATCGAGACCGACCGGCGCCGGATCAACACCAAGATCGCCAAGCTCCGCCGCGAGCTCAAGGAGATGAAGGGGACCCGCGACACCAAGCGCGCCACCCGTCGCCGCAACCACATCCCCAGCGTCTCCATCGCCGGCTACACGAACGCCGGTAAGTCCAGCCTGCTCAACCGGCTCACCGACGCCGGGGTGCTGGTCGAGGACGCGCTGTTCGCGACCCTCGACCCGACCACCCGCCGTACGACGACCGCCGACGGCAGGGTCTACACGATGAGCGACACCGTCGGCTTCGTGCGGCACCTGCCCCACCAGCTGGTCGAGGCGTTCCGCTCGACGCTGGAGGAGGTGGCCGACGCCGACCTGGTGCTCCACGTCGTCGACGGCGCCCACCCCGACCCCGAGGGCCAGCTCGCGGCGGTCCGCGAGGTCTTCGCCGAGATCGGCGCGGGTGACGTGCCGGAGCTCGTGGTGATCAACAAGGCCGACCTGGCCGACCCGATGGTGCTGGCCCGGCTGCAGGCGCGCGAGCCGCACAGCGTGGTGGTCAGCGCGCGGACCGGCGAGGGCATCGCCGAGGCACTGCTGGCCGTCGAGGCCGAGCTGCCCCGGCCCAGCGTCGAGTTCGAGGCGCTGCTGCCCTACGCCCGCGGTGACCTGATCGACCGGCTCCACCGGCACGGCGAGATCGAGTCGATGGAGCACACGGCCGACGGCACCCGCGTGTCCGGCCGCGCGAACGCCGACCTGGCCGGCGAGCTGGCGGCGTACGCGCTCTGACGCGTCGCGCCCGGGTGCGACGCCTGCTCGCGGGACGCCCGGGCACCGACGTGCGAGGATTCCTGCGTGTTGCACTCGTTGGCGGGGCGCGCCGAGAACGCGATGCAGGCCCGCGTCCTGGCCCAGCTGCGTGACGAGGGCCCGCTCTCGCGCGTCCAGCTCGCCGACCGGCTCGACGTCTCCCGCACCACCATCGCCGCCGAGGTCACCCGGCTCGCTGAGCTGGGCCTCGCCCAGGAGGTCGGCCCGGCCGCCTCGCGCGGCGGGCGGCGCTCCACCATGGTCGACCTGGCTCCCGACCTGCGCTTCGTGGGGATCTCGATCGGCGCGACCGGTCTCTCGGTCGGGGTGACCGACGGCCGGCTCGCCGTGCTCGGCAGCCGCCAGATCGAGTGCGACATCCGGACCGGACCCGAGGCGGTGCTGGCGGCGGCCATCGAGGAGGCGCGCAGCGTCCTCGAGGAGTGCGGGGGCGTGAAGCCGCTGGGCGCGGGCATCGGCGTGCCCGGGCCGGTCGACTTCCACCGTGGCGTCTCGGTGTCGCCGCCGATCATGCCCGGGTGGGACGGCTACCCGGTGCGCGACGCCGTCGCGCGCGAGCTGGGGTGCTCGGTGGTGCTCGACAACGACGTCAACGTGCTGGCGGCGGGGGAGCAGCACGCCGGGGTCGCCCGCAGCGCGCGCGACTTCCTCTTCGTCAAGATCGGGACCGGCATCGGCTGCGGCATCGTCGTCGACGGCGAGCTCTACCGGGGCGTCGACGGGTGCGCCGGCGACATCGGGCACATCCGCGTCGAGGAGTTCGGCCCGACCTGTGCCTGCGGCAACACCGGCTGCCTGGAGGCCTTCTCCGGCGGAGCCGCGCTGGCGCGGGACGCGACCGCCGCCGCCCGGGCCGGGCGGTCGCCGATCCTCGCCGAGATCCTGGAGCAGCGCGGCGAGCTGACCGCCGCCGACATCGGGGCCGCCGTCGCCCAGGGCGACGCGCAGGCGGTCCAGCTCATCCGCGACAGCGGCCACCGGGTCGGCCAGGTGCTGGCCAGCCTGGTGTCGTTCTTCAACCCCGGGCTGATCGTGATCGGCGGCCGGGTGACCGGCCTGGGGCACGCGCTGCTGGCCGAGATCCGCGGCGTCACCTACCGGCGCTCGCTCCCGCTGGCCACGGGCAACCTGCCGATCGTGCTGAGCGAGCTCGGGGACGAGGGCGGGGTGATCGGCGCCGCACGACTGATCAGCTCGTCGGTCTACGCACCGCTCGCCGGTGAGCGCGCATGACACGACTCGTCGCGGGGGTCGACTCCTCGACCCAGTCCTGCAAGGTCGTCGTCCGCGACGCGGACACCGGCGCGCTGGTGCGAGAGGGACGGGCACGCCACCCCGACGGCACCGAGGTCGACCCGGAGGCGTGGTGGCGGGCGCTGCAGGAGGCGGCCGAGCAGGCCGGCGGTCTCGAGGACGTCGCTGCCGTCAGCGTCGCCGGCCAGCAGCACGGCATGGTCTGCCTCGACGATGCCGGGGCCGTCGTCCGGCCGGCCCTGCTCTGGAACGACACCCGGTCGGCCCCCGACGCGACCGACCTGATCGCCGACCTCGGCGAGGGCGAGCAGGGACGGACCGCCTGGGCGGAGGCCGTCGGTCTGGTGCCGGTGGCCTCGTTCACCGTGACCAAGCTGCGCTGGCTCGCCCGCAACGAGCCCGAGGCGGCCGCCCGTACGAGCGCGGTGTGCCTGCCGCACGACTGGCTGACCTGGCGACTCGCCGGCTCCGCGGACCTCGCCGGTCTCACGACCGACCGCAGCGACGCGAGCGGCACCGGCTACTGGTCCGCTGCCACCGGCCACTACCGCGGAGACCTGCTGCGGCTGGCCCTCGGGTCCGAGCCGGCCGTGCCGCGCGTGATCGGGCCGGCCGACTCCGGGGCCACGGCCGCCACGGGTGCCCTGCTCGGCGCCGGGGCCGGTGACAACGCGGCCGCCGCGCTCGGCCTCGCGGCCGGACCCGGCGACGTGGTCGTCTCGCTCGGCACGTCCGGGGTGGTGACGGCGGTCGCCGAGGTGGCCGCGGCCGACCCGACCGGGATCGTGGCCGGCTTCGCCGACGCCACCGGCCGCCACCTGCCCCTGGTCGCCACCCTGAACGCCGCCCGCGTGCTGGACGCCACCGCCCGGGTCCTCGGCGTCGACCACGGGCGCCTCGCCGAGCTCGCGCTGTCGGCGCCGCCCGGGTCCGGCGGGCTGGTGGTGGTGCCGTGGCTGGAGGGGGAGCGGACCCCTGACGTGCCCGACGCCACGGGCACGGTCGAGGGCCTCGCCCTGGACACCGCGACCCCGGCCCACCTGGCGCGGGCCGCCGTCGAGGGGATGCTCTGCGGGCTCGCCGACGGGCTCGACGCCCTGGTGGCCCACGGCGCCGAGCCGCGCCGGCTGCTCCTCGTGGGCGGGGCCGCGTCCTCGCGGGCGGTCCGCGAGATCGCGCCCTCCGTGCTCGGCATGCCGGTGGACGTGCCCGAGCCGGGGGAGTACGTCGCCGACGGGGCGGCCCGGCAGGCCGCCTGGGCCTTGGACCCCGCCTCCGGCGTACCGGGGTGGACGCTCGCGGCGACCCACCGGGTCGAGGCCGACCCCACGCCCCACGTCCGGGAGCAGTACGCCGCCGCCCGGGACCGCGCCCTCCGCCACTTTCGAAACTGACCTGCCAAAGATCGAAGGCTGGTTGACGTGACCTGCGTCACACCGTAGGTTCGCGAGCACTCGCCCGTCCCGACGGCGAGTCACAAAGGAGATGGATCGTGCGCAGAATCGCCCTCGGGGGCGCCGCGGCCACCCTGGTCCCGGGCCTCCTCACCCTTCCCCTGGCCGTCTCCGGCCAGGCTGCACCCGCGGTTGCTCCGCCGCCCGACACGGCCTTCCAGAAGGTCACCCTCAACGACCGGCCCGGCGAGCCGATGGACCTCGCCGTGCTTCCCGACAACGACGTGCTCCACACGACCCGCGTGGGAGACATCTGGCGCAACGACGCCCGCACGGGCGTCAACCAGAAGATCGGCTCGATCGACGTCTACCGCCACGACGAGGAGGGCCTGCAGAGCATCGCCCTCGATCCCGGCTACAACGGCCGGAGCAACCGGTGGGTCTACCTCTACTACTCGCCGCCGCAGGACACCCCCGTCGACGACCCGAGCACCCCGGACGTCAACGAGGGTGACGCGCCGACCACCGGCACCCCCGCTGACTTCGCGCCGTTCGAGGGCGTGATCCGCCTCTCGCGGTTCGAGCTGGTCGACGGCCGGATCGACACCGGCACCGAGCAGCAGATCATCGACGTCCCCGTCGACCGTGGCATCTGCTGCCACGTCGGTGGCGACATCGTCTTCGACAGCGACGGCAACCTGCTGCTGTCGACCGGCGACGACACCAACCCGTTCTCGTCCGACGGCTACGCCCCCATCGACGAGCGGCCGGAGGTCAACCCGGCCTTCGACGCGCAGCGCAGCTCGGCCAACACCAACGACCTGCGCGGCAAGATCCTCAGGATCACGCCCCAGGACGGTGGCGGTTACACGATCCCCGAGGGCAACCTGTTCGCTCCCGGGACGGACCGGACCCGCCCCGAGATCTACGCGATGGGGCTGCGCAACCCGTTCCGCATCGAGCTCGACCCACGCACCGACGACCTGTTCGTCGCCGACTACTCGCCCGACGCCAACGCGCCTGACCCCGCACGCGGTCCGGCCGGGCACGGCAAGTGGACCGTCGTGCGCGAGGCGGGCAACTACGGCTGGCCGTACTGCGCGACCGCCGAGCTGCCGTACGTCGACTACGACTTCGCCACCGAGGAGTCCGGCGAGGAGTTCGACTGCGCCAACCCGGTCAACGAGTCGCCCCACAACACCGGCCTGACCGAGCTGCCGCCCGTGCAGCAGCCCGACGTCTGGTACAGCTACGGCGTCTCGGCGGAGTTCCCCGAGCTCGAGGCCGGGGGCATCGGCCCGATGGCGGGTCCGGCCTACGACTACGCGAAGAAGAACAAGCGCCAGCGGCAGCCGGTCGCGTGGCCGGCGTACTACGACGGGATCCCGCTGTTCTACGAGTGGACCCGCGACTACGTGAAGGCGATGCTCCTCGACCGGGCCGGCGAGCTCGTCGGGATCGAGCCGGTCGTCGACTCGATCGTGACCGACAACCCGATGGACATGGAGTTCGGGCCGAACGGTGCGCTCTACGTCCTGGAGTACGGCGACGGCTACTTCGCGGAGAACCCCGACGCCCAGCTGTCCCGGATCGACTTCATCGGCGAGGGCGGCAACCGCAGTCCGCTGCCGGTGGTCTCGGCCGACCCGACCACGGGCTCGGAGCCGCTGACGGTCAGCTTCTCCAGTGAGGGCACCACCGATCCCGAGGGTGACCAGCTGCGCTACCGGTGGGACTTCGAGGGTGACGGTGAGTTCGACTCCCGGCAGCCGAACCCGACCTTCACCTACACCGAGCCCGGGGCCTACCGGGCGACGCTGACGGTGACCGATCGTGGCGGCCCGGACCGGGGTCGGCACGCGTCGGCCGACGTGGACGTCGTCGTCGGGAACGAGACGCCGGTGGTGACCCTGGTCGCGCCGGTGGAGGGCCAGCCCTTCCAGTTCGGCGACACGGTGGCCTACGAGGTCCAGGTGACCGACGACCAGCCGGTCGACTGCGACCAGGTCACGGTGACCTACGTGCTCGGCCACGACACCCACGGCCACCCGCAGTCCACGGCCACCGGGTGCACGGGCAGCCTCGTCACCACGGTTCCCGAGGGGCACGACCCCGCGGAGGACGACCTCAGCGCGGTCTTCGTCGCGGAGTACACCGACCCCGGTGAGGGCGACGTACCGCCGCTGACCGGGACCGACCAGGTGGTGCTCGAGCCGACCGGCTGAGCCGCCACCCGGCCTCCAGGAGGGCACCTGCCTGACGGGTGGGTGCCCTCCCACCGCCCACTTTGTCCAGTGACTTTGCAAAGTCATCAAGAAAGTTTGCGGATTTCGGCCTGAGGGGCTTGTGGGCCGGGGTCATTCCTCACTAGTTTGTGCGCCACGACGACAAACCTGTGACTGCCGTCACCTGGCCTCCGAGGTCCCACGTGCACCAGACCGACCCACCGCTGCGGGTCAGCGCGGCTGCCGACCAGGCAGACCTGCGCCGGGCCCACCTCGGGCTGGTGCTGCGGTCCCTGCGCGACCACGGCCCCCGGTCGCGGTCGCGGCTGGCCGCAGAGCTGGGCCTGACCCGGGCCTCGGCCTCCAGCCTCGTGGGAGACCTCGAGGAGCTGGGCCTGGTCCGTCGCGGCGCCCGTGAGCGCGGAGCGGTCGGTCGACCCGGCACCTCCGTGGAGCTGGTCGGGAAGCGGGTCTGCGGCATCGGCGCCGAGATCAACGTCGACCACGTGGCCGCCCTCGCCGTCGACCTGACCGGCACCGTGATCGCGGAGTCCCGACGCGGGCTGGACGGCCGGACCCTGGGGCCGGCCGCCGTGGTCGCCGAGCTCTGCGCGCTCCTCGTGGAGATCCTCGGCGAGGTTGGGGACCAGGGAGTCGCCCCGAGCGGGGTCACCGTGGGGGTCGCCGGGATCGTCGACGCCCACACCCAGGTGGTGCGGCTCGCGCCCAACCTGGACTGGCGCGACCAGCCGGTCGCCGCGATGCTCGAGGACCAGCTGGGTGCGGCCGGCGTACGCGGGCTCCCCGTGGTGCTCGACAACGAGGCCAACCTCGCCGCGATCGCCGAGATCGACCCGGTCGACCCCGACCGGTCCGACATGGTCGTGCTGTTCGGCGAGGTCGGGGTCGGTGGAGGGGTCGTCGCCGACGGCCGGCTGCTGCGTGGCCGGCACGGCTGGGCCGGCGAGCTCGGGCACATGATCGTCGACCCCCAGGGGCGCCCCTGCGGCTGCGGCCGCGTCGGCTGCTGGGAGAGCGTGATCGGGCTGCACGCCCTGCTCGACGCCGCCACCGATCCCGACGACCCCGTGCGGGACCCGTCGCTCGCGCTGGAGCACCGCCTCGACGAGATCGCCGACCGGGCCCGCCGTGACGACACGCGCACGCTGGCGGCCCTGCAGACCGTCGGCAGCTGGCTCGGCAGGGGTGCCGCCGGCCTGGTCAACACCCTCGACCCGGGCGTGGTCGTGCTGAGCGGCTACTTCGCCTCGCTCGGCGCCTGGCTGCAGCCCGTCGTCGAGGAGCAGCTGCACGCGGGCGTGCTCGCCCCGCACGCCGGCCGCACCCGGGTGGTGCTGTCGACGCTCGGCCCCACCGCCGCCGTACGCGGTGGTGCGCTGGTCGCCCTCGAGTCGGTCTTCACCGACCCCACGGCCGTGCCCGGAGCACCTGTCCTGAACGGAGCCGCTCGATGACCGACCGACCCGACGACGCGATGCTGCAGATGAGCGGCATCGTCAAGCGCTTCCCCGGCGTGCTGGCGCTCGGCGGGGTGGACCTCGACGTCCGCCGGGGCGAGGTGCACTGCCTGCTCGGCCAGAACGGCGCCGGCAAGTCGACCCTGATCAAGGTGCTGTCGGCCTCCTACCAGCCCGACGAGGGCACCATCACCTGGGACGGCAGGGAGGTGTCGCTCCCGACCCCCGTGTCCGCCATGAAGCTCGGGATCTCCACGATCTACCAGGAGCTCGACCTGGTCCCCGACCTGAGCGTCGCCGAGAACATCTTCCTGGGCCACGAGGTGTCCCGGGCGGGTCTCTCCCAGCGCTCCCTGGCGAACCAGCGGGCCCGCGAGCTCCTCCAGCGGCTCGGCCACGGCGAGATCTCGCCGACGCGCGCGGTCGGCCGGCTCTCACCGGCGGCGCAGCAGATCGTCAGCATGGCCCGGGCGCTCTCCCACGACACCCGGCTGCTGATCCTCGACGAGCCGTCGGCGGTGCTCGACCAGGAGGAGGTCCGCAACCTGTTCCGGGTGATCCGCGGCCTGACCTCCGAGGGCGTCGCGGTGGTCTACATCTCCCACCGGCTCGAGGAGATCCGGGAGATCGGCGACCGGATCACGGTCCTCAAGGACGGCCGCACGGTCGCCACCGGCCTCCCGGTCGAGGACACCCCGACGTCGCGGCTGATCCAGCTGATGACCGGGCGCTCGATCGAGTACGTCTTCCCGCCCCGGCCCACCACCCCCCGCGACCGCGGCGACGTCGCCCTCGAGGTGCGGGGCCTCTCCCTCGCGGGCGTCTTCAGCGACGTCGACCTGACCGTCCACGCCGGCGAGGTCGTCGGCCTCGCGGGCCTGGTCGGGGCGGGTCGCTCCGAGATCGTCGAGACCCTGTACGGCGCCCGCAGGGCGTCGAGCGGCACGGTCACCGTCGCCGGGCAGAAGCTGCGCCGCGGCTCGGTGCAGCAGGCCGTCGCGGCCGGCGTCGGCCTGTGCCCCGAGGAGCGCAAGAGCCAGGGGCTGCTGCTCGACCAGGCGGTCTACCGCAACATCACCGTCTCCTCGATGCGCAGGTTCTCCCGCGGGGGCTTCCTCAACAGCGCCGCCGAGAAGCAACGCGCCGAGGTGCTGGCGACGTCGCTCGACGTACGCCCCACCGGGGTGGGCCGCGAGGTGCGCACGCTCTCCGGCGGCAACCAGCAGAAGGTGCTGCTGGCCCGCTGGCTGCTGCGCGAGTGCAAGGTGCTGATCCTCGACGAGCCCACCCGCGGCGTCGACGTCGGCGCCCGCACCGAGATCTACACCCTGATCCGGACCCTCGCCGACTCCGGGGTCGCCATCGTGGTCGTCTCCAGCGAGGTCGAGGAGGTCCTCGGCCTGGCCGACCGGGTCCTGGTGGTCCGCGAAGGCGTCGTGGTGCACGAGGCACCTGCGACCGAGCTCGACGAGTCCAGGGTCCTGGACCTCGTGATGGAAGGAAGCGTGGCATGAGCGACAGCAGCACCGGCGTCTCCAGCGACACCGCCCGCGTGGAGCAGGCGGCGCAGGAGACCCCGCGGGACCGCGGCCCGATGGCCCTGATGCGCACCGGCGCGGGGCGCAACCTGGGGTTGGTCATCGCGCTGGCCCTGCTGTGCCTGGCAGGAGTGATCACGGCGGGCGACCAGTTCGCCAGCAGCGCGAACGTGCTGACCATCCTGCGGCTGGCCTCGGTCATCGGCGTGGTCAGCATCGGCATGACCTTCGTGATCACCGGCGGCGGCATCGACCTGTCCGTCGGGGCGATCGTCGCCCTGGCCTCGGTGTGGGCGACCACGCTCGCCACCCAGACGATGGCCGAGGACACCCACTGGCTGGTCATGGTGCTCACGGCGCTGGCCGTGGGCGTCGGGTGCGGCCTGGTCAACGGGGTGCTGGTGGCCTACGGCAACGTGGTCCCGTTCATCGCCACGCTGGCGATGCTCGCCGCCGCCCGCGGACTGGCCGAGATCATCGCGCAGCGCCGTACTCAGATCGTCACGGTCGACGGGTTCACCGACTTCTTCGGCGCCGACGTGCTCGGCATCCCCGTGCTGGTGCTGATCTTCGCGCTCGTGGCCGTGATCGGCTGGGTGGTGCTCAACCGCACCACCTTCGGACGTCGCACGCTCGCGGTCGGCGGCAACCCCGAGGCGGCGCGGCTGGCCGGCATCAACGTCAAGCGGCACACCGTCCTGCTCTACGTCGTGGTCGGCCTCTGCTGCGCCATCGCCGCCCTGATGATCACGGCCCGGACGACCACCGGGTCCTCCACCCACGGAACCCTCTACGAGCTCGACGCGATCGCCGCGGTGGTGATCGGCGGCACCCTGCTCTCCGGCGGCCGCGGCACGATCGTCGGCACCGTGTTCGGCGTGCTGATCTTCACCACGCTGTCCAACGTCTTCACCCAGAACAACCTGTCCAGCTCGGCGCAGGCGGTGGCCAAGGGGGTCATCATCGTCCTCGCCGTCCTGCTCCAGCAGCGCCTCGCGCGGCGCGCCGACTCATCGTGACACCCGACCCTCACCGCGACCGTCCGGTCCGACACCACCACCAAGGAGATGAAATGTCCGCACGCAAGCTCCCGTTCCGGCGCCGGATGCTGATGGGTACGGCTGCGGTCGCCGCCGCCTGCACCGTCCTCGCCGGCTGTACCAGCAACGAGCCGGAGTCCTCCGGCGACGACGGTGACACCTCGAACGCCTCCAGCTCCAATGACGACACCGGCGAGACCGTGACCATCGGGTTCTCCGGCCCTGCGGCCGACCACGGCTGGCTGGCCGCGATCAACAGCAGCGCCATCGAGGAGGCCGAGAGCTACGACGACATCGACTTCCAGGCCGCCGAGGGGACCAACGACGCGAGCCAGCAGATCGCCCAGGTCGAGACGTTCATCAACAACGACGTCGATGCGATCGTGCTGCTCCCGACCGACGGCGCCGCCCTCACCGACGTCGCCACCCAGGCGATGGAGGCCGGCATCCCGGTGGTCAACGTCGACCGCGAGTTCTCCTCGCCCTTCGCCGCCCGGACCACCGTCCTGGGCGACAACTACGGCATGGGCGTCTCCGCCGGTACCTACGCGTGCGGGCTGATCGAGGAGAACGACATCCAGGACCCGGTCATCGCCGAGATCGCCGGCATCGACTCGCTGCCGCTGACCCAGGACCGTTCGGAGGGCTTCGCGGACGCGCTCGAGGGCTGCAACGAGGAGGTCGACAACCGGGTGGCTGCCGAGTTCACGGTGGAGTCCGGCGAGGAGCAGGCCTCGAACCTGCTCCAGGCCGAGGACCAGATCGACATCATCTGGAACCACGACGACGACCAGGGCGTGGGCGTGAAGGCCGCGTTCGACAACGCGAACCGTGACGAGTTCTTCTTCATCGGCGGCGCCGGCTCGTGCAACGCGATGGAGTGGATCGAGAACGGCGAGATGGAGGCCACCGTCATCTACCCGCCGACCCAGGCCGCCGACGGCGTCCGGCTCGCCCGGCTGATCGCCCAGGACAAGGGCATGTCCGACCTGGTGCAGCCCGAGGTGCCCAAGCGGGTCGTCCTCGACGCGCCGGTGGTGACCGCGGACAACGTCGAGGAGTACGCCGACCTCTGCTTCCCGTCCTGAGGCACTTCCCGACGACCGGCCCCCTGCGCCCGACGGGCGCAGGGGGACACCACCAGAGCGAGGACCGAGTCAGATGACCGACCAGCAGGCCACCCTCGGGGTGGGGATGATCGGCTACGCCTTCATGGGAGCGGTCCACTCCCATGCCTGGCGCAGCGCGCACCGCTTCTTCGACCTGCCCCTCCATCCGCGGATGAGGGTGGTCTGCGGCCGCGACCCCGACCGGGTGGCCGAGGCCGCCGAGCGGATGGGGTGGGACGGCAGCTCGACGTCCTGGCAGGAGGTCGTCGCCCGCGACGACATCGACCTCGTGGACGTCTGCACCCCCGGCGACACCCACGCCGAGATCGCGATCGCCGCGCTGGAGGCCGGCAAGCACGTCCTGTGCGAGAAGCCGCTGGCCAACACGGTGGCGGAGGCGGAGGCGATGGCCGCCGCCGCGGACCGGGCCGCGGCGGACGGCGTACGGGCGATGGTCGGGTTCACCTACCGGCGGGTCCCGGCCATCGCGCTGGCCCGACGGCTGGTCGCCGAGGGCCGGCTGGGGGAGGTGCGGCACGTGCGGGCGCAGTACCTCCAGGACTGGCTCGTGGACCCCGAGGCGCCGCTGTCGTGGCGGCTGGACAAGGCCCGGGCCGGTTCGGGCGCGCTCGGCGACATCGGGGCCCACGTGGTCGACCTGACCCAGCACATCGTCGGAGACACGATCCACGAGGTGTCCGGACAGCTGGAGACCTTCGTCAAGGAGCGCCCGGTGGCCACCGGCTCCAGCGGGCTGACCGCGGCCGGTGGCCCCGAGCGGGGTCCGGTGACCGTCGACGACGCTGCGGTGTTCCTGGCGCGGTTCTCCGGGGGTGCGCTCGGGGTCTACGAGGCGACCCGGTTCGCGACCGGTCGCAAGAACGCGATCCGGATCGAGGTGAACGGGTCGCTCGGCAGCGTGGCCTTCGACTTCGAGGACATGAACGTCCTGCACTTCCACGACGCGACCCTCCCGGACGAGGAGGCCGGCTTCCGGCGGATCGTGGTCACCGAGCCGGGCCACGCGTGGATCGGGGGCTGGTGGCCACCGGGTCACGGGCTCGGCTACGAGCACGGCTTCACCCACCAGGTGGTCGACCTCGTCACCGCCCTCGGCGAGGGCACCGAGCCCGCGCCCAGCTTCGCGGACGGACTGCAGGTGCAGCGGGTGCTCGCCGCAGTCGAGTCCAGCTCCGACACCCGTGCCTGGCAGGAGATCCCGACATGAACGACTACACCCCGCGCCGCGAGGACCAGTTCTCCTTCGGCCTCTGGACCGTCGGCTGGCAGGGCGTCGACGTCTTCGGACCGGCGTCCCGCGCCCCGCTGGACCCGGTCGAGGCCACGGAGCGGCTGGCCGAGCTGGGCGCCGCCGCGGTCACCTTCCACGACGACGACCTGGTTCCCGACGACGCGACCCGGGCCCGCACCCTGGAGCGGTTCCGGGAGGCGCTCGACGCCACCGGGCTCGGCGTCGAGATGGTCACGACCAACCTGTTCGGCCACCCGGTGTTCAAGGAGGGCGCCTTCACCGCCAACAACCGCTCGGTCCGGAGGTTGGCCCTGGCCAAGGCGCTCCGCAACCTCGACCTCGCGGCCGAGCTCGGTGCGAAGACCTTCGTGCTGTGGGGCGGCCGGGAGGGCGCCGAGCACGGCGCCGGCAAGGCCGTCCACGCCGCCCTCGACCGCTACGCCGAGGGCCTGAACGCGCTGTGCGCCTACGCCCTGGAGCAGGGCTACGACATCCGGTTCGCGATCGAGCCGAAGCCGAACGAGCCCCGCGGCGACATCCTGCTCCCGACGATCGGCCACGCGCTCGCGTTCATCGGGAACCTCGCACACCCTGAGATGGTCGGGCTCAACCCGGAGGTCGGGCACGAGGAGATGGCCGGGCTCAACTTCGCCCACGGCCTCTCCCAGGCGCTCTGGCACGACAAGCTGTTCCACGTCGACCTCAACGGGCAGCACGGCCCCCGCTTCGACCAGGACCTCCGCTTCGGCGCCGGCAACCTGCGCGGCGCCTTCTGGACCGTCGACACCCTCGAGGGCGGGGCCGGTCCCCGCTACGGCGGCTACCGGCACTTCGACTTCAAGCCGCCGCGGGCCGAGGCCTCCGACGGCGTGTGGGAGTCCGCCCGGGCCTGCATGCGCAACTACCTCGTGCTGAAGGAGCGCGCCGCGGCGTTCCGCGCCGACCCCGCCGTGGCGGAGGCGCTGGCCGCCGCCGAGGTCCCGGAGCTGTCCACCCCGACCGTCGCCGGGGGCGAGACGCTCGCCGACGTCCGCGCGGCGTCGTACGACCTCGACGCGCTGGCCATGCGCAGCACCGGGCAGGAACGGCTCGACCAGCTCGCTCTCGAGCACCTGATGGGGGTGCGCTGACGCCATGGTCGGCCTGCAGCGCTCGGGGCTGCGGCTGGACCGCGCGCCCGTGACCCGCGCCCAGCCCGGCGCCCTGCTCGCCACACCACCCATCGCCGCCTCCGCCGTCGGCGGCCGGCACGACTCCCAGGAGGGAACCCGATGACCAGACCGATCACGCTCTTCACCGGCCAGTGGGCCGACCTGCCCTTCGAGCAGATGTGCCAGCTCGCCGGCGAGTGGGGGTACGACGGCCTCGAGATCGCCTGCTGGGGCGACCACCTCGACCCGTGGCAGGCGGCCGAGGACGACGCCTACGTCCAAGGCAAGCTCGACCTGCTCGAGAAGCACGGCCTGAAGGTGTGGGCCATCTCCAACCACCTCAAGGGCCAGGCGGTCTGCGACGACCCGATCGACCACCGGCACCGGGCGATCCTGCCCGACCGGATCTGGGGCGACGGCGACGCCGAGGGCGTGCGCCAGCGGGCCGCCGAGGAGATGAAGGTGACCGCGCGGGCCGCCCAGCGGCTCGGCGTCGACACCGTGATCGGCTTCACCGGGTCCTCCATCTGGAAGTACGTCGCGATGTTCCCGCCGGTGGGCCAGGACGCGATCGAGGCGGGCTACCGCGACTTCGCCGACCGGTGGAACCCGATCCTCGACGTGTACGACGAGTGCGGCGTCCGCTTCGCCCACGAGGTGCACCCGTCCGAGATCGCCTACGACTACTGGTCGACCGTGGCGACGCTGGAGGCCATCGGCCACCGCGAGGCGTTCGGACTCAACTGGGACCCCAGCCACATGGTGTGGCAGGACATCGACCCGGTGGCGTTCCTCTGGGACTTCCGCGACCGGATCTACCACGTCGACTGCAAGGACACCAAGAAGCAGCTCGGCAACGGCCGCAACGGACGGATGGGCTCGCACCTGCCGTGGGCCGACCCGCGGCGCGGGTGGGACTTCGTGTCGACCGGCCACGGCGACGTCCCCTGGGAGCAGTGCTTCCGGATGCTCAACGCGATCGGCTACGAGGGCCCGATCTCGGTGGAGTGGGAGGACGCCGGCATGGACCGGCTCCGCGGCGCCCCCGAGGCGCTGCAGTACGTCCGCGACCTGGCCTTCGACGCACCCGACGCGGCGTTCGACGCCGCCTTCAGCTCCAACGACTGACCGGCCGCCCCGGCCGGCCTCAACCCCCTAGGGAGGAGAACGACATGTGTTACGGCTACGACGGTGAGGGAGCCCTGCGCCGGTCCCTGGCGGAGCGCGGCATGAGCCGACGCTCCGTGCTGCGCGGCGCGGCGCTCGGCACGGCAGGTGTGGCGGCGCTCGGTACGGCGGACGTGGCGGTCGCGGGCGGCCGCGGGCCGCAGCGGCACCGGGTCCCGCCCGGCAGGATCAGCATCCAGCTGTGGACGCTGCGGTCCATCCTCGGGCCGCCGTTCGGGGAGCCCCTCTACGACGAGACGCTGCAGACGATCGCCGACATCGGCTACCCGCGGGTGGAGCAGGCGCTCGGCTACTTCGGCAGGACCGCGGCTGAGCTGAAGGCGTTCTACGACGACCTCGGCATCCGGGCCACCTCGTCCCACGACGGCATCAGCGCCACGCCGGCGGACCTGGAGACCAAGCTGGACAACGCCGAGACCCTCGGGCAGCGGTACGTCGTGGTGCCCTACCTGGCCTCGGACTCGCTGTCGGAGTGGCAGACCTGGGCGGAGCAGATGAACGTCGAGGCGCGCGAGGCCAAGAAGCGTGGCCTGCGCTACGGCTACCACAACCACGCCCACGAGTTCACGACCGACCTCGGCGGCGGGGTCACGCCGTGGCAGGTGCTCACGACCGAGCTCGACCCGCGGTTCGTCCACCTCGAGGTCGACCTCTACTGGGCCGTGACCGGTGGCCTGAATCAGAGCGAGGACGTGACACACGAGGAAGCCATCGACTTCGCGATCGACGTAATCGAGGACGCCCCGCAGAAGGTCCGGCAGTACCACGTCAAGGACAAGAAGCACGTCGAGGCACCCGACGACCACGCCGACCTCGGCACCGGGTTCATCGACTTCGCGAAGATCTTCGAGGCCCACCAGGTCGAGGAGTACATCGTCGAGAACGACACCCCGGACGTGACCCCGATCCAGACCGCCGAGGTGGGGTACTCCTACCTGCGTTCGATCCGGTTCTGAGGCCCCTCGGGCCCCCTGGTGGCCGGTCCGGCGGGCGCGGCAAACGCCCCGCCGGACCGGCGCGTCGGTGACGTGGGTTGTGCACCGGCGACGGCGAGCTTCGTGGGCGAGTCTGGAGCCTGGCGCGGGAAGTTCCGGCCGCCAGGCGTCGGTTTCCCCGCCTGAGCGGGGAAACCGACCGACCTCCCGACGCCTACCCCCACCCCCGCAACAGGGTGAGCGCGTAGGCCCGGGCGGCGGTGACCAGCTGTGCCACCTCGACCCGCTCGTCGGCGCGGTGGGCCCGGTCCAGCGAGCCGGGACCCAGCACCACGACGGGCACGCCCGTCCGGGCGACGAAGCCGCCGTCACAGGCGGCGGTCCAGCCGGCCACCGGCAGCTTGGGCCCGCCCGCGTCGGCCAGCGCACCGTCGACCAGCGTCGGCCACGGGTGGTCGGCAGGGGTGGCGAACCCGGGCATCGCCATCGACATCGTCACCTCGGCGGAGAGATCGGCGGTCGCGAGGTCGAGGGCGTCGAGCCGGGCCCGCGCCTCGGCGAGGACGGCGTCCGGGCCCTCGTCCGGGAGCAGCCGCCGGTCGGCGGTCAGGTCGCACTCCGCGGCGACGATCGAGGTGCCCTGGCCGCCGTGGACGGTCCCGACGCTCACGGTCGCCGGCCCGACCAGCGGGTGCCGCGCCGCCGCCAGCTCGGCGTGCCACACCTCGAGGTCGGCGACCAGCCGGGCGGCGCCGACGATCGCGTTGCGGCCCTCCGAGGGGTCGCCGGAGTGGGCGGCACGGCCGGTCACCCGGTAGTGCAGGTAGCTGTCCCCGCGCGCTGCCACGACCGTGCGCAGGTCCGTCGGCTCGGCGACCACGCAGCCCGCGAGCGGAGGCAGGCCGCGGTCGACGAGGTGGCGGATGCCCAGGCCGGTGTCCTCCTCGTCGACCAGCGCCGCCAGGTGCACCGCTCCCGGCAGCCGTACGCCGGCGCGCAGCACCGCCGCCATCGCGACCAGGCACGCGGCCAGCCCGCCCTTCATGTCGGTGCTGCCCCGGCCGTGGACGGCGCCGTCGCGGAGCTCGCCCGCGAACGGGTCGCGCGTCCAGCCGGTGCCGACGGGGACCACGTCGGTGTGGCCCAGGAGCAGGAGCCCGGGTGAACCGCCCTCGCCGAACGACGCCACGACGTTCGGCCGGCCGGGAATGACCTCGTCGACCTCGACGTCGAGCCCGCGGGCCTCGCACATCCCGGCGAGCGCGTGCGCGGTCGCCTCCTCCTGCCCGGGCGGGTTCTCGCCGGGGACCCGGACCAGCTCGCGGGTGAGCGCGACCAGCTCGTCCTCCTCGATCAGCCCCAGGACGGCGTGCTCGACCTCGCTGCGCCCGATCACCCCGCCACCCGGTCGACCGCCCGGCGCAGCCGCTCCAGCCCCTCGCGGGTCCGCTCCGGGGTGGTCGAGGCGAAGCAGAGCCGCAGCGCGTCGGGGAACAGCCGGCTCGGCGAGAAGGCGTTGCCGGGGATGAACGCGACACCCTCCTCGAGCGCGGCCGGGAAGAGCGCCTCGGTGTCGACCGCCGGGTCGAAGGTCAGCCACAGGAAGAAGCCGCCCTCGGGGTCGGTCCACCGGGCGCGGTCGCCGAACACGGACGCGAGCACGTCCTGCATCGCCTCCTTGCGGCGGCGGTACTCCGCCCGCTGGGTCCGCAGGTGCTCGTCGAGGTGGCCGCCGGCGAGGAAGCCGGTGACCAGCCGCTGGGCGGGGAGGTTGGTGCAGGTGTCCATGGCCTGCTTGGC
Organism: Nocardioides sp. GXQ0305; assembly: GCF_050880345.1. Classification (NCBI taxonomy): domain Bacteria; kingdom Bacillati; phylum Actinomycetota; class Actinomycetes; order Propionibacteriales; family Nocardioidaceae; genus Nocardioides; species Nocardioides sp. GXQ0305. The sequence goes on from NZ_JBNYXG010000001.1 coordinate 576,040, forward strand.
GTTGATCAGCAGCGGCTGCAGCGACGGGTCGGTGTCGACCCAGCCGACCCGCAGCCCGGGCGCGACGGTCTTCGAGAAGGTGCGCACCGAGAACACCAGCGGGTCGCCGTCGGCGAGCTCGTGCAGCGTCGGGACGTCGTCCCCGGCGAACCGCAGCATCCCGTAGGGGTCGTCGTCGAGCAGCACCGAGCCCCAACGGCGGGCCAGCTCGAGCAGCCGCTGCCGACGTTCCAGGGTGAGGGTCGCGCCGGAGGGGTTCTGGAACGTCGGCACGGTGTAGATCACCCGCGGCGTCCGCCCGGCCTCGTCGACCAGTCGCTCCAGCGCCCCGACGTCCATGCCGTCGTCGTCGACCGGCACCTCGAGCAGCTCGGCCTGGTAGGACAGCGCGGTCGCGCTGCCGTTGGTGTACGTCGGCGCCTCCACCGTCACCAGGTCACCCGGGTCGACGAACAGCTTGAACGCGAGGTCGAGCCCCTGCATCCCACCGGACGTGACGGTGATCCGGTCCAGGGTCGTGGCGTCGCTGGTGCCCTCGAGCTCGGCCAGCAGCGCCTGCCGCAGCGGCAGGTCGCCCTCGGTCGCGGCGTAGTCGAACGCGTCGGGGGAGGCCTCGCCGACCTCCTCGGCGCCGATCGCGGCCAGCACCTTGGTCGGGATCGCCTCGGCGGCCGGGCTGCCCATCGCGAACCGCACGATGTCGTGGCTCTGGGCGGCGAGCAGCGAGGTGCTGGAGTCGATCATCGAGCCGACCAGCTGGTCGGCACGGGAGGCCAGCGGCAGGCCCTGGTCGCGGACCGGGGTCACCGGGTCGGGGATCGTCATGTCACTCCTTGGTGGTCAGTCCCTGCGGGACCGTGGTCAGCCGTTCGGGGGCACCCTCGGTGAGGACGACGGGCTCGGACGTCTCGTAGCCCCAGCCGTCCATCCACATCCCGAGGATCACGTGGAAGGCCATGCCGGGCTCGAGCGGGGTCGTGGAGTCCTCGCGCAGGCTCACCGTGCGCTCGCCCCAGTCGGGCGGGTAGCCGATGCCGATCGAGTAGCCGATGCGGGACTCCTTGGTGAAGCCGTGCCGGCCGATCACCTCGGTGAAGGCCCGGTGGGCGTCGGCGCCGGTGCGGCCCGGGCGGAGCTGCTCCAGGGCGGCGTCCAGGCCCTCGCCGACGGCGACCGCGCAGGACGCGAGCAGCGGGGCCGGCCGACCGAGGACGACGGTGCGGGCCAGCGGCGCGTGGTAGCGGTGGAAGACGCCCGCCAGCTCGACGGTCGTCGCCTCGCCCCGCACCAACGGGGCGTCGCTCCAGGTCAGGTGCGGGGTCCCGGCCGACTCGCCGGTCGGCAGCATCGGCACGATCGCGGGGTAGTCGCCGCCGAGCACGCCCGAGCCGAGGGCCTGCGCGTGCTGGATCTCCGCGACCACCTCGCACTGCCGCCGGCCCTCCCGGACCCCGTCGATCGCGACCTGCATGACGTCGCTGGCGATCCGCCCGGCGACGCGGAGCGCCTCGACCTCGGCGGGCGACTTGACCAGCCGGACCCAGTTGACGAGCTCGGCGCTGTCCACGACGACGCTGTGCTCCAGCGCCGCCTCGAGCGCGAGGTGGCTGCGGGCGGAGAAGAAGTGGGCGTCCAGCTCCGCGGCGACCCGGCCGCCGGCCCGGTCGGGCAGCACACCGACCTCGACGGCCCGGCGGGTGATCCAGTCGAAGGGGTGCTCGGTGACGTGCTGCACCAGACGTTCCGGGTAGGCGTGCACCCGGTCGCGGGGGAGGGTCGCGGTCCAGTAGGCACCCTGGGCGTCCATCGCCCGCGCGAACAGGTGGGGCAGCCCCTCGACGGGCACCACGAGGCACTGCGGCACGTAGAACGACCACGCGTTGTAGCCGCACAGGTAGAACAGGTTGGCCGGGTCGGACACCACGATCGCGTCGAGCTCGCGGTCGGCGAGCCGGGCCTGGACGGCGGCCAGCCGGGCGGCGTACTCGTCGGGCTCGAAGGAGGCCGGGGTGTGCCGCGCCGGCGGCTCGGACCCGGGAAAGGCGTGCGTCATGCGGGGTCCTCGGGGGTGTTCACGCGGGCACTCCCTCCTGCAGGAGTCGCTGGCCGGCACCCTGGGCCGAGAGGCCGGCGAGGGCGACCGCGGCCCACATCGTGGCCTGGTTGGCGCTCACGACGGGGACCCCCAGCTCCTCCTCGAGCTCGGGGATGGCGTCGTAGGTCGCGAGGTTGGTGCACGAGACGAACACCGCGTCGCAGTCCTCGGTCCACGCCCGCCGGACCAGCCCCAGGGTGACCTCGCGCGGCACCGCCCAGATGGCGGAGTCGAGACCGAGGTGGTCGGCGCGGCTGACCGCGATGCCCGCCTCGCCGAGGAAGGCGACCAGCAGCGCCGTGATCGCCTCGTCGTACGGCGTCGCCACCGCGACCCGGCGCACCCCGAGGGCCTGCAGCGCGGAGACCACCGCGCCGCTGGTCGTCACGGCCGCCGGGACACCGGTGGCCAGCATGGCGTCCACGATCGCGCGCTCGCCGACCGCGCCGGCCACGAAGCTCCCCGACGTGCAGGCGTAGCCGACCACGGCGGGGGCCGGAGTGGTGAGGGCCAGGGTCGCCGCGGCGACCACGGCCGGGTCGCCGACGCGCTGGGCCATCTCGACGGAGACGGTGAGCGGCTCGTAGGGCGTGCGGGTCAGCAGCAGGTCGAGCCCGTCGGGGACCCATCGCCACAGCTCGCGGTCGAGGGCGAAGTCGTAGGGCGTGACCACACCGATGCAGGGGTTGACGACAGCAGTCATGGTGCCGCCTCCTGGGGGACGTAGCCGCGCTCCTTGTCGACCACGCTCGCGGGCGGCTCGCCCGCGACCCAGCGCCGCAGGTTGTCCTCGAACTGCACCGCGAGCGCGTCCCGCCAGCCGACCACGTCGCCGGACATGTGGGCCGAGACGTGCACCTGCTCCAGGTCCCAGAAGGGGTGGTCGTCGGGCAGCGGCTCGGTCTCGAAGACGTCGAGCGATGCCGCCGCGATCCGTCCCGAGCGCAACGCGTCGAGCAGCGCGTCCTCGTCGACGAGCGGGCCGCGGCCGATGTTGACCAGGTGGGCGGTGGGCTTCATCGCGGCCAGCTCGGCGGCGCCGATCAGCCCGCGGGTCTGGTCGGTCAGGGGGGCCGCGAGGACGACGTGGTCTTGGTCCCCGAGGTGGTCGCGGAGGTCGGCCGTGGCGACGACGGCGCCGAAGTCGGGGTCCTCGGTGCGCGGCGTACGCCCGCCGCCGGTGACCTCGACCCCGAGCGCGCGGAGCAGCCGCGCGATGGCCCGGCCGATGCCGCCGGTACCGACGACGAGCGCCCGTGACCCCGCCGTCCGAGTGGTCTCCCGGTGCCGCCACTCGTGCGCGCGCTGCAGGCGGGCACTCTCGTGGAGCCGCTTGTCGTGGGCCAGCACCGAGGCCGCGACGAACTCCGCGATCGGCTGGTCGAACACGCCGCGGGCGTTGGACAGGACGACGTCGGAGGCGCGCAGCTCGTCGAACAGCAGGGTGTCGACGCCGGCCGACGCGACGTGGATCCACTCCAGCCCGTCGGCGGCCGGCCACGCCTCCCGCAACGCCGCTGAGAAGAAGTCCCACATCAGCAGCACCTGGGCGCCGGGCAGGTCGGCGGCCAGGCCGGCCGCGTCGGTGACCACGAGGTCCGCGAGCGCGCGCAGCCGGTCTGCGTTCGGCGGCTCGGTCCCGGCGTCGTCGGTGAGGACGACGACCCGGGTGCGCCGGGCCGTCCCTGGGGCGGTCGTCACCCCGCCACGGTAGGGGTCGTGAGCAATTGTTGACAATCTACGATCGGCTGGCAGGATCGAACGCATGACGGCGCTGAGCCCGGTCCTGCAGCAGGCCACCCCGGTCGTGGTCGACCACGCCAGCGGGAGCTGGATCCACGGCGAGGACGGACGCGACTACCTCGACTTCACCACCGGCATCGGCGTCACCAGCACCGGTCACTGCCACCCGCGCGTGGTCGAGGCGGCGCGCGAGCAGGTCGGCAGGGTCATCCACGCGCAGTACACGACCGTGATGCACCGGCCGCTGCTCGAGCTCACCGACAAGCTGGGCGAGGTGCTGCCCCCCGGCCTGGACTCGGTCTTCTACGCCAACTCCGGCTCCGAGGCCGTCGAGGCCGCGATCCGGCTGGCCCGGATGGCCACCGGCCGGCCCAACATCGTCACCTTCCAGGGCGGCTTCCACGGGCGCACCGTCGCGGCCGCGACCCTCACCACCGCCGGCACCCGGTTCTCGGCCGGGTTCTCGCCGCTGATGGGCGGGGTCCACATGGCGCCCTTCCCCTACGCCTACCGCTACGGCTGGAGCGTCGACGACGCGGTGGCGTTCTGCCTGCGCGAGCTCGACCACCTGTTCGCGACCCGCACCGCACCCCGCGACACCGCCGCGTTCCTGATCGAGCCGGCGCTGGGTGACGGTGGCTACCTGCAGACCCCGCCCGCCTTCCTCGAGGGGCTCCGCGAGCGCGCCGACGAGCACGGCATCCTGCTGGTCCTCGACGAGGTCCAGGCCGGGTGCGGGCGGACCGGCAGGTTCTGGGGCCACCAGCACTCCTCGATCACCCCCGACGTGCTGATCACCGCCAAGGGCATCGCGTCCGGCTTCCCGATCAGCGCCATCGCGGCCCCCGAGGCGCTGATGGCGCAGGCGTGGCCGGGCTCCCAGGGCGGCACGTACGGCGGCAACGCCGTCGCCGCGGCGGCCGGCTGCGCCACCCTCGATGTGATCCGCGACGAGCGCCTGGTCGACAACGCGCGCGAGCGCGGCGACCAGCTGCTCGCCGAGCTGCAGAAGCTCCAGGCCGACCACGCGTGCCTCGGCGACGTCCGCGGCATCGGCCTGATGCTCGGCCTCGAGCTGACGCGTGCCGACGGCTCGGCCGACGCCGACACCGCCAAGGCGGTGCAGCAGGCCACCACCCGGCACGGCCTGCTCTCGCTCACCTGCGGCCCGCTGATGAACGTGGTCCGGCTGATCCCGGCCCTGGTCGTGACCGAGGACGAGGTGCGCCTCGGCGCCGAGCGGTTCGGGGCCGCCCTGGCTGAGGTCTGCTCCTGCCCCTAGCCCCCCACCCGGAGGACCCATGACCGTGACGACCGGAACGTCCGACCGCGTCCGCGCGCTGCTCGCCGACGTCCCCACCGACCTGCTGGTCGACGGCAACTGGGTGCCCGCGGCGTCCGGTCGGCGGATCGACGTGCTCAACCCGGCGACCGAGGAGCCGATCGCCTCCATCGCCGACGGCGGCGAGGACGACGCGCTGCGGGCCGTCGAGGTCGCGGCCCGGGTGCAGCGCAGCTGGGGCCGGACCGCGCCCCGCGAGCGCAGCGAGATCCTGCGCTCCGCCTTCGACCTGGTGATGGCCCGCCAGGAGGACCTCGCGCTGCTCATGACCACCGAGATGGGCAAGCCGCTGGCCGAGGCGCGCGGCGAGGTCGCCTACGCGGCGGAGTTCCTGCGCTGGTTCTCCGAGGAGGCGGTCCGGATCGGCGGAGACGCGACGGTCTCCGGCGACGGCGGCACCCGGATCATCTGCACCCGCGAGCCGGTCGGACCGTGCGTCCTGGTGACGCCGTGGAACTTCCCGCTCGCCATGGGCGCGCGCAAGATCGGCCCGGCGATCGCGGCCGGCTGCACGATGGTGTTCAAGCCCTCCGAGCTCACCCCGCTGTCGTCGCTCGCCCTCGCCGAGATCCTCCGCGAGGCCGGTCTGCCCGACGGCGTCCTCAACGTGGTGACCACCTCCGACCCCGGGTCGGTCGTGGGGCCGTGGCTGGCCAGTGGACTGGCCCGCAAGCTCACCTTCACCGGGTCCACCGCGGTCGGCATCAAGCTCCTCGGGCAGGCTGCGCAGCACGTCATGCGGACCTCGCTCGAGCTCGGCGGCAACGCGCCGTTCATCGTCTTCGACGACGCCGACCTCGACGCGGCCGTCGAGGGCGCGATGGTCGCCAAGATGCGCAACATGGGCGAGGCCTGCACGGCCGCCAACCGGATCCTCGTCCAGCGCGGCGTGGCCGACCAGCTGGCCGCCCGGCTGGCGGAGCGGATGGGCGGGCTGGTCGTCGGCGACGGCGCCGACGACGGCGTCCAGGTCGGGCCCCTGGTCGGGCCGCCGGCCCTCGACAAGGTCGAGCGGCTGGTCGGGGACGCGGTCGCGCGGGGGGCGACCGTCGTCACCGGCGGATCGCGGCCCGACCGGCCGGGCTGGTTCTTCACCCCGACGGTCCTCGCCGACGTACGCCGCGACTCGGCGCTGATGTCGGAGGAGATCTTCGGGCCGGTGGCGGCGCTGGTGCCGTTCGACACCGAGGAGGAGGCGCTCGAGATCGCCAACGACACCGACTGGGGGCTGGTGGGCTACCTCTACACCCGCGACGTCGACCGCGGCTTCCGGGTCTCCGAGGCGATGGAGGTCGGGATGGTCGGCCTCAACACCGGACTCGTGTCCAACCCCGCGGCGCCGTTCGGCGGCGTCAAGGCCTCCGGGCTGGGCCGCGAGGGCGGCCGGGTCGGCATCGAGGAGTTCCTCGAGATCAAGTACCTCGCCATGCCCCGCCGGACCTTAGGGTGACCGTCATGGAGTCGTCGCTGACGCCGATTCCGCGCGACTCCACGCCCAGCATCATCGCGCGGCGGCTGCGCGACGCGGTGGCGAAGGGCGAGTTCCGGCCGGGCCAGCAGCTCACCGAGGCCTCGCTGGCCGCGAGCTTCGGCGTCAGCCGGGGCCCGCTGCGGGAGGCGATGCAGCGGCTCACCCAGGAGGGACTCCTCGTCAGCCACCGCAACCGCGGCCTGTTCGTGATGGAGCTCGACGAGCCGACGATCCGCGACATCTACCTGGCCCGGGCCGCGGTCGAGCGGACCGCCGTACGGCAGGCGGTCGCGCTAGGGGCGGGCGAGGAAGCGGAGGCGCTGATCGCGGTGGTCGAGGAGATGCGCGCCTACGAGGACCGGCCCTCCCACCCCGACGTGTCGGCGCTCGACATGCGCTTCCACGAGCAGCTGGTGGCGCTGAGCCGCAGCCCGCGGCTGATCCTGATGCACGGCACGCTGCTCACCCAGGTCCGGCTGTGCCTGGCGTGGATGCAGCAGACCTACGACTCGGTCCAGTACCGCGTCACCGAGCACGCCGACATCGCCCGCGCCATCGTCGCCGGCGACGCCGACCTCGCCGACCGGCTGCTGTGTGCGCACATGGACGACGGCCTGCGCCGGGTCCTCGCCGCCGTCGGCGAGCTGTCCGGGTGAGGTGGTTTCGAGACGGTTGCTGCGCAACCTCCTCAACCACCGGATGGTGTGGGGGTCCTCCTCAAGCACCGGGGACACGTGTACCCAACGAGCAAGCGGCGGGGGGAGGGGCGCCGTCCGGGTGGTGCGGGGTCCCGGTGGTTGAGGAGGGCGCTCTGCGCCCGTCTCGAAACCACCCGCTGAAGGTCGACCTGCTGCTGGGCACTGGGTCGTTGGGGACATGTGTCCTCGCGGCAGGTGTCCCCGACGAGCGAGCGGGGGGGAGGAGCGCCGTCCGGGTGGTGCGGGGTCCCGGTGGTTGAGGAGGGCGCTCTGCGCCCGTCTCGAAACCACCCGCTGAAGGTCGACCTGCTGCTGGGCACTGGGTCGTTGGGGACATGTGTCCTCGCGGCAGGTGTCCCCGACGAGCGAGCGGGGGGGAGGAGCGCCGTCCGGGTGGTGCGGGGTCCCGGTGGTTGAGGAGGGCGCTCTGCGCCCGTCTCGAAACCACCCTGTGCGGATCGGTCGTGGCGGCGCCGGCTCGAGCTAGCGGGCGAACAGGGTGCCGAGGTCGGGGGCGGTGCCGGTCCAGCCGGCGAGCCGCAGGCCGTACCACGCGGTCGCCTGGTTGGCGGTGACCACCGGTACGCCGACCTCGGCCTCGAGCCGGGGCAGCAGCCCGGTCGTCCGCAGCGCCGTGTCGGGCACCACGACCGCCTGCGTCCCCGACGGCCGCGCGACACCGGCGACCATCGCGACCACCGCGTCGGGGTCGAGCCGGCCGGCGTCCTCTCCGCTCGGCACGTCGGCGTGGGTGACGGCCGCGACCTCGACCCCGGCGTCGGCCACCAGGTCCGTGAGGTGGTCGGTCACGGCCGCCGGGTACGTCGCCGCGACGGCCACGCGCCGCGCGCCGAGGTGGTCCAGGGCCGCCAGCAGCGCCAGCGTCGTCGACGACGCCGGGACGCCGGCCGCGTCGGCCACCCACCCCGCCTGCGCGTGGACTCCCTGCGGCCCGTACACGAAGCTGCCCGACGTGCACGCCCACATCACGGCGTCCGGCGCCAGGTCGCGGGCGCGGCCGGCGGCGGCCCGCAGCGGCTCCTCCGCCCCGAGGGACCGGAGGGCGGCCACGTCGTGGGCGGTCGGACCCTCCCAGGTGTGCACCACCGGCAGCGCGACCCCGGGCAGCCGGCGCTCGAGCGCGGGATAGTCGTCCTCGGCGCTGTGGCCGGGGTAGAGCATCACGACGGTCGGCATCGGTGGTGGCACCTTCCCACAGATTGTTGACAATCTACCAACCCGGGAGCAAGGTGAGGGACTGTCGTACGGGCCCCCACACCGACCGCAGCCGCACGCAGCATCTCGAGGAGAGCCGACATGGCCGAACCGTCACCGTCCGCAGGAGCAGCCGAGAGGGAGGTCGACCCCGGCACCCTCCGCAAGGCGATCACCGGCTCGGCCATCGGCAACGCCACCGAATGGTACGACTACGGCGTCTACGCCTACGTGGCGGTCGAGATCGCCGACAACTTCTTCCCCGAGACCGGGCTGGTCGGCACCTTCCTGGTCTTCGCCGTCTCGTTCGTGCTGCGGCCGCTCGGCGGCATCTTCTGGGGCCCGCTCGGCGACCGGATCGGCCGGCAGCGGGTGCTGGCGATGACCATCCTGCTGATGGCCGCGGCCACCTTCCTGGTCGGCGTGCTGCCGACGTACGACCAGGTCGGCGTCTGGGCGATCGTGCTGCTGGTCGCGCTCCGCGTGGTGCAGGGCTTCTCCACCGGCGGCGAGTACGGCGGCGCGGCGACCTTCATGGCCGAGTACGCCCCCGACAAGAAGCGCGGGTTCCTCGGCAGCTTCCTGGAGTTCGGCACCATCTGCGGCTTCACCCTGGCGATCGCGATCGTCTTCGTCACCGAGTCCCTCATCGGCGCCGAGGCGATGACCGACTGGGGCTGGCGGATCCCGTTCCTCATCGGTGGCCCGATCGGCCTGATCGGCCTCTACGTCCGGCTCAAGCTCGAGGACACACCGGTGTTCCGCGAGCTCGAGGAGCAGGAGGCCGTCGAGAGCAGCGCCGGCAGCGCGCTCAAGGACTTGTTCGCCAACTTCTGGCCGACCATCCTGGTCCTGATGGGGCTGGTGGCCGCGCTCAACATCGCCAACTACACGCTGCTGGCCTACATGCCGACGTACCTCACCGAGACGGCCGGCTTCTCCTCGACCGACGCCGACCTGCTGGTGATCTTCGGCCAGGTCGCGATGCTGGTGTTCATCCCGATGGCCGGGGCCCTCTCGGACCGGATCGGACGCAAGCCCATGTGGGCCGGCTCCTTCATCGGGCTGATCGTGCTCTCGGTGCCGATGTTCATGCTGATCTCGCAGGGCTTCTGGCCCGCGCTGGTCGGGTTCGCGGTGCTCGGCATCGTCTACGTCGCCCAGCTCGCGACCATCAGCGCCACCTTCCCGGCGATGTTCCCCTCCCACGTCCGGTACGGCGGGATGGCGATCGGCTACAACATCTCCACGGCCCTCTTCGGCGGGACGGCGCTCTACGTCAACGACGCCCTGATCTCCGCCACGGGCAGCAACCTGATGCCGGCGTACTACATGATCCTCGCGTCGGTCGTCGGCCTGATCTCGATCCGGTTCGCGGTCGAGACGGCGGGCTGCTCGATCCGCGGCACCGAGATCCCGGGCACCCCGGAGTCCGAGGCCGAGCTCGCCGAGATGGCGGCCAAGGGCGGCTGAGCAGGTGACGGTGTCGCTGGCGACGGCCACCGCCCTGTCCGCCGGGTACGCCGCGGGCACGCTGTCGCCGGTCGAGGCCACCCAGGCTGCCCTGGCGGTCGTGGACCGCTGGAACGGCGAGGTGAACGCCGTCCTCCTCACCGACCCCGAGGGCGCCCTGGCGAGCGCCCGGGAGTCCGAGCAGCGCTGGGGTCGCGGGGAGCCGCTCGGTCCCGCCGACGGCGTACCGGTGACGATCAAGGACATGTTCCTGACCCGCGGCTGGCCGACGGTCCGCGGGTCGTCGCTGATCGACGCCGAGGGGCCGTGGGAGGAGGACGCGCCCGCCGTGGCCCGGCTGCGCGAGTCCGGCGCCGTCGTGCTCGGCAAGACGACCACGCCCGAGTTCGCCTGGAAGGGCGTCACCGACTCGGCCCGGCACGGCGTCACCGGCAACGCGTGGGGCAGCCACCTCACGCCCGGCGGCTCCAGCGGCGGCTCCGCGACGGCGGTGGCGCTCGGCATGGGCGCCTGGTCGATCGGCACCGACGGCGGCGGCTCGGTCCGGATCCCGGCCTCCTTCACCGGCACCACCGCGCTGAAGCCGACCTTCGGCCGGATGCCGATGTACCCGCCCAGCCCCTACGGCACCCTGTCCCACGGCGGCCCGATGACCCGCACGGTCGAGGACGCCGCGCTGCTCCTGGACCTCGTCAGCGGGCCCGACTCCCGCGACTGGGCGGCGATGCCGCCGACCGGGGGCAGCTTCTCCGGGGCGCTCGACCCGGACCCGGCGCGGGCGTTGCGCGGGCTGCGGGTCGCGCTGTCACCGACCCTGGGCTTCGGCCGCAACGACCCCGAGGTGGAGGAGGCCGTCGAACGGGCGGCCGCCGACCTCGAGGCCGCCGGCGCCCACGTCGCCCGCGTGGACCCGGGGATCGAGGACTGCGTGGACGCCTTCCACGTGCTCTGGTTCACCGGCGCCGCCAAGGTGATCGGCGGGTACGGCGAGGGCGCCCTCGAGCGGGTCGACCCGGGCCTGGCCCGCGCGGTGCACCAGTACGGCCTCCCGGCGACCGCCTCGGACTACCTCGACGCGATGGCGGTGCGGATGGCGCTCGGCGTCCGGATGGGCGCCTTCCACGAGGAGTGGGACGTGCTGCTCACCCCCACCACCCCGATCGCCGCGTTCGCCGCCGGCCGCGACGCCCCCGAGGTCTGGCCGAGCGAGCTGTGGACCTCGTGGACGCCGTACACCTACCCGTTCAACATGACCCAGCAGCCAGCGCTGTCGGTGCCGTGCGGCTTCACCTCGGACCGACGGCCGGTCGGGCTCCAGCTGGTGGCCGCCCGCCACCGGGACGACCTGCTGCTCCGGGTCGGCCACGCCTACCAGCAGCTCACCGGCTGGCACACCGAGACACCGACCCTGCTCACCGGGCCCTGACGACCACGAGGAGAACCGTGCCCCGACACATGACCATCAGCCTGGACAAGCGAGGCGTCAGCTGCACCGCCGTGCTGCTCGACGAGGCCGCGCCCCGTACGGCGGCCGCGGTGTGGGACCACCTGCCGCTCTCGGCGCCGGTGTTCCACGGCAAGTACGCCCGCAACGAGATCTACGCGCTGCACCCCCAGTTCGCGCCCGGCGACCCGGGCAAGGAGAACACCACGATCACGCCGATCCCGGGGGACGTGTGCTGGTTCGGGTTCGACGGCGACGACCTCGGCAACCCGGCGTACGGTTACGAGTCGGAGGAGGAGCACCGGTCGATGGGCGCAATCATCGACCTCGCGGTGTTCTACGGCCGCAACAACCTGCTGATCAACGGCGACCAGGGCTGGGTGCCCGGCAACGTGTTCGCCAGAATCGTCGACGGCCTGCCGGAGATGGCCGCGGCCTGCCAGGACGTGTGGATGGGCGGCGCCCGGGGCGAGACGCTGACCTTCGCCCGCGCCTGAGCCCGGACGCAGAACGCAGGCGGAGCCCCCCATGGCCCCGCCCGCGTCGTCTGCGGTCGGTCAGCGGCGCCGCTTGCGCTCCTGGCACGCGTTGCCGACGTTCACCGTCTCACCGCGGTCGATGACGACCTCACGGCTGCCGAGGATCTTGCCACGGCGGTTGGTGCAGGTGAGCTGCCAGGCCTCCTTGATCCCGCTGTACTGCGGGGGCTCGGGGCTCTGGAAGGTGACCTCACCCGTCCAGTCGTGGTCGGCGTCGCCGCCGGCGTAGTTCTCCGCCACCAGGGTGTAGGTCCCGGCGACCGGGTCGGGGATCTTGATGACCTCCGGGTTCGCCAGCGTGGCGCCGGAGCCCACGGCCTCACCGTCCGGACCGAGGACGTAGAAGTCCCAGTCGTACGCCGCCGCGTCGGTGCTCGGCCACTCGACCGAGACCGTCGCGAACCCGTTGTCGGCGTCGGGCAGGCCCTCCACCTCGAACGTGGTCTCCTCCTGCTCGCCCACGGCCGGGACGCCGTCGGGGTTGACCAGCGTGACCTCGTCCTGCGGCGGAGCCTGCGGCTCGCGGCCGTACCGACCCACCACGAGCGGCCGGGTCGAGGGGTTCACGTCCATCGTGAACCGCCCGCCGTCGGTCCGGTAGTCGGTCGTGAGGGTGTCCTCGTAGAACCGCTGCGGCCCGGTCGAGCCGTCGGGCTGGAGCACCGGCGAGGTGGGCGAGATGTGGGTCTTGCTCACCGTGACGGTGCGGTTCCTGGGTGCCTTGCCGGTGATCTGCGAGTGGTGCACCGGGTCCATGGCCGTCTGCGCCGCCCGGTAGTAGGCGACCCGGTTGCCGCCGGCCCCGCCGGACGCCTCGGTGTCGCCGATGTACTCGCCGACGACGGCGTCCTCGTAGGCCGGGTGGAACCCGTCGGGACCGATCTCGAAGGTGTAGCCGTAGCCGCCCGTGATCCAGTAGCTCCAGTCCTCGGTGGAGCCCGAGGTGTCGTAGAGCTGGTACGACGCCTGGCTGGTGTAGCCGTTGGCCGCGGCCATCGAGTCGCCGAGCTCCTTGAGCGCCGGCTCGTCCGGGGCCTTGCCGGTCGAGGCGATGGCCGGCGGCCGCAGCACGAGGTTGGAGTAGGTGTGGTTGCTGATCATCATCGTGACCGCACGCTCGGAGATGAGCTTCCGGACCGCGTCGCTCTCGGGCTCGCTGCCCGGGCCGTCGCCACGGTAGGTGTCGCTCGACCAGTTGGTGCTGGCGCCGCCGCCGCCCCAGAAGCCGGGGTAGTTGCGGTTGAGGTCGGTGCCGCGCAGCCGGCCGGCGGGGTTGTCCTCGCAGGTGCCGACCGTGTACTGCTCCGGGGTGTTCTCCGAGATCGAGCAGTTCTTGCGCTTCATCTCGTAGTCGAAGGTGTCGAAGTCGTCCTCGGGGTCACCGGGGTCGGCGTTGCGGGAGATCTGGAACCCGTCGACGTTGACGACCGGCACGATGATCAGCCGCAGGCCGTTCATCAGCCGGACGGCCCGCTGGTCGTTGGCGGTGTAGGACTCCAGCATCTCGAAGCCGAACTCGAGGGTGTGCTCGGAGCTGGGCCACTCACGGGCGTGGTGGGCGCCGAGCAGGAGGAAGACCGGCTTGCCGTCCTTGACGTCGTCGGCGTTCTTGGTGATCTCGAGGCCGCGGATCTTCTCGCCGAGCACCGTCTCGTTCTCGAGGGTGACCGGCTTGGTGAGCTTGGGGTACTTGTCGGCGAGCATCTCCATGTCGGAGAGGTACTCCTCGTAGGTCCGGTACGACGTCCGGCCGCTCGGCAGCGGCGACTCGTCGACGGAGGCGGCGTACTCCTCGTCAGCGGCACGCTGCCGCTCCATCTGGGCCTCGAGGTCGCGGACCTCGACGTCCCAGCTGAAGCCGGCCTCGCGGAGCCGGTCGGCGTCCTTCTCGCCGTAGAGCACGACCTCGATGCCCTTGCGGGTGGCGTGCTCGGTGGGGTCGAGGCCGAGGGCCAGGACCTCGTTGCGCTGGTCGACCGTCGGGGCGTCGACCATCACGATCTGGACGCGGTCGTCGGGCGCCTCCTGGGGGCGGCCGGTGGCCGTGGTGGTGAGGGCGGGGACGACGAGGCTGGCGGCCAGGGTGGTGGCCAGTGCTCCGCCGAAGACGATCCTGCCGGTCCGGCGGGAACGGGGGCGCGGTGGGTGCATGCTTCCTCCCGAGAAGAGCGGCGCAGGTCGGCCGCAGGTGATGCTGAGAAAATCACGCGGCCCCCCTCTTGTCCAGACCTTCCGGCCGGTAATTGCGCAGTTCCGGTGGTCGAGGAGAGCGAGCCCCGGTGGTTGAGGAGGGCCGTCAAGGCCCGTCTCGAAACCACCATGGGCAGACCGGTCGTCACCGGCGTAGGCCGTTCGCCAGAGTCCGGCACAGGTGGTTTCGGACGTTGCTGCGCAACCTCCTCAACCACCGACGCCGCGCGGTACCGGTGGTTGAGGAGGGCCGGCAAGGCCCGTCTCGAAACCACCATGGGCAGACCGGTCGTCACCGGTGTACGCCGTTCGCCACTGTCCGGCACGGGTGGTTTCGAGCCCTTCGAGACGGGCCTGACGGCCCTCCTCAGGAACCAACGGTTGCTGCGCAACCTCCTCAACCACCGGGGATGTCCACCACCCTCGGCAGAACGGTCACTCCCGCCATCGTCGTACGGCGGACCAGCTCCTGCTCGACAGCTCGGGCAGGTCCTCGTACCGACCCTCGATCAACGCCTCACGCTTGCGGCGACCCCACCCCTGCACGCGCTTCTCGAACGCGAACGCCTGGTCGACCCGGTCGAACTGCGCGCTCCAGACGAGGGTGACCGGCAGGCGGTGCCGCGTGTACGCCGCGCCCTCGCCGTTCTGGTGCTGCCACACCCGGCCCTGGAGGTCGACGGTGCTGCCGACGTAGTAGGTGCGGTCGGCGCACTCGAGGATGTAGGTCCAGGCCATGCGCCAGCGTCCCGCCGTATGAACCCCTCGCACCAGCCCCGTACGACGCCCTGTGGAGAACCATCGGCCAGTGGTGGTTTCGAGCCCTTCGAGACGGGCCTGACGGCCCTCCTCAGGAACCAACGGTTGCTGCGCAACCTCCTCAACCACCGAAGCTGCGCAACCTCCTCCCCAGAGTCAGACGCCGATCCGGCCCCAGGGGCCCCAGATCGCGAACGTCATGCCGCGCGAGGCCTGGATGTTCACGAAGAGGGTGTGGCCGTCGGGGCTGAAGGTCGAGCCCGCGAACTCGTCGCCGAACCGTGGCAGCGGGTCCGTGGTGCCGGGCACGGTGGCGATCTGGCTGTAGAGGCGGTTCAGGGCGATGTCCCAGAGCCGACCCCGGCGGGTGAGGCCCCGGATGTAGTTGTCGACCGTGGAGTCCTCGCACACCACGAGCGTGCCGCGCTTGCTGGTGGTGATGTTGTCGGGGAAGTCGAAGGTCTGGTTCGCCTCCGCGTCGTCGACCGGCGCCTGGTAGATCACCTCGAGCCGCCGCTTCCGGCAGTGGTAGGCCCACACCTGCCCGTTGCCGTTGCCGAAGCCGTTGGCGTTGTCGTCGTCGGTGTCGTCCTCGATCGGTCCGCCGCCCTGGGTGGAGGTGAAGTAGATGACGCCGTCGTCGTACACCTGTCCCTCCAGCCGCGAGAACAGCGCGGCGCCCTGCGCCCGCCCCTGGTCACCGACCGCGACGAGCGCGGCGTCGTTCGTCGTCGGTGCCTCCTCGCCGGGCGTGTAGGGGAACGTCGGGTTGGGCTCCTCGATGTCGACCCACTCCACCTTGTACGACGCCCGCGCCGGCTGCCGCTCCTCCAGGTGGATGTTGGGCCGCCCCTTCACGGCGAGCATCTGCAGCCGCCCACCGTCCTCGATCCGGCCGTCCTTCATGGCGTCGTTGGGCGGCAGGTAGCGGTAGAAGCCGGAGGGGAACTCGAAGTTGTCCTCGGTCAGGTAGAGGATCCCGTCGACCGGGTCGAACGAGACCGCCTCGTGGGGGAACCGGCCCGCGTGCGTGATCGGCTCGCGGTTCGACTGCCCGTCCTTCGGCACCTCGAAGACGTATCCGTGCGGCTTCTGCAGCCCCAGGTTGGACGCTCCGGTGAAGTCCGGCCCGACGTCGGGCCCGTTGATCGTCTCCTCGCAGGTGATCCACGAGCCCCACGGCATGATCCCGCCGCTGCAGTTGAACATCGTGCCGTTGAGGCTGGTGAAGGCGCGCTGCACCTCACCACGCTTGGTGACCTCGATGGTCGTGGTGCCCGCCCCCGCGCCCGGGTCGTACGGCGTGCCGGGCCCGAACGCCGGGGTGTTCGGGTTGTTGGTGACCTCGTGGTTGCGGACGAGGATGACGTTGCCGCGCGGTCCGCGGAACGCCCCCATGCCGTCGTGGCGGCCCGGCAGCGCGGTGCCGTCGTCGAGCACGACCGGGAACTCGGTGTCGTGGAACGACCGGTAGTGGAAGCCCTTCGGCAGGTGGAGCCGTACGGCGCCGTCGCGCTCGTCGGGGATCGGCACGAGGGTCACGGTGCCGGGTGGGCGAAGGGCCTCGGCCGGTGCGTTGACCAGTCCCGCGAAGGGGCCTCCGACCACGGTGGCGGCGGCGGTGGTCTTGAGAAGCGAGCGACGATCGACGGACATGTGGGCCCCCCTGGGTCGGCGACGGTGTCTCGCCAACCTAGGACGCCGGCGGCCTCCCGTCACCCCCCTCGCGGCGACGCGGCCCACGACCCCCGGGAATTGGACCGGCCGCCCCCGTGGGGGAAGATGCGCCCCATGTCCCGCGGTGTCGTCGTCCGACTGCTGGTCGTCATCGGCATCCTCGCGGGTGCCACGGCCATCGTCGTCAACCAGAAGCCCGAGCTCGGCCTCGACCTGCGCGGCGGCGCCCAGTTCATCTTCCAGGTCAACAGCACCGAGGACACCGAGGCGACTCCGGAGAACGTCGACCGCACCCTCGAGGTGCTGCGCGGCCGGGTCGACGCGCTCGGCGTGGCCGAGTCGACGCTGGTCCGGCAGGGCGACGACCGGATCCTGGTGGAGCTCCCCGGCATCACCGACGAGGAGGAGGCGGCCGAGGCCGAGGAGCGGATCGGCCAGACCGCCCAGCTCGAGGTGCGGCCGGTGATCCGGACCGTCCCCGAGGAGAAGACCAAGCCGGCCGACCCGGACAACCTGGTGCTGCCCACCGACCAGGGCGACGTGATCGAGATGGGGCCGGTGGCGCTCCAGGGCGACCAGATCACCGGCGCCGAGGCGGCCCAGCCGCAGCAGTCCACCCAGTGGGTCGTCAACGTCGACTTCAACGGCGAGGGCTCCGACGCGTTCGGCAAGCTCTCCGCCGACGCCGCCTGCGCCCAGGGCGCCAAGAACCGGATCGCCATCGTGCTCGACGACCGGGTGATCTCCAGCCCGGGCGTGAACGTGCCGTGCGGCGGCAGCATCACCGGCTCCACCGAGATCTCCGGCGACTTCACCACCGCCGAGGCGCAGGAGCTGGCCGCGCTGATCGAGGGCGGCGCGCTTCCGCTGCCGCTGGAGCTGATCTCCGACCGGCTGGTCGGCCCGACCCTGGGCGAGCAGGCGATCGACGACTCCTTCGAGGCCGGCCTGATCGGCCTGATCCTGACCGGCCTGTTCATCACCCTCGTCTACCGCTTCGTCGGCTTCCTGGCGACGATCGCGCTGGCGTCGTACGCCCTCATCGCCTACGCGATGCTGCTCGCGCTCGGCGCGACCCTCACCCTGCCCGGCCTCGCCGGGTTCGTGCTCGCCATCGGCCTGGCCATCGACGCCAACGTGCTGGTGTTCGAACGCGCCAGGGAGGAGTACGACGACGCCCCCAAGGCCGGGGTACGACGCGCGCTGGTCATCGGCTTCAACAAGGCCTGGTCGGCGATCCTCGACTCCAACGTGACCACCCTGCTGGCGGCCGCCCTGCTCTTCATCCTGGCGTCCGGCCCGGTGCAGGGCTTCGGCGTCACCCTGTCGATCGGTGTCATCGCCTCGATGATCTCGGCGCTGGTGGTCGCCCGGATGCTGACCGAGGTCGGCGTCTCGATCCCGTGGGTCGCGAAGCGGCCCAGGTTCACCGGCCTCGGCTACGTCGGCAGGGTCCGGGCGTGGCTGGACGCCAGGGACTTCGACCTGATGTCGCGCCGGAAGACCTGGATCGTCGGGTCGCTCGTCGCGATGGCGATCGCGGTGGCCGGCATCCTGGTCCAGGGCCTCAACCTCGGGATCGAGTTCACCGGCGGCCGCACCCTCGACTACTCGACGTCCCAGGAGGTCACCGTCGACGAGGCGCGGGACGCGATCGCCTCGGCCGGCTTCCCCGAGGCCGTCGTGCAGGGGGCCGACACCGCTGACATCACGGTCCGCACGGGGCCGCTGTCGGACCAGGAGGAGGACCAGATCGAGGCGGCCCTCGCCGAGATCGGTGGCGACATCACCAAGGAGGACGACCAGCAGATCGGCCCCTCGCTCGGTGAGGAGCTGCGCGACAAGGCGCTGCTCGCCTTCGGGATCGCGCTGCTCGCCCAGATGCTCTACCTCGCGGTGCGGTTCAAGTGGACCTTCGGCGTCTCCGCGGTGCTCGCGATGTTCCACGACGTGCTGCTGGTGCTCGGCCTGTTCGCCTGGCTGGGCAAGCCGATCGACGGGGTCTTCCTCGCCGCCGCACTGACCATCATCGGCCTCTCGGTCAACGACACCGTCGTGGTGTTCGACCGGATCCGCGAACGCTGGCGAGCCTCGCGCGACAAGTCGTTCGCCGAGGTCTCCAACCGGGCCTGCCTGGAGACCGTGCCGCGTACCGTCAACACCGGCCTCGGCGCGATGTTCATCCTGGCCGCGCTGGCGCTGCTCGGCGGCGACTCCCTGCAGGACTTCGCGATCGCGCTGCTCGTCGGCCTGGTCGTCGGTACCTACTCCTCGGTCTTCCTGGCGACGCCGCTGCTGATCTGGTTCCAGGAGAAGGCGCCCATGCCGCGCGAGCAGAAGCAGAAGAAGGTCCGCGACCCCGAGGACTCCGGCGCCGTCGTCTGACCCTCCTCGGAACCTCGTGACCTCGGGCAGGACCGTGAGTGGTCGCCGCCCTTCAGCGGTGCGGGGGTTTCGAGGCTCGCTTCGCTCGCACCTCAACCTCCGGTTCCGGTGGTTGAGGAGGGGCCCGGTTCCGGTGGTTGAGGAGGGGACCGGTTCCGGTGGTTGAGGAGGGCCGTCAAGGCCCGTCTCGAAACCACCTCTGGCAGCCGGAGGTTGAGGTGTGAGGCGCGCCAGCGCCGAGCCTCGAAACCCCTGGAGATGCGCAGGGCGGTGACCAGGATCAGGCGAAGTGCTTGAGCGCCTCGCGCCGCGACAGGCCCGACATCCGGTCTCCCCAGGCGGCGACGTGCTCGCGGACCCAGTCGGGGTCGGTGCGGGCGTGCTCGCGCAGCGCCCAGCCGATCGCCTTGCGCAGCCAGAACGACGGGTCGTCGAGGTTGGCCTCCACCACGTCGGCCAGCAGCGCGGTGTCGGTGTCCTCGCGGTGCCGGAGCTGGGCCAGCACGGCCGTACGCCGCAACCACAGGTCGTCGTCGACCGCCCAGCCGCGGACCACCGGGGTGGTCGCCGGCCGGTGGCCGCGGAGCACGCCACCGACGAGGTGGCTGGCCACGACGTCGACGTGGTCCCACCACGCCCCGGTCACGACCAGGTGCCGGTGCAGTGGCAGCACGTCGGGGTCCTGCCACGGCCGGGCCACCCGGTGCCGCGCCAGGGCGATTGCGGCGTACCGCTCCTCCCGGTGGGTCGCGCCGTCCCACGTCTCGCGCACGTCGCGCTCCCAGGTCGCCCGGTCCCCGGGCGCGTACGCCGCCAGGTGCGGCCGGAGCAGCCGCTTGAGCTCCGGTGAGGACACCCCGTGGAACGGCATCTCCGAGCGCATGTAGGCCCGCTGCGCCTCGGCCCGCTCCGGGTCGCCGGCGGTCTCCAGGTCCGCCCGGATCGCCGCCAGCAGGGGAGGGGTGCCCATGCCTGGGGATCGTAGGCGGCCGTGTCGGACGGCGTGGCTAGAGTGCGCGGGTGCCCGAGCCCGACCCCCGCGTCCGTGAGCTGCTCGGCCACGCCGTCGAGGCGCTCGGCGGGCAGGAGCGCGAGGGCCAGGTCGCGATGGCGCAGGCGGTCGCCGAGGCGATGGACGACGGCCGTCACCTGCTCGTCCAGGCCGGCACCGGCACCGGCAAGTCGCTGGCCTACCTGGTCCCGAGCCTTCTCCACGGTGACCGGGTCGTGGTCGCCACCGCGACCCTCGCGCTCCAGCACCAGCTGGTCGAGCGCGACATCCCGCGCCTGGTCGAGGCGGTCGGCGAGCAGGGCGTCGACACGTCGTACGCCGTGCTGAAGGGCCGGTCCAACTACGCCTGCCTCCACCGGATCCGCGAGGGCGTGCCCGACGACCAGGGCACCCTCGTCGACGTGCCCGAGGGGTCGATGGCCAGCAAGGTCCTCGAGCTCCGGGCGTGGGCCGAGAAGGAGGCCGACGACGGCGGCAGCGGCGAGCGCGACCGGGCGCCCCGCCACACCGACCGCGAGTGGCGGCAGGTCAGCGTCGGCCATCGCGACTGCCTCGGGGCGAGCCGGTGCCCGTTCGGGCAGGAGTGCTTCGTCGAGGTGGCGCGCGAGGAGGCCCACCGCAGCCACCTGGTCGTGACCAACCACTCGCTGCTGGCGATCGACGCGATCGAGGGGGTGCCGATGATCCCCGACTACGACGTGGTGGTGATCGACGAGGCCCACGAGGTGGTCGCCCGGGTCACCCAGGCGGCGACCGACGAGCTCGCCCCGTCCGACGTCGACCGCGCGGCCCGGCGCTCCCAGAAGCACGTCGACACGGAGTCGTCCGGGTCGGCGGCCGACGACCTCGCCGACGCCGGCGACGCGCTGGCGACGGCGATCGCCGAGACCGAGGCCGGGCGGCTCGACCAGGTCCCCGAGGCGCTGTCCGACGCGCTGGTGCTGGTCCGCGACGCGGCCCGCGCCTGCCTGTCGGCGTACCCACGCGAGAGCGAGAAGGAGGAGGGCGACGCCGGTCGCCAGCAGGCCCGCGGCTCGGTGCAGGAGATCTTCACGACGGCCGAGCGGATGGCCGCGCAGGTCGAGTCCGACGTGCTGTGGCTCTCCGAGCCCACCGATCGGATTCCCGCGCGGCTCCACGTGGCGCCCCTGCAGGTGTGGGGGCCGATGCGCGACAAGCTGCTGTCGGACAAGACGGTGGTGTTCACCAGTGCGACGCTGCGGCTCGGCGGTGACTTCTCGGCGATCGCCACCTCGCTCGGGCTGAAGCCTGCCGAGGAGGGCGCCGAGCCCGACGATGCCGGCGACTCGGTGGTGCCGTGGCGCGGCCTCGACGTGGGGTCGCCGTTCGACTACGGGAAGCAGGCGATCCTCTACCTGGCCCGCCACCTGCCGCCGCCCGGCCGCGACGGCCTGGGCGCGGCCCAGCTCGACGAGATCGTCGACCTGGTCGACGCCGCCGAGGGGCGGACGCTGGGCTTGTTCTCGAGCCGGCGGGCGGCGGAGGCGGCTGCCGCGGTGGTGCGCGAGCGGCTGCCCCACCTGACGACGCTCGCCCAGGGCGAGGCCCAGCTGCCCGAGCTGGCCCGGCAGTTCGTCGGCGACCCCCACACCTGCCTCTTCGGCACGCTCAGCCTCTGGCAGGGGCTCGACGTGCCCGGCGATACCTGCCAGCTGGTGATCATCGACCGGATCCCGTTCCCCCGCCCCGACGACCCCCTGATGTCGGCGCGCGCCCGGGCGGCCGACCGCGAGGGCCGCAACGGCTTCATGGAGGTCTCGGCCACGCACGCCGCGCTGCTGCTCGCCCAGGGCACCGGCCGGCTGATCCGCACCACCACCGACCAAGGGGTCGTGGCCGTGCTCGACCCGCGGCTGGCCACCGCTCGCTACGGCGGCTTCCTGCGGGCGAGCCTGCCGCCGATGTGGCAGACCACCGACCCCGCCGTGGTCCGGCAGGCGCTGGCCCGGCTCGCCGCCGGGTGACCGCTACACAGGCGGCTGCAACGAGGTGCTGTAGTTCGTCACCAAGTCGTCGCCGCGCGGAATCCCGCTGCACGCGTACGGACGGTTCTTCCAGCACGTCATCTGTCGGTTGGCGTTCACGACCACGAGCTCGACGTCGCTCACATCGTCGGTGGAGAAGGGTACGGTCGCGCTGACCTCTTCCCCCGTCGGCTGGAGCTCAGCCGTCGTCACCGTGCCGTCGGCCTGATGCACCAGAAGGCGGACCGACTGCGCCGTCGCGGGCGGCAGGGTGGCAGAGACCGTGAGGGTCCAGCCGGGTTCCGCGAGCTCGACGGGCACGAACCCCACCGTCCCCGAGGCGAGATGGTCCACGGTCACCGCATCCCCCACCGGCTCAGAGGTCGCGGATATGGGGTGCGTTCGGATCCGCGCCGCCGGGATCGGGAAGGGGGGGTCGGCCTCATAGGCCCCACCCTCCTCGTAGTTGAGAGCCGGGTCTCGGTTGACGGCGGCGAAGTCCCCGAACGCCTCCGTGAAGTTCGTTTCGCGGTCGTTGAGTGCGGCGTTGATGGCTTGGGTGGAGTAGAGGTTCGCGGCCCCGCGGCGGCCGCTCGCACCGCGCCAGGCTTCTAGGACGAACCGGGGCAACGTTCCCAGTTCCTGGGGCCAGCGCTCTGTCAGGTAGCGGAACCAGATCCAGTTCCCGTAGTGGCCGTAGCCATCCCCTCCGAACGTGTCGAACCGGTCGAGTGCGACCCGAGGTGAACCCAGCTGTCCGGCCAAGAGGTACTGCCGGTTGTCGTCCACCGAGTCGTAGATCTCATCCTCAACCCATGCGGCGGTCGCCTCCATGAACCAACCGTCCTCGAAGGCGTCGTAGGCGTACTGGACGGCATGGAAGTACTCGTGAGCCAGCGTGACCTTCCGGTTCTCCAGCGCCGTGATCTCCGGGGTCGCAAACCTTGCGTAGTCGTCGTCTACGACGCAGTACGCCCATCGATTGGACGTGCCGCTAGGCGCCTGACGCTGGTCGCTCGCGCAATAGCCGTAGTAGCCGTCCTCGTCGATATTGGCGAGGTAGACGTCGACCTTGCCCCTGCGCCCGCCGCGCCGACCATCGGAGTCGGGTCGCCGGTAGCCGGAGTTCACAAAGGTGCTGTGAACGGCACGAGTGATCTGAAGTGTCTGCTCGACGGCGTCGCGGATTCCGTCGCCGTCGGAATCCCGACGCGGCGGCGCGTCGGCTGTTCGGCGCACGTAGTGGACACAGATCGCTCCGCCGCACACGGGCTTCGCCTCTCGCCTGCGGTACCCGTCGCCGAAGGGGTCGGAGGCGCCGTCGGTCGGTCGAGCCAGCAGAGCGTCAGCCCGCCGGCGCTGCTGCGCAGAAAGGTCAGGCCGTGCCCGCAGGAGCTCGTTGAGCACCATGGTGGCGTCGAGTCCCCCATCGGCCAGCAACTCCTGGGCCTCAGCAGGAGGGCGCTCCTCGAAGAGCTCCTCGGCCTCCTCGAGGACCTCGGTGGCCTCCTCCGCCGTGGTCGTGTCGGGCGGCGTCGGGGCTGAGACGTCCGGGTCGTCGGCCTGGGCGCCGGTCGGGCCGAGCAGGGACAACGTGAGCGCACCGGCGGCGAGCGCGGTGAGCAGGCGGGGACGCATCAGGTGGGAGTTCCTTGTCCGGGAAGGCGAAGACCGGCAAACCCTAACCCGTCTAGCCCACCCTCGTCCGGCGATTCACGAAGCAGGCGTTTGCCGATGGCCGGTGGTTGAGGAGGGCGCTCTGCGCCCGTCTCGAAACCACCTGTGCCAGCGTCGCGTCAGACCCGCCGCAGCACCGCCGTCACCTTGCCGAGGATCGTGGCGTGGGTGCCGTCGATCGGGTCGTAGGCGTCGTTGTGGGGGAGCAGCCAGACCTGGCCGGCCTTCCGCTGGAACGTCTTGACCGTGGCCTCGCCGTCGATCATCGCGGCCACGATCTCGCCGTTGTCGGCCGTCGGCTGCTGGCGGATCACGACGTAGTCACCGTCGCAGATCGCCGCGTCGACCATCGAGTCGCCCTTGACCTCGAGCAGGAACAGCTGGCCGTCGCCGACGAGCTGCTTGGGCAGCGGGAAGACGTCCTCCACCCGCTCCTCGGCCAGGATCGGACCTCCGGCCGCGATCCGGCCGACGACCGGCACGTAGGACGCCGCCGGCATCGCGTCGCCGACGCCCGTCTCGTCGTACGCCGTCTCCTCCGCCCCGCCGATCGAGCGCCGGGCCGCCATCACCTCGGGCAGGAACACCTCGAGCGCCCGCGGGCGCTTCGGGTCGCGCTTGAGGAAGCCCTTCTCCTCCAGCGTCTTGAGCTGGTGGGCGACGCTGCTGGAGCTGGTCAGCCCGACCGCCTCGCCGATCTCGCGCATGCTGGGCGGGTAGCCGCGCTTCTCGATGGAGTCCTTGATCGTCGCGAGCACCTTCTGCTGGCGCGGCGTCAGCCCGGTCGCGTCCGGGGGACCGTCGGGCAGCTCGGCGAGCTTCTTCTTCGGCATGGCTGCAGGGTCCCACCACGGCCCCGGGATTTCAAACACCTGTTCGAACAGCGTGTCGGCCTCCCTCGTCGGCGTCGGAGAAATCCGTTCGAACAGGTTCTTGACTCGATTCGAACACGTGCTCTAACGTCGTACACGTGTTCGATCGAACACCTGCTCGATCCACTGGTTGTCAGTGGTCTCCGTCAGGCTCCGATCGACAGCACAGACCACCAGGCTGACCGCCACTTCCCCAGGAGGTCCCGATGAGCACGATGACCCTCTCGCCCACCCCGACGCTCCGGCTCCGCTCGCCGCAGGTGCGGCTGACGCGACGCGGCCGGCTGGTGGTGCTCGCCGGTGCGCTGCTGCTGGTGCTGGCCCTGGGTGTGCTCTGGGGCGGCGGCTCGGTCGCGACCGAGCAGCCGGGCACCCCCGAGGCCACGCTCGTGGTCCAGGTCGCGCCCGGCGACACGCTCTACGACATCGCCGCCCGCGTCACCACCGACGGCGACGTCGCCGCGATGGTCGAGCAGATCGAGGACCTCAACCGGCTCGACACCTCCGTGGTCTACGCCGGCCAGAAGCTCCGGGTGCCGGTCGAGTCCTGACCGACCACCCGAGACCACAACTGAATAGCTCCCATCGGCCGCCGCTGCCTCGACCCCAGCGGCTGCCGATGGTGGTTCCTGAGGAGGTCGCGCAGCGACCGTCTCGAAGGGGCCGGGGAAGACGAGGGGTGAGCCACACGCTGGCTCACCCCTCGCGGCTTTGTGCCCCGGATCCGTGCCACCTGGTGACCCGGATCCGGGGCACAACGGGTTGTCCACAAGCGAGCTCGTCGGCAGTGGCGGCCGGACCCGATGCGGCCGACGCTGCGCACGTGGAACTGTGCGACGTGATCGAGCTCCAGTCCGGCGTGGTCGCGCGTCGGCAGGCGCTGGCCGCTGGTCTGCAGCCGCACGACGTCCGACGGCTGCTCCGCCGACGACAGTGGGCGACGGTCCACCACGGCGTCTACGTCGACCACACCGGGCCGCTCACGTGGCTGCAGCGCGCCTGGGCTGCCGTACTCGCGCTCGAACCCGCCGCGCTGAGCCACCGGTCCGCGATCCGAGTGGTGGACGGTCCCGGCCGTCGTGGACCCGGCGACCCAGCGATCCACGTCGCGGTCGATCGGTGCCGCACGGTCGAGCCACCGTCCGGAGTGGTCCGCCACTACCTCGGTCGGCTGGATCAGCGGGTGATCTGGAATGCGTCGCCACCGCGTGTGGCCATCGAGCATGCCGTCCTCGACGTCGCGTCCTCGGCAACCAGCGACTTCGCAGCGATCGCCGAGATAGCCAACGCCGTGCAGGCGCGTCGTACGACGGCGGCTCGGGTTCAGGAGGCACTAGGCCACCGCGAACGGATCGCCCGACGGGAGTTCCTCGAGGGGGTGCTCGCTGATGTCGCTGCCGGAACCTGCTCGGTGCTCGAGCACGGCTATCTGCAGCGAGTCGAGCGAGCACACGGACTGCGCGCGCCGCGCGACAGGTCAGAGCATCGAGTCGTGGCGCGATCCTCCGTGACGTCGACTACCGCGCGCACGGCGTCGTCGTCGAGCTGGACGGGAGGCTGTTCCACGACACCGCCCGCGCACGCGACCTGGACCTCGATCGCGACCTCGACGCCGCCCTCGCTTCCCGGCTGACCGTGCGGCTGGGCTGGGGGCAGGTCTTCGACCGACCCTGCGCCACGGCTCCTCGCATCGGGGCGCTGCTGCAGTTGCGGGGATGGGGTGGTGCGCCGATCCGATGCCCGAGCTGCGCAACTGACCCTGTGCCCCGGATCGAGGTCAGCGGGTGACTCGCGCACGGGGCACAAGCCTCAGTGCCGCGAGCGGTGACCACCCACGGGGCGCGGGGGTTCGGCCTCCTGCTGCTTCGGGCCGGAGGGGGAGGTGATGCCGAGCGTGCGGAGCAGCCGGGCCACCAGCATCAGGCCCACGAACAGGCAGGCGACGGCGCCGAGGGAGGCAAGGCCGAGGTAGGTCCAGGCGCCGGAGGTGCCGTTGCGGGCCTGGATCCCGAAGTCGATCGAGGCCTTGACCAGGTAGCCCCACGCCCCGACGGCGAGGGTGATGCCGACGGCGAGCAGGAGAGCGGTCGGTCGGAACGATGCCTTCTTCTTCGGTCCGACCCGCTTCCCCTGCGCCACGGGGGACATTGTGTCCGATCGGGCCACGCCGCGTGGGAGGACTCGGCGACGGCCCGGACTTCACCGGTAGAGATCGGCGAGGGTCTTGTGCTGCGGGAGCTTGAGGAACTTCTTGTACTCGGCGTTGCGTACTCCCAGGTCCTTGGTGAGCGCCTCGACCCGCTTGATCTCGTTGCGGTAGCTGTCGGCCGCGGCCTTCATGTCGGGGTGGTACTGAGCGATGTTGGGATCCGAGTGCCCTTGCGTCATCGTGGCGGACGCGCCGTAGGCCTGGCACTCGTAGGTCATCATCGCCGCGTAGTCCCCCGGCGGCTTGTTGCCGTGGCTGCGGAACTGCTTGATGTGCTCGGCCTCGTGGTGGAGGACGACGTGGAGCGCGGCGGCGTCGGTCCCCAGGCCCTTGCTCACGAAGATCTGCGTCGCGGAGTTGGTCCAGGCCTGGAACGTGCTCTTCCGGATCCCCGCCGACGGTGCCTTGCCGAGGTCCTCGATGGTGACCGCCGGTGTCCCGATGGCGGCGGCGAAGCTGGCCTGCCAGATGCTCCGCGCGGCCGCCACGTGGGCGGGTGGCTTGGCCGGCGGAGGTGGCCCGCCCTGCTTGCTCTGCGGCGCCTCGGCGACGCGGGTGCCCTGCGCGACCGCGCGGTCGCCGTACTCGAGGACCTTCTCGGCGGTGGTGACGTCGTTCACGGCGGGGGAGGAGTCGGGGACGGCGCGGTGGCCTCGGAGTGCTCGTGGTCGCAGCAGCAGCACGGACGCACGAGCAGCTGGGCCGCGATCGCCCCCTTGGTCTCGTCGCCGTCGCCGATCACCTGGTTGACCAGGGCGGCCTGCGCGGCGAGCGCCGCCTCCTTGGCGACCTCGGCCTCCCGCCGCTCGACCTCGAGCTGCTGGAGCTGCTCGGCGTACCCGTCGAGTGCGGCGCCGTTGCCGAGGAGCGCCTCGACGATGACGCCCTCGGTGCGCATCACCCGCCGGTCGACCTTGAGCAGCACCCCCGGCACCGTGTAGGACCGGTCGCGCTCGTCGGTGTACGTCGCCGTCAGCTCGGTGTCGAAGCGCCGGTAGACGTCGCCCGGCGTCACCTCGACCTCGTCGACCACGTCGACCGGGATCCCGTCGCGGTCCCGGACCGCCGAGAGCTGCTCGAGGACGATGCTCCGCACCGAGTCGCGGTGCTGCGCTGCGACGACCTCCTCCAGCAGGCCGTCGAGCCCGGAGATCGGGACCTCCCGCCGCGACGTGCCGCTCCCGTCGAAGAAGCCGATCCGGACGTCGGTGAGGTGGATCAGGGTGACGAACTCCTGGTTCATCTGCCGGAACACGAAGTTGAGGGTGCGCGAGAGGTTGATGTTCTCGATCTGGCGCTCGGTCGCCAGCTCCTCGCCCTCCTTGTCGGTCACCTCGTAGCTGGTGTTGACCTCCACCTCCCGCTTGGCCGAGGCCCGCGAGGAGTGCTTCTCGGTGGCGTTGGAGACGTTCTTGACCGACTCCTCGCGCGCGGCGTTCGAGGAGCCCTTGACGCCGGCCTTCGCGCTGGCGCTGCCGAACCCCCAGCTCGCGCTGCCCTCGACGTCGGCGTAGTACTCCTTGGTCTGCTGGAAGGACTGCTGGTCCGACTGCTCGCTCATCAGCGACTTCTCGAGGTCGGTGGCGCTCTCCTGGGTGAGCGAGTCGAGGACGCTGGAGGCCTCCTTGCGGGTGCTCTCGCGCTGCCGGAAGGTCTTGACGCTGATCTTGGTGCCCTCGCCGGGCAGCAGGGTGAAGGTCTTGACGATCCGCCCCGCCCCGTAGTCGCCGAGGAACGACGTCATCCGCAGCGTCTCCACCAGGAACAGCCGCGGGTCCGGCTCGGGCGGCACCGGTACGGTCGTGATCCGCGGGGTGCCGAACAGGTCGACGTACTTCACGACGTGGTAGCCCTGCGCCACCTGGTCGGCGATGCCGTCGAGCACGTCGGGCGCCAGCGGTGGTGCCGGGTCGGGGACGCCGGGCTCGACGGTCCCGGCGGGCCGCATCATCGCCGAGACCGGCATGCTGGCCAGCTCGGGCCGCCGCGAGCTGCCGGTCCGCAGGTACGCCGCCACCTCGGCGCGGACCTGGTCGGTGGACTGGCTCTCCAACGGGGTGCCCGGCGCCGTACGCCGCATCTGGCGTGCGCCGTCGGCGAACACCTCGTCGGCGAAGGCGAGCTCGATGAAGTTCTTGCCCTCGTAGCTGGTCGGCTCGGGGATGTCGTAGCGGACGACCGGCGCGGTGCCGCCCTCCTCGAGCTGGATGAGCGGGTCGGCCATGGTCTCCCCCTGTCGGGCCGGACCTGCCCACGCTACTCCCGCGCGCGTCGCCGCGACAGGGCCTCAGACCAACCCGTGCTCGAAGGCGAACGCCGTCGCCGCCGTCCGCGACCCGACGTCGAGCTTGGTGAAGATGTTGGACAGGTGCCGGGCCACCGTCTTCTCGCTGAGCACCAGGTCGGCCGCGATCTGGGCGTTGCTCCGCCCGGTCGCGACCAGCCGCAGCACCTCGACCTCCCGGGCGGTCAGGTCGCCGGGTGGCGAGGTGGGCGCGAGCAGCCGGTCCACCCGGTCGGCGGCGGGCCGCGCGCCGAGCTGCCGGAACGCCGTCCGCGCCGCCTCGAGCTCCCGCCTCGCCGACGCCTCGTCGCCGAGCGCGGCGAGGGCCCGACCCATCAGCATCCGGGTCCGCGCCCGCTCGTACGGCGCCTCGACCCGGGTCCAGAGCTGCTGGGCCTTGCGCAGGTAGGGCAGCGACCCGGCCGCGTCTCCCGACTCGAGCTCGACGGCGCCCGCGGCGTCGGCCGCCGCGGCGTCCAGCGCCTCGCACCCGAAGCCGGCGGCGAGCTCCGCGAGCTCGACGGAGAGCTCGCGGGCCCGGTCGACCTGCCCGGCCGCGAGCAGCACCTCGACCGACGCCGGGAGCAGCCGGCAGCGCTGGACCGGCCCCGCGGGCTCCCCCAGCAGCCGCTCGACCACCGCGAGGGCGGCCGACCCCTGACCCCGGTCCTGCCAGAGCAGCGCGAGGCCCGGCTGCGGGTCGAGGCCGTGGTCGGCCGCCCGCTGGTACGCCGCGTCGGCGCCGGCGTGGTCGCCCTGCACCCGCAGCACCTCGCCGGCTTCGTACGCCGCCAGCCCGACCGCGTCGGGCGCACCGACCTCTCGGTAGCGCCGGGTCGCCAGCTCCAGCTCCTCCAGCGCCCGACCCCACTCGCCGTGCAGCCGCAGCAGCTGGCCGCGGTGCACCGCGCACTGACCGGTGAATGCGAGCAGGCCCGGCTGCGCCCGGCACCACCGGTCGAGCGCCGCGGTCCACTCCGCCATCCGGCCGAAGTCGCTGATCTCCTGGCACCCCTCGATCGCCGTGCAGTAGACGTGGCCGGCGACGACCGGCTGGGTCTCGCCCGCGACCACGCGCACCATCGCCTCGTCGAGCAGCGCCTGGCCCTCGGCGATCCGGCCGGCGTACAGCGCCATCCGACCCTGCGAGCAGAGGCCGAGCGCGGTGAGGTCGGGGTCGCCGTGGCGCTGCCCGCTCGCGGCCGCTTCGTCGGCGCACGCGGACGCCGCGGTGAGGTCGCCGGTGCCGAGCGCCCGGAACATCCGCAGGAAGGCGACCCAGCCGCACTCGACCGCGTCGTCGAGCCCGGCCACCAGGCCCTCCGCGCGCGACGTCCAGCCGGCCGCCATCGCCGGCTCGCCGTGCGTTGCGCTGATCATCGACAGGCGGAAGGCGCTGGTGACCGCCCCCCGGAGGTCGCCGCCCGCCTCGCTCGCGGTGAAGGCCCGCTGCAGGGCGGCCACCGCGGTGTCGTGGTGGCCGACCAGCTCGGACGCGACGGCGAAGTCGTCCAGCTCCGGGATCGGGAGCGACTCGAGCGCGACCGACGACCAGGCGTCGTACGCCGTCGTCCAGTCGCCGCGCGCGAACGCACTCCGCGCCTCGTCGAGTCCCACCGTGTCCATCGCGGGACACCTCCCCGGCTTCCGAGGGTACGGCGCTCAGGCGGCCGCCGGCACCTGCTCGGTCCGCGGGGCCCGCTCGGCGATCCGGTCGGCGACGTACCCCGCGTCCCGGCCCGCGCCGGTGACCAGCATCGAGCTGAAGGAGTACTGGAAGCTGAGTCCGCAGAAGTACAGCCCGGGGGCGTCGGCGACGACCCCGCGCTCCTCCCGTGGCCAGCCGTTCTCCCCGAAGACCGGCAGCCTGATCCAGTCGAAGACCTGGCGGAACCCGGTCGCCCAGACCACGGTCGCCACCTCACGTGGCGTGCCGTCGACGACCGGGAGCCCGTCGCGGACCTCCTCGACCCGCGAGGTGACCCGCTCGACGCCGCGGGCGTCCAGGTCGGCCCGCTTGACCCGCAGCATCGGGCCGCCGTGGAACCGGACCTCGTCCATCTCCTTGCGCCCCATCGGCGTGCGCCGGGTGAGCAGGTGGCGCCAGACGAAGAGCAGGATCGGGAAGATCACGTGCATCGCGCGGCTCTCGAGCCGCGGCGGGATCTGGCCGCAGTCGCGGCCGGCCAGGATCGTGGGCCGGGTCTCGGCGGCCTCGTAGGCGATGTCGCTCCCGGAGTGGCTGGCGCCGACGACGAGCACCGGCCCGTCGCGGAGCTGGCCGGGTCGGCGGTACTCGCTGGAGTGCAGCTGCAGGATCGACGGGTCGAGCTCGTCGGCGACCGCCGGGACGTGCGGCGTACGGCCGAAGGTGCCGGTGGCCACCACCACGTTGTCGCACACCCGGGTGCCGCGGTCGGTGGTCACCCGGTAGCCCTCGCCGTCCCGCTCGAGCCGCTGCACCCGGATGCGGAGCTGGACCGGCAGTTGGAACGTCTCGGCGTAGGACTCCAGGTAGTCGGCGACGTCGTCCTTGCCGGGGTAGGTCCACTTCCTCGCCGGGAACGGCAGCCCGGGCAGGCTGTCGTACTGGGCGGGGGAGTAGAGCTTCAGCGAGTCCCACTGCCGGCGCCAGTTGTCGCCGACCCGGGGATGGGCGTCGAGGATCACGAACGGGCGTCCGCGACGCTGCAGGTGGTATCCGGTCGCCAGGCCGGCCTGGCCGGCGCCGATGATGACGGTCTCGATGTGGGTGTCCATGCCTGCCGACGCTAGGTACGGCGGGCGTCCGGGCGCGTCGGGCGGACGACTCATCCGGTCACGGCGAGGATGTGGGTGGAACGACCCACACGGCGGCCCCGACACGCCGGAAGGAGAGCCGCTGACCTGCGGTTTTCGGAAATGATCCGGACCTTTCCGGCGTTCTCCTTGCATCCCCGCCCGACCACAACATATGGTAGTTACAACGGTGTGGTTCTCCACATGTAGGTCCACAGAAGTGGCCCTGTGATCCACGCCATGCCGGGTTTCGTCCACAGAAATCGCCCCGTGCTCCACAGGAAGGAGGCCAGCGGAGATGCACTGCCCCTACTGCCGGAACACCGACACCCGGGTCGTCGACTCGCGGGTCTCCGACGACGGCAACGCGATCCGCCGGCGCCGTACCTGTGCCTCCGAGAGCTGCGGCAAGCGGTTCACCACCGTCGAGCTGATGCAGCTCACGGTCCTCAAGCGATCGGGCGCGACCGAGCCGTTCACCCGCGACAAGGCGGTCGCCGGCGTCCGGAAGGCCTGCAAGGGCCGCCCGGTCTCCGAGGACGACCTCGCCTGCCTCGGCCAGGCCGTCGAGGACACGCTCCGGCTCAGCGGCGCTGCCGAGATCCCGGCCCACGAGGTCGGCCTCGCGATCCTCGGCCCGCTCCGTGAGCTCGACGAGGTCGCCTACCTGCGCTTCGCCAGCGTCTACCGCGCGTTCGAGAGTGCGGCCGACTTCGAGCAGGAGATCGCCATGCTCCGCGCGGAGGCAGAGGTCGAAGCGGAGGTCGAGACGGAGGTTGAGGTGCGAAGGCCCCCCGGGCCTGAGCCTCGAAACCCCGTGACGGAGGCACCCACCCCAGCCCCCTCGGGCTGACCCAGACCGGGCCCGGCGTGCGTAGTGGGGAAGCTGCGTGCGCCGGGTCCTACCAAGAAGTGTCAGTGGCCAGAGCCACTGTGTTGGACAGACAACGGCACCACCCAAACCAGGGAACAGGGGAGATACCCACCATGACGGAGACTGTCAGCGGCGCAGGCACCGGACTGAGGATGGAGCGCGTCTTCAGCACCGACGGCGTCCACCCGTACGACGAGATCTCGTGGGAGCGCCGCGACGTCGTGCAGACCAACTGGAAGACCGGTGAGACGGTCTTCGAGCAGCGTGGCGTCGAGTTCCCCGACTTCTGGAGCGTCAACGCCTCCACGATCGTCACCACGAAGTACTTCCGTGGCGCGGTCGGCACCGACGCCCGCGAGTGGAGCCTCAAGCAGCTGATCGACCGGGTCGTGAAGACCTACCGCCAGGGCGGGGAAGACAACGGCTACTTCGCCACCCCGGCCGACGCCGAGCTGTTCGAGAACGAGCTGACCTGGCTGCTCGTCCACCAGTACTTCTCGTTCAACTCCCCGGTCTGGTTCAACGTCGGCACCCAGTCTCCCCAGCAGGTGTCCGCGTGCTTCATCCTCTCCGTCGACGACTCGATGGACTCGATCCTGAACTGGTACAAGGAGGAGGGCTTCATCTTCAAGGGCGGCTCCGGCGCCGGCCTCAACCTCTCCCGGATCCGGTCGTCCAAGGAGCTGCTCTCCAGCGGCGGTACGGCGTCCGGCCCGGTCTCCTTCATGCGCGGCGCCGACGCCTCCGCCGGCACCATCAAGTCGGGCGGCGCGACCCGCCGGGCGGCGAAGATGGTCGTGCTCGACGTCGACCACCCCGACATCGAGGAGTTCGTCGAGACCAAGGCGCGCGAGGAGGACAAGATCCGCGCGCTGCGCGACGCCGGCTTCGACATGGACCTCGGCGGCGCCGACATCACCTCCGTGCAGTACCAGAACGCCAACAACTCCGTCCGGGTCAGCGACGAGTTCATGCGCGCGGTGGAGGACGGCACCGACTTCGGCCTCCGCGCCCGCAAGACCCACGAGGTGATCGAGACCGTCGACGCCCGCGACCTGTTCCGCAAGATCTCCAAGGCCGCCTGGGAGTGCGCCGACCCGGGCCTCCAGTACGACGACACCATCAACGACTGGCACACCAACCCCGAGACCGGCCGGATCACGGCGTCCAACCCGTGCTCGGAGTACATGTCGCTCGACAACTCCTCCTGCAACCTGGCGAGCCTCAACCTGCTGAAGTTCCTCAAGGACGACGACACCTTCGACGCCGAGCTGTTCGCCAAGGCGGTCACGGTGATCATCACCGCGATGGACATCTCCATCTCCTTCGCCGACTTCCCGACCGAGGCGATCGGCGACACCACCCGTGACTACCGCCAGCTCGGCATCGGCTACGCCAACCTCGGCGCGCTGCTGATGGCGATGGGCCTCGGCTACGACTCCGACGGCGGGCGGTCGATGGCCGCGGCGCTCACGTCGCTGATGACCGGGACGTCGTACGCCCGTTCGGCCGAGATCGCCGGCGTGGTCGGCCCCTACGCCGGTTACGCCCGCAACGCGGAGGCCCACAAGCGGGTGATGCGCAAGCACCAGGCCGCCAACGACGCCGTCCGGACCCTCCACCTCGAGGACGCCCGGGTGCACAAGCTGGCCACCAAGGCCTGGGACAAGGTCGTCAAGGTCGGCGAGAAGAACGGCTACCGCAACGCGCAGGCCTCGGTGCTCGCCCCGACCGGGACCATCGGCTTCATGATGGACTGCGACACCACCGGCATCGAGCCCGACTTCTCGCTGGTGAAGTTCAAGAAGCTGGTCGGCGGCGGCTCGATGCAGATCGTCAACCAGACCATCCCGCGGGCCCTCACCAAGCTGGGCTACGACGAGGAGAAGGTCGAGGCGATCGTCGCCTACATCGCCGAGAACGGCCACGTCGTCGACGCGCCCGGCCTGAAGACCGAGCACTACGAGGTGTTCGACACCGCGATGGGGGCCCGGGCCCTCAAGCCGATGGGCCACGTCCGGATGATGGCGGCCGCCCAGCCGTTCCTGTCCGGCGCGATCTCCAAGACCGTCAACCTGCCGGAGACGGCGACGGTCGAGGACATCGAGGACATCTACCTGCAGTCCTGGAAGCTCGGACTCAAGGCGACGGCCGTCTACCGCGACAACTGCAAGGTGGGCCAGCCCCTCTCCGACGGCGGCAAGAAGCCGGAGGTTGAGGTGCGAGGAGCGCCAGCGACGAGCCTCGAAACCCCGGAACCGCAGGTGGTCGAGAAGGTCGTCTACGCCCCGACCCGCAAGCGGCTCCCGAAGTCCCGCACGTCGCGCACCACCTCGTTCACCGTCGGCGGCGCCGAGGGCTACATGATCTCCGGTGCCCACGACGACGGCACCCTCGGCGAGATCTTCCTGAAGCTCGGCAAGCAGGGCTCGACCCTGGCCGGCGTCATGGACGCCTTCTCGATCGCGATCTCGATCGGCCTCCAGTACGGCGTCCCGCTGGAGACCTACGTCTCGAAGTACACCAACCAGCGCTTCGAGCCCGCCGGCCTCACCGACGACGCCGACATCCGGATGGCCCAGTCGGTCATGGACTACGTGTTCCGCCGCCTGGCCCTGGACTACCTGCCCTTCGAGACCCGCGAGGCCCTCGGCATCTACTCGGCCGAGGAGCGCCAGCGCTACCTCGAGACCGGCTCCTACGAGGCCGTCGCCGAGACCGGCACCACCGCCGCCGAGCTCGTGGAATCGTCGGTCCCGGTCGACGCCGAGGTGGAATCGGAGGTTGAGGTGCGAGGAGCGCCAGCGACGAGCCTCGAAACCCCCGAAGCCGAAAGCCACGACTCCAAGGGCTCCGAGCAGCGCGAGGTCCCGGCCACCCCGGCCAAGGAAGCCCACACCAGCGCCGAACTCCTGGAGCAGATCACCGGCACCGCCGTCGACAGCCCCCTCTGCATGACCTGCGGCACCAAGATGCGCCCCGCCGGCTCCTGCTACGTCTGCGAAGGCTGCGGCAGCACCTCCGGCTGCAGTTGAGACACTTGGCTTCGGTGCCGGGGATTGTCAGTGGTTCCCGGCACCATGGCCCTATTGAATCGCGGGGTCGGGTTAGGAAATCAGCATGAAGCCAAAAGTTGTGGATGCGGGCCCTAATGGCCCCGGATCAAGATCGCAAGGCATCGAGTACACGCCCGGCCGTAGTGCCCCGAACTTTTCATTCGCAGACGTCTTCGCCGGGATCGGTGGGTTTCACGCCGCCTTGGCGGCAGCTGGCGGACAGTGCGTGGGCGCAGTGGAGATCGACCCTGACGCGGCGCGGGTCTATATGCGCAACTGGGGCAGGGACCCGCTTGGGGACATCACCGAGATCGCGAACGAAGACAGGGTCACCATCGACCCACACGACGTGCTCGCCGCAGGATACCCGTGCCAGCCGTTTTCAAAGAGCGGCTTCCAACGCGGCATGGACGAAGCCCGCGGGACGCTGTTCTGGAACATAGCCCGGATCGCCGAGGTCCATCAGCCGAAAGTCCTGCTCCTCGAGAACGTTCGGAACGTGGCCGGCCCGCGCCACAAACACGAATGGGAGGTCATGGTCAAGACCCTCCGCCAACTCGGATACAGAGTTGCCGATGAGGCGGCGGTCATGTCGCCACACCTGATCCCGCCGGAACTTGGAGGGCGCCCGCAGGTCCGGGAGCGCGTCTTCGTCACAGCCACTTTCGTGGGCCAGGGAGCTAAAATGGGTGATCTCGTCGCGGAGCCCGTCTTCCGCAACCGCCCCCTTGATGAGTGGAACTGGAACCCCCAGAAGTGGGACCTGGAGAAGCATCTTCCGCTGGACCCTGACCACCACGCTGAGGGCTGCGACCTCACCGCCGCGGAGCGGCACTGGATCAAGGCGTGGGATGAGTTCGTTCAAATCATGTGGGAACGGCTGGAGGGCCACCGGCTCCCTGGCTTCCCCATCTGGGCTGACGAATGGGTGCACCGCGACGAGCTCGAAATCGACCCGCTTACTCCCGCCTGGAAACGCGCGTTCCTCGTCAAGAACTCCGAACTCTACAGCGAGCACAAGGACACCCTCGACGAGTGGATGCGGCGCTGGGAGGTCAAGACACCCAAGTTCCCCCCGTCGCGGCGGAAGTTTGAGTGGCAGGCGCAGGACACCCCAACTCTGTGGGAGTGCGTCATGCACTTCCGCCCTTCAGGTATTCGCGCCAAGAAGCCCACGTACTTGCCGGCCCTCGTGGCGATCACCCAGACGAGCATCATCGGGCCGCGCGAGCGTCGACTTTCACCGCGAGAGGCTGCCCGTCTTCAGGGCCTGCCCGACTGGTTCGACTTCGGCGCGCAGCGCAACCCGGCGACGTACAAGCAGCTCGGTAACGGCGTCAACGCTGGGGTCGTATGGCAGGTCCTCAAGGCCCACGTAGCCCGTGACAAGGACTTGCTGGAGGCCGGAGCGCCGGGACTCTACAAGGCAGTGTCCGCGCTGCCAGACAGTCCCGACGCGGCCCTTGACGCTATGCGCTGAGGCCGGTCACTTTGCGGATCAGCGCCTCGAATTGCTCCTGGTCGATCACCCCTTGCTCAAGGAGCTTGCGAGCCCTCTGAATCTCGGCGACTAGTGACCGATCCTCGGCTGACGCCGCCGCGTGACGGAACATCGTGCGCAGCCGCGGGAAGTTGCTGTTGTCGACAATGATCCGGACCGCCTCCAGCGCCGGATCCTTGATGTCTGCATCAGGATTGACGGGCATCGCAAATGGGATGACGCACTCGGGGTGTAGGACGGCGAAGTTGCTGATGACCGCTTTGTCGAGTTTGGTGGAGTCCTTGTACTCCTGCACCTGCTCAGCCATCTCCGGGTGCCCCGTCGGCGACACAAAGACTATGCCCGGCAACTCTGGCGACAGGAACACCGTCGGGACAACGAGGCCGGCCCCAGGACCGCCCTGGCCGTTGGTGATGGTGAATTTTCCGCCTCGCTTGTAGGAGGTCTTCACGGACCACAGGCTCTTGGCCTCCGTGAGCAGGGCAGCGGTGTCGTGCCCGTCAGCGTTGTGCCCATCAGGCAGGGTGACGATCCCCGCCCGGTACGCGGCAAGAGTGATGATCCACTCGCCGATGCCTCCGGTGATGAAGCGCAGACCTCGGTCGGACGGGTTGTAAGTCTCGACGGCAAGCCGGAAGGCCCACTCCAGTTCGGTGCGGAGCGAAGGGTCCTTGCGGAAGGCCCCCTTTAGGCCTTCGAACTCGGATGACCCACTGCTGGCAACGCTCACCGTCATGCAGGGAAGGGTACGCGCACATCGACGTAAGGTAGCGGAATGGAGGAGCCGAGCTGGGCTTCGTCGCCCGCCGTTAGGCGCACGATGCAGGGGAATCGCAAGCGGGACACCAAGCCCGAACTTCGGTTGCGCTCGATTCTTCACCGACGCGGGCTGCGCTACCGTGTGGCCGCCCGCCCCTCCCGTCCCTAAGGCGGACCGCGGACTTGGTGTTCAGCCGATCGAAGGTCGCGGTCTTTGTTGACGGTTGCTTTTGGCATGGATGTCCTGAGCACTACAAGACCCCGTCTCGGAACTCGAAGTACTGGTCTACCAAGATTCAGGGAAACATCGCGAGGGACCGGGACACGGACGCGAAGTTGGAGGCGGGAGGCTGGACGGTTATCCGAGCCTGGGAGCACGAGAGGCCGGAGCTGGTCGCAGACTGGGTAGCATGCGTTGTCAGATCTACGAGTCAAGGCCCTTCGCGAGGAAAGTGACGACGGGTCGCGGGGACTAGGGCTACGTCAACTGGTTGCGTGCACGCGGGTCGTCACCGTGACGGATAGTCGAGAACGCGGGCGCCGTCTCAGCCAACCGAGTTGGATACACCATAATGTTCAGCGAACTCTGTCAGGGACAAGCTCACGGAGCTTGGACCGCGCCGGACAAAGAACTCGAAACTTGTATCCTTGCGGCGCTTCACGAAGGTCGGCCGTGGAGTCGCTCGAACGGAAACGTGGAAGATTGGTTTGCCCGAAATCGACAACATGTCGTACTCAAGGAACCGCCTTACTCCGCCTGGAGTCAGGAACCTGTTGTCCACGAGCATCTCCCACTGGAGTTGCCACTTGTCGGCATCCCACGACTTAGCTTGGAAGTCTCGTTCAATCCCGTCGCTGATTCCGTGTTTGTCGGAGACCCCAATTAGCAGTTCCCCGCCCTTACCGTTCATAAATGCCGCTATGGTCTTCAGGGATTCCCCCGGAAGATCCGCGTTCTCTGCCAGAACGCCTGTCTTGCGCAAGCGTCGCATGTCTGCGTAAAGGCTCTCCTTGAACTCAACGCCCTGAGACTCGCCTGCCTCAAGCGCGACCTGGGCCCTGGTTCTGCGCTCCTCGGCTGAAGTCGGGCGACGAAGGACCCGAGGGGTGGACAATTCGCCCGTGCCGGGCTCAGGGACCAACTCGAGCCCCAATGACGAGAAGTAGTCGACAACTTCGCCAATTCCTGAGAGCAGCCTGTTCGGGGGAATACCCCGCAATTCCACTAATTCTGCAAGGGTGGTCTCCGCCCCTCCAGCGGCGGCGCGAAAAGCGAGGGAATCCAGAAGGTCCATCAATAGCTAACTACGCAGCGTTGTGTGAGGTCCTCAGCGATTAGTTGAGCGCGGCGATTCCAGAAGGCCCCGGGGTTAGGCGACAGCCCAGTCAAGGCGTCAAACGCGACTTTGTCGATAAAATGCGAGAGGAGGCGCTCGCGTGCATTGTCGAACGTGATTCCCGCTGTAACCAGTGCCTGGCCAGGGGTCTTCGCTCTCCATTCGGAGTTGCTCTTCGACGTTAAAGGTGTCATGTTTGCAATCGATCGTACGTAATCGTAGCCAGCCGTGCTCGGCTCCAGTACGTCGCTCAGCGATCCGTGCTTATTGTTCGCGCACCAGGCGCGGGGATATACATGGTGCAACTCAACTTTGGCCTGCGAGGGATACGTGATGGAGTCGCCTGGATTCAGAAGGTCAACCGTTGGTCGCGTCAGGACAGGTAGTGCTAGAGCCTTGCCCATCGCTCCGGGTGCGCGCGAGTGCATCAGGCGCTCCTTGACATCTTCGGATGTGGGTGCCCCCTGGATATGCAGATTCAGTTGCTGCGTAGCCCAGGTAGCCCACTCGTTGGCATTCCTGCCCTTGCGCTCGAACAGTATGTCTTTTAGCCAGCGCAGGTCGGCCGCGCTCTGTGTAAGGAAGCCTTGGTCATATCGGCTCGTGAGTGCGGTCCGCCAGAAGAAGGCACGGAAGAGCGCGTCGAGGTCATCTATTGTCCACTGGCCAGAGTGACGTGGATCGATGTCCATGTACCACCGCAGCGAAGCATAAATGGCCATTGTAACGGGGTATGGACAGTCTTGGAGATCGAAGCGGCCGCCGCACACGGCGTCTTGGTATCCGCCAATGTATGAGGCCAGAGCATCCCTTCGAGCGATTGCTTCTTTCCAGAATGCGGTTGGAGTCGCAAGGAGGTCGCCGGCCTTCACGGAGGTGATTACCGGAGCCTTGGCTCGGCGCCCGACTTTGCGAGGCTCCGGCTTAGCGGAGTCCAACCCCAAGTAGCAAGCCGTAACTGTCTGAGCAATGAGCTCTGGCCGCTTGTTGCGCGATGCCCAGCCAGCCGCGCCGTCTAGACTACCCAGATCATCGATCCAATCACGTAGTTGAACTGGATCCAGGTCATCTACTGTGTCGGCGTATAACCAACTGTGGAGCAAATCAACCGTCGAGACTCTGGTGCCGGTGGTGTTAAGTGTCTCGAATATCTCGCAGATTTCGCCAAGCGAATAGTCCGCCGGGACGATGTAAACAGCCAAGACGGTAGAATTGATGCCCGTAAATGCAGACTGTAGAACGTCGTTACGACGGGCCAGTTCATCTGTGG
This sequence comes from Nocardioides sp. GXQ0305, assembly GCF_050880345.1. Lineage (NCBI taxonomy): Bacteria > Bacillati > Actinomycetota > Actinomycetes > Propionibacteriales > Nocardioidaceae > Nocardioides > Nocardioides sp. GXQ0305. Next base: position 616,685 of record NZ_JBNYXG010000001.1, read on the forward strand.
AGGGGAGTTCGCCGCCAGGGTAATTGGTGGGATCGGTCAGAGCCTGGAGGTAGTTCATCCACTGAGCCAACAGTCCATCTTTATGGGTGGTAGCCAACGGAAACAGTCCCGCAGCCACACAAGATGCCGTCGACGTCAGGCCCTTGCTCGTGATGTCCTTGTTGCTGAAATACGCAACTCGAGCTGTGATGTCCACATCTTTGACATCCAGGAACCAACCGCCGTTGAAGCGCCGCAGCCCGCTACTTGCGCGCAGCCCTCCGAAAACCATCGCGAGTGCGGTGCATCGTTGACGTCCGTCGAGAACGCCATAGAACTTGCTCGGGCGGTCCGACTCATCTGAGTTGAGCGAAACCTTGACCTGGTCGCCGGCCTTGGTGTCGGGAATGGACACGGGCTCGAGTTCCAGGTCACTGTCGTCGGGCTGCTCCCAGAGTGTGGCCATCCCGATAGGCCTTGCCTCAATCACAGAGAGAGCGAGCGCCGTGACGTCTGCCTCTGACCACACGAAATCACGTTGGAAGGTAGGGACCAGCCAGGCGTTCGACCTGATGCGATCCAACACGCCGGCGATCCCGACAGACTCAACGGTGAGAGAAGGCACGGCTGTCTACCCTTCGCTTGAGGTGATGGACGCAGGCGCGTGAACCGAGACGTTATAGGAAAGGGAAAGTGATCGGAAGCAGGCTCCGGTAGTGGGTGGCAGCCCCTTGCATGGCACGGGCCCAGAGATATGTGTGGGCCCGAGCGTAGGAATCCTGAGCCGGTTCGCGCGAGTTAGGTGGCGTTGACAGCATTCAGTTGAAGCCCTGATTAGGTGCGTATGCACCACTGCCATCCGGGTGTCGAGCCCACGCGGACCGCCTGCGCCAGCGACGTCTCAGCCTGCCTGTCGTGCGGATTGAGCACGGGGGGACCGCGTGCCCCTGAAGGTGTCGCGGCACGCGATTGGTGACCCGACCGAGGTCGGGCCGCGATAGGGGCGTCGGAACCCGGCGCCGACGCCCGAGCCACGACCACACCGACTGGGTCGACGAGCCTCGGACCTACACGACTAGGCCGGGACGGTCGAGGACGGCAGCGTGCTGCGGGTGCGCGACGGCCAGGAGGTGGTGTGGGTGGTGCTCGCCGCCGCCGATCCGGTCGCGGTCTATCCCGAGGTCACCACCGCGGTGTCCGACCTGGTGGCGCGGGCGGACCTCTCGAAGCGGGTGACGCCCGAGCAGCACGACGCAGCCACGGCGCGCAGACGTGCTCGCCGTGCGGCCGGCAGGGTTGCTGCGCGCGTGCGCCGTCGGCGCGGCGGAGCCCCCGACTGACCTGACGCGAGGGGAGGAGTCGAGCGGGCCCGAGTTCGGCCATTCTCGAGTCAGGCGGCCGTCGCCGACCTACGGTTCCCTCAACGTCGGGGCGGTCCGCCCCGGCCCGGACTGCGGGGAGCGACGTGCGCAAGCTCGTGTGGGCGGCGATCGCCGTGGTGGCCGTGCTCTGGATGCTCGGCAACGCCGGCGAGGAGCCCTCGTCGGAGGCGGCCGACTCGCAGACCGGTCAGCGCGCGGACCGCGGCGCCGACTCGACGCCCGAACAGTCGCGCGACAGGGACGTGCCGGGGCAGGGCAAGGCGCGGGCCAAGAAGGCGCGTGCACAGCAGTCCGACCCGAAGCCCGAGCCGTCGAGCGCGGCGCGCACCTGGCTGGTCACCCGCGTCATCGACGGGGACACCATCGAGCTCGGCAACGGCGCCGACGTACGCCTCGTCGGGATCGACACCCCCGAGCGGGGCGAGTGCGGCTACGACGCGGCCACCGCCGGCATGACACGCCTGGTGCTCGGCAGGCAGGTGCGGCTGACGAGGTCGGACGAGGACACGGATGCCTACGGCCGCTGGCTGCGGTACGTCGACGTCGGCCCGGTCGACGCCGGGCTGCGGCAGATCAAGAACGGACTGGCCATCGCGCGCTACGACTCACGCGACGGCTACGGCTACCACCGCCGCGAGCCCGTCTACATCCGTGCCGACCGGGGCCACCGGAACCTGTCCTGCCCGACGCCCGCTCCCGTGGCCCGCCCGACGAAGCCCGCCGGCGGCGCGTGCGCACCCGGCTACTCACCCTGCGTGCCGCCGTACCCGCCTGACGTCGACTGCGCCGACGTGGGCGGTCCGGTCCGGGTGACCGGCACCGACCCCCACGGACTCGACGCCGACGGCGACGGCGTGGCCTGCGAGTAGGGGCCGTGGGAGGTTGCTCGCGGCCGTCAGCTCCGTGGCAGTGGAGAGACCGTCACGGGCCGGCCGCCGGGTGACGCGGCGACGAGCCACGACACCCGGCGGCGGGATGGCGCCGGGGGGCCGGGTCAGAGGTCGACGGGACGCAGCACGGCCGAGACGCCGTGGGCGATCTGCCGGTTGCCCTTGTTGATGTTCTTGGCGGGGCGGAGGACGAAGGCGTTCTTGTCGTTGCGGTCCTTGTCGACCAGGTAGACCAGACCCTTCTTCTTGCGGTAGTCGACCTCGAGCCGCTTGCCGTTCGCGGTCTCCAGCTTGGCCCCGCCGGCCTTCGTGGCCGACCGGTAGTCGATGGGCGCACCCGGGACGACGTGGTAGAGCAGGATGCTCTCGATCGTGTCCACGCCCACGGTGGACAGGGTGTCGTACGCCGAGGCCTCGTCGTCCGGCTTGCTGCCGGTGATGTCCTCGACCAGCCGACGGAAGGCGCGGTCGGTGGGAGCGAAGGCGGTCAGCCTGACCGAGCCGTCGGCGAGGACCGCCACCGCGCTGTTGGGCTTGGCGGCGATCACGTCGTTGACGGCCTGGTCGAGGATGTCGAAGTCCGTCCAGGTCTCGTCGAACTCCAGGCCGTCGGCGGCCAGGACCTCGGCGAGGCTGGTCTGGCCCAGGCCGTCGGCCTGGGCGGGGGCGGCGGTCAGCGACGCCGCGGCGACAACAGCGACGGCCAGCGAGGAGGCGGTGGCGGTGAGCTTGCGCATGGTGTGTCTCCTGGTGGGTGAGAGGTGAGGCCATGGACAGTACCTAAACAAGAATCTAAACACAATATTGAGGTATGCTCTTCTCTCGTGACGCCCTTCGCGGAGAACCGAGGCGGACTGGCAGCATCTGATGACGTGGCCACGCCCCCGGACGACACCCTGCTGACCATCGGTGAGCTGGCCGAGCACACCGGGCTCTCGACCCAGCTGCTGCGGACCTGGGAGACCCGGTTCGGGTTCCCCGAGCCGACCCGTCTTCCCAGCGGTCACCGCCGCTACACCGGGGCGGACGTCCGCGCCGTACGCCGGGTGCTCGAGGAGCGCGACCGCGGCACGCGGCTCGAGCAGGCCATCGGGGTCGCGCGGCGCGCCGAGGATGCCACCCACACGGGTTCGGTCTACGCGTCGCTGAGCCTGCGGCACCCCGAGCTGACGTCGTACGTGGTCAGGAAGGACACCCTGCTCGCCCTGTCCTGGGCGATCGAGGACGAGGCGACGGCCCAGGCGGCCCGTGGGGTGCTGGTCGGGACCTTCCAGCGCGGTCGCTACTTCGGGCAGTCCGCCGCGCGCTGGCGTGACCTGGCGCGCACCGCTCGCGGCGCCCTGGTGATGGCGGACTTCCCGGAGCACGACGACGACGCGCGCCCGGCCCAGGTCGCGCTGGGCGTGGACTCGCCACTGCTGCGGGAGTGGATCGTGGTCCACGACGCTCCCACCTTCGCCGCCGCCCTGGTGGCGTGGGAGCTGCCAGGGCAGGGCGACGTCCGCGAGGCCGACCGGCAGTTCGAGGCGCTGTGGACCGTCGAGGGCCGGATCGTCCGGGATGTCGCCGTCATCTGCGCCGAGGCGGCCGTCGCGGAGGGCTCGGGGGCCGCCCGGGACCTCCTGCGACTGCTCGAGGAGTCCGCGACCCCGCCCGCCACGTCGCAGCGGAGCGCCACCGCCGTGTTCAACCGGATGGTGGCCTACACCGACGGAACGACGCTGCGGACGCGCACTCGTTGAGTGCGACGGTCGCGACGGCATGCACCCTTCCTCGGTGCGCGGTCGTGTCACGGACGTGAGGTGGTCGGGGATCGACCACGCGCGGTCGAGGGCTCAGACTGTCCACATGGCCGGCTGCTGCGACCCGCGGGGGTACGACGAGGTGTTCGGCGACGGCTTTGCCCGTCACGTGGCGAGCAGGTACCGCCGTCGTGGTCTCGACCGGACGGCGAGGCGGCTGGTCGACTTCCTGGCGGAGGACGACCTGTCCGGAGCCAGCGTGCTGGAGATCGGCGGCGGCGTCGGCGAGATCGGGGTGGAGCTGCTGCGCCGGGGAGCGGCCAGGGCCACCACCCTCGAGCTGTCGCAGGCGTACGACGACCCGGCGCGACGGCTGGCGGAGGAGGCGGGCGTCGCCGACCGGGTCCACCGTGCGGTCGTCGACATCGCGACGTCGCCGGACGACGTCGAGCCGGCCGACCTGGTGGTGCTGCACCGGGTCGTGTGCTGCTACCCCGACCACGAGCGGCTGTTGGGGGCGGCCGCCGACCACTGTCGCCGCCGCCTGGCGTTCAGCCACCCGCCCCGCAACCCGGTCAGTCGCGGCGTGTTCGCGATGGAGAACGCACTGTTCCGCCTGCGGGGCAGGGAGTTCCGCGCGTACGTGCACCGGCCGCAGGCCATGGCGGAGGTGGTGACCCGGCGGGGGATGCGGCGCGAGCTGGCGCACGCGGGGACGATCTGGCAGGTCCAGGGACTGACCCGCTGACCGCTCACGCAGCGCTGTCGGGGAGGGCCTCGTCCATCGGTACGGGCACCAGATCGGTGTTGCAGGCGCGGTGGACGACGTCGACAGGGACGTCGCCGAGCCGGCCGACGTCGTAGAGGGCGCGGGCCCAGGCGCGGTCACGGGTGGTGAGCCCGCCGGGGCCGGGTCGGCTGCGGAGGAAGGCGACGCGGCCGCCGGGCGCGAACTCCGAGCACAGCTCGCCGACGAGGGCGGTGAAGCCGGCCAGCTCGTCGCCGGACGGCGGGGTGGTGGCGTCGTCGATCTGGGTGAGCTGCGGGAACGGCTGGTCGTCGCGGTCGATCAGCATCAGCCAGATCGTCTCGCGGGAGAAGCCGAGCGGGCCCATCAGGTGACGCCAGGTGTCCTCGAGGTCCTGCTGGGTGCGGATGGTGGGTCGGAAGGTCATGGGTCGACCCTGACCCGGATCGTCGCGCGGCGCGAACGGTTCTCCACAGGGGTGGGGAGAGAGCGGCCGATCGGGCTGGCGTGGCGCCACGTTCCGTCCACAGCCGGGCTTCGCGCCGGCCTCTCCACAGGCATCGAACGTACGCTCGAACCGGGCGTCGATCCTTCTACCGTGTGGGGCATGAGCCAGGAGCCGGTCCCGCTGCTGCATCCGTTCGAGCGGTGCGCGTCGCGGATCGGTGCTGCGCTCGACGAGGTCGCGGGTAGCTCGCCGGTCTACCTGTCGACGGAGGCCAAGCGGGAGGTGCTGGTCGGGCTCTCGCGTGACATCGCGCGTCTGGAGGCCCTGCGGCTGGCGGTGGTGGCCGCCTCGGGAGATGTCGCCGAGCAGGACGCGGCGCGCTCGGCGGGCGCCTGGGTGGCCGCGCAGGCCCGACTGGAGCGTCCCGAGGGAGTGCGTCTGCAACGGCTGGCCGAGGCCCTCGACGGGCGCTACACCGTCGTGGCGATGGCGTTCTCGGACGGCGAGCTGTCGCGCCCGCAGACCGAGGCGATCACGGCGGCGCTGGACGCCCTGCCCGTCGACGTCGAGCGCGAGCTCCGGCTCGAGGCCGAACGGCACCTGGTCGCCCGCGCGGCCGAGTTCGGCCCGCGCGAGCTGCGGGTGCTGGGGGGCCGGATCCTCGACGTCGTCGCACCGGAGGTGGCCGAGGAGCACGAACGCCGGGCGCTCGTGCGGGAGGAGCAGCGGGCGCGTCGGCGGATGCGGGTCACCACCCGGGAGCTCGGCGACGGGCTCACCCGGATCACCGCGGACCTGCCCACCCTGCACGCCGACCTGCTGACGACCCAGCTGCACGCCTTCGCCTCGCCTCGACGTGACCACCTCGTCGACGACCGGGACGACGTGGTGGCGCGGCGCGATCCCGAGTCCGGGGAACGAATCCCTTACAGCCGGCTGCTGGCCCAGGCCTTCTGCAGCCTGCTCGAGCGACTGCCGCGGAACGTCGTCCCCGACCACGGTGGCGACGGGGCGACGCTGGTGGTCACCATCGACGAGCGCAAGCTGGCCGACGACCTCGGCGTGGCCCGGCTCTCCACGGGGCACGGGATCAGCGTGGGCGAGGCCCGGCGGCTCGCCTGCACGGCCGGGATCGTGCCGATGGTGCTCAGCGGGGGGTCGCAGCCCCTCGACGTCGGCCGCAAGAAACGCTTCCACACCCCCGCGATGCGCAAGGCGCTCGCCGTCCGTGACCGGGAGTGCCGGGCGAGCGGGTGTGAGGCGCCCGCAGCCTGGTGCGAGGCACACCACGTGATCCCGTGGGCGGAGTCGCGGGGGCCGACCAGCGTCGAGGACGGCCTCCTCCTGTGCGGATTCCACCACCACCGAGCCCACGACCACCGCTACCACGTCAGTCGGGCGGCGGGCGGTGACGTGCGCTTCCATCGCCGGACGTGAGCGGCGCGCCGCTGCCGTGGTCAGCAGGAGTCGGGATCGATCGCCCGGTTGATGCGGTCGCAGATGCGGTTGAGCTGGGCCACCTGGGCGGCGGTGAGGGGGTCGAGGACGAGGCGGCGTACCTCCTCGACGTGGGAGGGCGCGGTGGCGACGACCTTCTCCCAGCCGGCGTCGGTGAGGTGGGCGATCGTGGAGCGCCCGTCGGCGGGGTCGGGGCAGCGCTCGACCCAACCACGGGCCTCGAGCCGGCCGACGACCTGGGAGAGGCGGGAGAGCGAGCCGTCCGCGAACGACGCGAGCGTGCCCATCCGGAGCCGGCGGTCGTCCTGCTCGGAGAGTGCGGCGAGGACGCCGTACTCGAAGTGGGTGAGGCCGGCGTCGCGGCGGAGCTGGCTGTCGAGGGCGGCGGGCAGGCGGACGAGCAGCCGGGCCAGCTGGATCCACGACTCCTGCTCGTCGGCGTCGAGCCAGCGGGTCGTGTCGTCCATGGGCGCATCGTAGCCGGGGAATTACTTCACGCATGAAGTGGTTGCGGCACACATCAACACTTCACGCTTGAAGCAATGTGGGAGGTCGTCATGAACGTGTTCCTGTGGATCGTCGCCTCGGTGCTGGCGCTGGCGTTCCTGTTCGCCGGGATCACCAAGCTGGTCCGGCCGAAGGAGCAGCTCGCCGCGCAAATGGGGTGGGTGGAGGACTTCAGCCAGGGGACGATCCGGCTGATCGGGGCGCTCGAGGTGCTGGCCGCGGTCGGCCTCGTCGTCGCGCCGCTGCTCGGGATCGCGCCGGTGCTCGCGCCGCTCGCTGCGCTCGGTCTGGTGCTGCTGATGGTCGGGGCGATCATCACTCACGCCCGGCGCCACGAGGTGCCGATGGTCGTGGTCAACCTGGTGCTGCTGGGGCTGGCCGTGGTGGTGGCCGTCGGGCGGTTCGGGCCGGAGCAGTTCGCCGCCTGACGAGGGTCGCACCACGGGTGCGGCCGATCGGACCTTCCCCTCCGACGGCGCGCGGGTCTAGGTTCCGTCGGAAGAGCAACACCGGGGGAGGGACCCACCGTGAACCGTCGCGCCCGTTCCGTCCTGGCTGCGCTGGCCGCAGCCGCCACCACCGTCGCGGGAGTCCAGGCCGCGCTGACCGCACCAGCCGAGGCCGGCGGCAAGGGTGATGCGGACGGGCCGGACAAGGTGGTCATCATCATGGTCGACTCGCTGTCCAAGGAGATCGTCCGGAAGTACGACATGGACCACGTCCAGGCCATGATGCGGCAGGGCGTCGACGCGCGCCGCTCGTACCTCGGCCACCTCGGCTCGGTCACCGTGGTCACGCACAACGTGGTGACCACCGGCGTGCTGCCGAAGCACATGGGGTGGACCGACGAGGGCTACCGCGACGTCGACGGCGTGCTCTCCGGCCTCGGCCTCGGCGACGACGAGAGCGACCTGTGGATCACCAGCAACTGGGGCAGCCAGGAGATGTTCGCGGTGCAGGAGCACGCCGGACACCCCAAGCTCGCCGACTACCTGCACGCCGCCGACCCGGACTCGAAGGTGTTCACGATCAGCCCCAAGACGTACGCCGCATGGGGGCTCGGCGGCTCGGGGTCGGACTCGATCATCACCTTCGGCAGCAGCACCACCTGCCCCGGCCTGCCGGGGTCGTGGCGCGAGCCAGGCGGCATCAACCCACCGTCGTACATCACCGAGACCTGCGGCCGGTACTACGTGCCGACCGGCTCGGCGCTGCGCTACGACACGATGGAGCCGCCGGCCAGCCTGTACCCGCTGGACGGCGACCGCTACACGACCGGCAAGGACCCCGACCACCAGGGCGGGGACGTCTGGGCGGCGGACGCCGCGATCGACGTGATGCAGAACGAGCCCGACTGGAGCGGGATCTTCGTGACCCTGCCGGGCGTCGACAAGGCCGCGCACATGTGGGGCGGCGTCGACGACGACGGCGGCACCGACCCGATGACGCACATGGACTTCGCCACTGAGGTCGCCGACGAGCAGGTCGGCAAGATCCTCGAGGAGCTGGAGACCAGCGGCGAGCTCGACGACACGCTGGTCGTGCTCACCTCCGATCACGGGTCGGTGGCCGGCCGGAACTTCTACGGCGAATACGAGCCGGAGGCCAACTACGGCTTCTACAACTGGTACTACGGCGACGTCGAGAACGACGTCTACCTCGACCCGCAGGAGGCGCTGCAGCCGCTCGTCGACACCGGGAATGTCGGCCTCAGCTACAGCGACTCGATGTTGCGGGCATGGCTCACCGAGCAGACGCCGGCGAAGGTGGCCGAGGCCGCGACGGTGATGGCCGGGCTGCCTGCGGTCACGGCGGTGTTCACCCGCGACGGCGACCACTACGACCGGGTGACGCCGGTGCGCTGGGACCGGATGACCGAGCCGGGGGAGCGTGCCTGGTTCCGCCGGCACGCGCAGGAGCTGGTCGACACCGAGGCGGCCGAGTACGGGCCGGACGTGATCGCGACGCTGCCCGACCACACGACGTACTCCGTCGCGGGTGACCACGGCGGCATCCAGAAGGCGACCCAGCAGGTGCCGATCGTCTTCGCGGGCGCCGGGCTGTCCCGGCGCGACCTGCGGGCGCCGGTGCGGTCGGTCGACATCATGCCGACGGTGCTGCGCCACCTGGGCATCCCGGCGACCAGTCCGATGGACGGGATCGACTACCGGCTGCCGACCCGCTGACCGCGAGCCGCGCCGGTGAGGAGCGCGGCACCCATGCCGGCCAGGGCGAGGTCGCGTACGCCGGCCGCCACCACGCCTGCCCACCCGGGCAGGCCGAAGGTCACCGCGGCGACGCCGAGCACGAACGCCCAGCCGGTCCACGGCGGCAGCACGCCGGCGCGGGCGACCCGGTAGCCGAAGGCCAGGCCACCGAGGAGCATCAGTGCGCCGTGCACGGTCATCCAGAGGCCGAGGGCGTCGCCGAGCTGGTCGAAGTCGGCGGTGTCCCGGACCAGCGCGTAGACGACGGTGCCGGTGAAGTACGCGAACGCGTACGCGTACACGAGGGCGCCGGCGAGGCCGAGGGGGCCGAGCGGCGGCCACTGCACCACGGCCAGGCCCACGACGACGACCGGGACGGCCGCCTCGGCGACCAGGGTCAGCCACAGCTGCCCGCTCGAGAAGCCACCCTGGGCGACCTCGATGACGTCGGAGACCAGGTAGAGGACCGAGGAGACGACGGCGGTCCACCCCAGCAGACGTATGAGGGTGGGGTGAGGCGACGAGGCGGCCTCGGTCACGTCGTGATGCTACTGCGGGTCGTTCCGTGGTGGCCGGTGCGAGGATGGGCGGGTGGAGGACCCGCACGCACTGCTGCGTCGCCTCAAGCTCGGGCGCGAAGAGTACTGCCAGCGTCTGCTGACGATGCTGATCCTCGACGCGGACTACCCGCGGTGGAACGCGCGGAGCACGCCGTCGCCCGCCGGCCTGCAGTTCCTCCGGGCGCTCGACGAGCTGTCGTTCGGTGCGGCCGACGTACCGGACGACGTCGAGTTCGTCGACGAGCTGGACCTGCCGCGCCGCCACGACGACGAACCGGGCTGTGCGCCGGACTACGGCGTGCTGATGCCGGGCCGGCTGTGGGTCATCGAGCTGAAGACCGAGCGGGGGAGCCACCGGTACGGGCAGGTGGAGAGCTATTTCGAGCTCGCTCACCACCACTTCCCGGACAAGCAGATCGACCTCACCTACGTGATCCCGGGGATGTCGGCGGTGGCGGCGGGCGCGCCGGAGGGGAGCCGGCTGGCCCAGGTGACGTGGGAGCAGGTGATGCCGCTGGTCGACGGCGTGTGGCGGGAGGCCACCGGCTCGACCCGCGACCTGTACGACGCCCTCGCCGAGGCCGTGGCGAGCATCGGGACATCGTGGACGATGTGGCGCGAGCGGACCCTCAACGACCTGACGGCGAAGGCCGCGCGGCTGGCCCGGCTCACCGCACGTGACGGCCAGCAGCGCGCACTCGACCACGCGGCCGGTTCACTGGGCGAGCTGCAGGAGCTGCGGCTCGCGGTGCGGGACGAGTTCCAGCGCCCCGGCAGTCCGCTCCGCTCGGTCACGCCGTGGCTGTGGGACGCGTCGACGTCCGGCGGCCAGCCGCTGACCGCCGCGGGTCGCTCCCACGGCTACGAGCTGAGGTTCTCCCGGGAGGGCCGGTAGTCGACGGCCTCACCTCGCCAGCTGCGACGGGACCACGTCGACGTCGAACGGCTGGGCGGCCGTGAAGGCCCCGTCGCCCGCCACGTGCGCCACCTCGGCGTACCTGCCCTCGCGCAGCTCCCAGGCGGTGATCTCGAGGTCGTCGGGGTCGACGACCCAGTAGGCCGGGCAGCCGGCCGCCTCGTAGCGGGCCCGCTTGAGCGAGAGGTCGACGTGCCGGGTGCTGGACGAGAGGATCTCGACGGCGAGCAGCAGCGTGGGCAGGGACTGGGTCCCCGCGTCGAAGACGTCGCGTCGCACGACGAGCAGGTCGGGCTGCAGCACCGTGTCGTCGGCGAGGCGGACGTCGGTGGGGGCCGCCAGGACCAGCAGCTCGTCCGGGCAGTGCCGGGCGAGCAGGACGTGGAGCCGGCCGGAGACCAGCTGGTGCCGCAGGCTCGGGCTCGGCGTCACGACGAGCGAGCCGTCGATGAGCTCGTAGCGGTGCCCGTCATCGGGCACCGCGGCCAGGTCGTCGGCCGTCAGCGGTCGGCCGCGCGGCAGCGTCGTCACGGATCCCATGGTGCCTCCTGTCGTCCACGAGGGTCCACGGAAGCGCGTGGTGGTCGACCGGGCAACCGGTTCTCCACAGGCAGCGGAGCTAGCCGTGCGGGGAACCGTCGAGGTGCAGCAGCGCCGTACGGACGACGCCGCCGGAGGCGTCGAGGGCGGAGCGGGCGGCGGCCGCGTCGACGTCGCCGAGCAGCCGGACGAGCGCGAGCTTGAGGTCGCCGTCGGAGTCGGCGAGCACGCCGGCGCAGGTGTCGACGTCGTGGCCGCTGGCCTCGGCCAGGATGCCGACCATCCGGCCGTGCAGCTTGGCGTTGCGGGCGGTGACGCCGGCCATCAGGTTGGAGTAGGTGTAGCCGAGCCGGACCATCACGGCGGTCGAGAACGCGTTGAGCACCAGCTTCTGGGCGGTCCCCGCCTTCATCCGCGTCGATCCGGCGAGCACCTCGGGGCCGGTGTCGACGCACACGTGGACGTCGGCGACCGCAGCGATCTCGGCGGCCGGGTTGGAGCTGACCAGCACCGTGGGCGCGCCGATCCGGCGGGCCTCGCCCAGCGCACCGGCGACGTACGGCGTCCGGCCGCTCGCCGCGAGACCGATCACGACGTCGCCCGAGGTGAGCACGGACGCCTCGGCGGCCCCGGACTCGGCGTCGTCCTCGACGTCCTCCACGGCGGCGTCGAGCGCCGCGGCGCCGCCGGCGTGGTGGGCGACCACCAGGTCGGGGGAGAGCCCGAAGGTGGGCGGCAGCTCCGCGGCGTCCATGGCCGCGATCCGCCCCGACGTCCCGGCGCCGAAGTAGTGGACCGACCCGCCCGCGCGCATCGCGTCGACGGCCAGGTCGACCGCCGCGCCGAGCTGGGGCAGTGCCGCCGCGACGGCGGGGGCGACCCGGGCGTCCTCGTCGTTGATCAGCCGCAGCAGGTCGAGGGTGGGGAGCAGGTCGAGGTCGCGGGAGCCGGGGTGCCGCTGCTCGGTCGGCGCCTGGACCGGCACCGGCCTGCGCGCCGGGATCACCGGCCCGCCTTGCGGCCCACGCGCCGGTCGGCGACGGCGTCGTGGGTGAGCTCGAGGGCGCGCTGGCTGGACTCGTAGGTGCGTTGCGCGAGGCCCACGAACACGCAGTCGACGACGGTGAGCTGGGCCAGCCGGCTGGCGGTGGCGCCCGACCGGAACGTCGTCTCGCGGGCGGCGGTCGTCAGCACGTGGTCGCCGAGCGCGGCCAGCGGGGAGCGCGGGAAGTTGGTGACCGCGACGGTGGTGGCGCCGGTTCCGCGGGCGAGCTGCAGCGCGTCGATGGTGTCCTGGGTCGCGCCGGAGTGGGAGATCGCGACGGCGACGTCGCCGGGCGTGAGCAGCGCGGCACTCGTCAGGGCGATGTGGGGGTCGGTCCACGCGAACGCGACGCGGCCGATCCGGTGCAGCTTCTGCTGGAAGTCCAGCGCGACGAAGCCGCTGGCGCCGACGCCGTACACGTCGACCCGGGGAGCCGTGACCAGCGCCTCGATCACCGCGTGGAGGGCGTCGAGGTCGAGCTGTTCGGCGGTCTCCTCGACCGCCCGGGCGTCGGCGAAGGCGATCTTGCCGACCACCTTGTCGAGATCGTCGTCGGCGACGATGTCGCCGGCGAGGTCGCGGGCGTCGCCGGCGCCGCTGCGCCCCTGCTCGGCGGCCAGCGCCAGCCGCAGGCCGGGGTAGCCGGTGAACCCGACCGCCCGGCAGAACCGGATCACCGTGGTCTCCGACGTCGCGCACTCGTGGGCGAGCGAGGTGATCGTGGACGCCGCGGCGGCGGCCGGGTCGGCCAGTACCCGCTCCGCGACCCGGCGCTCGGCGGGCGCCAGCGACGGCAGCAGCGCCCGGATCCGGACGGTGGTGCGGAGCTCGGTGTCAGCCATGTTGAAAAGTTACCTTCGATCGTGCGTGGATGTCAGCATCCCACGACGGAGGGGTCGTTACGGTGACGTCGTGGAGCTGGTGATCGGGGTCGACGCAGGCGGTACGTCGACCCGCTGCCTGGTCGCGGACACCGACGGCACCCCGCTCGGCACCGGTGCGGCAGCCGGCCTCAACCAGCACTCCAGCGGCGGTGATCCGGTCGCCCAGCTCGCACACGCCGTCGCCGGAGCGCTCGACGGGCACGACCCCGCTGACGTCGTGGCCGGTGCCCTCGGCGTGGCCGGCGCCGGGGCGGCCGGCGTCGACGTGGTCCGGGCGCACGCGGCCGACGCGTGGCGCCGGGTCGGGATCGCCGGTGAGCCACAGGTCGTGACCGACCTGCTGACGGCGTTCGCGGCGGGCTCGCCTGCGGCGACAGGGACCGTGCTGGTCGCCGGCACCGGAGCCGGCGCGGCGGCGATCGTCGACCGACACGTGGCGCGGCAGGCGGACGGCGCCGGCTGGCTGCTCGGTGACGTCGGCTCTGCGGTGTGGCTGGCCCGCGAGGCACTGGTCGCCGTCGTGGCCGCCCTCGACGGTCGCGGACCCACCACGGCCCTCACCGAGCCGCTGCTCGGACGACTGCTCGGCCGCCCCGCGCCGTACGACGTCCAGGACGTCATCGCGCGTGCGTACGCCGTCCCACCCGCCGCGCTCGGCACGCTCGCGCCGGTGGTGACCGACCTCGCGGCCGCCGACCCGGTGGCGGGCGAGATCGTTGCGCGCGGCGTGGCCGGGCTGCTGGCCTCGCTCGACGCGGTGCGTGCTGACGGACCGGTCGTGCTCGCCGGCGCCCTGCTCACCCACGACGGACCGGTGCGCGACGGCGTGGTCGCCGGGCTCGCCGAACGGGTGCTGGGCGCCCCGAGCAGTGCCCAGCACCCGGCGGCGGGCGCGGCCTGGCTGGCCCTGGTCTCGCGCGGCGTGACCGACGAGAGGGTGCATACGACTCTCTGCGCTCACTGACTCAGGTCTCGACACGCCGGTCGCGACCTCGTTCCTCGGTCGCGCGGCTCGCTCGACCACCATCAGCGGATTCGCTGGCGCGCATCCGCTCAACTCCTCGACGGGGTGAAGCCGTCGCCGGTGAGCTCGTCGTCGCGCACCAGGCGGCGGTCGACCCGGACCGCGTCGACGTACACCCCGCGGCCCTGGATGGCCGCGTCGCTGGTGTAGCGCCACCGCACCCGGACCGAGTCCGCGGCCGGCAGGGTGGCGAACGCGGGGCGCCACTCCCGTCCGCCGGAGCCGGACAGGGTGCCGTCGGTGGTGACCGCCTCGTCGCGGTCGCGGATCGTGAACGGCAGCGGCGACCACGAGGAGCCGCCGTCGGTCGACGCCTCCAGGGTGAGCACGTCGTACTCGGCCTCGGTGTCGTACCAGAGCCCGAACGACAGCACCTGGCCTGCGACCTCGTCGGTGGTGAGCGAGACGGTGCGCGCGTCACCGACGCCGGAGAACCACGACGTCCGGCCCTGGAGCGGCCGGACCGCGATCGCCCGGGCCAGGTCGCGCGCCACCGCGCGGCGGGCCGGGTTGTTGCTGCCCCAGTCGCGCGACGGGTGGACCCGGTTGGTCAGCAGCACCACGAACGAGTCGGACAGCGGGTCCATCACGACCGACGTCCCGGTGAAGCCGGTGTGGCCGAAGGTGACCGGTGACGACAGGCCGTCCATGTACCAGCGCTGGTCGAGCTCGAAGCCGAGGCCGTGGGAGTCGCCGGGGAACTCGGTGTTCTCGTTCACCAGCATCGCCCGCACCGTGTCGGGCTCGAGGATCTGCGCCCGGCCGTAGCGGCCGCCGTTGAGCAGCGTGCGCGCGAGCACCGCGAGGTCGCGGGCGGTGGAGAACAGCCCGGCATGACCGGCGACGCCGCCGAGCGACCAGGCGTTCTCGTCGTGCACCTCGCCGCGGATCATCGGCCGCCCCGCCCACGGCTGCGCCTCCGTCGCCGCGATCCGGTGGACCAGCCGCGCCGGCGGGTTGTACATCGTGTCCTTCATGTGCAGCGGCCGGGTGATGCCGTCGGAGATCACCTCGTCGAGCGGCTCGCCGGTCACCTCCTCGACGAGGAGGCCGAGGGTGATCAGGCCGAGGTCGGAGTAGACGTACTCCTCCCCGGGAGGGGCGGTCGGCTCGACGGCCAGCACCGCCGCGAACCGTTCCTCCGGCGTGTCGTAGCGGCTGTAGAGCGGCAGCCAGGCCGGCAGCCCGCCGGTGTGGGTGAGCAGGTCGCGGACCGTCACCTCGCCCTTGCCGTTCTCGGCGAACGCCGGGAGGTACGTCGCCACCGGCTCGTCGAGGTCGACCCGGCCGGCCTCGACCTGCTGCATCACCGCGATCGTGGTGAACGTCTTGGTGACCGAGGCCAGGTCGAAGATCGTGTCGCGCCGCATCGGCACCTGCTGGTCGGCGGGCAGCTCGGTCTCCGCGTCGGCGTACCGCACGGCCTTGCCGGCGGCGTCGTGCACCGGGACCACGCCGTGCCGCGACGCGAGCACCACGCCGCCGGCGTACAGCGGCCGGGTCGGCGACGGCTCGAGGTAGGACCGCAGGTCGGCCGACATCTGCCGCAGCGGCTCGGCCAGCAACCGCGCCTGGGCGGGCGAGCCGGTGCGCAGCCGGTGGTGCGGGAAGCGGAGGTCGTCGGGGGAGACGTCGCTCGCCGTCGCCGAGACCCGGACCCGCTTGGTCTCGTCGGGTTGGGCGACGCGGCTGCCCGCGGCCGTCCCGACGGGGGCGGTGCCCACCGCCAGCGCGATCGCGACCATCCCGACCGCCGCCGCCCTCACGACCTGCCCTGCCGGTAGAGCAGGTGGCGGGCCCGGAGCCGGCGGAAGTCGGCCAGGTCGGCCTGCCAGACCGCCACCACCTCGTCGACGTCCGCGCCGGCGTCGATCGCCAGCCGCACGTCCTCGTTGCCGGAGAGCCGGTCGATCCAGTACGGCGCCGCCGACTCGCGCCACGCGAACTCGGGGTAGAGGTCTCGCGCCGTCACGATCATCGCGATCGCCGTCGGGATCGCCTCGAAGTCGTCGCGGTCGGTGACGTGCAGCTGGACGCCGGAGCAGGGCGTGTTGAGGTGCTTGGAGATGAACGGCGTGAAGTAGGCCTCGCGGAAGTCGACGCCGGGCAGGTCGCGCTCGTTGAGCGCGTCGGCCCACCGGTGGTCGGCGTACGGCGCCCCGATCAGCTCGAACGGCCGGGTCGTCCCGCGGCCCTCCGAGAGGTTGGTGGCCTCGAACAGGCAGGTGCCCGGGTAGACGACCGCCGTCTCGACGCGCGGCATGTTCGGCGACGGCATCACCCACGGCTGGCCGGTCTGCTCGGCGTACAGGTCGCGGCGCCAGCCCCTCATCCTCGACACGTCGAGGTCGACGGGCCCGTCGGCGTTCTCGTCGTCGGGCAGGAACTCGGCGTTGAACAGCCCGGCGAGCTCGCCCACGGTCATGCCGTGCTGCTGGCTGATCGGCTTGCGGCCGACGAAGGTCGCGTGCTCGGGGTGGAGCACCGGCCCGTACGCCGCCGTCGCGCCGATCGGGTTGGGCCGGTCGAGGACGACGAAGCGGACGCCCGCCAGCGAGGCGGCGACCATGCAGTCGTACATCGACCAGATGTAGGTGTAGAACCGCGCGCCGACGTCCTGGATGTCGAACATCACCGTCTCGACCTCGGCCTGCCGGAAGTACTCGGCGACCTCCGCCGGCGTCTTCGTGTAGGTGTCGTAGACGGGGATGCCGGTACGCGGGTCGGGCCCGCCGGGCTCGGAGCCACCGGCCTGGGCGCTGCCGCGGAAGCCGTGCTCGGGCCCGAACGCGGCCACCAGGTCGACCCGGTCGTCGCCGGCCATCACGTCGACCTCGTGGCGCAGGTCGCGTACGACGCCGGTCGGGTTGGAGATCAGTCCGACCCGCTGCCCGGACACCATCCGGTAGCCGTCGCGGGCGAGGGTGTCGAAGCCCGTGAGCACCCGGCCCCGGTGACGGCCGCCGGCCGCAGCCGACGTCGGCGCTGCGGTCGCCAGCGACCCGGCCGCCCCTGCGGTGAGGGCGGCGGTGCTCAGCAGGCTGCGGCGGGGGACGGCGTACGTCATCTCAGTACTCCAGTCCGTGGCCGTAGGGGTAGAGCGCCCGCTGCGAGTTCTTCCGGGGGATGGTCACCGGGAGCCGACCGGTGGGGTCGAGCTCGCCGACCAGCACCCGGACCAGGGAGTCCAGCGCGGCCGCGGTGTAGGAGTACGTCGCGAGGTAGGCGTCGACCTTCTTGAACTGGTTGACGTCGTAGGCGTCGCGGACCCCGACGGCCACCACCGGCGTGCGGGTCCTCTTGAGCCGGTTGACCAGGTGGGCCTGGCCCTGCTGGGTCTCCAGCCCGGCGCGGTTGGTGGTGACGACGACGAGGTCGTGCTGCTTCGCCTGCCGGGCGACGTCGCGGGTGGTGGCCTCGTCCGGGTTGGTGCCGGTCTCGACCACGGTGGTGTCGTAGCCGCGCTCGACCAGCTTGTCGGCGACGGTCTGGGTGGTGCTCACGCCCCACCCGGTGACCAGCACGTCGTCGCGGCCCGGGGACGCGGCCGGGAGCGGCAGCAGGTCGCGGTGGTTGCGGACCAGCGTGGTGGTGCGGTCGGTGATCGACTGCAGTGTGGCCAGGTGGTCGGGGGTGCCGACGTGGGCCGGGACCTGGGCCGGGTCGACGTGGGGGTCGTCGGTGATGCCGAGGTCGTGCTTGAGGGTGAGGATCCGGCGTACGGAGGTGTCGATGCGCTCCTCGGTCAGCTCGCCGGACTCGACCGCGTCGAGCACGGCGTTGTAGGCGACGTCGAACTCCGGCGGCATCAGCAGCATGTCGACGCCCGCCTTGAGGGCCAGGACCGGGACCCGGTCGTTGCCGTAGGTCGCGCTGGCGCCGGCCATGTCGAGGGCGTCGGTGATGACGACGCCGTCGTACCCGAGCTCCTCGCGGAGGATGCCGGTCATGATCGGCTCGGACAGCGTGGCCGGGTCGCCGGACGGGTCGAGCGCCGGCACCGAGATGTGGGCGCTCATGATCGCCGGTACGCCGGCGTCGATCGCGGCCTGGAACGGCGGCCGGTCGAGCTGCTCCCACTCCTCGCGGGTGTGGTCGATGACCGGCAGCCCGGTGTGGCTGTCGGTGGCCGTGTCGCCGTGGCCGGGGAAGTGCTTGGCCGCGCCGGCGACGCCGGCGGAGGTGTAGCCGCGGGTCTGTGCGGCGGTCATCGTGGCGGCGAGGCGGGGGTTCTCACTGAAGGAGCGGACGCCGATGACCGGGTTGGCCGGGTTGACGTTGACGTCGGCGACCGGCGCGAAGTTCCAGTTGATGCCCATGGCGCTGAGCTCGTCGCCGTTGATCGCGGCGGCGGTCTGGGCGTCGGAGGCGCTGCGGCCCGCGCCGAGGGCCATGTTGCCCGGCAGCTGGGTGGCCGGCGGGCCGATCCGGGCGACGATGCCGCCCTCCTGGTCGATGCCGACCAGGGACGGGACGCCGGAGGGCTGGGCCAGCGCGGCGTCCTGGATGCCGTTGGAGAGCCGCGCGATCTGGTCGGGGTTCTGGACGCTGTTGGTCCAGGCGAAGTAGATGATGCCGCCGACCTGGTACTTGTCGATCAGCTCCTGGGCGTTGTCGACGCCGTAGAGCTCCTGGTTGGCCGCCACGTCCGCCGGGTCCTGGGTGTCGGCGGTGGTGCCGTAGGCGTGGGTCATGAACAGCTGGCCCACCTTCTCCTCGAGGGTCATCGAGGCGAGCGTGGTCTCGACCCAGTCGTCCTCCGGTGCCGCTTGCGCTTCCGGCGTACTGACGGCGAACGTCGACAGGACGAGCGCGGCCACGGCGAGGATCACCCCCGCGATCGTGCGGCGCGACGAGTCCAGCATCCCGAGCTGCATGGGTTCCTCCAGCAGAGTGTGTGAGTCGCCGTAGATCAGTTACGGCGAACCTTCATGCGCCGTGAGTTTCCTACCAACCGGTCCTCAGGTCAATGCTTCTTCGCCCCTGTTCGGTCTTGCCCCGCCCCGCGTGCAGGAGCATCGTGGTCCTGACGGGAGGTGAGGACCGATGCAGGCGACAGTGGGTGACCGGCTCGTGGTGGAGAGCAACAAGGTCGGCTCGCCGCGACGCGAGGGCGAGATCATCGAGGTGAGAGGACCGGACGGCGAACCGCCGTACCTCGTGCGCTGGAGCGACGGCCACGAGGGGCTGAGCTATCCCGGCCCCGACGCGCACATCAGCCAGGGCTGACCGGTCTGGTCGTCGACGATGAGGTCGATGGCGGGTGGTCGACGGGCTGAGGACGTCCGGGTGGACGGTGCTGCACGACGTGCCGTGGCCGGGCCGGCAGCGTGCGAACATCGACCACGTGGTCGTCGGGCCCGGCGGTGTCTTCGTGGTCGACGCGAAGAACTGGTCTGGACGCATCGAGGTGCGGGACGGGCGGCTGCGCCAGAACGGCTACTCCCGCCACGAGGCGCTGGACGGCGTCGCTCGGGCCACGGTTGCCGTGATGCAGCTCCATCCGCGCGTCGCCACCCACGGCGTGCTGTGCCTCGTCGACGACGAGCCGCGTCGCGAGGACGCCCAAGGCGTCGTGGTCTGCTCGAGCGCGTCCCTGCTCGACGTCCTCTGGTCCGCGCCCGCCGTGCTGGCGCCGGATCAGGTCGCGGCCGTGTCGCTGGAGCTGACGGAGAAGCTCCGGTCGGAAGCGTCGTTCGAGGCGCTCCCTCGTCGGCGCCGCGGTTCCACCCGGCGGACGGTCCACAGTGGCTCGTCGCGGCGATCGCTGGTGGGCCTGCTCGTCGGCGTGGTGCTGATCGCCGGTGTCGCCACCGGCACGTTCTCGAAGGCGGCCGAGCTCGTCAGCGGTTTCGTCGCCAACGTGGTGGTCGATGCCGACACCCACTCGACGCCGTCGCCGAAGCAGAAGGGTGACCAGGAGCGGAAGCAGCGGGGGCAGCGCGAGCAGAAGTAGGTGCGCTGGTAGGCGTTCCGTGAGCCACTTTTCGCGCACAGGCTGGCTTCGAGCGGCAAGATCCACAGGGCTCGAACACGTGCTCGATCCTGGACCTCGGCGCGCCTAGCGTTTCCGGTGTGAGCCAGGCAGCCGTTCCCCTCGAGCACCCGCTGGAGCGGTGTGCCGCCGCGGTGGGCGCAGCCATCGATGCCGCGTCCGGGAGCCAGCCGCACTTCCTCTCCACGGCCGCCAAGCGTGACGTCCTGCTCGGCCTGTCGCGCCAGATCGCGCGACTCGAGGGGCTGCGAATGGCGGTGCTCGCCGCGGCAGGAGACGTGGCCGAGGCGGACGCGGCCCGCAGCACCGGCGCCTGGCTGGCGGTCGGGGCGGGGCTGGAGCGCCCCGAGGGGCGCCGGCTCGAGCGGCTCGCCGCGTCACTAGAGGGCCGCTACTCCGCGCTGCGCGAGGCGCTGCTCGATGGAGACGTGTCCCGCGCCCAGGCCGAGTCCATCGCCGCGGCGCTCGACGAGCTGCCCTCCGACGTCGAGTCGAGCGTGCGGGCGGAGGCGGAGCGCCACCTGGTGGCGAGGGCTGCCGAGTTCGGGCCGCGGGAGCTCAGGACCCTGGGGCGGCGGGTCCTCGACGTCGTCGCTCCCGAGGTGGCTGACGAGCACGAACGCCGGGCGCTGGAGGCTGCGGAGCGACGGGCCCACCGGCGGATGCGCGTCGTGCGCCGCGCGCTCGGTGACGGCCTGGTCCGGATCACCGCGGACCTCCCGATCCTCCACGCCGACCTGCTCTCGACGCAGCTGCACGCCTACGCCTCACCTCGCCGGGATCATCTGGAGGGCGCCGATCGTCGCGACCCCGACACCGGCGAGCGAATCCCGTATCCCCGCCTGCTGGCCCAGGCCTTCTGCAGCCTCCTCGAACGGCTGCCGACGCAGGACCTGCCGAGGCAGGGCGGATCGGCGGCGTCGCTCGTGGTCACCATCGACCACGACCGGCTCTGCGCTGACCTCGGCGCTGCTCGACTGGCGAGCGGCCACGCGCTCAGCGTGGGTGAGGCGCGGCGGCTGGCCTGCAACGCTGGCATCCTGCCGATGGTGCTCGGCGGTGCCTCGCAGCCGCTCGACGTCGGTCGCGCCAAGCGGTTCCACACGCCGGCCATGCGGACGGCGATGGCGGTGCGCGATCGCGAGTGCCGAGCCACCGGCTGCGACATCCCGGCCGCCTGGTGCGAGGTGGACTTCCCCTGATTGAGCGGACACCGTCACAGTGGCGTTGGGGCCACGGGAGAGGTGTCTCGATGGGCGAGTATTCGCAGGAGTTCAAGGACCAGATCGTCGAGCTTCATCGCCAGGGTCGGAGCTTCAGCGACTTGGCGCGGGAGTTCAATCTTGCTGCCACGTCGATCTCGAACTGGGTGAGGGCAGCAGAGCGGCGTGAGGCCGCGCGGCCTGCTCGAGGAGCGCCGGCGGAGTCCGACCAGGACAAGATCCGGCGGCTGGAGAAGGAGCTGGCGCGTACGCGCGAGGAGCTCGACATCTTGGGAAAAGCGCTGGCCTTCTTCGCACGTCGCGCGGACCAGTAGACGTCTACGCCTACATCCGTGCGGAGAAGGCTGCCGATCCCGAGGCGAAGATCAGCGTGTTGTGCCGGGTGCTGGGCGTGTCCCGGTCTGGCTACTACGCCTGGCTCCACGTGCTGGAGCATCCCTCGCCACGAACCCAGCGGGACCGGGAGTTGATCGAGGAGATCCAGCGGATCCACGCCAGCTTCAGCTACTACGGGTCACCCAGGGTCCACCAGGAACTGCTGCGGCGCGACTTCACGGTCGGCAGATCACCGGGTGGCTCGGCTGATGCGCCTGCACGGGATCGCGGCCGCCAGATGCCGGATCAAGTCACGAGCCCGGGCGGCACCACCCAGACGTCGCCCGGAAGTGGTCGACCTGGTCCGCCGTCGGTTCACCGTGCCGGTCCCCAACCGGCTGTGGTTCACCGACCTCACCCAGGTCCGGACCGGGCAAGGATGGCTCTGGGCGGCCGTGGTGATCGATGCCTACAACCGCGAGGTCATCAGCTGGGCCACCGCGGCCCGGGACACCCCAGGCACGGTCCTGATCGCGCTCAACGACGCCGTCAAGACACGGCGCCCCGCTGCGGGCTGTGTGATCCACTCCGACCGGGGCTACCAATTCACCGCCTGGGACTGGCTGAACACCGCACGATCAGCCCGACTCCAGGTATCGATCGGCGAGCGCAAGAGCTGCTACGACAACGCGGTGATCGAGTCGTGGTTCGCCTCGTTCAAGAACGAAGAGATCTACCCCAAGGGCAATCCCTTCACCCGTTCCGAAGCACGAGCACGCATGTTCAACTACATCTGGCAGTACAACAACCACCGGCTGCACTCATCCCTGGGCTATCGATCACCCAAGGACTACGCAGCACAATCAAGTACCTGTCCGTGAAACCGGGGCAAGTCCAAGGCCCACCACGTGGTGCCGTGGGCGCAGGCGAACGGTCCGACGAGCGTCGACGACGGCCTGTTGCTGTGCGGCTACCACCATCACCGGGCGCACGACCGCCGATACGACCTGACCCGGCTGGGCAACGGCGACGTGCGGTTCCACCGGCGGACGTAGGTCGACCTCGGTTGTCCACAGGTGTCCGGTCGCCTCTGGCGAGTCCGCGCGGAGTCTGTCTAGGTTGGAGCTGTTCTCGGGAGGTGTGATGCGGGGGATCCTCGCCGCTGGTGTGGTGATCGCCGTGACGGCGCTCGCCGGCTGCACCGACGACCCCGAGCCCAGGTTCGAGGAACCCTCCGAGTCGCCTTCGGCCTCCGAGTCCACCTCGGCCGCGGCCGACCCCCAGCCGTGGGAGGAGAAGTCCAAGGCTGGTGCGGTGGCATTCGCGCGGCACTGGATTGACGTCTTCAACGAGGCTCAGGCCACTGGTGAGACAAGTGCGCTAAAGGCTCTGAGCGCGGAGGCCTGCAAGAGTTGCCAGGGGTACATCGGGCAACTGGATGCGCTGTACGCCGATGGTGGTCATCTCGAGACCAGCGGCTGGAAGTCGTTGACGTGGGATCTCCACCAGGCGAGGTGGGGTCCTCCGTTGAGATACCTATGCGCGTCAATCGGACAGCGCAGAAGGTGGTTTCCGGCAACGGGAACGTCGAGCGATTTGACGGTGGCGGGGTAAGGACCTTCTCGGCTGACGTTCGGTGGACGAACGACCAATGGGTCATGCAAACGTTGGACGTCCTCTGATGATTCGTGTTCTTGCTGCATCGCTTCTCGTCGCCTTGATGTCCGCGCCCGCGTGGGCCGATCCCAGCGGCCACGCCGGAGGCAATTGGTTCGGAGTTAGCGACACCAGCTCGACGGCGGGTTCGGTCGACGAACCTGTCGTTGACCCGGCGTCGGGCCCCTCGGAGGGTGACGCGATTCAAGTCCACTACACCGAGCGACTGGCCTGCGGAGATACCGACGGCAACTTGAGGGTTGATGCCTACGGTTGCGATACCACGCTGATGCGATGCGGAGTCGGTGATCGAGGGTTCGTCTACTACACGACAGCGCACTACCCAGGGGGCAGAAGTCTCGCCGCCGGCTCTGGGTGCTATATCCCAGCGTCCGAGTCGGCCACCCTTCCAACTCGAACGACACCTCGCATCACGCCGGCGCTCGTGCTGCGCGCGTTCGAGCGCGTGCCGTTGCCGGAGTCGGAGGTCGTGGTGCAGCCGCCGGGGGGCCAGACGCTGGTGGGGCTGGAGACGATCTTCTCGACGGAGGCGGAGCGATTCACCGAGACCGTGACCCTGCTGGGGCGCAGCGTGGAGCTCGACATCAGGCCGTCGTCGTACCGGTGGACCCACGGTGACAGCACGGAGCAGACGACCGACTGGCCGGGGGCGAGGTGGACGCGCGGGGGTTCGGGGTACATCACCCACGTCTACGACGACACGGCGCGGCTGAGCACGAGCGTCGACACGACCTGGTCGGCGCGCTACCGGGTCGGGAACGGCGGCTGGCAGGACGTGCCGGGGACCGTGACGATCGAGGGAGAGGCGACACCGCTGCGAGTGCGGTCGGCGTCCCCTCACCTCGTGGGGGCCTCCGACCGCGGCTGAGGGAGGAGCTCGACGGACGGCGGGACGGAGGGGAGCAGTCCTGCCTCGTGGGCGACGCGGGACGCCATCAGCCGGTCGGCGACGCCGAGCTTGCGGTAGATGTTGCGCAGGTGCGTGTGCACCGTGCGCGGCGAGATCGAGAGCCGGTGCCCGATCGCGCTCGCCGTCAGCCCGCGGTCGAGCAGGGCGAGGATCGCCAGCTCGCGGCCGGTGAGGCCCAGGTCGCAGGTGACGGCAGCGCCGCTCAGGTGCAGCACCTCGGACTGCCGGGCGAGGAGGGCCAGCAGCGGCTGCAGTCGCCTGGCCAGCAGCAGGGCCTCGTCGGAGAAGTCGGCGCCGGTGCGTGAGATCACGAAGGCCTGCAGCCTTCCGTGCCCCGTGCCGCACGGGATCGCGAGCTGCTCGTCCCGCCCGTACGGCCGCAGGTACTCGATCACCGCCTGCCGTCCCGACCGTGTCACCATGTCGTCCGGCACCCGTGAGGTCGTCATGGCGGTCCGGGCCCCGGTCAGCAGGTGGTAGCGGAACAGCGGGTGCTCATGGGCATGACTGATCCAGTGACCGACCAGCTCGGCGTCCGGGAAACCCGGCGGAGCGTCGAGGATCTCGAGCTCGTAGCGTTCGCCCGGGCCGAACGCGTTCCAGCCCACCGACTCGTCGAACGACTCCGCGAACAGCCGCATCAGCAGGCGGTGCGGGAACTCCGGGCTCGGGCGGCGGACCAGCTCGGTCACCACGTCGAGCCACGGCGTGAAGCGACACTCCAGCGATGTCATGAACGTGACCCCCGTTCCGTCGGCGTACGCCGACCACCGGGAGAGCCCCCTGACCCGGGTTGCCGCCCGGCCCTTCGAGGTTACGCGCGGTACGCCGAGTCGACCACCCGATTGTCAGCCGACGGTGGTGCAGGCGGCGGCCAGGAACATGCCGTGCGACCACAGGAGCGGGTGGGCCGGCGGACCCCACCGCTCCAGCCACTCGTCGAGCACGTCGGGCGCGAGGAGCGGCGGCAGCTGCTCCGGCAGCAGCAGGTGGTGGTCGGCGCTCGTCGCGACCCAGTCGAGCAGCTCGGCCGCGCGCTGCGGTGCGCCCGATCGCGACCAGTGGATCGCGAGCAGCGAGGCGAGCACCGGCCATTGTCCACCGCCGTAGAAGGTGTCGGCCTCGTAGCGGTGCACCCCGCCGTCGACCAGCCGCTCCTCCACCTCGGAGACCGTCGCCGTCACCAGTGGGTCGTCGAGCGGCAGCACGTCGTACAGCGCCGCGACCGAGACGAGGGAGGCGTCGACGTCGGCGCCGTCGAGCCACTTGACCAGGTGGCCGTCGCGGGTGCCGCGGGTGCGGATCAGGTCGACGGCACGGTCCGCCACCTCGACGGCGGAGAGCGTCAGGTCGCGCGGCAGTGGTGTGAGCCGGACGGCGGCGAACAGACCGGCGGCGACGCCGGCGAGGGTCGCGACGTGGGTGTGGTCCCGGTTCTCCTCCCACCAGTCGCGGCAGGTGGCGAGGCCGGTGGCGACGAGGTAGCGCACGGCGGTCTCGATCGCCGCGGCGTACACATGGGCGCTCGCGCCGGTCCGGGCGAGGTGCCGCTCGAGCGCCCACAGCCAGGTGCCGTAGCCGTCGACCTGGAAGTTCCACCAGTCGTCGACCTGGCGGGTGCCGTCGAGCCGGTAGCGGGCGGGCAGGTAGTCGGCGTCGTCGGGACGCTCGCTGGCCTCGAGCATCGCCAGCACCCGGTCCACGGCGGGTCGTTCCCGCTCCAGGACGGCCGCGCACCACGCGTGGAAGGCGTCGGCCTCCGCCTGCAGCCCGGCCGCGGACGCGCCCTCGGCGATGAACGAGCCGTCGCGGAACCACGAGTATCCGTACGGGGCGAACGCGGGCGAGGCGGGCCAGGCGCCGCGCGCGTCCTGGTGCTCGCGGAGCAGGTCGACCGATCGCCGGGCCAGGGGCTCCCAGCGTTCCGGGAGGCGGGTGAGGGGGTTGACAGCAGTGCGCACGTCCGCCACGTTAAACCCTTGTAACCGTTTTCAGAAACCGGTTACAGGCAGTTTTCGACAGAGGGACAGGAGCCCCGGTGCCGAGCACGATCCGCGACGTCGCCCGCCACGCGGGCGTCTCCATCGCGACCGTCTCGCGCGTGATGCGCGCCTCCGGTGACGTCCGGCCCGACACCCGGGACCGCGTGATGGCTGCCGCCGCGGAGCTGCGCTACACGCCCAGCCAGCTCGGGCGCCAGCTCGCCGAGCGCCGCTACGCCGCCAACGGGATCGTGTTCCCCGACCTCTCCGGCCCCTACTACGCCGAGGTCGTCCTCGGCTACGAGGCGGTCGCCGCCGAGCTGCGCCGCTCGGTGCTGATCCTGGCGACACACGGTCGGGAGCACCCCGAGGTCGCGGTGCGCGAGATGGCCGGCCGCTGCGACGGACTGGTCGTCCTGCAGCGCACGGTGCCGGACCAGGTCGTCGAGGAGCTGGCCGCCGACGGCGCCCGCGTCGTCCTGGTCGCCCGGCCCCCGATCGACACCGACTCCGTCGGCATCGACTCGGTCAGCGCCGAGAACCGCGGGGCCGCCGTCGAGCTCGCCGAGCACCTGCTCGGGCAGGGCTGCCGCCGGATCGCCTTCGTCGGTGACCCCGACGTCTCGCCCGACGTCCAGGAGCGCTGGCGCGGCGTCCAGGACGCCGTCCGCGAGAGCAGCAGCGATGCCGAGGTGGAGCTGATCCCCGTCGACGCGCTCACCGAGGAGGTGGGCCAGCGGGTCGCCGCCGAGGCGGTCCGCAGCGGCGAGCTCCCCGACGCCTACGTCTGCGCCAACGACGAGCTCGCCCTCGGCCTGCTCGCCGAGCTCCGGCGCGCCGACGTCGACGTGCCCGGCCGGGTCTGCGTGACCGGCTGGGACGACGTCATGGCCGCGCGGTACGCCGGCCTCACCACCGTCCGCCAGCCGATGCGCGAGCTCGGTGCCACGGCGGCGCGACTGCTCGACGAGCTGATCACGGGCAGCCGCACCCACCCCCGACACGAGGTCCTCCCGACGGAGCTCGTCGTCCGCACCACCACCCACCCCCGAAAGGTTGCACCATGAGAAGGACCACCACCTCCATCGCGCTGCTGGCCGCAGCGAGCCTGGCCCTGACGGCCTGCGGCCGGGAGGAGGGCGGCGCAGGAGCCGAGGCCCAGAGCGAGGAGATCTCAGGCGGCGAGGCCACCGGCACCCTCGAGGTCTGGGCGATGGGCACCGAGGGTGAGGTGCTCCAGGACTTCAGCGCGGCCTTCGAGGAGGCCAACCCGGACGTGACGGTCAAGGTCACCGCGGTGCCGTGGGACTCCGCCCACGACAAGCTCGCCGGCGCGATCGCCAGCGGCGAGACCCCGGACGTCAGCCTGGTCGGCACCACGTGGATGGGCGAGTTCGCCGAGGCCGGCGGGCTGATGCCGACCCCGGAGGGGCTGGTCGAGGAGGGCGACTTCTTCCCCGGTGCCTGGGAGTCCACGGAGGTGGGCGGCACGTCGTACGGCGTCCCGTGGTACGTCGAGACCCGGGTGCTCTACTACCGCACCGACCTGGCCGAGAAGGCCGGCTGGGACGAGGCGCCCCAGACCTGGGACGAGCTGAAGACCTTTGCGCAGGACATGGAGAGCAAGGGCGACGCCGAGTACGGCCTCAGCCTGCAGCCCGGCCAGACCGGCTCCTGGCAGACGATGATGCCGTTCGCCTGGTCCAACGACGCGAGCCTCACCAACGAGGACGGCACCGAGTACACGATCGACAGCCCCGAGATGGCCGAGGCCCTCGAGTACTACACGTCGTACTTCAAGGAGGAGCTGAGCCCCAGCCGGCTGCTCGACCCGGGTGAGCTCGAGACCGGCTTCGCCAAGGGCACCTACGGATCGTTCGTCTCCGGCCCGTGGCACACCGGGCTGGTGGAGGACCAGGGCGTCACGCCCGACCAGTACGCCGTTGCTCCCATGCCCGGCCCCGACGGTGCTCCCGGCAGCTCCTTCGTCGGCGGCGGCGACCTCGTGGTGTTCAAGGACTCCGACAACGCCGACAGCGCGTGGAAGTACGTGCAGTGGCTGAGCGAGCCCGAGACCCAGCAGGCGTTCTACGACGAGGTGGGCGACCTCCCGGCCGTGCAGTCCGCCTGGGAGACCGGCGAGCTCGCCGAGGACGAGCAGCTCCAGGTCTTCGGCACCCAGCTCGAGACCGCTGTGTCGCCGCCGGCCGTCCCGACCTGGGAGCAGGTCGCGGCCGCAATCGACACCATCACCGAGCAGGCCTCGAAGGGCGACCTCCCCGCGGACGAGGCCGTGAAGCAGATGCAGTCGGAGGCCTCGTCGATCGGCACCGGACTCTGAGATGAGCACCCGCACCACCCCTGTCCCGGCGACGGTCCCGAAGCCGTCGCCGGGACGGGGGACACCATCGCGGCACGTCAACCCGGCTCGACGCCAGCAGGCGATCGCGGCGTGGGTCCTGGCGCTGCCGTTCGTCGCCCTGTTCCTGGTGTTCACCGCCGGGCCGGTGCTCGCCAGCCTCGGCATGAGCTTCACCGACATGCGCAGCACCGACATCCGCTCGCCGCTCGCCGTGGAGTTCGTCGGCCTCCAGAACTACGCGGACCTGCTCGCCGACCCGATCTTCCGCAAGGTCACCGTCAACACCCTCCTCTACCTCCTGCTGGGGGTGCCGCTGACCATGGCGGTGGCGCTGGCGGTCGCGGTGGGGCTGAACCACCTCACCCGCGCCAAGGGCTTCTTCCGGGTCGCCTTCTACCTCCCGGTCGTGACCAGCATCGTCGCCGTCTCGGTGGTCTGGAAGTTCCTGCTGCGTGACGACGGCGGACTGCTCAACACCGTGATCGGATGGTTCGGTGTCGACGGCCCGGGCTGGCTCGACTCGACCACCACGGCCCTGCCGACGCTGGTCGTCATGGCGGTCTGGCGCAACTTCGGCACGCTCATGGTGATCTTCCTCGCTGCCCTCCAGGGCGTTCCGCGCGAGCTGCTGGAGGCCGCCGAGAGCGACGGCGCCACGGCGTGGTCGCGGTTCCGCTACATCACGCTGCCGCAGCTGCGGCCGGTGCTGCTGTTCGGTGCCGTGATCACCAGCATCGGCTACCTCCAGTTCTTCGAGGAGGCGTTCGTGATGACTGAGGGCGGCCCGCTGGACTCCACCAAGTCGATCACCTACTACACCTACGACCAGTGGGGCTTCGGCAACTACGCCGTGGGCTCCGCGGCGGCGTACCTGCTCTTCATCGCCATCGTCGTACTGACCTGGGTGCAGTTCCGGCTGCTGCGCGAGAGGGACTGACCGATGAGCCAGACCTTGGAACCGACCCCCACCGCTGCGGCCGCCCCGAGCGGTCGGCCGCAGAAGCCGCCGAAGTCCCGCGAGGGCAACCTCCGCACGCCGCCCTGGTTGTACGCCGTGATGGCGGGTGGGCTGGTGCTGGTCGTGCTGCCCTTCGTGTGGATGGTGATCTCCTCGTTCAAGCCCGAGCGGGAGGTGATGACCGTCCCGCCGACCTGGTGGCCGGAGACGGTGACCACCGAGAACTACGAGCAGCTGTTCCAGCTGTTGGACTTCCCCACCTACTTCACCAACTCGGCGGTCGTGGCGCTGGCCGTCGCGCTGGGCAACGTGGTCTTCTGCTCGATGCTCGGCTACGCGCTGGCCAAGCTGGACTTCCCGGGCAAGAAGGTCCTGTTCGCCCTGGTGCTGGGAACGTTGATGGTGCCGGGTGTCGTCACCTTCATCCCGCTGTTCGTACTCACCACCAACATCGGGCTCGCCAACTCGCTGCCCGGCATGATCCTGCCGTTCCTGGCCGGCCCGTTCGGGGTCTTCCTGATGCGGCAGTTCATCCTCGGGCTCCCCGACGAGCTGATCCAGGCCGCCCGGGTCGACGGCGCGGGGGAGCTGCGGATCTTCTTCTCGGTGATCCTCCCGCTCTGCGGCCCGGCGATGGCGACGCTCGGGGTGCTCACCTTCCTCACCTCGTGGAACAACTTCCTCTGGCCGCTGGTGATCGCCACGTCGGAGGACAAGTACACGCTCCCGGTCGCCCTCGCGCTCCACGCGGTCGGCCAGAACGCCACCAAGTACGGCCTGCTGCTCGCCGGCTCGGTCGTCGTCGTGCTCCCGGTCCTCGTCGTCTTCCTGGTCCTGCAGCGCCGGATCATCCAGGGCGTCGCGATGACCGGCATCAAGTAACCCCCCCAACCCTCTCGGGAGAGGACACATCACCATGCGCATCCCACGCACCCTGCTGGCGGCCGTCTCGGCCGGCGCGCTCGCGCTGGCCGCCGTCCCCGCTGCTTCGAGCTCGGAGGCCGAGGTGCGAGGAGCGCCGGCGACGAGCCTCGACACCACCTCGAACCCCGGTGAGAGGCGCGTCCTCGGGAAGTACGCCCGGGACACCTGGCGCTCCTTCGAGGCGATGACCGTGCCGCGGACCGGCCTGCCGGCCGACAACATCGCCGGCAACCTCCGGGCCGGCACGCGCAGCGGATTCACCTCGCCGACCAACATCGGGGCCTACCTCTGGAGCACCGTCGCCGCCCGCGACATCGGGCTGATCGGCCCGCGCGAGGCCCGCCACCGGATGGCGCGGACCATCGCGACCGTCGGGAAGCTCGAGAAGCACGAGCCGAGCGGCCAGTTCTACAACTGGTACGACCCGCGCACCCTGGAGAAGCTGCGCACCTGGCCCGAGAACGGCAACGAGGTGCAGCCCTTCATGTCCAGCGTCGACAACGGCTGGCTCGCCACCGGGCTGCTGCTCGCGGCCCGGGCCGAGCCCCGCGTCGCCGCGGCGGCCGACGCGATCCGCGAGGACATGGACTTCGGCTGCTACTACAACGAGGCCGAGGGCCAGGGCGGTCAGATCCGCGGTGGGTTCTGGGACGAGGACTTCGGCGACCCGGTGCGCGTCAAGGGTGACTACTGCGGCATGGGCGAGGACGTCTGGTACACCGGCCACCACTACGGCGCGTTCAACACCGAGCCGCGGATGGCGTCGTACCTCGGCATCGCCGGCGGACAGATCCCGCAGAAGCACTACTTCGGCACCTTCCGCACCTTCCCGGGTGACACCTGCGACTGGTCGTGGACCGAGGCGCAGCCGACCGGTGAGTGGCGGACCTACGAGGGCGTCGAGGTCTACGAGGGCGCGCTCGACTACCGCGGGATGAAGGTCGTCCCGACCTGGGGCGGCTCGATGTTCGAGGCGCTGATGGTGCCGCTGTTCGTCCCCGAGGAGACCTGGGGCGCCCGGTCGTGGGGCGTCAACCACCCGCTCAACGTCCGGGGCCAGATCGAGCACGGCCTGCAGGAGACCGACTACGGCTACTGGGGCTTCAGCCCGTCCAACAACCCCGCGGGCGGCTACCGCGAGTACGGCGTCGACGCGCTCGGCCTCGACGGCGCCGGCTACACCTCCGACCAGGAGCGGACCGACTGGGACCAGCCCTGGGAGGAGTGCGACCGCGAGGGCGAGCCGGCCCCGACCGCCGAGGAGTACGGCGACGGCGTGGTCACCCCGCACGCCTCGTTCCTGGCGCTCCGCTACGCGCCCGGGGCCGCCCTGCGCAACCTGGAGAACATCCGCGACGACTTCCGCGCCTACGGCAAGGGCGGGTTCTACGACGCCGTCGCCGTGGAGAGCGGCCAGGTCAGCCGGCGCTACCTGTCGCTCGACCAGGGCATGGTCATGGCCGCGCTCGGCAACGCCCTCGCCGGTGACGACATGCGCGACTACGTCGTCCCCGGTGGTCTTACCGAGAAGGTCAAGCCGCTGATGGAGCAGGAGGTCTTCTCATCCGCTCCGCGAGGGTGACCGTCACCCAGCCCCACCGATCCCCCCGAACCGAGGAGACCTCGTGACCACCGACGCACGCACCGACTGGGAGAACCGGATCGGCATCCGCAGCGGCTCCACCGACGACGGGGCCTTTCGCGGCGAGGCCCCGGAGCTCCGGCCACCCGGTGGGCTCGCCGCGGTCGCGGGCGGCGCCCAGGTGACCCTCGACTGGAGCCCGGTCCCGGGAGCCATCGGCTACCAAGTGCACGCGGCGACCTCGCCCGACGGGCCGTTCGAGCCGCTCGACCACGCCGGTCGCGACGTGCTCGCCGTGCCCCACCCGCCGTACGTCGACACCACCGGCACCCCGGGCGAGGAGCGCTGGTACGCCGTCACCTCGCTGTCCGACGTCGGCGTCGAGGGGCCGTCGAGCGACCCGGTGCCGTGCACCTCCCTCGACGCCGCGACCGGACCGGTGACCGTGTCGGTCGACACCGGCTCCGACGTCGGCGAGCTCCCGCGGCCGTGGCGACCCATGATCGGCAGCGAGCACCTCAGCCACGCGCTGTCGGCGGACACCACGGCCGGTCACCCGATCGGCGAGGAGCTGTCGAGCGCACTCGCGGCCGCCCACGAGGAGCTCGGCGTGACCCACGTCCGGGCCCACGGGATCTTCTGCGACGACGTGGCGGTCTACCGCGAGCCCGACGGACCCGACGGCGCGCCGGTCCACGACTTCGCCGGCGTCGACCGGGTCTACGACCACATCCGCGCGATCGGGCTCTACCCCGTCGTCGAGATCTCCTTCATGCCGCACGACCTGGCGAGCGACCCGACCAGGACCGTCTTCGAGTACGGCGCCATCGTCTCGCCGCCCAGGGACTGGGAGCGGTGGTACGACCTGGTGCGCGACTTCACGGCCCACCTGCTCGAGCGCTACGGCGACGAGGTCGTGGAGAAGTGGTCGTTCGAGGTCTGGAACGAGGCCAACCTCGAGGTGTTCTGGTCCGGGACGCCGGAGGAGTTCCTCACCCTGTACGACGTGACCGCGCGGGCGGTGCGCGACGTCGACGACCGGCTGGTGGTCGGCGGTCCCTCGTCCGCGGCCGCGGGCTGGTGCGAGGAGCTGCTCGCCCACGCCGGCCGGTCGGGAGCCCCCGTCGACTTCCTGTCGACCCACACCTACGGCTCGCCGCCGCTGGACTTCCGGCCGATGCTGGAGCGTCACGGCCGGTCCGGCACGCCGATCTGGTGGACCGAGTGGGGCGTCACGCCGACCCACTTCAACGAGGTGTCGGACGCGGTCTTCTCGGGCACCTTCCTCGCGCGCGGCATGAAGTCGGCGATGGGCCGGATCGAGGCGCTGTCCTACTGGGTCGTGTCCGACCACTTCGAGGAGCTCGGCCGGCCGCCGTCCCTGCTGCACGGCGGGTTCGGGCTGCGCACCGTCGGCGAG
Organism: Nocardioides sp. GXQ0305; assembly: GCF_050880345.1. Classification (NCBI taxonomy): domain Bacteria; kingdom Bacillati; phylum Actinomycetota; class Actinomycetes; order Propionibacteriales; family Nocardioidaceae; genus Nocardioides; species Nocardioides sp. GXQ0305. The sequence goes on from NZ_JBNYXG010000001.1 coordinate 650,363, forward strand.
CTCCGCAAGCCGCGCTGGTGGGCGCTGGCGATGCTGGAGCGGCTGGGGTCGCGACGCCTGGCGCTCACCTGCACCGGCGACGGCGGCGGCTCGCTCGTCGAGGCCGTGGCCAGCCGCGGGGACGACGGCGAGCTCGCCGTGATGGTCTGGAACCTCACCCTCGACCAGACCAGGGCGGCCGGGTCCGGGCCGCTCGCCCGGGAGGTGCACGTGGAGCTGCGCGGGCTGGCCCCCGGCACGACGTACGACCTCACGCACCTGCGGGTCGACGAGGAGCACTCGAACGTCGCGTCGACGTGGGGCCGGATCCGGCAGGAGGGCCAGGACTGGCCGAGCGACGAGCAGTGGGCCACCCTTCGCGAGGCCGACCGGCTCGAGGAGCTGGAACCTGTGGCCGCCGTGACCGCCGACGCCGACGGCGTCGTCGCGGTGACGACCACGCTCCCCATGCCGTCGATGTCGCAGCTGCTGCTCAGGGCGCGGTGAGCGCTGGGGGCTGTCGGTTTCCCCGCCTGAGCGGGGAAACCGTCACTTGGCGGAGGTAACTTCCTCCGCCAGGCGCCAGTTTCCCCGCCTGGGCGGGGAAACCGTCACCCCCGACGGCTCCTGACCCACGGCCAGGTGGCGAGCGCCCAGACACCGGCCACGATCGCGATCTCGGCGAGGACGTACCAGGGCCACGGACCGAGCAGGTCGAGGGCCGTGGCGGCCGCGGGCTTCCGGTTGAGGAACCCGTAGTTCGAGCCCAGCGCGACGTTGAGGACGAAGACGGACACCGCCCAGACGGCGGTGGTGGCCACGGCGAACCGGTAGGTCCGCCAGTCGGGCACCACCCCGCGCCCGAAGGCGAGGTAGCAGGCGGCCCACACGGTGCCGATGTGCATGCCCCAGAACAGCAGGAAGACCGGGTCGGGGAAGCCGCTGGCGAGGTCGGGGGTGGCGATCGCCTGGGTGGTCAGGAACAGGCCCCAGTAGTAGGTGAGCCCGGCCGCCCACCAGCGGTGGGTCCACAGCGCGTACGCCGACGCCAGTGACGCCAGGTCGCACAGCTGGACCGGCAGCGTCTTGTCCGGGTTCCAGAGGTCCGGGGTGAAGTAGAGGACCTGCAGCGGCAGCGTCGTCGCCAGCACCGCGACCGCGAGCACCTTGCCGAGCCGGTCGCCGGGGTCCCGGTCGCGGAGCCGACGACCGACCACGACGAGCACGACCGCGCCGACCAGCAGCACCAGCACGGCGACGCCGTGGGAGGCGCCGTACGGCGTGAACTCGGCGGTCGTCGGTCGCACGACCCCATGATGACCGCCCCCGCTGCCGCTCGCGTGCGCACGCGCACTCAGCCGTGGGCGGCTCGACTAGGTTGGCGTCATGCCGCTGCCCGGGTCCGCCGACGTCGTCGTGGTCGGTGCCGGACTGGCCGGGCTCGCTGCCGCCGTACGGCTCCAGGACGCAGGGCTGGACGCCGTCGTGGTGGAGGTGGCCGACGCCGTCGGCGGCCGGGTCCGGACCGACGTGGTCGACGGCTTCCGGCTCGACCGCGGCTTCCAGCTGCTCAACCCGGCCTACCCGGAGGCCGAGCGGCTGCTGGACCTCGACGCGCTCGACCTCCGCGCGTTCGACGCCGGGCTCGCCGTACGCCGCGACGGGCGCACCCACGTCCTGGGCGACCCGCTCCGGATGCCCTCGACCCTTCCCGTCGACCTGACCGCGCCCGTGGGGTCGGTGCGCGCCAAGGGCGCCTTCGGCACCTGGGTGGCCGGGCTCGGGATGGGGTCCCCGGACACGATCCGCGAGCGCCCCGACCGGTCGCTGATGGAGGAGCTGCGTGCCCGCGGGCTCGACGGCGCGCTCACCGACAGGGTGCTGCGGCCGTTCCTCTCCGGCGTGCTGGGCGAGGACGAGCTCGCGTCCTCGCAGCGGATGGCGTCGATGCTCCTGCGCGCGTTCGCCCGCGGGAACCCCTCGGTGCCCGCAGCCGGCATGCAGGCGATGCCCGACCAGCTCGCCGACCGGCTGGCACACGGCACGCTCCACCTCCGGGTCCGCGCCGCGGGCCCGGTGCGCGGCTCCGGCGTCGACACCGACGCCGGCCGGGTCGACGCCCGGGCGGTCGTCGTCGCGACCGACCCGGTGATGGCCTTCGAGCTCGGCGCGGTGCCGGCGACCCCGATGCGGTCGCTGACGACGTGGTGGTTCGCCGCGCCCGAGCCGCCGACCGACCGGCCGCTGCTCCACGTCGACGGCGACGGCGGCGGACCGCTGGCCAACACCGTGGTGATGACCGACGCGGCGCCGACGTACGGCCCGGGCGACGGGCAGGCCCTGGTCGCCGCCACCGCCGTGGGCAGCCACCGTGACCTGGCTGAGGTCGCCCGGGCGCACGCCGGCCGGCTGTACGGCGTCGACCCGTCCCGCTGGGAGCTGATCCGTACCGACGTGATCGACGGCGCCCTGCCCGCGCACCCGCCCGGCCAGCCGCTCGCCCGCAGGGTCGACCTCGGCGACGGGCTCTTCGTCGCCGGCGACCACCGGGACACGCCGTCGATCCAGGGAGCCCTGGTCTCGGGTCGCCGGGCCGCCGACGCCGTCGTCCGGCGGCTGCGGGGTTGACGATCAGGTGACCAGGCGGCGCAGCGCGATCCGCGCGAGCGGGGCGTAGGGCAGCGCCACCGGAGCGGGGACGTCGATGCCGACCCAGGCCCGGCTGCCGACGTCGAGCGCGTCGACACCGTGCTCCATCACGACCGACGCCGGACCGAGGCCGACCCGCCACGTCCAGCGCCGCTCGTCCGGCTGCACGTCGAGCACCGTGAACGGCACCCGCAGCAGGAACGGGCCCCGCACCCAGCCGCGGTCGCCCGCCGCCACCGGGTCGCCCGTCCCGGACGCGCCGCTGACCTGGGGCGCCCACGTCGGCCACTGCGAGGAGTGGCTGTAGCGGCGCCACACCTCCTCGGGCGCGGCGGGTCCCTCGGCGTCGACGACCAGCACGGCGCCCAGCGTGCCACGCCCGGGCGTCGTACCGTCGGGGCATGGACCTCGCCGAGCTGCTCACCGACCACTTCGACCGCATCCGCCAGCTGTACGGCGACCTCGCGAGGGATCTCGACGAGGACGCGCTCGCCCACCGACCGGAGGGCACCGGCAACTCCATCGGGTGGCTGCTGTGGCACGTCGCACGGCTGCAGGACGACCACGTCGCCCACCTCGCGGGCACGCCGCAGAAGTGGCGTGACTGGCAGGAGCGGCTGGGGCTCGCCAACGGCGAGGAGGACATGGGCTACGGCCACACCAGCGAGCAGGTCGACGCGATCCGGATCGCCGAGCCGCTGCTGCTCATCGCCTACCACGCCGACGTCCACGAGATGACCACCGCCTACCTCGCCGGGGTCGACGCCGCCGAGCTCGACCGGGTCGTCGACACCCGGTGGGACCCGCCGGTGACGGCCGGGGTGCGGCTGGTCAGCCTGATCGGCGACTGCCTCCAGCACCTCGGGCAGGTCGGCTACGTGCGGGGGCTGCTCGGGCGCTAGCCGGTCCGACCGTCGGCGGGGGCTGCTCAGGCGCCGCTGGCTAGTGTCGGGAGCATGCAGATCCAGCGCACCGTCGAGACCCCGGCCGCCGCGGACGCGGTGTTCGACTACCTCAGCGACTTCACCCGGACGACGGAGTGGGACCCGGGGACCATCTCGACCGTGCGGGTCGAGGGCGGCGGCGGGGTCGGCACCGTCTACGACAACGTCTCGGAGTTCAACGGCAACCGGACCGAGCTGCGCTACACGGTCACCGACCACGTCCCGCACAGCCTGGTCCGGCTGCGCGGCGAGAACAAGACGGTCACGGCCGTCGACACGATGGAGATCGTGGCGGTCGGTTCCGGCGCCAAGGTCACCTACACGGCCGACTTCACCTTCAAGGGCCTCGCCAGGCTGGTCACGCCGTTCCTCGGCCGGGCGTTCCGCAAGCTGGGCGACGAGGCCGAGTCCGGCCTCCGTGAGGCGCTGGCCCGCCTCTGACCGTGGCCTCCACCCTGCGCTGGCTCTTCGGCGACCAGCTCGGGCCGCACTTCACCCACGACCACCGCGGCCCGGTCCTGCTGGTGGAGTCGCGCGCCGTCCTCGCGCGACGCCGGTTCCACCGGGCGAAGGCGCACCTGGTGCTCTCGGCCATGCGACACCGCGCGGCCGAGCTGGGGGACAAGGTCACCTACGTCCGCACCGAGGGCGGGTACGGCGACGCCGTCCGGTCGCACGCCCGCGGTCGCCCCCTCGAGGTCGTCCACCCCACGTCGTACGCCGCGCTGGGGCTCGTGGAGCGACTGGCCGCCGAGCTCGACGTGACCGTCCTCGACCCGCGCGGGTTCGCGACGCCGCGCGAGGACTTCGAGAGGTGGGCCAGCGGTCGGGGCGAGCAGCGGCTGCTGATGGAGGACTTCTACCGGCGGGCCCGTCGCGCGCACGGCGTGCTGATGGACGGCTCCGGACCGGCCGGCGGTCGGTGGAACTTCGACCACGACAACCGGGAGCCGCCGCCCCGTGGGGCCGACACGCTCGGCGTCCCGGAGCCCTGGTGGCCCGAGGAGGACGAGATCGACGAGGAGGTCCGCGCCGACCTCGACCGCTGGGAGCGCGAGGGGAGCGTGTCCTTCCTCGGGACGGACGGCCCGCGCCGGTTCCCGGCGACCCGGCGCCAGGCGCTGGCGGCGCTCGACCGCTTCGTCGAGCACCGGCTGCCCCACTTCGGGGCGCACGAGGACGCGGTCCTCGAGGGGGACCCGTGGATGGCCCACTCGCTGGTGTCCGCGCCGCTCAACCTCGGTCTCCTCGACCCGCTCGAGGTGGCCCGGAGGGCCGAGGAGGCCTACCTCGCCGGTGCCGCCCCGATCGCGTCGGTCGAGGGCTTCGTGCGGCAGGTGATCGGCTGGCGCGACTACGTGTGGCACCTCTACTGGCACCTGGGTCCCGGCTACCGGCGCCGCAACGAGCTGTCCGCGACCGAACGGCTCCCGAGGTGGTTCGCCGACCTGGACGGCTCGGCCACCGGCGCCCGCTGCCTGTCGCACACGCTGGCCCAGGTGGCGACGTACGGCTGGGTGCACCACATCCCGCGCCTGATGGTGCTCGGGTCCTACGCGATGCAGCGCGGCTGGTCGCCGGCCCAGGTGACCGACTGGTTCCACCGGGCGTTCGTCGACGGCTACGACTGGGTGATGGTGCCCAACGTGGTCGGGATGTCGCAGCACGCGGACGGCGGCGTGATGGCCACCAAGCCCTACAGCTCCGGTGGCGCGTACGTCGACCGGATGTCCGACCACTGCGGGTCGTGCCGGTTCGACCCCAAGGTCCGGGTGGGGGAGGACGCCTGCCCGTTCACGGCCGGCTACTGGTGGTTCCTCGACCGGCATCGCGAGCGGCTGGCCGGCAACCACCGGATGGCGCGGGCGGTGCAGGGGCTCGACCGGCTGTCGGACCTGCCCGCGCTGGTGGCGCAGGAGGAGGCGCGCGGCAACCGCGCGCCGTGACTCAGCGGCAGGGGATGGAGCCCAGGCGGGCCATGCCCTCCAGGTCGCCGGGTCCGTACTCGGTCACGCCGACGTTCGACTCGTACATCAGCTCGGCGGGGTCCGACACGTGGTCGAGGCCGACGACGTGACCGAACTCGTGGTCGACGATCGCCTGCAGGTTCTCGCGCTCCGGGCCGTCGCTCGGGCCGTCGAACACGTCGGTGTCGAGCGCGATGGACCCGGTGACGAAGTAGTCGCGGCCGAGGGAGTCGCGCGAGGCCACGCTCCCGCCCAGCCCGGCCACGTCACCGGCGAGGCCGCCGATCTCCTCCTCGTCCGCGAACCCGACGACCACCGGCTGGGCGGTGCCTCCGAACGGCCCGGCCCGGCGCGGGTCGAACGGCCGCTCGGTGGTGTTGCCGACGTCGACGAACCTCAGCCCGGTGGCCCACTCGGTGTGGGCGACCGCGGTGTCGATGAGCTCCTCCCAGTCCGAGGGCCCGCCGCCCGGGTTGACGGCGTACTCCACGGGCCGACAGGGGTCGTAGCCGACCGGGGCGTCCGAGCCGCGCTGGGTGAGCAGGAACTCGAAGGACCCCTCGCCGGCCGTGAACTCCGGCGCGCTGCCGTAGCGGTCGGGCCCCAGCCCGAGGAGCCGCCGGACGGTGGCCATCTCGTCACCCGGACCGACCAGCACGACCCCCGACAGCAGCAGCGTGGTGATGACGATCCCGACCAGCGCGGGGGACGACGTACGCCGCGGCTCGCGGCGGGGCGGGACATCGGGCACCGACCGATTATCGGCCATCGGGGCGGGCCGCGGTGGAACGGCCGGTTTCGGCCGCGGTGCCCGACCGGTCGTGGTTGACTACGGCTCGGCCGGCGCTCGGAGCCGGATCTCGGAGAGACATGGGGGCACGTGGTGGGGAACAAGTGGTCGAGCGCGGTCGTGGCCGCGGTGATGGTGGCCGGACTCGGGGCGGCGGCGTCGCCGGCGCAGGCCGGGGACTGGACGCCGGGCCAGAAGTGCGTCGAGTACGCCAACGGCATCGAGAAGTGTGCCGGGATGATGGAGTACGAGGGACCGGTGGCCCTGGCCTGGGCCTGGGTGAAGGACACCGACGGGACCCGACTCCGGGTCCGGACGCGGGTGAACGAGATGCAGTGGCAGACCGACGACGGCTGGCGAGTCGTCGCCCGGCGCGCCATGCGCCGCGGGTTCTGGCCCGACGCCCAGGGGATCGACCGCTCGAAGGAGTGCGGCCAGATGCCCAGGGGCACCTACCGCAGCCGGGCCAAGATCGAGTGGCGGCGTCCGGGCGGCCGGGTCCACACGACGTGGATCACCAGCTACGGCGTCCGCAAGGGCGAGGTCTGCTGAGCCCGCTCAGCCGAGGCCGCTGAGGTCGTCGGGCACGTCGACCGACTGCTCGGTCAGCACCTCGATCGGGATCAGCTCGAGCGCCCGGGCGTGGGTCGAGGCCAGCACCACGGGTGCGGCGACGCCGGCCTGGTAGGACTGCCACCACCGGCCCGCCACGACGCACCAGCGGTCGCCCGGCCGCAGGCCCGGGAACTGCCACTCGGGCCGCGGCGTGGTCAGGTCGTTGCCGACCGAGGCCTGGTGGGCGAGGAACTCCTCGGTCATCACCGCACAGACCGCGTGCACGCCGGGGTCGGTCGGGCCGCAGGTGCAGCTCCCGTCCCGGTAGAAGCCGGTGACGGGTTCGGCGCTGCACGGCTCCAGCGGCTCCCCGAGGACGTTGCGCTGCGTCGCCGGGTCGGGGACTTCCGCGGTCACGACGTCACCTCGTCGTACACCCCCACGGTCCGCCCGGCGATGGCCGCCCAGCTGAAGGAGTCGCGCGCCCGTTCCCGGCCGGCCCGACCCATCGCTGCCGCCCGGTCGGGATCGGTCACCAGCGAGGTCAGCGCCTCGGCGAACGCGGCGACGTACTCCTCGGGGTGGAGCGGCGTGCCGGTGCCGTCGTCGGCCTGCTCGATGGGGACGAGCAGCCCGGTGTCGCCGTCGACGACGACCTCCGGGATGCCGCCGGTGGCGGTCGCGACGACGGCGGTCTCGCACGCCATCGCCTCGAGGTTGACGATGCCGAGCGGCTCGTAGACCGACGGGCAGGCGAAGACCGTCGCCGCCGTCAGCAGCGTCACCACGTCGCGGCGCGGCAGCATCTCGCGGATCCACACCACGCCCGAGCGGTCGCGCGCCAGCGACGCGGCGAGGCGCTCGACCTCGGCCTCGATCTCGGGGGTGTCCGGCGCCCCGGCGCACAGCACGATCTGCACCTCGGGCGGCAGCGCGGCACACGCGCGGAGGAACAGCGGCAGCCCCTTCTGGCGGGTGATCCGCCCGACGAAGACGACGCTGGGCCGGTCGGGGTCGACGCCGAGCTCGCGCACCCGGCCGGGGTCGACGACGGGTGCCCAGTCGTCGGTGTCGATCCCGTTGTGGACCACGTGGACCTTGGCGGGGTCGAGCGCGGGGTAGCAGCGCAGCACGTCGTCGCGCATCGCCGCGGACACCGCGACGACCGCGGAGGCACCGAGGTAGGCGGTCCGCTCCGCCCACGACGAGACGGCGTAGCCGCCGCCGAGCTGCTCGGCCTTCCACGGCCGCAGCGGCTCCAGCGAGTGCGCGGTCACCACGTGCGGCACGTCGTGGAGCAGCCCGGCCAGGTGGCCGGCCATGTTGGCGTACCAGGTGTGGGAGTGGACGACGTCGGCGCCGGCACAGTCGTCGGCGATGGCCAGGTCGACCCCGAGGGTGCGCAGCGCGGCGTTCGCGCCGGCCAGCTCCGCCGGCTCGGCGTACGACGTCGTGAGCGGCTCGTCGCGGGGCGCCCCGAACGCGTGCACGCGGGTCTCCAGCCCCCCGCGCGCCCGCAGGGCCCGCACCAGCTCCGCCACGTGGACCCCGGCCCCGCCGTAGACTTCCGGCGGGTACTCCTTGCTGAGGACGTCGACGCGCATGGTGGGACGCTACCGCTACCTGGCGGTCGCCACGGTCGTCCTCGTGGCCGCCCAGACCGGGTGTGAAGCCGGGGCGGGGCCGCGAGGGCCGAGCGACCAGAGACCTGCGTCCGAGACCGGTCTCGGCACTGCCCAGCCGTCGGGCGCGGTGGCGCCGCCGGACGCCGTTCCCCCGGAGCTGCAGGGGACCTGGTCGCTCGACGTCTACTGTGCCGTCCCCGGCGGCACCCGCGAGGGGCGCGGGTTCGGGAGGATCGCCGAGCGGCCCGCTCGCTCCGAGGGACGCCGGGCGGGGCCCACGACCATGACGCTGACGTTGTACCCGGAGTACTTCGAGCTGTCCTGGCCGCGACCTGACGGGACCTGGCAGGTCGGGTGGTCGGGCGCGGCGACAGTGAGGCAGAAGTCGCTCTACCTCGACTACCGGTACCCCGACGGCATCCGGGACTCCTTCGCCTGGTCGGCCCGCGGCCGCCGGCTGTCCCTCCGCTATCCCGCCGCCGGCCGGATGAACGGCCCGGCGGGTGGGCCGACCCCGGTCGCCCGCTTCTCCCTGCCCTCGACCGCCGTCGACTGTCCGCCGGACCGTCCGGGGGTCGCTGCGGTGACGCAGACGAAACGCCCACTGCACGGCCGGGGCCGCAGCGGCTAGCGTGCCGTCATGAGCCGCGACTCGAGGAAGAAGGTGCTCGCGATCGTGCTCGCGGGCGGCGAGGGCAAGCGGCTGATGCCGCTGACGGCCGACCGCGCCAAGCCAGCGGTGCCGTACGCCGGCATCTACCGGCTGATCGACTTCGCGCTGTCCAACGTCGTCAACTCGGGCTACCTGCAGGTGGTCGTGCTGACGCAGTACAAGTCGCACAGCCTGGACCGGCACATCAGCCAGACCTGGCGGATGTCGACGATGCTCGGCAACTACGTCACGCCGGTGCCGGCGCAGCAGCGGGTCGGCAAGCGGTGGTACCTCGGCAGCGCCGACGCGATCTTCCAGAGCCTCAACCTGATCCACGACGAGCGGCCCGACATCATCGTCGTGGTCGGCGCAGACCACGTCTACCGGATGGACTTCAGCCAGATGGTCGAGCAGCACGTCGACTCGGGCGCCGCCTGCACGGTGGCGGCGATCCGGCAGCCGATCGGGCTGGCCGACCAGTTCGGCGTCATCGACGTACGGCCCGACGACCCGCGGCACATCCGGGAGTTCCTGGAGAAGCCGACCGACCCGGTCGGGCTCCCCGACAGCCCGCAGGAGGTGCTGGCCTCGATGGGCAACTACGTCTTCGACGCCGACGCGCTGGTCGAGGCGGTCACCCGCGACGCCGACCTCGACGACAGCGCCCACGACATGGGGGGCGACATCGTCCCCGCCTTCGTCCGCCGCGAGCAGGCCGGCGTCTACGACTTCAAGGACAACGAGGTCGCCGGCTCGACCGAGCGCGACCGCGGCTACTGGCGCGACGTCGGGACCATGGGCTCCTACTACGCAGCCCACATGGACGTCGTCAGCCCGCTGCCGGTGTTCAACCTCTACAACTTCCGCTGGCCCATCTACACCTCCTACGGCCCGCAGCCCCCGATGAAGGTGGTGCAGGGGGAGGGTGGCCGGCCGGCCACCGTCGGCGAGTCGGTGCTCTCGCCCGGCGGGGTGATCACCGGCGGCACCGTCGACCGCTCGGTGCTCTCCCCGGAGGTGCGGGTCGAGAGCGGCGCGGAGGTGACCGACAGCGTGCTGCTCCACGGGGTCCGGGTCGGCGAGGGCGCGGTGGTGCGCAACGCGATCCTCGACAAGTACGTCGAGGTGCCGCCCGGTGCGGAGATCGGTGTCGACCCCGAGGCCGACCGGGCCCGCGGCTTCATCGTCCAGGACGGCCTCACCGTGCTCGGCAAGTACGAACGCTTCCCGGACTGAGGGGCCGACGCCCTGCATCGGTGCCGGGGTTTCGAGGCTCAGGCCTTGACGGCCTTCGCACCTCAACCTCCGAAGGGAGCGGAGTCGTGCTCCGGAGGTTGAGGTGCGAGGCGCGCCAGCGCCGAGCCTCGAAACCCCGAACGAGCCGTGTCGTGCTCCGGAGGTTGAGGTGCGAGGCGCGCCAGCGCCGAGCCTCGAAACCCCGGGAGGTGTGCGGGGCCTAGAGGACGCCGGCGGCTCGCGCGGCGTCGCCGTACGCCACGGCCAGCGAGGCGACGGTCTCGTGGGCGTTGAGCCCGCTTGGGTTGGGCACCACCCACAGTTTGCTGCCCGCCAGCAGTTCGGGCTGGCGGCCCGGCACCGCCCGCCGTACGCCGAACGCGGCCCGGTAGGCAGTGATCCCGGCGACCGCGACGACCCGCGGGCGCACCCGCGCCACCAGCTCGACGAGTGCAGCCCCGCCCTCCCGGAGCTCGGCGTCGGACAGCTCGGCGGCGCGGGCCGTCGCGCGCCGGACCAGGTTGGTGATGCCGATGCCGCGCGCGACCAGGTGGGCCCGGTCGTCGTCGGTCATCCCCGCGGCGGGGTCGATCCGCCGGTCCACGATCCCCGCCTCCGCGAGTGCCGGGTAGAACCGGTTGACCGGGTGCGCGAAGTGCGTCTGCGTCGCCGCCGTCCAGAGCCCGGGGTTGATGCCGACGAACAGCAGCCGGCACCCGGGACCGAGCAGGTCCGGGACCTCGGCGTCCCGGAACGACTCGAGCTGGGCCTTCGTGAACCTCGGCACCGGTCGGGCTACCGGGCGAGGACGGCGATGCCGTCGGGGATCGGGCGCTGCGAGCCGTCGGAGGGGGAGTTCAGGACCCGCAGCGCCTTCCGGCCGCGTCCGAGTCCCGCCACCGTGGTGGACCCGCCGCCGTCGAGGTTGAGCGCGGCCTCGGCACCGAGTCGCCGCATCAGCCGGGCCAGCTCGACGAGGGTCAGCCCGCGGCTGAAGCTCTGCCGGCCGTCGACGGCGACCAGCAGCACCCGGTCGGAGTCGCGGTCGATGCCGACGGCGGTCCGGGGGTGCAGGTAGACGTCGTCGCGGGCGGCGATCCGGCCGTGGCGCAGCAGCACGGTCTCGCCGCTGATCGCGAACGTGAAGCGATCGGGGATCGAGGCGGTCACGGTCGCCTTCGAGCCGACGCGCAGCTCGGCGAGCTGGTCGGCGCCCGGCCCCCGGCCGACCAGGACGCTCCCGGTGATCGCCTCGCCGGAGGTGAGCCGCGACGACCGCGACACGACTCGCCCGTCCTCCACGTGCACCGCCCGGACCCGACGGCGCTGGCCGTCGGTGATGGAGTAGCCCGACGTGGAGCCCCAGTCGCGGGTGTAGAGCCCGACCTTCCCCTCCCGCACCCGCGGCGAGTTCACGTTGGTGACCTCGATCTCGGGGTGCTCCTCGATGCCGGCGCGCATCGTCACCGGCCCGATCCGCAGCCCGCCGGTCCTGCTCGTGGTGAAAGCGTTCTTCCACGTGTACTTCGCCGCGTGCAGGAAGCCGCGCTGCCGGTCGCGGCCCACCCCGAGCGGCGCCCCGGTGTCGTCGATGTCGAAGAAGCCGCCGTTGACGCCGGCCACCGCGTCGTCGCGCCGCAGCAGCCGGGTCAGGCGCCCGCGTCGCGGGACCTTCGCCAGCGACGCGTAGTCGAGCCGGACCCCCCGGACGGAGGGGCGGACGGACACGACGTGGACCCGGTAGCGACCACGCCGGTCGCTCTGCTCGAAACGGCGGTAGCGGACGCCCGGCGCGATCCGCCACGACCGCGCCCGGGAGGTCTGCACCCGCGGGGAGACCCCGGGTAGCAGGTCCTCGGCGATCTCGCCGGGCAGTCCGTCCGAGGTCTGCCGGGGCTGGTCCTCCTCGCCGGCAGCGAGCTCGCCGCGGGCGTCGGGGGAGCGGGGCGCCGGGTCGTCCGGGAGCAGCCCGACGCTGGTGGCGACCAGGGCGAGCGCGACGAGGGCCAGACCGGTCCGGGTACGCACGCGCACACGATAGGTCGGTCAGGGCGCTGCGTCCGGGAGATGCGGTCCCGTGTTGGCTAGCCTGCTGGCGTGCCGCGGCCGTGGAACGTGTTCGTCGAGGGCGACAACCTCGACGTGCTGTCCCGGCTGGGGGCCGGGTCGGTCGACCTGATCACCATCGACCCGCCGTACAACACCGGCAACGGCTTCGCCTACACCGACCGATGGGGCCGCCACGAGGCCTGGCTGGCGATGATGCGGCCGCGGCTGGTCGCCGCGCGCGAGGTGCTCCGGGAGACCGGGGCGATCTTCGTCAGCATCGACGACCACGAGGTGGCCCACCTGCGGCTGCTCATGGACGAGGTGTACGGCGAGCGCAACTTCCTCGCCCAGGTGGTCGTCAACCTCAACCCCAAGGGCCGCCAGCTCGGCGGGGGGTTCGCGACCAGTCACGAGTACCTCCTCGTGTACGCCCGGGACGCCGCGCAGTGCGTGCTCGACGCGACCACGACCGAGACCGTCGACCCCGCCGACTTCCCGCTGACCGCCGACGACGGCCGCCGCTACCGGCACCTCCCGCTGCGCAACACCAACAAGAAGTTCAACCCGGCGACCGCCCGGACCCTCCACTTCGCGGTCCACGGCGACCCGGCGTCGGGCCGGGTCTCCACCGCGCCGTTCACCGGGTCGGTCGAGGTGCTCCCCGTCTTCGGTGACGGCTCCCCCGCGGTCTGGCGCTGGTCGCGGCCGCGGATCGACGAGCGGCCGGGCGACCTGGTCTGCCGGGTGGTCGCCGGACGGCTGGGCGAGCGGGTCGACGTGTTCCAGAAGGACTGGCTCTCACCCGACCGCCGCAAGAAGCTGCGCACCATCTGGCTCGCCGAGGAGATCGGCTCGACCGACACCGCCGTCGCCGAGCTCAAGGCGCTGGTGGGACAGGTCTTCGAGTCGCCGAAGCCCACCGGCCTGACCCGCCGGATCCTCCAGACGATGCCCGACGACGTGACGGTCCTCGACTTCTTCGCCGGCAGCGGAACGACCGGGCACGCGGTGGCCCTCGCCAACGCCGAGGACGGCGGGCGGCGTACCTGCCTCTCGGTCAACTCCGCCGAACCCACCCGCCCCGGCTCCCACGCCCACCGCGCCGGCCTGCTCACCGTCGCCGACATCACCCGCGCCCGGCTGCGCGCCGTCGCCGAGACGGTGGGGGGCGGGTTCCGGGAGGCCACCCGTGCCCCAGGTTGGGACGCATGACTCACCCCCTTCGAAGGGAGAGCTGCGCTCCGCTTCGCCATGCGAGGTCAACGTCTTCGGCCTCGCGCGGCTCACCCAGCAGGCCCGGCAGGTCTCGCGGATGCTGGTCCGCGCCGACGGCCGACCGGTCCGGTCGATCACACCCCTGCCGCCTTCTCGAGGTCCTTCAGCTCGTCGTCGAGGTGGGTCAGCAGCCGCTGCAGGTGGGGCACCGTCCGCCGGCAGCCGGTGAGGCCGAAGCACATCAGCCCGTCGTAGGACGAGCAGGTGATGTTGAGCGCCATCCCGTTGATCGGGATCGACAGCGGGTAGACGCCGAGGAGCCGGGCGCCGTTCCAGTAGTGGGTGGTGCGCGGCCCGGGCACGTTGCTGATGATCACGTTGTACGGCGGCCGCACGAGGCCCTGCATCCGCAGCAGCGGCGTCAGGATGGCCGGGGCCTGCCCGAGCGCGCTCATGGCGAGGACCTGGGTCGGGGTCATCGACGACAGCGCGCGCTTCCCGTCGACCATCGAGCGGTGGACGGCGTGCAGCCGGTCGCCCGGGTCGGGCCGCTCGGTCCCCATCTGGACCATGACCGCGCCCACGGCGTTCCCGCCCTCGACCGAGGCGAGGTGGGACTCCTTGGCCTTCAACCCGACCGGCACCATCGCGACCAGGCTCTGCTCGGGCAGCGCCTCCTGCTCGAGCAGGTAGGTCCGGAGCGCGCCCGAGCACATCGCGATCACGACGTCGTTGATCGTGGTGCCGGTCGCCTTGCCGATCGCCCGGAGCCGCTCGATCGGCCAGTCCTGCGCGGCGAACCGGCGCGACCCGGTGATCTTCTGGTTGAACATCGTGCGCGGCGCGTACAGGGACAGCGGCGAGGTCTCGTTGCGCACCGACTTCCCGAGCGTCCGCAGCAGTGCCCCGGGCAGCCCCGCGGCCTCGGCGGTGATCCCGAGTGCGCTCCGCAGCGCCGCGATCGGGACGTCCTCGAGCCGGCGCTCGGCGTCGTCGCGCTCCCGGGACGCCTTCGAGCGCTCGGGCAGCACGCCCCAGGGCGCCGGCATGCCGCGCTGGTCGGGGTCGGTGGAGAGCACGCTGGCGAGCAGCCGCATCGCGCTGACGCCGTCGACGAGCGCGTGGTGGGTCTTGGTGTACATCGCCACCCGGCCGTCGCGCAGCCCCTCGATGACGGTGGCCTCCCACAGCGGCCGCTCCCAGGCCAGCCGGGTGCTGTGCAGCCGTGAGCACAGTTCGAGCAGCTCGCGGACCCGCCCCGGCTTGGGGAGCGCGCTGTGGCGGACGTGGTGCTCGATGTCGAACTGGTCGTCGGGCTTCCACACCAGCTGGCCCGCGGTCCGGACCGAGCGGTGGGGGTGCTTGAGGAACAGGGGCGCGACCTCGTCGACGTCGCGCATCCCCTCAACCATCTCTCGGACGTAGTCCTTGCCGGCCCCGTCGGGCATCCGGAACAGCTGGAGGCCACCCACGTGCATCGGCATGTTGCGGTTCTCGGCGAGCAGGAACGCGGTCGACGTCGGGTCGATGGGGGTGGCCACGCTGTCCTCCTGCCGCTGCGTCGATCGGAACTCGGGCCCGATCCTCGCCGTTCACCGACCCGTCGACAAGTGATGGCGGCGGGTCCTTGCGCCCGCGCCGCGAGGGGTCGAGGCTTCGGCTCGGACCACCACCATCCTTTCTCGGGAGCCCACATGATGCGTCGTTGTCTCACCCTGCTCGCCCTCGTCCTGGCCGGGGTGCTCGGCCTGCCCGCCGCGGCGTACGCCGACAGCTACTCCGCGCCGCTGACCACCGCCATCGAGGACCTCACCGTCACCGGGGAGGTCCGGACCGGCTACTCACGCGACCTCTTCCCGCACTGGACCGACGCCGACGGCGACGGCTGCAGCACCCGCGACGAGGTGCTGATCGCCGAGGCCGACGATCCGGTGTCGGTCGGTTCTGGGTGCTCGCTGTCCGGCGGCCGCTGGTTCTCCTACTACGACCGGGTCTCGTGGACCGACCCGGCCGACGTCGACATCGACCACATGGTGCCGCTCGCGGAGGCGTGGGACTCCGGCGCCCGCACCTGGACGACCGCGACCCGGCAGGCGTTCGCCAACGACCTGGGCGACCACCGCACGCTCGTCGGCGTCACCGACAACGTCAACCAGGCCAAGGGCGACCAGGACCCCTCGACCTGGATGCCGCAGTACGACCGGTGCCGCTACCTCGGCGAGTGGGTGGCGGTGAAGCACCGCTGGCGGCTGAGCGTCGACTCGACCGAGCTGTCGGCGCTGCGCTCGTTGTCCGGGTCGTGCAGCACCACCACGATCACGGTCATGCGCGCCGACTGAGCACGCCACCTGCGGTCCCCAGCCGGTGCCTCCTGACCGTCCTCCACAGCCCGGGCCCGTGTCGCGCCGGACCGTCGGCGTGGCTCCCTAGCGTCCTCGGCGTGCCGGGACAGGCCCGGTGCACGACGAGGGGAGACACGAGATGAAGCGGATGTGGGTCGCGCTGGCCGCGGGCCTGGCGGTGCTGGGGTCGGCGGTGGGGGTGAGCGCCTCGGCCGGTGCGGCCGACCGGCCCGACCCCGAGACCATCGTCCGGGTGACCGGCGACGCCGCCACCGGCTTCGGCGTCCAGCGGCTCGACGGGTCGGCGGTCTTCCCGCCGACCGACTCCGAGGCGCGGGCCGAGTGCACCGAGTACGACCGGCGTTGGCAGCGGGCGCGGTGCTTCACCGAGGTGCGGGTCTGGTACCGGGACCTCGCCGAGCTGCGGCGCTCGCTGAGGTGGGCGCGCTCGCAGCAGTAGGCCGCGGGCCGCGGGGCCGCGGGCGCCCGCTCTGGCAGGATCGGAGCATGGAGGTCGCGCCGCTGGACCGGCTCTGGACGCGGGGACGCACCTCCACGGCCGAGCGGGTCCAGCGGCTGCGGTCGAAGTCGTGGCAGATCGCGCAGTGTGCCGTCGCGGCCGGTGTCGCGTGGTTCGTCGCCGCCGACGTGTTCGGGCACCCGACGCCGTTCTTCGCGCCGATCGCGGCCGTGGTCAGCCTCGGGACGTCGTACGGCCAGCGGCTGCGGCGGGTCGCCGAGGTGACCCTGGGCGTGGCGGTCGGGGTGCTGGTCGCCGACCTGCTCGTCATCTGGATCGGCAGCGGCGCCTGGCAGCTCACGCTGATCGTCGCGCTGGCGATGACGGCCGCGTTCCTGCTCGACGGCGGCCAGCTGCTGGTCACCCAGGCCGCGGTGCAGTCGATCGTGGTGGCGACCCTGCTGCCGCAGGCCGAGGCCGGGTTCGTGCGGTGGACCGACGCACTGATCGGTGGTGCGGTGGCCCTCGTCGCGGCCACCGTGGTGCCGGCCGCCCCGCTGCGCCGCCCCCGGGAGCAGGCGGCGGTGGTGGTCCGCAAGATCGGCCGGCTGCTGCGGGCGGCGGCCGACGTGATGGTCGACGGCCAGGTCGAGCCGGCCCTCGACCTGCTCGCCGACGCCCGGTCGACCGACTACCTCATCCGCGAGCTGCAGGTCGCCGCCGACGAGGGCCTCGCGGTCGTCGCGTCGTCGCCGTTGCGGGTGCGGCACCGGCCCGGCGTACGGCGGATGGCCGAGCTGGTCGACCCGCTCGACCGCGCCCTGCGCTCCACCAGGGTGCTGGTGCGCCACACGGCCGTCGCGGCCTACCACCGCCGACCGGTGCCCCACTCCTACGCCGTGCTGGCCCGGGAGCTGGCCGAGGCGGTCGACGAGGTGGCCGAGGAGCTGAACGCCGACCGGATGGCGGTGGCCGCACGGCCCTCCCTGCTGGCGGTCGGCTTCGCCACCGGTCAGGTGGAGCGCTCGGAGATCCTGGCCGCCGAGGTTGTGCTGGCCCAGATCCGCAGCGTGGTCGCCGACTTCCTGCTGCTCACGGGGATGGACCCCCTCGACGCCACCGAGGCCCTGCCTCCACCGCCGGCATGAGCGGCGCGGCGGGCCCGCGGTGGGTGCTGCACGTCGACCTCGACCAGTTCCTGGCCGCGGTGGAGGTGCTGCGGCACCCCGAGCTCGCGGGACACCCGGTCGTGGTCGGGGGGCGCGGGGTGGTGACCGAGCGTGCGGTGGTGTCGACCGCGTCGTACGAGGCGCGCGCGTTCGGCATCCGCTCGGGGATGCCGCTGCGCACCGCCCACAAGAAGTGCCCGGACGCGGTGTTCCTGCCGGTCGACTTCCCGGTCTACGAGGCGGCCTCGGCCGAGGTGATGGCGACGCTGCGCTCGCTGGAGTGGGGCGGTGCCCCGGTGGTGCTCGAGGTGCTGGGCTGGGACGAGGCCTTCCTCGGTGCCGGGGCGGGCCACGGCGACCTGGGGGACCCGCGCGGGTTCGCCGACGCGGTGCGCGCGAGGGTGCTCGAAGCGACCCGGCTTCACCTCTCGGTCGGCATCGGCAACAACAAGCTGCAGGCCAAGATCGCGACCGACTTCGGCAAGCCGCGCGGGGTGTTCACGATCACCGACGAGACCTGGTTCGACCAGATGGGCCACCGTCCGACCCGGGCGCTGTGGGGAGTGGGCGCCAAGATCGCCGGTCGGTTGTCGCGCCTCGGCATCGAGACCGTCCGGGAGCTCGCGGCCTCCGACCCCCACGCGCTCGTGGGCGAGTTCGGGCCGACCATGGGGCCGTGGTTCCACCGCCTCGGGCGGGGCGTCGACTCCAGCCCGGTCGACGCGACGCCCTGGGTGCCGCGCGCCCACGGCCACGAGGAGACCTTCCAGACCGACCTCGAGTGGGGCGAGGTGCCGGACGCGGTCCGCGCGCTGACCGCTCGGGCCCTGGAGTCGATCGACCGGGAGGGCCGGCCGGCGGCGCGGGTGTTCCTCAAGATCCGCTACCGGAACTTCTTCACCCTGACCCGGTCCCGCAAGCTGTCCGAGCCCACCCGCGACCTGGACGTGCTCGGCGACGTCGCGGTGGGCCTGCTCGACAAGGTCGAGCAGGACAAGCCGGTGCGGCTCCTCGGCGTCCGCCTGGAGATGGTGCCGCCCGAGGGCGGCTACTGAGCCGCGAGGCCGGGTACCAGCGCCAGCCACTCGCGGTGGCTGCCGTCGAACGGCGCCTCGCCGGCCCGGACCGCCGCCTCGACCCGCCGGCACGACACCAGCGCCTGCTCGACGACGTCGTCCGGATAGCCGAACCGGACCCGGTGGTCGGCGAACTCGTCCTCGTCGTCGATCCACACCCGCCCCGTCCGGCCCTGCACGACGTCGAGGTCCAGGTCGACCGAGTGCAGCGTCGTACCGTCCCAGACCGGCGGGGTCGCCACGTCGACGTACAGCCGGAAGTCGCTGCCGGGGCCGTGGAACGTCGCGAGCCAGCCACGCTCGGGCAGCGAGTCGGCCGGCACCAGCCCGACCTGGTGGTTGGGCATCGTGACGTCGGCGCCGGGCCGAGTGAACCGCGAGCCCGCCGGGAAGCCGATCCAGTCGCCGTGGTCGTCGCCGCCGAGGTAGTGGCCCTCGAAGACCCAGTGCGGGCGGTCCGGCCACTTGCTCATCCGGCACCGCACCCGCGTCCCCCGGTCGAACCTCACGAGGCAGGTCTACCAGCCGGGCGTCAGACGATCCCGGAAGGCTTCACCTTCCGGCTCACCCGGGCGACGAGGTCCTGGTAGCGCGAGCCGCTCAGCCGCGCGAAGTGGTGGAGGGCGTGGGCGTCGAGACCGACCAGGCAGCGGGCCCGGTCCTTCAGCACGGCGTCGACGATGATCTCGGCGGCCCGCTCAGGCGTCATCTTCGCCAGCTTCTCGTCGAAGAACCTCGCCGTGGCGTCGTGGTCCTCCTCGGGCGAGGTGCGGGCGTTGCGGGCGATGGCGGTCTTGACGCCGCCGGGATGGACCGCGGTGACCCCGACCCGGTGGCCGGCGACCAGCATCTCCTCGCGGACCGCCTCGGTCATGCCGCGCACGGCGTACTTGGTGGCGTTGTACATCGACTGGCCCGGCATCGAGATCAGCCCGAACAGCGAGGACATGTTGACCAGGTGGCCGTCGCCGGACGCGATCAGGTGGGGCAGGAACTCCTTGGTGCCGTGGAGGACTCCCCAGAAGTTCACGCCGACGATCCACTCGATGTCGTCGTAGTCCAGCGAGGTCAGGTCGCCGGCCAGCGCCACCCCGGCGTTGTTGACCACGACGTTGACCCGGCCGAAGTGGGCGGCCACCTCGGCGGCGTACGTCGCGACGCCGGTGCGGTCGGCCACGTCGAGGGTCGCGGCGTGGACCTCCCGGGCACCGGCGTCCTTCGCCAGGCCGACGGTCCCGGCCAAACCCGCCTCGTCGACGTCGGACAGCGCGAGCAGCGAGCCCCGCCGCGCGCACGCGACGGCCAGCGCCCGGCCGATCCCGGAGCCGGCGCCGGTGATCACGACCACCTTGTCGTCGAGGGTCCTCATGCGCTCACCCTCCCACCCTGGCGACC
This sequence comes from Nocardioides sp. GXQ0305, assembly GCF_050880345.1. Taxonomy (NCBI): domain Bacteria; kingdom Bacillati; phylum Actinomycetota; class Actinomycetes; order Propionibacteriales; family Nocardioidaceae; genus Nocardioides; species Nocardioides sp. GXQ0305. Next base: position 670,466 of record NZ_JBNYXG010000001.1, read on the forward strand.
TCGCGGGCCGGGGCCACCTCGTAGGCGCCGGCGTCGAACCGCGAGAGCCGCCGCCGCATCGTGACCGTCGTCCGCGGCCAGAGCGTCGTGCTGCGGCCGTGCTCGTCGAGGTACCAGCTCGCGCAACCGCCGGTCTGCCACACGGTCCGGCCCATCCGCCGCTGCAGCGCGGCGTTCCAGGCGCGCTGCGCCTCGGCCCGCGGCTCGACCTCGGCCCACCCGTGCGCCCGCATCGTGCGCAGGGCGTCGCGGATGTAGGCGACCTGACTCTCGATGACGAACACCATCGAGGAGTGCCCGAGGCCCGTGTTGGGTCCGACGATCGAGAAGTAGTTGGGGAAGCCGTGGACCGTGGTGCCCCGGTACGCCGCCATCCCGGACCCGGCCCACGTGTCGGCAAGGGTCCTCCCGTCGCGCCCCGTGACGTGCCGGGCGATCGGCGGGTCGGTGGTGTGGAAGCCGGTCGCCACCACGATCACGTCGACCGGGCGCTCGGTCCCGTCGGCGGTCACCACGGCGTCACCGGTGACCTTGACGATCGGGTCGGTGACCAGGTCGACGTCGTCGCGGTCGAGGGCGGGGTAGTAGCTGTTGGACTGCAGGATCCGCTTGCAGCCCATCCGGAAGTCGGGCGTGACCCTGGCGCGCAGCTCGGGGTCGCGGATCTCGCGGGCGATGTGGCGGCGGGCGAGCCGCTCCACGGGCGCGAAGAGGCGCGGCTCGACCGTGAAGCCCGCGACCCAGGTCTCCCGGCCCCAGTAGATGCCGGAGCGGTAGAGCTTCTGGAGCAGCGGGAAGCGGCGGAAGAGCCGGCGCTCGACCGAGGAGTAGGCCCGCTCGTGACGGGGGAGCACCCAGGGGGCGGTGCGCTGGTAGACGTCGAGGTGCCTCGTGGCCCCCGCGAGCTCCGGGACGATCTGGATCGCGGACGCGCCGGTGCCGATGACGGCGACGCGCTTGCCCGTCAGGTCGGCGTCGTGGTCCCAGCGGGCGGAGTGGAACACCTCGCCCTGGAAGGAGCCGATGCCGTCGATGTCCGGGAGCCGTGGCTCGACCAGGGCTCCGGCCCCGCTGATCAGGGTGCGGGAGACGACGGTCCCGGTGCTGGTCCTGGTCACCCAGCGCTGCCGGTCGTCGTCCCACCGTGCGTCGAGCACGTCGGTGGCGAACCGGAAGCGGTCGAGGACCTCGGCGTCCCGGGCGACCCGTTGCAGGTAGGCGTGGATCTCGGGCTGGGGCGAGAACGAGCGGGTCCAGTCCGGGTTGCGGGCGAACGAGAAGGAGTAGAGCTGGCTCGGGACGTCGCAGGCGGCGCCGGGGTAGGTGTTGTCACGCCAGGTCCCGCCGACGTCGTGCGCGCGCTCGACGACGAGGAAGTCGCGCTCACCGGCCTCGTCGAGCTTGATGGCGGTGCACAGCCCGGCGAAGCCGGCGCCGACGACCAGGTGGTCCACGTGCTGCTCCACGCCCATGCGGCCGAACGTAGTGGCGCTATTGAACGAGTGTCAATAGAGTGGGGGCGTGACGACCGGCACAGCACCCACGGGGAGCGCCCGCACCCGGCTCAGCCCGGACCAGCGGCGCACCCAGCTGCTCGACCTCGGCGTGGCGCTGCTCGCCACCCGCAGCCTCGACGACCTGACGATCGACCTGCTGGCCGAGCAGGCCGGGATCTCGCGGGGGCTGCTCTACCACTACTTCGGCGGCAAGCGCGCCTTCCAGGAGGCCGTCGTCCGCCGCGCCGTCGACGACCTCGTCGCCCAGACCGCGCCTCCGGCCGGGGGCGAGCCGCTGGACCGGCTGCTGGCGTCGATGGGGGCGTACGTCGACTACGTCACCGACAACTACCAGGGCTACGCCTCGATCGTGCGTGCCGCCCAGAGTGGCAACGAGTCGCTGCGCCGACTGCACGAGGAGGCGCGGCAGGTGCTCACCGACCGGATCTTCACCGACGACGCCCAGGGCGAGGCCGTTCCCGACACGCCGGCCACCCGGCTCGCGGTGCGCGGCTGGTCGGCGATGACCGAGGAGCTGGTGCTCTCGTGGGCCGCCGACCCCGGCCCCGTCTCCCGTGACGACCTGCTCCGGGCGGTCACCGACTCGCTGCCCGCACTCGTCGACCTGCTGCGCTGACGTTCACGAGGGCTTCGAGTAGCCGACCCCGACCACCGTCGAGTTGGGCCTCCCTCGGTGTTGGGCCGGGCCTCCCTCGCACCACGACTCCGAGGGAAGCCCAACTCGAGCGCGAGGGAGGCCCAACTCGACAACCGGTGGGGTGGGAGGATCGGGCGCGTTGTGGAGCTGACGATCACCTACCCGCCCGAGCTGCCGGTCACCCAGCGGCGCGACGACATCGCCGCGGCCATCCGGGACCACCAGGTGGTCGTCGTGGCCGGCGAGACGGGGTCCGGCAAGACCACCCAGCTCCCCAAGATCTGCCTCGACCTCGGCCGGGGTACCGGCGGGCGGCTGATCGGCCACACCCAGCCCCGCCGGATCGCGGCCCGATCGGTCGCCGAGCGGATCGCCAGCGAGCTCGGCACCGAGCTCGCGGAGCTGGTCGGCTACCAGGTGCGCTTCACCGACAAGACGTCGCCGGCCGGCCGGGTGAAGCTGATGACCGACGGCATCCTGCTGGCCGAGCTGCAGCGCGACCGGCAGCTGCGGAAGTACGACACGATCATCCTCGACGAGGCCCACGAGCGGAGTCTCAACATCGACTTCCTGCTCGGCTACCTCAAGCGGCTGCTGCCCCGCCGGCCGGACCTCAAGCTGGTCATCACCTCGGCCACCATCGACGTCGACCGCTTCGCGCGGCACTTCGACGCCCCGATCGTCGAGGTCTCCGGCCGCACCTACCCGGTCGAGGTCCGCTACCGCCCCCTGATCGAGCTGCCCGCCCTTCGAGACGGTCGCAGCGCGACCTCCTCAGGAACCGAGATCGACGACGAGGGCGAGCCGGTCCAGCGCGACCAGACCGAGGCGATCCGGGACGCGGTCAAGGAGCTGGCCGCCGAGGGGCCGGGAGACGTGCTGGTCTTCCTGCCCGGCGAGCGGGAGATCCGCGACACCGCCGACGAGCTCGCCGACCTGCCGGGCACCGAGATCGTGCCGCTGTACTCGCGGCTCTCCGCCGCCGAGCAGCACAAGGTGTTCAGCAGCCACCCGATGTCGGTACGCCGCGTCGTGCTCGCCACCAACGTCGCCGAGACCTCGCTCACCGTCCCCGGGATCCGCTACGTCGTCGACACCGGCGTGGCCCGGATCAGCCGCTACTCCTCCCGCACCAAGGTCCAGCGGCTTCCGGTCGAGCCGATCAGCCAGGCCTCGGCCCGACAGCGCTCCGGCCGGTGCGGCCGGGTCGAGGCCGGCATCGCGATCCGGCTCTACTCCCAGGAGGACTTCGAGGGTCGGCCGGAGTTCACCGACCCCGAGATCCTCCGCACCAACCTCGCCAGCGTGATCCTGCAGATGACCTCGCTCGGCCTCGGCGACATCGCCCGGTTCCCGTTCGTCGAGCCGCCGGACCGGCGGCACGTGTCCGCCGGGGTCCAACTGCTCGAGGAGCTCGACGCGCTGCGGGAGGGTCGGCTGACCCGGGTCGGCAAGCGCCTCGCCCGGCTCCCGATCGACCCACGGCTGGGCCGGATGATCCTCGAGGCCGAACGGCTCGGCTGCGTCCGCGACGTGCTGGTCGTCGCGGCGGCCCTCTCGCTCCAGGACCCCCGCGAGCGCCCTGCCGAGCAGCGGCCGCAGGCCGACCAGCTGCACGCCCGGTTCCGGCACGAGACGTCGGACTTCCTCACCTGGCTCAACCTGTGGCAGTACCTCCGCGAGCAGCAGCGCACGCTCTCGTCGTCGGCGTTCCGCCGGATGTGTCGTCGGGAGTACCTCAACTACCTGCGGGTGCGCGAGTGGCAGGACTTCGAGTCCCAGCTGCGCACCGTGTGCCGCGAGCTGCGCGTCGACCTGGGCGGTGTCGAGGCTCGCTCCGCTCGCACCTCAACCACCGCCCCTGGCACGCAGAACGCTGACCGGGACGAGGACGGCATCCACCAAGCGCTGCTCGCCGGGCTGCTCTCCCACGTCGGGATGCTCGAGGAGCGGGACCGGCGGGACTCTGCTGGACGTCGAGGCGGCCCGCGGGAGTACCTCGGCGCTCGCGGCACGCGGTTCGCGATCTTCCCCGGCAGCGGGCTGAAGGGGAAGAACCCGCAGTTCCTCATGGCCGGCGAGCTCGTCGAGACCGGCCGCCTCTGGGCGCGCCAGAACGCCGCGATCAAGCCGGAGTGGGCCGAGCGGATCGGCGCCCACCTGGTCAAGCGCAGCTACTCCGAGCCGCACTGGTCGAAGAAGCGGGCCGCCGTCATGGCCCGCGAGCGGGTGACCCTGTACGGCGTCCCGCTAGTGGCCGACCGGGCCTTGCAGTACGGCCGGATCGACGCCGTGCTCTCCCGCGAGCTCTTCATCCGGCACGCCCTGGTCTACGGCGAGTGGCACACCAGGCAGCGCTTCCTGGCCGACAACCGACGACTGCTCGAGGAGGCCGAGCAGCTCGAGCACCGCGCCCGCCGCCGCGACCTCGTGGTCGACGAGCACACCCTCTTCGACTTCTACGACGCCCGGATCCCCGTCGGGATCGTCAGCGGGGCCCACTTCGACCAGTGGTGGAAGACCGAGCGGAGGGAGCGGCCGGACCTGCTGACCTTCGACCCGGAGATGCTCACCCACGACGCCGCCGCCGAGGTGAGCGAGGACGACTACCCCGAGCAGTGGCACTCCGCCGGCCCCGGCGGGGCGGGACTGACCTTCCCGATCAGCTACCACTTCGAGCCGGGGGCGGCCGACGACGGGATCACCATCGACGTCCCCGTCGCCACCCTCAACCAGGTCGCGGCCGACGACTTCTCCTGGAACGTCCCCGGGCTGCGCCACGAGCTGGTCACCGGCCTGCTGCGCAGCCTCCCCAAGCAGCTGCGGGTCAGCTTCGTCCCGGCGCCCAACACCGCGCGGGAGTTCCTGGCGGCCGTGCCGCCGGGGGAGGAGCCGCTGCTCGACGCACTGGAGCGCCACCTGCGGGCCACCACCGGGGTCGCGGTGCCCCGCGACGCGTGGGACTGGGCGAAGGTGCCCGAGCACCTGCGTCCCACCTACCGCGTGGTGGACGAGGGAGGTCGTGAGCAGGCCCGGGGCAAGGACCTCGAGCAGCTCAAGGAGCCGTTGCGCGGCGAGTTCGCCGACGCGATGGCCGAGGTGGCCGCCGACACCACCGCCACCGGCCAACGGGCCTGGACGTTCGGGAGCGTCCCGGTCGAGCAGACCTGGCAGCGGGCGGGCCACGACGTGCGCGGCTTCCCCGCGCTCGACGACGAGGGCACGACCGTCGGACTGCGAGTCTGCGGGTCCGCCGCGGAGGCGGCCGCCCGGCACCGCGCGGGAGTGGCCCGGCTGCTGCTGCTCGCCCTCCCGCGCCCCGACCTGCTCGCCGGGCTGGACAACAACACCTTGCTCGGCCTGGCCGGGTCGCCGTACCCCACCGTCGCCGACCTGGTCGACGACGTCCGCCGGGGCGTGGTGCTGGCGGCCGTGGACGCTGGACCGGAGGTCCGCGACGAGGCGGCGTACGACGCGCTCCTCGCGGGGCTGCGGGCGAGCCTCGAACCGCGGATGCGGGAGCTGCTGGCCCTGGTCGTCGACGTGCTCGGACGGTGGCGGGCCACCGACAAGTCGCTCGCCGGTCGCGCCGACCTGGCGGTCCTGGCCTCGCTCACCGACATGCGCGACCAGCTCGGCCGCCTGGTCCACCGTGGCTTCGTGGGGGAGGCGGGGCCCGACCGGCTGCGGCGCTACCCGGTCTACCTGGCCGCCCTCGACCAGCGCCGCGCCCGGCTCGACGACCAGCCCGCCCGCGACCGCCAGCTGCTGGCCCAGGTGGCCGACCTGCAGGCGTCGTACCTCCACCAGGTGGAGGCGCTCGCCGAGGGGCGTCCGCCGTCGGCCGCGCTGCGCGAGGTGCGGTGGTTGCTGGAGGAGTACCGGGTCTCGCTCTGGGCCCAGCAGCTCGGCACGGCGCAGAAGGTCAGCGACCAGCGCGTCCGCAAGGCGTTGGCCGCCGCGGCAGGGTGAGGAAGTTACGCTGACGCGGTGAGCGAGCGCGCACACCACCGCCCGACGGCGCCGGGCAACCACTTCTTCGAGGCGATCTCCTCCGGCGTCGACCCCGCCGAGCTGCAGGAGGCCGCCGACCGGGCCGCGACGCTGCTCGTCCGCGGGGCGCACGACAGCGGTGACGACGCCGTCGCCGAGCGCCTGCTCCACCTCGCCGACACCGAGGGCATCGAGACGATCGCCGAGGTGTGGTCGGCCTCCGCGGGCGACTCGCTGGCCGGCTGCCTGTGGCGGCTGTTCCTGCTGCGGTCCTGGGTGTACGCCGACCCCGCCGGCGTCGCCCACCAGTTCGAGGCCGGCCGGGCCGCCGCACCGGTGGCGCGCGTGGTGGCCGGTGTCGCCGACCCGCCCGGACCCGACGAGCTCAAGGCGATGATCGACCAGGTGCTGCGCGGGATCGCCCGGGGCGACTTCGCCGACGTGCTGTTCCGCGCCTCCGCCTTCGCGCGGGTCGTCGCCACCGGCCGGGCCGGGCTGCCGACCACCAGCGAGCAGGAGGTCGCCCGGATGCTGGCGCTCGCCGAGCAGCTGGAGGCGGCGGGCCACCTCGAGCTCGCCCACGGCCTGGCCTGACCGGCGCAGGACCGGTCTCCACAGGGGCGCCGCTCTTTTCGCCCCGGCCCACCCACCAACCCTTATGCTGGTCGGAGTGTGCCGGGCCGCGGCAGCCCCGGGTCCCAACTGAAGCCGCTGCGAGCGGCCACGCGCCGTGAGGCGCTCCCGGTCCGGCACACTCCGAGCCCCTGACCACAGGCGAAGCCTGTGGTCAGCGAGGGCGAGGAGGTTGCCCTTCGAGGCGCTCGCTTCGCTCGCTCCTCAGGAAACAACTCGCGTCGGCTCAGACCCGAGCGCCGCGAGGGGCTGAGCGACGCGTCTCGAAACCCCGAGAGAGACGCAGGGCGTCCCCACGGGATCCCACGGACTGGCCGCCGACGTTGCCTTACGCCTCGGTAGGCTGGGCCGACGTACTCGATCGGGGAGGTCCTGCTTGCGACGGCGCGCGGTGGTCGGAGCCATGCTCGCTGCGCTCGCACTGGCCGCCTGCGAGGCGGACGTGGGTCCCACCCCGGAGGCCGAGACCACACCACCGACGGCGACCGACCGGACCCTCGAGTTCGGGGTGTTCGGCAGCGAGGAGGAGCTCGACGCCTACGCCTCGCTCGTCGACGTCTACAACGTGCTCTACGACGGCGCCGAGATGACGATGACCGGCTACAACAGCCGCGAAGAGCTGATGGGGGAGATCCGCGAGACCGGCGAGGTGCCCGACGTCTTCCTGACCGAGCAGCGGGACCTGGCGTGGCTGCGCGAGAAGCAGCTGCTGCAGCCGGTCGACTCGATGCTGATCGAGCGGGGCGTCGACTTCGGCGACCTCTACTCGCGCGGCTCGATCCTCGCCTACAGCGCGGACTCCCGGCTGCAGTGCATGCCGGTCGGGATCTCGCCGATGGTGATCTACTACAACACCGAGCTCATCGACTTCGAGGCGATGCGGCTGCGTGGGCTCCCCGCGCCCGAGGAGGGCCTGAGCTGGAACTACGAGCAGTTCGTGGCCGCCGCGGAGTTCGCGAGCCGCCCGAAGCGGGGCACCCGTGGCATCCACGTCGACCCGAGCCTGACCGGGCTGGCCCCGTTCATCTACGCCGGCGGCGGCGAGGTGTTCGACGACGTGGAGGCACCCACCTCGCTCGCCTTCTCCGACGACTCCTCGCAGGCCGCGCTCGGCACCGTGCTGCAGGTCCTCCGTGACCCTCGCCTGACGCTGAGCCAGAAGCAGCTGTCGAAGCGTTCGGCGATGGAGTGGTTCGAGCGTGGCAAGCTCGGCATGATCCCGGGGTTCCGGGAGCAGGTGCCGATGCTGCGCCAGGTCCCGGACCTGGAGTTCGACGTCATCCCGATCCCCGCCATCGAGCGCAACGCCACGATCGGGAACTTCTCCGGCATGTGTGTCTCCGCCGACACCGGGAACCTCACGGCTGCCGCCGACTTCCTGGTCCACATGAACTCGCCCGTCTCGATCCGGCGCGTGGCCTCGACGGGGCACCTGGTGCCGGCCAACCTCGAGGTCGCGCTCTCCCAGGACTTCCTGCAGCCCGGCCGGGATCCGCTGCACGCGCAGGTCTTCACCAACAGCGTCCGCTCGATCGTGTTGCCCCCGCTCCTCGACAACTGGGCCGACCTCGAGGACGCCGTCCACAGCAGCATCATGACCCTGTTCGTGGCGCCGGTGATCACCGACCTGGAGGCGCTGACGCTGCGCATCGACGAGCAGTCGCAGACCGTGCTGGGACCCGAGGAGGAGGAGCCGTCGGAGTCGTCGCCCACGAGCGAGTCGCCGTAGGGCGGCTCAGGCCGGGTCGGAGTCGTCCGGCGGGGCCTCGTCGGCGGTGATGATCGCCTCGACCAGCAGGGGCACCGTCAGCTCCCGCTGCCAGGGCCGCGCGCCGTACCGCTCGAGCTGCCGGTCGGCCGCCGCCGCCAGCGCCTCGGGGTCGCGGGTCGCGGGCGGCGCCCAGAGCAGCCGGCGCAGGTGGTCGGGGGTGAGCAGGTTCTCGGCGGGGACGGCGAGCTCACCGGACAGCGCGGACACGGCGTCCCGGGCGAGGGTGAGCCGGCGGGCGGCCACCGGGTCCTTCTCGGCCCAGGCGCGCGGCACGGGCGGACCGTCGCCGCGGGGCGAGCGGGTCGGCAGCTCCTCCTCGGGCATCTCGGCCACCTCGCGGAGCACCTCCACCCACCGGGCGGCGTAGCGGGCCGCCCCGCGACCGTGGAAGCCCTGGGTGCGGAGCAGCGACCGGCGGTCGCCGGGCATCGCGGTGGCGGCGGCGACGATCGCGGAGTCCGGCAGGATTCGGCCGGGGGTGACGTCCCGCTCGCGGGCGATCTCGTCACGCGTCTCCCACAGGGCGCGGACGGCGCCCAGCGCGCGGCGCCCGCGGACCCGGTGCACGCCGGAGGTACGGCGCCACGGGTCGACCCGGGGGACCGGCTCGAACCCGCGCACCCACTCGAACTCCTGCCGGGCCCAGTCGTCCTTGCCGGACTCGGCCAGCTCGGAGCCCAGCAGCTCACGCAGCTCGGCCAGCACCTCGACGTCGAGCGCGGCGTACTCGAGCCACGGTCGGGGCAGCGGCCGGGTCGACCAGTCGACCGCGGAGTGCTCCTTGGCGAGCCGCTGGCCCAGCAGCGTCTCGACCAGGGTGGCCAGGCCCACCCGGGGGTACCCGAGCAACCGACCGGCGAGCTCGGTGTCGAACAGGGTGGTGGGCACCAGGCCCACCTCGGCGAGGCACGGCAGGTCCTGGGTGGCCGCGTGGACGATCCACTCGGTGCCGTCGAGGACCTCCTGGAGGGGCGCGAGCGTCGACAGTCCGATCGGGTCCACCAGGTGGGTGCCGGAGCCCTCGCGGCGAAGCTGGATCAGGTAGGCCCGCGAGGAGTAGCGGTAGCCCGAGGCGCGCTCGGCGTCGATGGCGACGGGACCGGTCCCTGCCGCCACCGCGGCACTGGTCTCCCGCAGACCCGCGTCGGTGTCGACGACGTCGGGCAGCGGCTCGCGCAGCCGCAGCATCGGTGCCGGCGCGACAGGCTCCTCGGGAGGCTCCTGCTCGCTCTTCTCGCCGGGGGGGTCCATGCTCCTCAGCGTCCCGGCCCCCGCTGACCCCGTCGGCTGGGCATGGCGGTGACCCCGTCGGGCACCGGCGGCAGGCCGGCTGCGGTGCAGAGCAGCTCGCCCCACGCCTCGACGTGGTCGCGCAGCGCTCCCGGGTCCTGCGGCGTCCACGACGCGCGGATCTCGATCTGGGCGGTGCCACCCTCGTCGGACATCCCGCCGAAGCTGTCGGTCGCGACCCGGGTCACCGTCCCGGACGCCGCGGTGTGCTCCGCGCCGTGGGCCTCGAGCGCCTCGACCAGCCAGGTCCACCCGACGCCGGGCAGCAACGGGTCGGTGATCATGTCGGTCTCGATCTCGGCGCGCGCGTAGGCCACGCACCGGAACGTGCCGTCCCACGCGTCGTTGCCGTCGGGGTCGTGGAGCAGGATGATCCGGCCGGTGCCGACGTCGGTGTCGTCGACGGTGACGTCGGCGCTGAGCGCGAACGAGTACGGGGCGATCCGCTGGGGTGCGGGCATCTCCTCGCAGAACACCTCGGGGCGCAGGGCGGCCTCGCGCATGCTCTCGACCGCCGCCCGGAACTCGGGCGGTGTCTCGCCCGCGCCCGTCCCGGGGCGCGTCTCCTGACGGACGACCACGTGCTCACAGTAGGCCGGAGGCCGTGGCCCCGATGAGGGAACACGCCGGTTGACCTGCGAGGCTTCGCCCCATGGACGCGGTCGCCGACAGCCTGCTGGTGCGGGCCGCGCGTGGCGAGGACGTGGAACGACCGCCGGTCTGGTTCATGCGGCAGGCCGGGCGTTCGCTCCCGGAGTACCTGCGGGTGCGCGAGGGCGTCACCATGCTGGACGCCTGCAGCGACCCCGCCCTGGTCACCGAGATCACCCTCCAGCCGGTCCGGCGGTACGGCGTCGACGCAGCCATCTTCTTCTCCGACATCGTGCTCCCGCTCCGGGCCGTGGGAGTCGACCTCGACATCCAGCCGGGCGTCGGGCCGGTGATCGCCTCGCCCGTGCGGACCCTCGCCGACGTCGACGCGATCCCCGACCTGGAGCCCGGACACGTCCCCTTCGTCACCGAAGCGGTCCGGGCCCTGGTCGGCGAGCTCGGTGGCACCCCGCTGATCGGGTTCGCGGGCGCTCCGTTCACGGTGGCGTCGTACCTGGTCGAGGGCGGGCCCTCGAAGGACCACGCGCGCACCAAGGCGATGATGTTCGGCGCTCCCGAGGTGTGGGACGCCCTGATGCGCAAGATCGCGGGCATCGCCGCGGCCTACCTGGAGGTGCAGGTGGCGGCCGGTGCGGCCGCGGTCCAGCTCTTCGACTCCTGGGCAGGGGCGCTGACCCCGGTCGACTACGCCACCCACGTGATGCCCCACTCCTCGGCGGTGCTCGAGCGGGCCGGTCGGCTCGGCGTCCCCCGGATCCACTTCGGCACCGGGACCTCCGACCTGCTGACCCTGATGGGGGAGGCGGGCGCCGACGTGGTCGGTGTCGACTGGCGCACCCCTCTCGGCGAGGCGATCGGCAGGGTCGGCGAGCGGGCCGTCCAGGGCAACCTCGACCCGGCGCTGGTCTTCGCACCGACCGAGGTGATGCTGGAGCGCGCTGCCGAGGTCATCGAGGCGGGTCGCTACGCGCGGGGCCACGTGTTCAACCTGGGCCACGGCGTGATCCCGTCGACGGACCCCGACCAGCTCGCCCGGCTCACCGAGTTCGTGCAGACCTGGTCGCCGCGCGACTGAGTCAGGTCGCGCCGACCGCCAGCAGCCCCGACTCGGCGGACGAGGGCAGCGCGGCGAGCAGCTCCACCTCCGCAGCCATGGCGGCGCTGAGCCGGCGGAGCAGGTGCCGGACGTCGGCGACCTCCCAGGAGTACGACGCGATCTCGTCGGTCACCTCGAACAGGTCCCGTGACACCAGGTCCCGGACCCGGTGGTACGCGGTGAGCGCAGCGGCCTCGCCCCGGTCGTCGGAGAGGGCCTCCAGCAGCGCGCCGGAGGCCAGCTCGGCGTCGCGCAGCGCGTCGGTGATGCCGTGGGTGCCGATCGGGTCCTGGTAGTGCCCGGCGTCCCCCACGAGCACCCAGCCGGGACCCCAGGGCTGCCGGGCGAAGCCGGGGGTGCCGGCCCAGCCGTGGTGGTGCCCGACCCGCGTGGCGCGGGCCACCGGCTCACGGAGGTCGGGCGCCGCCAACCCCACGAGCTGGTCGATGACCGCGTCCGAGGACCTCCCGAGGCGGAGGGTCCGCATCCGCTGCGGCGACGTGGCGACGAAGACGCAGTGGCCGTCGCCGTTGGTGGGGATCAGGCCGGCGGCGGCACCGTTCCCGTACGCCCAGTGGTAGCCGTCCAGCCCGAGGCCCCGGAGGTAGGTGTACCGGACCGCGCTGGCGTGGCGTCCCCGGTCGAGCAGCTGCGCTCCGGCGGCCGCGGCGACCGGGGACCGCACGCCGTCGGCGCCGACGACGTACCGGGCGCGCAGCGAGGTCCCGGTACCGGTGCGGTCGACCGCGCGGACCCCGGTGACGCGGCCGTCGGGGTCGTGCAGCAACCCGATGACGCGCGATCCGTGCCGGACGTCGGCGCCGGCGTCCGCGGCGGCGTCGACCAGGATCTGGTCGAGCAGGTGCCGCCGCGGGGCGTAGAGCGCGTCCACCCCGGCGCGCGAGCTGATCGACAGCCGCAACGGCTCCTGACCGGCGAAGTGGAAGGTGGTGCTCCGCACCGGTGGCGTCCCGGCCGCGACGACGCGGTCCAGCAGGCCCCAGCGCGAGAGCTGGAGCACTCCTGCGCGCATCAGGCCGTGCGTCGACAGGGTGTCGGTCCCGTGGTCGCCGCGCTCCAGCAGCTGCACCCGCGCTCCCGCCCGGGCGAGCAGCAGCGCCGTCGAGGCGCCGGCCACCCGGCCACCCACCACGATCACGTCGTGCGGTGCCTGCCGGCTGCTCATCGGAGCTCCAGGGCCCGGAGCGCGACGCAGTCGTCGGCGCAGATCGCCGCCACCACGTCGCGGGCGTCGTGGCGAGCCCCGTCGAGGGTGCCCGCGTCGCGTCGGTGCTGGAAGCGCTGGCCGACGACGTACAGCCCGGGGGCGGCGGTGGCGCCGCGGTGCTGGCGGATCACGCCGTGGTCGTCGGTGACGGGCACCTTCAGCCAGGGACGGTGGGGCACGTAGCCGGTGGCGAGCACCACGGTGCCGATGCCCGCCGCGCGCAGGTCGATCCGCTCGCGCGTCTCGGGGACGTGCACCGGGCGGGGCCGGTCGGCCGGCGCCACCTCGGCGGCCAGGTGCTGCTGCTCGACGTGCCGGTCGACGGTGTCGAGGAAGCGGCCCAGGCGTCGTTCCGACTGCTCGACGGTGGTGGCGAGATCGGCGGCGAACGTCGCCACGTGTCCGGCGAAGGACCGCAACCGTCCGGTCACCTCGACACCGACGGCCTGCAGGGTCGAGAGGTCGACCACGTCGCCCCGCGGGTCGTCCGGCTCCCGGCCGGCCAGCTGGAGCGACGGCTCACGCCGGGCTGCGGCGGGGTCGTGGACGGTGTCGATGGTGCTGGCCAGACGACCGGTGTCCTCCAGCCACCAGTGGATGTCCATGCCGCGGTAGTGGCGAGGCATCCGGGAGTGGCTCCCGACGGAGAGCACGACGCGACGTCCCGCCCTGGCCAGCTCGTCGGCGATCTGGACGCCCGACGCCGAGGCCCCCACGACCAGGACGCCGCCCGGCCGCAGCTGAGCGGGGTTCCGATAGCTCAGCGCCGTCACCAGGTCGATGTCCGGGTCGAGCTCGTGGGCCGTGGCGGGAACCCGGGGCCGACCGGTCGGACCGGTCGCGACCACGACGTTGCGGGCCAGCCAGGTCGCCGAGTCGGCCACCACCCGGAAGCCGGAGTCGGCAGGCGCGACCTCGAACACCTCCCGCCCGAGCTCGAGAGGTGCACCGGACGCGGCGGCGTACCGCTCCAGGTGGCCGACCAGCTCGCCGGTCGGCATGAAGCCCTCCTGGTCGGGGCCGGTGTAGCGCCAGCCCGGCAGCCGGGTCATCCAGCGCGGGGACAACAGCCGCAGGGAGTCCCAGCGCTCGCTGCGCCAGGCCTCGGCGACCCGGCCCCGGTCGACCACGACGTGGTCGCGGCGGGCCTGACCGAGGAGGTGGCTCACGGCCAGCCCGGCATGGCCGGCGCCGATCACCAGGGTGTCGATGGTGGTGCTCATCATGGTTCCTTCCGGGCTGCTCCGGGATCGCCGTCAGCTGCCCGATCGCGAGGTACGGGTCACCCCGTGACGACCTCGATCTGGACGGGTGTGGGGTTGGTCAGGGCGTCGTAGACCGCCGAGCGGCGGCGCGACTGCTCGACGATCGCCCGCAGGGTCTCGTCGTCGGCGTCGCCCTCGACGTGGAGGGTGACGGTGATCTGGCCGTAGCCGTTGCGGACGTGGTCGGACAGGCCGAGGATCCCGAGCAGGTCGATGTCTCCGGTCACCGTGGAGCTGACCCGGGTCAGGGTGACGCCACGCGCCGAGGCGATGTTGGCGATGCCGGCCGTGAGGCAGGCGGCGACGGCGTGCAACAGGTACTCCACGGGGGTCGGTCCGCGGTCGGTGCCGACCAGGACGGCGGGGTGGTCGCTCTCGACGACCGTGACCTGCTCGTGCGCCATCTCCTGCTTGGCGCCGAAGAAGTCGTCGTACACCGACCGGCTGTGGGTGCCGCTCTGCCACTGGTTGCGGACGCGGAACTGGAACGCCGCGATCTCCGGGTCGTTCTTCACCGCGTCGAGGGTGCCGAAGAGGGTGGGGACGTCGACGCCGTTGCGAGGCTGCGCCGCGCTGGTCGTGAGGGACATGCTGATCTCCTTCTGCGGTGACGCCGGTCTCTCCGGCGCCAGGTCGATGGGTTGGCCGCAGCCGTGCGCGCTCATGACGCCGCCTGTGCCGTGTGCATGGATCCAGCGTGGGGCGGGGCGCGCCGACGGTCATCGGGTGAACTCCCGACGAGCCCAGGAGAGGCGGTGCGCGGGAATCGGTGGGACGCTGGGCGGATGGGAGGGACCGGGGAGCTGGTGCGGCCCTCGATGCACGGGCGGGGCGGGCCGCTCGACGCCGCCGCCCGCCGGGTCGCCGCGGTCGGCGACGGCGAGGGGCAGCTGCTGCTGGTCACCGGGGAGGCGGGGATCGGCAAGACCCGGTTCCTGCAGGCCCTGCGGGACCTGGCCACCGAGCAGGGTTTCGTCACCTGGAGCGCCGCCGCGTTCCCCGAGGACGTCGAGTTCTCGGCCGGCCTGCTGCTCGATCTCGGGCACTCGCTGGCGCGTTCGGACCGGGCCGAGATCTCGGTGCTCGGGCGGGACCTGGTCGACGGGCTCGAGGCGGTTCCTCCGCCCGCCGCCGGGTCCGGGGACGCGCACCGTCGGCGCCGCCTGCTCGTGCTCGACGCCGTCGACCGGCTGACCCGCCTGACCGACGAGGGGCCGGTGCTGCTCGCCCTGGAGGACCTGCACTGGTGCGACGAGCTGAGCCTGGACGTGATCACCCACCTGGCCCGCCGGGTCCGGTCCCGGCCGCTGCTCGTGGTCGGGACGGTCCGCACCGACGAGCTGCTCCCGGACCTGCCCGTGCGCGCGTGGCGCTCCCGCCTGCTGCTGCAGCGGATGGCAGAAGAGGTGCCCCTGTCGCGGCTGAGCGGCTCCGAGACCACCCGGATGGTGGCCGAGATGCTGCCGGCCCAGGACGCGTCACCGGCGCTCGTCGAGCTGGTCCAACGGCGCTCCGGCGGCGTGCCCCTCCACGTCGAGGAGCTCGTGAAGGCCCTGGTGCACGGCCACCTGTCGGCGGATCCGTCGTACGTGCCGGAGACGCTCGCCGAGGCGGTCGACCAGAGGTTCGGGATGCTGTCGGCCCCGGCGCAGGAGGTCGGCGTCACGGCTGCGGTGGTACGTCGCAGCTTCGACCTCGACGTGATCGCCTCGCTGGCCCAGCAGCCGGAGCCGGACGTGGCACACGCCTTCGACGAGCTGGTCGAGCGCCAGTTCCTGCAGCAGGAGCCGGGCGGCTGGTACGGCTTCCGGCACGCCCTGATCCGGGACGCCGTCGAGCGGGCCGCGCCCCTGGCCACGCGCCGCACCCTGCACGCCCGGGTGGCCGAGCTCGCCCGCCGACGTCCCGAGCTCGGTGGGGACGGGTACCGGTCGGTGCACCACGAGGCCGCCGGCCAGCTGCCGGAGGCGTCGGCCGCCGCAGGGTCGGCCGCCGAACGCGCCAGCGCGCTGTCGGCCCACCACGAGGCCCTCGAGCTGCTCGACCGGGCGATCCGGTGCCTCCGCGACGACGATCCGAGCCGGTTGGTGCCCCTGCTGGAGCGTCGGGCCGCCGAGGCGGCCGCCACGGACCACAACGCCCGGGCCGCCGAGGACTACGAGAGGGCGCGGGCGGCCCACCTGGCGCAGGGTGACCGCGTCGCGGCCGCCGCGCTGCTGCCCCCGCTGGTCGCCGCCCGGCACCTGCTGGGGGACCCCCTGCCCGTGCGCGTGGCGCTGCTGGACGCCGGGATCGCCGATCTCGCCGAGCCTGTTGACGACGCCGCGGACGACGCCCGCCGGGAGCAGGTGCGGGCGGCGTTGCTGGCCGCCAAGGCGGCGGCGTACCTGGTCGACGACCGGCTGGACGAGTCCATCACCGCCGGCGAGGCGGCCCTCGCCCTGGACGGCGACCTCGAGGAACAGGTCCGGCTCAACACGGCGGCCACGCTCGGCTGCGTCCTGGTCTTCGCCGGCCGGATGGACGAGGGCTGGGACCGGCTCGAGCGTGCGGCCCGGGAGGCTCGCGAGCTGCGGCTGGAGTGGGAGACCGCCCGCGCCTACCGGATGCTCGGGTCGGCGGCCTCGACCCTGGTGGAGTACGACCGGGCGGAGTACTGGCTCGCCGAGGGCATCGACTACGCGGCCCGCACCGAGCAGGCCAACCACCGGAGCTACATGACCAGCCACCAGGCCCACGTCGCGTGGTGCCGCGGCCGGTGGGACGAGGCCGACGAGCTGGCCCGGCAGGGGCTCACCGACGAGCTGGGAGGGATCACCACCCGGATCGTCGCCCAGCACGTCACGGGCTTCGTGGCCCTGGGCCGCGGCGACCTCGCGGGGGCGGCCGCCGTGCTGGAGGAGGCGCGCGTCGCGGGGACCGAGATGGGCGAGCTCCAGCGCTTCTCGCCGGCCCTGTGGGGGCTCGCCGAGTGCCGGCTTCTCGCGGGGGACGCCCAGCAGGCCGTGGAGCTGTCCGAGGCCGGGTACCAGGCCTCCCACGAGGTGGCCGACGCCGCCAACCTCTTCCCCTTCCTGGTCACCGGGACGAGGGCCCGGCTGGCGCTGCCGGACCCGGCGGCAGCCCAGGACTGGGCCGACCGGGTGGGCGCCGACCTGGAGGCCCGGGGAGTCCCCGGCACCCTCCCGGCCCTCGACCACGCGGCCGGCCTGCTGCACCTCGCCGCCGGCCGGACCGGCAAGGCGCGGGAGCGGCTGAGCGCCGCCCACGAGGCGTGGACGGCCCGGGGCCGCTGGTGGGAGGGCCAGTGGTGTGCTCTCGACCTCGCGCGCTGCGCGCTGGCCTCCAACCGCCGGACCGAGGCGAGCGGGCTCGTCGAGGCGGTGCGAGCAGCGGCCCAGGGCCAGGCGGCGACGGTGCTGCTCGACGCCTGCGAGCAGGTCGCGTCGCGGCTCGACGAGCACGACGCCGTTCCGGCCTGGGCGCCGCTGACGCTCCGCGAGTTCGAGGTCGCCAAGCTCGTGGCCCGGGGGCTCACCAACCGCGAGATCGCCGAGGAGCTGCGGGTCACGGTGCGGACGGCGGGGTCCCACCTGGAGCACATCGGCGCCAAGCTCGGGACCAGTCGGCGCACCGAGATCGCGACCTGGGTGGCCTCGCTGGACCGACCGACGTGAAGGACGGAAGGAGAGACGCGTGCGCAGGACGTGGATACCGGGCGACACCGCCAGCCTGACCCGCGTGGTCGGCGCGGAGGACATCGAGCTGTTCACCGCGATCAGCGGGGACCGCAACCCGCTGCACTACGACGAGCAGGCGGCGCGGGCCTCCCGGTTCGGGGAGATCGTGGTGCAGGGAGGGATCACCAGCGCGATCCTCAATGCCGTGGTGGCCGAGGAGCTGCCGGGGCCCGGCACCGTCTTCCTGAACGTCAACTGGGACTTCAAGGCCCCCGTCCGTCCCGGTGACACGATCCGGGGCGAGGTGGAGGTCGTCGAGGCGCGTGAGGACAAGCCGATCACCGTGCTGAGGACGCGGGTCGTCCGCCAGGACGACACGGTGGTGCTGGACGGCACGGCCGTCTGCTACACGATGGAGCTCGGCCCCTGAGTCAGGCCTTCTTCGCGACCTTCTTGGTCGCCTTCTTCGCGGCCGCCTTCTTGGTCGCCTTGCGCTTGAGGCCGACCTCGAGGTGGTTGCCGACCTTCCGGGTCTCCAAGTAGGGCTGGTCGTCCACGAGCGCGCTGAGCTTGGTGTGGCCGAAGGTCCGGGGGTCCCACGAAGGATGGCTCCGGGCGAGGTGGTTGCCGAGCGCGCCGAGGGGCGCCCACCCGTCGTCGTCGGCGGCGGCGTTGACCGCCTTGGTCAGCACGCTCTGGAGGTTGAGCTGGGCTGCCGCGTCATCGGTCCCGTCGTCCTCCTCGTCACCGTTCGTGTCGGTGCCCAGCACCTCGAGCATGATGAACCGGTCGCACGCGTTCTGAAGCGACACCGGGGTCTTCTTCTGGCCGAGCCCGTAGACGGTCCGCCCGGACTCGCGCAGCCGCAGCGCCAGGCTGGTGAAGTCGCTGTCGCTGGTCACGATCGCGAACGCCTCGACGTTGCCGGCGTACAGCAGGTCCATCGCGTCGATGATGAGCGCGGAGTCGGTGGAGTTCTTGCCCGTCGTGAAGGCGTTCTGGTGCATCGCCCGGATCGCACGGGCGTTGAGCTCGCGGGTCCAGCCCTGCAGCCGGGACGAGGAGAAGTCGCCGTAGGCCCGCTTGATCGTCGGGGTGCCGTACTTGGCGAGCTCGTCGAGGATCGCCTCGGCGTACTTGGGGGAGGTGTTGTCGGCGTCGATGAGGACGGCGATCCGTACGCCGCTGAGGTCGGTGTCCACGCGTCCACCCTAGGCGCGGCGGCTCAGCCCTCCGGTGCCGGTGCCGGGCGGCGCAGTGGGTGGCGAGCGAACCAGCGGCGGACCAGCACCACGACCGGGACGCCGAGCAGCACGCCGACGACCGCGAACGGAAGCAGCGCGCCGCCGACCGTCGCCAGGCCGGCGCCGAGGGCGCTCAGCGCGTGCCAGCCGCTCTTCAGGCCGCCGACGAACGCGATGTCGTCGTCCTGGGGTGCCGCCGCTGCCTGCGCGGGCGTGGGCTCCAGGTAGACGGTGATGGTGGAGTACGTCGTCTGGTCCTCGAGCCAGGCGAGCTGGCCCTTGAGCGAGTCGAGCTCGGCCTGCCGGCGGCTCAGCTGGGCCTCGATCACGACGATGTCGCGGATGTCCTCCGCGCGGCTGAACAGCACCTCGACCCGGGCCAGGCTCTGCTCCTGGGCGCGGATCCGGGCGCGGGTGTCGATCACCTCGCCCGTGACGTCCTCGGCCTTGCGGGTCGACGCGGTGACCTCGCCGAGCTCGGCGAGGTCGGTCATCGCCGCGTCGAAGTCCTGGCTCGGGACCCGCAACACCACGCGGGAGAGCCGGACCTCGCCCTCGGAGGTGGCCGTGGTCTTCTCGTCGGCGATCGACCCGTCGTGGGCGTCGACCACCTTGTCGAGGTCGAACCGGGCCGTGGCGACGTCGTCGCTCTGCACGGTCATGGTGCCGGTCTGGATGACAGCGGGCTGGGCCGGGCCGCCGGGTTCCGGTGCCTCGGCCGCCCGGTCGACGAGCGCCGACTCGTCGAGGTTGCCGGTCGCCTCCCTGGCCACGCCGTCCTCCCCACCGTCGGCGTCGAACGCGGCTCCCGGCGCCTCCTCGCGGGCCTCGCTGGCGGCCGGCTCGCTGTCCATGGCCTCGTCACCCCCGCCGGAGGAGCAGCCGGCGAGGCCGAGCCCGGCCGCGAGCAGGAGGGCGGGGCCCAGGGACCGGCGGCGAGTCGAGGTCTTCATGGGGCTCGGACGACCGGGACCCGGGAGCGGTTCCCTACCCTGACCCGGTGAGCAGTGGACGGGGCCGGGTCGTGGTGGTCGGAGGCGGGGTCGCGGGCCTGGCGGCCGCGCACCGGCTGGCCGGCGACCACGACGTGCTGGTGCTCGAGGCCTCCACCGTCGTGGGCGGAAAGCTGCGGAGCGCCACCGTCGGCGGGGTCCCTGTCGACGTGGGGGCCGAGGCGATGCTGCACCGCCGCCCCGAGGGCTCCGACCTGGCCCGCGAGCTGGGGCTGGAGGTGGTCCACCCGGCCAGCACCTCGTCGTCGGTCTGGAGCCGGGGCGAGCTCCACCCGCTGCCGCGCACGATGATGGGAGTTCCGCTCGACGTCGACGACCTGGCCGCCTCCGGGGTGCTCGACGACCGGGCGGTGGAGGTGGTCCGGCGTGAGCCGGGGCTGCCGCCGGCCGACCTGACCCGGGACCGGTCGGTCGCCTCGCTGGTGGGGGAGCGGTTCGGGCCGGAGGTGGTCGACCGGCTGGTCGAGCCGCTGCTGGGCGGGGTGTACGCCGGCCACGCGGCGTCCCTGTCGGTCCGAGCGACCACGCCGCAGCTGGTCGCGCTGGCCGGACGGGGCTCCCTCCTCGAGGCCGCGGCCGCGCTGCCGGTGCCGGACGCGCCGGTCTTCGCTGGCCTCCCCGGCGGGATGACCACGCTGCCCGCGGCGCTGGCCGCGCGCCGCGACGTCGAGATCCGCACCTCGGCGACCGTCCGGCACCTGGAGCGGGTCGCCGGGGGCTACCGCCTCACCGTCGGCCCCGCACACGCCCCGGAGCGGGTGACCGCCGACCGGGTCGTGCTGGCCTGCCCGGCGGCGCCGGCCTCCCGGCTGCTCGGCGACGTCGCGCCCGTGGCGGCCCGCGAGCTGGCGGCGATCGAGTACGCCTCGATGGCGATCGTCACCCATGCCTTCCGGGCCGACGACCTCGGCGACCTGGCGGCGACGCGGACCTCGGGCTTCCTGGTCCCACCGGTCGAGGGCCGGGCGATCAAAGCGGCGACGTACTCGTTCGCCAAGTGGGACTGGGTCCGGCAGGCCGGGGACGGCCTGCTGGTGCTGCGGACCTCGGTCGGGCGGCACCGCGAGGAGGCCGCCCTGCACCGGACCGATGCCGCGCTGGTCAGCGACTCGCTGGCCGAGCTCGCCGCGCTCGCGGGCATCACCGCCCGGCCGGTCGACAGCCACGTTCAGCGGTGGGGCGGCGCACTTCCCCAGTACGCCGTCGGGCACCTCGACCGGGTCGCCCGGATCCGAGCCGACGTGGCCCGGGTGCCCGGGCTGTCGGTCTGCGGGGCGGCGTACGACGGCGTCGGCATCCCGGCGGTCATCGCCTCGGCCGTCCACGCGACAATGGAGGCATGAGCAGCACGACGGAAGCAGAGTCCCCGCGTCCGCGGAGGGGCGCCCGGCTCAAGGAGCTCAACGAGACCATCCGCTACACGATGTGGTCGGTGTTCCGGCTCGAGACCCCGCTCGGCGACGCCGACCGCGCGGCCGAGGCGGCCGACCTGGAGGCCCTGCTCGAGGTGCTCGCCGAGGGCGACGTCGTGGTCCGCGGGGTCTACGACGTCTCCGGGATGCGGGCCGACGCCGACGTCATGGTGTGGTGGCACGCCGCGTCCAGCGAGGAGCTCCAGGACGCCTACAACGCGTTCCGGCGTACCCAGTTCGGACGCCGACTGGCGCCCGTCTGGTCCCAGATGGCGCTGCACCGCCCCGCGGAGTTCAACAAGAGCCACGTCCCGGCGTTCCTCGACGACGAGGAGCCGAAGCGGCACGTGTGCGTCTACCCGTTCGTGCGGTCCTACGAGTGGTACCTGCTCGAGGAGTCCGAGCGGCGGGGCATGCTCGCCGAGCACGGCCAGATGGCGCGCGGCTACCCCGACGTCCGGGCCAACACGGTGGCCAGCTTCGCCCTCGGGGACTACGAGTGGATGCTGGCCTTCGAGGCCGACGAGCTGCACCGGATCGTCGACCTGATGCGCCACCTGCGCGCCTCCACGGCCCGTCGGCACGTGCGCGAGGAGGTGCCGTTCTTCACCGGCGCCCGCACCACCGTCGGCGACCTGCTGGCCCGACTGCCCTGACCCGGGACGCGTCAGCGCACCGGGTCGTCGGTGTTGAGCAGCGACCGGGACGGAGCCCGCGAGGTCGCGACGGAGAGTGTCGAAACCCGGTGAGGGAGCTGGGGCGGTGCGTCCAGCGGCTTCGAGGCTCAGGCTGGCGGCCTTCGCGCCTCGACCTCCGCCTCAGCCGTCGACGGGCTCGAGGGTGAGGCTGATCGAGTTGATGCAGTAGCGGTCGCCGGTCGGGGTGCCGTATCCGTCGGGGAAGACGTGGCCGAGGTGGGAGCCGCAGCTGGCGCAGCGGACCTCGACCCGCTTCATGCCGAGGGTGTTGTCCTCGAGGTACTCGATGGTGTCCGTGATCGGCTGGTAGAAGCTCGGCCAGCCACAGCCGGAGTGGAACTTGGTGTCGGACTCGAACAGCTTGGCCTGGCAGGCCTTGCAGCGGTAGACGCCGGTGGTCTCGGTGTCGGTGTACTCACCGGTGAACGCCCGCTCGGTGCCGGCCTCGCGCAGTACGCGGTACTCGTCGTCGCTGAGCTGCTCCCGCCACTCGGCGTCCGACTTCTCCACCTGGTAGCTCATGCTCGCTAGCGTAGCCACCATGGCGAAGACCACCGCGGCGATGGTGCGGGCCGGCGACCGCGAGGTGCGGGTCTCCTCGCCGGACCGGGTCATCTACGAGTCGACCGAGCGGACGCCCGAGGTCACCAAGCTGATGGTCGCGGAGTACTTCGCCTCGGTCGAGGACGGCCTGATGCGGGCGCTGCGCGACCGGCCGACCGCACTGGAGCGGTGGCCCTCCGGCGTACGGCCGGGCATGAAGCTGGCGACCGGGCCCCAGGACCGCGACGCGGAGGCGTTCTACCAGAAGCGGGTGCCCAAGGGGGCTCCCGACTACCTCGAGTCGGTCGCGATCACCTTCCCGTCCGGGAGGACGGCCGAGGAGATCTGCCCGACCGAGATCGCGGTGCCGGTGTGGTGCGCGCACATGGGCACGCTCACCTTCCACCCGTGGCCGGTACGCCGCGCCGACGTCGACCGTCCCGACGAGCTGCGGATCGACCTCGACCCGCAGCCGGGCACGACGTTCTCCGACGCGGTCCGGGTGGCCGGCGTCGCGCGCGAGCTGCTCGAGGAGCTCGGGCTGACCGGCTGGCCCAAGACCAGCGGCAACCGCGGGGTCCACGTCTATGTCCGGATCCGCCCGGAGTGGGAGTTCACCGACGTCCGGCACGCCGCCATCGGCTTCGGCCGCGAGCTGGCGCGGCGCGACGACCAGGTCACGGTCGACTGGTGGAAGGAGGAGCGCGGCGAGCGGATCTTCGTCGACTACAACCAGAACAACCGCGACCGCACCATCGCCTCGGCGTACTCGCTGCGGCCGGTCCCGGGCGCCCCGGTCTCGACCCCGATGACCTGGGAGGAGCTCGCCGGCGTCACCGATCCCCGCGACTTCCACGTGTTCTCGGTGCCCGAGCGCGTGGCCGAGGGTGACCCGTGGCGCGGCATCGACGACGTCGCGCACGACCTCGAGCCGTTGCTGGACCTGTGGCGCGAGCAGGGCGAGGTCGAGCTGAACTACCCGCCTGACTACCCGAAGATGCCGGGGGAGCCGCCGCGGGTGCAGCCGAGCCGCAAGGTCGCCGAGCACTGGGACGAGCACGGGAACTGGATCGGCGACTGACCCACCCGCCGAGAAGGGCCCCAGAACGAGGACGGGCCCGCCTGGTAGTCCAGACGGGTCCTCCCCGAAACGGCATCCGTGGGCGGGTGCCGTGCCCTGCGGCTTCTTGTCACCCCCCGTGGCAAGACGCCTCATTGTTTTGTCGGTGATTCCGAAACCCCCCGGTTCGGGAACACCAGCCCCGCGGCGAGGGCCCCCCAGCCCGGTCGCGAGATGTCAGAGACGGAGATCTGACCTGATGAACGCTAGGAGGGTGGCTCCCAAATGACACCCACGTGTCGCCCACGTGTCGTCCACACTTCGGTAACAGCGCGCCAGAACGGTGCGCGCACGGGGTAACGGGACGAAATGGAGGGCCCGTCGACCTCGGCCGACGGGCCCCCGAACCCGTGTCCGGTGACGTTTGCCCCCCAGCGTCGGTCACCGGTTGCGCGGC
Organism: Nocardioides sp. GXQ0305; assembly: GCF_050880345.1. NCBI lineage: Bacteria > Bacillati > Actinomycetota > Actinomycetes > Propionibacteriales > Nocardioidaceae > Nocardioides > Nocardioides sp. GXQ0305. The sequence goes on from NZ_JBNYXG010000001.1 coordinate 694,615, forward strand.
CTTCACCCCCCGGATCGGGCCGCCGTCAGTCCCACGGGTCTGACTGGTCCTACGGTACCGGGCGGGGTGGTGCCGCACACCTACGGGGTCGCACCGGGTGGGTAACAGATCGCCGGGTCAGAACCCGCTGACGCCCTCGCCGCCACCTGCCTGCTCGTCGAAGGTCTCGTGCTCGAGGAGGTGCAGGACCGGGACGCCGATCTTGCGCCGGGCGCGTGAGGTCCAGTCGACGTGGAAGAACTCCGCCACTACGTGGGGCCGGGTCAGGATGATCGCCTCGCGGCCGTCGACGGCCTCGACGCAGCGCGCCAGGGCATCGACCGGCGGCTCGGTCACGACCGTCCCGTGCACGAGCGCGCCGTCGGCCTTCAGCGCTTCGAGGCAGATGCTGAGGTCGTGGTCGGAGCGGTCCTGGCAGTCCTTGCGGACGGCCTCGATGTCGACGTCGCTCATCACCATCGCGGGGGAGGAGATCACCTCTCCGGCCGCCAGCGAGCCCATCGCCGACTCGATCCGGGCTGCGGCGTCCTCGAGCGGCAGCAGGACGTGGTAGACGACCTGCTCGTCGTCGATGCCCTCGTGCAGCGAGTGCACCTGGTGGGCGTCGGCAGCCGTCAGCGCCTTCTCGACGAGAAGCACGACGTCGTAGGTCATGACGCACCTCCACTCAGGATTCTACCCAGTTCGTAGCCCACCGGCTCCTCCAGCTGCTCGTATCCGCAGGACTCCGGATCCCGGTCGGTCCGCCACCTCTTGAAGTGGGCGGTGTGCCGGAACCGGCGTCCCTCCATGTGGTCGTACTTGACCTCCAGCACCCGCTCCGGCCGGAGCGGCACGAAGGACAGGTCCTTGCCCTGGCTCCACCGGCTCTGGGTCCCGGGGACCCGGCCGGGGTTGGCGACGAGGAACTCGGTCCACTCACCCCACGGGTGCTCCCCGAGGGGACACACGAGGGGCTGCAGCTCCTCGATGAGCTCGGCCCGGCGCTTCTCGGTGAAGCTCGCGCTGACGCCGATGTGCTGCAGCTTCCCGCCGTCGTACAGGCCGAGCAGCAGGCTGCCGAGGAGCGGCCGCTCGGGCGTCGATGTCTTGTGCTCGCGGTAGCCGGCGAGCACGACGTCGGCGGTCCGCTCGTGCTTGATCTTGAGCATGGTGCGGGCGTTGGGCTGGTACGTCGCGGCCAGCGGCTTGGCGATCACACCGTCGAGCCCGGCTCCCTCGAACTGCTCGAACCACTCCTCGGCCTCGGCCGGGTCGGTGGTGGTGCGGGTGAGGTGGCACGGGCCGTCGAGGCCGACGAGCGACTGCTCCATCGCGGCGCGACGCTCGGAGAACGGCCGGTCGGCGTACGCCTCGTCGCCGAGGGCCAGCAGGTCGAAGGCGACGTACCCGGCCGGTGTCTCCTCCGCCAGCAACCGGACCCGGGAGTCGGCCGGGTGGATCCGCTCCTGCAGCACCTCGAACTCCAGCCGGCTGCCGACGGCCACGAACAGCTCGCCGTCGAGGACGCAGCGCTCGGGCAGCTGCTCACGCGCGGCGGCGACGATCTCCGGGAAGTAGCGCGTGAGCGGCTTGGTGTTGCGGCTGGTGAGCTCGACCTCGTCGCCGTCCTTGAACACCAGGCACCGGAACCCGTCCCACTTCGGCTCGAAGCTCCACCCCTCCTCGCGGGGCACACCCTTGACCGACTTGGCGAGCATCGGCCGGACGGGCGGCATCACGGGCAGGTCCACGGGCACGAGGCTAGTGGAGCCGTGGCCCGGATCCGGAACAGCAACCGCCGGCGGAGGTTGAGGTGCGAGCGGAGCGAGCCTCGAAACCGCGGGAGCAGTCCGGGGCGACGACCACGGTGGTTCCGGCCCTGGGCGGCGCCGTCGGAGGTTGAGGTGCGAGCGGAGCGAGCCTCGAAACCGCGGGAGCAGTGTGGGGCGACGACCACGGTGGTCCCGGCCTTGGGTGGGTGCGAGCGGAGCGAGCCTCGAAACCGCGGGAGCAGTCCGGGGCGACGACCACGGTGGTTCCGGTCCTGGGCGGGTGCGGGGGTTTCGAGGCTCGGGCCTTGCGGCCCTCGCACCTCAACCTCCGGAGCCGGGCGCCGCCGACGGGTGCGGGTATCGAGGCTCGGGCCTGGCGGCCCTTGCACCTCGACCTCCGGAGCCGGGCGCCGCCCGACGGTGGTTGAGGAGGGCGCTCTGCGCCCGTCTCGAAACCACCACGGGCACGACGTACCGGGCGTGGGTGCTGCCGCGCGGGGCGGGCCCTAGCCTTGGGGACCTATCCCCGGTTGGTCTGCCGGTAGGGCCCGCCTGACTTTGAATCAGGACTAGCGACGTAGGTTCGACTCCTACCCGGGGAGCATGGCCCGCGCCCGGCTCACCGTTGGCCGCGGGACTGCCGGACGAGCTCGGCCACGTCGGGGGCGAGGGTGGCCGCGGCGTAGACGGCGTCCCCCTGGAGCAGGCCCACGGCCTCGTAGCCCAGCCCCGAGACGTACTCCCGGCAGTTCTCCTTGTTGTCCTCGATCACGATCACCGGTGACTGCGAGCGGATGGCCTCCTCGGCCCCCTGCAGGATCGGCAGCTCGAACCCCTCCGTGTCGAGCTGGATCAGGGTCAGGTCGTCGATCCCGAGCTGGTCGATGGTCAGCACCGCCGTCGGCTGGGTCACGAACTGGTCCTCGGTCTCCCCGGTCACGATGCGGGCGGCTCCGCCCAGGTGCCTCTGCCGGTCGGCGCGCGCCACGCCGACCTGCGAGACGCCCGCTGCCGGCCCGAGCCCGCAGTGGAGCAGCCGGACGTTGTCGAGGCCGTTGGACTCCACCACGGCCTGGGCGAGGAGGTAGTTCTCGATCACGGGCTCGAAGGCGTGGACGGTGCCGGGTGTCTTGCGTGAGAACGACGGCAGCATGTCGCCGAAGAACGCACCCGCGTGCACCATGCTCCCGGGCCGGTGCTCCATCAGCCGGCCCACGAACCGGTGCAACGCCCGGGCGACCTTCCGCTTGCCGAGCACCCGCTGGGCCACGGGCCGGTGCCGCGCGTAGTCCGGCACGTAGTACTCGGCCTGGTGGAAGCGAACGACCGTGGTGTCCATGCCGTAGATCAGTCGCTTCTCGGCGTCCATCACCCTCCTCGCGTTCGCGCCAGCCAACCAGACGGGGGTGCCTGGCGCCACAGGAGGTGCTCGCGAGCGGCGCGGGGAGGAGCCGGAGCGAGGCCTGCGCGGGCCCCGGGCACGGCGACTAGGGTGGCCGGCATGCCCGACGACGTGACCGTGATCGTGCTGGCCGCCGGCGGCGGGACCCGCATGAAGTCCAAGGTCCCGAAGGTCCTGCACGAGGTCTGCGGCCGCAGCATGATCGGCCACGTCCTCGCCGCCGTGCAGTCGACGAGCCCGCGGCAGGTGGTGACCGTCGTCGGCCACCAGCGCCACCAGGTCGGGCCGCACGTGCAGGCGCTGCTGCCCGAGTGCGTGCTCGCCGTCCAGGAGACCCAGCTCGGCACCGGTCACGCCGTACGGATCGCGGTCGAGGCGCTCAGCGCACCCCCGAGCGGCACGGTCGTGGTCGCGTACGGCGACACCCCGTTGCTGGAGGGAGACAGCCTCCGGGCGTTCGTCGCCGAGCACGAGGCCGCACAGCGGGCGGTGAGCATCCTCAGCGGGGTCGTCCCGGAGCCGTTCGGCTACGGCAGGGTCCTGCGTGACGGCAGCGGCGAGGTCCGCGGCATCGTCGAGGAGAAGGACGCCACCCCGGAGCAGCGGGAGATCCGTGAGATCAACAGCGGGATCCTGGCCTTCGACGCCGAGTTCCTCATCGGCGCCCTCCCGCGGATCGGCAACGACAACGCCAAGGGCGAGTACTACCTCACCGACACGGTGGGGCTGGCCCAGGAGGACGGCCTGGTGGTCGGTGCGTGGCCGATCGACGACGTCGCGCAGACCGAGGGCGCCAACGACCGGGCCCAGCTGGCCGAGCTCGGGCGCGAGATGAACCGACGGACGGTCACCCGCTGGATGCGCGACGGCGTCACGGTGATGGACCCCGCGACCACCTGGGTCGACACCGACGTGGTCCTCGCGCCCGACGTGACGATCCTGCCCGGCACCCAGCTCCTGGGCGCCACCGCCGTGGACGAGGACTCCGTCATCGGCCCGGACACCACGCTCAAGGACTGCGAGGTCGGCAAGGGCGCCCGGGTCGTCCGGACCCACGGCGAGCTGGCGGTGGTCGGCGAGGGCGCCACCGTCGGGCCCTTCTCCTACCTGCGTCCCGGGACCCGGCTGGGTGCGGGCGGCAAGATCGGTGCCTTCGTGGAGACCAAGAACGCCGAGATCGGCGAGGGCTCCAAGGTGCCGCACCTGTCGTACGTCGGCGACGCCACCATCGGCCGGGACACCAACATCGGCGCCGGGACGATCTTCGCCAACTACGACGGCCGGCGGAAGCACCGCACCACGGTCGGCGACGGGGCGAAGACGGGTTCCAACAACACCTTCGTGGCGCCGGTGTCGATCGGCGACGGGGCGATGACCGGCGGCGGCACGGTGGTCCGGGAGGACGTGCCGCCCGGGGCGCTCGCCGTGTCCGCCGGCCCGCAGCGGACCCTCGAGGGCCACGCCGAGCGGAGGGCCGCGCAGGCGGCGGACGAGGGGAGCCCGGAGGACCGCGAAACGGCCGGTGAACACTCGGCGGACCCGGGCTTGGGAAGCCGGCCCCCGGTGGGTCACAATCCTGATTGAATCCCCCGTCCGGCGAACCAGGAGCCCCACGACGTGACCGGAATGAAGCGGACCACCGAGAAGAACCTGATGGTCTTCAGCGGCCGGGCCCATCCCGAGCTCGCGGAGGAGGTGGCCGCGCAGCTCGGCACCGGGCTGGTGCCGACGTCGGCGTACGAGTTCGCGAACAGTGAGATCTACGTCCGGTTCGAGGAGTCCGTCCGGGGCTGCGACGCCTTCGTGATCCAGAGCCACACCGCTCCGATCAATGAGTGGATCATGGAGCACCTGATCATGGTCGACGCGCTGAAGCGGGCCTCGGCCAAGCGGATCACGGTCGTGGTCCCGTTCTACGGCTACGCGCGGCAGGACAAGAAGCACCGCGGCCGCGAGCCGATCTCGGCCCGACTGATGGCCGACCTGTTCAAGACCGCAGGGGCCGACCGGCTGATCGCGGTCGACCTCCACACCGCCCAGATCCAGGGCTTCTTCGACGGGCCGGTCGACCACCTGATGGCGCTGCCGATCCTGGCCGACCACGTCAAGGCGAAGTACGGCCACGAGAAGCTCGCCGTCGTCTCCCCGGACGCCGGCCGGATCAAGGTCGCCGAGCAGTGGTCGCACCGGCTGGGAGGCGCCCCGCTGGCGTTCATCCACAAGACCCGCGACATCCTGCGTCCCAACGAGGCCGTCGCCAACCGCGTCGTCGGCAAGGTCGACGGCCGGATCTGCGTCCTCGTCGACGACATGATCGACACCGGCGGCACGATCGTGAAGGCGGCCGAGGCGCTGATGGACGACGGTGCCGCGGGTGTGGTCATCGTCGCGACCCACGCGATCCTGTCCGACCCGGCCGTCGACCGGCTCAAGAACTCCCCCGCGACGGAGGTGATCGTCACCAACACGTTGCCGATCCCCTCCGAGCGTCAGTTCGACAAGCTGACCGTCATGTCGATCGCCCCGCTCATCAGCCGCGCCATCCGCGAGGTCTTCGAGGACGGGTCGGTCACGAGCATGTTCGACGGCCAGGCGTAGGGCTCGCGGCGGGCCTGTCGGTTTCCCCGCTCAGGCGGGGAAACTGGTACCTGGCGGCCGAAGTTTCCCCCTCCAGGTGCAGGTTTCCCCGCTCAGGCGGGGAAACCGACGCTGCCCACGCCGTCCGTCCACCCCCAGGTCGGACGGTCGCCATCGCCCGACCGTACGTCGGTCAGCGGCCGCGCGCGGCGAGCAGGTCGTCGAGGGTGTCCTCCCAGCCGCGCCGCAGCACCGTGGGCACCTCGCCGGCGAGTGCGTGCTCCAGTGCCGTGACGTGCTCGTCGAGCAGCGGGACGGCGGGGAACGCGCGGGCGACCAGGTGCGAGAACGCCTGGCCGCGGGTGGCCGCCAGCGCGAGCAGCTCGCTCAGGTAGGGCTCGACGTAGGGGTGGACGAGCGCGGTCTGCTCGGCGTTCCAGAAGCCGGCGGCGGTTGCGGTGAACTCACGGTTGGAGAGCACGGGCTCGGCAGTCAGCTTCTCCCACGTCACCGCCTTGGCGTCCGGCGTCGGCAGCGCAGCGAGCGCCGTCGCGGCGCCGAGGACGCCGGTGATGGTGCCGTCGGAGAGTCGTTCGTCGGTGATCTCGTCGACGCCGATCTCGCCCAGCGCGGCCAGCCGGTGGATCGCGGTCCAGCGCAGGTCCGGTTCGACCGGCATTCCGGTGTGGGTCCGTCGGTCGAGCAGCCACCGTTGGAGCAGCACCGGGTCGGGCGTGGTCCGGGCCAGGCCCAGCGTCAGCGACACCGCCACCGGTCGGTCGGGCTCCGAGGCGAGGCCGGTCTCGCAGGCCGCCGCCACCTGGGCCACCGCGTCGGCGACCTCGTCGGGCGCGAGGTGGCGGGGGACCAGGGTCCCGAGGGACCACGCCAGCACCCCCTCGACGATCCCGACCCGCCGCTCCCGCGGCAGGTGGCGGGTGAGCAGGCCCAGGAACTCCTCGGGCCGGAGGTCGCCGCAGCGGACCATGTCGAAGGCCGTGCTCCACACGATCGCCCGGGTGCTGTCGTCGGGCACCGACGCCAGGTCGCCCGCGAGCACCTCCCACGACAGCTCGTCGAGCCGCAGCCGGGCGAAGGTCTCGCCTCCGGCGTTGGGCACGACGACCGCCGCCGCGGGCAGCCGCACCGGTTCCGCGCCGAGGTCGACCAGGCGGACCTCGGACGGCGCGAGGGTCTCGTCGTACGTCACGACGGAGAACCGGTGCGGCCGGGATCCCTCCCTGGTCAGGGTGACGCCGTCGGGGTCACGGATGGCCCGGATCGTGTCGAACCCGGTCGTCCGGAGCCACGACTCCACCCAGGCGGTCACGTCGCGGTCGGTGGCCGCGTCGAGGGCCGCGACGAAGTCGGCCAGGGTGGTGTTGCCGAACCGGTGCCGCGCGAAGTAGCCGTCGACCCCGGCGCGGAAGTCGTCGTCGCCGAGCCAGGTCACCAGCTGTCGCAGCGCGGAGTTGCCCTTGGCGTAGGAGATCGCGTCGAAGTTGTTGAGCGCGGCGTCGACGTCGGGCACCTCCTCGGCCAGCGGTGCGATCGGGTGGGTGGACCGGCGCTCGTCGGCGACGTAGGCGTTGACCTTGCGGCCGATCGAGAAGTCGACGAAGTTCCCGTGGAAGCCGGCTGCCTCGTCGGCCACCCGGAAGCCCATGTAGTCGGCGAAGGACTCCTGCAGCCAGGTGTCCTCCCACCAGGTCATCGTCGCCAGGTCGCCGAACCACATGTGGGCCATCTCGTGGGCGATCACGGTGGCCCGACGCCGGCGCTCGCCGTCGGTGGGGGTGCCGACCGGGAGGATCTCGTCGCGGTAGGTGACGCAGCCCGGGGTCTCGAGCGCGCCCCAGTTCTGGCCGGGGACGAACGCCTGGTCGTAGGAGTCGAACGCGTACGGCTCGGCGAACGTCGTCGCGTAGTGGTCGAAGCACGCCTCGGTGACCGTGCGCAGCTCGGTGAGGTCCCGGTCCAGCTGGCCCGCCAGCGACGCGCGCGCGTGCCAGCCGAAGGGCAGGCCGGCGTGCTCCCACGTGCGGGAGTGCCAGGGGCCGGCACAGACGACGAACATCGGCAGCGGGATGGGTGGCGTCGTGGCGAACTCCCAGCTCCCGCCCTCCTGCCGGACGACGCGCCCGTTCCCCAGCACCGTCCAGCCCTCCGGGGCGGTGACGGTCATCGACACCGGCGCCTTGAGGTCGTTCTGGTCGAAGCACGGGAACACCCGGTGGCAGATGTCCATGCCGACGTACGCCGACACGTAGGTCTCGCCGTCGGCCGGGTCGGTGAAGGTGTGCATGCCGTCGCCGTCGGTCACGTACGGAACCCGTGCCTCGACGGTGACGACGTTGGTCGGCCCGAGGTCGTCGAGCGCGATCCGGCGGCCGTCGTACGACGTGGCCGGAAGTCCGTCGACCAGCACCTCCCGGGCGTCGGCCAGCTCCAGGAAGGTGCCCGCACCGGGCTGGGCGCACGCAAAGGACACCTCCGCCCGCACGCCGAAGGTCTCCCGGTCGGTCAGGTCGAGGTGCAGCCGGTAGGAGACGTCCGAGAGCAGGGCGGCCCGGGTCCGCGCCTCCGCGAGGGTCAGCGACATGCCAGCGACCCTAGACAGGTCGACCGGCCCGGTGCCTCCCGGCCCCGGACGGCGATTGGCCCACCGGCCACCCGCTCGCCTAGGATCGTCGGGTTGCCTCGGCGAGGGACCCGCTCCGGCGGATCCGTGATCGACAGGGCCGGCTCCACCGCCGCGCTGTCGCGCGGCGTCTCTCGTCCCGGGCCCCGACGACAGACGAGAACGAGGAGCACGACCGACATGGCCGCCGAGAAGATCACCGCCGAGCAGCGCACCGAGTTCGGCAAGGGTGCCGCCCGCCGCATCCGCCGCGACGACAAGGTCCCCGCGGTGCTCTACACCCACGGCGACAAGCCGCTGCACCTGACGCTGCCGGGCCACGACACGATGCTCGCGCTCAAGCACGGCGGCGCCAACGCCCTGCTCGAGATCGACATCGAGGGCAAGACCCAGCTCGGCCTGACCAAGCAGGTGCAGATCGACCCGATCACCCGCCACATCGAGCACGTCGACTTCGTGCTGGTGAAGAAGGGCGAGAAGGTCACCGTCGACGTCCCGATCCACGTGGTCGGCGACGCCGCCCCGGAGACCCTGGTCGTGACCGAGAGCGCCGTGGTGTCGGTCGAGGCCGAGGCCACCCACATCCCCGAGTACTTCGAGGTCTCCGTCGAGGGCGCCGAGGTCGGCACCCAGATCCACGCCCAGGACCTCGAGCTGCCCTCGGGCACGACCCTGCTGGCCGACGAGGAGCTGCTGATCGTCAACGTGACCCAGCAGATGTCCGAGGAGGCCCTGGAGGCCGAGCTCGAGGAGGCCGAGGCCGAGGCCGGCATCGAGCGCGAGGAGCACGAGGAGGAGGCCGAGGCCGCCGCCGAGGGCGAGGACACCGCGGCCGGCGACGCCGAGGGATCCGCCGACGAGAGCCGCTCCGAGGACGCCTGACGCCCCCACCCACCACGCGCTGGCCCGGTCCGTCACGGACCGGGCCAGCGGCATCTCCCGGCCCGCAAATCAGTCGGGAACTTCACCAAGGTTGGGCAGGCACCCCTCCCCGTCCTCGGCTGAGACTGTGCTCGCTGCGAGCGACCCCGGGCCTCCGGTGGCGGTTGCGGCGAGGCGTGGGGCCACGCCGTCGGCCGGGCGCAGAGTGCGCCGGGAAGCAAGGGGGGCTCGAGATGCACTGGTCCACGAGGTTCGGAGCAGGGCTGGTGGCAGCCGCGCTCGTCACTTCTCTCTCACCTGTGTACGCAGGCGTCCAGCACGACCGGGTCGCCGCGACCAACCCGGCCGACTGGGTGCCGGTCGTCGAGGACGGCGCGGGTGTCTACGGGATCGCCACGGTCGGCAACACGACCGTGGCCGGCGGCAGCTTCACCCAGGTGCGTCAGCGCAACGGCACCGTGCTCACCCGCAACAACATCTTCGCCTTCAACTCCAGCGGCACCGTCAGCACCACGTTCCAGCCCAACGTCGCGCTGAAGGTCTGGGACGTGATCCCGGCCGGCGACGGCGTGAGCGTGTACGTCGGTGGGCAGTTCAACAACGTCAACGGGGCCGGCGCCACGGGGAAGGTCGCCCGGATCAACGTGAACACCGGCCAGGTCATGTCGACCTTCCGGTCGCCGGGCTTCGACAACATCGTGACCGACCTGCACCTGGCCAACGGCCGGCTCTACGTGGGCGGCTACTTCAAGACCGTCGGCGGGCAGCCGCGCACCGGCCTGGTCGCGCTCAACCCCACCACCGGGGCCGTGACCAACCACCTCGACCAGGTGACCTTCGCCGACGTCTTCCACGACTCCTCGAGCGCCTCGATCCCGACCGGCAACCGCGGCGTCGGCGTGGAGCGGTTCTCGATGACGCCGGACGGGTCGCGGCTGGTGGCGATCGGAAACTTCCGCACCGTCGGCGGCCAGTCGCGCGTGCAGGTGGCGATGCTCGACACGAGCGGGGCCCAGGCCACCGTGACCGACTGGCAGACCAGTCGGTTCGCGTCGGGCTGCCACCCCAACTTCCCGACGTACACCATGGGCCTGGACATCTCGCCCGACGGGAAGTACTTCGTGGTCGGCACCGGCGGTGCGTTCTCCGGTGGGGTCAGCTCCGGCACCCTGTGCGACTCGGTCTCCCGGTGGGAGATCGACCGCTCCGGTCCCGACCAGCAGCCGACCTGGGTCGACTACATCGGGGGCGACAGCGTCACCGCCGTGGAGATCACGGGCTCGGCGGTCTACGCCGGCGGCCACTTCCGGTGGGCCAACACCCCCTACACCGGGGACTCTGCCGGGCCCGGCTCCGTCGGCCGCAAGGGGATGGCCGCGTTCGACCCGCGCAACGGCCTGCCGTTCATGTTCAACGCCGGCAAGCTGCCGCTGCGCTGGGGTGTCAACCGGTTCACCTCCACCGGCGCGGGCCTCTGGGTCGCCCACGACGGCGACAGCCTGGGCAACGAGATCACCGGGCGGATGGGCCTGATGCCGCTCACGGGCGGCAAGGTGCTGCCGGACGACGACACCGGCTCGCTCCCGGGCAACGCCTACCTCGCGGGCAGCCAGGCCGCGCCGACCGGTCCCAGCCCGGTGCTCTACCGGGTCAACGCCGGCGGACCCGCGCTGCCCTCGAACGACGCCTACGACGACTGGGCCGCGGACGACGGGTGGGACTCGCCGCTGCGGACCAACGGCAGCAACAGCGCGGGCTGGGGCCAGGGCTTCAGCAGGACGCCCGAGGTCCCCGCGAGCACGCCGACGCAGGTGTTCAACGACGAGCGCTGGGACCCCAACGGTGACCCGAAGATGGAGTGGAACTTCCCGGCGGAGGCCGGCCTGCCGCTCCAGGTCCGGATCTACTTCGCCAACGGGTACGACGGCACCAGCCAGGTCGGCCAGCGCGTGTTCGACGTCGCCCTGGACGGGTCGACCGTCCTCGACGACTACGACATCGTCGCCGACACCGGCGCCCACTCGCGGGGCACCATGAAGGCGTTCGACATCACCAGCGACGGCAACGTGGACATCGACTTCTCCCACGTGGTCGAGAACCCGCTGGTCAGCGCGATCGAGATCATCCGGACCGACGTCACGCCGCCGCCCGACGGTGTCGACGACGTCTTCCGTACCGCCCTCACCGAGTCGGCGGCGACCTCGACCACCCAGGTGGCGGACGGCGGGATCGACTGGAGCAGCTCACGGGGCTCGTTCATGGCCGACGGCCGGCTCTACACCGGCTGGGCCGACGGGACGTTCACCTGGCGACCGTTCAACGGGACCACGTTCGGGACCGTGAGGAACATCGACCTGAACGACCTGACGGCGTTCGCGGGAGAGCTCCCGGGCATCCGGGGCATGTGGTTCGACCGGACCAACGGCCGGATGTACTTCACCATCCGGGGCCAGAACCAGCTCTACTACCGGTACTTCACGCCGGAGAGCACGGTCGTCGGTGCGGTGCGGTTCACCGCCCCGGACACCGGGACGGGCATCGACTGGAGCAGGGTCAACGGCGGGTTCCTCGCCAACGGCAAGCTCTACTACAGCAACAGGACCGACGGCGCGCTGCGCTCGGTGCAGTGGCAGGACGGCAACGTCGCCGGGGCCAGCACCGTGATCAGCGGACCGACGGTGGACGGCCGGAACTGGGGGAGCGGAACCCTCTTCCTCCACGCGCCGTGACCTGAGACTCCCGGCCGGTGCCGCGGCAACCCCACATGCTGCTGCACCGGACCGGGCCCATCCATCCGCCTGCTCACCCGGCTCCCCTGGCGCCGGGTGAGCTCGCGCTTGCGGGCAGTGCGGCCGTAGCCGGCATCGCCGGGCAATATCACCAACCTTGGGCAGGCAGCCGTGCTGGTTGCCGCGCAGACTGTGAATTTGTCGCGAGAGACGACGACACCCGGCGTGATCGCGGCATGGCGTGGGGGCAACGCCGTCGGGCGCACGAGCGCCCCGGGAACTGGGGGTTCCGCATGCAGTGGTCACAGAAGTTCGGCCTCGGAGCGGTGGCGGCGTTGCTGTTGTGCACCATGTCGCCCGTGTTCGCGGGTGTCCAGCACGACCGGGTGGTCTCGACCAACCCGTCGGACTCCGTGCCGATGGTGCTCGACGGGGCTGGGGTGTTCGGCATCGCGACGGTCGGCGGCACGACCGTCGCCGGCGGCAGCTTCACCCAGGTGCGTCAGCGCAACGGCACGACGCTGAACCGCACGAACATCTTCGCCTTCGACTCGGCAGGAGCGGTCAGCACCACGTTCCAGCCGAACATCGCCCTGCGGGTCTGGGACATCATCCCGGCCGGTGACGGCGTGAGCGTCTACATCGGGGGCCAGTTCAACAACGTCAACGGCGCCGGCGGGACCAGCCGCGTGGCACGGGTCAACGTGAACACCGGCCAGGTCATGTCCACGTTCCGCTCGCCCGGGTTCGACAACATCGTGACCGACCTGGAGCTGGCCAACGGCCGGCTCTACGTCGGCGGCTACTTCAAGAACGCCGGCGGCCAGCCGCACGTCGGCCTCGTGGCGCTCAACCCCACGACCGGCGCCCTGACCGACCACCTGGACCCGATCACCTTCACCGACGTCTACCGGGACAGCCCGAACGCCATGATCCCCACCGGCAACCGGGGTGTGGGCGTCGAGAAGTTCTCGATGACTCCGGACGGCTCCCGGCTCGTCGCGATCGGCAACTTCCGCACCGTCTCGGGCCAGTCGCGCGTCCAGGTGGCGATGATCAACACCAGCGGTGCGCAGGCCGCGCTCACCGACTGGTCGACCACCCGGTTCTCCCCGGCCTGTCACCAGAACTTCCCGACCTACACCCTGGCCATCGACTTCTCGCCGGACGGGCAGTACTTCGTGATCGGCACCGGCGGCGCGTTCTTCGGCGGCGCCGCGACCGGGGTGCTCTGCGACACCAACACCCGCTGGGAGACGAATCGGTCCGGTCCCAACCAGGAGCCGACCTGGGTCAACTACCTCGCGGGTGACACCACCAACGCCATCCATGCCACCGGCTCGGCGGTCTACATCGGTGGCCACTTCCGCTGGGTCAACAGCGCGTTCGTCGGCGACAGACGTGGTCCGGGGTCGGTGGACCGCAAGGGCATGGCCGCGCTCGACCCGCGCAACGGCCTGCCGCTGAACTGGATCGCCGGCAAGCTGCCGCTGCGCTGGGGCGTCATGCGCTTCGTCTCCACGGCCGAGGGCCTCTGGGTGGCCCACGACGGTGACACCCTGGGCAACGAGACCACGGGGCGGATGGGCCTGCTGCCACGGGCCAGCGGCCGGCTGCTGCCGGCCGACAACACCGGCTCGCTGCCCGGCAACGCCTACCTGGGCGGGGCGCAGGGCAACGACAACCTCTTCCGCACCAGCCTCACCGGGACGTCGGCGACGTCGACCACCCAGGTGAACAACGGTGGGGTCGACTGGAGCAGCGCCCGGGGCGCGTTCATGACCGACGGCCGGCTGTACACCGGTTGGGCGGACGGCACGCTCACCCGGCGGTCCTTCAACGGGACCACCCTCGGAGCCCCGACCACGGTCGACCTGCACGACCTGACGGCGTTCTCCGCCGACCTCGCGAACATCCGCGGGATGTGGTTCGACCGGGTCACCGGCCGGATGTACTACACGATCGGCGGCCAGAACCAGCTGTACTACCGGTACTTCACGCCGGACAGCAGCACGGTCGGCGGCGTGCGGTTCACCGTTCCGAACACCGGCACCGGCATCGACTGGGGCAGGGTCACCGGAGGCTTCCTGGCCAACGGCAGGCTCTACTACGGCAGCAACATCGACGGCGCGCTGCGGTCGGTGCAGTGGCAGGACAACGGCCCCTCGGGCGGCCTTCCCACCGGTGCCAGCACGGTGATCAGTGGGCCGGCCGTCGACGGCCGCAACTGGGGGAGCGGCACCCTCTTCCTCCAGGCGCCGTGACCTGAGGAGCCTGCCTGGGCCGGCGCCGAGGTCGTCGAGCAATATCACCAACCTTGGGCAGGCACCGTCGGTGCTTGCCGCGCAGACTATGGGTTGCTGCGAGAGGCGTCGGCACTCGGCGTGATTGCGGCGAGGCGTGGGGGCAACGCCGTCCGTCGGGCGCACGAGCGCCCCGGGAACTGGGGGGTTCCGAGATGCAGTGGTCCAGGAAGTTCGGTGTCGGAGCGGTGGCGGCGTTGTTGCTGTGCACCATGTCGCCCGTGTTCGCCGGTGTCCAGCACGACCGGGTGGCGTCGACCAACCCGTCCGACTCGGTGCCGTTCGTCCTGGACGGGGCCGGTGTCTTCGGGACCGCCACGGTCGGCAACACGACCGTGGCCGGCGGCAGCTTCACCCAGGTGCGCCAGCGCAACGGCACCACCCTGGGCCGCACCAACATCTTCGCGTTCAACTCCAGCGGCACCGTCAGCACCACGTTCCAGCCCAACATCGCCACCCGCGTCTGGGACGTGATCCCGGCCGGTGACGGCCAGACCGTCTACGTCGGGGGACAGTTCACCAACGTCAGCGGCGTGGGAGCGACCAACCGGGTCGCCCGGATCAACGTCAACACCGGTCAGGTCGTCGCGACGTTCGACTCACCGGGCTTCGACAACATCGTCACCGACCTGCACCTGGCCAACGGCCGGCTGTACGTCGGCGGCTACTTCAAGACCGCCGGCGGGCAGCCGCACGTCGGTCTGGTGGCCCTCAACCCGACGACCGGGGCGCTGACCGACCACCTCGACCAGGTGACCTTCACCGACGTCTTCCGCGACACCACGACCGCCTCGATCCCCACGGGCAACCGGGGCGTCGGCGTGGAGCGCTTCGCGATGACCCCGGACGGGTCCCGGCTGGTGGCGATCGGCAACTTCCGCAACGTGTCGGGCCAGTCGCGGGTCCAGGTGGCGATGCTCGACACCAGCGGCGCACAGGCGTCGGTGACCGACTGGTCGACCAACCGGTACTCGACCACCTGCCACCAGAACTTCCCGACGTACACCCTCGGCCTGGACGTCTCGCCGGACGGGCAGTACTTCGTGATCGGCACCGGCGGCGCCTTCAACGGTGGGGTCAACTCCGGCACCCTGTGCGACACGATCGCGCGCTGGGAGATGAACCGCTCCGGGCCCAACCAGCAGCCGACCTGGGTCGACTACATGGGTGGCGACACGACCAGCGCCGTCCACGTCACCGGTGCTGCGGTCTTCATCGGCGGCCACTTCCGGTGGGCGAACAGCCCGTTCGTCGGTGACGCGGTTGGTCCCGGGGCCGTGGGCCGCAAGGGCATGGCGGCGCTGGACCCGCGCAACGGGCTGCCGTTCATGTTCAACGCCGGCAAGCTGCCCCTGAAGTGGGGCGTGAACCGCTTCGAGTCCGTGGCTGACGGACTCTGGGTCGGCCACGACGGCGACACGCTCGGCAACGAGACGACCGGGCGGATGGGCTTCCTGCCGCTCACCGGCGGCAAGGTGCTGCCGCCCGACAACACCGGCTCGCTCCCGGGCAACGCCTACACCGTCGGCACCACGAACGTGCCGACCGGGCCGAGCCCGTACCTGTACCGGGTCAACACCGGTGGACCGGCCATCCCGTCGAGCGACGGGTACGCCGACTGGTCCGCCGACCAGGCAGGGTCCAACCCGCTGCGCACCAGCGGCAGCAACGCGTCGACCTGGACCCAGGCCTTCACCCGGACGGCTGCCGTGCCGGCGTCCACCCCGACCGAGGTCTTCAGCGACGAGCGGTGGGACCCGAACGGTGACCCGAGGATGGAGTGGAACTTCCCGGTCGACCCGGGTCTGCCGCTCCAGGTCCGGTTGTACTTCGCCAACGGGTACAGCGGCACCAGCCAGGTCGGCCAGCGGGTCTTCGACGTCGCCGTGGACGGCACGACGGTCCTGGACAACTACGACATCGTGGCCGACGCCGGCGCCCACTCGCGCGGCACGATGCGGGCGTTCGACATCACCAGCGACGGCAACGTGGACATCGACTTCTCCCACGTCGTCGAGAACCCGCTCGTCAGCGCGATCGAGATCGTCCGCACCGACATCACGCCGGTCGACAACAGCACCGACGACGTCTTCCGCACCGCCCTCACCGAGAGCGCGGCGACGTCCACCACCCAGGTGCCCAACGGTGGGGTCGACTGGAGCAGCGCCCGCGGCTCGTTCATGGCCGACGGCCGGCTCTACACCGGCTGGGCGGACGGCACGTTCACCTGGCGGCCGTTCAACGGGACCACGTTCGGGACCGTGAGGAACATCAACCTCTACGGCCTGACCGCCTTCTCCTCCGAGCTCGGGGCGATCCGCGGCATGTGGTTCGACGGGACGACCGGTCGGATGTACTTCACGCTCCGGGGCCAGAACCAGCTCTACTACCGGTACTTCACGCCGGAGAGCACGGTCGTCGGTGCGGTGCGGTTCACGGCGCCGAACACCGGGTCCGGGATCGACTGGAGCAGGGTGACCGGTGGCTTCCTGGCCAACGGCAAACTCTACTACGCCAGCAACAGCGACGGCAACCTGCGCTCGGTGCAGTGGCAGGACGGCAACGTCGCCGGAGCCAGCACGGTGATCAGCGGACCGACCGTGGACGGTCGGAACTGGGGGAGCGGAAGCCTCTTCCTCCACGCACCGTGACCTGACTCCCGGCCGGTGCGGCGGTAACCCCACATGCTGCCGCACCGGTCCGGGGTCCACCCGTTCTCCTCATCCGACGTCGTGGAAGGACGCCGCATGTCCCAGAACTACGCCCCCGTCCGTGGGGTGGAGATGCCCCGGCCCGTCCGGGCCGTCCGACGAGCCACTCCGAGGCCGGCGCAGCTCGCCGTGAAGTCGGCCGTGCGGTTGTACGGGTCCCGGACCGGAGCCAGGCGGCCCCTCCCGGACTACCTCATCATCGGGGCCAAGAAGGGCGGCACCTCCTCGCTGACGAACTGGCTGATCCAGCACCCGGACAACCTGCGCATGTTCCCGTCCTTCCAGCCGCTGAAGAGCGCCCACTTCTTCGACATCAGCTTCCACGAGGGCGTCGACTGGTATCGGGGGCACTTCCCCACCGAGGGAGTGCGGGCCCGGCACCCGGGAGCCGTGGTGGGCGAGGCCAGTCCCTACTACATGTTCCACCCGGCGGCCGCGGAGCGGGCGCGGTCGGTCGTGCCGGACGCCAAGATCATCGCGGTCCTGCGCAACCCCGTCAGCCGCGCCTACTCCAACTACTGGGACCGGGTGGCGGCCGGGACCGAGACCCTGCCGACCTTCGAGGCCGCCCTCGAGGCCGAGCCCGACCGGTTGGCGACCGTCGACCACGACCGGTTGCGCACCGACCCGACGTACTACTCCCTCGAGCACGACCAGTTCACCTACCTGGCCCGCGGCCGGTACGTCGAGCACCTCCCGGTCTGGCTGGACACCTATCCCGCCGACCAGGTGCTGGTGCTGCGCGCCGAGGACATGTACGCCGACCCGGCCGGGGAGTTCCTCCGGGTCCAGCGGTTCCTCGGCCTGCGGGAGTGCCCCGAGGTCGACCTCAAGACCTACAACGAGCGGTCGAAGCCGCCGATCGATCCCGGGACCAAGGCCCGGCTCGCCGAGTACTACCGGCCGTACAACGAGGCGCTCTACGAGCGGCTCGGCCGGGACCTGGGCTGGAACTGACCGAGGGAAACGGGGGGAATCACCATGAGGGTCAGCGTCGCGCACGACTACTGCACGCAGCGAGGGGGAGCTGAGCGGGTCGCGCTCACACTCCTGGAGGCGTTCCCGGGATCGGAGCTCCTCACCTCGCTCCACGAGCCGGACAGCACCTTCTCCGGCTTCGGGGACCACCACGTGCGCACCTCGCACCTGCAGCGCTACGGCGCGCTGCGGCAGGACCCGCGACGCGCCTTCCCGCTGCTCGCGGGGGCCTGGGACCGGATGGTGGTCGACGACGTCTCCGCGGTCGTGTGCAGCAGCTCCGGCTGGTCCCACGGCGTCCGGATCGCGCCCGGCGTTCGCAAGGTCGTCTACTGCCACAACCCTGCGCGCTGGCTCTACCAGGCCGACGACTACTTCCACGACCGCTCGCGCCACGTCCGGCTCGCCGCGCGGTCGCTCTCACCCCGACTGCGTCGGTGGGACCGGAGGGCGGCCGAGACGGCCGACCTCTACATCGCCAACTCGACGACCGTCGCGGGACGGATCAAGGCGGTCTACGGGATCGACGCGGTCGTGGTGAACCCGCCGAGCGCCCTGGACCCGGCGGACCCGCAGGAGGCCGTGGAGGGGATCGAGCCGGGGTTCCTGCTGAGCGTCGGCCGTGGGCGCGGCTACAAGCACATCGACGTCGTCGCCGAGGCGGTCAGCCGGTACGGAAAGGCCCGCCTCGTGGTCGTCGGGGGCTACGACGGGGTCGAGGCGCTCCCGCACGTCACCCGGCTCGAGGACATCACCGACGCCGAGCTGCGCTGGCTGTACGCCAACGCGGCCGCGGTCGTCTCGCTGTCCCACGAGGACTTCGGGCTGACCCCGGTGGAGGGCTTCGGGTTCGGCACGCCCGCCGTCCTGCTGCGCGGCGGCGGCTTCCTCGACTCCATGGTCGAGGGCGTGACCGGGGTGTTCGCCGAGGCGCCGACCGGTACGGCGTTCATCGAGGCGCTCGAGCAGCTGCCCGGCTCCTACGACCCGGTGCGGATCAGGCGGCACGCCCTGAACTACACGACGAGCACCTTCCAGCACACGATCGCCGGGCTGCTCGCCGGCGAACGCGTCCAGGTCCGCATCGCCTCCTGACCCTCGGCGCGTCCCTGCACCGGGCTGCTCCCGCTCGGTCAGGACGACGCGGTGATGTGCTCCATCACGGTGAGCGCCTGCGTCTCCCAGGAGAAGCCGGCGGCCCGGGCGAGGCCGGCGGTCTGGAGCTCGCTCCAGTGGGCCTCGTCGTCGACCAGCCGACGCACCTGGCCCACCATCGACGCCACGTCGGTCGGGTCGCAGTAGGCCACCGCGTCGCCACACCGCTCCCGCAGGCTCGGGATGTCGGCCGCGACGACGGGGCAGCCGAACCGCATCGCCTCCACCGGCGGCAGCGGGGAGGCCTCGTAGTGGGAGGGGAACAGGAACACGCTGGCGCGGCGGTACTCGGCCTCGATCAGGTCCGGGTCGTTGACCTGGCCCAGGAAGTGGATCCGGTCGGCGAGCTCGGCCGGCACGCTCACGCCGGACGCCTCGAAGGAGGCACCGGTCGCGCCGACGAAGACGAAGTCGAGGTCGGTGGTGCGCACCAGCTCCACGGCGGCACGGGTCAGGCCCTCGGCGTTCTTGCGGCGCGTGAGCGAGCCGACGTACAGGCAACGGCGGTCGCGGACCGCGCGCGTGGGCACCTCGTCGTGCCCGGGTGACCGGCTGGCCCGGCCTGAGCCGGGTCGGGCGCGGTCTGCGCCCTCGCCGCCGCCGTTCTGGACGGCCACCAGGCGGTCCGGGCCGATCAGGCGCGGGTGCTGCTGCAGGATGGCCAGACGTTCGCTCAGGGACACCGTGAACACCCGTCGGGAGCGGCTCAGCACGAGCGGGATCATGGTGCGGTACAGCGCCCGGAAGCTGCGGCTGTAGGCCTGCGGGAAGTACGCGTAGGACAGGTCGTGGACCATCGTGTGCACGGGTGCGCGACCGGCCAGCAAGAGCGCCAGCGGCGCCAGGTTGCCCAGGCAGAGGAGCGGGTCGGAGCCGACCAGGCGCGGCAGCTCGAGCTGCTCCCACGCGTGGGAGGAGAGGCGGCCGGCCCGCCGGAGCTCGATGGCCTTGAAGTCCGGGTTCGTGACGAGGGTGCCGCGGGCCGGTGCCCACACCACCACCTCGAGGCCGGGGAACCGACCCGCGTCGAGCAGGGCGTCGAGGGCGTGGACGAACTCGATCGCGACGCGCTGCACCCCGGTCACGTCCTGCAGAAGGAAGCGACCGTCGATGGCGAGGCGGGCGGGCACCCCGCGCGACCCGGGCCTCACGGGACGCGCGAGCCGCGGGGCGCGGCGAGCCAGTCGGGACGGCCGGTCTGCGCCGGCAGCACGAGGGCGAGTCGGGCGAGGTCCTCGGCGAAGGTGGGGGCGAGGGCCCGCCGCACCTCGTCGGGAACGGCGTCCCGGCGCAGCATCCGGGTCTTCACCGCCTCCCGGAACCGCCAGGTGGTCAGCATCCGTCCCGCCCGGCGCAGGGCCTCCTGGCCCTGGGCGCGCCACATCGCCTCCTGCAGGCGCCGGTAGCGGGGGGTCCCCGACGCGTTCACCCGTGGGACGTCGTCACCGAGACCCGCGAGCAGCGGCAGGCCCAGGAACCCGAGCACCTCCGCGAACGTGGCCGCGTAGTCCCGCTCCAGGTCGTCGTGGAACCACACGCCGAGGTGGCCCGGACGGAGGCTCTGCCGCAGCGTCTCGAGGGCGTCGGCGTACCGGCTCATCGCGGTGTAGTGCCACAGGTGGTGCCAGTGGTCCGCGCGCCTGCGGGGCTCGTCGGCGACGGCGGCGAGGAAGTCGGACTCCGGCTCACGGCCCTGGGCCCGCAGGTACTGGAAGCTGGACCAGGCGCGCGCGACGGGGTCCCGCAGCAGGACGACGACCCGCGCGTCCGGGTTGATCCGGAGCAGCTCCGGGACCGCCCGCTGGTGGTAGTAGAGGGTCGAGACCGACCCCTCGCCGAGGGCGAGGTGGCGCGAGTCGGTCGGGAAGAGGGCGCGGTACGCCGCCTCGTCGGTGACGGCCGCCAGGTTGATCGACTCCTGGTCACCCGGGCCCCGGAACTCGGGGCGGCTCCCGTGCAGGGCCAGGTAGTGCGGTTCCTTGGGGCTGGTCACGAAGACGTCGGGGTGCTCTCGCAACCCCTCCACGAGGCCGGTCGTGCCAGCCCGCCCGGCACCGGCCACCACGAAGGTGGGCACGCCACTGGCCATCCGTCCCCCTCACGGTCGCGCCACCCCACCACGCGTTGCATGGCCGCCACGGCTGTCGTGTGGAGTCCAGCCTCGCGAGCGCGCGCGGGACCGTCATCACCGAAATGGGGGAGCAGGACCTCAGCCCGGGGCGCTGCCTAGACCAGCCACCCGCCGGCGGAGCAGGTCCCGCCCCCACCCGCGGCGCTGCTGGTCCGCCTGCGGGGTGCCCTGACGGTCGAGCAGGAACCGCAGGTTGACGTCCAGGAGGTAGGCGGCGACGACCAGGTCCCGCGCCTCCGGCCCCAGGCCGACGTGCCGTTCCAGCCCGTCGGCGGCCAGGGTCAGCCACCTGGCCTCCGCCGTGGGCCCGGTACCGCTCGCGACGCGCAGCTCCTGGGCGAGGTAGTGGACGAGGTCGAAGCCCACCGGCACGTCCTCGCCGAAGTGCTCCCAGTCCCAGAGGAGCACGCGTGACCCGGCGCGCGCCATGTTCCACGGGGTCCAGTCGCCGTGGGCAGGACCCAGCCGGACGGGCAGCTGCCCGGAGGCCTGTGCGAGCCGATCCACGTGCGACCGGAGCTCGGCGGTCGTCGTCGGGTTGGCGAGCTCGTCGAGCTGGAGCAGCACCCGGGACCACCACGCGCTCCCCGCGAGGGTCGAGGTGCGGGCCCCTCCCGACTCCGCCAGCTCTCGCATCGCCGCGACCGGAGGCCCGTCGTCGACGACCGGGCGTGGTGGCAGCAGCGGCGTGACCAGCAGCACCTCGAGGTCGCGCCAGGCCTCGTGGTGGACCACCCGGGAGTGGACCACGTGCGTCAGGTCGAGCTCGGCGACCCGGGCCAGCGCGGCCGCCTCGGCGGTCACGGACGAGCGCCCGCGCTCGTCGATCCCGACCTTGCCGAAGGCCCTCGTGGCGCCGTCCGCGTCGAACAGCCGCACCACCAGGCTGCGGGCGTGCTCCCAGCTCCCCAACCGGATGGCGACCTCGCAGTCGGCGCCGACCATCTGGACGAGCGCGGACACCAGCGACCCGTCGGCAGGGTCCGGGACCCGTAGCCGGCGTACGGGCAGGCGGTGGGCCGCGCCGGTCCGGTGGAGAGCCGCGAGGATCCGGGCCGCTGCTCCCCGGACGCCGGAGTCGTTGGGTCCGACCAGCGCGGCGGCGGTCGTCGGCCCTCGTGCGGGCAGCAGCCACCGCGGGGTCGTGAATCGGGGGAGGACCATCCAGTCCGAGGTGCGGTCCGGCGCGTGCGGACGGCGCGTCACCGCGACGGCGTCGCTGCCCCACACCACGCCCGCGGTCTCGACCAGCACCGTGGGGGGTCCGGGGCGCGAGCCGCCCCGGACGCCGATCGGCGCGGGACGCAGCCCACGTGGCCTCGACGCCATCGATGCACCCCCCACCAAACGTCCGGTTCCGTTGTCGCACCCCGGCTCAACGGGCAGACTAGGGGACGGGCGCCGGACGTGGTCACGAATCCCGTGGTCTGCTGCCGGTGCTCCCTCGCCACTGGGCTCCAGCGCGCGAGGTCGGGGGGCTGGAGATGGGGGAACTGGTGCGGCGTACCCGCGACGCGAGCGTGCTCGCACTGCTCGTGGCCCTGACCGCGGGCTGTCAGGGTCTGGCGCCGTCGTCGTCCCCCGAAGGACTTCCGCTGAACGCCTCGCCGTCGCCTTCCTCCTCCGACCCCGGCGCCGGTCCGGCCACGTGTCCCCGCCCGGGGGAGTGGACGATGGAGGACCCGAGGATCACCGAGTCGAGCGGGCTCGCGCGGAGCACGGTCCATCCCGGGGTCCTCTACACGCACAACGACCGGGGTGGCGCGCCGTCGGTCTTCGCCGTCGACGGCAGCGGCACCCGGGCCGTGCTGCGGCTCGACGTCGCCGCCACCGACTGGGAGGACATCGCGACCACGTCCGACGGGATGATCTGGGTGGCCGACACGGGCGACAACGACGGGGTGCGCGAGTCGGTCCAGCTGCACGTCGCCGAGGAGCCGGACACCCTGGTCAGCTCGACGCTGTCCGCCACGACCTACGACCTGCGCTATCCCGACGGTCCCCACGACGCGGAGGCCCTGCTGGTGGACCCGGCGGACGACCGCGTCTACCTCGTCACCAAGGACGAGGAGGAGGGAAGGGTCTACCAGGCTCCCGAGGAGCTCGACCCCGAGGGTGTCAACGAGCTGCGCCGCGTGGGGACGGCGCCGGCCAACGTCACCGGCGGCGACTTCTCCCCCGACGGCCGGCTGGTCGCCCTGCGCAACCAGGGCAAGGCGTACTTCGCGACCGAGCCCGGCGGAGCCACCACGGAGCTCACCCTGCCGTCGCAGCCCCAGGGGGAGTCGATCACGTTCACCAGCGACGGGCTGTTCGTGCTCGTGGGGAGCGAGGGCGTCGACAGCACTATCCGGTGCATGCCGACGCCCCGTGGGATCGAGGACTGACGTGGCGACGAAGCGGCAGTCGCCCCGCGAGACGCTGCTCGTGGTGTGCCGCGCGAACCTGATCCGGAGCCCGATCGCTGCGGGGCTGCTCCGCCGACACCTCACCGACGCCGGCCTGGCCCACGTGCGCGTCCGGTCGGCCGGGGTACAGCCGGGGTCGGATGCCGTGTCGATCGAGGACGTCGCGCGGATCGCGGAGGAGCGAGGGGTGGACCTCACACACCACCGGCCTGCCGCGGTCACGGCCGAGCTCGCGGCCCGCGCCTCAATCGTCCTGACCATGACCGAGGGGCAGCGGGCGCGGGTCACCCGGCTCGAACCGGGCGTCACCCCCCGGACCTTCACGCTGGTCGAGCTGGTCCGGCTGACCAGCACCCCCGACTTCGCTCCCGCGCCGACCTGTGACGACCTGGCCCGACGGGCCCACCTCCTCCGGCCGCTGGTGGCACCAGCCCCGGCGCCCGAGGACGTGCCGGACCCCCTCGGCAAGGGCAGGCGCTACCTGCAGGCCGTGGTCGACGACCTGGGTCGCCTCTGCGAACAGGTCGCCGCCCTGGTGGCGGCGTCCCCGCCGGTGACGACCGACCCCTCAGCGCCCACCGGTCCCTGAGGCCTCCGGCGTCCGGGCCTCCGACGGAGCCGGCCCGGGCTCGGGCTCGAGCGCCGGACGCGCGCGGCGACGGTAGCCGTAGCCGCGCGTGGAGTCGCCGATCCCGTTGTAGACCAGCCCCACGGAGCGCACGGTGACGTGCCGCAAGGACTCCCTGACCGCCACCAGCTGACGGCGTCGGGAGACCCGCTCGCGGGTCACCACGATGACCATGTCGCTGTGGGTGGCGAGCTCGAGGGTGTCGGCTCCCGTCAGGAGGGGCGGACTGTCGATCACGACCAGGTCGGCCCTGGCGGTGAGCTCGCGGAGCAGGAGCTCCATCCGCGGCGAGCTCAGCAGGGCGACCGGGTCGGGTGCCGACGTACCGGCGGGGAGGAAGGACAGGTTCTCCACCCCGACGTCGACGAGGTAGCGGGACGCCTCCGCGCCCTGCTCGATCAGCAGGTCGGAGAGTCCCGGAGGATCACCGAGTCCGAAGCGGAGTGCGCACGACGCGCGGCGGAGGTCGCCGTCGACCAGGACCACGTTCAGCCCCAGCCGGGCCGCGGCGACCGCCAGGTTGCAGCTGGTGACGGTCTTGCCCTCACCCTCCTGCCCCGACGTGAGGAGCACGAGCGCTCCGTCGTCCTTGGTGAGGGTGGCGAGCATGAAGCGCATGTTGACGCCGAGCCGCTGGTACTCCTCGCTCGCCGGCGACTGGGGGTCGAGCAGGGTGACCAGCCGGTCGCGGTAGGCCCGCTCGGGCCACTGGGGGACCCGGCCGAGGACGACGGCGTCGAGGGCCTGGCGCACGGCCGTCTCCTCGTGGACGACGTCGTCGAGCCGGTCACGGAGGAGGGCTGCCCCGACGCCCAGCACCAGGCCGACGAGCGTGCCGAGGATCAGGTTGAGCAGGGTCTGCGGCGAGATCGGGTCGTCGGGCACCTCGGCGGTGCGCAGCAGCCGTCCCCCGGACGCCGCGGTGGTGAGCGACTCGGTGAGCGCCGTGGTCTGGGTGTCGATCTGGGTGAGGCTGTTGAGCAGGGTGCGCTTCTCCAGCTGCAGCTCGAGCTGTTGACCGGAGCCTTGTGCGAGCAACGTGTTGACCTCGGCGAGCCGTGCCTCGATCTCGGCCTGCTCCTCGGCGAGCCGGTCGCGGGCCTGGTCGTAGCTGCCGACGGAGTCCTGCTCGCGGAACTGCAGGTACGACGTCGCCACGAGGTTGGCGGTCTCCGCCGCGCGCTCGGGATCGGCGTCCTGCGCGGTGATCCGCAGGATCCGGCTGGTCCCGACCGCCTGCACCGTCACGACCTCGGACAGGTCGGGCGTGGAGGACATGCCGAGGCGCTGCTGCACCAGGCGGGCCACGGGCAACGAGGTGACGACCTCGGTCTGGGTCGCCACCTCCTCGGCGTCGATGGTGGCCCCGGTGGCCGCCTCCATCTCGGCTGCGGTGGGCTCGAGCAGCACGTCGGAGGAGGCGATGTAGAGCGGGGTCGCGGCGAGCGAGTAGGCCAGCGCCAGCCCGACGCACACCACCACCACGAGCGTGAGGGAGCGCCAGCGCCTTCGCAGCACGCGCGCGTAGTCGCGCAGACCCAGTCGGTCTGGTGCGACAGCAACGTCTTCGGTCATCAGCGAACCGCCCCCAGGATCCCCCCGTTTGGTGCAGTCTAGGCGGAGTGAGCCGATCGCGTGGGGGAACGCCCGTAAGTGGGGCGATGGTGTGGTTCGCCGCCTCGTACGCCGGCGCCGTGCTCGGCTTCCTCGGGGTGAACGCGGCCGCGGGTCGCTGGCTGGGGCCCGACGACTTCGGCTTCTTCATCGGGACGCTCGCCGCAGCGGGGCTCTTGAGCCAGCTCGGCCTCGTGGGGTCGCACCGCTCCGGACTGCGCGAGGTGGCGCGGCTGCGGGACGTCGACGACCCGGAGGCGATGGCCGTGCTCCGCAACGGGGTCCGCGCCGTGAGCCTCACGACGCTGCCCCTCGCGGCCCTCGCCGGGGCGGCCGGCGTGTGGTTCGCCGCCGACGACGCCGGCACCCCGACCCGGGTCGCCCTCGCGGTGGCCCTGCTGCTGCTGGTCGTCCTCGGCGGGCAGCAGCAGCTGTGGGCCAACTACGTCCGCGGCCTGGGGCACGTCAGGTTCGCGAGCATGCTGGAGGGCCGCTCCGGTGGGGCCCTCGTGGCCGGGCTCCAGGCGGCCTGCGTGTTCGTCGCCTGGTGGGCCGCTCCGCAGTGGGGACTGGCCGGCGCGCTGCTCGCCGTCGCCGTCGGGTTCGTCGTCCCGGTGGTCTCGGCGCGGGCCGTGGTCCGGCGCCGGTGGCGCGGCCTGTCCGGACCCGAGCCACGGCTGTGGCGCGACCTGCGGCTGACCGTCCGGCGAGACTGGCGTTTCCTCAGCGCCCAGGTGGCGACGTTCCTCAACCTCAGCACGGAGATCTGGATCGCGGGCCTCCTGCTCACCCCGGTGGACACCTCCATGTTCTCCGCCGGCCAGCGGCTGGCGCTGCTCCTCGTGCTGCCCCTGACGGCGCTGCAGGTGGTCCTCGCGCCCGTCGTCGCCCGGGCCGCGGCTGCCCACCTCGACGACAACTCCCTGGAACGGCTGCTGCGCACGGGAGCGACCGTCGCCACGGCGCTCTCGGTGACGCTGGCGCTGCCCCTCTTCGTGGCCCCCGGCCCGGTGATCGAGCTGGTCTACGGGCCGGGCTTCTCCGCGGCCGTTCCGGTCCTGGTGCTGGTGTCCCTGGGCTCGCTGGGCAACGTGGCGACCGGGATGGCGGGCACCACCCTGTCGATGCTGGGGCGCGAGGACGTCGCGGCCAAGGTCCAGTGGCAGGGCGCCGTCCTGCGGTGGGTGGTCGGCGTCCCGGCCGCGCTGACGTTCGGTCTGCCCGGTCTGACGGTCTCGGCCTTGATCGTCTCGGCATTTGTGTTCACAGTGATGTGGTGGCGGACGCGACGGGCCGTCGGGGTCGCCACGCACGTGACGCTTCGTCCTGAGCTCTCGCTCCTGCGCAGGACACCGGGCTAGGGGGGACATGGAGCTCACACTGGCCATCGTCCTGGCCGCGATCCTCTACTTCAGCCTCCTCGTCACGTGCGCGGTGTGGTTCTCCCGCGGGCCGACCGACCTGGTGCTGTTGTTCGTCCTCGTGTTCTGCCTCTTCTACGGCTTCCGTCCGCTGCTGTTCATCCTGGGCCTTGACGTGCCCTACCCCACGGAGCTGTTCTTCCCCGAGGAGCTGCCCCACCTCCTGACCCGGACCCTCCTCGCCCTGACCCTCTACGTCTTCGCAGCGGTCGTCGGGATCGCGGCCGTGACCCGCTCGGGGACCCGCGGCTGGGCGCCGTTCATGACCGACCGCGAGACCGACCTGCGGCGCGCGCTCACGGTGACCCTCGTGCTCACCGGGATCAGTGCGCTGGTCTCGGCGTACCTGATGGCGCGGTACGGCGGGTTCGGCGGCGTGATCGTGGCGAGCAAGTACGACAAGGCCCTCGCCGGTCTCTACGCACTGCGGTCGGTCTCCGGCATCGGGGCGATCGTGGCGGTGACGACGTTCATCGACATGCGCCGGCAGGGCGCCCCGTCGCGTTTGCTCACCTGGGGCACCCTGGTGTGCGCCTTCGCCAACGCCTTCTTCGTGTTCATGTGGGGCAGCCGGGGCGTGCTGATCGTCGTCGCCGCCACCCTGGTCCTCGGGCTCCAGTCGAACCGGCAGCGCAGGCCGCACGCACCCCGGGAGCGGGTCCTGGTCAGGCTCCTGGTGGCGGTGGTCCTGGTCATCGTCGCGGCCAGCGGCCTGCGGCTCGCCCGGGACACCCTCAGCCACGGCGAGGTGCAGGAGAACTACGCCGCGTCCAGCGCGTGGCGACAGGCCTCCGTGGGCACCAACTCGATCTACTTCGACGCCGCGATGCTGTCCTTCCGGGACTGGCCCTCCCGCTACCCGCTCCGTCGGGGGGAGGACTTCTACAACGGCGCCGTGGGCGTGGTCCCGCGGGTGATCTGGCGTGACAAGCCCGAGGCCATCCCGCCCGGCAAGTGGTTCCGGCAGGTCTACGAGCCGCGGAAGCTCAACGGCTGGCCGATGGGCTCCGCGGGCGTGTGGTACCTGAACTTCGGCTGGTGGGGGCTGCCCCTGGGGGGCCTGATCTCCGGCCTGGTCATCGGCATGCTCGCCGCGGCCCAGCGCCGGAAGCCCCGGACCGGGTTCAACAGCGGGGTCGCCGTGATCACGGCCGTGTTCGTGCTGCCCCTGGGCTGGGACAACCAGGTGCTGATGAAGTTCGTCATCTGGCTCGGACCGATGTGGCTGCTGTCGTACTACCTCGCTCCCCGGATCCGCACCCGCGCCGGGCCGTCGAGCAGGCCCGCCTCGGCGCAGGGCGGGGTGCCAGCCGCCCCACCGTGAGGTCGAGCCCGGTCGATCCGGGCTCAGTAGGCGCCGCGGTGGCCCAGGACCGCGCCGACGGTCCGGCGCAGGATCGAGACGTCGAGCCCGAGCGACCAGTTGTCGACGTACTGCAGGTCGAGCCGGACCGACTCCTCCCACGAGAGGTCCGACCGACCCGAGACCTGCCACAGGCCGGTCAACCCCGGCTTCACGGCCAGCCTCCGGCGCGGGTCGTCGTCGTAGCGCTCCACCTCGGTCGGCAGGGCCGGCCGGGGACCCACGAGGGACATCTGGCCGGCGACCACGTTCCACAGCTGCGGGAGCTCGTCCACGGAGTAGCGCCGCAGCACGTGGCCCACGCGGGTGATGCGCGGGTCGTCGCGGAGCTTGAACAGGCACCCGTCGGAGTCGTTGTGGCCCTCGAGGACGGCGGTGTCATCGGGCGCCGAGGTGGTCATCGTGCGGAACTTGTACATCGTGAAGGCCCGACCGCCGCGACCCACGCGCTGCTGCCGGAAGATCGCCGGACCGGACGTGTCGCGGCGTACCGCCACGGCCACGGTCAGCAGGACCGGGAGCAGCACGAGCAGGGCGGTCGCGGCGACGATGCGCTCGGTCACGTCCTTGAGCAGGCGCCGGGGGCCACCGGCCGGCGCCGGGCGCACCTGCAGCGCGCCCAGACCGCCGGACTGCACGCCCGTGAGCCGGACGGGCGCCACGTCGAGGAGACCGGTGCCGAGGTAGAAGGTGGTGCGGGTCTGGGCGGCCTGCCACTGGAGGCGGCGCAGCTGTACGGCGGTGAGGTCGGGACCCGGTAGCACGAGCAGGCTGTCGGCGGCGTACTCGGCGGCCAGGCCGGCCGCCCGCTCGACACCGACGTGGACCGGAAGGTCGGCGAAGGTGTCCGCGTGCTCGGTCAGGCATACAGCGGCCAGGTGGACCGGCCGCTCGGAACGTTGCAGCTCGGCGATCGCGTCCTCGACCTCGGACGGGTGGCCCACGATGACGACCCGCGGTGCCCGCACCTTGACCTGCGCCGTGGCGGACACGAGACCACCGAGTGTGAGCGCGACCGTGGCCGGCACCAGCTCGGCCGGTGCCAGTCCGGGGACCAGGAGCGCGTGGCCGACCCACAGGGTCAGCCCGAGGAGGGCCCCGCTGCGCAGGACCCGCTGACGTCGGGCGTGCAGGTCACTGCCGAACGGCCCGTCGCGGTAGCAGCCCGACGCCGCCAGGACAGCGGGCCAGGCGAGGACCAGCGCGAGCATGACCACCGGGCTCAGGGCCACCCCCAGCAGCTGGACGACCACGAGGCCGGCAACGGCACACACCACGTCGAGCGTCACGGTGGCCAGTCGGCCGGCTCGAAGCCCCGGCACCCCTCGTGCCGTGCTGATGTGGCCGCTGCGGGTGTCGTCCGTGACCCGGGGCTGGGGGGTATCCCGCGGGTCGACGACGAGCTCACCGACAGCGGGCGCAGACAATGTCATCTGGCAATCCCCCCCGCGCCTACGTCATCGCTACAGGAAGCCTAGGAACGGGTCGAGCCGGGCCGCATGCCGCATTTGGGTCAAACAGGCGTCACGTGCCGTTCGCGCGCGGGTCGCCCCACGGCCACCTCAGGAGGAGGCCTGGGCCACCTGGTTCGCCAGGCCGACCGCGGCGAGCTGCGAGGAGACCTCGAACTTGCCCAGGATCGACTTCACCTGGGTCCGGACCGTCGCCTCGGACACGACACTGTCGCGAGCGATCTCCCGGACGGTGCGCCCCTGCTGCATCTGACCCAGGACGGCGCGCTCGCGCGGGGTCAGCCGTGCGAGCAGCTCGCGCTTGGCCTCGATCTCCTCGCGGTGCCGCCGCCAGTGCTGCACCAGCGTCGACACCTCCTCGGAGGTCATCACCGGAAGTCCCTGGTCGAGCCTGCGCACGGTGGCGAGGGTCTCCCGCAGGGGCCGTGACTTCGAGATCACCTTGCGGGCGCCGAGCCGGATGCACCCGCCCCACCGCCCGAGGTCCCCGGAGGCCGTGATCACCACGACGTTGGCGCCGGCCCGGGACAGCGGCTCGATGAGCGCAGCGCCGTCGCCGAAGCGGCCCAGGTCCAGGTCCAGCAACGCGATCCGCGGGTTGGCGCGCAGCGCGGTTGCGCGGACCGTCGCGAGGGACCCGCCCTCCTCCGGGAGCGGGAGCCGACGGACGGCGTACCCCTGGTGGGAGAGCGTCAGCTCGAGGGACTCGGCGAACAGCGCGTGGTCCTCGATGATGATGACGCCGCGGTTAGGGCGCGGTGCGGGGGTGCCGGTCATGGTTCTCCTCTGGCGCGTGGGCCGCTGGAAGTCGGATCGTGAAGGTCGTGCCGTTTCCCGGGGGCGCAGTCACGGTGAGCGACCCGCCTTGCTCGGACACCAGCCGTCGAGCGACGTACAGGCCGATGCCCTGACCGGTGGACGCGTCGCCGCTGACCCCCCAGTCGAAGATCTGGTGGCGCAGCCGGGCAGGGATGCCGGGCCCGGTGTCGGTGACCGAGATCAGTACGTCGTCACCGTCCCGCGCGACGCCGAGGTGGCTGACCTGGCCCCGGGCGTGCTTGGCGGCGTTCTCGAGCAGGATGTTGACGGCCTCGGCCACGTCGTCCGGGCGGGCGTGCACACACTGTCCGGAGGCGTGCCACCGGACGTCGTGCCCGCGCGCCCGGTGTGCCTCCAGCACCGGGTCGAGGGTCTCGTCGAGGTCAACGTCGGCCGGGTCGGACACCGACCGGTCCTCCATCAGGCGCTGCATCCTGGCCATCTCGGAGCGCACCGTGCGCTGCAACCGGACCCGGGTGGCCTCGTCGAGCTCGCCGTCGAGGTCGTGCAGCAGCTGGGACGCCGTGCTGATGCCGGCGAGGGTGGCGCGCACCTCGTGCAGCCGGGCTCGATCGTCGCGACCGGCGTGCTCGACCTTCTCCAGGCGGCGGGTGAGCGAGCCGACGTGGCGGCGCGTGCGGCGCAGCTCCCGGTGCAGCAGCGCGGAGGCGATCATGACCACGATCAGGCCGGCGGCCAGGTGCGCGCATCCTGCCACCAGGGCCACCAGGTCGGAGTCGCTGACGGGAGCGCTGCCGACGACCCCGATCGCGAGCAGGAAGGCGACGCCGCCGACGGTGAGTCGGGCCCAGTGCGGCAGGGTCTCCAGCTGAACGGCCACGAGGGCCGACACCAGATAGGTCGACGCCACCGCGGCGGCCACGAGCCCCAGTGCCCACGTCGGCAGCCCGAGCGGACCCATGCCCCACATCAGGGCGAGCTGGAGCGCCACCGCGAGACCAGCGGTCGACAGCCCGAGCACCAGGGGGTCGGCGCGGAGCGGGACCCGGTGGGCCGCGGCCACCATGCCGACCAGGACCAGCGCGGCGACCAGCTGGGTGAGCCCGAGCCAGCCCGGGCGCGCCACGACGTCCGGGTGGTCGGAGACCCTCATCGCGACGGTCACGATGGACTGGGCCGCGAGGTAGGCGGGAGCCGCGATCAGCCACGCCGGCTCCGGCCGGTCGGCGTCGCGCCACCACATGTAGAGGACCAGGGCCCCGAGCAAGGTGAGGACGCCGCCCACGGAGCGGGTGAGCGTGGCGGCCGAGGCCAGGCTTCGACCCTCGGGTGCCACTACCAGCGCCAACACGAGCGCGACCAGCAGCACCGATCCGACGAGCGTGAGCGCGCGGCTGGACCTGCCCCACGAACCACTTTTCCGCACGCGCCATCGCCCCCACAGGCCCGGCCGACGCACGCGTCCCCCCGGACGCGCCCCCCGACGCAATTCCCCCCGGAGCCACCCCTCGCGACTCCTGCCCATGGCCCCACTCCCGGCCCCGAGGCCACGGGCCGGACCATGGCGAAGGACACATTGTGTCCTGACCGCGAGTATCGCCACATACCCCAAATTGGGGCAAGAGGCGGGCTAGACACGCCGAGGACATCCCCAATTGCGTGCACCTTTCCCTCCCGTTCACCCGGAACGAATACGGAGTCGGGCACAGTGGGCAGCGGCCCCTCGGCTCCCCGAGCCGGAGCGGAGCCGTGCGGAGAGGGGGTGCGATGCGCGTCGGCGGAAGGTCTGCCACGGCGGTCGACGAGAGCCTGCGCGAGGTCGGGACGGTGCAGGTCTTCTCCCGGTTCGACCTCGTCGCCCACACCGTGACGATCGGGCTGGCCAGCCGCGGGCTGACCGCGGCACGCGCCGGCCGCCGCGCAGGGGTGGGCGCCGACCTGCGCCCCGGAGACGTGGCCGTGCTGATCGACGACCTCGACGGCGAGGCAGCGGTGCGCTGGGCGTGCGACCTGGTGCAGCACCAGGGGGTGCCGTGGCTGGTGCTGACCGCTGCGCCGCCGGGTCCGGTCTGGGATGCCCTCCTCCGGAGCGGCGCGGACACCGCCATCCTGCCCTCCACCACGTCCCTCGACGAGGTCGAGGCTGCCCTCGTCGTGCTGCTGCGCGGCAGCGAGCGCGTCGTCAGGTGTTGAAGCGCTGCTGGGTCCTCTCCAGGCCGTCGGTGAGCAGCGAGACGACCGCGTCCGCGGCGTCCACCACCTGCACCGGCAGCAGCGACGTCTCCGCAGCGGAGTACCGCGACAGGACGAAGTCCGAGACCTCGGTCCGGCCCGGCGGCCGTCCGATGCCCAGACGTACGCGGTAGAAGTCGCCCGTCCCGAGGGAGGAGCGCAGCGAGCGCAGGCCGTTGTGCCCGTTGTCCCCGCCCCCGAACTTGATCCGAAGCGTGCCGAAGCCGATGTCCAGCTCGTCGTGGACCGCCACGAGGTGGTCGGGGGCGATCCCGTAGAACGCGAGCAGTGCCTTGACCGGCCCGCCGCTCTCGTTCATGTAGCAGCGCGGTCGGGCCAGCACCACGCGCGGTCCGGGCACCGCGAGCCTCCCCTCGACCACGTCGGCACGCCCGGACTTGTGGGACCGGAACCGCGACCCCATCCGCTCGGCCAGCACGTCGGCCACCCGGTAGCCCACGTTGTGGCGGTGGTCGGCGTACCGGGGTCCGGGGTTGCCGAGGCCGACCACGAGCCAGGGTCCGTGGTCGTCTCCCGGGGTCTGCACCGCCATGGGCGCATCCTCCCAAGGCTCGGCTCCGTGAGGTAGCCAGGGCCGACGATCCGGGTGCGGGACGCGTGAGAAGGTGGTGGAGTGAGCGATGCGAACCCCGAGACGGCCGACAGCGCGACCCGTGACGACCACGCCTTCGCGGCCTGGGCGGCCGAGCAGGCCGGGGCCCGGCTGCTCGAGGTCCGGGGCCAGGGCCTCGAGGGCAGGGAGCTGAAGGACGCCGGGGACGCCGCCGCCCAGGAGCTGCTCGCCCGGCTGCTCGCCGAGCATCGCCCCGCCGACAGCGTGCTCAGCGAGGAGGCGAGCGACGACAAGGCACGGCTCGACGCCGACCGGGTGTGGATCATCGACCCCCTCGACGGGACCCGCGAGTTCTCCGAGCCGCCCCGTGACGACTGGGCCGTCCACGTCGCCCTGTGGGAGCGGGACGGTGGCGAGCACGGCGAGCTGACCGCCGGAGCCGTCGCGCAGCCGGCGCTCGGCGAGACCTTCCACACCGGGACGCCGCCCGTGGTCGCGCCGCCGACGTCGTCCAGGCCGCGGATCGCGGTGTCCCGCACCCGGCCGCCGGCGTTCGTCGAGGCGTTGGCCGGCGAGATCGACGCCGAGCTGGTGCCGATGGGCTCGGCCGGCGTGAAGGTGATGAGCGTGGTGCGCGACGTCGCCGACGCCTACGTGCACGCCGGTGGCCAGTACCAGTGGGACAACGCCGCTCCCGTGGCCGTCGCCCGCGCGGCCGGGCTCCACTGCTCGCGGGTGGACGGGTCGCCCCTGGTCTACAACGAGGACGACACCTCGCTGCCCGACCTGATCGTGTGCCGCCCCGAGCTCGCCGACACCATCATCGACTTCGTGGTGCGCCACGGCACCGCCTGACGGCGGTCACCCGGCCGGACGACCCTCGCGCTCGAGCCAGCGTCGTACCGGCACCGGGCGTCGCTCGGAGTAGCCCTCCGGCAACCAGATGCTGCCGGCGCGGGTCAGGTAGTAGATCGGCCACTGGTGGTAGGCGAGGTAGGTCCGCGGCCGTCGCTGCATCACCTCGGCGTAGAGGCTCACGCCGCGGACGTACGCCGAGGAGTTGTTGTAGCGGTAGAGCGCGCCAGACGGGTCGCGGGCGAAGCCGTTGGCGCGGAGCAGCCGGCCCGCGGCCAGGATCGCGTCGTGCGGGTCGTGGACGTCGCCGCCCTGCCCGTAGATGTCCCACGTGGTGGGGATGAACTGCATCGGTCCCTGCGCCCCGGCGACCGAGGTGCCGTCGATGCGCCCGAAGCCGGTCTCGACGAGGTTGATCGCGGCGAGGTACTCCCAGTCGACGCCGTAGCGGCGCTCGGCCTCCTGGTAGTAGCGGCGCAGCTCGGCTGCCGGCCGGGGCTCCACGATCCGCCACGCGGGCAGCTCGGTGGCCAGGTCGGCGTCACGGGTCGGGTGCATGGAGCGGAAGGCCCGCCGTGCTGTGACGTTGGCGCGGGTCTCGCGGCGCAGCGTCGCGGGGAGCAGCGCCGCGACCCGACGGTCCCAGCCCGGGCGGTCGGCCACCGCGCGGTAGGCCAGCTGCTGGGCGTGGCCGGCGGCCGCGAGCCGGGCCGGGACGGTGCCGGGGTCGGCGACGGCGCGCGCCGCCGCCTCGATCTGCGCCGCGGCCTCACGCGGGGAGCCCGGCGCACCGGGGCGTCCGTCGAGGGCGGCCGCCAGCGGGTCGGGCTTCCGGGATCCGACCGCGGACCCGTCGGGACGACCCCCGCCGGAGGCCGATCCGGCCGAGGCCGACCGGTCGGCGGAGGGGGACTCTGCGCCGTCGCCGGACGTCGCGGGACGCGGGTCGTCCGGTGCCGGCGGCGCCTCGCTGCACCCGGCCAGCACCAGCAGCAGCCCTGAGGCGGCCAGCGCTCCACGCGTCATCCCGCCACCGTAGACTCGCCCCCGAAACCCCCCGGCCCGACGGGGGTGACACCCCCTCCACGTCCGCGGGAGGGGGATCTCCGTGTGCGAAGGGGAAGCGTGACCCTCACCCAGCTGGCCGACGAGGTGCTCGGCGCCCCGACCCTGGCCTCCCTCGTCGACGACGCCCGCAGCGGGTCGGTGCGCAGCCTCGACCTGGTCGCGCCCGAGGGGCTGCGGCCCTTCCTCGTCGACGGCCTGGTGCGCGCCGGCCGCACCGTGCTGGCCGTGACCGCCACCTCCCGCGAGGCCGAGGACCTGGTCACCGAGCTGGGCGACCTGGTGGGACCCGACCTCGTGGCCTACTACCCGAGCTGGGAGACGCTGCCCCACGAGCGGCTCAGCCCGCGCAGCGACACCGTCGGTCGGCGGTTGGCGGTGCTCCGCCGGCTCCGGCACCCCGGCGGCACGGCCGGCACCGGTCCGCTCCGCGTGGTGGTCGCGCCGGTGCGCGCGGTGCTCCAGCCGCAGGTGCGGGGACTGGGCGACCTCGAGCCGGTCGAGCTCGCCGTCGGCGACGACCGGGGGCTCGAGCAGGTCGTGCGCGGCCTCGCCGACGCGGCGTACACCCGGGTCGACCTGGTCGAGAAGCGCGGGGAGTTCGCGGTCCGCGGCGGCATCGTCGACGTGTTCCCCCCGACCGAGGAGCACCCCGTCCGGGTGGAGTTCTGGGGCGACGACGTCGAGGAGATCCGCACCTTCGCGGTCGCCGACCAGCGCACGCTGGAGCCGCTCGACCGGCTCTGGGCTCCGCCCTGCCGCGAGCTCCTCCTCACCGACGACGTACGCCGACGCGCAGCCGAGCTGGGCGAGGCGCACCCCCAGCTGCTCGGGCTCACCGACCAGATCGCCGCCGGCATCGCCGTCGAGGGGATGGAGTCGCTGGCACCCGTGCTGGTCGACGAGATGGAGCTGCTCGTCGACGTGATGCCGGCGGACACCCACGTCCTGGTCGTCGACCCGGAGCGCGCGCGCACCCGCGCCCACGACCTGGTGGCGACCAGCCAGGAGTTCCTCGGGGCGAGCTGGGCGGCCGCCGCCGGTGGCGGCACCGCACCCATCGACCTCGGCGCCGCGTCGTACCGGGAGATCGGCGACGTCCGGGTCCACGCGCTCGAGCGCGACACCCCGTGGTGGACGGTCAGCCCGTTCGGGCTCGACGACGAGACCAGCGGCGTCCGCGACCTCGGTGCCCGTCCGGTCGACCCCTACCGCGGCGACGTCGCCCGCGCCGTCGGCGACGTGGAGTCCTGGCGCAAGGACGGCTACCGCGTGGTCGTGGTCTTCCCGGGCCACGGCCCCGCGCAACGACTGGTCGAGACCCTCGGCGAGCACGACGTCCCCGCCCGGCTGGTCGAGGAGGCGCGCGGTGACGCCGACGTCGTCGAGGTCACCTGCGGTGTCCTCGGCCACGGCTTCGTCGACGAGGCCCGGCGGCTGGTCGTCATGTCGGGCGACGACATCTCCGCACAGGGTGCCTCGACCCGCGACATGCGCCGGATGCCGGCCCGCCGCAAGAAGCAGATCGACCCGCTCGAGCTGTCGGCCGGCGACTACGTGGTCCACGAGCAGCACGGCGTCGGCCGCTTCGTCGAGATGCGCCAGCGCGAGGTGCAGGGCGCGGTGCGCGAGTACCTCGTCCTGGAGTACGGCGCCAGCAAGCCCAGACGAGGGAGTGGCCCGCTCCATGACGTCTTGTACGTGCCGGCCGACGCGCTCGACCAGGTCACCCGCTACGTCGGCGGCGAGCAGCCGAGCCTGGACCGGCTGGGCGGAGCCGACTGGACGAAGCGGAAGAACCGCGCCCGCAAGGCGGTGCGCGAGATCGCGGCGGAGCTGATCAAGCTCTACGCCGCCCGGCAGGCGACGCAGGGGCACGCCTACGGCCCCGACAGCCCATGGCAGCGCGAGCTCGAGGACGCCTTCCCGTTCCAGGAGACGCCCGACCAGCTGAGCACGGTCGACGAGGTCAAGGGCGACATGATGCGCCGCGTGCCGATGGACCGGCTGGTGTGTGGCGACGTGGGCTACGGCAAGACCGAGATCGCGGTCCGGGCCGCGTTCAAGGCGGTGCAGGAGGGCAAGCAGGTCGCCGTCCTGGTGCCGACCACGCTGCTGGTGACCCAGCACCTCTCGACGTTCGCCGAGCGGATGAGCGGCTTCCCGATCACCGTGAAGCCCCTGTCGCGGTTCCAGACCGACGCGGAGGCGCGTGACGTCACGGACGGCCTGCGCGAGGGGACGGTCGACGTGGTGATCGGCACCCACCGGCTGCTCAACCCCGACGTCCGGGTCAAGGACCTCGGCCTGATCATCGTCGACGAGGAGCAGCGGTTCGGCGTCGAGCACAAGGAGCAGATGAAGCGGCTCCGCACCTCGGTCGACGTGCTCAGCATGAGCGCGACGCCGATCCCGCGCACCCTCGAGATGGCGGTGACCGGCATCCGGGAGATGTCCACCATCACCACGCCGCCGGAGGAGCGGCACCCGGTCCTGACCTACGTCGGCGCGTACGAGGACCGCCAGGTGACGGCGGCGATCCGGCGCGAGCTGCTGCGCGACGGCCAGGTCTTCTTCATCCACAACCGGGTCAGCTCGATCGAGAAGGCCGCGGCCCGGATCCGGGAGCTGGTGCCGGAGGCACGGGTGGCGACCGCGCACGGCCAGATGGGGGAGCACCAGCTCGAGCAGGTGATGCTGGACTTCTGGGAGAAGCGCTTCGACGTCCTGGTCTGCACCACGATCGTCGAGTCGGGGCTCGACGTGTCCAACGCCAACACCATGATCATCGAGCGGGCCGACACCCTCGGCCTGTCCCAGCTCCACCAGCTGCGCGGCCGGGTCGGTCGCAGCCGCGAGCGGGCCTACGCCTACTTCCTCTACCCGGCCGAGAAGCCGCTCACCGAGACCGCGCACGAGCGGCTGGCCACCCTGGCCCAGCACTCCGACCTGGGCGGCGGCATGGCGATCGCCATGAAGGACCTGGAGATCCGCGGCGCCGGCAACCTGCTGGGCGGCGAGCAGTCCGGCCACATCGCCGACGTCGGCTTCGACCTCTACGTGCGCCTCGTCGGCGAGGCGGTGCAGGAGTTCAAGGGCGAGTCGGAACCGGAGCTGCGCGAGGTCCGGATCGAGCTGCCGGTCGACGCCCACCTGTCCCACGACTACATCCCGAGCGAGCGACTGCGTCTCGAGATGTACAAGCGGCTCGCGGAGGTCCGCACCGACCTCGACGTCGACGAGGTGCTCGCCGAGCTCCACGACCGGTACGGCGAACCGCCCGAGGCCGTGGCCGCGCTGCTCCTGGTCGCCCGGTTCCGGGCGCGGGCACGGCAGGCCGGGATCGGTGAGGTCACCATCGCCGGCCGCAACGTCCGCTTCTCGCCGGTGACCCTGCCGGAGTCGCGCGTCGTCCGGCTGCAGCGGCTCTACCCGAAGAGCATCGTCAAGACCCAGCTCGACACCGTGCTGGTGCCCCGTCCCGGCACTCCGGGGGCGACGGGCCGTCCGCTCGAGGGAGTGGCTTTGCTTGAATGGGCGCGCACCGTCATCGACTCCGTGATCGACCCCGTCACCGGCCCCCAGGAGTCCGGCCAGCCGAAGGAGCAGCAGTGAGCAAGTCCCGTGGTCCCGCCCGTGCGGCAGGTGTCGTCCTCGCGGCGGTGCTCCTGCTGAGCGGCTGCGCCGACCTGCACCCCGGCGCGGCCGTCCAGGTCGGCGACGAGCAGATCACCGAGACCGAGCTCGACGAGGTCACCAGCAGCTACTGCGAGGCGGCCCGGTCCTCGCTGGACCAGCAGGCACAGACGGTGCCCAACGGCTTCTTCCGGACCGGCATCGCGGGCCTGCTCGCGATGCGGGAGGTCGCCGAGCAGGCCGCGGCCGAGCTCGGCGTCACGGTCGGGCCCGAGGACTACCAGCAGCAGCTCGACGCCCTCCGCGAGCAGATCGCGTCGCTCCCCGAGGACCACCAGGAGGCCGTGCTCACGGTCGAGACCGCCCGCCTCTACACCCAGGCCGCGCAGCGGACGATCGGTGAGGACGTCCTCGGCGGGGAGGGCGACGAGGCCGCCTTCACTGCCGCCGGCGCCGCGGAGATGCAGCGCTGGATCGAGGAGAACGGCGTCGAGTTCGACCCCGCGCTCAACGTCACGATGCGCGACGGTCAGCCCGCGCCGACCGACAACTCCCTCTCGTTCGCGGTGAGCGAGGGCGCCAAGGCCGGGCAGGAGGAGCAGCCCAACTCGGCCCTCGCGGCCGAGCTGCCCGAGTCCCAGCGCTGCGGCCGCTAGCAGGCGCCGTGCCCGGCGACGACCAGGAGCTGCTGGAGTTCCTGGCGGTCATGCGTCGACTGCGCGCCGAGTGCCCGTGGAAGGCCGAGCAGACCCACCGGTCGCTCGCGCGCTACCTGCTCGAGGAGACCCACGAGACGCTGGAAGCCATTGACACCGGCGCCAGCACCGGAGACTGGGAGCACCTCCGCGAGGAGCTCGGTGACCTGTTGCTGCAGGTGTTCTTCCACGCGGCCATCGCCGAGCAGGACGGCGCCTTCACCACCGGCGACGTCGCGCGCGACATCTCCGCGAAGATGCGTCGCCGCAACCCGCACGTCTTCGGTGACCTCGCCGACCCGACGCTGGACGCGCGCGCCGTCAACGAGCTCTGGGAGGCCCGGAAGGCCGAGGAGAAGCATCGCGGATCGGTGACCGACGGGATCCCGCCCGGGCTGCCCGGGCTGCTGCTCGCCGACAAGGTGCTGGACCGCCTCGAGCGGTCGGGCGCGCCCGCTCCGACCGACCCGGGCGACCCCGACCTGGGCGAGCGCCTGCTCGCCCTCGTGGCCGAGGCGCGGCGCGAGGGCGTCGATCCCGAGCAGGCGCTGCGCGACGCCGTACGCCGTCGGCTGCCCTGACGCTCCGCACCTCGGATCGACGCTCCGACACGCCCGAGCGGGGTGGCGGATCGGCTCGGGAGGGCCTGTCCGTGCAGGTCAGAGCGCCAGTCGCAACTTTCTCGGTGGCGTTTCCATCCGCGTTGGCAATTAATTCTAGTGACTCACTACAGTTAGGCGCGTGCCGGACACCGACCTCCTCGAGGACCAGTCACCTGCGCGCCGTGGACGACGGACCGACGACGCGCGCCGGGTGGCCGACGTGCTGCGCCGCGTCGTCACCGACGGCGCCCCCGGACGACTGCTGCCCTCCGAGGACCTGCTCGGTGCCGAGCACGGCGTCTCCCGCAACGCAGTCCGGGCGGCCTTGGACCTGCTCCGGGCCGAAGGCCTGGTCGAGAGGATCCAGGGCACCGGGACCCGAGCCATCGGTGGTGCGCTCCCGCACGGCATCGACACCCTGCGTGGCTTCGCGGAGACCTTCGGGGCCTGTGGCGACGTGCGCAACGAGGTGCGGCTGGCCCGGTTGACGCGCGCGTCCGCTCCGGTCGCTGCGGGACTGGAGGTCGCCGTCGGGAGTGACGTCCTCTGCCTGGAGCGGCGGCGCCTGGTCGACGACCACCCGGTCTCGCTCGACCTGACCTTCGTGGTCGCGGACCTCGGGGAGGAGCTGCTCGGCTGCGACCTCGCGAGACGCGACGTGTTCGTTCTGCTCGAGCAGCTCGCGGGTCAGCCACTGGGGCGGGCGGAGCTCTCGATCGAGGCGACCACCGCCGACCGTTCGGCGGCCGACGCGCTCGAGGTCACGCCGGGGTCACCGCTGCTCCTCGTCGAGCGACTGACCCGGCTCGAGGACGGGCGCCCCGTCGACCTCGAGTTCCTGCGGCTCCGGG
The DNA here is from genome assembly GCF_050880345.1 of Nocardioides sp. GXQ0305. Classification (NCBI taxonomy): domain Bacteria; kingdom Bacillati; phylum Actinomycetota; class Actinomycetes; order Propionibacteriales; family Nocardioidaceae; genus Nocardioides; species Nocardioides sp. GXQ0305. Next base: position 736,074 of record NZ_JBNYXG010000001.1, read on the forward strand.
GTGACCGGATCAGCCTGCGCGGCACCACCCGACGGCCGCCGCCCGACCTGCCCTGAACCCACTCGAGAGGAGCACCACCGTGACCGACGCACACGTCGAGACCGGCCCGGCACCGCGCGGCCGGGCCTCCCGCAAGGCGGGCTGCAGCGACGGGACGTCGTCTCCGCCACCCCTGGTCGACATCCGGGTCGACGTACCCGTCTCGGTCGACCAGTCCCTGTGTATCGAGGGCTGCAACCTCTGCGTCGAGGTGTGCCCGCTCGACGCACTCGCGATCGACCCCGACACCGGCAAGGCCTACATGCACGTCGACGAGTGCTGGTACTGCGGCCCCTGCGCCGACCGCTGCCCCACGGGCGCGGTGACCGTGAACATCCCCTACCTGCTCCGCTGAGAGGACTCCGATGACCCGCACCAGAGCCGCACTGCCCCGCGCCGCCGCCGCGACCGGAGCGGCGGTGCTGACGCTCGGCCTCGCCGGATGCCAGCTGGCGGGAGCCGACGGAGGAAGCGGCGCCGACGAGGCCGACGTCGTCACGATCGGCTACCAGTCCAAGACCATCAACACCGTCACGGCCGGCACGTTGCTGCGGGAGCGCGGGTTCTTCGAGCAGGAGCTCGAGAAGGTCGACCCGGACCTCGAGGTCGACTGGCAGGACTACGACACCGGCGCCCCGATCACCGCCCAGATGCTCGCCGGCAAGATCGACATCGGCTCGATGGGCGACTACCCGCTCCTCATCAACGGCTCCCGTGCCGGCACCGGCGAGGGCGGCAGCTCGATGGTCGCCGTGACCGGCTACAACCTCGACGGTGCGCTGAACGGCGTCGTAGCGGCAGCCGACTCCGATGTCGAGACCCTCGAGGACCTCGACGGCGGGACCATCTCGGCGAGCGTCGGCTCGGCGGGCCACGGCACGCTCGTCCAGGCGCTCGACGAGGCGGGGATCGACCCCGACGAGGGGGTCTCCGTCGAGAACCAGGACCCGCCCGTCGGAGCGTCCTCGCTCCAGGCGGGCTCGGTCGACGCGGTCGCACAGTTCGTCGCCTGGCCGGCGCTGCTCGCCTTCCGAGACGACGCCCGTCTGGTCTACGACGGGGGGCGGCTCGAGGTGCCGACCCTCCACGGGACGGTGGTCCGCGACGACTACACGGCCGAGAACCAGGACGTCGTCACGGCCTTCCTGACCGCCCAGCAGCGAGCCACCGAGTGGCTGCACGACCACCCGGTGGAGGCTGCCGAGATCGTCGCCGAGGAGACGGGCCTCCCGGTCGAGGTGGTCTACCTCTACAACGGCCGGGGCGGTGTCTCGACATTCGACACCACGCTCAAGGAGCAGCAGGTGGCCGCACTCGAGCAGGACGTCCCGTTCCTGGAGAGCATCGGGGTGCTCGAGGACCCCGTCGACGTCCGGGAGTTCATCGACGACAGCCTGGTGCGCCAGGTGTGGGGCGACGACTACGACGCCGCCGCCCGGGACACCGCCAACCCGGCGGCGATCACCGGTCGCGACCGGGTCTGCGACCGGCCGGTGAAGGAGCCGGAGACCGCGGGTGAGGTGTGGGTGCAGGGCGAGGATGAGCCTCGCCCCGTCGCCGACCCGACCTGTCTGCTGCGCAACGTCGCCGCGGCCGAGGAGGCAGGCGCCACGGTGCGGGCGTCGTACGTCCCCGACGCGATCACCGGCACCCGCTGGTTCGCCGACCGGATGATCTGGGTGCAGGACGGCGAGGGGCTGCTCCCGTTCGCCACGCGGGAGTCCGCCGACGAGTACCTCGACCGGAGCGGCGGCGCCGCCGAGGTGTCGTGGGAGGAGGCCCGCGCAGCGGCGCAGGAGGTGGGGACCCGGTGACCGCGGTGCAGGAGCGCGTGGTCGTCGAGGACCCACCACCCGTGGAAGACCCGCCGCGCTCGAGGTCGCGGCGGCGGGTCACGCCGACGCGGTGGCTGGTGCGGCTGGCCGCCCTCGCCGCCGCGGTGATGCTGTGGCACCTGCTGACCGAGAACGACGTGGTGATGTGGCTGCGCTTCAACCGGCTCCCGGGTCCGGTCGAGGTGGCAGAGGCGTTGGCCGCCCAGCTCGGCACGAGCCGCTACTACCTCGACCTGGGGCAGAGCCTGGTCCGGATCATCAGCGGCTTCGCGATCGCCTCGGTGGCAGGGGTCGGGCTGGGCATCCTGCTGGCCCGGTCGCGGTGGCTGACCGACCTGCTCCAGCCGCTGCTGGAGGTGGCACGCCCGATCCCTGCCATCGCCCTGGTACCGGTGGCGATCCTGCTGTTCCCCACCAACGAGCAGGGGATCGTGTTCATCACCGCCACCGCAGCGTTCTTCCCGATCCTGGTGAGCACGCGCCACGCCGTGCGCGCGCTCCCCACGGTGTGGGAGGACGCCCTGCTCACGATGGGTGCCTCCCGTCGTCAGGTGCTGTCGACGGTGGTGCTGCCCGGCATCGTGCCCGGCGTCTTCGGGGGCCTCTCGGTCGGCATGGGCGTGGCCTGGATCTGCGTGATCTCCGCGGAGATGATCTCCGGCGACCTCGGCCTCGGTTACCGCACCTGGCAGGCCTACACGATCGTCGACTACCCCGCCGTGATCGTGGGGATGCTGTCGATCGGGGTGGTCGGCCAGCTCACGTCCAGCTGCATCGAACAGCTCGGTCGCCGGCTGACCCGGTGGCTCGCCTCCGAACAGAGGAGCCAGTGATGACGACGACCACGACGCGCACCACCAGCGTCGAGACACACCCCACGCCCGCCGCCGACGTCCGTCCCGCGGCCATCCGCGCCGAGGGCCTGACGCTCGGGTACGCCGGCGAGCCGGTCGTGGACGGGGTCGACATCGACGTCGAGCCCGGCGAGATCCTGGTCGTGCTCGGCCACTCCGGATGCGGCAAGTCGACCCTGCTCCGCGCGTTCGCCGGCCTGCTGCGGCCGCTGGCCGGCCGGGTGGTCGCGGACGGCGGCGACGTCACGGGGCCGGACGCCGAGCGGGCGCTCGTCTTCCAGGACGACGCCCTGCTGCCGTGGCGCACCGCACGCCGCAACGTGGAGCTGCCACTGAAGCTGCACGGGGTGGCCCGGCGCGAGCGGCGCAGGGTCGCCGAGCAGTGGCTCGAGCGGGTCGGCCTGTCGCGGTACGCCGAGCGACTCCCCGGGCAGCTCTCCGGCGGCATGCGGCAGCGGGTCCAGCTGGCCCGGGCGCTCGCCGGTTCGCCGGGGCTGATCTGCATGGACGAGCCGTTCGGAGCGCTCGACGCGCAGACCCGCGGCTCGATGCAGCAGCTGCTCGTCGAGACCTGGGCCGACTCCGGCTGCACCGTCGTGTTCGTCACCCACGACGTCGACGAGGCGATGGTCCTGGCCGACCGGATCGTCGTCCTCGGCCGGCACGGCATCGTCTCGGAGCACCGGCTCCTGCATCCGCGCGATCCCGGGCGGCCGCCTCGGCCCGAGCAGCGCGCGGAGATCCTCGAGGCCCTCACCCGGACCCAGTCGCTCGCGCCCGTGACCCGCCGTACCGACCCCGCGAAGGACCTGGCATGACTCCCCGCCCCAGCCCCACCGCGAACCGGCCCACCCCGGTGGGCCGGACCACCACCCGGTCGGCCCACGTCGCGATGGAGGTCCCACCGGTGACCCCCTCGCGCGAGCTGGTCTGCGACGTGCTCGTCGTCGGGGGCGGCACCGCCGGAACCATGGCGGCGATCACGGCCGCCGAGGCCGGCTCCGACGTGCTGCTGCTCGAGAAGGCGCACGTGCGGCACTCCGGCGCCCTCGCGATGGGCATGGACGGCGTGAACAACGCCGTGATCCCCGGCAAGGCCGATCCCGACGACTACGTCGCCGAGATCACCCGCGCCAACGACGGCATCGTCAACCAGGCCACCGTCCGGCAGACCGCCACCCGCGGCTACGACATGGTGCGGCGGCTGGAGAAGTACGGCGTGAAGTTCGAGAAGGACGAGTACGGCGATTACCACGTCCGTCAGGTCCACCGCTCGGGCTCCTACGTGCTGCCGATGCCCGAGGGCAAGGACGTCAAGAAGGTGCTCTACCGGGTGATGCGGCGGCGCGAGCTCCGCGAGCGGCTCACCATCGAGAACCGGCTGATGCCCGTCCGGGTGCTGACCTCCCACGGCCGCGCGGTGGGCGTGGCGGCGTTCGACACCCGCAGCGGGGAGTTCGTGACCGTCAGCGCCCGGGCGGTGATCCTCGCAACCGGTGCCGCCGGCAGGCTGGGGCTGCCGGCCAGCGGCTACCTCTACGGCACCTACGAGAACCCCACGAACGCCGGCGACGGGCACGCGATGGCCTTCCACGCGGGGGCGGAGCTCAGCGGGATCGAGTGCTTCCAGGTCAACCCGCTCATCAAGGACTACAACGGCCCGGCCTGCGCCTACGTCGCCAACCCCTTCGGCGGCTACCAGGTCAACTCCGATGGCGACCGCTTCGTCGACTGCGACTACTGGTCCGGCCAGATGATGGCCGAGGTGAAGGAGGAGATCGACTCCGCCCGTGGACCCATCTACCTCAAGCTCACGCATCTGCCCGACGAGACGATCTCCCAGCTCGAGGGGATCCTCCACCACACCGAGCGGCCGACCCGCGGCACCTTCCACGCGGGTCGCGGTCACGACTACCGCACCCACGACGTCGAGATGCACATCTCCGAGATCGGGCTGTGCGGCGGGCACTCGTCGTCCGGCGTCTGGGTCGACGAGCACGCGCAGACAACGGTGCCGGGCCTGTACGCAGCGGGCGACCTGGCGTGCGTCCCGCACAACTACATGATCGGCGCCTTCGTCTTCGGCGACCTGGCGGGTGCCCACGCCAGCGGGCACCTGCCCGACGCGCGGCTGCCGCTGCCCGAGGACCAGGTGGCGGCGGCCCACGACCTCGTCTACCGGCCGCTGCGGCACCCGGACGGTCCGCCCCAGCAGCAGGTCGAGTACAAGCTGCGCCGGTTCGTCAACGACTACGTCGCCCCGCCGAAGACCGCCCGCAAGCTCGAGATCGCCGTCGAGACCTTCGCCCGGATGACGCGGGAGATCGAGCAGATGGGGGCGCGCACGCCGCACGAACTGATGAGGTGCGTCGAGGTGAGCTTCATCCGCGACTGTGCCGAGCTCGCCGCGCGGGCCTCGACCGTGCGCGAGGAGAGCCGCTGGGGTCTCTACCACGCCCGCGCGGACCTCCCGCTGCGGGACGACGACGCGTGGTTCTTCCACCTGAACGTGCGTCGGCGTACCGACGGTGCGACCGAGTTCGTGCGCCGACCGGTCAACGACTACCTCGTGCCCCTCGACGACGTGCAGATCCCCGAGGGCGCACCGCAGGACGCAGCCGTGATCGCGGTCGTCGAGCCGAGCCGGACCACGCACGAGGTCCGCGAGGACCGGGTCCGTACGGCGGACGAGGAGCAGCAGTCACCGCGGATCCTGGAGCTGCTGGCGCTCACCGAGGCCGGCGCCGACCTGACCGCCCTCGCGGGCTTCCTGTCCGACGACGACGCCCGGGTCCGTCGAGCGGCGATCGCCTCGGTGACCGAGCTGGTGCCCGCGGGGACCGGACCGGCGCTCGCCACGCTTCTGGTGGACGACGACGCCGACGTGCGACACGCGGCGGGCGACGCGCTGCGGGAGCTGGTCGAGGTACTGCCTCCCTCACCCGAGCTGCGCGACGCCCTGTCCGCGTCGCTCGAGGCGGGCGACCCGGTCGCGCGCTCGGCCGTGGTCGACGTGCTCCGTGCGCTCAGGCTGGGGGACGCCGACGCGTTCCGCGCTGCCGTCGCCGACACCGACGCCCGGGTCAGGATCCAGGGCGTCCGCGGGCTGGTGTCGCTCGACGATGTCGAGGGCGTGACCACAGCGGCCTCGGACGAGGTGCGCGAGGTGCGGGTGGTCGTCGCGCACGGCCTGGGCACGATCGGTGTCACCGCGTCGGCACCGACGCTGGAGCGTCTGGCCGACGACGGTGACCTGCTGGTGCGTGCTGCCGCGCTGGAGGCGGCGGCGGGCCTGCCCGACGTTCCTCGGCTGTGGGAGCTCGCGGCCGCCTCCGTGGGGCACCCGGCGTGGCAGGTGCGCGTCGGCGCCGCGCGGGGCCTGGCGGGGGCGCCGGACACGGTGGCGGTATGGCCGCTGCTGGCCGCGCTCGGCGACCCCCACGCCGACGTCCGCAAGGCCGCGGTGCTGTCGCTGGCGACGCGCACCACCGACCCGGAGGTGCGGGACGCCGTGGAACGGGCGACCAAGGACACCGACGCCGACGTCCGCGGCCACGCCCGGCGCGCCCTGTGAGCCCGGGTGCCTGGGAACGCCACGCGGAGCGTTCCCGGGCACCCGCGACGGCGACGTGGATCAGATGCCGAACAGCTGCTTGGCCTGGTCCCAGAGCAGGATCACGGAGAAGAAGCCGTAGAACACGCACGCCCAGAGGACCGCGCCGAAGCGTCCGCCGGTCAGGCCGATCTCCCGCGGCAGCACGCCCCGGTTGAGCCGCACCAGCAGCAGCGAGTAGATGAACATCACGACGCCGTTGAGCGCGGAGGCGATCACCAGCAGCACCAGCGGCTGGTCGACGCCGATGAGCAGGATCAGGGAGCCGAACAGGATCATGGCCCAGACCGTGATGAAGTAGAGCTTGCTCTCGCTCCAGCGCTCGTTGTCGCGCAGCGCCCCCGTCTTGAGCACGTCGGCGGTGAGCCGGGCGATCATGTCGAGCACCGTCAGGTTCGTGGAGAAGAGCACGACGCTGCCGATCAGCCAGAAGGCCGTCGCGAGCCAGGCACCGTAGTCGGCCTCCAGCGCCTCGCCCTGGAGCTTGATGAAGTCGAAGCTCTCGGCCGAGCTGCCGGTGCCGACGGTGACGTAGGCGAGGGTCATGAAGACCAGCAGCGCGACGCCGCCGATGAGGAGGAACGTGAGCAGCTGCTCGCGGTTGGCGACCTTCCACCAGCCGCGCCAGCGGCGCATGTTCTCGTCGGTGCGCTTGAAGAAGTAGCCCGTCGTCGGCGCCGCGATCTCCTCGCCCGTGAACGGCGAGACGACCTTGGGGAGCCGGGCCCCCATGCCGAGGCCCTTGTCGCGGACCCAGTTGGACTGCACGAGGTTCATCACGCCGCCGGCGCCGGCGAAGGCGACCGCGCCCATCAGCACCGCGATCGGGACGTCGGAGAACCCGCCGGGAATCTCCTGCACCTCGACGAAGCCCTGGGCGAGCGCGGTGTAGCCGTCGGGGCCGAGCAGCGCCACCGCGGCGTACACGACGAAGATCACGATCAGCGCCACCATGAAGAACTGGATCTTCTCGACCGTCCGGTAGACGACGGGCGACACCGTGAGCACGATCCCGATCAGGACCAGCACCCCGATGGTGAGGTAGGGGATCAGGTCCTCGGAGAAGCCGAGTGCGAAGCTGAGGGTGGTGGTGCCTCCGGTCGCCCAGCCCGGCCACATCCAGGCCAGCACGCCCATGACGATGAAGAGGATCCCCCACGGCTTCCAGAGCCGGGTGAAGCCGGTGACCGCGGTCTCGCCGGTGGCGAGGGTGTAGCGCTCGATCTCCATGTTGAGGAAGTACTGCGTGGTCACGCCGATCACGACCAGCCAGACCAGCGTCAGCCCCGCCTGGGTCGAGATGTAGGGCCACAGCACGAACTCGCCCGAGCCGATCGCGCCTGCCAGCAGGAGCACGCTCGGCCCGACCACCTTCCCGAGCGACGCGGGCTCCGGCAGGTCGGCGTACTGGACGGGTGGGACGTTCTTCGCCGGGATCTCGGTGGCGGGCTCGCCACGGGACTCGCTGACGTCGGTCATGGCCGAGACTCCTCTGTCCGACACGCGGCTCGGATGGGGCCCCCGGTCGTCGGAGGCCACCGAGCTGCGTGCGATCGAGTGGGAGGGACCTCAGACGTGCTGCAGTTCCTCGAACCTAGTGGCCTGCGTGACGACCGGTCAACGACCGTGCACCGAGGGAGGTACCTCAGGCCGGCGGGAGGTCGACGAGCGCCACGACGCTCGACCGGTCGGCCGTGACGGGCTCGGTGTGCCAGCCGTCGCCGTCGGGTACGCCGCACAGCTGGCGCTCGCGCGGCTCGTCGACGCAGACCAGCGTGTGGACGACCGCACCGCGTACCTGGACCACCGCCGGCTGGGAGTCGAGCGCTGCCGACGCCGCCGGGCGGATCGCCAGGGTGGCCCGGCCGTCCGGCGCCGTGACGCTCTGCGCATCGGCGTTCTCGACCCGGTAGCGCAGCTCGATCGTGGTCGCCGGCCGAGGCAGCGAGAGCTCGCGCTCCTTCCCGATCTCGGTCGAGCCGGCGATGGCGAGGTCCTGGTCGTCCGCCGACACGCTCAGGTCCACGAGACGTGGCAGGCCGAAGGCCTCCGGCGGACCGGGGGGAGCCGAGAGCGGCAGCACCGTGATCGGCTCGGGCAGCAGCACCCGCTCCACGACCTCGAGATCGCCGCTCCCCAGCGGGGAGACGCTGAGGTGGATGCCCGGCCGGCTGAGACCCGGACCCTGGGCCGCGCCCCCGCGCTTGGACGCGCTCGGATCGGCCTGCCCCCCGGTGACGGCTCCCTGCTCGGCCGACGGCGCCTCGCCGGGCAGCCGGGTGGCGCCCAGGATCGCGGCCGCGACGACCATCCCGGTCACCGCGGCGATCGCACCCCCCCGGCGGCTCGGCGAAGCCAGGAGGCGGCCTCTCCGCGTCCGCAGGCTCGTCGCCCGGCCCACGACAGCGCCCGCGCCCACGTCCCGACGGCCGGTGGCGCCGAGACCGGTGACCAGGTCGTCGGTGGTGTCGCCGATCGCGGTGAGCCAGCCGGTGGAGGCGGCGCCGACCGAGCCGATGCCGTGGACGGCGCCCGGGCGGGCCGTACTGACACCGCGTCCGCTGCTGGTGCGGACCGCGCCGACCCACCGGAACGGTCGGACCACGGCCGACCCGGCACGGGCGAACCGGTCGGCCGCCGTCGCCAGCGCGAACGACCAGCGCCGGTGCCGCCACGCGGACCGGGGCCGCCGGGCCGGTCTCGGCGAACGGGGTGCGGTGTCGGCGTACCCGTGCCCGTGGCGGTGGAGGAGCGTGGAGATCCGTCCGGGTCGCCGCCCCCTGCGACGGTCGCGCAACCCGTCGGTCTGCTCGAGCCACCAGTAGCCGACGGCCTCCCGCACGCGAGCCGTGGCACGGCCCAGCGTCCGACGCACTCGACTCGGCATCGTCGTGCCACCCCCCGATGGACGATCCGGACCCGCAAACCCCAGAAGCGGCGCCCGACCGGCTGAGGTTACCTCCCGGAGCCGGGCCTGCGCGCCCCCCGAAGGGGTTTTCTTTCGACGCCGGAGGTGCATACTGCAAGGGCGGCGGCATGGGGATTGCCGCCATGGGGTGGAATCGGGGGGTTCCTCATGCTTTCTCGCAAGGCGCTGGTTGCTGTGCTCGTCGCCGGCCTCGTCGTTCCCGGCACCGTCCTCGCCGGGTCCGCGGCTGCGGCGAAGCCGAAGGCAGGCGAGGTGTTCCTCGTCCAGGGTGTCGTCGGGTCCACGTGGGACTTCAGCGTCGACGGCGACGTCGTCGGTGAGGGCGTGGAGGCCAAGGAGATCGTGGGGGGTCTCGACCTCTCGCCCGGGGAGCACCAGGTGGAGGCGACGGCCGACGACGGGACGTCGGTCGACGCGATGGTCGACGTACGACCGGGCGAGAGCCTCGACGTCGTGCTGCACCTCCCGGTCGACGCCCGTCGGCCGGCCGTGCTGACGAGCTTCGCCAACAACCGCTCGCCGGTCCCGGACGGCAACACGCGGCTGTCGATCGCGCACACCGCGGCGGTGGGTCCGGCCGACATCAAGGTCGACGGCAAGGTGCTCTTCTCCGACGTGGCCAGCGGCGAGCAGCTGACCGTGGTCGTGCCCGCCGACACCTACCGGGTCGCCGTGGTGCCGAGCGCCACGGACGACCCGCCGGTGCTCGGACCGGTCGACCTGCCCGTCCCGGGCGGCAAGTCGATGCGCGTGTACGCCGTCGGGGTGGCCGAGCGCGGCACCATGGACGCGATCGTGCACACCATGCCGGTGTCCTCCCAGGGGTCGGCCACGGCGCCGGGCGGCGTTCCCGGTGGGACAGGCGGCCAGCACGACACGTCGTCCGCGACGGGGTCGTCCGCGCTGGTGCGGAGCGGCCTGGTGGCGTTGGCCGCCTCCCTCGCCCTGGTCGGCGTCGGTGCGGTCCGGAGAGCGGCACCGGTCCGGACGTGAGCGGGCCGCGGCTCGCGGCGGCAGGGGTCCTGGCCGCGGCCGGCCTGGGACTGCTCGCGGCGGCGTACGCCGACGGGCAGCCCGAGCCGGCGCCACCGGCCGGGCCGACGGCGGGACCGGCCACCGCGGAGCCGAGTGCGCCCGAGCGCGGGGTGGGACGCCGACTCACCACCTCGGTCCCGAGGCCACCGGACGACGCGCCTGATCCTGCCGCGCCGGAGGCTGACTCGCCCGGTCCGGCTGCGGTCGGCGAGCTCCTCCCGGCGCAGTGGCCGGAGCTCCGGCCGACCAGGCTGTTGCTCCGCCCCGAGGGCGGAGGAGCGGCCGCTGCGGTCGACCCGGTGGACGTGGTCGACGGCGTCCTGGAGCTGCCGGAGGACGCCGACCGGGTGGGCTGGTGGCGCGGCGGCTCCCGCGCGGGATCGCCGTTCGGGACCGTCGTGGTCGCGGGCCACCTCGACTCGGCGACCGACCCGGTCGGCTACCTGGCCGGGCTCACCGGGCTGGCGGCCGGGGAGCTCGTCGAGCTGTCCGACGGCGGGGAACGGCAGCGCTACCGGGTGGTCCGCAACTACCTCCTCCCGAGCGCCGACCTGTCGTCGCGCTCGGACCTGTTCGCGCAGCAGCGGCGCCACCGGCTGCTGCTCATCACCTGTGGGGGGCCGTACGACGAGGTGCGCGGCCGCTACCGCGACAACCGCATCGTCGAGGCGGTTCCGGTGGTGGGCTGACCGGTCAGCGCCCGGGCTCGCGGACGCGGACCGGGTGTCGCATCACGGCGTCGAAGAGGTAGCCGTCGTCGTTGTCGGTCGCGCGGTCCGGCTGGGTCCGGCCCGTGGTGTCGGTGGCCCGGACCCGGATCTCGTGGTCGCCCGCGCGGTCCGGGGTCCAGGGAAGCTCCCAGTGCGCCCACCCGTTCACCAGGTTGTCGCCGTCGAGCTCTGCCCGCCGCCACGTCCGGCCGCCGTCGGTGCTCACCTCGACCCGCTCGACAGCGGCCTCGCCGGCCCACGCGCGGCCGGCGAGCCGCACCTCGCGGCCAACCGTGGGGTCTCCGTCTCCCTGCTCGTCGAGCACGCTCTTGACGGGGAGCCGGCCCAGCTCGGCGTCGGCGCCCTCCCAGCCAGGACCGTGCATGCGGTACCACAGGGTGTTCCACGGCGAGTCGACCTCGGTGCGCGTGACCCTCAGCTCACCGAGCCACTTGATGCTGGCGATGCCGACCCAGCCGGGCACGACCAGGCGGGCGGGGAAGCCGTGGTCGCGGGCGAGCGGCTCGCCGTTCATGTCGAGGGCGACCAGGACGTCGTCCATGGCCTTGGGGAGCGGCAGCGGACGACGGACCCGGCCGTGGTCGACCCCGTCGACGACGTAGCGGTCGTCGAGCCCGACGGGGGTCACCTGGACGGCGTCGCGTCGCAGGCCGGCGTGGTCGAGGAGCTGCGAGAGCGGGACGCCGCTCCAGCGGGCCACGCCGATGGCGCCGAAGCGCCAGGGGGTGCCGGGTCGCGGAGTGCCCTGCTGGTCGCCGAAGAACCGGCGTCCGTTGCCGGTGCACTCGAGGGCGACCTCGAGGGTGACGGAGGTGAGGCGCCGCAGGTCGGCCAGCGACCAGACCGTCTCCCGCTGCACGCCGTCGCCCGAGATCAGCAGCCGCCAGGCGCCGGGGTCGATCTCGGGGGCGGTGGTGTGGTTGCGGACGAAGAACCGCTCGGTCGGCGTGACGCAGGGGACCGGGCCGTCCCACCGGGTCTCGACGTCGGCGCCCGTCTCGTGGGCGTGGAGGTCGAACCAGTCACCCACGGGCCGTCCCTCGCGGTCGCGCAGCATGGGATATGTCTATCAAACGGGTGTAGTTAGCCGCACATCGGCACGCAGCTCCGCGGGCGGCGGGCGCGGACGGCCACCTGACCCTGCGCGGGGACGCCACTAGGCTGCGAGGCAGCCGGTCCCCGAAGCGTCAGGAGCACACCGTGGCTGTCATCCAGGCCGTGTCCGCCCGCGAGATCCTCGACTCCCGAGGCAACCCCACCGTCGAGGTGGAGGTCTTCCTCGACGACGGCACCGGCGCCCGCGCCGCCGTGCCGAGCGGCGCGTCGACCGGCGCGTTCGAGGCGGTCGAGCTGCGCGACGGCGGAAAGCGGTACGGCGGCAAGGGGGTCGCCAAGGCCGTCGACGCCGTGGTCCGCCAGATCGGGCCGGCCATCGAGGGCCTCGAGGCCGACGAGCAGCGGCTGGTCGACCAGGCGATGCTCGACCTCGACGGCACCCCCAACAAGGGCTCGCTCGGCGCCAACGCCATCCTGGGCGCCTCGCTGGCTGTGGCCAAGGCGGCCGCCCACTCCTCGACCCTCCCGCTCTACCGCTACGTCGGTGGCCCCCACGCCCACCTGCTGCCGGTGCCGATGATGAACATCCTCAACGGTGGCGCCCACGCCGACACCAACGTCGACGTGCAGGAGTTCATGATCGCCCCCGTCGGGGCCGCCACCTTCCGCGAGGCGCTCCAGCAGGGGGCCGAGGTCTACCAGGCCCTCAAGTCGGTGCTGAAGAAGAAGGGGCTGGCCACCGGCGTCGGCGACGAGGGCGGCTTCGCGCCCGACCTGCCCTCCAACCGCGACGCGCTCGACCTGATCGCCGACGCGGTGAAGTCCGCCGGGTTCAAGCTGGGCAAGGACTTCGCGCTCGCGCTGGACGTCGCGGCGACCGAGTTCTGCGAGAAGAAGAAGTACGTCTTCGAGGGCCAGAAGCGCACGGCCGACGACATGACCGCCTACTACGCCGACCTGGTGGCCTCCTACCCCATCGTCTCGATCGAGGACCCCCTCGACGAGGAGGACTGGGCCGGGTGGCAGACGATCACCGCGGAGCTCGGCGACCGGATCCAGCTGGTCGGCGACGACCTGTTCGTCACCAACGTCGAGCGGCTGCAGCGCGGCATCGACACGCAGGCCGCCAACGCGCTGCTGGTCAAGGTCAACCAGATCGGGACCCTGTCGGAGACCCTCGACTCGGTCGACCTCGCCCACCGCAACGGCTTCCGGTGCATGATGAGCCACCGCTCGGGCGAGACCGAGGACGTCACCATCGCCGACCTCGCCGTGGCCACCAACTGCGGTCAGATCAAGACCGGGGCGCCGGCCCGGTCCGAGCGGGTGGCCAAGTACAACCAGCTGCTGCGGATCGAGGAGGAGCTGGGCGACGCGGCACGGTACGCCGGCGCGGGCGCGTTCCCGCGTTCGAGCCGGTGACCCCACTACGCTGGGGCCGGTGAGCCAGCGACGCAGCGGGACCGGCCCCGGAGGGTCGCGCCGCCCCGGCCGGCGGGACGCCGCCCGGACCCCGCGCCCTCGCGCCGCCCTCGCCCCCCAGGTCGCCGACGAGACCGCCGGAGGCGGCGAGACCCGGCGGCGCCGGCCCCGCCTCACCGGCCGCTCGCTGGTCCTCGTGCTCGTGGTCGCCGTGCTCGCCGTCTCCTACGCCTCGTCGATGAAGGCCTACCTGCAGCAGCGCGCCCACATCGCCGACCTCAAGGAGCAGATCGCCGAGCGGTCCGCCGACATCGACGCGCTGGAGCGCGAGAAGCGCCGCTGGAACGACGAGGCGTTCGTGCGCGCCCAGGCCCGCGACCGGTTCGGCTACCTGATGCCCGGCGAGACGGCGTACGTCGTGCTCGACGAGGACGGCAAGCCGATCGAGACCCGCTCCCAGCTGCACGATCCCGATGAGGTGCTGCGCGAGCCGCCGAAGCCGTGGTGGGAGGACGCCTGGACCTCGGTCGAGCTGGCCGGCGACCCGCCGCGGGAGCGGGGGCTCGCGCCGGCCAGCGAGCTCGACGCCCCGGGGGAGTGACGGAGGTGGACACCTCACCCGCCTCGCCGGCCGACGAGGCGGTGGTCGCACGGCAGCTGGGCCGGGCTCCGCGCGCGATCGCCGGGGTCGGCCACCGCTGCGGCTGCGGGCTGCCCGACGTCGTCACGACCGAGCCGCGGCTGCCCCGCGGCACTCCGTTCCCGACCACCTACTACCTGACCTGCCCGCGGGCCGCGTCCCGGATCGGGACGCTCGAGGGCTCGGGACTGATGAAGGAGATGGAGGACCGGCTCGGCACCGACCCGGAGCTGGCGGCGGCCTACCGCGCGGCCCACGAGGCCTACCTCGCCGACCGCGGCTCGCTCGGCCGCGTGCCCGAGATCGAGGGCATCTCCGCCGGCGGCATGCCCGACCGGGTCAAGTGCCTCCACGTCCTCGCCGCCCACGCACTGGCGGCGGGGCCGGGCGTCAACCCCCTCGGCGACGAGGTGCTGGCGCTGCTCGGCGAGTGGTGGGCGGCCGGTCCGTGCGTCACCGGAGGTTGAGGTGCGAGCGCAGCGAGCCTCGAAACCCCCGCACCTCACGGCGGGCCCGGTCGCCGCGGTCGACTGCGGGACCAACACCCTCAAGCTGCTCATCGGGTCCTTCGGCGACGGCGCCCTCGACGTCGCCGTGCGCGAGTCGCGGATGGTCCGGCTCGGACAGGGCGTCGACCGGACCGGCCGGCTGGCCGACGAGGCGCTCGCGCGGGCGTTCGCCGCGATCGACGAGTACGCCGCCCTCGTCCGCGACCACGGCGTACCCCCGGGCCGGACCCGGTTCTGCGCGACGTCCGCCACCCGCGACGCCGCCAACGGCGCGGTGTTCACCACCGGGGTGCGGGAGCGGCTGGGGGTGACGCCGGACGTGCTCAGCGGCGACGAGGAGGCGGCGCTGGCCTACGTCGGCGCCATGCGCGGGCTGGCGTACGACCCCGCGGAGCCGGTGCTCGTGCTCGACGTCGGCGGCGGGTCGACCGAGGTGATCCTCGGCGGAGGTGAGGGCGTCCGCGCCGCCGCGTCGATGGACGTCGGGTCGGTGCGGCTGCACGAGCGGCACGTCCGGCACGACCCGCCGACGGCCGGAGAGGTGGTCGCGATCGAGGGCGACGTCGACGACGCGCTCGACGGGTGCGGGGTCCCGCTGGGCGAGGCCGTCACGGTCGTCGGCATCGCCGGCACCTGCACCACCCTCGGCGCCGCGGTCCTCGACCTTCCCCGCTACGACCCCGACGCCGTCCACGGGTCGGTCCACGACGTGGCCGACGTGCGGGCCACGATCGAGCGGGTGGTCGGGATGACCGTGGAGCAGCGGCTGGCCCTGCCCTACCTGCACCCGGGTCGGGCCGACGTGATCGACGCCGGACTGCTGGTGGTGGCGCGGGTCCTGGCCCGCACCCCTGTCGACCAGTTCACCGTCAGCGAGGCCGACCTCCTCGAGGGCATCGCCTGGTCGCTGGCATGAGCAACGAGCTGCCCCACCCTGTCACCGGACGCCTCTTCCCCTCGCCAGTCCCGCCGGGCACGGGCTGGCCGGACGACCCCGCGCGGGCGGACACCCGCTCGGCCCGCACGGCGGCCGGCGTACGGCAGCTGGCGGCCACGGACGACCTCGGTGAGCTGGACGCCCGGGTGTCGGTGTGCCGGGCCTGCCCGCGACTGGTGCAGTGGCGCGAGGACGTCGCCCGGGAGAAGCGGGCCTCGTTCGCCGACCAGCCCTACTGGGGTCGGCCGATCCCCGGCTGGGGCGACCCCGAGCCCTCGCTGCTGATCGTCGGGCTCGCGCCCGCGGCCAACGGCGGCAACCGGACCGGCCGCATCTTCACCGGCGACCCGAGCGCGGACTGGCTCTTCGGCAGCCTGCACCGCACCGGGTGGGCGGCGCAGGAGACCAGCCACCACGCCGGCGACGGGCAGCAGCTGATCGACGCGCGCATGGTCGCGACCGTGCGCTGCGCACCGCCGGAGAACAAGCCGACGGCGGTCGAGCGGAACACCTGTGCGCCGTGGATCGCCGCCGAGATGGCGCTGCTGCCCACCGTGCGAGCCGTCGTCGCGCTGGGCTCCTTCGGCTGGGACGGTGCCGTTCGTTCACTGGTCGCCGCGGGAGCCCCCGCGCCGGAGACCCGGCCGCGATTCGGCCACGGCGCCGAGGTCGAGCTGGGCGAGGTCACGCTCATCGGCTGCTACCACCCGTCGCCGCACAACACCTACACCCGGCGGCTGACCCGGCCGATGACCGACGAGGTCTTCGAGCGGGCACGGGCGGTGACCGGCTCCGCGCGCTGAGATACTGGGTCGGTGACCCGCCACGCCATCACCGTCCTCGGCCACGACCGCCCCGGGATCATCGCCGAGACCACGGGCCGGCTCGCCGGACTCGGGCTCAACCTCGAGGACTCCACCATGACCCTGCTGCGGGGTCACTTCGCGATGATGCTGGTGTGCGAGGGCGAGGCGTCCTCCGCCGACATCGAGACCGCGCTGGCGCCGCTGACCGGCGACGGGACGCTGACCGTGACCGTGCGCGGGGTCCCGGCCGAGCCGGCGTACGAGGCCTCCGGCTCGCCGTGGGTGCTCACCGTGCACGGGGGAGACCGGCCGGGGATCGTCTCCGCGGTGGTCGGCGAGGTGGCTCGGGCCGGGGGCAACATCACCGACCTGACCACGCGGCTGGCCGGCGACCTCTACCTGCTGGTCGCCGAGATCGACCTGCCGCGCGGCATCGACGTGGACGCGTTGCGCGACGCCGTCGACGCGGCGGCGGCCGACCTGGGGGTCGGCGCGACGCTGCGCGAGGCTGAGGCCGACGAGCTGTGACGCCCGACCCGACCGTGCTCGCCTGGACCGAGGCGGAGCTCGGTGTCGACGGACGCGTGCTCGACGTGGTGCGCGCACCGGCCGACGTGCTGGCGTCCCCCGGCGCGCGCGTCGACCCGACGGCCGACGACGTCGTCCGCCTCGCTGCCGACCTGGTCGCCACCATGCGGGTGTCACCGGGCTGTGTCGGCCTCGCTGCGCCGCAGGTCGGTGTCGGGGCCCGGGTGTTCTGCGTCGACGTGACCGGCCACCCCAAGACCCGGCAGCACCACGGCACCTTCGTGTTGTGCAACGCCGAGGTCGTCGAGTCCAGCCGCAACGAGCGGGCCCGGGAGGGGTGCATGAGCGTCCCGGACCTGACCGGCGACGTGAAGCGCGCCTCGCGGGTCGTCGTCCACGGCCGGCTCCCCGGGAGCGGGCAGGAGGTCACCTTCCCGGCCGAGGCGTTCGAGGCACGCGCGCTGCAGCACGAGATCGACCACTGCCAGGGGCTGCTGTTCCTCGACCGGGTGGCGGGCGCGCACGCGGTGCACCCGCGCAAGACCTACTTATAGTCCCGTCAGCGTAGTCCAGTCAGCGGGACCGGCCCCGGTATCCCAATCGGCAGAGGAGACCGCCTTAAAAGCGGTTCAGTGTGGGTTCGACCCCCACCCGGGGCACCCGGCACGGCCGTCCGCGTGAGAAAACCCGTAGAGTCCGGCGCGTGGCGGGAACAGCCGTCGCCGCCCGGTCGTTCAGACTCCGTACGCACACTACAGTTGGGCGTACACACGGCGAGCCATCAGAGCGATGGCCGCCCGGCCTCCAAGGAGGAGACCATGCAGAGCAACAACCCGGTGTTCCGCCGTTCGGAAGCGTTCAACGGGTCACAGGCCAACGCCTACGGCAACCAGACCTTCCCCGGCAACGGGACGGCGTACGACGGCTACGGCCAGACCGGTGTCCAGCAGGGCTACGCACCCGCCCCCACCACCGGCGAGCGGATGACCGTCGACTCGGTCGTCCAGAAGACCGCGATCAGCCTCGGCGTGGTCATGCTGACCGCCGCGATCACGTGGTGGTGGGTCGGCGACATCTCGAGCCCCAGCGACGCCTCGATCGGAACGCTCTACCTGGCGCTGATGGTGGGCTCCTTCGGTGCCTTCGCGCTGTCGATGGTCAACTCCTTCAAGCGGGTGATCAGCCCGGCGCTCGTGATCGCGTTCGCCGCCCTGGAGGGTGTGGCCCTCGGCGCGTTCAGCAAGTTCATCGACGTCTTCATCGTTGGGACGCAGGCCGAGGGCCTCGGCAACAACGTCGTGATGCAGGCCGTGATCGGCACCTTCGCCGCGTTCGCCGGCACGCTCGCCGCCTACAAGATCCTCGACATCAAGGTCGGCCAGAAGTTCCGCACCTTCGTGATCGCCGCCATGTTCGGCATGGTGGGCCTCGGTCTGCTCGAGGTGGTGCTGCAGCTGTTCGGCACCGGCACCGGCATCCTCGGGTTCGGCGGCGCCGGCCTGCTGTTCGCCATCGGTGGCCTGGTGCTCGGCGTGTTCATGCTGATCCTCGACTTCGACTTCGTCGAGCAGGGGATCGCGGCCGGGATCGAGGAGCGGGAGTCGTGGCGCGCCGCGTTCGCGCTGACCGTGAGCCTGGTCTGGATCTACACCAACCTGCTGCGCATCCTGGCGATCTTCAGCCAGGACTGACGCACAGCGACAGCGACACCACGGCCCGCCCGGTCCTCCGGGCGGGCCGTGGTCATGTCCCGGGGCTCTCGGCGGGCTCGGACGCCGCGGGTGCCTCCGAGGCGGTCTCGGGGTGGCGGCGCCGGTGGCGCAGCTCGACCCAGAGGCCGCGTACGCCGCGTCGGGACCCGCCGACCTCGACGCCGTCGAGCTCGGTCCCCGGCGTCTCGACCGCCTCGACCGCGGCGGTGGCGACCGGGCGCAGGCCCTCGCCGCGCAGTGCCTCCGGGGCCTCGAGGGCGTCGGGCCCCTCCCCGAGCGCCGCGAGCACCGAGGGCAGCAGCACGTCGGCCAGGGCGCGGTAGCCGTCGGCGGAGGGGTGGAACCGGTCCGGGCCGAAGAACAGCGCCGGCGCCGCGTCGAACTCCGGTCCGAGGATGTCGCCGAGGGAGACGGTGCGCCCGCCCTCCTCCACGACGGCGATGGTCTGGGCCGCCGCCAGCCGGCGCGACCAGAGCCGCGCCACCTGCTTCAGCGGTGGCGGGATGGGGCGGATCGTGCCGAGGTCGGGGCAGGTCCCGACGATCACCTCCACGCCCTCGTCCCTCAGCCGGTGCACCGCCTCGGAGAGGTTGCGGACCGAGGTCGCCGGGAGCACCTGGTGGGTGATGTCGTTGACGCCGATCAGCACGAGCGCGAGGTCGACGCCGGTCTGGAGCGCCGCGTCGACCTGGCCGGCGAGGTGGTTCGACTGCGCCCCGACGACCGCGAAGGACCGCAGGTGCACCCGCCGGTCGGCGCGCACGGCCAACCCGCTGGCCAGCTGGGCCCCGGGGGTGTCCTCGACCCGGTCGACCCCGTAGCCGGCGGCGCTCGAGTCACCGAGCAGCGCCACCTTGACGGCGGGCCCGGGTCGACCCCGGCCGTACCACCCGGTCGCGTCCGGCGGGGGGACGTCCCGCGTCTCCCCGATCGCCCTGCGGGCGAGCCGGGCCTCGGTCACCAGCAGGCCGTAGAGGCCCAGGCCCAGCGCGGAGAGGCCTCCACCGCCGTACGCCGCGGCCGAGGCCAGCTTGCGTGCAGCGGCCGTCTTCCCCACGGGTCAACTGTACGGAGCCGCCGTTTCCGCCGTGACGGGTTCGGCCCTCTAGATTGAACGGGTGCAGTACGCGAACTCCCTCATCGACCTGATCGGCAACACCCCGCTGGTACGGCTCCGGCGCTCCCTGGACGGGCTGGAGGCCCCCCTCGTCCTGGCCAAGGTGGAGTACTTCAACCCCGGCGGGTCGGTGAAGGACCGGATCGCCACCCGGATGATCGAGGCGGCGGAGGCCTCGGGCGAGCTGCAGCCCGGCGGCACGATCGTGGAGCCCACCTCCGGCAACACCGGGGTGGGCCTGGCCATGGTGGCCCAGCAGAAGGGCTACCGGTGCGTGTTCGTGTGCCCCGACAAGGTCAGCGAGGACAAGCGCAACGTGCTCAAGGCGTACGGCGCCGAGGTGGTCGTCTGCCCCACGGCCGTGGCCCCGGAGCACCCCGACTCCTACTACAACGTCAGCGACCGGCTCGCCGCGCAGCCCGGCGCGTGGAAGCCCGACCAGTACTCCAACCCCCACAACCCGCGCTCGCACTACGAGACCACCGGGCCGGAGATCTGGGAGCAGACCGAGGGGCGGATCACCCACTTCGTGGCCGGCGTCGGCACCGGCGGGACGATCAGCGGCACCGGGCGCTACCTCAAGGAGAAGAACCCCGACGTGCAGGTGATCGGCGCCGACCCGGCCGGCTCGGTCTACTCGGGCGGCACCGGGCGGCCGTACCTGGTCGAGGGCGTCGGCGAGGACTTCTGGCCGGAGGCCTACGACCGCGACGTCGCCGACCGGATCATCGAGGTCTCCGACGCCGACTCCTTCGCCTTCACCCGACGGCTGGCCCGCGAGGAGGCGTTGCTGGTCGGCGGCTCCTGCGGCATGGCGGCGTACGCCGCCAGGCAGCTCGCCCACGAGCTCGCCGCCGAGGGACGCACCGACGCGGTGGTCGTCGTGCTGCTGCCCGACTCCGGCCGCGGCTACCTCACCAAGGTCTTCAACGACGAGTGGCTCGCGCAGTACGGCTTCGCGACCGCCGAGAGCGGCGCCACCGACCGCACCGTCGGCGAGGTGCTGCGCGGCAAGACCGGGCGGCTGCCCGACCTGGTGCACACCCACCCCAGCGAGACCATCGCCGAGGCGGTCGCCATCCTGCAGGAGTACGGCGTCTCGCAGATGCCCGTGGTCCGGGCCGAGCCGCCGATCGTGGCCGCCGAGGTGGCCGGGTCGGTGTCCGACCGGACCCTGCTCGACGCGCTCTTCGCCGGGCACGCCCGGCTGACCGACGCGGTCGAGGAGCACATGTCGGCGCCGCTGCCGACCATCGGCTCGAACGAGCCTGCCCAGGCTGCCGTGGAGCTGCTCGAGGGCGCCGACGCCGTCCTCGTGCACGAGGCCGGCAAGCCCGTCGGGGTGCTCACCCGGCAGGACCTGCTGGCCTTCCTGGCCGCCGGCTGACCCGCCGGGATGCCCGGCTGGTCGTTCGTCCCTCGGGACTAGTCCGAGAGGACTACGCCGCAGATCATCCTGTCCGTGTTGGCACACTGACCGGTCGACAGGCGAATCCGGGCATATCTGGCAACAAATCTTCCTGTCGGTAACGCGTCTCCCACGAGTAGTACACGCATCAACTGTTTCGCCGAACTCGGGTCCCCGGGCTTCATAGCGTCCTCTCATCGCGGCACCCACCCCCGGGAGCCGCACCAGAGAAACGGGATTCGACATGAACAAGATGATCAAGGGCTCGATCGCCGGCGCTACCGGTGTCGCACTGCTGATGGGTGGCTTCGGCACCTACGCCCTGTGGAGCGACAGCGAGAACCTCCAGGCCGCCAAGGTGCAGTCCGGCGAGCTGGACATCGCCACCTCGGCCGGTGTCTGGGACGACGCCAACACCGCCGCGTCCAACGACTGGAACGCGTCCGACAAGATGGTCCCCGGCGACAAGGTCACCTACACCCAGACCTTCACCGTCAAGGCCGAGGGCAAGAACCTCAAGGGCACCGTCGCCTACGTGAAGCCCTCGCTCTCCGGCAACACCTTCTCCAACGCGCTCACCCACACGGTGGACGTGACCTCGAGCAGCGCCACCATCACCGGCTCCGGCACCAGCTTCTCGTTCAACCAGCCGTTCGGCACCGCGACGCTGACCGCCAAGGTCACCTACACGCTGCCCGCCTCGGTCAGCAACCAGGTCGACCAGAACAAGGAGGCCACCCTCCCGGCCGCCGCGTTCACCATCACCCAGAGCTGAACCGGCTACCTGGTCACCTGGTCATGAACCGTCGAGTCCCGCTCTTCGTCGCCGTGGTCGGCGCCCTCCTCATCGGGGGCGCCACCACGGGGACGACGCGCGCCTCGTGGGTCGACCAGGGCAACCTCCAGGCGGCGAGGGTCAGCTCCGGGACCATGGGTCTCGCGGGCTCGGCCACGCCGGCCGGCATCTCCGTCGACCGCGGCTCCTCGGCCACCACGCTCGTCACGGTGTCCGACACGTCCAGCACCGCGGCCAGGAACCTCCGCCAGCGCATGACGCCGTCGCTGACGGGCTCCCTTCCCAGCGGCGTCACCGCCAGCCTCACGACCTCCAACGGGAGCAACTGCGGCACCGCGTCGCAGGGTCCCGTGGACCTCAACCCGGGTGGCAGCACCACGATGTGCGTCACCGTGACGGCCTCCTCCTCCACCGCTGCAACGAGCGCGAACGTCAACGTCGCCTTCTCGGGTGCCCAGGTGCGCGGCGGGACGGTCGCCGGCTGGACGACGCCGCAGCAGACCGTGACCATCCCGGTCTCGATCGCGGCCAACCTGATGCTCTCCTGCGGCGGATCGGTCAACCCCGGTCCCCAGTACCGCCTGACGTGGAACGACGTCGACGCCGACGCCTACGTCGTCTACCGCTCCTCGAACCCGAACGGGCCGTGGCAGACCGTCGGCCTGACCGGCAGGAACACGCTCCAGTACGTCGAGGACCAGTGGTCCACCAGCCAGCAGAGCTACTTCGCGGTCCAGGCGATCGACAACTGGTCGGTCACCCTGACGAGCAACGTCCTCTCCGTGCGCCGCAGCGGGAACTCCAACACCTTCACGTGCGGTGCACCATGAGCCACGACGTCCGTCACTTCGTCACCCAGGCCTTCAGCTGGGCCCTGCTCGCGTCGGTCATCGCCGGTGCGCTGGCCCTGATCGTGATCCCGAAGGCGAACGACGCCCGGCCGCTGACCGTGCTCACCGGCTCGATGACCGGCACCTACGACGCCGGCTCCGTCGTCATCGTCAGGGACGTCGACCCGGAGACCGTGCAGGTCGGTGACGTGATCACCTTCCAGGCGCTCTCCGACAACCCGGCCCTCACGACCCACCGGGTCGTCGACATCGCCTACGGCTCCGAGGGCACGACCTACGTCACCAAGGGCGACGCCAACGACGCGGTCGACCCGTGGACGGTCACGGCCGAGCAGATCAAGGGCGAGGTGTGGTACTCCGTGCCCTTCGTCGGCTACCCCTCGACCTGGCTGGCGTCCGGCTGGCTGCACGTCGCGGTCCAGGTCATCGCGGTGGGGCTGCTGATCTACGGCGGCTGGTTCCTCACCTCCGGCGCGGTCGAGCGGCTGCGCGGCAACGGCCGGCGTCGCGAGGACGGCGACGCCGACGCCGACCCGGACGTGTCCGCGCTGCCCGCTGAGCTGCAGCTGGACGTCCGACCCCAGCCGCTCGCGCTGATGGCGCCGTCGAGGAAGACCCCGGCCGCGCTGCCGGCTCCGGCCACGATGGCGGCGCTCCCGGTTGCGGCCCCGAAGGCCGCGGCGAAGAAGGCCGCGCCGAGGAAGGCGGCAGCGAAGAAGGCTCCCGCGAAGAAGGCTCCCGCGAAGAAGGCCCCGGCCACGAGGGCCCCCGCGAAGAAGGCCGCGCCGAAGAAGGCCGCGCCGAGGAAAGCGGCGGCGAAGAAGGCTCCCGCCAAGAAGGCCCCGGCCACGAGGGCCCCCGCGAAGAAGGCCGCGCCGAGGAAGGCCCCAGCCACGAAGGTCCTGGTCACCGCGGGGGCGGCGTCATGACCCGGCGCGTCGTCGGGCTGCTGAGCGCCGTCGTGTCCCTGGTCGCCGCCCTGGTGGTCCTCACCGGCGGAACCGCCGCCGCGAGCCCGTCCGGCGTCCAGGTCGGGCTCCACCCGGCCGGACCGTTCTCCGACGCCCTCCCGCAGTCGTTGTTCCGCGGTACCGGAAAGCTGGTTCCCGGTGACGTCGTGACGCGCACGTTCTACGTGAGGAACGGGTCCGACGTCGACACCCGGGCCAGCGTGCGGGTGCTCCTCGACGAGGACGCCGCCCTCGCCCGGGCCCTCGACGTGCAGGTCGGGCTCGGCGGCGGACCCGTCCAGCGTGGAACCGGCAGCCGAGGCGTCACCGACCGCGTCGTCCTGGCACCCGGCGACGTACGAGCCATCGACGTAGCGCTCTCGTTCGACAGGAACGTCACCGGCCTGCAGGACATGAGCGAGCGCGCCGCCCTGGACCTGCTCGTCACCCTCACCCAGACCCGGTCCTCGACCGGTGTGGACCCCTCCGACCCGTCCGACCCGTCGAACCCCTCAGACCCCTCCGGCCCCGCGGCCGACCCCGCGGGGTCGGAGCAGGGATGCCAGGCGCAGGTCTCGGTCCCCCTCGCGGATGCCGGCGACGCGCCCCGCCCCGCGGCACCCTCCGACGATCGCCCCGCCTGCGTGCCCACCTCGGTCGCCTCCGGCGCACCCGGGAGCGTGGCGATCCCGCTCGGAGTCCCGACGGAGGACCCGATGGCCGCGGCGCGGTTCGCGGTCCTGGCGGTCCTGGCTGGAGCAACCCTCTTCGTCGTCGCCGGCCGACGGCGGCGCGACGACGACCGGACCACGGTTGCCCCTCGGGGCTAGCGTGGGCGCGTGACGCCTGCACCCGAGGACACCACGCTCGCCGGGCTGCGCGCCGGTGGGCACCGGCCCCAGCCGCTGCGGCAGGAGATCCGCACGAACCTCCTGGCGAAGCTGGCCGCCGGCGAGGACCCCTGGCCCGGCCTGCACGGCTTCGACGACACGGTCGTCCCCCAGCTCGAGCGTGCGCTCATCGCCGGCCACGACGTCGTGCTGCTCGGCGAACGTGGGCAGGGCAAGACTCGGCTGCTGCGCTCCCTGGTCGGGCTGCTCGACGAGTGGACGCCGGTCATCGAGGGCTCCGAGCTGGGCGAGCACCCCTACCACCCGGTGACGCCCGCGTCGCGGCGGAGGGCCGCCGAGCTGGGCGAGGCGCTGCCGGTGACCTGGCGGCACCGCGACGAGCGGTACGCCGAGAAGCTGGCCACCCCTGACACGTCGGTGGCCGACCTGATCGGCGACGTCGACCCGATGAAGGTCGCCGAGGGTCGCCACCTCGGAGACCCGGAGACGATCCACTTCGGCCTGATCCCGCGCAGCCACCGCGGCATCGTGGCGATCAACGAGCTGCCCGACCTCGCCGAGCGGATCCAGGTCGCGATGCTCAACGTGATGGAGGAGCGCGACATCCAGATCCGCGGCTACGTGCTGCGGCTCCCGCTCGACGTGCTCGTCGTCGCGAGCGCCAACCCCGAGGACTACACCAACCGGGGCCGGATCATCACGCCGCTCAAAGACCGGTTCGGTGCCGAGATCCGCACCCACTACCCGACGGAGCTCGACGACGAGATGGCGGTCGTCCGCCAGGAGGCGCACCTCGTCGCCGACGTACCGGAGCACCTGCTCGAGACGCTGGCCCGGTTCACCCGCAACCTCCGCGGGTCCGGGAGCATCGACCAGCGGTCCGGGGTGTCGGCGCGGTTCGCCATCGCCGGGGCTGAGACGATCGCCGCGGCCGCGCTGCACCGCGCCACCCGGCAGGGCGAGGAGCGCGCGGTCGCCCGGGTGGTCGACCTCGAGACCGCGGTCGACGTGCTCGGCGGCAAGATCGAGTTCGAGTCCGGCGAGGAGGGCCGCGAGCACGAGGTGCTCACCCACCTGCTCCGCACCGCGACCGCCGAGACCGTCCGCCGCCACCTGCGCGGCATCGACCTCGCGCTGCTGGTCGAGGCCATCGAGGACGGGCTGATGGTCACCACCGGCACCCAGGTCAGCGCACGCGACTTCCTCGCCGGACTGCCGGTGCTGGGCGAGTCCGAGCTGTACGACGAGATCTGCGACCGGATGGGCGCCACCGACGACGGGAGCCGGGCGGCCGCCATCGAGCTCGCCCTCGAGGGCCTCTACCTCGCCCGCCGGATCGGCAAGGAGTCCGAGGACGGGGAGACGGTCTATGGGTGAGCACGCGTCCCCCCGTTCCTGCCCGGCTGGGGGGATAGCTGGACGGGAAAATCATGCCCGGAGCGTCCGGAACCATGATTTCCGCGTCCAGCTATCCCCTGGGGGAGTGTCGTGAGTCGCTACCGGAGGTACGACGGCGGCGACCCGCTGGCGCCGCCGGTGGATCTCGCCGAGGCGCTCGACGAGATCGGCCAGGAGGTGATGGCCGGCTACAGCCCCGAGCGGGCGATGCGGGAGTTCCTGCGCCGGGGCGGGCGCGACCAGAACGGTCTCGACGACCTGGCCCGCCGGGTGGCCGAGCGGCGCCGCGAGCTGCTGCGTCGCCACGACCTCGACGGCACCCTGCAGGAGGTCCGCGAGCTGCTCGACCGGGCGGTGCTCGAGGAGCGCAAGCAGCTGGCCCGCGACGTCGAGATGGACGACGGCGACCGGGCCCTCCGCGAGATGCAGCTCGACAACCTGTCGCCCAACACCGCTGCGGCGGTCAGCGAGCTGGCGTCGTACGACTGGCAGAGCCGCGAGGCGCGCGAGGCCTACGAGCAGATCAAGGACCTGCTCGGCCGCGAGCTGCTCGACCAGCGGTTCGCCGGCATGAAGCAGGCGCTCGAGAACGCCACCGACGAGGACCGTGCGGCCGTCAACGAGATGCTGTCGGACCTCAACGACCTGCTCGAGAAGCACCAGCAGGGGACCGACACCCAGCAGGACTTCGACGACTTCATGGCCAAGCACGGGCAGTTCTTCCCGGAGAACCCCGGGAACATCGACGAGCTCCTCGACACCCTCGCCCAGCGCTCCGCGGCCGCCCAGCGGATGCTGAACTCGATGTCCCCGGAGCAGCGACAGCAGCTGATGGAGCTCTCGCAGCAGGCGTTCGGCTCCCCGGCGCTGATGGAGCAGCTGGCCCGGATGGACGCCAACCTGCAGGCGCTCCGGCCCGGTGAGGACTGGGGCGGCTCCGAGCAGTTCGAGGGACAGGAGGGGATCGGCCTCGGCGACGGCACCGGCGTGCTGCAGGACCTCGCCGAGCTCGACCAGCTCGCCGACCAGCTCTCCCAGTCCTACGACGGCGCCCGCCTCGACGACGTCGACCTCGACGCGCTGGCGCGGCAGCTCGGCGACCGTGCCGCGGTGGACGCCCGGACCCTGCAGCGGCTCGAGCAGGCGCTGCGCGACAGGGGCTACCTGCACCGCGGCTCCGACGGCCAGTACCGGCTCAGCCCGCAGGCGATGCGCCAGCTCGGCAAGGCGCTGCTGCGCGACGTCGCCCGGCGGATGTCGGGCCGGCAGGGACAGCGCGAGCTGCGTGCCGCAGGAGCGGCGGGGGACCTGTCCGGCGCCACCCGCGAATGGGCGTTCGGCGACACCGAGCCGTGGGACGTCACGCGCAGCATCGGCAACGCCGTCCGCCGCACGGTCGGTGAGGGCGGCGACCCGCGGAGCGGCGTACGCCTCGAGATCGGGGACGTCGAGGTGCAGGAGACCGAGGCGCGCACCCAGGCGGCGGTGGCGCTGCTGGTCGACACGTCGTTCTCGATGGCGATGGACGGCCGCTGGGTGCCGATGAAGCGCACGGCACTCGCTCTGCACACGCTGATCCGGTCGCGGTTCCGCGGTGACGCCCTGCAGCTGATCGCCTTCTCGCGGCACGCGCAGGTGATGGAGATCGAGCAGCTCACCGGGCTCGACGCCCGGTGGGACAAGGGCACCAACCTCCACCACGCGCTGCTCCTGGCCAACCGCCACTTCCGCAAGCACCCGACCGCGCAGCCGGTCCTGCTCGTCGTCACCGACGGCGAGCCCACCTCCCACCTCGAGCCCGACGGCGAGGTGCACTTCTCCTACCCGCCGCACCCGCTGACGATCTCCTACGCCGTGCGTGAGCTCGACAACGCGCAGCGGCTGGGCGCGCAGACGACGTTCTTCCGACTGGGCGACGACCCGGGTCTGGCGCGCTTCATCGAGTCCATGGCGCGGCGGGTGGAGGGCAGGGTCGTCGCTCCCGAGCTCGACGACCTCGGAGCGGCCGTGGTCGGCTCCTACCTGGGCGACCGGGCGGCGGCGTCGTACCGCGACCACTTCGGCGACTGGACGGGCGGGCGCGGCTTCTGGGTCGGCTGACCCTCACCCGAGTAGTCGAGTTGGGCCTCCCTCACCGTTGAGTTGGGCTTCCCGCCGCCACGAGGCCCAACTCAACCGCTCTGAGGCCCAACTCGACTATCCAGGGGGTGGGTGGAGGAGGGCGGCGAGCTCCTCGACGCCGTCGACGAGACGGGTGCCCGGTCGCGCCCAAGCGGCGTTCGCGTCGACCGGGTGGACCGGTACGCCGGCCGGCAGCCGGCCGGTTCCCATCAGCTCCTCGGCCAGCGTGGTGGCGCCGGCCAGGTCGTAGCCGCACGGCGCGACCACGAACACGTCGGGCCGCGCCTCCCGGACCGCCTCCCACGTCACCCGCTCCGACTTCGCTCCGGGCGTGCCGAGGAGCGGCTCGCCACCGGCGGCGGTGATCATCTCGGGGACCCAGTGGCCGGGTGCGAACGGCGGGTCGGTCCACTCCAGCAGCATCACCCGCGGCCGCGGCAGCCCCTCGACCCGCGTCCGGACCTCGGCGAGCCGCGCGCGCTGGTCGGCGACGACCGCCTGCGCCGCGGCCTCGTGGCCGGTGGCCTTCCCGAGCACCTCGATCGAGGCGAGCACCTCCTCGAGGGTGTGCGGGTCGATGGTCAGCACCTCGGCGGTGCAGCCGAGGTGGGCCAGCGCGTCGTCGACGACCGAGACGTCGACCGCGCAGACCGCGCACAGGTCCTGGGTCACCACCAGGTCGGCGTCGAGGCCGGACAGGGCTCCGGCGTCGAGGTGGTAAAGGTCCTCGCCGCGACGCATCGCGTCCGCGACGTACGCGTCGATCTCGGCGGGCGAGAGCCCCTCGGGCATCGCCGAGGTCGACACGATCGTGCGGGTCCGGGCCTCGACCGGGAAGTCGCACTCGAAGGTCACGCCCACCACGTCGTCACCGGCACCGATCGCGAACAGGATCTCGGTGGTGGAGGGGAGCAGCGACACGATCCGCACGGGGTCGACCCTACGATCTCTCGGGTGGCCGACCCCGACCTGACCGTCCTGCTGCTGCTCGCGCTGGCCGCGCTGGCGGCGGGGTTCGTGGACGCCGTGGTCGGCGGCGGGGGACTGGTGCTGCTCCCGGCGCTCTTGCTGGGCATGCCGGGCGCGACGCCGGTCCAGGTGCTCGCCACCAACAAGGTCGCGGCGATCTGCGGCACGACCGTCAGCAGCGCGACGTACTACCGCCGGGTCCGGCCCGACCCCCGCACCTTCCTGCCGCTGATGGTCCTCTCGTTCATCGGCGCGGTCCTCGGCGCGGTCGCGGCGTCCTGGATCCCGGCCGAGGCCTTCGACCCGATCGTGCTGGTGGTGCTCGTCGTGGTCGGCGCCTACGTGTTGTTCAAGCCGGAGCTGGGGGAGGAGACCGCGTTGCGGTTCGCAGGCCACCGGCACCTCGCGCTCGCGATGCTGACCGGCCTGGCCATCGGGTTCTACGACGGCGCGCTGGGGCCGGGGACCGGGTCGTTCTTCGTGTTCACGCTGGTCGGGCTGCTGGGCTACTCCTTCCTGGAGGCCAGCGCCAAGGCCCGGTTGGCCAACTGGACCACCAACCTCGGCGCCCTGGTCGTGTTCGTGCCGATGGGGGCGGTGCTGTGGGAGGTCGGCCTGGTGATGGGCCTCTGCAACCTGGTGGGCGGCTACCTCGGCGCCCGGGTCGCGATCTCGCGCGGCAGCCGCTTCGTCCGGACGTTCTTCATCCTCGTCGTGTCGGCGTTCGTGATCACGATCGGCGGTGACGTGCTCGGTGTTTGGTGAGGCGTCCCACCCGACATCCGTGCTGTCGTGCGGATGACGACACCGATGTCGGGTACGACGGGCCCAGCCGGTCGCAGAGGAGTCCGGGGGACGTGGTAACCCCGTGCCCGGGGCTTGGCCGGTGTGGTTGAGTCGCCCGCATGCACCAGGTGAGAGGCGTCGTCGCCCACGGCAAGGGCGAGCCCGTCCGGATCGAGACCATCATCGTCCCCGACCCGGGGCCGGGCGAGGCGCTGGTGCGGGTCCAGGCGTGCGGGGTCTGCCACACCGACCTCCACTACCGCGAGGGCGGCATCAACGACGAGTTCCCGTTCCTGCTCGGCCACGAGGCGGCCGGGACGGTCGAGGCGGTCGGAGAGGGGGTCACCGACGTCGCTCCGGGCGACTTCGTGGTCCTCAACTGGCGCGCCGTCTGCGGCGACTGCCGCGCCTGCAACCGCGGGGAGCCGTGGTACTGCTTCAGCACGTTCAACGCGACCCAGCGGATGACGCTGGAGGACGGCACGGAGCTGAGCCCGGCGCTCGGCATCGGGGCGTTCGCCGAGAAGACCCTGGTCGCGGCCGGTCAGTGCACGAAGGTCGATCCGGAGGCGCGCGCGGCCGCCGTCGGGCTGCTGGGCTGCGGGGTGATGGCAGGTCTGGGGGCCGCGATCAACACCGGTCACGTGGGTCGCGGCAACTCCGTCGCCGTCATCGGCTGCGGCGGGGTGGGTGCCGCCGCCGTCGCCGGGTCGGCGCTCGCCGGGGCGTCGAAGATCATCGCCGTCGACCTCGACGACCGAAAGCTGGAGGGCGCCCGCCGGCTCGGCGCGACCCACACCGTCAACGGCAGCGAGCAGGACCCCGTCGAGGCGATCAAGCAGATCTGCGGCGACGACGGGTCCGACGGTGCCGACGTCGTGATCGACGCCGTGGGCCGCCCCGAGACCTGGAAGCAGGCCTTCTACGCCCGCGACCTCGCCGGGACGGTCGTGCTGGTGGGTGTGCCGACGCCCGACATGAAGGTCCCCGACATCCCGCTGATCGACGTCTTCGGCCGCGGGGGTGCCCTCAAGTCGAGCTGGTACGGCGACTGCCTGCCCAGCCGCGACTTCCCGATGCTGGTCGACCTCTACCGGCAAGGACGACTCGACCTCGACGCCTTCGTGAGCGAGGAGATCGGGCTCGACGACGTGGAGGCGGCCTTCGCCAAGATGGACGGAGGCAACGTGCTGCGCTCCGTGGTGGTGTTCTGATGGCGGTGCGGGTCGACCACGCCGTCGTCAGCGGCACCTTCTCCCTCGACGGCGAGACCCACGAGGTCGACAACAACGTCTGGGTCGTCGGCGACGACGAGCAGTGCGTGGTCATCGATGCGCCGCACGATGTCGACGCGATCCTGGAGGTCGTCGGCGCCCGGTCCGTGAAGGCGATCGTGTGCACGCACGCCCACGACGACCACGTCCGGGTCGCGCCCGAGCTGCGCGAGCGCGTCTCGGCGCCGATCCTGCTCCACCCCGACGACCGCCCGCTCTGGGAGCTCACCCACACCGAGCATCTCTGGGACGCCGACCTCGCGGACGGGCAGTCGATCACCGTCGGCGGCGCGGCCCTGACCGTGCTCCACACCCCGGGGCACGCGCCGGGCGCGGTCTGCCTCTACGTCCACGACCTCGGCTGCGTGTTCACCGGCGACACCCTCTTCCAGGGCGGGCCCGGCGCGACCGGCCGGTCGTTCAGCGACGAGGACGTCATCGTCGAGTCGATCCGCCGGCGCCTGTTCGCGCTGCCCGACGAGACGGTCGTCCACACCGGCCACGGCGACGACACCACGATCGGCGCGGAGCGCGAGTCGCTCGGCTAACCCACGACCAGCGCCGCGAGCTCGGCCACGCCCATCGCCACCACGCTGACGGCGACCGCGGCCGCCCACCCGCCGATGCCCGGCCGTGCGGCGTCCTCCCGCACCCGGCCCCGGTAGCGCCGACGGGTGTCCAGCATCACCCACCCGCACAGCCCCAGGCAGACGGCGAGGACGACGAGCGCCCCACCGCCGAGGTCGCCGTACGTCAGTCGGGCCAGCACCGCAGCGGCGACGGCCACCGACAGGCCGGTGCGCTGCCAGGCGAGCGCGGTGCGCTCGGCCTGCATCCCGTGGACCGGGTGGGCCACGTCAGAACCCCACCAGGACGGCGACGCCGATGGCGATCGTGACGACCGCCAGCAGCAGTCCGAGGGTCGACCCCGGCAGCGGACGCCGGAGCCGGATCGCCCTCTCGGCGGCGGCCCAGCGCCACCAGGACGCGCCGGCGCAGACGATGCCGAGCAGCACCAGCGCGGCGGCGAGGGCCAGCTGCAGGCCGGCGCCCATGGCGAGGTCGATCTGGTCGAGCGCCACCCCGGCCGCGAGCAACGCCAGGGCCGTGCGCAGCCAGGCCAGCAGGGTCCGCTCGTTGGCGAGGCTGAACCGGTAGTCCGGCTCCTCGCCCTCGGCGTACACCCACCCCGGCCAGCGGCGGCGCTCGCTCCCCATGGCAGGAGCCAACCACACCCGGGCGAGGACGCGGGTTGGCCGGCACCCCCGGGCCCGGGCACGATGAAGGCGTGCCCGCGCTCGCCCGATCTCGCCTGCTCGGCGTGCTCACCGTCCTGCTGCTGGCGGCCACCGGCTGCCAGGGCGACGACGACGACCCCGCGACGTCGGGGGGCGACGACCCGCCTGCCGACGCCACGGCGAGCGGAGAGGCCGAGACGCCCGGCCCGGCGGACGAGCTGGCGCTGACGCCGGGCTGGGGCCCCACCGAGGCCGAGCTCGACGCCGCGGCACGACAGGTCGAGCGGCTCCCGCTCCCGGCGCTGGCGGGACAGGTCATCGTCGCGTCCTGGTCCGGCACCGCCGCCCCGGTGCGGATGGTGCGCGACCTGCACCTCGGGGGTGTGGTCGCCTTCGACGAGAACCTGACCTCGCCCGCCCGGACCCGCAGCATGCTCTCGACGCTCCGCCGCAAGGTCGACCGGCCGTGGCCGCTGTTCCTCTCCGTGGACCAGGAGGGCGGGATCGTCGAGCGGGCCGCGACGACGCCGTTCCCGGCGTTCATGAGTGCGGGCGCGGCCGGCGACGAGGCCCTCACCACCCGCGTCTACCGGCAGTACGGCGCCGAGCTGGCCGGCCTCGGCTTCACGGTCGACTTCGCGCCGGTCGCCGACGTCACCAGCGGACCGGACGACCCGACGATCGGCTCCCGCTCCCCGGGCTCGGACCCCCGCCTGGTCGGGGAGCAGGCGGTCGCGGCCGCCGAGGGGCTCGGGGCGGGCGGTGTCGTCCCCGTGCTCAAGCACTTCCCGGGCCACGGCTCGGTGCCCGCGGACAGCCACCTCGAGCTGCCGGTGCAGCAGCGGTCGCTCGGGGAGCTGCGCCGGGTCGACCTGGCCCCGTTCGCCACCGCGATCGACGCCGGCGCCCCCGCCCTGATGACCGGGCACCTCGACGTCCGGGCCGTCTCCCCCCGCAAGCCCTCCAGCCTGTCCCGCAAGGTCACCACCCGCCTGCTGCGTCGCGAGCTCGGGTTCGACGGACTCGTCGTCACCGACTCGCTCCAGATGGCGGCGGTGACGGAGGGTCGCGACCCCGGTGAGGTGGCGGTGAAGGCACTCCGCGCCGGCAACGACGTCCTGCTGATGCCCACCGACCCGGCGGCGGCGCGGGCCGCCATCGTCCGTGCGGTCCGGCAGAACGACCTGCCGCGGTTCAGGCTGCTGCAGGCGGCGGCCCGTCAGGTCGCCCTGCTCGAGCACGCGAGTGGTCGCTCCGGTACGCCGGTCGGATCCGCGCGGGACGCCTCCCGGGAGCTCTCGGCCGCGGCGGTGACCGTCGCGTCCGGCCCGTGCCGGGGTCGCGTGGTCGATGGCGCGGTCGTGGCCACCGGCGATGCCGAGGCGGCCGCGGCCTTCGGCGGTGCCGCCCGGGCGGCGGGCCTGGAGGTGCTGTCGCCCCGAACGGCGCCCGATCGGCTGGCCTCAGCCCGCCCTCGACCCGAGCGCGGGCAGGACGAGAGCGCCTCGGCGTACCGGCAGCGGCTCGTCCGCTGGCGTGCCGCCGAGCGCCGGCGCCGCGCCGCCCTCGCCGACTGGCGGGCGGCCGAGGCGCGGAGGCTCTCGGGCGCGACCACGGTGGCCTTCGCGGGCTACGGCGACGGCCCGGTGTCCGCGGAGGTCGCGGTCGCGACGGACACGCCGTACGTCCTGGCCGGCTCGGACGCCCCGGTGCGGATCGCCACCTACGGCACCACGGCCGGCGCGATGTCGGCCCTCGTCGACGTGCTCACCGGTGAGGAACGGGCCCCCGGTCGGCTGCCGGTCGACGTGGCCGACGTGGAACGACCCGGGTGCTAGAAGGGCTCGACCAGCAGCGCGGTGCCGTGGCCGGCGGCCCTGGTCAGCACCAGGGTCGCGGTCCGGTCGCCGCGCAGCGCCAGCCGGTGCCGCAGCTCCTCGGGGCTGACCGAGACCCCACGCTTCTTGATGGTCAGGACCCCGACCCCGCGCTCGCGCAGCGCGGCCCGGAGCTGCTTCTCGCGGTAGGGGAGCCGTTCGAGGACGCGGTAGCCGCGCGCGAACGGCGTCCGGTACGACGCGTCGCTGGTGAGGTAGGCGATGTGCTCGTCGACCAGGCCGCCGTCGACGCCGGCGGCGACGGCGGTCACCAGGCCCGCCCGGATCACCGCGCCGTCGGGCTCGTAGAGGAAGTCGCCGACCTCGCGCACCCCCGCCCCCGGGTCGTCCTCGTCGGTCAGGGTGGCCAGGCCGCCGTCGCCGATGACCGTGGCGCGACGCGCGGTGGTCGCCAACCGGCCCGACCACAGCGCGGCCTCCTTGACCTCGCCGTGGTCGCTGACCCACTCCGCCTCGACGCCCTCGGGCAGCAGCTCGTGGGGGACGCCGGGCGCCACCTTCACGCAGGAGTCGCGGCGCAGCAGCGCCTCCACGAACGACCAGGGCGGCTCCCAGTCGTCGACCGACCAGGTGCGGCCCCGGGCCGAGCGGCGGGCCGGGTCGGCGTACGCGACGTCGAAGGGGGTGGTGTCGACGGTGGTCGCGTCGGCGACCATCACCGCTCCCGGCACGCCGAGCGCGGCCAGGTTGGCCTCCGCGACCGCCACCCGGACCGGGTCGAGGTCGACGCCGGCGGCCGTGATGCCGGCGGCCGCCGCGGCGACCAGGTCGCCGCCGATGCCGCAGCCGAGATCGACGAGCGTCGAGACCGACGCGGCGCCCAGTCGCGCGGCGCGGTGGCGGGCGACGGAGAGCCGGGTCGCCTGCTCGAGCCCGTCGGGGGTGAAGTACATCCGCGCGGCCTCGGCCCCGAACTTGGCGGCGGCCCGCCTGCGGAGCTCGACCTGCGTGAGCGCCGCCGCGACCTGCTCCGGGGAGGCCTGCCGCCGCAGTTCGCGCTGGATCGTGAGCTCGTCGCCCTCGACCGACGTGGCCGCGGCGAGCAGCTGCTGGCCGTCGTCGGTGAGCAGCCACCGGAAGGCGTCGAGGTCCACCTGCACGATCCTGTCAGACGGAAGGACGGCCCCCTTCTGGCACTCGTTCCGACCGAGTGCTAGCGTCGGTGCTGGCACTCTCGCCGTGAGGGTGCCAGCGCTTGCGACGACGTACGGCTCCCGCGACGGCGTACCGAACCCGCAGGCTCACACGTCCCAGGAGCCGCTGGCTCCCCCAGAGGTTGAAGAGAAAGTGGAGGTTGATCTGAAGTGTCGGTCAACATCAAGCCCCTCGAGGACCGGATCGTCGTGAAGCCGCTCGACGCCGAGCAGACCACCGCCTCCGGCCTGGTCATCCCCGACACCGCCAAGGAGAAGCCCCAGGAGGGCGAGGTCCTGGCGATCGGGCCCGGCCGTATCGACGACAACGGCAACCGCGTCCCCGTCGACGTGGCCGTCGGCGACAAGGTCATCTACAGCAAGTACGGCGGCACCGAGGTCAAGTACGCCGGCGAGGAGTACCTGATCCTCAGTGCCCGCGACGTGCTCGCCGTGGTGGCCTGACCGTTTCCCTGATCCGGGTCGTGTGCCTGAGCGAGCGCCCAGGCGCACGCCCGGGCACACGACCCGATCTCGTTCCTGACTAGGAGAGACATGCCCAAGATCCTGGACTTCGACGACTCCGCCCGGCGGGCGTTGGAGCGGGGCGTCGACGCCCTTGCCGACACCGTCAAGGTGACCCTCGGCCCCAAGGGCCGCTACGTCGTGCTGGACAAGAAGTGGGGCGCGCCGACCATCACCAACGACGGCGTGACCGTCGCCCGTGAGGTCGAGCTCGACGACCCGTTCGAGAACCTCGGTGCCCAGCTCACCAAGGAGGTCGCCACCAAGACCAACGACGTCGCCGGTGACGGCACCACCACGGCCACCGTGCTCGCCCAGGCGATGGTCCACGAGGGCCTGCGCGCCGTGGCTGCCGGCGTCAACCCGATGAGCCTCAAGCGGGGCATGGACGCCGCGGCCGAGGCCGTCGGCGACGCGCTGCTCGAGGCCGCCCGTGAGGTCGAGACGACCGAGGACATGGCCTCCGTCGCCACCATCAGCTCGCGCGACGCCCACATCGGCGACCTGCTCGCCCAGTCCTTCGACAAGGTCGGCAAGGACGGCGTGATCACCGTCGAGGAGTCCAACACCATGGGCACCGAGCTGGAGTTCACCGAGGGCATGCAGTTCGACAAGGGCTACATCTCGGCATACTTCGTGTCCGACCCCGAGCGGATGGAGGCCGTCCTCGACGAGCCCTACATCCTGCTCCACCAGGGGAAGATCTCCTCGGTGCAGGAGCTGCTCCCGGTGCTGGAGAAGGTCATGCAGGCCGGCAAGCCGCTCTTCGTCCTCGCCGAGGACGTCGAGGGCGAGGCGCTGTCGACGCTGGTCGTCAACAAGATCCGCGGCACCTTCAACGCCGTCGCGGTGAAGAGCCCGGCCTTCGGCGACCGCCGCAAGGCGATGATGCAGGACATCGCGACGCTGACGGGCGGCCAGGTCGTGGCGCCCGAGGTCGGCCTCAAGCTCGACCAGGTCGGGCTCGAGGTGCTCGGTCAGGCCCGCCGCGTCGTGGTGACCAAGGACAACACCACGATCGTCGACGGCGCGGGCGACCACGCCGAGGTCGAGGCCCGCGTCAACCAGATCAAGGCCGAGATCGAGAACACCGACTCCGACTGGGACCGCGAGAAGCTCCAGGAGCGGCTCGCCAAGCTGGCCGGTGGCGTGTGCGTGGTCAAGGTCGGCGCCGCCACCGAGGTGGAGCTGAAGGAGAAGAAGCACCGCATCGAGGACGCCGTCTCCGCGACCCGCGCCGCCATCGAGGAGGGCATCGTCCCCGGCGGTGGCTCCTCGCTGGTGCACGCCGTGTCGGTCCTCGACGGTGACCTCGGCCTGTCCGGTGACGAGGCCGCCGGCGTCCGGATCGTGCGCAAGGCCGCCGACGAGCCGCTGCGCTGGATCGCCGAGAACGGCGGCGACAACGGCTACGTCGTGGTCGCCAAGGTCCGCGAGGGCGGTACCGGCACGGGCTACAACGCCGCCACGTCCGAGTACGGCGACCTGGTCGGCCAGGGCGTGCTCGACCCGGTGAAGGTGACCCGCTCCGCGCTGGTCAACGCCACCTCGATCGCCGGCATGCTGCTGACGACCGAGACCCTGGTCGTCGACAAGCCCGAGGACGAGGAGCCGGCTCCCGCCGGCCACGGTCACGGCCACGGCCACTGACCGGTTGACCTGGGCCTCGCTGGAGGTCGAGTCGGG
This sequence comes from Nocardioides sp. GXQ0305, assembly GCF_050880345.1. Taxonomy (NCBI): domain Bacteria; kingdom Bacillati; phylum Actinomycetota; class Actinomycetes; order Propionibacteriales; family Nocardioidaceae; genus Nocardioides; species Nocardioides sp. GXQ0305. The sequence continues at coordinate 773,721 of NZ_JBNYXG010000001.1, forward strand.
CCTCACTTCCCCACGCGGGGGAGTGAGGCCCGACTCATCTCCGAGCGGGGCCCCACTCGACCTCCCCGGCGTGTGGGAGGCTGGCGCCCGATGACCAGCCCGGCCGACCGTCGCCTCCGGTGGCTGCTCCCCACCATCCTCGCCGGGCTCTCGATGCTCGGGCCGTTCAGCATCGACACGCCGTTCCCGGCGTTCCGCGCGATGAGCGACGACTTCGGCGTCACCAGCGACGAGATGCAGCTCGTCGTGTCGACGTACCTCGTCTCGTTCGGGCTGATGAGCCCCTTCCACGGTCCGCTCTCCGACGCGCTCGGACGCAAGCCGGTGATCCTCGGGGGCGTGACGGCGTACGTCGTCGCGTCGGTCGGCTGCGCGCTGTCCCCCGACCTCGGGACGCTGCTGGTGTTCCGGGTGCTGCAGGGGCTGAGCGCCGGTGGCGGGGTGATCGTCAGCCGGACCCTCATCCGCGACGTCTACGAGGGCGCCGAGGCACAGCGGCTGATGAGCCGGGTGATGATGATCTTCGCGCTGGCGCCGGCGATCGCCCCCGTGATCGGTGGGGTGCTGCTGCAGGTCGGCCCGTGGCCGGTCACGTTCTGGTTCATGGCGCTGGCCGCCCTGCTGCTGGTGGCGGTGGTGGTGGTGTGGCTGCCGGAGACCCACCCGGCGGAGCGTCGGATCCCGCTGCGCGTGGGGGCGCTCGTCGGCGGTCTCGCCGCCGTGGCCCGCAACGGCCGGTTCCACCGGGTCGCCTGGTCGGCGGCGCTCACGTTCGGCGGGCAGTTCATCTACATCAGCAGCGCCTCGATCATCGTCGTCGACCTGCTGGGCCTGGGCGAGCTCGACTTCTGGGTGCTGTTCGCACCGCTGGTCGGCGCCGTGATGCTCGGGTCACAGCTCAGCAGCTGGGCCGCGGGCCGGATCCCCGGCAACCGGCTGGTCACCGGCTCCCTCCTCTTCTGCGTGACCGCCGCCGCGGCCAACGTCGCGGTCGCGACGACCGTCGGCCCGGTGCTGCCCTGGGTGGTGCTGGGGCCGGCCCTGCTCGCCCTCGGCACGGTGGCCGCCTATCCGACGATGCAGCTGATCCTGCTGGACCTGTTCCCCTCCGGGCGGGGCTCGGCGGTGTCGTTGTTCACCTTCTTCACGCTCCTCCTCAACGGGACCGTCGCCGGCGCGGTGGCTCCGTTCGTCACCGACTCCGTCGGCACCGTGGCCCTCGCCTCCGCCGCGATGGTCGCCGCCGGTCTGCTCCTGTGGTTGTGGCACCTCGGGTCGCCGGCGCCTCCCACCCACGACCCGACCGGATCGGGGCGCGACTCGGTAGGCGGGACGAGGACCTAGACTGCAGGCGTGGAGGTCCCTGAGAAGTTCGCCGCCCTCGGTCTCACCTACGACGACGTGCTGCTGCTGCCGGGCCACTCGGACCTCGCCCCCAGCGAGATCGACACCACGACGCGGCTGACGCGGGAGATCTCGCTGCGTGCCCCGCTCGTGAGCGCGGCCATGGACACCGTCACCGAGTCCCGGATGGCGATCGCGATGGCCCGCCAGGGCGGGCTCGGCGTCCTCCACCGCAACCTCTCGATCGCCGACCAGGCCTACCAGGTCGACCTGGTCAAGCGGACCCAGACCGGGATCATCTCCAACCCGGTCACGATCGGCCCCGAGGCGACCCTGGAGGAGCTGGACCGGATCTGCGGCGAGTACCGCGTGTCGGGCCTCCCCGTCGTCGGCGTCGACGACCAGCTGCTCGGGATCTGCACCAACCGCGACCTGCGGTTCACACCGGTCGCGGAGTGGGCGACCACCAAGGTCGACGAGGTGATGACCCGGATGCCGCTCGTCACCGGCCACGAGGGCATCTCGCGGGAGGAGGCGACCGCGCTCCTGCGCAAGCACAAGCGGGAGCGGCTGCCGCTGGTCGACGACCAGGGCCGGCTCCGCGGCCTGATCACCGTCAAGGACTTCGTGAAGTCCGAGCAGTTCCCCCACGCCTCGAAGGACGCCCACGGACGGTTGCTCGTGGGTGCCGCCATCGGCTACTTCGGCGACGCGTGGGAGCGCGCCACGACCCTGGTCGAGGCGGGCGTCGACGTGCTGGTCGCCGACACCGCCCACGGCAACGTCCGGATGCTGCTCGACATGGTGCGGCGGCTCAAGGGCGACCCCGCGACCCGCGAGGTGCAGGTGATCGGCGGCAACGTGGCCACGAAGCAGGGTGCCCAGGCGTTCGTCGACGCCGGCGCCGACGCGATCAAGGTCGGGGTCGGACCCGGTTCCATCTGCACGACCCGCGTCGTCACCGGCGTCGGCGTGCCCCAGGTGACCGCGGTCTACGAGTCCGCGCTCGCGGCCCGCCCGGCCGGCGTCCCGGTGATCGCCGACGGCGGGATGAAGCACTCCGGCGAGATCGCCAAGGCGATCGTGGCCGGCGCCGACTGCGTCATGGTCGGCTCCCTGCTGGCCGGGTGCGAGGAGTCCCCGGGCGAGCTGGTGTTCGTCAACGGCAAGCAGTACAAGTCCTACCGCGGCATGGGCTCGCTCGGCGCGATGAGCAGCCGCGGCAAGAAGTCCTACTCCAAGGACCGCTACTTCCAGGCCGAGGTCACCAGCGACGACGAGATCGTGCCGGAGGGGATCGAGGGCCAGGTTGCCTACCGGGGCCCGCTCGCCGCCGTCGCCCACCAGCTCATCGGCGGCCTCAACCAGTCGATGTTCTACGTCGGTGCCCGCACCATCCCGGAGCTTCAGGAGAAGGGGCGGTTCGTCCGGATCACCTCGGCGTCCCTCGCTGAGAGCCACCCGCACGGCGTGCAGATGACCGTCGAGGCACCGAACTACTCGGGGAGCTGAAGGACCGAGGCTGCCCTGTGAGCACCAAACGGCGCTACGACGCGTCCGGCCGCCGCGCCGCTGCCGAGCAACGACGGACGCGGGTCGCCGAGGTCGCCTCCGACCTGTTCGCGCGGCACGGCTGGTCCGGGACGACCATCTCCGCGGTTGCCGCGGAGGCGGGGGTCTCCGCCGAGCTGGTCTCCAGCTCCTTCGGCGGCAAGCCCGGCCTGTTCATGGCGGCGTTCCGCCACCGGACCATGGGCGGACGCACCCTGACCGAGGCCTTCGGTGAGCTGAGCCTGGAGGAGGAGCGGGACCTCGACGCCCGGCTCGACCGGTTCGTGGCGTTCGCCTGCGACACCCTGGAACGGGTGGCGCCGCTCTTCTCCGTGCTCTCCCTGGCCGCGGACCAGGACGCCGACCTGCAGCTCCTCGTCGAGGGGGCTGCCGGACGCCATGACGAGACGATCCGCGGGGCCGTCGGGCTGCTGGCCACGGGCACCGTGCCGGAGGAGGCCGTCGACGAGCTCGTCGTGATCACCCGCTCGGAGGTGTTCCTCGCCTTCCGCCGCACTCGCGGGTGGTCCGTCGACCAGTACGCCGCCTGGTTGCGCGGCCGGACCAGGGCGCTGCTCGTGCCCGATCAGGGTGCTCCCTGATCCCGGATCCCGGGGAAGGGTCCCGTGGCGGCCCGATTTTCGCTACAGTTCACCAGTAGCCAATTGGCGGGACCACTCGACGCTCGTGGGGAGCGCCGAGCCGTGCCCGCCGAGGGCTAGGGGCACCTGCCCACGGACTCGTGTGACCGGCTCCGACCGGTCATCAGCACGATCCGCCGGTGGCGCTGGTCGGCGGGGGAGACCGGCGCCACCGGTCGCGCGCCCGGTCCGGTCCGGGCCGGCTCAGCCGCGGTCGAGGTAGAGGCAGAACGGGTGCCCGGCCGGGTCGAGCATCACCCGGACGTCGTCCTGCGGCTGGAAGCCGGCGAGCCGTGCGCCGAGTGCCTGCGCGTCGGTCACCGCCTCGGGGACCGAGGAGACCCCCACGTCGAGGTGGACCTGCATCTGCTGGTCGCCGGGCCCGGCCGGCCACTCCGGCGGCGTGTGGTCGACCTCGAGCTGGAACGCGAGGTAGGTGGTGCCGCTCCGGTGGAGGGTCACGAAGGTGCCGTCGCGCTCGTCGACGTCGCCGCCGACCAGGGCCGCGTAGAAGCGGCTCAGCCCGACCGGGTCCGGGGTGCCGAGCACCGTCCCGATCCAGCCGGTGTATCCGGGGATGCCGCTGCCCATGCCGTCTCCTCCCACGGGGTCGACCCCCAGCATGGCGTACGGGGCTCACGAGGGTCTGGACGCCGGCGGCTGGTCCCCCTAGGTTGCATCCGTCAGGGATTCGGGCCCTGCACACTCTCGGGAGTCGGCCGGTCGCGTCGGCCGGCGGCCTACGGGGCGTCCAGGTGACCCGGTCCGTACTTCTCGGGGGAGGACCCGCCTCATGCGCAGGACCCTTGTCGGTGCCGTCGTCGCGACGACAGCCATCGGCCTCACCATCACCACCACCGCGGTCGCGGCACCGGATCGCGACGGGCTGACCAAGGCCCAGCGCGACGCGCTGGACGTCGGCCTCCAGGTCGCACCCAAGACCGTCGGGAGCCAGGCCAAGGCGGCCCCCGGGCCGAACCCGTACCTCGCCAACCTGCCCTCGTTGGAGGACGCCGACTACTTCCGCTGGAACAAGCAGATGCGCGCGGCCGCCGAGCGGCGCGCGGACACCGCCGCCCTGCGCGCCAACCGGCGTGCGGCGACCCGCGACATGACCGGCGTCGCACCCGCGCCGCCGTTCGTCCACGACGAGGAGGAGCCCGCCGGGAGCGCCGGCTCCAACGACACCTGGGAGAACGCCGAGCCGATCCCGCAGTTCGGGACCAACCGCAACCGCAACAACCGGCTGCGGATCCTCGGTGAGCTCGCTGACCTGCCGGGGGCCACGCCCGAGGACGTCGAGGTCACCGAGGACAACGGCGCGATCCCGCTGGCCACCGACACCGGCATCGAGGGCAGCGGGGCGGCCACGACCGACTCGGTGCTCGGGGACGGTCCCCACGGCAGCGAGACCGGCGACGGGAGCAACGACTTCGAGTTCTTCTCGATGGAGGTCGGTGCGGGCCAGTCGATCCTGGCGTCGACCCTCGGCGGGCCGAGCGGCACCGACACCGTCCTCGCCGTCTACGACGCCGACGGCACCACGCTCGCCGCCGCCGACGACTCGGCCGGCACGCTGCAGAGCGAGCTCACCTACACGCCCGAGGAGCCCGGCACCTACTACCTGCTCGTCGCCGGCTACGACTTCTTCGGGCCGCTGCCCAACGACCCGTTCGACTCCGGCAGCGGCAACGGCGGAGCAGACGAGGGCGGCTACACCCTCGACCTGTCCGTGCAGCAGATCGACCGCGACTTCTACTCCGTGCGGCTGCGTCCGGGCGACACCGTCGGCGCCGTCGGCAACGGCGCGGCCCAGACGCTGGCGGTGACCACACCGTCCGGCGAGGAGCGCGTGGGCGGCACCAACACCGACGCCTCGTCGCTCTACCCGCCGACCTCGCCGTTGCCCGGCGGGGGAAACACGACCGTGTCCTACGTCGCCGAGGAGGCCGGCTGGTACGCCGTCGAAGTGGCGGGCGGCACCGGTGACTACGACGTCACCGTCGAGGCCTACCGGCCCGGCGCGGAGGTCGACGAGACCAGGCGCACCCAGACCGTGCTGCTCGACTTCGATCCCGGCCGGGTCAACGCGGGCACCTGGGGCGGCCCCGGGGTCCGTGAGGTCTCGCCGTTCTCGGCGTTCGTGCCGCGCTGGGGCATCCCCCGCGCCTCGGCCCGTCAGGTGGAGAGGCAGGTGCTCCAGGAGGTGCGCGCCAACCTGCGGCGTGAGGTCCAGGCCGGCGGCCTGAACCCCGACGTCAACGTCGACGTGCTCGACGCACGCAACCACCAGAACCTGATCGGCAAGGAGAACGTCTCCCGGATCTACGTCGCGGGGACCATCGACGAGACGGGGATCCCCACGATCGGGATCGCCCAGTACATCGACCCGGGCAACTTCGGCCACGAGGACGAGGCGATCGTCCTGCTCGACGTGCTGAGCGAGCCTGCCGGACCGGTCTCGTCGCTGAACACCTTCATCGGCGCATCCAGTGACCGGGTGGCGTTCGTGTCCCAGGCGGTCGGTAACGTGACCGCCCACGAGGTCGGGCACACCATCGGCAACTACCACACCGACAACGCCAACGACGTGCACAACGTCATGGACTCCGGTGGCGCCAACTTCGCCGACAACCTGTACGGCGTCGGTCCCGACGGCATCGGCGGCACGGCCGATGACGAGAACATCGGGTTCCGGACCGACACCTACTCCCCGGTGGAGGGCTTCACCGGGCTGGAGGACACCCTCAACGTCACGGCCTGGGCCTACTCCGGCCGCTGACGCAGCGCTCACGCGGCCGTGGCCCGCACCTGCGGGCCACGGCCGTCGTGACAGACTTCGGGGCGTGACCGAGATCGAGATCGGCCGGGCCAAGCGGGGCCGGCGCGCGTACTCCTTCGACGACATCGCGATCGTCCCCTCGCGGCGCACCCGCGACCCCGAGGAGGTCAGCGTCGCGTGGCAGATCGACGCCTACCGCTTCGAGCTGCCGGTGCTCGCGGCGCCCATGGACTCGGTGATGTCGCCCTCGACCGCGATCGCCTTCGGCGAGATGGGCGGCCTGGGGGTCCTCAACCTCGAGGGGCTGTGGACCCGCTACGAGGACCCCACCGACCTGCTCGACGAGGTCGCCGGCCTCCAGGGGGCCGACGCGACCGGCCGGATGCAGGAGATCTACGCCGAGCCGATCAAGCCGGAGCTGATCACCGCGCGGCTGCGGGAGATCCGTGAGGCCGGCGTGACCGTAGCCGGCTCGCTGTCGCCGCAGCGGACCAAGGAGTACGCCAAGACGGTCGTCGACGCCGGTGTCGACATGTTCGTCATCCGCGGCACCACCGTGAGTGCCGAGCACGTGTCCAGCCAGGCCGAGCCGCTCAACCTCAAGGAGTTCATCTACGAGCTCGACGTGCCCGTGGTGGTCGGTGGGTGCGCGACCTACCAGGCCGCGCTGCACCTGATGCGCACCGGCGCGGCCGGCGTCCTGGTGGGCTTCGGCGGCGGTGCGGCCCACACCACCCGGACCGTGCTGGGCGTCGAGGTGCCGATGGCGAGCGCGGTCGCCGACGTCGCGGCCGCCCGCCGCGACTACCTGGACGAGTCCGGCGGCCGCTACGTCCACGTGATCGCCGACGGCTCCATCGGCCGGTCCGGCGACATCGCGAAGGCGGTCGCCTGCGGCGCCGACGCGGTCATGGTCGGGTCGCCGTTCGCCCGCGCCTCCGAGGCGCCCGGTCGGGGCTTCCACTGGGGTGGTGAGGCCCACCACGCCGACCTGCCGCGCGGCGAGCGGGTCCAGTTCGCGCCCGTCGGCACGCTCCGGGAGATCCTGTTCGGTCCCTCCCGGGTCGCCGACGGCACCATGAACCTGATCGGTGCCCTGCGGCGGTCCCTGGCCACGACCGGCTACACCGAGCTCAAGGAGTTCCAGCGGGTCGAGGTCGTCGTCCGCTGATGGCCACCTTCTCCGGACGGCGGCACGACGTCGCCGAGGTCCCGCACCCCGTCGAGGCGGTGTGGGAGCTGCTGGTCGACCCCGACCAGATCGCCCGGATGACGCCGCTCGTGCACTCGATCGAGGTCGACGAGCAGGAGCGGTGGGTCTGGCACCTGCACAAGGTCCCGCTGCTCGGGCGCGGGGTCGACCTGACGATGACCCAGGAGATGGACTTCACGCCGACCTCGCGCATCGACTTCCGGCACCCGCCCCTGGGGCCGCGCTCGAGGGCGGGAGCCGAGGGCCACTACCTGCTGGCGCCGGTCCACGGAGCCACCCGCCTCGAGATCGACCTGACCGTGCGGGTCCAGCTGCCCGTCCCCGGGGTGACCCGGGCCGCCGTGCAGCCCGCCATCCACGGCGTGCTCGTCCAGATGGGCCACCGCTTCGCCACCAACCTGCTCGCCGAGCTGCGACGGAGGGGCTGACCGTGACCGCCACCGACGACACCCGACGCCGCGTCCTGGTGCTCGGCGCCACCGGCTACATCGGCTCGCGGCTGGTGCCGGCCCTGCTGGAGGCCGGCCACGAGGTGGTCGCGTCGTCCTCCCGGACGCCCGACCCGTCGGCGTACGACTGGGGGGACGCGGTCGAGTGGCGCCGTTGCGACGCGACCGACCCGGCGCAGGTCGCCCGGGCCGTCGAGGACGTCGACGCCCTGTGCTACCTGGTGCACTCGCTCGACGCTGCCCACTTCGCCGACCGCGACCGGGTGGCCGCCCGGACGACGGCCGCGGCCGTCGCCGCCTCGGGCGTGCGCCGGGTGGTGTACCTCTCGGGGCTGGTGCCCCACGCCTCGGGTCAGCCGCTCTCGGACCACCTCGCCTCGCGCCACGAGGTCGAGGGGCTGCTGGCCGCGTCGGGTCGGTCGACGCTCGCCCTGCGTGCCGGTGTCGTGATCGGGGCGGGGTCGACGTCCTTCGAGATCGTCCGCCAGCTGGCGATGCTGCTGGTCGTCCAGCCGGCGCCGCTGTGGATGCGCCACCGCGTGCAGCCGGTCGCGGTGAGCGACATGGTGCGGGCCCTGGTGGAGGCGCTGGAGGGGGAGCAGCCGACCGGCAGCCTCGACGTCGGCGGCCCCGACGTCCTCAGCTACGTCGACCTGATGACGATGGTCGGCCGGACCGCCGGGCTGCTGCGGCTGCGGGTGCCGGTGCTGGTGGCGCCGAGCACGGCGGTCGGGCTCGGCATGGCCGCGCTGACCGCCGCCCCCCCGCGGACGGCGCTGACGCTGGCGCACAGCCTGCGCGACGACATGGTCTGCCGACCCGGCCGCACCTGGGTGCCCGCCGCCGGAGCGCCGCTGCTCGGCGCCGAGACCGCTGTCCGGCGGGCGCTGGCCGGCGACCCGGACCACGCCGAGTCGGCCCGTCCCGGTGACGCTCGCTGGACCCGTCGGGTCCCCCTCGTCGAGTCGGTGCCGTCCCCCGCCTCGGTGCGCGCCGCCGGCGTGCTCGCCGTACGCCGGCTGCGGGAGGGCGTCGAGCAGGCGCGCCGGCTGCGGGACCGGGCCGACCGGACCCGCCCCGACGCCTGAGACGATGGGTCCATGACCAGCGCGCTCAGCCCGGCTGCCCGTGCCGAGGCGCTGGACGCGCTGGCGGCCACGACGGCCGACGAGCCGCTCGACGTGCTCGTGGTGGGCGGCGGCATCACCGGCGTCGGCATCGCCCACGACGCCGCGACCCGCGGGCTCGCGACGGCGCTCGTCGAGCAGCGCGACCTGGCGTCCGGCACCAGCAGCCGCAGCTCCAAGCTGCTCCACGGCGGGCTCCGCTACCTGGAGATGCTCGACTTCGGCCTGGTCCACGAGGCCCTCCAGGAGCGCGGGCTGCAGCTGACCCGGCTGGCGCCGCACCTGGTCCGGCCGGTGCCGTTCCTCTACCCGCTGCGGCGTCGGTGGGAGCGCCCGTACGTCGGGGCGGGACTGGCGCTCTACGACGCGATGGCGACCTTCGGGCCCTACGAGATGGGGCTGCCGCGGCACCGGCACCTGTTCCGCCGCCAGGTGGCCCGGATCGCGCCCGACCTGCGCTCCGAGGACCTCGTCGGCGCGATCCGCTACTACGACTGCCAGGTCGACGACGCCCGGCTCGTGGTGACGATCGCGCGGACGGCGGCCAGCCACGGCGCCCAGGTCGCGACCCGGACCCGGGTGACCGGCTTCCTCCGCGAGGGGGACCGGGTGGTCGGCGTACGCGCCACCGACCTGGAGACCGGCCGCGAGCTCCAGGTCCGCGCCCGCGTGGTGATCAACGCCGCCGGCGTGTGGACCGACGAGATCCAGGACCTGTCCGGCAGTGGCCAGCTCCGGGTGCGCGCCTCCAAGGGCGTCCACCTGGTGGTGCCGCGCGACCGGATCCGGTCCGAGTGCGGGCTGATCACCCGGACCGAGACCTCGGTGCTCTTCGTCATCCCGTGGGGCGCGCACTGGATCATCGGCACCACCGACACCCCCTGGGACCTCGACAAGGCGCACCCCGCCGCCAGCCGGGCCGACATCGACTACCTGCTCACCCACGTCAACACCGTGCTCCGTGACCCGCTCGACCACGCCGACGTCGAGGGCGTCTACGCCGGCCTCCGGCCGCTGCTGGCCGGCGAGTCCGAGCCGACGTCGCGGATCTCCCGTGAGCACACGGTGGCGGTGCCCGCGCCGGGGCTGGTGCTGATCGGGGGCGGCAAACTGACGACCTGGCGGGTGATGGCCAAGGACGCCATCGACGCCGTCGTCGACCAGCTCGAGGACACCCAGGCGCCGGTCCGGTCGTGCATCACCGACCGGGTGCCGCTGGCCGGGGCCGACGGCTTCGAGGCGCGGACCAACCAGCGGGTGATGATCTCCCGCCGGACGGGGCTGAGCCTGGCGCAGATCGACCACCTGCTCGGCCGCTACGGCGGACTCCTCGACGAGCTCGTCGCCCAGGTCGCGCAACGACCCGAGCTGGCCGAACCGCTCCCCGGTGCCGAGGACTACCTGTCGGTGGAGGTCGTGCACGCCGTCACCCACGAGGGAGCGCGCCACCTCGACGACGTGCTCACCCGGCGTACCCGGATCTCGATCGAGACCTTCGACCGCGGCACCCGCGTCGCGCGGGCCGCCGCCGAGCTGATGGCCGGCGAGCTGGGCTGGGACGAGGCCCGGCTCGCCGACGAGGTCGACCACTACCTGCGCCGGGTCGAGGCGGAGCGGCAGTCGCAGCGCACCGCGACCGACCGCGAGGCCGACGAGGCGCGGGTCAGCGCTCCCGACATCGTCTGAGCCCGGCCTTCTCGGATAGTTGGACGCGAAAATCACCATCTCCGAGCCTCGAACCATGATGTTTGCGTCCAGGTATCGCCCAGTGAGCGTCTTGACAGACGGCGCGTATGTGTCAAGGGTCTCAGTCGGCTACCGAGGGGTAGCCCGCGAGAGGTGGGTCACATACTCTCGGTCGGTATGAGCTCCCAGCACCCCCGAGGCGGGCCGCTCGTCGACGGGCCGGCAGATCCCGAGCACGACCCGGCCGCCAGCTACGGGCTCGACCCCGGCTACGTGCGCCGCCTCACCGACCGGATCGTGGCGACGTCCGGTGAGACCGCCGCGACGTCCTCGCCGCTGAGCGGGCAGCCGCTCGCCCACGTGCCGCAGTCCACCGACGGCGACGTCGGGGAGGCGTTCTCCCGGGCACGACGCGCGCAGCAGGAGTGGACCCGGCGCAGCCTCGACGAGCGGGCGGCGATCCTGCTCCGGCTGCACGACCTGGTGCTCCACCGGCAGGACGAGATCATCGACCTGATCTGCTGGGAGTCCGGCAAGGCCCGCAAGCACGCCTTCGACGAACCGCTGCACATCGCCCTCACGGCCCGGTACTACGCCCGCACGGCGCACGACCACCTCGACACCCGCCGCCGCCTCGGCGTCGTACCCGGCCTGACCCGGGTCGAGGTCAACCAGGTGCCCAAGGGCGTGGTCGGGATCATCTCGCCCTGGAACTACCCGTTCACCATGGCGCTCTGCGACGGCCTCCCGGCGCTGCTGGCCGGCAACGCCGTGGTCACCAAGCCCGACGCGCAGACGATGCTGTCCGCCTTGCTGGGAGCCGAGCTGCTCGAGGAGGCGGGGTTCCCGCGCGACCTGTGGCAGGTGGTCGCCGGACCGGGCTCCCGGGTGGGGACGTCGATCGTGCAGCGCGCCGACTACGTCTGCTTCACCGGGTCCACCGCGACCGGCCGGCTGATCGCCACCCAGTGCGCGGAGCGGCTGGTCGGGTGCTCGCTCGAGCTCGGCGGCAAGAACCCGATGCTGGTGCTCCGCGACGCCGACGTCGAGCGGGCGGCCGAGGGGGCGGTCCGGGCCAGCTTCTCCAACGCCGGGCAGCTGTGCGTGTCGATGGAGCGGCTGTTCGTGGCCGACCAGGTCTACGACCGGTTCGTCGAGCGGTTCGTGTCCCGCACCGAGGCGATGACCCTGGGTGCGACCCTCGACTGGGGCACCGACATGGGCTCGCTCATCTCGCAGGCCCAGCTCGACACAGTGACCGCCCACGTCGAGGACGCCGTCGCCCGTGGCGCCCGGGTGCTGACCGGCGGCCGGCCGCGTCCCGACCTGGGACCGTACTTCTACGAGCCGACGATCCTGGAGGGCGTCAGCCCGCAGATGGCCTGCTTCGGCGACGAGACCTTCGGCCCGGTGATCGCGCTGTACCGCTTCCACGACGAGGCCGACGCCGTGGCCCGGGCCAATGACGGCGACTACGGGCTGAACGCAGCGATCTACAGCCAGGACGGCGCCCGGGCCCGGGAGATCGCCCGCCACGTCCGGTGCGGCACGGTCAACGTCAACGAGGCGTTCGGCGCCACGTTCGCCAGCATCGACTCGCCCATGGGTGGGATGCGGCAGTCCGGCATGGGACGCCGGCAGGGCAGCGAGGGGATCCTGCGCTACACCGAGTCCCAGACAGTCGCCACCCAGCGGCTGATCCGGTTCGCGCCGATGTACGGCATGTCCGACCAGACCTACGCGAAGGTGATGAACGCCCAGGTGCGGATGATGAGGAAGCTCGGCCGCCCGTGACCCTGCACTACGACGTCCTCGTCGTCGGGTCGGGGTTCGGCGGCTCGGTGACCGCCCTGCGGCTGACCGAGAAGGGCTACCGGGTCGGCGTCCTCGAGGCCGGTGACCGGTTCGACGACGGCGACTTCCCGGTGACGTCGTGGGACAACAAGAAGTACCTGTTCGCGCCGGCGCTCGGGATGTACGGCATCCAGCGCATCGACATGGTGCGGGACTGCATGATCGTGGCCGGGGCGGGGGTCGGGGGTGGCTCGCTCGTCTACGCGAACACGCTCTACGAGCCGCTGGAGGCGTTCTACCGCGACCCGTCGTGGGCGCACATCACCGACTGGAAGACCGAGCTGGCGCCGTACTACGACCAGGCGAAACGGATGCTCGGCGTGGTCGAGAACCCCGTGCGCACCCCGTCCGACGACGTGATGGAGAAGGTCGCGGGCGAGATGGGCGTGGCCGACACGTTCCACCCGACGCCCGTCGGGGTCTTCTTCGGCGGCGCGGGCGCCGACCCGGGGGAGCGGGTGGCCGACCCCTACTTCGGTGGCGCCGGACCCGACCGCAACCCGTGCCGCAACTGTGGCGAGTGCATGACCGGGTGCCGCCACAACGCCAAGAACACGCTGGTCAAGAACTACCTGTGGCTCGCCGAGCAGAACGGCGCCCGGGTCCACCCGCTCACCACCGCCACGCGCGTGCGGCCGCGGGCGGGTGGCGGCTACGAGGTGCAGGCACGCTGGACCAAGGCCAAGCTGTCGCGGCGGACGGCCGTGACGACGTTCACCGCCGACCAGGTGGTGTTCTCCGCAGCCGCGCTCGGCACCCAGAAGCTGCTCCACCGGCTCAGGCTCGAGGGCGACCTGCCGCACGTGTCGGACCGGCTCGGGCACCTGACCCGCACGAACTCCGAGTCGATCCTCGGGGCGATCGCCCCGGACACCACCGTCGACTACAGCACCGGCGTCGCCATCACCTCGTCGTTCCACCCCGACGCCGACACCCACATCGAGCCGGTGCGCTACGGCCGTGGCTCCAACTTCATGGCGCTGCTGCAGACGGTGCTCACCGACGGCGACGGCCCGTTGCCCCGCTGGCGCTCCTGGCTGCGCGAGCTGTGGGCGCAGCGGAGCAACGCGCGGTCGTTCTACGACTTCCGGCACTGGTCGGAGCGCACCGTGATCGCGCTGGTGATGCAGTCGCTCGACAACTCGATCACCACGTACCTCACCCGTACGCCGGTGGGCTGGCGGCTGACGTCGCGGCAGGGGCACGGCCGGCCCAACCCGACCTGGATCCCCGCCGGCAACGAGGCGGTGCGCCGGATGGCGGCTGCGATGGGCGGCACCGCCGGCGGCTCGATCGGGGACCCGTTCGACCGGCCGCTGACCGCGCACTTCATCGGCGGCTGCGCCATCGGCGACTCGCCCGACACCGGTGTGGTCGACCCCTACCAGCGGGTCTTCGGGCACCCCGGGCTGCACGTCGTCGACGGGTCGGCGATCTCGGCGAACCTCGGGGTGAACCCGTCGCTCACCATCACCGCCCAGGCGGAGCGAGCGATGGCGTTCTGGCCCAACCGCGGCGAGGCCGACCCGCGGCCACCGCTCGGGTCGGCGTACCGGCGGCTGCAGCCCGTGCCGCCCGGCGCTCCGGCGGTCCCGGAGCACGCGCCGGCCGCCCTCCGGCTGCCCATCGTGGGCGTCACGTGAGTCCCGTGAAAAAACTTCCGTCGCTCGCGTAACCACCCCCCGGAGCACTCGTTGCACCGAGCAGGGCCCGGTCGACACATGCTCCCTCCGTGAACCGGGTCAGATGGGTCCACGTCCTGCCCCTGCGGCGACGTGGACGTCTCAGGGCCCGGCCACCCTCCCTCCCCGGCCGGGCCCTGACCCATCTCCGAGCCCAGGTCCACGCGAGCGAAGCGAGCGGGGGCCGTCGGGCGAGGAGGTTGAGGAGGCGCCGAGCAGGTCGGAGCGAAGCGACGGACCGCCCACGCCGTCTCGAGATCCCCGCACCATTGCATGGCCTCGGCCATGGTCGCCGCCCCGCAGTTCTGCCGGGGTTTCGAGGCTCGGCGCCGGGGCGCCTCGCACCTCAACCTCCGGCGCCTCGCACCTCAACCTCCGGCGCCTCGCACCTCAACCTCCAGCGCCTCGCACCTCAACCTCCGGCGCGTCGCACCTCAACCTCCGGCGCCTCGCACCTCAACCTCCGGTGCGTCGCACCTCAACCTCCGGTGCCTCGCACCTCAACCTCCGGTGCGTCGGCCCTCAACCTCCGGTGCGAGGCGGACACCGGCCCCGGATAGGCTGCGGTCATGTCGGACGCCCCCGAGCACGACCTGGTCCTGGTGGTCGACTTCGGTGCCCAGTACGCCCAGCTGATCGCGCGGCGGGTGCGCGAGGCCAACGTCTACTCCGAGATCGTGCCCCACTCGCTGCCGGTCGCCGAGATGCTGGCGCGCCGGCCCAGCGCGATCATCCTCTCGGGCGGCCCGTCCAGCGTGTACGCCGACGGCGCGCCCGGCATCGACGACCACCTCTTCGAGGCGGGCGTCCCCGTGTTCGGGATGTGCTACGGCTTCCAGCTGATGGCGCAGGGGCTGGGCGGCCAGGTCTCGGCGACCGGCGCCCGCGAGTACGGCCGGACCAGGGTCGCCGTCGCCAGCGGCGGCACCCTGCTCGACGGCCTCCCGGGAGCCCACACGGTCTGGATGTCCCACGGCGACTCGGTGACCGGGGCGCCCGCCGGGTTCGACGTCCTCGCGTCCACGACGGTCACGCCGGTGGCCGCCTTCGAGGACGTCGACCGGCGGATGGCCGGCGTCCAGTGGCACCCCGAGGTGATGCACACCGAGCACGGCCAGCGGGTCCTCGAGCACTTCCTGCTCGAGATCGCCGGCTGCCGACCGACCTGGACGATGCTCAACATCATCGACGAGCAGGTCGACCGGATCCGCGAGCAGGTCGGCGACGGCCGCGCGATCTGTGCGCTCTCCGGCGGCGTCGACTCCGCCGTGGCCGCGGCCATCGTGCAGCGGGCCATCGGCGACCGGCTCACGTGTGTGTACGTCGACCACGGGATGATGCGGCAGGGCGAGACCGACCAGGTGCGCCGCGACTTCGAGGCGGTCTTCAGCGACCTCGACGTCGTCGACGCCGCCGACCAGTTCCTCGACGCCCTCGACGGGGTGAGCGATCCCGAGGAGAAGCGGAAGATCATCGGGCGGGAGTTCATCCGCACGTTCGAGGCCGCCGAGGTGCGGGTCTTCGCCCCCGTCGCCCAGGGCCTCGAGGACGGCACCCAGGAGACGGCGTACCTCGTGCAGGGCACCCTCTACCCCGACGTCGTCGAGTCCGGCGGCGGTGCCGGCACCTCCAACATCAAGTCCCACCACAACGTGGGCGGGCTGCCCGACGACCTGCAGTTCGAGCTCGTCGAGCCGTTGCGGACGCTGTTCAAGGACGAGGTCCGGGCCGTCGGCGAGCAGCTCGGCCTGCCGCCGACGATGGTGTGGCGGCACCCGTTCCCGGGCCCCGGCCTCGGCATCCGGATCATCGGCGAGGTCACCCGGGACCGGCTCGACGTGCTCCGCCGCGCCGACGCGATCGCCCGCGAGGAGCTCACGAACGCCGGCCTCGACCGCGACATCTGGCAGTTCCCGGTCGTGCTGCTGGCCGACGTCCGCTCGGTCGGCGTCCAGGGCGACGGCCGCACCTACGGCCACCCGGTCGTGCTGCGACCGGTCACCTCCGAGGACGCCATGACCGCCGACTGGGCGCGGTTGCCCTACGACGTCCTGGAGACGATCTCCACCCGGATCACCAACGAGGTGCCCGAGGTCAACCGGGTCGCCCTCGACATCACCAGCAAGCCGCCCGGCACCATCGAGTGGGAGTGACGGCTCAGGCGACCTCGCTGCGGCGCTCGAGCAGCACCGTGTCGCGCCAGACGCCGTCGAGCCGGGCGATCCGGGTCCGGACCGCGAGCGTCCGGTACCCGGCGGAGCGGTGCAGGGCGAGGCTGGCCCGGTTCTCGGGGAAGATCGCGGTCTGCAGGGTCCACATGCCGGCCGCGTCCGCACCGTTGACCTGGGCGTGGAGGAGCGCGGTGCCGACTCCCCGGCCGCGGGCCGCCTCGGTGACGTACACCGACGTCTCGCCGACACCTGCGTAGCACTCCCGGCCCGACGTCGGCGTCACGGCGGTCCAGCCGACGACCTCACCGTCGAGCTCGGCCACCCACGCCAGGCCGGGCAGCCACCGCGCCCTCATCTGCTCGGCGGTCGGGACGGTGGTCTCGAACGTCGCGTTGCGGGTCGCCAGGCCCTCGCCGTAGATGGCGAGGACCCGCTCCATGTCGGCGTCCTCGACGGGGCGGACGTGGACGTCGGCGGGGAGGTCGGTGGGGCAGCAGGGCTGCGCGCCCAGGGTGCCCATGACGACGTCGGCGGCGTGGGGCAGGCCGGTGCAGCAGGCGGCGTTGACCGACACCATGGACGCGTTGCCGACCTTGTCGACGACCACGAAGCCCACCTTCCGCAGCAGCTCCACGTGGTGGGAGCAGGTGGACTGGCTGATCCCGAGCCGCCGGGCCAGCTCGCCGACCCGCAGCCCACCGGACTCGGACGTCGAGAGCACGTGCAGCAGCCGGACCCGGGTCGGGTCGGCCAGGGTCGCGAACCAGCCGGCGTACTCCTCGGCCCGGGCGGCGGTGAGCGCTCCCGTGGTCGGCGGGGGGTCGGTCGTCAGGCTCATGCGAGGAGTCTACCTTGTGTTCATCGATGTACGTCGATACAGTCTTCATCGACAACCGTCGATCAAGATGCGAGGGAGCTGACCGTGACCCACCACCCCGTGGCCGTCATCGGGGCCGGCCCGATCGGGCTGGCCGCCGCCGCCCACGCCGCCGACCGCGGCCTGGACTTCGTCGTGCTCGAGAGCGGTCCCCACGCGGGCGCCGCCGTCGCGGAGTGGGCGCACGTCCCGCTGTTCTCCGCCTGGCGCGAGCTGGTCGACCCCGTCGCGCGCCGGCTCCTGGAGGCGGCGGGCACCTGGCGGGCGCCGGACGAGGACGCCTACCCGACCGGTGGCGAGTGGTGCGACCGCTACCTCCAGCCGCTGGCCGACCTGCTCGACGCCCGCCCCGGCGGCCGCGTGCGCTACGGCGCCACGGTCACCGGCGTGGGCCGGGCGGGGCGCGACCTGCTCGTCGACTCGGGCCGGGAGGACGACGACTTCGCCGTGCACGTCGAGACCGCCGACGGCGCCGAGCGGCTGGTCGCCCGCGCCGTGGTGGACGCCTCCGGTACCTGGCGCTCACCCAACCCGCTCGGCGCCGACGGCTACCCCGCGCTCGGCGAGCGCGACCACGCCCACCGGATCACCTACGGCACGCCCGACCTCGCCGAGCCGACGGTCGCGGCTCGTTACGCCGGCAAGCACGTCGCCCTCGCCGGCAAGGGGGCCTCCGCCCAGGGGGCGCTGGTCGGGCTCGCGCGCCTGGCCGAGACCGACCCGGGCACCCGGGTCACCTGGCTGCTGCGCCGTCCGGTCGTCGGCGACGCCTTCGGCGGCGGCGACAACGACCAGCTCGAGCAGCGGGGCCGACTCGGCCAGGCTGCCCGGTCGGCGGCTGACGGCGGCGCGGTCGCGACCGTGACCCGGTTCCGCACGGAGGCGGTCGTGCCCCAGGAGGACGGTCGACTGACGCTGACCTCGGTCGACGGGCAGCAGGTCACCGACGTCGACGAGGTGATCGTCGTGACCGGCTTCCGGCCCGACCTCCGGTTCCTGAGCGAGGTGCGGCTCGACCTCGATCCAGCCCTGGGCGCGCCCCGGGTGCTGGCCGATCAGATCCACCCCGACCACCACAGCTGCGGCGACGTGGCGCCCCACGGGCACCGCGAGCTCGCCCAGCCCGAGCCCGGCCTCTACCTCGTCGGCATGAAGTCCTACGGCCGGGCGCCGTCGTTCCTGGCGATGACCGGTTTCGAGCAGGTCCGCTCGGTCGTGGCCGCCCTCGACGGCGACCTCGAGTCGGCCGACCAGGTCGAGCTGGTGCTCCCCGAGACCGGTGTGTGCCACGGCGCCGGGGCGTTCGACGCCCCCGCGCCGCGGCTGGTCACCCTGGGCCGATCCCGTCCAGCACCCGCTGGGTGAACTCGTCGGTGGAAGCCGTGCCGCCCAGGTCCGGCGTACGCGGCCCGTCGGCGGCGAGGACCGAGGCGAAGGAGTCGAACACCTCCGCGGCGGCCTCGGGGTGGCCGAGGTGGTCGAGCATCATGGAGGCCGACCAGATCGCCCCCAGCGGGTTGGCGACGCCCTTCCCGGCGATGTCGGGCGCCGAGCCGTGCACCGGCTCGAACATCGAGGGGAAGTCGCGCTCGGGGTTGAGGTTGGCGGCGGGGGCGATGCCGATGCTGCCCGCCACCGCTCCCGCGAGGTCGCTCAGGATGTCGCCGAACAGGTTGGAGCCGACGATCACGTCGAAGCGGGTCGGGTCGAGCACGACCTTGGCGACCAGCGCGTCGATGTGCTCCTGCTGCCACGACACGTCGGGGTAGCGCTCGCCGGTCTCGGCGACGATCTCGTCCCAGAACGGCATGGTGTGGATGATCCCGTTGGACTTGGTGGCCGAGGTGACCGAGCCGCCGCGCTCCCGGGCGGTGTCGAACGCGTAGCCGAGGATCCGCTCGGTCCCGGCGCGGGTGAACACCGCCTCCTGGACCGCCATCTCCTCCGGGAAGCCGCGGTGGAGCCGGCCGCCGATCTCGGAGTACTCACCCTCGACGTTCTCCCGGACGACCACGAAGTCGACGTCCGCCGTGCCGCGCACCAGCGGGCTCGGCACCCCCTCCAGCACCTTGATCGGCCGCAGGTTGACGTACTGCCGGAACTGCCGGCGGATGGGGATCAGCAGCCCCCACAGCGACACGTGGTCGGGGACGCCGGGCCAGCCGACGGCGCCCAGCAGGACGGCGTCGTGGTCGCGGAGGCGGTCGATCCCGTCCTCGGGCATCATCGCGCCCTCGGCGAGGTAGCGCTGGCAGGACCAGTCGAGCTCGTCGTAGCTGAGCTCGATGCCGTGCAGCTTGCCGACGGCGTCGAGCACGGCGCAGGCGGGCGGCAGCACCTCGGTGCCGATGCCGTCCCCGGGGATGAGGGCGATGCGGTGGCGGGTCGTCATGCCTCCATGCAAACGTCTCGACCGCGGGCTGTCCAAGGCGGGTCCGCGCGCGGCAGGTCGCACGCACCGTGCGAGCGCGCCGCACTAGAGTGCCGAGGCATGGATGTGGACGCGCTCGCGGCCGAGCTCGACCAGCTCCTTGCCGACGCCGACGAGGCGCTGACGCGGCACTACCCGGGGGAGCGGCCGAGCCGGCAGCCGGTGCACACCTACTACCAGCCCGCCGACCGGTTCGACGAGCGCTTGGTCCACGACGTCGGCCGCGAGGCCGAGCAGGTCGTCCTCGAGCACGCCGAGGAGCTGCTCGAGGTGATCGGCGGCGACGAGGACGTCATGGCCCGGCTCCTCACCAAGCTCGACACCGAGCCGGTCGAGGACCTGCGCATCGACTTCGAGGACGGGTACGGCGACCGCCCCGACGCCGAGGAGGACGCCGCCGCGGAGGCGGCCGGCACGGCCCTGGCCACCGCGCTCGACGACGGTCACGCACCTCCGTTCACCGGCATCCGGATCCGCAGCTTCGAGCCGGCCACCCGGGCGCGCGGCCTGCGGACCCTGGTCGGGTTCCTCGACTCCCTCGGCCGGGTGCCCGACGACTTCGTGGTCACCCTCCCCAAGGTCACCTCCGCCGAGCAGGTCGAGGCGATGGTGCACGCGTGCGAGCACGTCGACAAGCACCTCGGCGGCCACCTCCGGTTCGAGGTCCAGGTCGAGACCCCGCAGTCCGTGCTCGGCCCCAAGGGCCAGGTGCTCCTGTCCCGGATGATCCGCGCCGGCGAGGGCCGGCTCACCGCCTTCCACTACGGGACCTACGACTACAGCGCCGCCTGCGGTATCGCCGCCGGCCAGCAGGCGCTCGACCACCCGGTCGCCGAGCACGCCAAGACCGTGATGCAGGTCGCCGCGGCAGGCACCGGCGTACGCCTCTCCGACGGCTCGACGAACCTGCTGCCGGTCGGTGACCAGCTGGTCCCGGCCTGGCAGGAGCACCTGCGGCTGGTGCGCTACTCCCTCGCGCGCGGCTTCTACCAGGGCTGGGACCTCCACCCCGCGCAGCTGCCCACGCGCTACGCCGCGACCTACGGGTTCTTCCGCGACGGGTTCCCGGCGGCGGCCGAACGGCTGCGCGGCTACGTGGGCCGTGAGGACTCCTCGATCCTCGACGAGCCGGCGACGGCCCGGGCTCTCTCCGACTTCGTGGTCCGCGGTCTCGACTGCGGCGCGCTCGAGGAGGCAGAGGTCGTGGCCGCGACGGGGCTGGAGACCGAGACGCTGCTGATGATGGCCCGCCGACCCCGAGCGGGGGACTGAGGGTGGGCATCCGGCTCGGAGCCAACCGCTACGGCAAGGCGGAGAGCCGCGTCGTCCGGATCGTCCGCGACACCGAGCGGCACGAGATCCACGACCTCAACGTGTCGACCTCGCTGCGCGGCGACTTCGAGGCCGCCCACGTCGACGGCGACCAGTCGGCGGTGCTCCCGACGGACACCCAGAAGAACACCGCGTTCGCCTTCGCCAAGGAGCACGGTGTCGCCTCGATCGAGGACTACGCCCTCGCGCTCGGCCTCCGGCTGCTCGAGGCGACCCCGGCCGCCACCGGCGCCCACGTCACCGTCGAGGAGTACACCTGGGACCGGATCTTCGTGGGCGGCGACACCTGGGAGGGCCACGACCACGCCTTCGTACGGCGCGGCGGCGAGGTCCGGACGGCCGAGGTCGACGTCACCGCTGACGCGATGACGGTCTGCTCCGGCCTGACCGACCTGGTGGTGCTGAAGTCGACCGGCTCGGAGTTCAAGGGCTTCCTGAAGGACGCCTACACGACGCTCCCCGAGGCCGACGACCGGGTGCTCGCCACGTCGCTGACCGCGTCGTGGCGCTGGGCGCTCGAGCGTCACGACCAGATCCACGACGTCGACTGGAACGCGGCGTACGGCGAGATCCGCTCGACGCTGCTCGAGCAGTTCGCGACCACGTACAGCCGGGCGCTGCAGGAGACCCTGTGGGTGATGGGGCGTGCCGTGCTGGAGCGGCGGCCCGGCATCGCCGAGATCTCCTTCGCCGCCCCCAACAAGCACCACTTCCTCGTCGACCTCTCGCCCTTCGGCGTCGCCAACGACGGCGAGGTCTTCGTCGCCTCCGACCGCCCCTACGGGCTGATCGAGGCCACGATCACGCGGGACGACGGATGAGCGACCCGATCACCCTCGACGAGCTCAACGCACTGCCGGAGGAGGCGGCCCGCGAACGGCTGGCGGCGTGCCTCGACGTGGAGCGCTGGGTCGACGCGGTCCTCGTCGGCCGGCCGTACGCCGACCTGGGGGCGCTGACCTCGGTCGCGGCGACGGCCGCGGGCTCCCTCTCCGACGACGAGCTGGAGTCCGCCCTCGCCCGTCACCCGCGGATCGGCGAGCGCGCCGGTGCGCGTCACGACGCCGCCCACTCCGCCCGCGAGCAGGCGGGGGTCGACCACGACGACGCCGACGTGACCGCGCGGCTCGCCGAGGGCAACCGCGCCTACGAGGAGCGCTTCGACCGGGTGTTCCTGATCCGGGCCGCCGGCCGGGATGCCGACGAGATCCTCGCCGAGCTCACCCGCCGCCTCGGCAACGACGACGCGACCGAGCGTGAGGAGTCCGTCACCCAGCTGCGCGAGATCGCGTTGCTGCGGCTGGAGGGGCTGGTGACCTGATGGCCACGCTGAGCACCCACGTCCTCGACACCGCCGCCGGCCGTCCCGCGCAGGGCGTCCCGGTGACCCTGTCCGACGCCGACGGCGCCACCCTCGCCGAGGCCGTGACCGACGCCGACGGCCGGGTGGGCTCGCTGGGCGGCGAGCTGGCGACCGGCAGCTACCGGCTGCGGTTCGTCGTCGACGGCGCGTTCTACCCGGAGGTCGTCGTGGCCTTCACCATCTCGGCCGACGAGCACCACCACGTCCCGCTGCTGCTCAGCCCGTACGGCTACTCCACCTACCGTGGCTCCTGAGCCGTACGACGCCGTCGTCCGCGCGGTCCGCGCCGTCGTCGGCGGCGTCGAGCGGCCGGTCACGCTCGGCCTCCGCGCCGGCCGGATCGCCACCCTGGACGCCGTCCTCCCCCCGGGTCGCGAGCCCGACCTCGAGCTGGCCGACGACGAGGTGCTGCTGCCCGGCCTGGTCGACACCCACGTCCACGTCAACGAGCCCGGGCGCACCGAGTGGGAGGGCTTCGACTCCGCCACCCGTGCCGCGGCCGCCGGCGGGGTGACCACCGTCGTCGACATGCCCCTGAACTCGATCCCGCCGACGACCACCCCGGACGGCCTGCGCACCAAGCGTGCTGCTGCCGCTGGCCGGGTGCACGTCGACGTCGCCTTCTGGGGCGGCGCGGTGCCCGGCAACCTCACCGACCTGGCCCCGCTGCACGAGGCCGGGGTGATGGGCTTCAAGTGCTTCCTGCTGCCGTCGGGCGTCGAGGAGTTCGCCCACCTCGACGACGCCGGTCTCCGCGAGGCGATGACCGAGCTGGCACGGCTCGACGCGCTCCTGATCGCGCACGCCGAGGACGAGACGGAGGTCGACGCGGCGCCGTGGCACAGCCGGGCGTACGCCGACTTCGTCGGCACCAGGCCGCCGCGCGCCGAGGTGGTCGCGATCGAGCGGCTGGTCGCCGCCGCCGAGGCGACCGGTGCCCGCGTGCACGTGGTCCACCTGTCCGCGGCCGACGCGCTGCCGACGATCCGGGCCGCGCGCCGGCGCGGCGCCCGGCTCACCGTCGAGACCTGCCCCCACTACCTCACCCTGGTCGCGGACGACGTGGCCGACGGGCACACCGAGTTCAAGTGCTGCCCGCCGATCCGCGACGCCCGCAACCGGGACCGGCTCTGGGAGGCGCTCGGTGACGGCACCCTCGACCTCGTCGTCTCTGACCACTCGCCCTGCACCCCCGAGCTCAAGCGGTTCGACACCGGGGACTTCGGCGACGCCTGGGGCGGCATCGCGTCGGTGCAGCTGGGGCTCCCGGCCGTGTGGACCGAGGCCCGCCGCCGCGGCTTCGGGCTCGCCGACGTGGTGCGGTGGATGGGCGAGGCCCCGGCTGACCTGGTCGGGCTGGCGCGCAAGGGCCGGCTGGCGGTCGGGCACGACGCCGACCTGTGCGTCCTCGCACCGGACGAGATGTTCACCGTCGACCCTGCCGCCCTCCACCACCGCAACCCGGTCACGGCGTACGCCGGGCGTACGCTCACCGGCACGGTGCGCCAGACCTGGCTGCGCGGGGTCCGCGTCGACGGCGTCGCGCCAGCCGGTCGGCTGCTCAGCAGAGGAGAAGCATGAACTACCACGTGCCCCGCGGCGGACTGCCCGGACAGGACGAGCTCACCACCGACCGGGCGGTGTTCACCGAGGCCTACGCCGTCATCCCGCGCGGCACGATGCGCGACATCACCGCCAGCCGGCTGCCGCACTGGGACGACACCCGCGCCTGGGTGCTGGCCCGGCCGCTCTCCGGCTTCGCCGAGACCTTCAGCCAGTACGTCGTCGAGGTCGGACCCGGCGGGGGCAGCGGCCGACCCGACGACGACCCGCGGGCCGAGGCGGTGCTGTTCGTCGTCGACGGGACCCCGACGCTGACGATCGACGACGCCGACCACGCCCTGCGACCCGGCAGCTACGCCTACCTCCCGGCCGGCGCCACCTGGCGGCTGCGCAACGGCAGCGACGCCACGGCCTCCTTCCACTGGATCCGCAAGGCCTACGAGCCCGTCGAGGGGATCGACACCCCCGAGGCCTTCGTCACCCACGAGGACGACGTGCCGCCCGTGCCGATGCCCGGTACCGACGCCTGGGCCACCCAGCGGTTCGTCGACCCCGACGACCTGCGCCACGACCTGCACGTCAACATCGTGTCCTTCGAGCCCGGCGGGGCGATCCCGTTCCCGGAGACCCACGTGATGGAGCACGGGCTCTACGTACTCGAGGGCAAGGCCGTCTACCTGCTCAACCGCGACTGGGTGGAGGTGCAGGCCGGCGACTTCATGTGGCTGCGTGCCTTCTGCCCGCAGGCCTGCTACGCCGGCGGCCCCGGCCGGTTCCGCTACCTGCTCTACAAGGACGTCCACCGGCACGCCCGGTTGGTGCCTCCTGTGACGCCGCTCACGTAGACTCAGGGGTGCGGGCCGTCGTTCGGCATGGATAACCGACACCCGTGGAGTGAAGGAACCATGCGCCGGAGCCGACGTGCGCGCGTGGAGGGGAACCGATGAGTCGACCGCCGACGATCACCGTCAACGGCACCGAGCGGCCGCTCACCGGTGCGCGGGTCCACACCACGCTGCTCGACTTCCTGCGCGACGCCGGCCCGACCGGCGCCAAGGAGGGCTGCGCCGAGGGCGAGTGCGGCGCCTGCTCGGTGATGGTCGCGAGACCGGACAGCGACGGCGGAACCCAGTGGACGGCGCTCAACGCCTGCCTGGTCCCTGCGGCGGCGTACGACGGACAGGAGGTCGTGACGTCCGAGGGACTCGGCGGCCCCGACGACCTCCACCCCGTGCAACGGGAGATGGCCCAGCGGGGCGGGTCGCAGTGCGGCTACTGCACGCCCGGCTTCGTGTGCAGCATGGCCGCGGAGTACTACCGCCGCGACCGGACGGCCGGCGAGCACCGCGAGCAGGGCGACCACCAGGCCGACCACGGGCCCAACGGCTTCGACCTGCACGCGCTCGGCGGAAACCTCTGCCGCTGCACCGGCTACCGGCCGATCCGCGACGCCGCGTGGGCCCTGGGCGAGCCCGATCCCACCGACCGGTGGGCGGCACGACTGGCGGAGCCCGCGCCCGAGACGGTGGCGACCCGGTTCGCGGCGGGCGACGGCGACTTCGCCCGGCCGGCCGACCTCGCCGAGGCGCTGGCCCTCCTCGACGAGCGACCCGGCTCGGTGGTGGTCGCCGGGAGCACCGACTGGGGCGTCGAGGTCAACCTGCGCGGCCGCCGGGCCCTGTCGCTCGTCGCCGTCGACCGGGTGCCGGAGCTGCGCGGCTTCGAGGTCACCGACGACGCGGTCACCCTGGGCGCGGCGCTCACCCTGACCGAGCTGGAGCGGCTGCTCGCGGGACGGCTGCCGCTGCTCGACCTGGTCTGGCCGCAGTTCGCGTCGCGGCTGATCCGCAACGGCGCCACCCTCGGCGGCAACCTGGCGACCGCCTCGCCGATCGGCGACACCGCGCCGGCCCTGCTCGCCCTCGAGGCCGACGTGCTGCTGGCCTCCGGCCGGGGCGAGCGGGAGGTGCCGCTCGCCGACTTCTTCACCGGCTACCGGCACACGGTCCGCGAGCCGGACGAGCTGATCCGCGCGGTCCGGGTCCCGCTCCCGGCCAGCCCGGTCGTCGGCTTCCACAAGATCGCCAAGCGGCGGTGGGACGACATCTCCAGCGTCGCGATCGGGTTCGCGCTCGACGTCGCCCACGGCGAGGTCGTCAAGGCCCGGATCGGACTGGGCGGCGTCGCTGCCACCCCGGTGCGGGCCCTGTCCACCGAGGCGGCCCTCGAGGGCAGGCCCTGGACCGAGGAGACCGTCGCTGCCGCCGCCGAGGTGCTGCGGTTCGAGGGCACCCCGATCGACGACATGCGGGCCAGCGCCGCCTACCGGACCGCGATGCTGGCGAATGCGCTGCCCAGACTGTGGGCGGAGGTGTCGTCGTGATGGGCGTGACGCCGCAGTGGAGGTCGAGGTGCGAAGGCCGTCAGGGCCTGAGCCTCGAAACCCCCGCGCCTGCGCAGACTGGTCTCCGCCCTGCGCCCGGTCCCGGGTTTCGAGGCTCGGCGCTGGGGCGCCTCGCACCTCAACCTCCGAGGGTGGTTTCGAGGCTCGGCGCTGGGGCGCCTCGCACCTCAACCTCCGAGGGTGGTTTCGAGCCAGGCGGCAGCGCGCCTTCCTCGCCCACCGGGGACGGGGTGCGGTCATGAGCCGGCTGTCGGAGCGACCGGAGCGGGCGGTGGTCGGCGAGCAGCTGCCCCACGAGAGCGCCGCGCTCCACGTGACCGGGCACGCCCTCTACACCGACGACCTGGTGCAGCGGACCCCTCGGGTGCTGCACGCCCACCCGGTCTGCTCGCCGCACGCGCACGCGCACGTCACCGACCTCCGGGTCGGGCCGGCGTACGGCGTCGCCGGGGTCGTCCGGGTGCTCACCGCCGCCGACGTCCCGGGCGTCAACGACGCCGGCGTCAAGAACGACGAGCCCCTGTTCCCCGACGAGGTGATGTTCGTCGGCCACGCCGTGTGCTGGGTGCTCGGCGAGACCGCCGAGGCGGCCCGGCTGGGCGCCGCGGCCGTCGAGGTCGACTACGAACCACTGCCGTCGCTGGTCGGGCTGCGCGAGGCGATCGCCGCCCACTCGTTCCAGGGCGGGCAGCCGACCGTCGAGCGTGGGGACGTCGAGGGAGGCATCTCCGGGTCGGCCCACGTGTTCAGCGGCGTGACCGAGATGGCGGGGCAGGAGCACTTCTACCTCGAGACCCACTGCTCGCTGGCCCAGGTCGACGAGGCCGGGCAGGTGTTCGTGCAGTCGAGCACCCAGCACCCCACCGAGACCCAGGAGATCGTCGCCCACGTGCTCGGCGTGCCGAGCCATGCCGTGACGGTGCAGTGCCTGCGGATGGGGGGCGGGTTCGGCGGCAAGGAGATGCAGCCCCACGGGTTCGCCGCGGTGGCCGCGCTCGGCTCCACCCTCACCGGCCGGCCGGTGCGGCTACGGCTGTCCCGCCAGCAGGACATGACGATGACCGGCAAGCGTCACGGCTTCCACGCCGAGTGGCGGGTCGGCTTCGACGCCGAGGGCCGGTTGCAGGCGCTCGACGCGACGCTGACCTCCGACGGCGGCTGGAGCCTGGACCTGTCCGAGCCGGTGCTGGCCCGGGCGCTGTGCCACGTCGACAACGCCTACTGGATCCCCCACGTGCGGGTGCACGGCCGGGTCGCGCGCACCCACAAGACCTCGCAGACCGCGTTCCGCGGGTTCGGCGGGCCGCAGGGGATGTTGGTGATCGAGGACGTCCTCGGCCGCTGCGCGCCGCTGCTGGGCCTCGACCCCGGCGAGCTGCGGCGACGCAACTTCTACGTCGACGGGCAGGACACGCCGTACGGCATGCCGGTGCGGCACGCCCATCGGCTGGTGAACGCCTGGGACCAGCTCCATGCGTCGGCGGAGGTGGCGCGACGGCAGCAGGAGGTCGCGGCCTTCAACGCCGAGCACCCGCACACCAAGCGGGGCCTGGCGGTCACGCCGGTGAAGTTCGGGATCTCGTTCAACTTCACGGCCTTCAACCAGGCCGGCGCGCTCGTCCACGTCTACAAGGACGGCTCGGTGCTGGTCAACCACGGCGGCACCGAGATGGGGCAGGGCCTGCACACCAAGATGATCCAGGTCGCGGCGACCGCGCTCGGGGTGCCGCTGGAGCGGGTCCGGCTGGCGCCGACGCGCACCGACAAGGTGCCCAACACCTCGGCCACCGCGGCCAGCTCGGGCGCCGACCTCAACGGCGGCGCGGTCAAGGACGCCTGCGACCAGATCCTGGAGCGGCTGGAGCAGGTGCGCGCGGGTCGCGACCTCGGGTGGGAGGAGCTGGTGCGCGAGGCGTACTTCGCGCGTGTGCAGCTGTGGGCGGCAGGGTTCTACCGCACCGAGGGGCTTCACTGGGACTCCACGGTGATGCGCGGGCACCCCTTCAAGTACTTCGCGTACGGCGTCGCCGCCGCCGAGGTCGAGGTCGAGGGCTTCACCGGGGGCTACACGACGCGGCGGGTCGACATCGTCCACGACGTCGGCGACTCGCTGTCCCCGCTGGTCGACCTCGGTCAGATCGAGGGCGGCTTCGTGCAGGGGGCCGGCTGGCTGACCCTGGAGGACCTGCGCTGGGACGAGTCCGACGGCGCGGGCCGCGGCCGGCTGACGACCCAGGCCGCGTCGACGTACAAGCTGCCGGCGTTCTCGGAGATGCCCGCCGTGTTCAACGTCTCGGTGCTGGAGGACGCCCACGAGGACGGCGTCGTCTACGGGTCCAAGGCCGTGGGCGAGCCGCCGCTGATGCTGGCGTTCTCGGTGCGCGAGGCGTTGCGGCAGGCGGTGACCGCCTTCGCTCCCGGGGTTTCGAGGCTCGCTCCGCTCGCACCTCAACCTCCGGTGAGCGTCGAGCTGGCCTCGCCCGCGACGCCCGAGGCGGTGTGGTGGGCGCTCGAGCAGGCCCGGGCCGGCGGGCAGCAGCCGGTCGCGGGCGCGCCGGGGGTCGAGCCCGAGCAGCCCGACGCCGACCGGCCGCTGCTGCGGCCCCGCTCCGAGCACGCCGGCGTCGTCCCCGCCGGTCAGCAGAGCAGGGAGGGCGACTGACGTGCACTGGACCGAGGCCGTCCGTCGGCTGCGACGCGACCGGGTCGCCGGGGTGCTGGTGACGCTCGTCGACGTGCGCGGTCACGCGCCGCGCGAGGCCGGCGCGAAGATGGTCGTCTCCGCCGGCGACACCTGGGGCAGCGTCGGCGGCGGCAACCTCGAGGAGACCGCCGTCAGCCGGGCCCGGGCGTTGCTCGAGACCGCGTCCACCGAGCCGGAGATGATGACGGTGGCGTTGTCCGACAAGGCCCGCACCGACCACGGGCGACAGTGCTGCGGCGGCGAGGTGACCGTGCTCCTGGAGCCGCTACCGGTGGTGCCCGCGGTCGCGGTGTTCGGCGTCGGGCACGTCGGCCTCGAGCTGGCCCGGATCCTGGCGCGGCACGACGTCGAGCTGCACCTGGTCGACTCGCGGGCCGACCAGCTCTCCGACGACCGCCTGGCCTGCCTCGGCGACGCGCTGGCCACCGTCCACGTCCACCACGCGCCGGTGCCCGAGCTGGTGCTCGGCACCGTCCCCCCGGGGACCCACGTGCTGGTGCTGACCCACGACCACGCCGAGGACTTCGCGCTGTGCGACGCCGCTCTCCGCTGTTCCCACCTCGGCACGATCGGGCTGATCGGGTCGGCCGCGAAGTGGACCCGCTTCCGTCGGGGCCTGCTCGTGGAGGGCCACCCCGAGTCGGAGGTCGACCGGATCACCTCGCCCATCGGCTCGCCGGACGTGGGTGGGAAGCAGCCGGCCGCGATCGCGGTCTCGGTGGCCGCCTCCCTGGTCGCGTCCTTCGCCGACGCCGGCCGTCGGCAGGCGTCCCGGTGACGATCTACCGGACCCGGGTCCTCGACGTCCCCGACGACCCGTTCAGCGGCGGCGTCCTGCGCAGCTCCGACGACTGCGCGCTCGCGGTGGTGGACGGCGTCATCGCGGCCCGCGGCGCGCTGTCCGACGTACGCCGGGGGCGACCGGACGACCTCGTCGTCGACCTCCGCGACGGCTGGCTGCTCCCGGGACTGGTCGACACGCACGTGCACTACCCGCAGGTCCGCGTGATCGGCGCCCTCGGCATGCCTCTGCTGGAGTGGCTCGACCGGTGCGCGCTGCCCGAGGAGCAGCGGCTGGCCGACACCGGCTACGCACAGGTGGTCGCCGAGGAGTTCTGCCAGAGCCTGGTCGCGGCCGGCACCACCACCGCCCTGGTCTTCGGCTCCCACTTCGCCGGGGCGGTCGACGCCCTGTTCACGGTCGCCGAACGGCACGGCCTGCGCGTCACCAGCGGCCTCGTCGTGAGCGACCGCGGCCTGCCCGAGCCGTTGCTCACCACGCCCGAGCGCGCGCACGAGGAGTCCCTGGCGCTGGCCTGCCGCTGGCACGGCAACGGCCGGGCCCGCTACGTCGTGACTCCGCGCTTCTCGCTGTCGGCGAGCGAGCCGATGCTCGAGGCGTGCGCGGCCGCGGTCGCCGACGTCGACGGGGCGTGGTTCACCTCCCACGTCAACGAGAACCTCGCCGAGGTCGCCGAGGTGGGCCGTCTGTTCGGGGGCGCCGACCACTACACCGCGACGTACGACGACCCCGGGCTGCTCGGCGAGCGGTCGGTGCTGGCCCACAACGTGCACGCCTCGGACGTCGAGCTCGACCTGCTGGCGGGACGCCGGACCTCGGTGGCCCACTGCCCCTCCAGCAACTCCGCCCTCGGCAGCGGGCTGTTCCCGCTGACCCGGCACGTCGACCACGGCGTCGGCGTCGCGCTCGGCTCCGACGTGGGCGCCGGGACCGGCTTCTCCCTGTTCAAGGAGGGGCTGCAGGCCTACTTCATGCAACGCCTCCTGGGCCCGGACGGGCTGCCGCTCACCCCGGCCCACCTGCTCCACCTCGCCACCGCCGCCGGCGCCCGCGCCCTGGGGCTCGCCGACCGGGTCGGCGACCTGTCGGTCGGCAAGGAGTTCGACGCCGTCTGCCTGCGCCCGGTGCGCGGCACCGAGCTCGACATCGGGTTGCGCCACACCGACTCCGCGGAGGAAGCCCTCGGCAAGATCTTCGCGCTGGCCTCCGACGCCGACGTGGCCGACGTGTGGGTCGGCGGTCAGCAGATCGCGTCGGGCGGGTTCGTACGCGGAGTGCTCCCCGGGGGGTCCGGCAGCCCCCAGAGCAGGTAGCGGTTGCCGGCGCCTGCGGGCAGGACGCGCCCGGCGAAGGCGCTCGTGAACCAGGCTCCCGGAGGCCGCGTGTGCAGGGTCCACAGCCGCGGTCGCCCCGGCCACGCCCGCGCGCGCTCGACCTCGGGATGGTCGTCGGGCACCGGGAGCACGTCGAGCAGCTCGGCGCCCGCCACCACGAAGTGGTTCATCAGGACCACGAGTGGGTACCACCCCTGTCCGGTGGGCGGCAGCAGCCGGGTGAGGGCCTGGGTGATGAGCGACATCCTTCCCGGCCCGCTGATCGCCCGGATCGGTTCCGTCACGGCGGTGGTGCGGGCCAGCAGCACCCCGCCGGCGCACTCCGGGGGCAGGGACGTCCGCGGCCCGACGAGTCTGCGGTCGGTGAGCTCCACGACCCGCGTGCGATCGTAGAGGAGCGAGGCCGAGGTCCGCCGGGGCGTGCCCGCGAGCCCGGCGTTGAGCAGGCCGGTTGCGGCACGGCGCGTGATCCCGGTGCGCTCGCCGATCAGGGCTGCCGCTTGCCGCTGCGTGAGGAGCATGGTCGGGACGCTAGGTGGATGTCGCTCCCGCGGGGACGGGTCGTCCACAGGCCCTCGGGCCGACTGAGCCTCCGGCGAGAGTGTCCCCAACGACCAAGCGCGCCGGTGGTGGGCCTGCCGCGGGCGGCACAGACCGTCCTGCCCTCGATCCGATCGGGTCCCTCCGCTCGACCCTCGCCGGAAGACACCCATGTCGCGCACTGGCTCGTTGGGGACACGGCCCTTCCGGAGCCCTCAGACGCCGAGCGACCGCCCGATGATCTCCTTCTGCACCTCGGTGGTGCCGCCGTAGATCGTCGAGACCCGGCTGTCGACGAAGGCCTTGGCGATCGGGAACTCCGTCATGTAGCCGTAGCCGCCGTGCAGCTGGACGCCCTGGTTGACGATCTTGTTCTGGAGCTCGGTGGCCCACCACTTGATCATCGCGGCGTCCACGGCCGTGAGCTCACCGTCGAGGTGACGGGCGACGCAGTCGTCGAGGAACGCCCGGGCCACCCGGGCCTCGGTGGCCATCTCGGCGATCAGGAACCGGTTGTGCTGGAACTTCCCGATCGGTCGGCCGAACGCCTCCCGGGTCTGCGCGTAGTCGACGCACAGCTCGACCACCGCCTCGATCGCGGCCACCGCCTGGGCGCCGATGATCAGACGTTCCTGGGGCAGGTTCTGCATCAGGTAGAGGAAGCCCTGGCCCTCCTCCCCGAGCAGGTTGTCCTTGGGCACCCGGACGTCGGTGAAGGAGAGCTCGGCGGTGTCCTGCGCGTGCAGCCCGATCTTGTCCAGGTTGCGGCCCCGTTCGAACCCCTCCGTCCCGCGCTCGACGACCAGCAGGCTGATGCCCTGGTGGCCGGCCTCCGGGTCGGTCCGTGCGACCACGATCACGAGGTCGGCGTTGATGCCGTTGCTGATGAAGGTCTTGGACCCGTTGAGCACGTAGTGGTCGCCCCGATCATCAGCACTGGCGACGGCCGTCGTACGCACCCCCTGGAGGTCCGAGCCCGCCCCCGGCTCGGTCATCGCGATGGCGGTGATCGTCTCCCCGGTGACGCATCCCGGCAGCCAGCGCTGCTTCTGCTCGTCGGTCCCGAGCGAGGTGAGGTAGGGGACGATGATGTCGCTGTGGACCGAGAAGCCCGGTCCGGACGCCCCGCAGCGGGTCTGCTCCTCCGACAGCACGACGTTGAACCGGAAGTCGTCGATCCCCGGGCCGCCGTACACCTCGGGGACGTCGAAGCAGAGCAGGCCCGCCTCGCCGGCGGCCCGCCACACCTCCCGCGGGACGATCCCGTCCGCCTCCCACTGCGCGTGGTGCGGCACGACCTCGCGCTCGTAGAACGTGCGTGCGGTCTTGCGGAAGTCCTCGTGCTCGGCCTCGTAGAGCGGCTGGCGGTGGGTCACGCCACCCACTCCTTGACCTGGGCCACGGTCGCCGCCGGGTCGTCGCTGGCGGGAAGCACCGTGAGGTGGGTGACGCCGGCCTCGCGGAACGCCTCGATCCGCTCCCGCACGTACGACGCCGGACCGACCAGGTTGGACGCCTCGAGCCAATCCTGCGGCACCAGCGCCTCCGCCTCCTTCTTCTTGCCGGAGAGGTAGAGGTCCTGGATCTCCTCGGCCTCCCGCTCGTAGCCGTAGGCCCGGGCGACGTCGTTGTAGTAGTTCTTGCCCTTGGCGCCCATGCCGCCGACGTACAGCGCGAACACCGGGCGCGCGAGGTCGAGGAGCGCCTTGGTCTCGGGTCCCTCGCCGATGGCCACCATCCCGCCGGCGGTGATCTGCAGCGGGTCGAGGTCGGCCGAGCGCTGCTTGGCGCCCGCTGCGAGCGCCTCGCCCCACACCAGGTGCGCCTTCTCGGGGTGGAACAGGTGCGGGATCCAGCCGTCCGCGATCTCCGCGGTCTGCTCGACCGACTTCGGGCCGAGCGCGGCGATCCAGATCGGGATCGCGTCGCGCTCGGGGCGGTTGAGCAGCTTGAGCGGCTTGCCGAGCCCGGTGACCGCTCCGTGCTCCTTGCTCAGCGGCAGCTGGAACAGGCCGTCGTGCTCGAGCACCTCGCGCCGGAGCCCGCGGCGCACCAGGTCGACGATCTCCGCCGTGCGGGTGAGCGGCCTGGCATAGGGCACGCCGTGGAACCCCTCGATCACCTGCGGCCCGGACGCGCCGAGTCCGAGCACCGCGCGTCCGCCGGAGACGTTGTCGAGCCCGGCCGCGGTCTGCAGCAGGGCACTCGGCGTACGGGAGAAGATGTTCAGGATCGCCGAGCCGATCTGGACGCTCCGGGTGCGGGCGGCGAGGTAGCCCATCAGCGTGGGGGAGTCGAAGCCGTAGGCCTCCGCCACCCACACCACGTCGATCCCGGCCTGCTCCAGTCCTGCCACCTGGTCGGCCGCCGCGCGCGGGTTGCCGTCGTACATCAGGGTGTAGGAGAGCTTCACGCCGTCATCGTGACAGTAACGCTGTCACGATGACAAGGAGACCCAGCCGGTGGTTGAGGAGGGCCGCCAGGCCCGTCTGGAAACCACCCACAACAGGACAGCGGGTCGTAGGTGGTTTCGAGACGGTTGCAGAGCAACCTCCTCAACCACCGGCTGCGGCGAGCCCGTCCACGACCTCGGCACGCGGCAGCTCGGCCAGCAGCGCGCCGGGCAGCAGCAGCTTGGAGCGGCGCACGCCGGAGCCGATCAGGGCGACGTCGAGCTCGACGGCGCGGCTGTCGACCAGCAGCCGCCACCCGTCGGGCAGCCCGACCGGCGTGATCCCGCCGTACTCCATGCCCGACTCCTCGACCGCGCGGTCCATCGACAGGAACGAGCACTTGCGGACGTCGAGCAGCTTCTTGACCCGGTTGTTGACGTCGGCCCGGGTGTCGGCGCGGACGACGCATGCTGCGACCCGCTCCTGGCCGTCGCGACGGCCAGCCACGACGACGCAGTTGGCGCCGGCCTCGAGCGGGACGTCGTAGGCCTCCGAGCAGGCCGCCGTGTCCGCGAGCTCGGGGTCGATCTCGGCGACGCCGACCCGGTCGGCGGCCGGCCAGCCGGCGAGCGCCGCGAGGACGGGGGACGGCAGCAGGTCCGGCCGGTCGGTGACCGGCCGGACCTGCAGGGTGCCCAGCTGGGGGAGGCTCATGCCTCCACTCTAGGAACTCGCGCGGCGGCGGGCCGCCACGGCGGTGGCGACGAGCCCGGCACCCCCGGCGAGGACCCACGGCACCGGCAGCAGCCACCGGACGTCCTCGTTCGGGATGTCGGTGCCCACCACGACCGCCCAGATCACGACCAGGCCCAGGAAGGCCAGGCCCATCACCAGGTGCCCGATGTTGACGGGGTGTCGCCAGGGGTGCTGCTCGGTCCCGTCGTCGTCCCTGAGGTCGGGACCTGCGTCGTAGTCGTACTCGTGGTCGTAGTCGCTCATCGTCGTCCTCACTCGGTCGTGACTTCGATCTCGCCGACGGCGAGCCGGGTGTCGATGGTCAGGCTGGGGGCGTCGACCACGTCGGAGTCGTGGGTGGCCGACCGGGTCCAGTCGATCCCGCCGCCCTGGGCGCCGAACAGGTCGTAGCCGCCGGGGCCCTCCATGGTGGCCTCCACGTCGGCGTCCACCTCGTCGGGGAGGACCACCTCGAGGCGACCCGCCTCGCCGGTCAGCGAGATGGTGCGCCCGTCGAGCTCGTCGAGGTCGGAGACGTCGGTCAGGTCGAGGACCAGGTCACCCCGCTCGATGTCGTAGGAGTCCTGCACCTCCGCCGCCGACGTCGGGTTCACCTCGACGTGATCGCCGTCCCAGCGGTCGGCGACCGTGGTGCCGACCAGCGCGGTGCTCGCGACCAGGCCGATCAGGATCAGGCCTCCGGCACGGCCCATGACCGAGCCGACGAGGAGCATCACGCCGGTGACCCCGACGGCCAGCGCGGCGTACGCCGAGTCGGCGACCGGGACGCCGGCCAGGTCGACGACCCCGAGGACGCCGAGCGCGAAGGCGATCAGCGCCAGCGTGAACCAGAACAGCAGCGGGCCACGCTTCCGCGGATCACGGGCCCGTCGCGGGGGCGCGTAGGACGTGGACTCCGTCGGGCCACCGGTCCAGCTCGCGGCGGCCGGGAGCGGCTCGCCGGTCTCGGGGTCGACCTCGGGCTGCGGGGGTGGCACCGGTCGGCCGCGGCTGCCGACCGCGAGCCACACCACGCCGACGACGGCCGCGACGACGATCAGGGGCCAGGGAA
Source organism: Nocardioides sp. GXQ0305 (assembly GCF_050880345.1). Classification (NCBI taxonomy): domain Bacteria; kingdom Bacillati; phylum Actinomycetota; class Actinomycetes; order Propionibacteriales; family Nocardioidaceae; genus Nocardioides; species Nocardioides sp. GXQ0305. Next base: position 809,771 of record NZ_JBNYXG010000001.1, read on the forward strand.
ACCAGAACCCGCCTCCCCAGCTGTCGCCGACCAGGGCGAGCGCGGCGATCACGGTGAGCGCGACGAGGGCCACGGTGCGGCTGCGCTCGTCGAGGTCGACGGCCGCGCGGTCGCGGTCCTCCTCGGGCACCAGCGCCCAGGCCGCGCCGTACAGGATCAGGCCGGCGCCGCCGAAGAACGTCAGGACGACGAACGCGACGCGCAGGATGACGGGGTCGATGTCGAGGTGCCGGGCGAGGCCGCCGGCCACGCCCGCGACCTTGCGGTCGGTGACGCTGCGGCGGAGGCGACCGAGGTCGCGCATCTCGTCCCGGCTCGTCCGGGGGCCGGAGTCGCCGTGCTGGTCCGGGCCCTGCTTCTCGGGGCGGGGCTCGTGCGGAGCCTCGGGTGGTGTCGTGGTCATGGCTCCACTCTCGGCTCGCGCGGGCCCGCGCACCATCGGGGACGACCCTGAACGGGCCCGGTGGCGGCGGCCGTGGTCTCGGGGTCGGGTCGGGGTCGTTCCTCATGGTCCGGCCCCCGGCCCTGTGTGACGATTGAGTCAACCATGACGACGGCCACTCCCCATCCCGGGACCTCCGCTGGACGTCCCGGCCACGCCGGGGCGGGAGCCGCTGCGCCCCGGGACGTACGTCGGGCGACGCGCGACACCGAGGCGCCGATCATCGGCGGCGTCGCCGCCGGCCTGGCCCGTCACCTGGGGCTGCCCGTGCTGTGGGTCCGGGTGGGGTTCCTGGTCGCGACGGCGTTCGGTGGGCTCGGCTTCTTCTTCTACGCGGGCCTGTGGATGGTCCTGCCGGCGGACAGCAGGTTCGAGACGGGTGCGCCCGGGCTGGAGGGGGCCACCCGCGACGGTCGGCGTCCCGGCCGGATCCGGCGCCTCACCGACGTCGGGCCCGCCATCGCCCTCGCCGCGCTCGCACTGGGTGTGGTCCTGATCGCCCAGGCGATGCTCGGCGGCGCGGCGGTGTTCTGGCCGGTGCTGCTCGGCGTCGCCGGGCTGGCCCTGGTCTGGCGCCAGGCCGACGAGGCGCAGCGGGAGCGGTGGGTCGACAGCACCGGACGCATCGAGCCGGCGCGGCTCGTCTTCGGACGCGGTGGCTGGGCGTCCTGGACCCGGCTCGGCCTCGGCCTGGTGCTGATCGTCGCGGCCATGGTGCTGGTCTCCCTCGAGGGCGGCTCGCTGACGGTCGCCCGCGACACCCTGCTCGTCGTGCTGCTGGCCGTGGCGGGGCTCGCGCTGGTGGCGGGGCCGTGGATCTACCGGCTCGCCGCCGACCTCACCGCCGAGCGCACCGAGCGGGTCCGCAGCCAGGACCGAGCCGACGTCGCCGCCCACCTCCACGACTCGGTCCTGCAGACCCTGGCCCTGATCCAGAAGAACTCCCACGACGGCCCGCTCGTCGCCCGGCTCGCCCGCTCGCAGGAGCGGGACCTGCGGGCGTGGCTCTACTCCGAGGAGACGGCCGACGAGCGCACCGTCGCCGGCGCGCTCAGGGCGGACGCCGCCGCCGTCGAGGACGCCCACGGCGTCGCGGTCGAGGTGGTCGTCGTGGGCGACCGCGACCACGACGAGTCCCTCGTGCCGATCGTCCAGGCCACCCGGGAGGCGGTCACCAACGCGGCCAAGCACGCCGGCGTACCCCGTGTCGACGTGTACGCCGAGATCACCGACGACGCGGTCGACGTCTTCGTGCGCGACCGTGGGGTCGGGTTCGACCCCGCCACCGTCCCCGACGACCGCTACGGCGTCCGCAAGAGCATCCGCGACCGGATGGCCCGCCACGGCGGCACGGCCGAGATCCGCTCCGAGCCCGGTGAGGGCACCGAGGTGCGCCTGCACCTCTCGTCCGACGCATCCCCCAGAGGAGACGACGATGACCAGTGACGACCACGCCGGCGACCGGACCCGCGGCCCGATCCGCGTGCTGCTCGTCGACGACCACGCGATGTTCCGCTCCGGCGTCCGCGGCGAGCTCGCAGGATCCCCGCTGGTGGAGGTGGTCGGCGAGGCCGGCGACGTCGACACCGCGGTGGCCGCCGTCGCCGAGCACCGGCCCGACGTCGTCCTGCTCGACGTCCACCTGCCGGGCGGGGGCGGCGCCACGGTGATGAAGCGGTCCACCGTCGCCGACAGCCGTTACCTCGCGCTCAGCGTCTCCGACGCGGCCGAGGACGTGATCGGCACGATTCGCGGCGGTGCCCGCGGCTACGTCACCAAGACCATCACCGGCCCCGAGCTGGTCGACGCGATCCGCCGCGTCGCCGACGGCGACGCCGTCTTCTCCCCGCGCCTCGCCGGCTTCGTGCTCGACGCCTTCGCGGGATCGATCGACGTGGCCGCGGTCGACGAGGACCTCGACCGGCTCACCGAGCGGGAGCGGGAGGTGATGCGGCTCATCGCCCGGGGCTACGCCTACAAGGAGGTGGCGCGGGAGCTGTTCATCTCGATCAAGACCGTCGAGACCCACATGTCGTCGGTGCTCCGCAAGCTGCAGCTCTCCTCGCGGCACGAGCTCACCCGGTGGGCCTCCGACCGCCACCTGCTCTGACGCCTCCGCCGTTCACCCCATCGGATGAGGGACGTTGACATCGTCCGGACAGTCCGATTCGGTGGCAGGGCCCGCGACACCCCTCCCCGGAAGCGAGTCCCCGTGGCCGAGTCCAGCACCTCCACCACCGACGACGAGCAGGAGGGCGGCCTCCGGCGGTCGATCACCGGGAAGCAGCTGTTCTTCTACACCCTGGGCGACGTCCTCGGGTCCGGCATCTACGTCCTGATCGGCCTGGTGGCCGCCGCCGTCGGCGGCGCCTTCTGGATCGCGTTCGGGGTCGGCGTCACGATCGCCGCGATCACGGGCACGGCGTACGCCGAGCTGGTCACCAAGTACCCGAAGGCTGCCGGCGCCGCCCTCTACGTCAACAAGGCGTTCGGCAACAAGGTGCTCACCTTCCTGATCACGGTGTCGTTCCTGTCGGCGAGCTTCGCGGCCGCCGGCGCGCTGGCCGACGGCTTCGCGTCGTACTTCGCCGAGCTGTGGGCCGGACCGCCGGCGCTGCTGGTCACGCTGGCGTTCGTCGCGGTCCTGACCGTCATCAACTTCATCGGCATCAGCGAGTCGGTCGTCATCAACATGGTCATGGCGTTCATCGAGATCGCCGGCCTGATCATCGTGATGGCCATCGCGCTCGTCCACATCGCCCGTGGCGACGCCGACTTCGGGGTGCTGACCGAGTTCACGACCGAGAGCGGCACCAGCCCGGCGCTGGCGATCCTCGCCGGCGTGGCACTGTCGTTCTTCGCCATGACCGGCTTCGAGAACACCGCGAACGTGGCGGAGGAGACGATCGACCCCCACCGCAACTTCCCCCGTTCACTGATCGGGGGCATGGTGACCGCCGGCGTGATCTACGTGCTGGTGTCGATGTCCGCGGCCCTGACCGTGCCGACCGACACCCTGGCCGGGTCCGAGGCGGCGCTGCTCGAGGTGGTCAGGAGCGGGATCCTGGGCTTCGCCCCGGACGTCATGGTCACGGTGTTCTCGGTGATCGCCATGGTCGCCATCTTCAACACCACGCTGGTGGCGGTCGTGACGCAGCCCCGGATCCTCTACGGCATGGCCAACGAGGACGTCGTGCCGGCCGTGTTCGCCAAGATCCACCCCAACCGCCGCAGCCCGTGGGTCGGGCTGCTGTTCAGCGCCCTCGTGGTGGCCGCGCTGCTCGTGGTCGGGACCTTCGCGCCGAACGTCGAGGGCACCAGCCTGATCGAGCGGCTGTCGCTCGTCACGGTCCTGTTCCTGCTCTTCATCTACGCGCTCGTGATCGTCTCGTGCCTGAAGCTGCGGGGGCGGGACGAGGACGAGCGGACCTTCCGGGCCAGCACCCCGCTGCTCGTGGTGGGCCTGGTCGGCAACGCGGCGATCTTCGCGTGGTCGGTCCTGGACGACCCCACCTCGCTGATCTGGTGTGCGGGGCTGCTGGCGATCGGGGTGGTGCTGTTCCTGGTCGAGTACTTCTTCGGAACGCGCAACCGGCCTCCCGGCGCCGAGCGCGACGAGCCCACGGCCGGGTCGAGGAGTGAGGTCTGATGCACGTCGTCGTCGCCACCGACGGGAGCCAGCAGTCACTGCGGGCCGCCAAGCAGCTCAAGTCGTTCGCCGACCCCGCCAAGATCACCGACATCTCGGTGGTCGCGGTGATCCGGCCGCTGGCCGCGGTCGCGTTCGCCGACGACCTGTCGACCCAGGAGCGACGCCGGGCCGACCTCGAGACCGGCGGCTTCCGTGCCGCCGCCGAGTCCTCGGTCGACGCAGTGGCCGCCGTCTTCGACGGCTGGGGGCCCAAGGTGCACAAGCGGATCCGGTCCGGCTCGCCGGCCAACGAGATCATCAAGGCCGCCAAGCAGCTGGGCGCCGGCCTGGTCGTCGTGGCGGCCGGTGGGCGAGGCATCAGCGACACCGTGCTCGTCGGCAGCACCGCACAACGGGTCCAGCACTACGCCCCGTGCCCGGTCCTCGTGGTCCGGCCGGCCCCCCGGCGTACGAGGAAGTGACCTCCACGACCTAGGCTCCGTCCCATGGAGCTCGCCCGGCAGATCCTGCTGTTCGTCCACATCCTCGGGTTCGCCGCGCTCTTCGGCGGGCTCGTGGTGCAGGCGCGGGACCCCGAGAAGCGGGTCAACGGCGCGATGCGCGACGGCATCGGTACGGCGTTCCTCGCCGGCCTGCTGCTGGTCGGAGTCCTCGAGGCCGGCGACGGTGACGTCGACCGGGTCAAGATCGGCGTGAAGTTCGCCGTCGGCCTGGTCCTGCTGGTGCTGGTGATGGCCAACGTCCGCAAGCCGCGCATCCCGCAGGGCCTGTGGCTCGGGCTGCTGCTGCTCACGATCGGCAACATCGCGGTGGCGGTGTTCTGGAGCCCCGTCCACGCCTGAGCCCTGCACAGGTGCGGGGGTTTCGAGGCTCGGCCGTGACCGGCCTCGCACCTCAACCTCCGGCGGAGGCTCGGCCGTGACCGGCCTCGCACCTCAACCTCCGGCGGAGGCTCGGCCGTGACCGGCCTCGCACCTCAACCTCCGGCGGAGGCTCGGCCGTGACCGGCCTCGCACCTCAACCTCCGGCGGAGGCTCGGCCGTGACCGGCCTCGCACCTCAACCTCCGGCGGTGGGTGGTCAGCCGGTGTGGTGGACCTCCTGGAGCGCGTAGACCGGCGTCGGGATCCCCTCGAGGCGGGCCTTGAGCTGCAGCGCCAGGTAGAGCGAGTAGTGCCGCGACTGGTGCAGGTTGCCGCCGTGCATCCAGAGGTTGTCGACCTGGGTCGGCTTCCACATGTTCCGCTGCTCGCCCTCCCACGGTCCGGGGTCCTTGGTGGTGTCGGAGCCGAGTCCCCAGCACTTGCCGAGCCGGTCGGCCGTCTCCTGGTCGATGAGGTCGGCGACCCACCCGTTCATCGAGTTGTAGCCGGTCGCGAACACCACGACGTCCGCAGGCAGTGACGTGCCGTCCTCCAGCACCACGGCGTCCTCGGTGAGGTGGTCGACCTGCCCCTGGGCCAGCTTCACCTCACCGCTGCAGACGAGCTCGGCGGCGCCCACGTCGATGTAGTAGCCCGAGCCGCGGCGCAGGTACTTCATGAACAGGCCCGAACCGTCGTCGCCCCAGTCGTGCCGGAACCCGGCCTTCTCCAGCCGCTCGTAGAAGTCCTTGTCCCGCTCGGCCATCGCCTCGTACGCCGGGATCTGGAAGGTGTGCAGGATCCGGTAAGGGAGCGAGGCGAAGATCATGTCGGCCTTCTCGGTCGTGACGCCGGCCGCGAGCGCCCGCTCCGAGTAGAGGTCGCCGAGGCCGATGTCCATCAGGGTGTCGCTCCGCACGATGTGGGTCGAGGAGCGCTGCACCATGGTCACGTCGGCGTCGTGCTCCCACAGCGCCCCGCAGATGTCGAAGGCGGAGTTGTTGCTCCCGATCACGACCGCCCGCTTGCCGGCGTACGCGTCCGGACCGGGGTGGGCGGAGGAGTGGTGGACGTCGCCGCGGAAGACGTCGAGGCCGGGGAGGTCCGGCATCCGGGGCTTGCCGCTCATGCCGGTGGCGAAGACCAGCTGCTTGGGGCGCAGGGTGAGCGGCGTCCCCTCGCGCTCGACCTCGACCGTCCACTCGCCGGTCTCGTCGGACCAGGACGCGCTGGTCGCGACGGTGCTCGACCAGTAGGGGACCTCCATCACCGTGACGTAGGACTCCAGCCAGTCGGCGATCTTGTCCTTGGGGGCGAACACCGGCCAGTTGTCGGGGTACTTCAGGTAGGGCAGGTGGTCGTACCAGACGGGGTCGTGGAGGCACAGCGACTTGTAGCGGCTCCGCCACTGGTCCCCGGGGCGGGGGTGCTTGTCCACGACCAAGGCGGGTACGCCGAGCTGGCGGAGCCGGGCGCCGAGGGCGATGCCACCCTGGCCGCCACCGATGACCAGCACGTAGGGCTGGGTGGTGCTGCCGAGGGTCTCGGCCTCTTGCTGCCGCTGCTCCTTCCACGTCGTCCGGTCCTTGAACGCGCCGTGCCGGGTGCCCATCGGCCGGTGGGTGCCCCGCGGCTCCTCGTGCCCCTTGAGCTCGTACAGCGCGGTGAGCAGGGTCCACGCCCGCGCCTTGCCGTCCTCCTCGACCAGCCTGAGCAGGCCGTTGCCGCGGCCGGTGGCGGTCTCGAAGGTGATCCACGCGGTCGTCACGCCGTCGGCCTCGGTGGGCGACTCGCTGGTCGCGAAGCTCGTGGGAGCGGTCGACGCCAGGGTGTGCTCGAGGAGGTCACGTACGCCGGCGGGGTCCTCGACGGTGGTGATGTTCCACGAGAAGGAGATCAGGTCGCGCCAGAAGCTCGTGGACGCGAACAGGCGGCTCGCCCGGTCGGCGTCCGCCGCCGTCAGGGCCTCCTCGAAGTCGGTGAGCCAACGGTCGACGCGCTGCTGGGGGTCAGTGCTCGTGCTCGGTTCCACGGTCTGGGTCATGGGGGCTCCCTCGGTCGATCTCTGTCCTTGCCTACGCCCGGGTGGGTTGGAAAACGGTTGTCTGCCCCACAATGGCCGGGTGGCCGTCGAGTTCACCAGCTCCGCCCGACCGACGGTCGGCGTCGAGTGGGAGTTCGCGCTCGTGGACCAGCGGACCCGGGACCTCTCCAACACCGCCGCCGAGCTGTTCGAGGCGGTCCACGCCCGCGGGGCGAGCGTGGTCGACGAGTCCAAGCTCCACCGGGAGCTGCTCCGCAACACCGTCGAGGTGGTGACCGGCATCTGCGACGACGTCCCGGAGGCGCTGGCCGACCTCGCCGACACGATGGGGGTGGTCCGGCGTACGGCGCGCTCGCTCGGCATCGACCTGTACGCCGCCGGCACCCACCCCTTCGCCGAGTGGTCGGTGCAGCAGCTGACGCCCGGCCACCGCTACGAGGAGCTGATCTCGCGCACCCAGTGGTGGGGGCGGCAGATGCTGATCTGGGGCCTGCACGTCCACGTGGGGATCCGCCGCAGGGAGCACGCGCTCCCCATCGTCAGCTCGCTGCTGAACCAGTTCCCGCACCTGCAGGCGCTGAGCGCGTCCTCGCCGGTCTGGAGCGGCACCGACACCGGGTACGCGAGCAACCGCGCCATGATGTTCCAGCAGCTGCCGACGGCCGGCCTGCCCTTCCAGTTCGAGACCTGGGAGGAGTACGAGGGCTACGTCGCCGACGCGTTCCACACCGGCGTCATCGAGCACATCAACGACATCCGGTGGGACGTCCGGCCGTCCCCGGCGCTCGGCACCATCGAGGTCCGGATCTGCGACGGCGTCTCCAACCTGCGCGAGCTCGGAGCCCTCGCCGCGCTGACCCACTGCCTCGTGGTCGACCTCGAACGACGGCTGGAGGCCGGCGAGCAGCTGCCGGTGATGCCGCCGTGGCACACCCAGGAGAACAAGTGGCGCTCGGCCCGCTACGGGCTGGACGCCGAGATCATCCTCGACGCGGCCGGGGCCGAACGGTTGGTGACCGACGACCTCGACGACCTGCTCGAGCGGCTCACCCCGCTCGCCCGGGAGCTCCGCTGCGAGGACGAGCTGCGGGACGTCGCCCGGATCCCCGTCGTCGGCGCCTCCTACCAGCGGCAGCGGCGCGTGCTCGACCGGACCGGGGGCGACCTCGTCGCCGTGGTCGACTCGGTGGTGGCCGAGCTCGACGACTGAGCCTCGGCCCGGCCGGGCGCCCGGCCGGGGTGTCGGCGCGGCGCCGTAGGGTGGAAGCCGACATGAGCACGCCCATCCCCATCCCCGGCCTCGAGGACGCCGACGAGCGACCCGCCCGCCGGGGACCCTCCCCCGAGGAGCTGCTCGAGGGGCTCAACGACCAGCAGCGCGCGGCCGTCGTCCACGCCGGCCACCCCCTGCTCGTCGTGGCCGGCGCCGGCTCGGGCAAGACCCGCGTCCTCACTCGGCGGATCGCCTGGCTGGTCTCCGAGCGGGGCGCCCACCCGGGGTCGATCCTGGCGATCACGTTCACCAACAAGGCCGCCGCCGAGATGAAGGAGCGTGTCGAGGCGCTCGTCGGTAGCCGCGCCCGCGTGATGTGGGTCAGCACCTTCCACTCGGCGTGCGTCCGGATCCTCCGCAAGGAGATCGAGAAGTTCGGCTTCAAGTCCAACTTCTCGATCTACGACGCCGCCGACTCCAAGCGGCTGATGACCATCGTCGCCAAGGACCTCGACCTCGACCCCAAGCGCCACCAGCCCAACGCACTGCTCCACTGGATGTCCGACCACAAGAACGAGCTGCGTGACGCCGAGGAGGCGACCCGCGACGCCCGCAACGGGTTCGAGGAGTCGGCCGCCGCGGCCTACACGATGTACCAGAAGCGGCTGCGCGAGGCGAACGCCCTCGACTTCGACGACCTGATCATGACCACGGTGCACCTCTTCCAGGCGTTCCCCGACGTGCGCGAGACCTACCGTCGCCGGTTCCGCCACGTCCTGGTCGACGAGTACCAGGACACCAACCACGCCCAGTACGCCCTGGTCCACCAGCTCTGTGGTGACAACCCCGAGGACCTCGACCCCGAGGCCGAGCGGGTCGCGCCGAGCGAGCTGATGGTGGTGGGCGACGCCGACCAGTCGATCTACGCCTTCCGGGGCGCCTCCATCCGCAACATCCTCGACTTCGAGCAGGACTTCCCCGACGCCGAGACCATCCTGCTCGAGCAGAACTACCGCTCCACCCAGAACATCCTGAACGCCGCCAACGAGGTGATCGGTCACAACCGGGGCCGCAAGCCGAAGCGCTTGTGGTCCGACGCCGGCGCCGGTGAGCGGATCGTCGGCTACGTCGCCGACGACGAGCACGACGAGGCGCGCTACGTCTCCGAGGAGATCGACCGGCTGGTCGACGACACCGACCTACGCCCGGCCGACGTGGCGGTCTTCTACCGCACCAACGCCCAGTCCCGGGTGTTCGAGGAGGTGTTCATCCGGACCGGCCAGCCCTACAAGGTCGTGGGCGGGGTGCGCTTCTACGAGCGGCGCGAGGTCCGCGACGCGCTGGCCTACCTCCGGATGCTCGTCAACCCGGCCGACGAGATCTCGCTGCGGCGGGTGCTCAACACCCCCAAGCGCGGGATCGGCGACCGGGCCGTGGCCTGCGTGACGGCGCTGGCCGAGCGCGAGGGCATCATCTTCTGGGAGGCGCTGCGCCGGGCGCGGGAGGCCACCGAGCTGGCCTCGCGGTCGCTCAACGCCATCAACGGGTTCGTCGGCCTGGTCGACGAGCTGCAGTCGATGGTCGACGCAGGGGAGCGGCCCGACGTGGTGCTCGAGACCGTGCTCGAGCGTTCGGGCTACCTCGCCGAGCTGGAGGGGTCCGACGACCCGCAGGACCAGACCCGGGTGGAAAACCTCGCCGAGCTGGTGGCGGTCGCCCGCGAGTTCGCCGACGACCCGGTCGCCGGACCGAGCGCCGACCCGGCCGACGTGGACGCCGGCACCGTCGCCCCCGGGCTCGGCGACTTCCTGGAGCGGGTCGCGCTGGTGGCCGACGCCGACCAGATCCCCGACGCCCCTGACGGCGACGCCGCTGATGACGCGGGCGTGGTCACCTTGATGACCCTGCACACCGCCAAGGGCCTGGAGTTCCCGGTCGTGTTCCTCACCGGGCTCGAGGACGGCGTCTTCCCCCACGCCCGCTCCCTCGGCGACCAGCCCGAGCTCGAGGAGGAGCGCCGGCTCGCCTACGTCGGACTCACCCGCGCCGAGCAGCGGCTCTACGTCAGCCGCGCCGTGGTGCGCTCCGCGTGGGGAGCGCCCTCCCACAACCCCGCGTCACGGTTCCTCGACGAGCTGCCCGTCGACCTCGTCGACTGGCGCCGCACCGAGGCCGCCCAGGCGCAGTGGGGCCGCCCCGACCTGGCGTCGGGCAGCCCCGCCCGGCTCGGGACGCCGACCGCCGCCGGGCGGCGCAACTTCTCCTCGGCCGCGGCCCGCGCCGACGCGCTCGCCAAGTCGCGACCGACCCGCACCATCCCCGACCTCGACCCGGGCGACCGCGTCCTCCACGACTCCTTCGGCATGGGCACGGTCGTCGCCGTCGAGGGCAGGGACGACAAGCGGGTCGCCTCCATCGACTTCGGCAGTGAGGGGGTCAAGCGACTGCTGCTGCGCTACGCCCCGGTCGAGAAGCTGTAGCCGCGCGGGCGCTCAGCGGTCCCGCAGGTGCGCGGCGTTGCCGGTCACGCCGGGCGCCACCTCGGGATGCAACCGGATCTCGTGGTCGTAGTGGTCGTCGGTCATCGGCAGGTAGGGGATCGGTTCCTCGTCGACGACGCTCTCGAGCCGCCCGACCAGCCCGCGGTCGACGTCGGCGACCTGGGCCGGCGTGAGGTCCTCGGCACTCGTCACCACGTGGGGACGCAGGGCCGCCGTGCCGGTGTCCCAGTAGGTGCCGTGGAGCAGCGGCCAGAGCACGTCGTCGATGCTGCCGCTGATGCCGCGCGGCCCGAGCGAGCCGGGCCGGTCGCCGGCCGTGACGACGGTCAGGGCCCGCTTGCCGGAGAGGCCTCCGGCGCCGTACTTGAGCAGCGTGCCCGTGACGGGGTCGGGGACGTCGTAGGCGAAGCCGGACTCGAAGACCCGGTCGATCCAGCCCTTCAGGATCGCGGGAACGCCGTACCACCACAGGGGGAACTGCAGCACGAGCAGGTCGGCGGCTCCCAGCTTCTCCTGCTCGCGGACCACGTCGCTGCCACCGGCGTCCACCAGGACCGGGTCCGCTCTGCCGGTTCCGCGTGGTTGCGGTCGGCGTGGGTCTCACCGGGTCTCGACACGCCGGTTCGCCGCCATCGCAGGCTCAGTCGGCGACGGCTCGCTCGACCACCCTCAGCCGGTGCGCCCTCGCGCCGCTCGGACGTCCCGGCTACGGCGTGATGCCGTGGACGACGAACGCGTCGCGGGGGTCGACCGGGTCGCCGCCGCCGGGGCGTACCTCGAGGTGGAGGTGGGAGCCGGTGACGTTGCCGGTGGAGCCGATGGAGCCGATGACCTCGCCGGCGGTGACGGTGTCGCCCTCGCTGACGCCGAAGGAGCTCTGGTGGCAGTACCAGATCTCGGTTCCGTCATCGAGGGTGACCACGGTCTTGTTGCCGTAGGAGCCGTCGTAGGAGGCGGAGGTGACCACGCCGTTGGCGACCGCCATGATCTGCTGGCCCTCGGACCCGTTGAAGTCCAGGCCGGTGTGGTAGCTGGCCCAGAGGCCGTACTCACCGAACTCGGCGGTGGTGGACGACGGGTTGACGGGCAGCACCCACTGGTTCAGCGCCAGCTTCTTGGACCGGGCCTCGGCCTTCTGGGCGAGATTGACGAGGGCCGCGTTGCGCTGCTCGGTCATCGCCTCGGCCTCGGCGACCAGGTCGGCGTCGGCCGCGTCGTCCATCGCGTCGCGGCGCGAGTCACGGGAGACCACGACGCCACGCCCGTCGAGCAGGTCGCTGCTGGACTGGCCGCTCGCACCGCTCAGCGCGTTGGCGGCCACCAGGCGGTCGTTGCTGCCGCCCAGGAGCTGCTGGTCACCCGCGGTGACCGCGCCGGTCACGGCGAGCCCGAGCGCGGCGACGCCGGCGAGGACGGACACGGAGGGCAGCCCGCGGAACAGCGGACCGCGGGAACCGGAGTGCTTCGACGCCCGCCTGCGACCGCCGGCAGGTGGGATCGCCGGGGTCGCTGCAGTCGTCGTGCGTCGGCGCGCCGAGCCGCGACGATCCGCGCGATGGTGACCCATACGTGAACGTGCTCCCGATCGGGGGTGGGGGTGGAGAGACAACGAGCCACGACTGTAACGGATCGGCAACGGGCTCGGAAATCCCGTCACACGCGTGTGTGGACGACGCACGACCCGGGACGCCGCCGCCTGCGGGGCAACCGCCCCGCGGGTGGCGGGAATCACGTCGGCTAGCCTGCCGTCATGACCTCGACCAGCACCGGAAGCCGGATCCGGATCGTCGTCGGCAAGCCGGGGCTGGACGGCCACGACCGGGGCGCCAAGATCGTCGCCAGGGCGCTCCGCGACGCCGGGCACGAGGTCATCTACACCGGTCTCCACCAGACCCCGGAGCAGATCGTCGAGACCGCCATCCAGGAGGACGCCGACCTGATCGGGCTCTCGGTCCTGTCGGGCGCCCACATGACGCTGTTCCGCACCCTGGTCCGGCTGCTCGCCGAGCGCGACGCGTCCGACATCGTCGTCTTCGGCGGCGGCATCATCCCCGACGAGGACATCCCGGTCCTCGAGGAGCTCGGCGTGGCCAAGGTGTTCACGCCCGGCGCGCCGACCCACGAGATCACCGACTGGGTCGCCGCGCACTTCGCCGCGGAGGATGCCTCCTAGCGGACCCCGGTGCTGGAGAGCCGCGAGGCCTGAGCTGCGACATCGCCGGCGCCGCCCGACGGGTGTGGCCGCCCGGTGTGGGGGTACGGGTCGGGCTCGATCCCGACAACGCGAGGAGAGCAGCATGGATCCGTCGAAGCCTGCCAAGGCTGCGGGCAAGGTCGTTCGCACCACCGCCGAGGTGCTCGCCGAGAAGGCAGTCTCCCTGCTGGAGTCACCGGTGCCCGGGGCCCCCGCGAGCGAGCCTCCGAGCCTCGAGGAGCCGACGGAGCCCAGCGGACCGCCTCCCGCAAAGTCCGATCAGGGATCCCCGCAGCTGAGGAGTGCCACCGGAGAGCCCGCTGGCTCCGACCCGGCCGTGCGCGCGCAGCAGGAGAGCTTCCTGACCACGGCGCAGGGAGCCAGGCTCCGCGACACCGACCACTCGCTGAAGGCCGGACCACGCGGCCCGACGCTGCTGCAGGACCACCACCTGCGCGAGAAGATCACCCACTTCGACCACGAACGGATCCCCGAGCGGGTCGTGCACGCGCGAGGCGCCGGTGCCCACGGCGTGTTCGTCGGGTACGGAACCGCTGATGACGTCTGCGAGGCCGCCTTCCTCCGTCGAGACGTGGAGACTCCGGTCTTCGTCCGGTTCTCCACGGTGCTGGGATCCCGCGGTTCGGCGGACACGGTGCGGGACACCCGCGGCTTCGCGACGAAGTTCTACACCGACCAGGGCACCTTCGACCTCGTGGGGAACAACATCCCCGTCTTCTTCATCCAGGACGGCATCAAGTTCCCGGACGTCATCCACGCCGGCAAGCCCCATCCGGACCGGGAGATCCCTCAGGCCCAGAGCGCCCACGACACCTTCTGGGACTTCGTCTCGCTCCACACCGAGGCACAGCACCACACCCTGTGGAACATGTCGGACCGGGGCATCAGCCGCTCCTACCGGATGATGGAGGGCTTCGGCGTCCACACCTTCCGGTGCCTGAGCTCCGCCGGGGAGAGCTCACTGGTGAAGTTCCACTGGAAGCCGAGGCTGGGTGTGCACTCCCTGGTGTGGGAGGAGGCGCAGCTGCTCGGGGGCTTCGACCCCGACTTCCACCGCCGGGACCTGTACGACGCCATCGAGGCCGGTGCTCACCCGACCTGGGAGCTCGGGATCCAGGTCTTCCCCGACACCCCGGAGCAGACGTTCGCCGGCATCGACCTGCTCGACCCCACCAAGATCGTGCCCGAAGAGCTGGCGCCCGTGCAGCCGATCGGCCGGATGACGCTGACCCACAATCCCACGAACTTCTTCGCGGAGACCGAGCAGGTGGCCTTCCACGTGGGGAACCTCGTGCCGGGCATCGACGTGACCGACGACCCCCTCCTGCAGGCGCGGCTCTTCTCCTACGTCGACACCCAGCTGACCCGGCTGGGCGGACCCAACTTCAGCCAGATCCCCATCAACCGACCCCACGCCCCCGTCAACGACATGCTGCGGGACGGTTTCCACCAGCACGGCGTGCACGTCGGCGCGGCGCCCTACCGGCCCAACTCGCTGGACGGGGGCTGCCCCTTCCACGCCGGAGCCGAGGACGCCGCGTTCCTCGACGTTCCCGTCCGCGTCGCGTCGTCCACGAAGACCCGGGAGAACCCCGCCTCCTACGACGACCACTTCAGCCAGGCCCGCCTCTTCTGGCGCAGCATGACTCCCGTCGAGCAGGACCACATCGTCCACGCCTACACCTTCGAGCTCGGCAAGTGCTACGAGCAGGCGATCAAGGAGCGCCAGCTGCGGGCCCTGGCCAACATCGACGTGCGCTTGTGCGCCCAGGTGGCGACCGGGCTGGGGCTTCCAGCCCCCGAACCGACGGTCTCCTTCGACGAGGAGCCCGCGCCCAGCCCGGCACTGTCCCAGGTCGGGAAGACCTGGCCGACCGACGGCCGGATGATCGGCATCGTGGTGGATCCGGCCTCGGACCTCGCGGACGTCGCCGCGGTCCGGCGCACCCTTCTGGCCGAGGGCCTGCTCCCCCTGGTAGTGGCACCGCACGGCGGCGAGCTCGGGGCGGGAGTGGTCGCGCAGCGCACGTTCGCCACCGTTCGCTCCGTCGAGCTCGATGGGTTGCTTCTCGCCGGGGCCGCCCCGCCGGCTCCCGACGCAGTGCGACCCAGGGACCCGAAGTCCGACGGGACGGACGGTGCCGTCGATCCTCGCGTGCAGCTGCTGGTGGAGGAGTGCTACCGCCATGCCAAGGTGGTCGGAGCCTGGGGTGGTGGCCGCGACGTGCTGGCCACCGTCGGCCGCGCCGGACCCGGCTTCGTGGACTCCGAGACGGCGGAGGAGGTCGTGGAGCGGCTCCAGGACCTGCTCGGCGGCCACCGGGTGTGGGAGAGGCTCGACCCGGCCGGCTGATCCACGTCCGCGACTCGGGGGAGGGTCGTCGGCGACGACCCTCCCTCGGCGTGTCCGCAGCCACGGGACTAGGGTGCGAAGCGCGCAACCGCGGCTTGTCGAGCAGAACAGGACTGGGCGAACAGTGGACTTGATGGAGTACCAGGCGAAGGAGCTCTTCGCCAAGCACGGTGTGAAGGTGACGCTCGGGAGGACCGTCGAGACTCCCGAGGACGCACGGGCCGCCGCCGAGGAGATCGGTGGCGTGTGTGTGGTGAAGGCCCAGGTCAAGGCCGGTGGCCGGGGCAAGGCGGGAGGCGTCAAGGTCGTCAAGACGCCCGACGAGGCCGAGCAGGCCGCACGCACGATCCTGGACCTGGAGATCAAGGGCCTGCCGGTCAACCGGGTGCTCGTCGTACCGGGCGCCTCGATCGAGGAGGAGTACTACTTCTCGTTCCTCCTCGACCGCGGCAACCGCTCCTACCTCTGCATCGCGAGCGTCGAGGGCGGCGTCGAGATCGAGGAGGTCGCCCGGACCAACCCCGACGCGGTCAAGAAGATCGCGATCAACGCCGGGACCGGGGTCGACCAGGCCAAGGCGGAGGCGATCGTCGACGAGGCGGGCTTCCCCGCGCCGCTGCGCGACCAGGCGGTCGAGATGGTCCGGAAGCTGTGGACGGTCTTCGTGGAGGAGGACGCCACGCTGGTCGAGGTCAACCCTCTCGCCCGGCTCTCGGGCGACGTGCTCGAGGCGCTCGACGGCAAGGTGTCCCTCGACGACAACGCCGACTTCCGCCACGAGGACCACGCACGGTTCGTGATCCGCGAGGAGTCCGACCCGCTCGAGGCGAAGGCCAAGGACAAGGGCCTCAACTACGTCAAGCTCGACGGCGAGGTCGGGATCATCGGCAACGGCGCCGGTCTGGTCATGTCGACCCTCGACGTCGTCGCGTACGCCGGTGAGAGGTACGGCGGGGTGAAGCCGGCCAACTTCCTGGACATCGGAGGCGGAGCCAACGCGCAGGTGATGGCCGACGGTCTCGACGTGATCATCCACGACGCGCAGGTGAAGAGCGTGTTCGTCAACGTGTTCGGCGGCATCACCGCGTGCGACGAGGTCGCGAGCGGCATCAAGGGCGCGCTGGAGATCCTCGGCGACGAGGCGAGCAAGCCGCTCGTGGTGCGCCTCGACGGGAACAACGTCGACAAGGGCCGGCAGATCCTCCAGGAGCTGGACCACCCGCTCGTGACCATGGTCGACACGATGGACGGCGCCGCCGACAAGGCGGCCGAGCTCGCCCACGGCGCCTGAGGACGGAGAGAAGAGATGTCGATCTACCTGAACAAGGACTCCAGGATCATCGTCCAGGGCATGACGGGCGGCATGGGCTCCAAGCACACCACCCTGATGCTCGACGCCGGGTCGAACATCGTGGGCGGCGTGAACGCCCGCAAGGCCGGGACCTCCGTCGAGCTCGGCGGCCAGGAGCTGCCCGTCTACGGCACCGTGAAGGAGGCGATGGCCGAGACCGGCGCCGACGTGTCGGTCGTCTTCGTGCCGCCGGCCTTCACCAAGGACGCCTGCATCGAGGCCATCGACGCGGGCATCGGCCTGCTCGTGGTGATCACCGAGGGCGTGCCGGTCCAGGACTCCGCCGAGGTGTTCGCCTACCTCGAGGGGTCCAGCAACCACGGGGGCACCCGGATGATCGGCCCGAACTGCCCGGGGATCATCACGCCCGAGGAGTCGCTGGCCGGGATCACGCCGCACACGATCTGCGGCAAGGGGCCGATCGGGCTGGTGTCGAAGTCCGGCACCCTCACCTACCAGATGATGTTCGAGCTGCGTGACCACGGCATGTCGACCGCCATTGGCATCGGTGGTGACCCGGTCATCGGCACCACCCACATCGACGCGCTCGAGGCGTTCGAGAACGACCCCGACACCAAGGCGATCGTGATGATCGGCGAGATCGGCGGGGACGCCGAGGAGCGGGCGGCGGCGTACATCAAGGACCACGTGACCAAGCCGGTCGTGGGCTACGTCGCGGGCTTCACTGCTCCCGAGGGCAAGACCATGGGTCACGCCGGTGCCATCGTGTCGGGATCCTCGGGCACCGCCGCCGCCAAGAAGGAGGCGCTCGAGGCGGTCGGGGTGAAGGTCGGCAAGACGCCGTCGGAGACCGCGGAGCTGATGCGGGACATCGTCAAGAGCCTCTGACGGCGGCCGTCAGTCCCTCAGCTCCTCCAGGGCGGCGAGCTGCGGCTCGATCAGGTCCCGGGTGTCGGTGACCGCGTCGGGACCGGCGCCGGCGTACGACTCGCTGAGCAGCAGTGCCGGGCCGACGCGGACCACGTGGACGAGCATGGCCGTCGGTGGCTCGCCGGCGTACGTCGTCCGGATGGTGCGACCGGGCCAGCCGTCGGTCCCCGGGAGCACCTCGACCTCGCTCCCGGGCACGTCACCGCGCGGACAGCGCTGCGCGCTGGAGACCAGGGCGGCCTGCGCGTCGTCGGCCACCGACTCCTCGGAGAACAGGAGCACGGTCCGTGTCTCGCTGGTCTCGCCGCCGGCCAGCCGGGCCGAGCGTGCGTCGACGGCGTCGACCGCGGAGAGCGGGCGCTCCCCGCAGAGCTCGAGCTCCTCGGCGAGCAGCGCCCGGCCGGGGAACACGCGCGGGTCGGACATCCCTGCGCCGATGGGGAGGCCGGCCGGGAGCTCACTCGGCTCCTCGGGACCACCGTCACACCCCTCGACGGCGAACACGCACATCGCGGTGACGAGGTCCGCGCTGGTCGCGGACGCGTCCTCGATGCCGGCGGGCACGGTGGAGCCGAGATCCCACTCGCCGCCGAGGTCGACCGCGAGGATCGCGTTGCCGACCCGCGTGAGCTGGTAGACGTCGCCGCCGAGGCCCAGCTCGAACGTGCGGCTCAGGGTCAGCGACTCGTCGCCGACTCCGCTGCTCTCGTGCACCGTCCACCGGGTGTCGCCGTCGCCGCACCGCGCCACCCGGTCCCGGATGGTCGCGAGCACCGCTGTGGCGGCCCGGTCGTCGGGGAACGTGACCAGCTCGCGCGCGTCGAGGAGCTCCGGGCCGCTGGCACTGGCGGCCAGGCGCTCGACGTAGTCGCCCGGCCACTGCGCGGGACCGTTGCCGTCGTCCTCACAGATGTCCAGGGGCGCGATCCCCCGGGCCCGGGCGCCGGGACCGGAGATCGGATCGCCCTCAGGAGCCCGGAGGCCGCGCTCGAGGGGGAAGCCGGACGGAATGTCGGTCCGCCACTCGTCGGCCGACTGCGGCGGGGACGAAGGGGAGCCGGCGGGAGGCGCCGAGCGGCGGCCCTGGTCGACCAGACCGGTGCCGGCGACCGCGACGACGGCCACGGCAGCGGCGGCTCCGAGGGAGACAGCAGCGGCACGACGTCGGCGTCGGCGGTCCCCGCGACGGCGTACCTCGGCGGCCGGCAGGGGCGTGACCTCCACGGCGCCGGGGTCGAACAGGTCGAGCGGAGTCTGCTCAGGCATGACGCTTCTCCGGGGTGTCGGCGATGAGTGCGGCCAGGGCGTCGCGACCGCGGGAGAGTCGGGCCTTCACGGTGCCCTCGGGGGAGTCCACCTCGCGGGCGACCTCGTGCACGGGCAGGTCGGCGATGTGGTGGAGGACCAGCGCTCGCCGCTGCGGCTCCGGGAGCTTCCGGAGTGCGGCGACCAGCGCGACGTGCGCCTCGTCCGGCGGATCCGCGGTCAGCGCCGGGGACACCGCCCGATCCGGGCTGCGACGGGCGCGCACGGCGCGGCGCCAGCGGCTCACTGCCAGGCGGTACGCCGTCGTCCGGACCCAGGCCTCGGGGTGGTCGGCGGTTCGCAGCCGGCGCCGGTGGGACCAGGCCCGGACGAAGGCCTCCTGGACGCAGTCGTGCGCCTCCTCCCGGTCGCCGATCATGGCGTAGAGCTGACCGACCAGGCGCGGGAACGACGCGGTGTAGAAGGCGTCGAACTCGGTCTCGTCCATGCGCTCCGTCCCCTCCTGGTCCGCCTGCCCGGCGGTGTGCACCGTCGCCTCTGATACGCACGGAGGACCGGTCGGGTTGCACCAGGCGACGGACTTCGCCGCCCGGACAGACGACCTCCGTGCGGCACGGGGGTGGGTGGGCAGCGTCGCGGCGGCCCGCCATGGAAGTCTGTCAGGGTGGGCGACGCACGTGGCCGGAACACGGGAGCGGACCGGGTGTGACGAGGCAGCTCCCGCACCTGCTCGTGCTGCCGAGCCCGTTCCTCGGGCCGACGCCCTACGAGCGGCTGGCGGCGGCGCTGTCGTCGCAGAGGTACGCCGCGTCGGTCGCGCCCTCCCCCGACACCCCGGACGCCCTCGACCTGGTCTCGTCGTGGTCCTCGCTGGCGGCCGGGCTCGGCGAGGTGGTGCTGGTGCCGCACAGCAACGCGGGCTACCTCGCACCTGTCGTGGCTGCCGCGCCCCTAGGGGTCCCGATCGTCTTCGTGGACGCCGCGCTGCCCACCACCGAGGGGTCCACGGGACTGGCGCCGGCCGGGTTCCGTCCGCAGCTCGCCGAGCTGGCGGGCCCGGACGGCAGGCTACCGAGGTGGACCCGGTGGTGGCCGCGCGCGGACGCTGCCGCGGTGCTGCCCGACCCGTGGCTGGACCGGGTCGACGCCGTCGTCCCGGAGGTCCCGCTGATCTACGTCGACGCCGAGGTGCCCGTGCCGGCCGGCTGGGCCGAGGGCGGGCGTGGCTACCTGGCGTTCGGGTCGACGTACGCCGACGAGCTGGCCTTCGCCGAGCGGCACGGCTGGCCGTACCGCCGGCTGGACGGCGCGGGCCACCTGCACCTCCTGCTGGAGCCCGACGAGACCGCGTCGGCGGTCGCGGACCTGGTGGCTCAGCTGACCGGCTGAGGCACCGTGGCTCGCCCGGTGGTCTGGAGGTCGTGGGTCATCCGGGCGATGGCCTGGTCGAAGGGGTCCGCGCGGGGCGTCGCCGTGTCCCTTGCGACCGATCCGTGTCTTCGGTTGCATGGCGGGAACGGAGACCGTCTGAGAACCAGCAAGGGAGAGGGAGACAGATGTTCGCCGAGGACTATCCACGATTCATGGAAGTCAGCGACCTCGCACCGCAACCCCACCGGACGAACGAGCGCTACGAGGCGGTGTTCGCCAGCAACCGGGACATCTTCGAGGGGGCGCGGGTGCTCGACCTGGCCAGCCACGACGGGCGCTTCTCGTTCGCCGCGCTGAAGACCGGGGCTGCGCACGTGACCGGGGTGGAGGTCAGGCAGAGCCTGATCGACAAGGCCGAGGAGACCTTCGCCTTCTACGGCCAGGACCCGGAGACCTACCGCTTCGTCTGCGGCGACCTCTTCGAGGTGCTGGCCCGTGAGAGCTTCGACGTCGACGTGGTGCTGTGCCTCGGGTACCTGTACCACACCTACCGGCACACGGAGCTGATGTACCGGCTCCACCACCTGGAGCCCAAGCACCTGATCGTCGACACCATGGTCACGGCGGACGCGGAGCAGGACCTCCGGGTGATCGGCGAACCGAACGCGAAGGACATCCGTAGCGCCTCCCAGGACGACTGGTCGGTGGGGCGGGTGCTCGTGCTGCGGCCCTCGGTGCCGGCGGTGCAGATGCTGATGCACGCCTACGGCTTCGAGATCGAGTCCATGTACGACTGGCAGGGACGGCTGGCCGGACGACCCGTCGAGGCCGGCCTCAAGGGCTACGCCAGGGGCGAGCGGGCGACCGTGCGCTGCCGCTTCCGCAAGGAGATCATCCAGGAGGCCTGGGACCCGGTCGTGGCGCTCCCGGGCGTCGCGAGCCCACCGGCACCACCGCGAGCGGGCGGCGCGCGGAACGAGCCCGACCCGGCCCCCGCCCCGCCGGCCGGAGGGTGGCGCGAGCGGGTCAACAGGGTGCTGGCGAGGGCCACGGGCTACGAGCTGCACCGAGCGGGCACCGGGGCAGGAGGCGGGCAGGCCTAGCGCCGCAGGTAGGCCAGCCGCTCGCCGGCCCGGAGCACGAGCTCGACGAACGGGTCGGGGCCGATGGTGACGTTCCGCCCGGGGATGAAGCCGAGCTGCGCGACGGTGTCGCCACGACGGACGACGCCCATCAGGTAGGTGACGGTCTGCCGGTCGTCGATCTCGACGGTGACCCGCCACGCGGCGTGCTCGGCGCCCTTGTCGGCCTCGGACGCGATCGGCTCCACGTCGGCGCCGAGGTCGCGGTCGGCACAGCTGGCCATCTTCCGGCGCACGGTGGCCACGAACTCGCGCGCCTCGGCGTCCGAGCCGAAGGAGCCGGCGGTCTCGGTGACGCCGAAGGTGGCCGGCAGCCGTGCCTCGGGGATCAGGAAGGTGCGGGTGACGCCGTCGCGCACGGGCTTGCCCGAGAAGTCGGTGCGGTCGCAGTTGGTCGCCGCCACGTTGTCCCGGGCCTCGCGGGGTTCGGTGCCGACCCAGGGGCGGGCGACGCGGGGCACCATCGGCAGGTCGACGCTGGCCAGCAGGCCGGGCACCTCACCGACCGGCACGGGCGGGACCTCCTCGGCGTGGGGGACGGTGGCGCAGCCGTCACCCTGCGGGGTGGGGCACATGCCGTTGACCGCCAGCACCAGCATCCGCGTGGCGCCCGCGACGTCGGGCTCGGCGTTGTCGTCGGTGCGGTAGAAGATCGTGGTGGTGATCTGGCCGGTCCGGGCCACGCCGGCGAGGTAGGTCTTCCCCTTGCTCCAGTCGCGCAGCCGCAGCAGCATCGCCTGGTCCCCGACGTCGTCGACCCGGTGGGTCGACTGCAGCTGCACCTGCGGCGCGGTGCACCCGGCGTACCAGGCCAGCGACTGGCGATACGTACGCCGGGCCGAGCGGACGTTCTGCGACAGCTCGGCCGTCTGGACCGCGGAGACCTTCGGCTCGCCTCGTGCGGGCTTGGTCGTGTAGGAGCGGACCAGCGCGGCGCGGGCGGACGGGTCGGCGTACCGGCGCTGCTGGCACGGGGTGGCCAGGCCGTCGCCCTCCCGGTTGTCGCTCGTCCGGGTGGCGCGCCAGCCGGTCCCGTCGACCGCCAGCCCGAGCTCGCCGTCACCCACCAGCGCGTCGGCGTCGAACCGCACGGGGTCGGCGTCGGCGGTGACCGACCGGCTGTTGTCGATGGCGGCGTGCGGCAGCTCGGTCCGCCCGTCGGTGCCGTCGACCAGCAACCCCGTGCCGACGACCGCTGCCAGCCCGGCGACCGCCCCGACGAGCGTGTGCGTACGTCGGCGCGCCGCTCCCGAGCGCCGCAGGATCGAGGCGCGCGGCCAGCTGACGTTGCCCACCTGGGCGTGCAGCGCCTCGAACAGCCGTGGCACGTCGCCCGCCTCGACGTCGCGGAGGGCGGTGAACCGCTCGCAGGCGGTCCGGGTCTGCCGCTCGGCCTCGGGGCGGGTCAGCCCGAGCTCGCGGGCCCGGTCGGCGAGCGGCAGGGCGGTGAGCGCCTCGAGGAGCAGCGCCTTGCGCTGTCCGACCGACAGCTTGCCGAGCGACTCCAGGGTCCTCGCGACGTCCGGGTCGAGGTTGCGGTCGCGGTGGAAGATCCGGGTGGTGTGGCGGCGCTGCGCGTGGGTCCACGCGTGCGGACGCACCCACGACTCGGGGTCGGCCAGCCGGCTCACCTTGCGCCAGTGGTGCCAGGTGACCACGAACGAGTCGCGCACCGCGGACCGGGAGGCCGGGAGGTCGCCGGTCAGCGCGTAGGTCTGGAGCAGCAACCGGGTCCGCGCGCTCTTGTAGAAGGCGTCGAACTGGTCGGGCTGCGTCATGACCGACCCACCATACGGGTGAGGCGGGCGGCCGGGCACATCGGCGTGGGAGCGCTGAACGGGCGTGGGGCCGCGCGAGGATGGCCGCGCCATGACTTCGCTGCTCTCGGCTCCCGACCGCCCCGCCGTCACGGCGAGTGACCTCCGCCACCGGCGCCCGCTCACCCTCGTCGCCGCCCTCGGCGGGGTGGCCGCCGCCGGCACGCTGCTGACGGTCTGCCTGGCGCTCGGCGTGACCGGGTGGTTCCTCGCGGACGCAGGGACCCACGGGCAGCCGCGCGACGCGTTGCGGGTCGGAGCGCTGGCGTGGCTGATGGCGCACGGGTCGGGGGTGGTGGTGGCCGGCGTGACCGTCACCGCCGTACCCCTGCTGCTCACGCTCGCCGCCGGCTGGCTGGTGTGGCGGCTCGGCCACACCGTCGGCGACCTGGTGTCCGGGCACGGGCCCGACTCCGACCAGATCTCCGACGGTGAGCGTGACTGGACGGTGCCGTCGGCGACCCTTCTCTTCGCCGTCGGGTACGCCGCCGTGACGTCCCTCACCCTGGCGCTCGCCGGAACCCCGGCGACCGCGCCCTCGGGACCCCGGGCGCTCGGCTGGTCCCTGCTGCTGGCCCTCCTGGTCGGCGGACCCGCCATCGCGGTCGGCAGCGGCCGCGCCGCGATCTGGGCTGCCGTCGTGCCGGCCCACCTCCGCGCGGCCGCGGCGACCTGCGGCGCGATCGTGCGTACCTTCCTGCTCGTGTCCCTGGTGGCGCTGCTCGCGGCGCTGGCGCTCGACCTCGGGACCGCAGCCAACGTCGTGTCCGGCCTGCACCTCTCGGCGGGCGAGACCTCCGTCTACGCCCTGGTGTCGGCCCTGCTGCTGCCCAACGCCACGGTCTTCGCCGGCAGCTACCTGTTGGGGCCGGGCTTCGCGGTCGGGACCCAGACCCTGGTCAGCCCGACGATCGTCCTGACCGGGCCGCTCCCGGCGTTCCCCCTGCTAGCGGCGCTTCCGGACAGCGGCCCGACACCGGCCTGGACGGTGTGGCTGGTGGCGCTCCCCGCCCTGGTCGCGGCGTACGCCGCAGCCCGGGCCCAGCGCCGCCGCCCCACGCTGCGCTGGGACCGCGGCGCTCTCCGGGGCTGCGTCGGCGGCGTCTCCGCGGGCGTCGTGATCGCCCTGCTCGCCGGCGTGGCCGGGGGTGCCGTCGGGCCGGGCCGGATGCAGGTCGTCGGGCCGGTCGCCACCGAGGTCATGGTGCATGCGGTCACCTCCTTCGGCATCGGCGGCCTGGTCGGTGGGCTGCTGATGACGTGGTGGCAGCGCCGCTCCCGCGCCTGAACGTCATCTAGGGTGCGGTGGTGCGCCTCGTCGTCCTCGTCTCCGGCACCGGCACCAACCTCCAGGCACTGCTCGACGCCTGCGCCGATCCCGCGTACGGCGCCGAGGTGGTCGCCGTCGGGGCCGACCGGGACGGGATCGAGGGGCTGGCCCGGGCCGAGCTGGCCGGCGTGCCGACGTTCGTGTGCCGCGTCGGCGACTTCGCCGACCGCGGTGCGTGGGACCGGGCGCTCGCCCAGGCGGTGACCGCCCACCGACCCGACCTGGTCGTCTCCGCCGGCTTCATGAAGCTGGTCGGCCCGCCCCTGCGGTCCCGCGTGGCGATGGTCAACACCCATCCGGCGCTGTGCCCGGCGTTCCCGGGCATGCACGGCGCCGCCGACGCCCTCGCCTACGGCGTCAAGGTCACGGGTGCGACGCTGTTCGTGGTCGACGACGGGGTCGACACCGGCCCGATCGTCGCCCAGGTGCCGGTGCCGGTCGCGGACGACGACACGGCGGAGTCGCTCCACGAGCGGATCAAGGTCGCCGAGCGGGCGATGCTGGTCGGGAGCATCGGGCGGATGGCCCGGGAGGGATGGTCGCTCGACGGGCGCCGGGTGCGGATAGGCTGACTGCCCGTGTCAGACACTCGCATCCCGATCCGTCGCGCGCTGGTCTCCGTCTACGACAAGGCCGGGCTCGACGACCTGTCCCGGGGCCTACACGAGGCCGGTGTCGAGCTGGTCTCCACGGGGGGATCGGCGGCGCTGATCGAGGGGCTGGGCCTCCCGGTCACGAAGGTCGAGGACCTCACCGGGTTCCCCGAGTGCCTCGACGGCCGGGTCAAGACGCTGCACCCGAAGGTGCACGCGGGCATCCTGGCCGACCGGCGCCTGGACACCCACGTCGCGCAGCTGGCCGACCTCGGCGTCGAGCCCTTCGACCTCGTGGTCTCCAACCTCTACCCGTTCACCCAGACCGTCGCCTCCGGTGCGGCGCCCGACGAGTGCGTCGAGCAGATCGACATCGGCGGCCCCTCGATGGTCCGCGCCGCCGCCAAGAACCACCCGTCCGTCGCGATCGTCACCGCCCCCGCCCGCTACCCCGACGTGCTCGCCGCCGTGGCGGCGGGCGGCTTCACGCTCGAGGAGCGGCAGCAGCTCGCGGCCGAGGCGTTCGCCCACACCGCCGCCTACGACGTTGCGGTAGCGGGCTGGATGGCCCAGGAGCTGGCCGGCGACGAGACCGGCTGGCCCGCGTTCGCGGGCCTGGCGCTGGAGCGCTCCGCGGTGCTGCGCTACGGCGAGAACCCGCACCAGCGGGCCGCGCTCTACGTCGACCCCGACGCCGGGGCCTCGCTGGCCACCGCCGAGCAGCTGCACGGCAAGGAGATGTCCTACAACAACTACGTCGACGCCGACGCCGCGCTGCGGGCCGCCCACGAGCAGGGCGACGTCCCGACGGTCGCGATCATCAAGCACGCCAACCCGTGCGGCATCGCGGTCGGCGCCGACGTGGCCGACGCGCACCGACGCGCCCACCAGTGCGACCCGGTGTCGGCCTTCGGTGGCGTGATCGCGGTCAACCGCCCGGTGTCCGTGGCGATGGCCGAGCAGGTGGCCGAGGTGTTCACCGAGGTGATCGTCGCGCCGGCGTACGACGACGGCGCCGTCGAGGTCCTCCGGGGGAAGAAGAACATCCGGATCCTCCGCACGTCCGGGCACGGCGGCGTCGGCCTGGAGTACCGCCAGGTCTGCGGCGGTGCCCTGGCGCAGCTCGCCGACACGGTCGAGGCCGAGGGCGACGACCCGGCGACGTGGACGCTGGCGACCGGTGCGGCGGCTCCTGCGGAGGTGCTCGCCGACCTCGCCTTCGCCTGGCGGGCCTGTCGGTCGGTCAAGTCCAACGCCATCCTGCTCGCGAAGGACGGCGCCTCGGTCGGCATCGGCATGGGGCAGGTCAACCGGGTCGACTCCTGCCGGCTCGCCGTCGAGCGGGCGGGGGAGCGGGCTGCCGGGTCGGTCGCCGCCTCCGACGCGTTCTTCCCCTTCGAGGACGGCCCCCAGATCCTGCTCGACGCCGGCGTCACCGCTCTCGTGCAGCCGGGAGGTTCGGTCCGCGACGAGCTCACGGTCAAGGCGTGCGAGGCGGCGGGTGTGACCATGTACCTCACCGGCACCCGTCACTTCGCCCACTGACGACACCGGTCCAGACCGGTCCCCACATCTTTTCTCACCGGACCCTGTCCGGAGCGGCTACGCTGCACGCACCTGTCGGCAGGCTCGGGCTGCTTGCATCCGAAGCCAGACCCGGGGGAAGCCGATGTTCGTCCGTCTCGCACTCACGTCCGTCCTGAGCGTCGTGGCGCTCGCGCTGCCGCTGCTGCCACTCACGTCCGCCGCAGCGGCGACGCCCGCGGCGGCGACGTCGACGGCCGCGCCCGCGGCCAAGGCGGCCGCCGCGCGTCCTACCTGCGGAGGAGTGCGGGCGACGTGGGTCGGCACGAACGGCCGCGACCGGTTCAAGGGCACCGGGAAGCGTGACGTGGTCGTGGCCCTGGGGGGCCGCGACCGGATTCGTGGCATGGGCGGACGGGACGTCATCTGCGGTGGTGGCGGAACCGACAACCTCGCCGGTGGGCCCGGCAACGACCGGGTCCTCGGGGGTCCGGGCGCCGACGTGCTGTCCGGCGGCGACAACAGCGACACGCTCCGTGCCGGCCCCGCGGCCAGTGCGCCCGACGTCCTGCGCGCCGACAAGGGTGCCGACGTGCTGGTCGGGAACGGCGACTCCCGCCTCGTGATGGGGACCGCTCCCCAGGGCGTGACCGTGAATCTGGCCGCCGGGACCTCGACCGGGCGTGGCCCCGACCGGCTCTCCGGGATCACCCGGGTGCGCGGCAGCTCCGGTGACGACCGGATCATCGGCAGCCCGGCTGCCGAGGCCCTCGACGGCGGTGGCGGCGACGACGTCGTCAAGTCGCGTGGCGGCGCCGACCGGCTGCTCGCGAACGCCGGCCGCGACCGGCTGCGCGCCGGTCAGGGCGCCGACGTGATGGTCCGCTCGCGCGCATCCGGCACCGCCCGCCTCGGCTCCGGCGGTAAGGGCAACGACACCTTCCTGGTCGCCGGTGGCACGGTCATGTTCACGGGCGGGCCGGGGACGGACACGCTGTCGCTCGCGTCGGCGTCGGGCGGCGTCGACGTCGACCTGAGCGTCACCCCCCAGACCGCGTCGCGCGCGGTCAGGGGGACCTTCGACTCGATCGAGGACGTCATCGGGTCCGCGTTCAACGACGACCTCATCGGCAGCGACGCCGACAACGTCCTCGACGGCCGCGACGGCGTCGACAGCGCGACGGGTGGCCCCGGGACCGACACCTGCGTGGCCGAGACCGTGTCCGAGTGCGAGGCCTGACCGGTCCCGGGCCTACACTCCGGCAGGTGACCGCGAAGACTCTCGACGGAGCCGCCACCCTCGCGGCGATCAAGGCCGAGCTGACCCAGCGGGTGGGCAAGCTCAAGGAGCAGGGGATCGTGCCCGGCCTGGGCACAGTGCTCGTCGGGGACGATCCCGGCAGCCACTGGTACGTCGGCGCCAAGCACAAGGACTGCGCCGAGATCGGCATCACCTCCCTGCGGAGGGACCTCCCCGCGACGGCCACCCAGGCCGAGGTCGAGGCGGTCATCGACGAGCTGAACGCCGACCCCGCCTGCACCGGCTTCCTGGTGCAGCAGCCGACCGGGCTCGACGAGTTCGCGCTGCTGTCCCGCGTCGACCCCGACAAGGACGTCGACGGTCTCCACCCCGTCAGCCTCGGCAAGCTCGTCCTGGGTGAGCCCGGGTCGCTCCCGTGCACGCCCGTCGGGTGCATCGAGCTGCTGCGCCGCCACGGCGTCGAGCTCGCCGGCGCCGAGGTCGTCGTGGTCGGTCGTGGCATCACGGTCGGCCGCCCCCTGGGCCTGCTGCTGACCCGGCGCACAGAGAACGCGACGGCCACCCTCTGCCACACCGGCACCCGCGACCTGGCGGCCCACACCCGCAACGCCGACGTCGTGGTCGCCGCGGCCGGCGTACCGGGCATCATCACCGGTGACATGGTCAAGCCCGGCGCGGCCGTGCTCGACGTCGGCGTCTCGCGGGTCGACGGCAGGATCGCCGGCGACGTCGATGCCTCGGTGTGGGACGTGGCCGGCTGGGTCTCGCCCAACCCCAAGGGCGTCGGACCCATGACCCGGGCGATGCTGCTCTCGAACATCGTCGAGATCGCCGAGCGGTCCCTGGGGTGACGGTGGACGAACGACCGGACGCCGGGATCCCGGTCCCGCCCGAGGAGCCGCCGCGACGGTACCCGTCGACGATCGGTGGCGCGCTCTACCTGGTCTCCCTGCTCGGCGTCGGCTGCGGCCTGGTGATCGTGATGATCGGCGACTGGCGGCTCGGGGTCCGGTTCGCCGGCGGCTCGCTGCTCTTCGCGGCCGCGTGCCGGCTGCTGCTGCCGCGCCACCACGCCGGGATGCTGGCCGTCCGCAACCGGTGGTTCGACACCGCGGTGCTGAGCCTGCTCGGCGGAGCGCTGGTCGTGCTCGCGGGGTCGATCCCCAACCAGCCCCTCTGACGCTCGGAGGTTGAGGTGCGAGCGTCAGCGAGCCTCGCAACCCCCGCACCACGGCAGGGGCGAGCGCGGCAGGGTTCCGGCCCTGCGCCCGTCACCGGGTTTCGACGCGCGCATCGCGAGCTCGCAGGCTCGCTCGCGGCGCTTGCTCAGCCTTCGCAGGCGACGGGACTGCGCTCGTTCCTCGCGCTGGCCCTGCCCGTCACGGGGTTTCGACGCGCGCATCGCGAGCTCGCAGGCTCGCTCGCGGCGCTTGCTCAACCTTCGCGGGCGACGGGACTGCGCTCGTTCCTCGCGCCGTCCCTGCCCGCTCTCAGATCAGGCCGAGCTCCGAGACGGCCTTCCGCTCGTCCTCGAGCTCGGCGGCGGTGGCGTCCATCCGGCCCCGTGAGAAGTCGTCGATCTCGAGACCCCGGACGATCTCCCAGTCGCCGTCGCGGGTGGTGACCGGGAAGGAGTAGACCAGGCCCTCCGGGACGTCGTAGGAGCCGTCGGAGCGGACCGCCATCGAGACCCAGTCGTCGTCGGCGGAGCCGTACAGCCAGTCGCGGGCGGCGTCGATCGTCGCGGACGCGGCGGAGGCCGCGGACGACGAGCCACGCGCCTCGATGATCGCGGCGCCACGCTTGGCGACGGTCGGGATGAAGTCGTTCTCGATCCAGGCTTGGTCGTCGACGACCTCCGCGGCGTTGCGGCCGCCGACCTCGGCGTGGAACAGGTCGGGGTACTGGGTGGCCGAGTGGTTGCCCCAGATCGTCATGTGGCGGATGTCGGTGACGGCCGCCCCGGTCTTGGCGCTCAGCTGCGAGATCGCCCGGTTGTGGTCGAGCCGGGTCAGCGCCGAGAACCGCTCGGTCGGGATGTCGGGGGCGTTGCTCATCGCGATCAGAGCGTTGGTGTTGGCCGGGTTCCCGGTCACGCCGATCCGGACGTCGTCGGCCGCGACCTCGTTGAGCGCCTTGCCCTGTGCCGTGAAGATCGCGCCGTTGGCCTCGAGCAGGTCGCCACGCTCCATGCCGGGTCCGCGGGGGCGGGCACCGACGAGCAGCGCGAGGTTGACCCCGTCGAAGATCTGGGTGGCGTCGGCACCGATCTCGACCCCGGCCAGCGACGGGAACGCGCAGTCGTCGAGCTCCATCACGACGCCCTCGAGCGCCTTGAGGGCCGGCTCGATCTCGAGCAGCCGCAGCTCCACCGGACGGTCGCCCAGCGCGCCGCTCGCGAGGCGGAACAGCAGGCTGTAGCCGATCTGGCCGGCGGCGCCGGTCACGGCCACCTTCAGCGGACCCCGGGCGTGAGCGTTCACGACGTGCTCCTTGAGGCTGTTGTTCATGGGACGGGCCCGACGCTAGCAGCGGTGCGACATGCTGTGCCCATGCCCCCACGTCGCCTGCTGGCGCTCCCGGCGCTCGTCCTGGGCGGCGTCGGGCTCACGGGCTGTGGTGCTGCCGGAGACCCGCCCACGGTCTCGCCCGGCGGCGTGGACATGCTCCAGGTCCCCACACCCTCGCCCGATCCCGACGACTTCGTCGCACGCGTCGACAACCCGTGGCTGCCCCTGCTCCCGGGGGCGGAGTGGGTCTACGAGTCCACCGACGGCGAGACGATCACGGTCACCGTCACCGACCGGACCCGCGAGGTGGCCGGTGTGACGACGACGGTCGTCCGGGACGTCGTCACCGACGAGGAGGGCGAGGTCGTCGAGGAGACCGACGACTGGTTCGCCCAGGACCGCGCGGGCAACGTCTGGTACTTCGGCGAGGACACCGTCGAGTACGACGACCGCGGCCGCCCCGACCGGGCGGGGTCGTGGGAGGCCGGCGTCGACGGGGCGCAGGCGGGCGTCGTGATGCTCGCGAGGCCGCGTCGGGGCGACGGCTACCAGCAGGAGTACGCCGCGGGCGAGGCCGAGGACCGCGCGACCGTGCTGGCCCTCGACGAGGCGCGGGCGGTCGGGTCGGAGTCCTACACCGACCTGCTCCTCGTCGAGGACACCACGCCCCTGGAACCCGGCCTGGTGGAGCACAAGTACTACGCCCGCGGCACCGGGCTGGTCTTCGAGGAGACGGTGTCCGGAGGCAACGGAGAGGCCGAGCTGGTCGAGTTCACCCCGGGCGAGGCGGCACGATAGTTTCGTGGGGTGACTGACTCGACGGACCAGCCCGCTCCCGCCTCTCGGATCATCTACACGCTCACCGACGAGGCGCCGCTGCTGGCGACGTACTCGTTCAAGCCGATCATCGAGGCGTACGCCGCGAAGGCGGGCGTCGACGTCGAGACCCGCGACATCTCGCTGGCCGGCCGGATCATCGCGCAGTTCCCCGACCGGCTCACCGACGAGCAGCGGATCGACGACGCCCTGGCCGAGCTGGGCGAGCTCGCGACCAAGCCCGAGGCGAACATCATCAAGCTGCCCAACATCTCTGCCTCCATCCCGCAGCTCAAGGCGGCGATCAAGGAGCTGCAGGAGCAGGGCTACGACCTACCCGACTACCCCGAGAACCCGCAGTCCGACGAGGAGCGCGACGCCCGCGCGAAGTACGACAAGGTCAAGGGCTCGGCGGTCAACCCGGTGCTGCGCGAGGGCAACTCCGACCGTCGCGCGCCCGCGTCGGTGAAGAACTACGCACGCAACCACCCCCACCGGATGGGGGCGTGGTCCGCGGACTCGCGCACCTCGGTGGCGACGATGGGCCAGCGTGACTTCCGCTCCAACGAGAAGTCGGTCGTCGTCGACGGTGACGACACCCTCCGGATCGAGCACGTCGCCGCCGACGGCACGACGACGGTGCTGAAGGAGGAGGTGAAGGTCCTCGCGGGCGAGGTCGTCGACGCCACCTTCATGGACGTCGCCGCGCTGCGCCGGTTCCTCACCGAGCAGATCGCGCGCGCCAAGGCCGACGACGTGCTCTTCTCGCTGCACCTGAAGGCCACCATGATGAAGGTCTCCGACCCGATCATCTTCGGCCACGCGGTGCAGGCGTTCTTCCCCACGCTCTTCGAGCAGTACGGCGAGCAGCTCGCCGCCGCCGGCGTCTCGCCCAACGACGGGCTCGGCGCACTGCTCTCGGCCGTCGCCGACCTGCCCGACGGCGACGCGGTCAAGGCGGCCGTCGAGGCCGGCCTCGCCGACGGCCCGGAGCTGGCGATGGTCGACTCCGACCGCGGCATCACCAACCTGCACGTCCCGTCCGACGTGATCATCGACGCCTCGATGCCGGCGATGATCCGGGGCGGCGGCCACATGTGGGGCCCGGACGGCGAGGAGCACGACACCCTCGCGGTGATCCCCGACTCGTCGTACGCCGGCGTCTACCAGGCCGTCATCGACGACTGCCGGGAGCACGGCGCGCTCGACCCCGCGACCATGGGCACGGTCCCGAACGTGGGCCTGATGGCCAAGGCCGCCGAGGAGTACGGCTCCCACGACAAGACCTTCGAGGTGCCCGCTGCCGGCGCGGTCCGGGTCGTGTCCTCGGCCGGCGACGTGCTGCTGGAGCACGACGTCCAGCCGGGCGACCTGTGGCGGGCCTGCCAGACCAAGGACGCCTCGATCCGCGACTGGGTCAAGCTCGCGGTCACCCGCGCCCGCGCCACCGGCGCCCCCGCCGTCTTCTGGCTCGACGAGACCCGAGCCCACGACGCGCACCTGGTCGAGAAGGTGCACCAGTACCTGCGCGACCACGACACCGACGGGCTCGCGATCGAGATCATGGCGCCCGCCGACGCCACGGCGTACTCCCTGGAGCGGATCCGCCGGGGCGAGGACACGATCTCGGTCACCGGCAACGTCCTGCGCGACTACAACACCGACCTGTTCCCGATCCTGGAGGTCGGGACCTCGGCCAAGATGCTCTCGATCGTGCCCCTGATGAACGGCGGCGGCCTGTTCGAGACCGGGGCCGGCGGGTCGGCCCCCAAGCACGTCCAGCAGCTGGTGAAGGAGAACTACCTGCGCTGGGACAGCCTGGGCGAGTTCTTCGCGCTGGCGGCCTCCTTCGAGCACCTCGCCGGACGCGAGGACAACGCCCGGGCGCAGGTGCTCGCCGACACCCTCGACCGGGCGACCGAGACGTTCCTCGAGAACGACAAGTCGCCGACCCGGAAGATCGGCGGGATCGACAACCGCGGCTCCCACTTCTACCTCGCCCTCTACTGGGCCCAGGAGCTCGCCGGTCAGACCGACGACGCCGAGCTGGCGTCGGCGTTCCAGGGTCTCGCCGAGACGCTCTCGTCGCAGGAGGACGCGATCGTCGACGAGCTCGCCGCGGTGCAGGGGGAGCCGGCCGACATCGGCGGCTACTACCGGCCGGACGCCGACAAGGCGGCGGCCGTGATGCGCCCGTCGAAGACCCTCAACGAGGCGCTCGCGGCGCTGTAGCCGGGTGCGGGGCCGAGCGCGACCGCGCCAGGCCCGGCACCAGCGCCACACTGACCACGATCGAGGCGACGGCCATCACCGCCATCGCCCGGCCGGCCGCGTCCGGGCCGACGCCGAGCAGGTCCGCGGTGGTCCCGGCGAGCAGGGCGCCCACGGCCTGACCGACCCTGAGGCCGGCGCCGCGCAGGCCCATCATCTGGCCGAGCGTGTCGTCGGGGGTGTGGGCGACCATCCGCTCCTGCAGGGGGAGGCTGTCGGCGTAGCCGACGGCGGCGACCAGCCCGAGCGCCATCGCCACCCCGATCGAGGGCTCGAACCAGAACAGCAGGAACGGCGCGGCCAGCAGGAAGCGGAGCGGGTTGACCAGCCGGTCGCGCACGTCGTGGGGGACGAACCGGCCGACCACGACGTCGCCGGCCAGCATGCCCGCGGCGGTCGCGGCGAACAGGTAGCCCGCCTGCTGCCCGGCGAACGGGATGTAGAGCGCCTCGCAGCCCACGATCAGGCCGTTCGGCACCCACGACGACAGGTAGAGGGGCCGCAGCACCCGGGAGCCGAGCAGCCGTCGGTTCACCTCCCGGGTCCGGCGCACCACCGGGCCGCTGGCGCGGGCCGCGCGGTCGCCGAGCCGGGTGCGCAGCAGCAGGGCGGCGAGCAGCGAGCAGCCCGCCGCGACGAGGAACAGCTGCCCGGGGGACAGGGCCAGGAGCAGCAGGCCGCCCACGCCGTACGCGACCACCTGCATGGAGCCCACGGCGATGTTGAGCGTGGACCTTCCGAGCACGAAGGCCTCGCGGGGCAGGATGTCCGCCATCAGCGCCATGCCGGCGCCGGCGGCGGTCGAGAGCACCAGCCACATCACGGCCAGCAGCCCGAAGCGGGCCGGCCAGGGCAGGCCCGGCACCGCCTGGAGCAGGTCGGCGACGGCGACCACGCAGGCGGCCAGCACCAGCGCCTGCCGCGGCCGCATCGTGTCGGAGGCGGCCAGCACGAAGCCGGAGGCCAGCAGGGCCGCGAGCGGTCCGCCGAACATGCTGAGCCCGGTCAGCACCGCAGAACCGGTCTCCGCGTGCACGATCGTGCCGAGCGCGAGCCCGGACGTCGCCCCCGCGGCCATGGTGAGGCACTGGGTGACGAACAGGGTCCGGAACTCGGCGACCCCGAACAGCTCGCGGTACGTCTTCACCGGGTCATCGTGGGGGGCCGGGTGCGCCGTGCCCTAATGTTTCGTGAGGAGGCGAAACATGGGCTTGTGGCGGATCTCGGCGGACCTGCTCGCGCGGGCGCGGTTCGCGGTGTCGCCGTACGCCGACGTGGTGGCCGCGATGGCGGGCCTGGCCGCTCCGCGCACCCCCACCGAGCGCGCGCTGGCCGCGCTGCACGGTGCCGCGTTCGCCGCGATGCTCGATCGCCACCCGGCCCGGGCGGCCGTGCTGGCCCATGGCTTCCGCGCGGGCTGGACGGCCGACTTCCTGTGCCTCCCGCCGCGCGGCGGCTCGACGACCTTCCCTGACCAGCTCGCGGAGCTCGAGGAGCTGGGCGACCGGCGGCTCCGGGCGGACCTGCTCGAGACCACCGGTGGGCCGCTGCCGACGGCCCTGCGCCGTCCGGGCCTCGTCGGTCACGCCACCGGCCTGCTCGACTGGGTGTGGACCCACGTCGTGGCCAGCGACTGGCCGCGCCGGGAGCGGGTGCTGCGCGCCGACATCGTGGCGCGCACCTCACGCCTGGCCAGCCACGGCTGGGAGGCGGTGCTGAGCGACCTGGGCCGGGACCGGGCGTGGCTCGGCGACGGCCGGCTGCGGATCAACGTGCAGGACAACCCGACCCGCGACCTCGAGGCGGCGAGCGAGCTGTGGTTCGTCCCGGTGCACGGGCCGGCGAGCTCGGTCGGCTGGCGGCTCCCGAGCCGGTACGCCGTCTTCTACCCCGTCGCGGGGGTGCTGGCGGGCCTGGAGACCGGCCAGCCCGGGGCCGCCGGCCGCCTGATCGGGTCCAACCGCGCGCGGTTGCTGGCCGCGCTGGAGACCCCCTCCAGCACCACCGGGCTCGCGGCGCTCACCGGGCTGCCGCTCGGCTCGGTCGGCGGCCACCTGCGGGTGCTGCGCGAGAGCGGGCTGGCCGAGCGGCGCCGCTCCGGACGGGAGGTGCTCTACTGGCGGACCGCGCTGGGCGACGCGCTGGCCGCCGCCGGCCGGCTCCCGCGATGAGACCCACCTGACAGTCATGGGCCGGTCCGCGGCGGAATGCGCGGCGGACGGGCCGGGTTGCAGCCGGTCGTGACCCTCACCCAGACCCGCGCCGAGCAGACCCCTGCCCCGACCCGGCACGTCGCCGTCGCGCTGGCCGCCCTCGCCACGGGTGGCTTCGCCATCGGCACCACGGAGTTCGTGTCGATGGGCCTGCTGCCGCAGCTCGCGCGGGGCGTCGAGGTGTCGATCCCGATGGCCGGCCACGCGATCTCGGCGTACGCGCTCGGCGTGGTGGTGGGTGCCCCGACCATCGCCTTCCTGGCCGCCCGGCTGCCGCGCCGCGCGCTGCTGGTCGCCCTGATGACCGCGTTCGCGCTCGGGAACGCGGCGTCCGCCCTCGCGTCGTCGTACGACGCGCTGCTGGTCGCCCGGTTCGCGGCCGGCCTGCCGCACGGCGCGTACTTCGGCGTCGCGTCGCTCGTGGCGGCGAGCCTGGTCACCGCCGACCGCAAGGGGCGGGCGGTCGCCTCGGTCATGCTCGGACTGTCGGTCGCCAACGTGGTCGGTGTGCCCGCCGCGACCTGGCTGGGACAGAACCTCGGCTGGCGGGCGGCGTACTGGCTGGTGGCGCTGCTCGGCCTGCTCACGGTCGCGCTCGTCGCCGCGTTCGTGCCGTCGTCCCGTGGCGACAGCGACGCGACGTGGAAGCGTGAGCTCGCGGCGCTCCGGCGCCCGCAGGTGGTGCTGACCCTGGCCGCCGGGGCGGTCGGCTTCGGCGGCATGTTCGCCGTCTACACCTACATCGTGCCGACCGTGACCGAGGTGGGTGGGCTGCCGGAGTCGGTGGCGCCGTTCTTCCTGCTGGCCTTCGGGCTGGGCATGGTGGTCGGCACCTGGGTCGCCGGACGGATGGCCGACTGGTCGGTGATGCGGTCGATGTTCATCGGCGGCGCGGGCCAGGGGGTGCTGCTCCTCGTCTTCAGCCTGCTCGCGCCGGCGGGCTGGTGGACGCTGCCGGTGGTCTTCGGGATCACCGTCACCGGATCGGTCCTCGTCGTCGCGCTCCAGCTGCGGCTGATGGCCGTCGCCGCCGAGGCCCAGACCATGGGCGCCGCGATGAACCATGCCTCGCTCAACGTCGCCAACGCCCTCGGTGCCTGGCTGGGCGGCCTGGTCATCGCCGCCGGCTGGGGCTACCGCGCCCCGGCGCTGGTCGGCGCGCTGCTCGCGGCCCTCGGGCTGCTCGTGCTCGGCTGGTCGGCCGCCCTGCGCCAGCGCCAGGGCTGACCGAGCGTCGTCGCGGAGGGCCGGGCTGACAGAATCGCCCGCATGCCAGCCCTGACCGAGCCGCAGACCCAGCCCGTCGGTGCCGCGACGGGCGGCGCCCGCCCGCGGGTGCTGTCGGGCATCCAGCCGACCGCCGACTCCTTCCACTTCGGCAACTACCTCGGCGCGCTGCGGCAGTGGGTGGACCTGCAGGAGGAGCACCAGCCGTTCTTCTTCATCGCCGACCTGCACGCGATCACCGTCGAGCAGGACCCCCGGCTCCTCCACGACCGCACCCTGCGGGCCGCGGCCCAGCTGCTGGCCATGGGCATCGACCCGACCCGGTCGGCGATCTTCGTGCAGAGCCAGATCCCGGCCCACGCGCAGCTGGCCTGGGTGCTGCAGGGGCTCACGGGCTTCGGTGAGGCCCGCCGGATGACCCAGTTCAAGGACAAGTCCTCCCGGGGCGGCGAGGGCGCCGCCAGCGTCGGCCTCTTCACCTACCCGGTCCTCCAGGCCGCCGACATCCTGCTCTACCGACCCCACTACGTGCCCGTCGGCGAGGACCAGCGCCAGCACCTCGAGCTCACCCGCGACCTCGCCCAGCGGTTCAACCACCGCTACAAGAAGACCTTCCGGCTCCCCGAGCCCTACATCCTCAAGGCCACCGCGAAGATCACCGACCTCCAGGAGCCGACCGCGAAGATGTCGAAGTCGGCGTCCTCGCCCGCGGGCATCATCGAGATGCTCGACGAGCCCGGCGTCAGCGCCAAGAAGATCCGCTCGGCCGTCACCGACTCCGGCTCGGAGATCCGGTTCGACCCCGAGGGCAAGCCGGGCGTGAGCAACCTGCTCACCATCTACTCCGCGCTGACAGGGCGGCCCGTGGTCGAGCTCGAGGAGGCGTACGCCGGCCAGGGCTACGGCGCGCTCAAGTCCGACCTCGCCGACGTGGTGGTCGACGTCGTGACCCCGTTCCGCGACCGCACCCTCGAGCTGCTCGACGACCGCACCCACCTCACCGACGTGCTCCGCCGCGGCTGCGAGCAGGCCGGGGCGATCGCCGAGGCCACCCTGCGCGACGTCTACCGGCGGGTGGGTTTCGTGCCGGCGTCCGCACAGTAGGCTCGTCCGGTGCCCACGATCGGAGTAGCTCTGGCGATTCCCGAGCCCTGGGCCACCCAGCTCCAGGACTACCGGACCGCGCTCGGTGACGAGACGGCGACCCGGATCCCGACCCACATCACGCTGGTCCCGCCCACCGAGGTGGGTGACGACGACCTCGCGGCGATCGACCGGCACCTCGCGACGACGGCGCGGGGCTTCCCGCCGTTCACCGTCCACCTGCGCGGCACCGGCACGTTCCGGCCGGTCTCGCCGGTCGTCTTCGTGACCCTCGCCGAGGGCATCTCGGGTTGCGAGCAGCTCGCCCACGCCGTACGCCGCGGACCGCTCGACGTGCCCCTCCAGTTCCCCTACCACCCCCACGTGACGATCGCCCACCACCTGCCCGACGAGACCCTCGACCGTGCCTTCGCCGAGCTGGCCTCCTTCGAGTGCGTCTTCCCCGCCGACGAGTTCCACCTCTACCGTCACGAGGACGCCGCGGGCTGGCGCCCCACGCGGGAGTACCCGCTCGGGGGAGCCGCCTGATGGCCGGGCCCCAGGAGCGGCTCGAGGCGCTGCGGCAGCGGCGGCCGTTCGTCGACCACGTGTTCCGGATGGTGGAGCACTACGGGACGGTCAAGGGCAACCTGCAGGCCGGCGCCGTCACCTACTTCGCCTTCCTGTCGTTCTTCCCGGTCCTCGCGCTCGGTTTCCTCGTCGTCGGGCGGCTGGCGGTGGTCTTCCCGAACGCCGACGACGCGCTCTCCGACGCGCTGGAGTCGATGCTGCCGGGCATCTTCGGGACCGACGAGGGCGAGCTCTCCGCTGAGACCTTCCAGCAGGACGGCACCGGGCTGCTCGCGATCGTCAGCGTGCTGGGCCTCCTCTACGCCGGCCTCGGCTGGCTGTCGGCGATGCGCGAGGCGCTGATCGTGATGTTCGAGATGCCGGCTCCCGAGCAGCCCAACTTCGTCCTCGGCAAGCTGCGCGACCTGCTGAGCCTGGTGATCATCGGAGTCACCCTGATCCTCAGCGTCGCGGTCGCCGGGTTCGTGAGTGGCTTCGCCGCCGACATCCTCGGGTGGCTCGGCCTGGGCGAGGAGCTCGCGTGGGCTCTGCAGCTGCTGTCGGTCGCCCTCGGGTTCGGCGCCAACCTCCTGCTGTTCTTCATCCTGTTCAAGCTGCTCGCACGCCCGAGCACCCCCACCGGCAGCCTGTGGGCCGGGGCGCTGCTCGGCGGGATCGGCTTCGAGCTGCTCAAGCGGCTGTCGTTCCTGCTGCTCGAGGCGACGCAGAACTCGCCGGCGTTCCAGGTCTTCGGCATCGCGCTGATCCTCCTGGTCTGGATCTACTACTTCTCCCGCATCGTCATGTACGCCGCGGCCTGGGCCCACACCGCGGCCGCGGCCCGCGCGCAGCGCGAGCACGACGCGCTGCACGCCGACCGCTCGGAGCTGCAGATGCGGGAGCTGGCCGAGGTGCCGCTGCGCGAGACACCCGCGCCGAAGCGTTCCCGCGTCTCACCCGGCGCCGCCTTCGCCGCCGGCAGCGCCTCCACCCTCGGCCTGGTCGCGCTCGCCCGCCGCCGCAAGGGTTGAGTTGGGGAGGAATCGCGTCGAGCTGGGCGTGCCGTCACCAGATGAGCCGCGCCACGCCCAACTCAACGCGCGCGAGGCCCAACTCAACGCGTATGAAGCCCAACTCGACCTTCAGTGGCCGTGGCGCATGGCGGCGTGCAGGTCCCAGTTGAGGCGGGAGATCACGTCGAGCGGGATCTCCTTGGGGCAGGCGGCGGTGCACTGACCGATGTTGGTGCAGCCGCCGAAGCCCTCGGCGTCGTGCTGGGCGAGCATGTTCACCACGCGGGTGTCGCGCTCGGCCTGGCCCTGGGGGAGCTCGCCGAGGTGGGTGATCT
Source organism: Nocardioides sp. GXQ0305 (assembly GCF_050880345.1). Classification (NCBI taxonomy): domain Bacteria; kingdom Bacillati; phylum Actinomycetota; class Actinomycetes; order Propionibacteriales; family Nocardioidaceae; genus Nocardioides; species Nocardioides sp. GXQ0305. The sequence goes on from NZ_JBNYXG010000001.1 coordinate 849,637, forward strand.
TGGCGCCGAGGAACAGCGACGCCGACCCGTTGGGGCAGGCGGCCACGCAGGCGCCGCAGCCGATGCAGGTGGCCACGTCGAACGCGCGGTCGGCCTTGTCCTTGGGCACCGGGGTGGCGTGCGCGTCGGGGGCGGCGCCGGTGTTCACCGAGATGTAGCCGCCCTGCTGGATGATCCGGTCGAACGCCGTCCGGTCGACGACCAGGTCCTTGATGACCGGGAACGCGTCGGCGCGCCACGGCTCGATGGTGATGGTGTCGCCGTCGACGAAGGACCGCATGTGCAGCTGGCAGGTGGTCGTGACCTCGGGACCGTGTGCCTCGCCGTTGATCATCAGCGAGCACATGCCGCAGATCCCCTCGCGGCAGTCGGAGTCGAACGCGACGGGCTCCTCGCCCTTCTCGTTGAGCTCCTCGTTGAGGACGTCGAGCATCTCCAGGAACGACATGTCGGGCGAGACGTCGTCGACCTCGTAGGTGTGGATGCCGCCGGCGTCGGAGGCGTTGGTCTGCCGCCAGATCTTGAGAGTCAGCTTCACTTGTACGACCTCTGCTTCATCTCGACGAACTCGTAGGTCAGGTCCTCCTTGTGCAGGACAGGGTTCTCGCCCTCGCCGCCCCACTCCCAGGCCGCGACGTAGGAGTACTGGTCGTCGACGCGCAGCGCCTCGCCGTCCTCGGTCTGGGACTCGCCCCGGAAGTGGCCACCGCAGGACTCGCGACGGTTGAGGGCGTCGATGCACATCAGCTCGCCCAGCTCCAGGAAGTCGGCCACGCGGCCGGCCTTCTCCAGCGACTGGTTCATCGAGTCGGCGGTGCCGAGCACCTTCACGTTCCGCCAGAAGTCGTCACGCAGGGTGCGGATCAGGTCGATCGCCTTCCTGAGGCCGTCCTCGGTGCGCTCCATGCCGCAGAACTCCCACATGATGTTGCCGAGCTCGCGGTGGTAGGAGTCGACGCTGCGGCTGCCGTTGTTGCCCATGAAGTGGTCGATCCGGGCCTGCACCGACTGCTGCGCCTCGACCACCGCGGGGTGGTCCTCCGGCACCCGGTCGAACGGCCCGTCGGCGAGGTAGTCGCGGATCGTGTTCGACAGGACGAAGTAACCGTCGGCGAGGCCCTGCATCAGCGCCGAGGCGCCGAGCCGGTTGGCGCCGTGGTCGGAGAAGTTGGCCTCCCCGGTCACGAACAGCCCCGGGATCGTCGACTGCAGGTCGTAGTCGACCCACAGCCCGCCCATCACGTAGTGGACCGCGGGGTAGATCCGCATCGGGACCTCGTAGGGGTCCTCGCCCGTGATCTGGGCGTACATGTCGAAGAGGTTGCCGTACTTGGACTCGATGGCGTCGCGGCCGAGCCGGTCCATGGCCTCGGCGAAGTCGAGGTAGACCCCCCGGCGTACGCCGTCGACCTCCGGGCCGACCCCGCGACCGTCGTCGCACATGTTCTTGGCCTGCCGGGAGGCGATGTCGCGCGGCACCAGGTTGCCGAACGACGGGTAGATGCGCTCCAGGTAGTAGTCGCGGTCCTCCTCGGGGATCTCGCGCGGGTCCTTGTCGCAGTCCGCCTTGTTCTTCGGCACCCAGATCCGGCCGTCGTTGCGCAGCGACTCGCTCATCAGGGTCAGCTTGGACTGGTGGGCCCCCGAGACCGGGATGCACGTCGGGTGGATCTGGGTGTAGCAGGGGTTGGCCATGTAGGCGCCCTTGCGGTGCGCCCGCCAGGTGGCGGTGACGTTGCACCCCATCGCGTTGGTGGAGAGGAAGAAGACGTTGCCGTAGCCGCCCGAGGCGAGGACGACCACGTCGGCGAAGTAGGTCTCCAGCTCGCCGGTGACCATGTCGCGGACGATGATCCCGCGCGCCCGGCCGTCCACCACGATCAGCTCGACCATCTCGTGCCGGGTGTAGCAGCGGACGGTGCCTGCGGCCACCTGGCGCTCGAGCGCCTGGTAGGCGCCGATCAGCAGCTGCTGGCCGGTCTGGCCCCGCGCGTAGAAGGTGCGGGACACCTGGACCCCGCCGAACGAGCGGTTGTCGAGCAGGCCGCCGTACTCGCGCGCGAACGGGACGCCCTGGGCGACGCACTGGTCGATGATGTTGGCGGAGACCTCGGCCAGCCGGTAGACGTTGGACTCGCGCGAGCGGTAGTCGCCGCCCTTGATGGTGTCGTAGAAGAGCCGGTAGGTGGAGTCGCCGTCGCCCTTGTAGTTCTTGGCCGCGTTGATGCCGCCCTGGGCGGCGATCGAGTGCGCGCGACGGGGGGAGTCCTGGTAGCAGAAGGACTTCACGACGTACCCGGCCTCGCCGAGCGTGGCCGCGGCGGAGGCCCCCGCCAGGCCGGTGCCGACCACGATGATCGAGAGCCGGCGGCGGTTGGCCGGGTTGGCGATCCGGGCCTCGAACTTGCGGGTCTGCCAGCGGTCCTCCAGCGGTCCGCCGGGCGCCTTGGTGTCGGCGACCGGGTCGCCGAGCGTGTAGTAGCCCGCGGCGTCGTCGTACTCCTCGTGGGCGGAGGTGGTGTGGGAGGCGTCGAAGGTGTTGGTGGTGTCGGGCATGTCGGTCATGTCAGGGCACCTCTTCTAGTCGATGACGCCGGCGAGGACGAAGACCGGGACCAGCGAGAACCCGATCGTGATGATCAGCGCGAGCGACAGTCCCAGCACCTTGGCGTTGCGGCGGGCCCGCGCGTTGTTGGTCAGGCCCAGGGTCTGCGCGGCGCTCCAGATCCCGTGGTGGAGGTGGGCGCCCAGCATCGCCATCGCCACCAGGTAGATCAGCGTCATCCACCACAGGTCGAAGGTGTCGACCAGGAGGTCGTAGGGGTCGTCGGTCGGGCCACCCTGCGGGTTGACCTTTCCGATCGTGAAGTTCAGCAGGTGCCAGACGAGGAACACCAGGATCGTGACTCCGCCCCAGCGCATCATCCGGCTGGCGAAGGTGGCGCCCGTGCTCTTCTTCACGACGTACTTCACGGTGCGGGCCCGGCCGGCCCGGCGCCACAGGACGACCGCAGCGTAGACGTGCACGGCGAGGGCGACGATCAGGCCGACCCGGGTGATCCAGAGCAGCCCGCCGTGCGGCAGCAGCGGCTCGCCGATCTCCCGCAGGTGCTCGGCGTACTCGTTGAAGGCGTCGTGACCGGCGAAGGCCTTGAGGTTGCCGTACATGTGGAGCAGCACGAACCCGATGAAGACGATCCCGCTGACCGCCATCAGCATCTTCAGGGCGATCGTCGAGCGCGTCGAGCGTGCTCCCGTCACCAGGGGCCTGCTCGGAATCTGGGTGGCCACGAATGGCTAGGCTACCCGGCCGCAGCCCGCCGGGCGGCCCGGGGGAGTGTGAGAAATGACGCCCTGCAGGCCGGGTCAGCGACGGCGGCGGATCTCCTCGACGACCGCCGGGACCACCTCGTGCATGTCACCCACCACGGCGTACGTCGCACGTGTCATCATCGGCGCCTCCGGGTCGGTGTTGACCGCGAGGATCGCCTTGGACGACGCGCAGCCGGCCCAGTGCTGGATCGCGCCGCTGATGCCGCACGCGACGTAGAGGTCGGGCGAGATCCGGCTGCCGGTCTGGCCGACCTGCTCGTGGTGGGGCCGCCAGCCGAGGCTGGTGACCACCCGGGTCACCCCGACCGCGCCGCCCAGCAGCTCGGCGAGCTCGGTCACCGGCCCGAACCCGTCGGGTCCGCCGGCCCCGCGCCCGGCACCCACGACGACGTTGGCGGAGGTGAGCGACGCGGACTCGTCGGGGACCGGGTCGGTGGTGCGGACGACCCGCGCCACGAGGTCGGCAGGGGGGACCTCGGGCGTCGTCTCGACCCAGGCGGCGGCGTCGCCGCCGGACTCCTCGGCCTGCCAGGCGTGGCCGGCGACCGTGAACAGCGCCGGGCGGGTGGTCAGCCGCATCTCCTCGAACGCCGCTCCGCCGGCCACCTGCCGACGCACGGTGAGCGGCGAGAGCCCGTCGAACGAGACCACGTTGGCGGCCATCGGCACGCCGAGCCGGGCGGCGAGGTGGGCGGTCACCTCCATGCCCCGAGGAGTCCCTCCGGCGAGGAACGCGACCGAGCCGGTCGCGGTCAGCACCGCCTGGACGGCTGCGGCCCACGCCGCGCCGCCGAAGGCGGACACCCCGTCACCGGTGGCCTGCTGCACCTCGGACACCCCGTGCCGGCCGAGCGTCGCGGCCACGACGTCGCGGTCGGGGACCTCGCCCACGACCACGGCCCGGACCGCTACGCCGCCGCCGGCCCGCGACAGCGATCGGGCGAGCGCCAGGGACTCCAACGACACCTCGTCGACCTCACCGGTCGCCGGGTCGACCTCGCACAGCACCAGGATCACCGGAGCACCCCCAGCCGCTGGAAGAGGTCGACCACGGCAGGCGCGGCCTCGGGGCCCTCGCCGATCACCTCGCTCGAGGTCGGCGGCTCCTCGGGCAGGTGCCACGCCACGCGACCTCCGCCGGAGGCGGTCGCGGCGGGCGGGCGGACGTCGACCTCGACCTTCTTGGCCGCCATCCGCCCCTTGAGCGTCGGGTAGCGCGGCTCGGTGCCGCCCTCGAGCACCGACGCCACCGCCGGCAGCGGCACCTCGTAGGTCTCGTCGCCGTAGGCCCCGGTCACGCTGGCCACGAGCACGCCGTCGACCACCTCGGCGGTGCCGGCACCGGTGACGATCGGCCGGCCGACGGCGTACGCCAACCGGACCGGCACCTGGAAGTCGCCGGTGTCGGCGGCGTCGTTGCCGAGCAGGACCAGGTCGTAGGGGTCGCCGGCGGCGTCGGCCTCGGAAACGAGGGCGGCGAGCTCGGTGGCCACGTCGGCGGGGCCGAGCGCGACGGGATCGGTCTCGACGAGGACCCCGGCATGGGCGCCGAGGGCGAGGGCGCCGCGGATCTGCTCGACCGCCTCGGCGACGCCCACGCTGGCGACGGTCACCGAGCCACCGGTGGCCTCCGCGACCTGGATGGCCAGCTCGACGGCACAGGCGTCGTGGTCGCCGATGGTGTAGCCGGCGTACCGGCCGTCGAGGCCCTGCCGGTCCTCGGTGAGCGTCGCCTCGCCCGAGGAGTCGACGACCCGCTTGACCGCCACCAGGACCCGGGTCACGAACGGACCCGCTCGTTGCCGGGGTCGAAGGCGGCCGTCGCGTCGGCGCTGACCACGCTGACCGGGTAGAGCTCCTCCATGTAGGAGACGGTCAGCCGGGTGCCGACGCTGGCCTGGTCCGGCGGCAGGTACGCCATCAGCAGGTGCTTGCCGAGGCTGGGCGCCGAGCCCGCCGAGGTGACGTAGGGGTGGTGGCCGTGCCCGTCGGTGAGGGTCCCGCCGTCGGCGGCGAGGATCGGCTCGTCGCCGAGCATGTAGCGCTTGACCCCCGAGGCAGAGGTGTGGTCGTCGACGGCGAGAGTGCACATCACGCGCGCGGGGTCCTGGTCGCGCTGCTTGAGGTAGGCCTCCCGTCCGGTGAAGTCGGCGGACTTCACCTTGGGTCGCTGCATCCCGGCCTCGACGATCGTGCGCTCGCCGTCGAGCTCGAACCCGAACGCCCGGTAGCTCTTCTCCAGCCGCCCTGTCGTCGCGTAGACCCCGATCCCGACCGGCACCGCGCCGTGCGGGCCGCCCGCCTCGTGGAGCATCCGCCACAGGGCGGCGCCCTGCTCCATCGGGACGTAGATCTCCCAGCCGAGCTCGCCGACGTAGGAGATCCGGGACGCGAGCACGTCGAGGGTGCCGACCGTGAGGTCGCGGCACCGCGCGAACGGGAAGCCCTCGTGGCTGATGTCGTCCGTGGTCAGCTCGCCCAGGATGTCGCGGGCCCGCGGCCCCCACAGCCCGATGGTGGTGTACGCCGACGTCAGGTCGACCACCGCGGCGGCGTGCCCGCGGGCGTGGTCGGCGAACCACTTGAGGTCGGCCATGCCGTGTGCGCCGCCGGTGACGACCCGGAACCGGTCGTGCGCCAGCCGCATCACCGTGAGGTCGGACCGGAAGCCGCCGCGGGCGTCGAGGACCGGCGTGTAGACGACCCGGCCGGGCTCGACGTCGACCTGGGCCACGACCGTCCGCTGCACCACGTCGAGGGCCTGGGGCCCGGCGACGTCGAAGATCGCGAACGCCGACAGGTCGACGACGCCGGCACGCTCGCGCATGGCCAGGTGCTCGGCGTTGATGATCGGGCTCCACCAGCGGCTGTCCCACTCGTGCTCGCGCGGCATCACCGCGTCGCCGTAGTCGCCGAGGAGCGACTCGTTCCCGGCGTACCACTGCGGGCGCTCCCAGCCGACGGCCTCGAAGAACACCGCTCCCTGCTCGACCTCCTGGGCGTGCATCGGTGCCAGCCGCTTGCCGCGGTCGGACTCCCACTGCTCGCCGGGGTGGACGATCCCGTAGGTCTTGATGAACGACTCCGACGTCCGCGCCCGGACGTGCTCCCGGGTGCGCTGGTGGGCGTGGAACCGGGCGACGTCGCTGTGGTGGAGGTCGATCTCGGGGAACCCGTGGGTCATCCACTCTGCCAGAGCGCGCCCGACGCCGGGGCCCTCCTTGATCCAGACCGCGGCCGCCGACCAGAGGCCGCGCACCTCGGGCGTCTCGCCGAGGACGGGCGCGCCGTCGGGGGTCAGGGAGAGCAGGCCGTTGATGGCGTAGCGGATCTCGGCGCCGTCGGCGCCGAGCGCGTCGGGCATCAGCTCCAGGGCCGTCTCCAGCTGCGGGTCGAAGTCGTCGGCGGTGAACGGCATCTCGGTCGGGCTGAGCTTCGCCTGGTCGATCGAGGGGATCTCGTCGGGCTCGTGCAGGATCGCCCGGTGGGCGTAGGAGCCGACCTCCATGTCGGCGCCGTGCTGCCGCTCGTAGCAGAGCGAGTCCATGTCACGCACGATGGGGAACTGGATCTCGCCGGTGATCTCGCCATGTTGTCCGGCGAGCTGGGGGATGGGTCCGACGCTGATCATCTGGTGGACCGCCGGCGTCAGCGGGATCGCTGCGCCCGCCATCGCGGCGATCCTGGGGCTCCACACGCCGCAGGCCACGACCACCGTCTCGCAGGCGATGTCGCCGCGATCGGTGCGGACGCCGCGGATCGCGCCGTCCACCACGTCGATGCCGGTCACCTCGACGTTGGGTGCCACCGTGAGCGCCCCCGCGTCGATCGCGCTCTCGCGCATCAGCGTGCCGGCCCGGAGCGAGTCGACCACGCCGACCGACGGCGTCCAGAAGGCTCCGATCACGTCGTCGACGTCGACGAAGGGGATCCGCTCCTGCACCTGCTCGGGGGTCACCAGCTCGGCCTCGATGCCCCAGGCGCGGGCGCTGGACATCCGCCGCCGCAGCTCCTCCATCCGTTCCGGCGTCCGGGCCAGCTCGTAGCCACCGGACTGGGTGAAGACGCCGAGCTCCTGGTACTGGCGCACCGAGTCGAGGGTCAGGTCGGTGATCTCGCGGGAGTGGTCGACCGGGAAGATGAAGTTGGAGGCGTGGCCGGTCGAGCCCCCGGGGTTGGGCAGCGGGCCCTTGTCGATCTGCACGATGTCGCGCCAGCCGAGCCGGGCGAGGTGGTGCACCAGGCTGTTGCCGACGATCCCGGCACCGATGACGACGACCCGGGCTGACTCCGGCAGTGACATGGTGGCCTCCGAACCCCCTGGAGCGTGACCGCGTCGTTGCGCTGTGCGCATCACGACGCGTCATGCGAGACATGCCAACTCTCGGTCGCGAGGTGCGTCCGTGTCAATGGACGCGGCCGGGGTGCGACACGGCACCTGCTCAGTCCGGCTCCTCGCCCGACCACCCGAGGGCCAGCGAGACCTCGCGCGCGGCCTGGAGCAGCGGCCGGACCGTGGCCGCCCGGGTCTCCTCGTCCATGCGCCAGGTGGACCCGCTGACGCTGATCGAGGCGACCACGTCGCCGTGCGCGTCGTGGACGGGTGCCGCGAGCGCGGTCAGTCCCTCCTCGAGCTCGTCGACGGTGATGGCGTACCCCCGCTCCCGGGTCTCGGCGAGGTGGCGGTGCAGCGTGCGTCGGCGGGTCACCGTGCGTGGGGTGTGCGCCTCCATGTCGGGGATCAGCGCGTCGATCTCGCGGGGCTCGAGGTGGGCCACCAGCGCCTTGCCGCTGCTGGTGGCGTGGAGCGGTCGGCGCTGGCCCACCCAGTTGTGCGGCTGCAGGGACGACGCCCCGGCGATCTGGTCGAGGTAGAGCGCGGCGGAGTCGACGAGGACCGCGACGTTGACGGTCTCGCCGGTCTCGGCCGCCAGCTCCTTGCACAGGGGCCGGGCGACCTGCACCAGGTCGATGCGGGCGGCCGTCGACCCGGCCATCCGGACCAGCCCGAGGCCGAGCCGGTACTTGCCGCGGACGTCGGTCTGCTCGACCACGCCCCGCGCCTCCATCGTGCCGATCAGGCGGAACGCCGTGCTCTTGTGGACGCCGAGCTCGGACGCCACCTCGGTCACGCCCGCCTCGCCGGCGCGGGCCAGGAACTCCAGTATCGTGATCGCCCGGTCGACGGACTGCACGACCCCGACGTCACGGCCCTGCTCGACGGTGCTCATGCGGACACCCTAACCCCTGTTGCGCATCGCGGGCTGCAGTGCGCATGGCGCAACAGGGGACGGGTTACGACAGGCCCCGGATCCGGCCCTCCTCGTCGATGCTCATCCCGGCGCTCGCCGGCACCCGCGGCAGGCCCGGCATGGTCATCACGTCGCCCGCGATCAGCACGACGAACCCGGCGCCCGCGCTCAGCCGCACCTCCCGGACGTCGACGACGTGGCCCTCGGGTGCGCCCAACGCCTTGGGGTCGGTGGAGAAGGAGTACTGGGTCTTGGCGAAGCAGACCGGGAGGTGCCCGTAGCCGTCGGCCGCGACGCGGTCGAGCTGACGGCGCGCCCGGGCGCTCCACGACACGCCCTCGGCCCGGTAGATGCGGCGGGCGACCGCCTCGGCCTTCTCGACCATGCCCAGGTCGTCGGGGTAGCAGAAGCCGAAGTCGACCTCGTCCTTGTCGAGCAGCGTCTGCAGGCCGGCCGCCAGCTCCGCTGCACCCGGGCCGCCGTCGACGGCGTGCGTCGACGTGAACGCCGCGCACTCCTCGGCCCCGGCGAGCTGCCGGACGGCCTCCACCTCGGCGTCGGTGTCGTGCGGGAACCGGTTGATCGCGACCAGGGCGGGGACGCCGAACACGTCGCGCAGGTTCTGCAGGTGCCGGCGCAGGTTCTCCCCACCCGCCCGGACGGCGCCGACGTCCTCGCCCTTCAGGTCGGCGACGGCCACCCCACCGTGGTACTTCAGTGCCTTCACGGTCGCGACCACCACCACGGCGCTCGGCTCCAGCCCGGACAGCCGACACTTGAGGTCGAAGAACTTCTCGGCCCCGAGGTCGGCCCCGAAGCCGGCCTCGGTCACCACGACCTCGCTCAGGGCCAGCGCGGTGCGGGTCGCCAGCACCGAGTTGCAGCCGTGGGCGATGTTGGCGAACGGCCCGCCGTGGACGAACACCGGTGAGTGCTCGAGGGTCTGGACCAGGTTGGGCTGCAGCGCGCCGGCCAGCAGGATCGCCAGTGCCTCCGGGGCGTCGAGGTCGGCCGCGGTGACCGGCGCTCCGTCGCGGGTGTGGGCCACCACGATCCGCCCGATCCGCTCCTTGAGGTCGGTCAGCGAGGTGGCCAGGCAGAAGATCGCCATCAGCTCGCTGGCCACCACGATGTCCCAGCCGTCCTCACGGGGGATCCCGTTGCCGGTGCCGCCCAGCCCGATGACGACCTCGCGCAGCGCCCGGTCGTTCATGTCGACGACCCGCTTCCAGGTGACGGTGCGCGGGTCGATGTCGAGCGCGTTCCCCTGGTGCACGTGGTTGTCGAGGAGGGCGGCGAGCAGGTTGTTGGCCGCCGCGATCGCCGCGAAGTCGCCGGTGAAGTGCAGGTTGATGTCGGTCATCGGCACCACCTGGGCGTAGCCGCCGCCGGCCGCGCCGCCCTTCATCCCGAACACCGGACCCATGCTCGGCTCGCGGAGCGCTGCCGTCGCCCGGACGCCGATGTGGCGCAGCCCGTCGGTGAGCCCGACCACCGTGGTGGTCTTGCCCTCACCGGCCGGCGTCGGCGAGATGCCGGTGACCAGCACCAGCTTGCCCGGTGGGGCGCCGTCCAGCGTGCTGAGCCAGGCCCGGTCCAGCTTGGCCATGTGGCGGCCGTACGGGACCAGCGCCTCGTCGGGCACCCCGAGCTTCTCCTCGGCGACCCGGGCGATCGGCCACAGGTCCGCTGCTTCGGCGATCTCGACGTCGCTGGGGAGCCCTGTGGGGGTCCCCGCGGGTCGTCCGCCCGTGTTGATCGGCATCGGTGCTCCGTCCCCCCTCGCGCCCCGGCTCAGACGGCCGCGTCGAGGCCGCGGGCCCGGAGCAGCTCGCGCTGGTTGGGGTTGACCGAGGGCCGGAACGGCATCTCGACCACCTCGGCCCGGACCGGCCGGCCGGGTACGTCGGCGTAGTGGTCGGGCAGGTGCACCCACAGCTCGGTGCCGAGCCCGGTCGCGGCGATCGGCACGTGGCCCATGGCGATGTTGAAGCCGAGCTCCGGGGAGAACCACGGGGAGGTCACGTAGCCCACCGGCTCGCCGTCCTCGGAGTCGGAGATCAGCCAGAAGTCGGGCGCGTAGTCGTCGATCGGCTTCCCCTCCAGGCGCATCCCCACCAGCTGGTGGGTGTACGGCGGGGAGCCGGCCTCGATCGCGGCGCGGGCCTCCTCCAGCTTCGCCTTGCCGATGTAGTCGGCCTCCTTGGAGCGCGGGACCTGGTAGCCGAGGTTGATCTGGAACGGCAGCGTCTCGGCGTCCATGTCCTGTCCCCACGACAGGATCCCGGCGGCGATCCGCCGGTGGTGGGCCGGGGCGATCACGGCGAGCTGGTGCTTCTCGCCGGCGGCGAGCACGGCGTTCCACATCCGCTCGGCGTGGAGGGTCGCGTCCTTGAGGTAGATCTCGTAGCCCTTCTCGCCGGAGAAGCCGGTCTGGGAGACGATCACCTCGCAGCCGTCGATGGTGCCGGCGTGCAGCCCGTACGACGGCAGCTCCTCGATCACCGGGCCGAACAGGTCGACCATCAGCGCGACCGACTTGGGCCCCTGGATCTGCACCGGGGAGACGTCGATCTCGTTGATGTCGACGTCGAAGCGGCGCCCGACGTTGACGCCCTGCAGCCAGAACATCAGGTCGGAGTCGGACAGGCTGAACCAGTACTCGTCCTCGGCGACCCGCAGCAGCACCGGGTCGTTGAGCACCCCGCCGCTCTCGTTGCACAGGATCACGTAGCGGGCCCGCATCGGCGGGATCTTGGTGGCGTCGCGGGTGATGACGTAGTTGACGAAGTCGGCGGCGTCGGGGCCCTTGACCTGGATCTGCCGCTCGACGGCGACGTTCCAGAGCGTGACGTGGTTGACGATGGAGTCGTACTCCACCATCGCGCCGCCGTCCTCCGGGCGGACGTAGCCGCGGGGGTGGTACATCCGGTTGTAGACCGAGGCGCGCCAGCAGCCGGCGGCCATCGAGAGGTGCCAGTACGGCGACTTGCGGACGCGGGTGTCGATCAGCATCTGGACCGGCGTCGGTCCGGACTGCCGCAGGTTGATCGGGACGAGACGGTCCGACTGGTCGACGGACGGGACGTTGTGGCTCATGTGTGGAACTCCTGGGTGGACGAGGGCCCGCTGGCGGGTCCCGGATCTAGCTGGTGGTCGCCGGTCCCGTGGGGGACGAGCTCGGGTCGGCACCTCCCTCCCGCAGCTGCGCGAGCAGTCGTGCCCGCCAGGCCTCGGTCGCGGCGAACTGGTTGAAGGTGAAGAAGTGGAGCCCGGCGACCACCGCCTCGTCGCGGGCGAGCGTGGGGGCGAGCCGCCGCAGGAACCGCTCGGGGTCGAAGCCGCCGGGGGAGACCAGGCGGGCGACGGTGCGGGGCTGCTTGAGCAGGAACCGGGTGGAGTCGCCGACGCCGATCCGGGTGGCGACCGCCAGCATCCGGGCGCTGTCGACCTGGCCGGGGACGCCGATCCAGACGGGGAGCGTGACGCCGCGCTTCCGGACCCGGGCGAGCCAGGTCTCGACGACCTGGGGGTCGAAGGCGAGGTTGCTCACCATCTCGGTGGCGTAGCGCCGCTTGTCCCACATCGCCTGCACCGTCAGGTCGTCGGGGATCGTGGGGTGCGACTCCGGGTAGCCGGTGATGCCGACCTGCGGGAAAGGGGAGCCCATCGCGTCGAGCGCCTCGAGCAGCGCCACCGCGTCGGGGTAGGCCCCGGCCTCGGTCGCGTCGCCGCTGGGCACGAACACCCGGTGGATGCCGGCCTCCTGGAGCCGGTCGACGATCTCGGTCAGGTGGGCGGCGTCGGCCACCATCCGGGCGGCGAGGTGCGGGACGACCTCGTAGCCGAGCCCCGCCAGCTCCACCGCGCAGTCGAGGGTCGCCTGCAGTCCGCGGCCGGGCGACGCGGTCACGGTGAGCAGCCGACCGGTGGGGACGTGCGCCACCACCGCCTCGGTCGCGGAGGCGGTCGGCAGCAGCTCGTAGCGCGGCTGCTCGAGCAGGTCGGCGAGCGCCCCGGCCGCCGCCTGGCGCGCGGGAGCGGGCCGTCGGCCCCAGCGGAGCCGCGGCGGGACGCGATGTGACTCTGTGTTGCGCATGGCGCATTCCGTTTCATGATGCGCACCCTGATGTCGCGAGGGTAGACACAGCGGACGAGATTTCGGTAGAGCCTCGCCGCCACAACTTTCCGCGTCGGTCCCGGCGGCCCGGAGGGTCACCCCAGCGGCAACGAGACCCGCAGCGTCGTCCCCCCCTCCGAGGTGTCGATCCCGATCTCCCCGTGGTGCCGGTCGGCGACCACGCGCCGGGCGATGTCGAGACCGAGGCCGGTGCCGCGACCGACGTCCTTGGTGGTGAAGAACGTGTCGTACGCGCGGGCGGCGACCTCCGGCGACATCCCGTGCCCGGTGTCGCGGACCTCGACGACGAGCGCGTCGCCCCGCGTGCAGGCGGCCACGGTGAGGGTCCCGCCGCCGGGCATCGCGTCGATGGCGTTGTCGACCAGGTTGGTCCAGACCTGGTTGAGCTCGCCGGCGTACCCGTCGACCCGGGGGAGCCCCTCGGCGTACTCACGGACCACGACGACGCCCCCCTGACGCAGCTTGTGGCCCAGCATCACCAGGGTGCTCTCGAGACCCTCGCGGACGTCGACCGGCTGGAGCGTCGCCCGGTCCACCTGGGTGTAGGAGCGGACGGCGGACACCAGCTGCGACACCCGGTCCGTCGCCTCCCGCACCTCCGTGAGCAGTCGTTCGGCCGTGAGGGCGCTCGCCACCCACGCCAGCGCCGACGCGAGCACGGTGGGCGGCACCAGGTCCGCGACCTGGCGGCACCAGCCGGCGTCGACCCCGACCGCGGCCAGCGCCCCGGCGAGCCGCCAGGGGTCGGGCAGGTCACGCTGCTCGAGCCAGGCGGCCACCTCCTCCTCGCGGTCCGCGGCGTCGAGCGGGTCCTCGGGGCCGGAGGGCGGCATCACCGAGCGGCGCAGCTCGTCGAGGGCGGTGAACTGCACGGCCGTGAGCTCGCCCCGGGCCAGCTCGCCCAGCGCGGTGAGCTGGGTCGCGCTGGTCTCGTCGAGGGCGTCCACCGCCCGGCCCGCGGCGGCGACCGGGTTGTTGAGCTCGTGGGCGAGCCCGGCCGCGAGGGTGCCGAGGCTGACCAGGGCGTCGCGCTGCCGCGCGGTCGACTCGATCGAGCGCGCGGTGTGGAAGAGCCCGCTGATCAGGTGCACCGCCAGGGGGAACCACTCCTGCACCTGGCGGCGCAGCTCGTGGGCCGGCACCTTCAGCATCCGTCCGGGGTCGGCGCCGCGACCGGTGGCCAAGTAGGTGCCGTGCTCGTCCCAGGCGGTGAAGCCGCCGGCCCAGCGGCCGGGGACGTCCATCCGGCCCACGACGGTCTCGTCCCGACCGGCGTGCCGGGCCAGCTCCACCGCGCCGTCGACCAGGACCCACCAGTACGCCGCGAGGTCGCCCTCGCGGAACAGGTCCTCGCCCGGGACGATCGCGACCTCCTCCCCGCCGTCCAGCAGCGCCTGGACCTGGGCGTCGGTGAGGCCGTCGAACAGCGGGAAGCCGCGGACGTCGTCGAGGCCGATCATCGCGGCCTCACGTCGTCGCCAGGTAGCGGTGGACGAGGTGGACCGCCATCGCGCCCTCCCCGACGGCGGAGGCGACCCGCTTCATCGAGTCCTGCCGGACGTCGCCCGCGACGAACACGCCCGGCACGCTCGACTCCAGGCCGTACGGGGGCCGCTCCAGCGACCACCGGGCGCCCGCGTGCCGCAGCAGCTCGGGCCCGGTCACCACGAACCCGTGCTCGTTCCTCGCGACGTCGTCGCCGAGCCAGCCGGTGCGCGGCGCGGCGCCGATGAACACGTAGAGCCAGCCCGCGGTCACGGTCTCCTGCCCGGCACCGTCGGTCTGCAGGGTGAGGCACTCGAGGTGGTCGCTGCCCTGTGCGCCCACCACCCGGGTGCCGCACCGTACCTCGACGTTGGCGGCCGCCTCGATCCGCTCGACCAGGTAGCGCGACATGCCGGCCTCGAGCGAGCCGGCGCGGACCAGCATCACGACCCGCTTCGCATGACGGGAGAAGTTGAGCACCGCCTGGCCGGCGGAGTTGGCGGCCCCCACGACGTACACCTCCTCGCCCTCGAGCTGGGCGGCGTCGCCCGCGCTGGCGCCGTAGAAGACGCCGCGGCCGGCGAGGTCGTCGACGCCGGGGGCCGGGAGCCTCCGGTACGAGACGCCGGACGCGACGACCACCGCCCGCGCCTCGAACTCCGTGCCGCCGGCGAGGCGGACCGCGTGCACCGGTCCGCGGGACTCCAGCCCGACCACCTCGCGGGCCAGCACCATCTCGGCGCCGAAGCGCCCCACCTGGGCGATCGCCCGCTGCGCGAGGTCGGAGCCGCTGAGCCCGCGCGGGAACCCGAGGTAGTTCTCGATCGCCGCGCTCTGGCCGGCCTGGCCGCCGGGCGCCTCGCGCTCGACCACGACGGTGCGCAGCCCCTCGGAGGCGGCGTACACCGCGGCCGCGAGGCCGGCGGGGCCCGCACCGACGATGCAGACGTCGTAGAGCGGCTGCTCGGCGCGCGTGCGCAGCCCGAGGGTCTCGGCGACCTCGAGCGTGGTGGGGGAGCGCAGCGTCGCGGCGCCGGGTGCCAGCACCAGCGGCAGGTCGTCGGGACCGGCGTCCGCGACCTCCGCCAGCCGGCCGCCCTCCTCGAGCTCCACGTCGAGCCACAGGTACGGCACGTGGTTGCGGGCCAGGAACGTCTTGACCTCGTGGGTGCGGTCGGACCAGCGGTGGCCGACGACGCGCACCGTCGGCGCGTGCTGCGGGTGCTCGCGCTGCCAGTCGTCGAGCAGGTCCTCGACCACCGGGTATAGCCGCTCCTCGGGTGGGTCCCACGGCTTGAGCAGGTAGTGGTCGAGGCCGATGTCGTTGATCGCCGTGATCGCGGCGTCGGTGTCGGCGTACGCCGTCAGCAGCAGGAGCTTGGCGTCCGGGGCCGAGGTGCGTGCCCGGCCCAGCATCTCGACGCCCGTCATCTGCGGCATCCGCTGGTCGGTCACGATCAGCGCGACCGGCTGGTCCCGGAGGGCGAGCCGGGACAGCACGTCCAGCGCCTCGGGCCCCGAGGTGGTCCGGACGATCCGGTAGTCGGCGTTGAACCGCTCCCGCAGGTCGCGCGCGATCGCCTCCGCCACCAGCGGCTCGTCGTCGGTGACGACGATCGTCGGTCTCGGCATGCCCGGGCCCCCTCGTACCCCGCCGCCCGAGCCGGCACCACGTCTCAGGGGACGGTACCCCCGCAGGGGTGGGGGCGGGAACCGGGCGACGGGCACGGGCCTGCCCGGTGCGTGGACTCTCCGGTGTGGGGCCTTTCACAACGGGCGATCTCGGGACAGACTGACGACCCGTTGTCACGGGGACGAGCGAGAGGCGCACATGAGCACAGGGGTGACGGGCCCGGGCCGGGCCGCCATCAGCGAGAGGACGCTCCGCGAGGACCGATGGTGGCTCTCCCCACTGGTCACCTTCGTCGTGTTCAGCGCCTTCGTGGTGTACGCGACGTGGCGGGCGTTCTCGGGGGAGCACTACTACGCCTCGCCGTACCTCTCGCCCTTCTACTCCCCGTGCCTCGCCGACTGCGTCGAGGGCGCCTCGGACTTCGGTCAGCCGTTCGCGGGGTGGCCGCTGTCGGCGGCCCTGATCATCCTGATCTTCCCGCTCGGGTTCCGGATGACCTGCTACTACTACCGCAAGGCCTACTACAGGGCGTTCTGGCTGAGCCCGCCCGCGTGCGGGGTGGCCGAGCCGCACGGCGGCTACTCCGGTGAGACCCGGCTGCCGCTGATCCTCAACAACCTGCACCGCTGGTTCTGGTACGCCGCGGTGCTGGTCGCGCTGGTGCTCAGCTACGACACCCTGCTCGCGTTCCGCAACGCGGACCACGAGTGGGGGCACATGGGACTCGGCACCGTGCTGATGCTGGTCAACGTCGTCTACATCTGGCTCTACACGCTCTCCTGCCACTCCTGCCGCCACATCGTCGGTGGCCGGATGCGCCACTTCAGCAAGCACCCCGTCCGCTACCGGGCCTGGACCCTGGTGTCGCGGCTCAACACGCGGCACGCGCAGTACGCCTGGGTGTCGCTGTTCTCGGTGGCGCTGGTCGACCTCTACGTCTACCTGCTCGCCACGGGCACGATCACCGACGTGAGGTTCTTCTGATGCGCCACGAGATGACCGGCAACGAGATGGACTACTACTCCGAGGGCGGGATCGAGCGGCACCGCTACGACGTGGTCGTCGTCGGCGCCGGCGGCGCCGGGCTCCGCGCGGCGATCGCGGCCCACGAGGCGGGCGCCGAGACCGCGATCGTCTGCAAGTCGCTGCTCGGCAAGGCGCACACCGTGATGGCCGAGGGCGGCATCGCGGCGGCGATGGGCAACCGATGGCCCGAGGACAACTGGGAGGTCCACTTCCGCGACACCATGCGCGGCGGGAAGATGCTCAACCACTGGCGGATGGCCCAGCTGCACGCCCAGGAGGCGCCCGAGCGGGTGATGGAGCTCGAGGACTGGGGTGCGCTGTTCGACCGGACCGAGGACGGCCTGATCAGCCAGCGCGACTTCGGTGGCCACCGCTACGCGCGGCTCGCCCACGTCGGCGACCGCACCGGCCTGGAGATGATCCGGACGCTCCAGCAACGAGCGGTCCAGGTCGGCATCGACGTGTTCATGGAGTGCACCGTCACCGAGCTGCTGAAGGACGGCCAGCGGGTGAGCGGGGTCTTCGGCTACTGGCGCGAGACCGGCCGGTTCGTCGCGATCGAGGCGCCGTCCGTGGTGCTCGCCACCGGCGGGATCGGCAAGTCGTTCAAGGTGACGTCGAACTCCTGGGAGTACACCGGCGACGGCCACGCGCTGGCGCTGCGGGCGGGCGCGTCCCTGATCAACATGGAGTTCGTGCAGTTCCACCCGACCGGCATGGTCTGGCCCCCCTCGGTCAAGGGACTGCTGGTCACCGAGTCGGTGCGCGGGGACGGCGGGATCCTGCGCAACTCCGAGGGCAAGCGGTTCATGTTCGACTACATCCCGGAGTTCTTCAAGGCGGAGACGGCCGACACCGAGGAGGAGGCCGACCGCTGGTACGACGACAAGAAGAACAACCGCCGACCACCCGAGCTGCTCCCGCGTGACGAGGTCGCCCGGGCCATCAACTCCGAGATCAAGGCCGGCCGAGGGTCACCGCACGGCGGCGTGTTCCTCGACATCGCGTCGAGGCGCGACGCCGACTACATCCGCAAGCGGCTGCCGTCGATGTACCACCAGTTCAAGGAGCTGGCCGACGTCGACATCACCGCCGAGCCGATGGAGATCGGACCCACCTGCCACTACGTGATGGGCGGTGTCGAGGTCGACCCCGACACCCAGCAGAGCGCCGTCACCGGGCTGTACGCCGCGGGGGAGGTGTCCGGCGGGATGCACGGCTCCAACCGGCTGGGCGGCAACAGCCTGTCCGACCTGCTGGTGTTCGGCCGCCGGGCGGGCGAGGCCGCGGCGGCGTACGCCGCGGGGCTGGCCGAGCGCCCGGTCGTCAGCGACGAGGACGTCCGGGCGGGGGAGTGGAGCGCGGTGGCGCCGTTCAACGTGGAGGGCGGCGACAACCCCTACACGATCCAGCAGGACCTCCAGGAGGCGATGAACGACCTGGTCGGCATCATCCGGACCGCCGAGGAGCTGGAGCAGGCGCTGAAGACGATCCAGGGCCTCAAGGAGCGGGCGGCGACGATGGGCGTCACCGGCCACCGGCAGTACAACCCCGGCTGGCACCTCGCGCTCGACCTGCGCAACATGCTGGTCGTCTCCGAGGCGATCGCGAAGGCCGCGCTGGCGCGCCGCGAGTCCCGCGGCGGCCACACCCGCGACGACTTCCCGATGACCGACCACGAGTACTGGGGCACCCGCAACCTCGTGGTGCGCCTCGACGAGGCCGGCACGGGCGTCACGCTCACCGAGCAGTCGCTGCCGCAGATGCCCGACGAGCTCAAGACGTACTTCGAGGAGTGAGCGTGGGATACGACCTGAAGCTGCGTGTCTGGCGCGGCAACGAGAGCGGCGGCGAGCTCCGCGACTACACCGTCGAGGTGTCCGAGGGCGAGGTCGTCCTCGACGCGCTGCACCGGCTGCAGGCGACCCAGTCGGGCGACCTGGCGATCCGGTGGAACTGCAAGGCCGGCAAGTGCGGCTCGTGCAGTGCCGAGATCAACGGCCGGCCCCGGCTGCTCTGCATGACGCGCTTGTCGGACTTCGCCGAGGACGAGGTCATCACCGTGACCCCCGTGCGTGCCTTCCCGGTGATCCGCGACCTGGTGACCGACGTGTCCTACAACTACAAGAAGGCGCGCCAGCTCCCCGGCGTCGAGCTCGGCCCCCGGGACGCCGACGGCAAGCGGCGGATGATGCAGGTCGACGTCGAGCGCGGCCAGGAGTTCCGCAAGTGCATCGAGTGCTTCCTGTGCCAGAACGTGTGCCACGTGGTCCGCGACCACGAGGACAACAAGGAGGCGTTCGCGGGACCGCGGTTCTTCCTGCGCTACGCCGAGCTCGACATGCACCCGCTGGACACCCACGACCGCCGCAAGCTGGCCCAGGAGGCGGCCGGGATCGGGATGTGCAACATCACCAAGTGCTGCACCGAGGTCTGCCCCGAGGGCATCCGGATCACCGACAACGCGATCATCCCGATGAAGGAGCGCGTGGTCGACCGGAAGTACGACCCCCTCGTCTGGCTCGGCAGCAAGATCGGGATCCGCAACAAGGACGACGACGGCCGGACCGAGGTCTAGCGGACCATGACCGCGTTCCGGGACGACTTCGACGGACCGGGGCTGGACACCGCGGTGTGGCTGCCGCACTACCTGCCCGCGTGGAGCTCCCGGGACGCGACGGCCGCGAGCTACCGGCTGGTGGACTCGTGCCTGGTGCTCGACGTGCCCGTCGACCACCCGGTGTGGTGCCCGGGCGACCACGTCCCGCCGCTGCGCTGCTCCGCGGTGCAGTCGGGAAGCTTCTCGGGCCCGGTGGGCAGCACCCGGGGCCAGCAGCGGTTCCGCGAGGGGCAGGCGGTGCGTGAGGAGCAGCCGCGCTTCGAGGGCTGGCTGCCCTCCTCGGGCCACGTCGAGATCCGGTGCCGGATGACGCTGTCGCCGCGGTCGATGGCCGCGCTGTGGCTCTCCGGGTTCGAGGACGACGACGAGCAGCTGCGGTGCGGCGAGCTGTGCGTCGTCGAGATCTTCGGCAGCTCGGTCCGCGACGGCTCGTGCGAGGTCGGGATGGGCATCAAGGCGTTCCGGGACCCGGCGCTGACCCAGGACTTCGCGGCGCCGCGGCTGCCCGTGGACCCCGCCGACGTCCACACCTACGCCGTCGACTGGGACCCCGGGCTCGCGGTGTTCTCCGTGAACGGCGAGGAGGTGCGCCGCTGCCCGAGCCCCCCGACCTACCCGCTGCAGGCGATGGTCGCCGTCTACGACTTCCCGGAGTGGTCGGTCGGCGACGACGACCACCTGGTGCCCGAGCTGGTGGTGGACCACGTCGCGGGCTGGTGAGCGGGCCCGATTGCGGCCACCCGGTGGCCGGATCGGCGTCTAGCGTGGGCCCATGGACATGAAGCTGGAGCTGGTGACCGTGCCCGTGACCGACGTCGACCGGGCCAGGGACTTCTACGTGCAGGCGGGTTTCGTCTGCGACCACGACCACGCCGTCAGCGACGAGATCCGGTTCGTGCAGCTGACCCCGCCCGGGTCGGCCTGCTCGATCGCACTCGGTCGGGGCCTGACGGGCATGGCGCCCGGCTCGCTCGACAACCTGCAGGTGGTCGTCGCCGACGCCGACGAGGCCCTCGCCGACCTGCGCGGTCGCGGGATCGAGTGCGAGGGGGTCGAGGAGATGCAGTGGGGCCGGTTCGTGTTCTTCGCCGACCCCGACGGCAACCGCTGGGCCCTCCAGCAGCTGCCCGACTGGTCAGCGGGCACCTGAGCCGCCGGGGCGGGGTCACTCGCTGGCGGCCATGGTGGCGCCGAGGCCGATCATCATCACGCCGCCCGCGGTGCTCATGGTGTCCAGCCGCCCCGGACGACGGGCGAACCAGAGGCGGGCGCGGCCGGCGACCAGCGCCCAGATGCTGTCGGAGGCCACGGCCAGCACGCCGAACACGACGCCGAGCAGCGCGATCTGGGGCCCGGCCGGTGAGCCCGCGGCCGTGAACTGCGGCAGGAAGGCCACGAAGAACACGATCGTCTTCGGGTTGGTCACCCCGACGACGAAGCCGGTGCGCAGCGCCGCGGCCGCCCGCTCAGGGGGCCGCTCGCCGGACAGCAGCGCCCGCCGGGCGTCGCCGCGGTGACGGATCGCCTGGACGCCGAGCCACACGACGTACGCCGCCCCGACGACCTTGAGCGCGGTGTAGGCGGTCGCGCTGACCGCGACCACGGCGCCCAGCCCGACGGCGACCAGCAGCACCTGCACGACCAGGCCGAGCGCGTTGCCGGCGACCGACACCAGCGCGTCGCGCAGGCTGACCGTCAGCGCCCGGCCGAGCATGAACAGCAGGCTCGGGCCCGGGACCTGGATGAACAGCAGCGAGGCGACGACGAACGCGACCCACTGGCTGGAGCTGGGCATGCTGCAGTATGCGCCGGTCGACGGGTCCGCAGCGAGCCGTTTCGGCGTCCGGTCAGGGCGGCGGTGTCACGGTGCCGTGCAGGCACACGTCGTGCCGCCGTACGGAGCCGTCGGGGTCGCGCAGCGGCAGGTAGCCGCGCCGGATCCCCTCCCGCTCGAAGCCGGCGGCGAGGGCGACCCGGCAGGACGCGGGGTTCTCGGTGCTGTGGTCGAGCTGCACCCGGGCCAGGCCGCGGCCGTCGGGGGCGAGCAGCCACCGGGTGAGCGCGACGAGCGCGCGCCGCGCCAGCCCCCGGCCGCGGGCGTCGGGATGCACGCCGTAGCCCAGGTCGGCCGCGGCGAGCCGCTCCCCGGTCGACCACCGCCAGCCGATGTCGCCGAGGAACACCTCCGGGGTCTCCGGGGCGACGACGACCAGCGTGCCCGGCGCGCTCTCGGACCAGGCGGCGGCCGACCCGGCCAGCCGCTCCGCGAGCGCGTCGACGTCGGCCGGGACCTCCACGAACGCCGGCGAGGCGTACCGCCGGTGGTCCGGGTCGTGGAGCAGCTCCAGCCAGCGCACGGCGTCACCGGCGACGGCCGGCCGCAGGAGGACGCCGTTCCCGCCGTCGATCCCCTCCGCCGTCGCCACGGGACGAAACTAGCCCGTGGGCACGTCGGAAAGGTCACACCCGGTGGCCCCGCGGTGCCCGCGCTCCTATCGTTCGCAGCATGACCCGACCGCAGTCCGTCGAGGGCGGGCTGGACGAGCCCGAGGAGCTCGAGCCCGACCAGGGGACCCTGGCGCTGGCCGACCCCCGTGACGACCACGCCCGCGCAGACTGGGAGCGTGCCGCCGCCGCTGTGCTGCGCAAGGCCGGCCGGCTGGGCGACGCCGACCCCGACGACGCGGTCTGGGACGCGCTGACCCGGACCACCCTCGACGGCCTGGCGGTGCCGCCGCTCGGCACCCCCGACCTGCTCGACGACCTCTCGACGGCCGGCCGACCGGCGCGCTCCGGCGGCTGGGACGTCCGGACCACGCCGACCGACCGCGAGCAGGCCCTGGTCGACCTCGACAACGGCGCCACGTCGCTGCTCGTCGACCCCGCTGCGGACCTCCCGGCCCTGCTCGACGGGGTGCTGCTCGACCTCGCGCCGGTCGTCCTCGACGGCGCGACCGCGGAGCAGGCCCGTGCGTTCCTGGCGGTCCTCGGCGACACCGCGCCGGCCGACGGCACCAACCTGGGCGCCGACGCCACCGGCGACCACGTCGTCGAGGTCGCCGGCCTGGCCCGCGAGGCCGGCGTCCTGGCGGCGGTCGTCGACGCGACCACCGTCCACGAGCGGGGCGCCTCCGACGTCCAGGAGCTGGGCTGGGCCCTCGCGGCCGTGGCGGCGTACCTCCGGACGCTCACCGCGGCCGGGGTCCCGGCCGGCGAGGCTGCCCGGCTCATGGAGATCAGGCTGGTCGCGACCGACGAGCAGCTCGTCACCGTCGCCAAGCTCCGGGCCGTGCGGCGGCTGTGGGCCCGGATGCTGGAGCTGTGCGACGTGGAGCCGGTCGAGGCCCGCATCCATGCGGTGACCAGCCGGCCGATGATGAGCCGCTACGACCCCTGGGTCAACATGCTGCGGACGACGGTGGCCGCGTTCGCGGCCGGGGTCGGCGGGGCCGACGCGGTGACCGTGGTGCCGTTCGACAGCCCCCTCGGCGACCCCGACGAGTTCGGCCGCCGGATCGCCCGCAACACCTCCAGCCTGCTGCTCTCCGAGTCCCACCTCGGCCGGGTCGCCGACCCTGCGGGTGGGGCGTGGGCCGTCGAGAAGCTCACCGACGACCTGGCCCTGGCGGCGTGGGAGGAGCTGGGCCGGATCGAGGCCGAGGGCCTCGGCGCCTTCGACGAGCGGGTGGCCACGACGGTCGCCCGCCGCGACGACGACGTCGCCCACCGGCGTCGCCCGCTGACCGGGCTGACCGAGTTCCCCCACCTCGGCGAGACGCTGCCCGAGCGCACCGGTGACGGCGACGGCGTACGCCGGTGGGGGGCGGCGTTCGAGGAGCTGCGCGACCGGCCGGCCACCACTCCCGCCTTCCTGGCGACCATGGGCAGCGTCTCCGCCCACACCGCCCGGGCGACCTGGGCGACCAACCTGCTGGCCGCCGGCGGGGTCGCGGTCGAGCCGGCCGGGGCCACCGACGACGTGGCGTCCGTGGTGGCGGCCTACGGCGACTCCGGACGATCCCCGGTCGCCGTGCTCTGCGGCACCGACGCGGCGTACGAGGAGTGGGGCAGCGACCTGGTCGCCGCCCTGCGCGATGCCGGGGCCCGCCGGGTCGTCGTGGCGGGGAAGGCCGACGTCGGTGCCGACGACCGGGCCTACGCCGGGATCGACGCGCTCGACTTCCTGACCCGGACCCGGGAGGTGCTCGCATGAGCGTGCCCGAGACCTTCGCCGGTCTGCCGCTGGCCGGTGGTGCCGCCCCGAGGGGCGACGCGGTGGGGGAGCCCTGGCACAGCCCCGAGGGCATCGAGGTCAAGCAGCGCTACGACGAGGCCGACCTCGAGGGTCTCGACGCGCTCGACACCTGGCCGGGACTGAGCCCCTTCCTGCGCGGGCCCTACCCGACGATGTACACCACCCAGCCGTGGACGATCCGGCAGTACGCCGGCTTCTCGACCGCCGAGGAGTCCAACGCGTTCTACCGGCGCAACCTCGCGGCCGGGCAGAAGGGACTCAGCGTCGCGTTCGACCTGGCGACCCACCGCGGCTACGACTCCGACCACCCGCGGGTGCGGGGCGACGTGGGCATGGCCGGCGTGGCGATCGACTCGATCTACGACGCCCGCACCCTCTTCGACGGCATCCCCCTGGACCAGATGTCGGTCTCGATGACGATGAACGGCGCGGTGCTGCCGGTGATGGCGCTCTACATCGCGGCGGCCGAGGAGCAGGGGGTGGATCCGGAACGGCTGACCGGGACCATCCAGAACGACATCCTCAAGGAGTTCATGGTCCGCAACACCTACATCTACCCGCCGGCGCCGAGCATGCGGATCATCTCCGACATCTTCGCCTTCACCGCCGAGCGGATGCCGCGGTTCAACTCGATCTCGATCTCCGGCTACCACATGCAGGAGGCCGGGGCGACCGCCGACCTCGAGCTCGCCTACACCCTCGCCGACGGCGTGGAGTACCTGCGCGCCGGGATCGACGCCGGGCTCGACGTCGACCGGTTCGCGCCGCGGCTGTCGTTCTTCTGGGCGATCGGCATGAACTTCTTCATGGAGGTCGCCAAGATGCGCGCCGCCCGGGCGTTGTGGGCGCGGCTGGTGCGCCAGTTCGAGCCGCAGAACGCCAGGTCGCTGAGCCTGCGCACCCACTGCCAGACCAGCGGCTGGTCGCTCACCGCCCAGGACGTCTTCAACAACGTCGCTCGCACCTGCCTCGAGGCGATGGCGGCCACCCAGGGCCACACCCAGAGCCTGCACACCAACGCGCTCGACGAGGCGATCGCGCTGCCGAGCGACTTCTCGGCGCGGATCGCCCGCAACACCCAGCTGCTGCTCCAGGAGGAGAGCGGCACCACCTGGACCATCGACCCCTGGGCGGGCTCCTACTACGTGGAGCGGCTCACCCACGACCTCGCCGAGCGCGCCTGGGGCCACATCCAGGAGGCCGAGCGAGCGGGCGGCATGGCCGCCGCGATCGAGCAGGGCATCCCGAAGATGCGGATCGAGGAGGCCGCCGCGCGCACCCAGGCCCGGATCGACTCCGGTGCCCAGCAGGTGATCGGTGTCAACGTCTTCCGGCCCCCGCAGGAGGACCGGTTGGACGTGCTGCGCGTGGACAACGACGACGTCTACCGCCAGCAGGTCGCCAAGCTGGAGCGGCTGCGCGCCGAGCGCGACGACCGCGAGGTCGAGCGGGCCCTGGAGGCGCTCACCCGCGCCGGCGAGGGCGACCCCGGCCCGGGCCTCGAGGGCAACCTCCTCGCCCTCGCGGTCGACGCCGCCCGGGCCAAGGCGACGGTCGGCGAGATCTCCGGCGCCCTGGAGAAGGTGTACGGCCGCCACCAGGCGGTGATCCGTACCATCAGCGGCGTGTACCGCGACGAGTCCGGCGACACCGGCGACGGTCCCGTCCAGCGGGTCGTGGCGGCCGCCGAGGAGTTCGAGCAGCACGAGGGCCGCCGGCCCCGGATCCTGGTCGCCAAGATGGGCCAGGACGGCCACGACCGCGGGCAGAAGGTGGTCGTCACGGCGTTCGCGGACATGGGCTTCGACGTCGACGTGGGACCGCTGTTCTCCACGCCGGACGAGGTCGCCCAGCAGGCGGTCGACGCCGACGTGCACATCGTGGGGGTGTCCTCTCTCGCGGCGGGCCACCTCGCACTCCTGCCCCAGCTGCGACAGGCGCTGGCCGACCAGGGCCGCGACGACATCATGGTCGTGGTCGGCGGCGTGATCCCGCCCGACGACGTCCCCCGGCTGCTGGAGATGGGGGCGGCCGCGGTGTTCCTGCCGGGCACGGTCATCGCCGAGTCGGCCCTCGACCTGCTGCACAAGCTGTCGGAGCAGCTGCACCACGGTGACTGAGCCGCGAGCCGCGCGACCCGCGCTCGACCTCGACGACCTGGCCGACGGCGTCCGCCACGGCCGGCGCGCCGCCGTCTCCCGGGCGATCACGCTGGTCGAGTCGACCCGCACCGACCACCGGGTCGCCGCCCGCGAGTTGCTCGGACGCCTCTCGGGTTTCGAGGCTCGCTCCGCTCGCACCTCAACCACCACCGGCAACGCCGTACGGGTCGGCGTCTCGGGGGTTCCCGGCGTCGGCAAGTCCACGTTCATCGAGCGGCTCGGGACCCAGCTCACCGCGGACGGCCACCGGGTCGGCGTCCTCGCCGTCGACCCCTCCAGCGTCCGCACGGGGGGTTCGGTACTCGGCGACAAGACCCGGATGGGCGCGCTCGCGCACGACCCGGACGCCTACGTCCGCCCCTCGCCGGCCGCCGGCACCCTCGGCGGTGTCGCGCGGGCCACGGTCCAGGCGATGGCGGTCCTGGAGGCGGCCGGCTACGACGTCGTCCTCGTCGAGACCGTCGGCGTCGGCCAGTCGGAGGTGACGGTGGCGGGCATGGTCGACACCTTCCTGTTCCTCACCCTCGCCCGCACCGGGGACCAGCTGCAGGGCATCAAGAAGGGCATCCTCGAGATCGCCGACGTGATCGCGGTCAACAAGGCGGACCAGGACCACGAGGGTGAGGCCCGGGAGGCTGCGCGCGACCTGGCCGGCGCGCTCCGCATGGTCGGCGGGCACGACGAGTGGTCGGCCCCCGTGGTGACCTGCTCGGGCCTCACCGGTGACGGCGTGCGCGAGGTCTGGGACCGGGTGCTCGCCCACCGTGACCACCTCGGCGCCGAGGGCCTCGCTCGCAAGCGGGCCGCCCAGCAGCTCGACTTCGCCTGGGCGCTGGTGCGCGACGAGCTGGCCGACCGGCTGCGGCGGTCGCCCGGTGTGGCGGCGGTCCGCGACGACGTACGCCGGCGGGTGCTGGACGGCGAGCTCACCGCGCCGGTCGCCGCCGACCTGGTCCTCGAGGCCTACGACGCCGACCGCGGCGTCACTCCCTGACACTGGTGGGGGACCGGCGCCGGCGGTGAACTAACCTCTAGGTGCGATGCCCAGCCCCTCCAGCGAGACCTCCGCCATCATCGACGACGTCGTCGACAAGCACTCCGACGACCTGCTCGAGCTGCGCCGGGACCTCCACGCGCACCCCGAGCTCTCCTGGAACGAGCACCGCACCACCGAGCAGGTCGCCGCCCACCTGGGCGAGGCCGGCATCCCGGTCACCCGGATCCCCGGCACCGGCCTGCTCGCCGACATCGGTGACTCCGGGCCGCTCGTCGGCCTGCGCGCCGACCTCGACGCGCTGCCGGTCGAGGACACCTCGGGCGTCCCGTGGGCCAGCACCAACCCCGGCGTCGCCCACGCGTGCGGCCACGACGTCCACACCGCGGGCCTCGTGGGTGCCGGCCTCGCGCTGGCCGAGCTGCACGCGCGCGGCCAGCTGCCCGGACGGGTGCGGCTGCTGTTCCAGCCCGCCGAGGAGGTCATGCCGGGCGGCGCGCTGTTCCTCATGGACCAGGGCGCGCTCGACGACATGGGCCGGATCTTCATGCTCCACTGCGACCCGACCCTCGACGTCGGCCAGGTCGGCGTCCGGAGCGGTGCGCTCACCGGCGCCGCCGACGCCCTGTCGGTCCGGTTGTCCGGCCGCGGCGGCCACACCTCGCGGCCCCACCTGACCGAGGACCTCACCTATGCCCTCGGCAAGCTCGTGACCGAGCTGCCGTCCGTGGTCTCCCGCCGGCTCGACCCCCGCGCCGGTGTCAGCGTCGTGTGGGGCATGGTCCGCGCCGGTGCCGCCCACAACGTGATCCCCGAGAGCGGGCACGCGGCCGGCACGATCCGGATGCTCGACCCGCTCGCGTGGGCGGAGGCCGAGGGCCTGGTGCGGGTGCTGATCGACGAGATCGTCGCCCCCTACGGCGTCACCGCCGACGTCGACTACCGCCGGGGCGTCCCGCCCGTGGTCAACGAGCACCGTTCCTCCGAGCTGCTCGCCTCCGCCGTGCGCCGGGTGGTCGGCGCGGAGGGCCAGGTCGCGACCACCCAGAGCCTCGGCGGCGAGGACTTCGGCTGGTACCTCGAGCGGGTTCCCGGCGCGATGGGCCGGCTCGGGACCCGCACTCCCGGGGGAGCGCGCTACGACCTCCACCAGGGCAACATCGTGGTCGACGAGGCCGCCACCCCGGTGGCCGCCCGCGTCCTCGCCGAAGTGGCGGTCACGTCCCTGTCGGCGTGACCTCGGGCGGCCGTCCTCCACAGACGTGTAACAACCTCATATCGTCCGGCGATGAGGGTTCGCGCCGGGACGGTGTGGGTTTAGGGTGACGCCCGAACGTGCGCCCGACGTGGGCCACGCCGAGGCAACACTGCAGGAGAGCACTGTGAAGAAAACCGTAGGGATGACGGCGGTGGCCGCGCTGGCGCTGTCGCTGGCGGCGTGTGGCGAGCGGTCCGAGAACGAGCCCCAGGCCGAGGAGATCGACTTCAAGGCCTGCATGGTGTCCGACTCCGGTGGTTTCGACGACAAGTCGTTCAACCAGACCTCCCTGGCGGGCCTGACCGCTGCCGAGGAGGACCTCGGCGTGCAGACGGCGACCATCGAGTCCGCCAGCGACGCCGAGTACGCCGACAACCTGCAGAGCCTCGCCGACGAGGGCTGCAACCAGATCACCACCGTGGGCTTCCTGCTCGGTGACGCGACCCGCGAGGCCGCCGACGCCAACCCCGACATCGACTACGCGATCGTCGACTTCGAGTTCACCGACCCGAAGACCTTCGAGCCCAACCCGCCCGACAACGCGAAGGGCCTCACCTTCGACACCGGCCAGCCGTCGTTCCTCGCCGGCTACGCCGCTGCCGCCACCTCCGAGTCCGGCAAGGTCGGCACGTTCGGTGGCCTCAACATCCCGACGGTCACCATCTTCATGACCGGCTTCCTGCAGGGTGTCGAGTACTACAACGAGGAGAACGGCGAGAACGTCGAGGTCATCGGCTGGGACGGCAAGGACGGCTCGTTCACCGAGGACTTCGAGGACCAGGCCAAGGGCCAGCAGGTCGCCGAGCAGATGATCCAGCAGGGCGCCGACGTGATCTTCCCGGTCGCCGGCCCAGCGGGTCTCGGTGGCCTCAAGGCCGCCCAGGACAACGACGCCTGGGGGATCTGGGTCGACACCGACGGCTGCGAGTCGGCCGCCGAGTACTGCGACATCCTGCTGACCTCGGTGGTCAAGGGCATGGACGTCGCGGTCGAGCAGGCCATCGAGGACTCCGTCAACGACGAGTTCACCAACGAGGTCTACCGCGGCACCCTCGAGAACGACGGGGTCGGCCTGGCCGACTTCGGTGACGCCGTCTCCGACGAGACCGCGTCCAAGGTCGACGAGCTCCGCCAGATGATCATCGACGGCGAGATCGAGGTCGGCTGACCGACCGTCGCTGGGTCGACTGGACCAGAAGGACGGCCGCGGGCCGGAGCGGGAGCCCCCGCTCCGGCCCGCGCCGCGTCTGGGATAGTGAGACCGGTTTCGACGCGTCCGGGGTGGCGCGGGAGGGAGTGGGATGAAGCTCGAGATCACGGGTCTCACCAAGCGGTTCGGGTCGTTCACCGCCAACGACCAGATCGACCTCACGGTCGAGCCGGGTGAGATCCACTGCCTCCTCGGGGAGAACGGCGCCGGCAAGTCCACGCTGATGAACATGCTGTACGGCCTGCTCGACCCCACCGAGGGAGAGATCCGGCTCGACGGGGAGCCCGTCACGTTCGCCTCTCCCGGCGACGCGATGGCCGCCGGCATCGGCATGGTCCACCAGCACTTCATGCTCATCCCCGTCTTCACCGTCGCCGAGAACGTGATGCTCGGGCGTGAGCAGACCCGGGGCGCCGGCGTCCTCAACCGGCACGCCGCCTCGAGCATGGTCCGCGAGCTGTCCGACCGCTACAAGCTGGCCGTCGACCCCGACGCGATGGTCGAGGACATCCCGGTCGGCGTCCAGCAGCGCGTCGAGATCATCAAGGCCCTCGCGAACGACGCCCAGGTGCTGATCCTCGACGAGCCCACGGCCGTGCTGACGCCGCAGGAGATCGACGAGCTGATGGAGATCATGCGTGCGCTCAAGGAGCGCGGCACCTCCATCATCTTCATCACCCACAAGCTGCGCGAGGTCAAGGCGATCGGCGACCGGATCAGCGTGATCCGGCGCGGCAAGGTCGTCGGCACCGCCCCGCCCACGGCCAGCGAGGCCGAGCTGGCCGAGATGATGGTCGGCCGCTCGGTGAAGCTGCGCGTCGACAAGTCCCCGGCCGACCCCGGCGAGCCGGTGCTCGAGGCCCGGGGCGTCAGCGTCGTCGACGCCCGCGGCGTCCCCGTCGTCCGCGACGTCAGCTTCGAGGCCCGCGCCGGCGAGGTGCTCGCCGTGGCCGGCGTCCAGGGCAACGGCCAGACCGAGCTGATCAAGGCGCTGCTCGGGCTGATCAGGCCCTCGGCGGGCGAGATCTGGCTGGACGGTGCGAACATCAGCAAGCACGGCCCCCGGGAGAGCCTCGAGGACGGCATCGGCTACATCCCCGAGGACCGCTCCCACGACGGCTTCGTCGGCGCGTTCAGCGTCCGCGAGAACCTCGTCCTCGACCTCTACCGGCACGACGAGTTCTCCCGCGGCCTCGCCCTGAACCGTGAGGCGATCGCCGAGAACGCCGACGCCCGGATCCAGGAGTTCGACATCCGCACCGAGACCCGCGAGTCGCCCGTGAGCGCGCTGTCGGGCGGCAACCAGCAGAAGGTGGTCGTCGCCCGGGAGTTCTCGCGCCCGCTGAAGGTGCTGATCGCCTCCCAGCCCACCCGCGGTGTCGACGTGGGGTCGATCGAGTTCATCCACAAGCGGATCATCGAGGAGCGCGACCGCGGCACCGCGGTCGTCATCGTCTCCACCGAGCTCGACGAGGTCTTCGCCCTCGCCGACCGGATCGCCGTCATGTACGACGGGCGCATCGTCGGCACGGTCAGCCCCGACATCGCCCGCGAGGACATCGGCCTGATGATGGCCGGCGCCCACGAGCCCGAGGAGGCGAACGCATGAGCGACGACAAGGAGTCGGTCGTCGAGCCGGCGCCGGGGTCGGTCGACAAGCCGCCGCTCGACGCTCCCGAGCCCGAGCGCACCGAGCCGCCGGGCGCCGCCTGGCTGCCCGACGTCATCACCACGCTGCTGGCCATCGCGCTGGCGATGGTCGTGGGCGCCGTCCTGATCGCGCTGAGCGACGAGGACGCCGTGCAGTCGCTCAGCTACGTGTTCAGCTACCCGGCCGACTTCTTCAGCTACGCCGGCGAGGCGATCTGGGAGTCCTACTCCTCGCTGGTCGCCGGATCGGTCGGCAGCCTCGGCGCGATCGGCACCACGCTGGTCCGCGCCGCACCGCTGATCTGCGCCGGCCTCGGTGTCACGCTGGCCTTCCGGGCCGGGCTGTTCAACATCGGTGCCCAGGGCCAGCTGGTCGTCGGGTCCCTGTTCGCCGGCTACGTCGGCTTCACCTGGGACCTGCCGCCCGGCATCCACCTGATCGCGGCGATCCTCGCCGGCATGCTCGGTGGCGCGATCTGGGGCGGCATCGCCGGCGTCCTCAAGGCCCGCACCGGCGCCCACGAGGTGATCACGACGATCATGCTCAACTACCTCGCCACCAGCTTCCTGCTCAACTACCTGCTCTCCAAGGACGCCTTCCAGCGGACCGGCAGCGACAACGCGCAGTCGCCGCCGCCGGCCGACTCGGCCCGCTACCTCGAGATCGGCAACATCCACCTCGGCGTGTTCGTCGCCGTGGCCGCGGCGATCGTCGTCTGGTGGCTGATCGAGCGCAGCACGTTCGGCTTCGAGCTGCGCGCGGTCGGCGCCAACCCGGCCGCGTCGCGCACCGCCGGCATGAGCGTGGAGCGCGTCTACACCCTGGCGATGGTCGGCGCCGGCCTGCTGGCCGGCCTGGCCGCCACCATGAACCTGCTCGGCAAGGGCGACTCCCTGAGCTCCGGCGTCGCGGGCACCATCGGCTTCGACGCGATCACGGTCGCACTGCTCGGGCGGGCGACCCCGCTCGGCACCGTGCTCGCCGGCCTGCTCTTCGGCGCGCTGAGCGTCGGTGGCACGGCGATGCAGGCCTCGGCCGGCACCCCGAAGGAGCTCGGTGACGTGCTGCAGGCCCTGATCGTCCTGTTCGTCGCCGCCCCGGCGCTGGTCCGCGGCATCGTCCGGATGCGGACCGTGGGCGGCGGGAGCACCGTGATGGCCAAGGGATGGGGGTCCTGAGATGAGCGTCCTGATCGAGACCGAGGGCCACGAGCAGGTCAAGGTCCGCTCCGCCGCCGACGTACGCCGCCAGTGGAAGATGGTGGGCCTGTTCGCGCTGGTCGCCCTCGCGCTGGTCTGGTTCTACTTCCAGATCGACGACCCGACGGTGACCTACCTGCTCGACAACGCGCGTGGGGAGGAGCCCCGCGAGCTCAACGCCCACGTCGTCGTCATCGCCGGGCTGGTGGTCACGCTGGTGGCGCTCGCCCTGGCGGTTCTCAACCTGATCCCCAACGGGTGGCCCACCATCCTCGCGGCTGCCCTGGTCGGCCTGGCCTTCCTGCTCGGCTTCCTGGTGTGGAACTACGCCGACCAGACCGGCTCGTCGTTCGCGATGGTCAACCCGCTGCCCGGCACCGTGAAGTACGCCGTCCCCCTGGTGTTCGGCGCCCTCGCCGGCTGCCTGTGCGAGCGGGCCGGCGTGATCAACATCGCCATCGAGGGCCAGTTCCTGATGGCGGCGTTCTGGGCGTCGGTGGTCGCCAGCTTCGCCGGCGCCGCCGAGTGGGGCCTGGTCGGCGGGATCGCCGCCGGCGTCGCCATGGGCGCGCTGCTGGCGGTCTTCGCGATGCGCTACCTGGTCAACCAGGTCGTGCTCGGTGTCGTGCTGATCGCGCTCGCAACGGGCCTCACCGACTTCCTGCTCAGCCAGATCCCGACCGACCCCGAGATCCGGTCGCGGCTCAACAACCCCGAGACCCTCGCCCCGGTGCCCGATGCCGGGATCCCGTTCCTGTCCTCGGTCGCCGACGCGCTGTCGGGCCTGCCGGTGATCGGTCCGACGATCTTCGACCAGACGCTGCTGGCCTACCTGATGTACGTGTCGATCTTCGTGGTGGCGTTCCTGATCTTCCAGACCCGGTGGGGGCTGCGGGTCCGCTCGGTCGGCGAGCACCCCAAGGCGGCCGACACGGTGGGCCTCAAGGTCAACCGGCTGCGCTGGCAGGCGGTGCTGCTCGGCGGTGCGTTCGCCGGCCTCGGCGGCGCCTACTTCACCGTCGGCTCCAACGGCGCGTTCGCCTCCAACATGTCCGCCGGCAACGGCTTCATCGCGCTGGCGGCGGTCATCATGGGGCGCTGGCACCCGATCTACGCCAGCCTCGCCGCGCTGTTCTTCGGGCTGATGACGACCCTGTCCAGCCAGCTGGAGTTCCTCGGCAAGGTGCCGTCGTCGTTCCTGACCGCGCTGCCCTACCTCGCGACGATCATCGCGGTGGCCGGGCTGGTCGGCCGGGTGCGTCCGCCGGCCGCCGACGGCGAGCCCTACGTCAAGAGCTGACGGTCGGACCGACGATGCCAGAGGTCGACTGGGAGGCGCTGCGTGCCGCGGCGACCGAGGTGGCGGCGCGGGCCTACGCGCCGTACAGCCGCTTCCGGGTGGGTGCCGCGGCTCTGGTCGACGACGGCCGCACCGTGGTCGGCTGCAACGTCGAGAACGCGGCGTACGGCGTGACGCTGTGTGCGGAGTGCGGAGTGGTGTCGTCGCTCCACGCGGGCGGCGGGGGACGGCTGACGCACTTCGTGTGCGTCAACGGCGACGGCGAGGTGATCATGCCGTGCGGCCGGTGCCGCCAGCTGTTGTGGGAGAACGGCGGCCCGGAGCTGCAGGTGTGGACCGTCTCGGGCGGGCGGCCGATGACCGAGGTGCTGCCCGACGCGTTCGGGCCCGACGACCTGGAGGGGACGACGTGAGCGCACACGACGCGGTCGAGGTGATCATCGCCAAGCGCGACGGTCACGACCTGTCCGACAGCCAGATCGACTGGGTGGTCGACGCCTACACCCGGGGCGACGTCGCCGACGAGCAGATGTCGGCGCTGGCGATGGCGATCCTGCTCAACGGCATGGACCGTCGCGAGATCTCCCGCTGGACCGCCGCCATGATCGCGTCGGGGGAGCGGATGGACTTCTCCCGGCTGTCCCGGCCGACCGCCGACAAGCACTCGACCGGTGGCGTCGGTGACAAGATCACGCTGCCGCTGGCCCCGCTGGTCGCGGCGTGCGGCGTCGCCGTGCCCCAGCTGTCGGGCCGCGGCCTCGGCCACACCGGCGGCACCCTCGACAAGCTGGAGGCGATCCCCGGGTGGCGGGCGTCCCTCTCCAACGACGAGATGCTCGACCAGCTGGAGTCGGTCGGCGCGGTGATCTGCGCCGCCGGCGACGGGCTCGCCCCCGCCGACAAGAAGCTCTACGCGCTGCGCGACGTCACCGGCACCGTGGAGGCGATCCCGCTGATCGCCTCCTCGATCATGTCGAAGAAGATCGCCGAGGGCACCAGTGCGCTCGTGCTCGACGTCAAGGTCGGCAGCGGCGCCTTCATGAAGGACGCCGCCCGCGCCCGCGAGCTGGCCGAGACCATGGTCGCGCTCGGCACCGACGCCGGGGTCCGCACCGTCGCGCTGCTCACCGACATGGAGACCCCGTTGGGCCGGACGGCGGGCAACGGCGTCGAGGTCGCCGAGTCGGTCGACGTGCTGGCCGACGGCGGGCCGTCCGACGTCGTCGAGCTGACCCTCGCGCTCGCCCGGGAGATGCTCGCGGGCGCCGGCCGGGACGACGTCGACCCCGCCGACCGGTTGGCCGACGGCTCGGCCATGGACGCGT
Source organism: Nocardioides sp. GXQ0305 (assembly GCF_050880345.1). Lineage (NCBI taxonomy): Bacteria > Bacillati > Actinomycetota > Actinomycetes > Propionibacteriales > Nocardioidaceae > Nocardioides > Nocardioides sp. GXQ0305. The sequence goes on from NZ_JBNYXG010000001.1 coordinate 884,481, forward strand.
GGCGGCGGATGGTCTCCGCCCAGGGTGGCGACCCGGACGCCGACCTCCCGCGGGCCCGGCACACCCACGACGTGGCGGCGCCGTCGTCCGGCGTGCTGACCCGGCTCGACGCGATGGCCGTCGGCCTCGCCGCGTGGCGGCTGGGCGCCGGTCGGGCACGCAAGGAGGATCCCGTCCAGGCCGGCGCCGGCGTGGTGTGGCACGCCCGGCCGGGTGACCGGGTCACGGAGGGCCGGCCGTTGCTGACGCTCCACACCGACGACGAGTCGCGCTTCGAGCGCGCGCTGGAGTCGCTCGAGGGCGGGTTCGAGGTCACCGACGGTGCCGGCTTCGAGCCGCGTCCGCTGGTGATCGACCGTGTCGACTGACCTCGACGTCGACCGGGTCCGGGCCGCGGCAGGGCGCTGGGTCTTCGTCCCGGTCGACGCCACCGAGGTGCGGACCGAGGAGTACCGGCTGATCCACCTCGCCGACGTGTCCGCGGTGCACGGCTCCGTGACCGCCCGGCCGGTGGCCGACGTGCTGCAGGAGGTCCTCGGGCAGGCCAGGGAGGCGTGCCGGCCCACGCTCCAGTGGTGGGTCGACACGCGCACCGTCCCCGCGGACACCGAGGAGCAGCTGGCGGCGGCGGGGCTGCGGATGACCCAGCGGCTGGAGGTGCTGGCGCTCCCCGTGTCGACCCGGCTGCCGGTGCCCGAGGACGTAGAGGTGGTCGAGGTCCGGGACCGCCCGGGGCTGGAGCTGGCCGGTCGCCTCCAGTCCGAGGTCTTCGGGATCCCGCGGCCGAGTGACGCCGTCCTGGACGACCAGCTGCGCTCCGTGACGGTGCCCGACGCCGAGCAGCTGGTCCGCTGCTACGTCGCCCACGTCGACGGTGAGCCGGCAGGCTCCGGCGGCGGTACCGTCGACGGCGACGCACTCCGGTTCTGGGACGGGTCGGTGCTGCCGGCGTATCGGGGCCGAGGCGTCTACCGGGCGCTGGTCGCCCGCCGCCTCGCCGACGCCCGCGCCACCACCGCCGACTTCGCCCTCGTCAAGGCCGTCGACGACACCTCCGCCCCGATCCTCAGGCGCCTCGGCTTCCGCCCGTACGGCGAGCAGCGCTGCTGGTCCACCCCCGTCCCACGTTGAGTTGGGCTTCGCTCGACGTCGAGTTGGGCTTCGCTCCGGGTTGAGTTGGGCGTGCCTCGCGAGGCGTGCCCCACTCAACCCCGAGGGGCGCCCAGCTCAACCTTCGGCGGTCAGGGGAGGAGCAGCACGACGTGGGCGGCGACGCAGGCCGGCTTGTCCTGGACCTGGCCGTCCGGCCCCTCGATCTCGACGGTGTGGTGGACCACCAGCTGCTTGCCGCTGGGGAGGTCGGTGACCTCGCCGAAGCGTACGTGGGAGCGGAGCCGGGCGCCGACCGGCACCGGGGCAGGGAACCGCACCTTGTCGAGGCCGTAGTTGAGGCGCGCCCCCGGCGTCTCGAGGCGGAACACCTCGGCCGCGAAGTGGGGGAGCAGGCTGAGGGTGAGGAAGCCGTGGGCGATGGTGCCGCCGAAGGGTCCCTGCGCGGCCCGCTCCTGGTCGACGTGGATCCACTGGTGGTCGTCGGTCGCGTCGGCGAACCGGTCGACCCGCTCCTGGTCGACGGCCAGCCACTCGCTGGTGCCGACCTCCTGGCCGGCGGCCTCGGCGACCTCGTCGAGGGTGGTGAAGGTGCGCATGGCCCCAGAATAGGGATGGAAGGATAGGGGGGTGACGACGCTGACCCGTGACGTGGTGCGGCGGGCCCCGAAGGTCCTCCTCCACGACCACCTCGACGGCGGCCTGCGGCCGCAGACCATCCTCGACCTCGCCGCCGACTGCGGCCACCAGCTCCCCGCGGACGACGCCGAGTCGCTGGCCCGCTGGTTCGCCGAGTCGGCCGACTCCGGTTCGTTGGTGCGTTACCTGGAGACTTTCGACCACACGGTCGCCGTGATGCAGACCGAGGCCGCGCTGGCGCGGGTGGCCGAGGAGTGCGTGCTCGACCTGGCGGACGACCGGGTGGTCTACGCCGAGGTGCGCTACGCCCCCGAGCAGCACGTCGAGGCCGGGCTCTCCCTCGACGAGGTGGTGGCGGCGGTGCAGGCCGGGTTCGACGCCGGGATGCAGGCGACCGGGGGGCGGATCGTGGTCCGCCAGCTGCTCACCGCGATGCGCCACCAGGCGCGCAGTCGGGAGGTCGCCGAGCTGGCCGTCGCGTGGCGCGAGCGCGGGGTCGCCGGGTTCGACATCGCGGGCGCCGAGGCGGGGTTCCCGCCCACCCGCCACCTCGACGCGTTCGAGTACCTGCAGCGCGAGAACTCCCACTTCACCATCCACGCCGGCGAGGCGTTCGGGCTGCCGTCGATCTGGGAGGCGATCCAGTGGTGCGGGGCCGACCGGCTCGGGCACGGCGTCCGGATCATCGACGACATCACGGTGCACGACGACGGGTCGGTCGAGCTGGGCCGGCTGGCGGCGTACGTCCGCGACAAGCGGATCCCGCTCGAGATGTGCCCCGCCTCCAACGTGCAGACCGGTGCGGCCGCGTCGATCGCGGAGCACCCGATCGGGCTGCTCACCGACCTGCGGTTCCGGGTCACCGTCAACACCGACAACCGGCTGATGAGCCAGACCACGATGACCGACGAGATGTGGGCGCTGGTGCAGGCGTTCGGGCTCCGGCTGGAGGACCTGCGCTGGTTCACCATCAACGCGATGAAGTCGGCGTTCCTGCCGTTCGACGAGCGGCTGCGGATCATCGACGGCGTCGTGAAGCCCGGGTACGCCGCGCTCGGCGCCCGCTGACCGGCTCCCGTCAGCGCTCGGGGACCACCGCGAACCAGCGGGAGTCCCAGCCGGCCAACCGCAGCCGGTGCTCGACGAACGCGTCGCGGGCGACCGTCGCCACGTCGCCGCGGGCCGGCTCGTAGACCCGCAACCGCGTGCTGTTGCCCTCGAGCACGAGCACGACGTGCCGCGGCAGGAAGGCGCTGCCGACGTAGAGTGCCGCCGGGCTGGGGAGGTCGACCAGCTGGGCGTAGCAGTCGTCGCCGTCACGCCAGCGCATCGGCACCGAGCGGTGGTCGACGTGGGTCGTTCCCGAGAGCTGGTTGGCCACCGCCCACGGCGGGGTGCCGAGGTCGCGGGGCCACGGCGGCTGGATCCGCCCGGCGACGTCGACCGTGGAGGTCACCCGGCCGTGCATCGCCAGCACCTCGACCCGGAACGTGGCCGGGTCGGCCACCCGCTCCCGGTAGGCGGCGTCGCGCAGCCCCTGGGCCACCACCAGGCAGGCAGCCCCGCAGGACTTCTGGTCCGGCTGCTCCAGGCCCTCGGGGAACTCAGCCACGGACCACCGGCTCCCGGGCGCGGATCGCGGCGTACGCCTCGTCGGGACGGACCGCTCGGCAGCCCAGCTCGACCGCGTGGCGGACCACCTCGCGCTGCCCCCGCATCAGCGCCCAGCCCCGGCGGACCAGGACCAGCGGCGGCTTGCGGCGCTCGCGGAGGTCCCGCGACAGTCGCCGCCAGAACGTCACGAGCGGCTGCTGGGTGAGGCAGTACGCCGCCTCCAGCAGTCCCTCCTGCTCGCAGGCCGGCACCACCTCCTCCGCGAAGATGCCCTCCGCCAGGAAGATCCGGTGGTCACCCAGGTCGAGCAGCTGCTCACCGCAGCGGCCGTCGCGGGCGAGCTCGTAGACCGGCACCTGGGCCCGGCCGTCGGCGCAGAGGGTGCGGATCGCGTCGAGCGCCTCGTCGAGGAGCCAGGAGTCGCGGTGGTCCCAGTCGACCAGTCCGGCGTTCGCGCCGTCGGTGATGAAGGGGAGCCCGGGGTCGCCGGCGGACTTGTAGAAGTCGTCGAGACGGAGCACCGGGAGACCGAGCCGTTCGGCGAGCCGTGACTTCCCGGCCCCTGACGGGCCGGCCAGGACGATGACACGGGCGGGCACCGGCCCATTCTGCCCCAGCCGACCCGGCCGCTGTCCACGGCCGCCCGGTGTCTCAGCCAGCCACGACGAGCCGGCGGGGCGCCGTCGCAACGGCGGCCGCACGGGGCAGGCCGGAGGCTCCCGGGGCGACCGTGCCCAGCACCCGCGCACCGGCGGCGCCGGTGCACGAGGGCACCGTGCCGGGCAGGCCGTGAGCGGTGAGGAAGCCCATCAGCGCGAAGGCGTAGGCCTCCTTGGCGTCCGACGGGACGCCGAGCTCGTCGATGGTGCGCACCCGGCCCTCGGCGAGCTCTGCGAGCCGCGCCATCAGGGTAGGGTTGCCGGTTCCGCCGCCGGACACGAACACCTCGTCCAGCCCGTGGACGGCCAGCTCACGGGCGGTGACCACCGCGGTCAGCTCGGTGACCGTGGCGATGACATCGTCGCCGGACAGGGACGGGTCGAGCCGTCTGGCGAGGTAGTCCCAGGAGTACAGCTCCTTGCCGGTCGACTTCGGCGCCGGGAGCGCGTAGTACGGCTCGTCCAGCAGCGCCTCGAGCAGGCCCGGGACGACGGTGCCGGCGGCGGCCCGACGGCCCTCGGCGTCGTACGGCTCGCCGTGGAAGTGGTCGGCGGCGGCGTCGATGAGCGCGTTGGCGGGCCCCAGGTCGTAGGCGAGCGGTGCGTCGCCGACGACGGTGAGGTTGGCGATCCCGCCGAGGTTGAGCGCGCCGGTCGCGGGCCGGCCGGAGAGGAGCAGCACGTCGAAGAGGCTGACCAGCGGGGCACCGTGCCCGCCCGCGGCGATGTCGCGGCTGCGCAGGTCGGACACCACTGGCAGGCCGGTGCGCTCGGCGATCCAGGCGGGCTGGCCGAGCTGCAGGGTGCCGCGCGCGGTGCCGCCCTCCACCCAGTGGAAGACCGTCTGCCCGTGGGAGACCACCAGGTCGGCGCTGCCGGTGCACAGCTCGGCCATGCCCCGCGCCGCGGCGTCGGCGAAGGCGTGGCCCAGCTCGGTGTCCAGCCGGCAGACCTCCTCCATCGTGGTCCCGGACGGCGGCAGCACGTCGGCCACCCGCCGCCGCAGCGGCTCCGGGTAGGGGACGCTCAGCGCTCCGAGGGGCCGGAGCCGCACCTCGTCGTCGGCGAGCTCGAGGTCGGCGGCAGCGACGTCGATGGCGTCGAACGACGTGCCCGAGATCATGCCGATGACCCTCATCGGGCCTCCTTCTCCACGGTGTCCACGAGTCGTCTCCACGGTTCGGTCAGGTCGGGCGGGTCGCCGGCGCCGAACAACCGGTTCGACAGCAGCACCACCACCCGGTCGGCCCGCGGCAGCACCGCGAAGCGGGCGCCGGGAAAGCCCGGGTGCTCGAGCCGCCCCGGGGTCGGCCAGTAGCCGATCGGGTCGCCCCCGGAGCGTACGTGGTCGAGCAGCTCGCGCCCGAAGGCGACCAGGTCGGCCGCGGTGGTGAACAGCCCGGCGTGCCCGGCCACGCCTCCGAACGCGTGCCAGCAGTTGCCGTCGTTGACCTCGCCCGCCAACCGGTGGGTCCGCCAGGGGAACGTCGTCGCCGCCGCCCGCACGGCGTCGTCCACCGGGTGGGGGACACCGGTCTGGACCATCCGTCGCTCGATCCGGTCGCCCAGCGACGTCGGCACGCAGAGCGAGTCCGGGCGGTAGCCCGAGTCCGCCATGCCCAGCGGGCCGAACACGTGGTCTCGCGCCAGCCGGTCCAGCGGGGCGTCGTGCACCAGCTCGGCCACCGCGCCGGCGAGCACGTAGCCCAGGTCGGAGTAGACGCGTGCGCCGCCCGCGGCGTGCCGGAGCGGGAGTCCGGCGGCCACGGCCAGCGACGACTCCCGGTCGCGCCCGCCGGTGAGGTAGAGGGGCCACCACGCGCGCAGCCCGGCGCGATGGGTGAGCAGGTCCCCGACCCGGACCTCGTGGGGCAGTCCCGGGAACCAGCGGCGCACCGGCGCGTCCGGGTCGATGCCCAGTCGGCGGTGGAGCGCCGCGGTCACCACCACCTTCGTCACCGAGCCGACGTCGAGGACCGGGCGCGCCGACCCGGACCCCCGGACCAGGTCGACCAGCGGGTGCCGGGGGTCGGCGACGGCGATCGCGACGGTCGTGGCGCCACCGGCGAGGACGTCGTCCGCGACCGAGGCGGCCGTGGCCGCGACCGGACCGTCGTTCCCGTTCGTCAAAAAGTCACCTCTTCACAATCAGATGCGAAAAAAGATAACGTCCCGGGTGGCGGGGACTCGGCTCGGGAGAGGACTGGTTCGAACATGCGGATCCGACAGCCGCGCGCTGCCGTCGTGGCGCTGACCGTGGCGGTGGCGGCAGGAACGGCGGCCTGCAACCCCGATCCCACTGCCTCCGGCGGGGGTGGCGAGGGGCCGGAGACCGCACCCTTCGTGGTCGCGCGGACCGCCGACATCGACGGTCGCGACCCCGCCACCGCCACCGCGTTCCAGACCGTGCAGACCCTCGGCCTGGTCTACGACACCCTGCTCGACACCGGCTCCGACGGCGAGCTGGAGCCCGGCCTGGCCACCGAGTGGGAGGTCAGCGACGACGGCACGGAGGTCACCCTCCAGCTGCGCGACGGCGTGACCTTCCACGACGGCGCCGAGTTCACCGCCGAGGACGCCAAGGCGACCCTCGAACGGGTCCTCGACCCCGACACCGGCTCGGTCGTCGCCTCCAACCTCGGCAACGTCAAGAGCATCGAGGCGCCCGACGACACCACCCTGGTCATCTCGCTCAGCAACCCCGACGCGTCCCTGCTCAACGTGCTCTCCCAGACCGGGACGTCGATCCTGGACTCCGGCGACATCGAGGACAAGACGGTGGGCCGGGAGGTCAACGGCACCGGCCCGTTCGCGTGGGAGGGCTGGAAGCAGGGCCAGCAGGTGACGCTCACCGCCTCCGACGACTACTGGGGCGACGCGCCGACGCTGGAGACCGTCGAGCTGCGCGTGATCCCCGACGAGTCGTCGATCCTCTCGGGCATGCGCGCCGGGAGCTTCGACCTCGGGATCGTCACCGACCCGTCGGTCGCCCAGCAGGTCGGCGAGGAGGAGGCCCAGGTGATCTCCCAGCCGACGCTCAGCTACCACGTGCTCCAGCTCAACGCGCAGCGCGGCCCGCTCACCGACGTCCGGGTCCGGCAGGCGATCGCCTGCGCGATCGACCGCGAGCAGGTCGTCGAGCAGGCCTACTTCGGCGAGGGCGAGGTCACCGGCCCGATCACCAGCCCGGCGTTCGACTACGACGCCACGGAGGGGCTGCCGTGCGACCCGCCCGACCTCGACACCGCGCGGTCGCTGCTCGAGGAAGCCGGCGAGGGCGACGGCTTCTCCCTCGACACGATCGTGATGACGGGCGAGTACGCCACCGCGAGCAACATCGCCCAGTCGGTGCAGGGCCAGCTGCAGGAGATCGGGGTCGACCTCCAGCTCCAGCAGCAGGAGACCAGCGTGTACGTCGACAACTGGCTCAACGCCAGCTACGACGCGGCCGTGGCCCTCAACGGCGGCTCGACGGACCCCTACGTCATGTACGGCCGCTACTTCGGCCCGGACGCCTCGCTCGCCAAGCCCGCGGGCCTCGCCGACGAGGGCCTGGCCCGGCTCCTCACGGAGGGCAACTCGACCACCGACGAGGACGAGCGGCAGCAGGTCTTCGGCGAGCTGCAGAGCGAGATGCTCGACCTGTCGCCGTGGGTGTGGCTGCAGCACAACCAGTCCTACTACCTGCTCGGCAGCGACGTGCAGGGCTTCGAGGCCATGACGACCGAGTCCCTCGACTACCTGGCGGAGACCACCCGCGAGGGCTCTGGATGAGGCCCGGCGGCCTCGGCCGCTACCTGGCGACCCGCGCGGCGGGCACGGTCGGCACGCTGGCCGGGGTGGCCGTGCTGGTGTTCCTCGTCCTCCGGGCGCTCCCCGGGGACGCGGTCACCGCCCGGCTCGGCACGCAGGCCGGCGTGCTGACCGGCGAGCAGCGCGCGGCGCTCGAGCGGTACTACGGCCTGGACGAGTCGCTGTGGGGCCAGTTCACCAGCTGGCTGGGCAGCGTGCTGAGCGGCAACTTCGGGGTCTCCGTCGACTCCGGCGAGCCGGTCCTCGGGCTGATGCTCGGCGCACTGCCGGTCACGGTCGAGCTCGCGGTGCTCTCGATGCTGATCGCGACCCCGGTCGGGGTGGCGCTCGGCGTGCTGGCCGCGTCGCGGCCCGGGGCGGCACGGGACGTCGGGGTGCAGTCGCTCGGCCTGGTCGGCCTGGCCCTCCCGGAGTTCGTGACGGCCTCGGTGGTGGTGGCCCTGCTCGCGTCGGCGTTCGCCTACTTCCCGGACCCGGGCACGTTCGTCCCGATCACCGAGTCGGTGAGCGGCAACCTCGCCCAGATGCTCTACCCGTCGCTTGTCCTGTCGATCGGGCTGGTCGCGACCATCATGCGCACCACCCGCGCGGCCTACCTCGAGGCCGCCGGCACCGACTTCGTCCGCACCGCGGAGGGCAAGGGGCTCTCTCCGCGACGGATCCGGTGGCGGCACGTGCTCCACAACGCGTCGATCCCGATCCTCACCATCGTCGGCATCCAGTTCGGCTACCTGCTGGGCGGCACGGTGATCATCGAGCAGGTGTTCGCACTGCCGGGGCTGGGGCGGCTGCTGCTGACCGGCATCCTCAACCAGGACTACGCCGTGGTGCAGAGCACGGTGCTGCTGGTCGCGGTGGCCTTCGTGCTGGTCAACCTCGCCGTCGACCTCACCTACCGGCTGATCGACCCCCGGGCGAGGCTCCAGTGAGCGCCGAGCTCCCCGCCGTCGGCGCCCCGCAGGTCGGCGACCTCGAGCCGACGGCGCCCCCGGGCGGCGTACGCGCGGTCGTGCGGGGCGTGTGGCGCGACCGCAACGGACGGATCGGGCTGGTCGTCACCTCGGTGCTGGTGCTGCTGGCGGTCACCGCGGTGCTCGGGCTGACGCCGCAGGACCCCTTGGCCCAGCACCCGGACGCCCAGCTCCAGGCGCCGTCGACGACGTACTGGTTCGGCACCGACCAGTTCGGGCGGGACGTCGCGGCCCGCACCTTCGCCGGGATCGCGGCCTCGCTGCGGGTGGCGGTGCTCGCCGTCGCCATCGCGGCCCTGGTGGGCAGCATCGCGGGGGTGGTCGCCGGGTACCTCGGCGGCACCTGGGACCAGGTGATCGGCCGGGTCGCGGACGTGCTGTTCGCGTTCCCCGCCGTGCTGCTGGCGATGGCGGTGATCGCCGGCCTCGGGCGCGGGTGGCTGAACACCTCGATCGCGATCGCAATCGTCTACATCCCGATCTTCGTCCGGGTGGCCCGCGGGCCGACCCTGTCGGTGGTCTCGCTGGACCACATCGCCGCCTGCCGGGTGCTCGGCTTCTCGGGTCGCCGCACGGTGCTGCGGCACGTACTGCCCAACGTGAGCGCGCCGATCGTGGTGCAGGTGGCGCTGGCCCTGTCGTGGGCCATCCTCACCGAGGCCGGTCTGTCCTTCCTCGGGCTGGGGACCCAGCCCCCGGACCCCTCGCTCGGCCTGATGGTGAGCGAGACGAGGACCCTGGTGACGACCGCGTGGTGGGCGATGACCTTCCCGGCCCTCGCCGTGATCCTCGCCGTGATCGCGCTGAACCTCCTCGGGGACGGGCTCACCAGTGCGCTGGACCCGAAGCGCGAGGGGCGCCGATGACGGGGGAGCGACCGGTGCTGTCGGTGCAGGGTCTCCGGGCAGTCGCCGGCAGCGGGAGGACCGCGGTGCCGCTCATCCGCGGCGTCTCCTTCGACCTGGCCGCCGGTGAGGCGGTCGCCCTGGTGGGGGAGTCCGGCAGCGGGAAGTCGATGACCGCACTCTCGGTCATGGGCCTGCTGCCCCCGGGGGTCCGCACCACCGAGGGCTCCGTCGTCGTGGGCGGACGCGACCTCGCCACCCTGGACGCGCGGGAGCGGCGTACCGTCCGTGGCGCCGAGGTCGCGATGATCTACCAGGACCCGATGACCTCCCTGAACCCGTTGATGCGGGTCGGGGCGCAGGTCGTCGAGGGCCTGGTGGCGCACGGCGTCAGCGGCGACGAGGCGCGGCAGCGGGCGGTGGCGGCCCTCGGCGAGGTGGGCCTTCCGCGACCCGAGCGCACCGGCCGGGCGTACCCGCACGAGCTGTCCGGGGGACAGCGGCAGCGGGTGATGATCGCGATGGCGATGGCGCTGCGGCCGAAGGTCCTGATCGCCGACGAGCCGACCACGGCGCTCGACGTGACGATCCAGCAGCAGGTGCTGGCGCTGGCCGACGAGCTGCGGCGCAGCACCGGCATGGCGCTGCTCTGGATCACCCACGACGTGGGCGTGGTCGCCCGACTGGCCGAGCGGGTCCTGGTCATGTACGCCGGCCGCGTCGTCGAGGCGGGACCCACCCGAGGACTGTTCGAGACCCCGCAGCACCCCTACACCGCCGGGCTGCTGGGCTCGTTGCCGCCGATGCTCGGCGACGAGCGGCCCGACCTCCCGCAGATCGGCGGACGGCCGCCGGAGCTGTCCGCGCTGCCCGAGGGGTGTGCGTTCCACCCGCGCTGCCGGCAGCGGGAGGACCGGTGCCTCTCCGACGACCCGGGGCTCGAGGCCAGGGGCCCGGCCGGAGCCGCGGCTGCGTGCTGGGTCCCACGGGAGAGGTGGGTGCCGTGACCCTCGTGGTGGAGGACCTGGTCAAGACCTTCCACGGCCCCGCCGGGACCGTGCACGCGGTCGACGGCGTGTCGTTCCGGCTGGAGCCCGGCGAGACCCTCGGCCTCGTGGGGGAGTCGGGCTGCGGCAAGTCGACGACCGCGCGGATGCTGGTGCGCCTGGTCCGCCCCACGTCCGGACGGGTCCTCCTCGACGGCACGGACGTGACCCGGGCCCGCGGCGCCGAGCTGGCCCGCCTGCGCCGGCGGATGCAGATGGTCTTCCAGGACCCGTCGTCCTCGCTCGACCCTCGACGTACCGTCGCGCAGACGCTCGGCGAGGTGCTGGCCGTGCACCGGCTCGGACGGGGCGCCGACGACCGGCGCTCCCGGGTGGGGGAGCTGCTGGAGATGGTCGGCCTCGGAGCCTCCGCCCGTCACCGCTACCCCCACCAGCTCTCCGGCGGCCAACGGCAGCGGGTCGGCATCGCCAGGGCGCTCGCGGTCGAGCCCGAGGTGCTGGTGCTCGACGAGCCGGTCTCGGCGCTGGACGTCTCGGTGCGGGCCGAGGTGATGAACCTGCTGGTCCGGCTGCGCCGTGAGCTGGGGCTCTCCTACGTCTTCATCTCCCACGACCTCGGCATGGTCCGGCACCTCAGCGACCGGGTCGCGGTGATGTACCTCGGCCGGATCGCCGAGCTCGGGCCCTGGCGCCCGGTGTCGGACGAGCCGAGGCACCCCTACACGCGCGCGCTGCGGGACGCCGTACCCGTGCCCGACCCGGTGGTGGAGGCGGAGCGTGAGGTCAGCGCCCTGCGCGGCGAGGTCCCCGACGCGGTGCACCCGCCGGCGGGCTGTCCGTTCCACCCGCGGTGCCCGCACGCCGCGGAGCGCTGCGGGTCCGACGTTCCGGCGCTACGGACGACGGTCGAGGCGCACCTGGCCGCCTGCCACTACAGCGAGCAGCTGTACGGCGACGACGTGCCCTAGACCCCGATCGGGTGCCAGACGGTCTTGGTCTCCAGGAACGTCGTCATCGGCTCGAGGCCGGGGTCGAGCGACCAGTCGGGCTCGCTGGCCGGGGCGCGACGGACCCGCTTGAGGTTCTCGGCCGCGGCCTCCTCGAGCGCGGTCGTCAGCGCGTCGCGGTCGGCGTGGCCGGCGAGCCCGGTCAGGTCGATCGCGTTGACGTCCATGTGGGCGGCCAGCCACGGGGCGGTCGTCGCCGGGTCACCGGTGAGGATGTTCACCACGCCGCCGGGGACGTCGCTGGTCGCGAGCACCTCGGCGAAGGTCACCGCCGGGAGCGGCCGGGAGTACGACGACATCACGACCGCCGTGTTGCCCGGGACGACCACCGGCGCCACCACGCTGACCAGCCCGAGCAGCGACGACTCCTCGGGCGCGACGACGGCGACGACGCCGGTCGGCTCCGGGGTCGACAGGTTGAAGAACGGCCCCGCCACCGGGTTGGCGTTGCCGACCACCTGGGTCAGCTTGTCGGCCCATCCGGCGTACCAGACCAGGCGGTCGATCGCCTCGTCGACGACCCCGTTGGCCTTGGCCGCGGTCAGTCCCTCGGACTGCTTCACCGCCTCGACGAACTGCGGCCGGCGGTCCTCCACGATCTCGGCGACCCGGTAGAGGATCTGGCCGCGGTTGTAGGCGGTCTTGCCCGCCCAGCCCTTGAAGGCGCCCCGGGCGGCGAGCACGGCGTCGCGGGCGTCCTTGCGCGAGGCGTGGGCGGCGTTGGCCACGAACTTCCCCTTGCTGTCCTCGACCACGTAGGAGTGGCCCGACTCCGAGCGGGGGAAGGCCCCGCCGATGAAGAGCTTGTAGGTCTTGCGCACGTCCACGCGCGTCATGAAACAGATCCCTTCGTGGGCTCGGGGTCCCCGCGGAAGCGTGCGCGCACCGCGCGTAGCGCGCTCACTGCGCGGTTCCGTGGGGTGAGAGGTACGAGGCGAGGCCGTGCCGGCCGCCCTCGCGGCCGTAGCCGGACTCCTTGAAGCCGCCGAACGGAGAGGTCGGGTCGAACTTGTTGAAGGTGTTGGCCCAGACCACGCCGGCGCGCAGCGAGCTCGCCATCTTGAGGATCAGCGAGCCCTTCTCGGTCCACACCCCGGCCGAGAGGCCGTACGGGGTGTTGTTGGCCTTCTCGACCGCCTCGCTCGGCGTCCGGAAGGTGAGCACGGAGAGCACCGGCCCGAAGATCTCCTCGCGGGCGATCCGGTGGGCCTGGGAGACCCCGGTGAACAGCGTCGGCGGGAACCAGTAGCCGTTGCTCGGGAGCTCGCACTCGGGCGACCAGCGCTCGGCGCCCTCGGCGTCACCGATGTCGGAGAGCTCCTTGATCCGCGCCAGCTGCTCGGCGGAGTTGATGGCGCCGATGTCGGTGTTCTTGTCGAGCGGGTCGCCGACGCGCAGGGTGGACATCCGTCGCTTGAGCCGGTCGAGCACCTCCTCGGCCACCGACTCCTGCACCAGCAGCCGGGAGCCCGCGCAGCACACGTGGCCCTGGTTGAAGAAGATGCCGTTGACGATCCCCTCGACGGCCTGGTCGATCGGGGCGTCGTCGAAGACGACGTTGGCCGCCTTGCCGCCCAGCTCGAGGGTGACCTTCTTGTCGGAGCCCGCGACCGACTTCGCGATCGCCCGGCCGACGGCGGTCGAGCCGGTGAAAGCGACCTTGTCGACGCCGGGATGGTTGACCAGGGCCGCGCCGGTGTCGCCGGCGCCGGTGAGGATGTTGACGACGCCCGGCGGCAGGTCGGCCTGCTGGCAGATCTCCGCGAAGAGCAGCGCGGTCAGCGGCGTGGTCTCGGCCGGCTTCAGCACCACGGTGTTGCCGCAGGCCAGTGCCGGCGCGATCTTCCACGACAGCATCAGCAGCGGGAAGTTCCAGGGGATCACCTGGCCGGCCACGCCCAGCGGCGTACTGCCGTAGCCGGAGTGCTCCAGCTTGTCGGCCCAGCCGGCGTAGTAGAAGAAGTTGGCCGCGACCTGCGGGACGTCGACGTCGCGCGACTCCTTGATCGGCTTGCCGTTGTCGATCGACTCCAGGACGGCGAACTCGCGACCGCGCTCCTGGATGATCCGGGCGATCCGGTAGAGGTACTTGGCGCGCCCGCGGCCCGACATCCGGCCCCAGGTGCGGGTGTACGCGCGGCGGGCGGCCTTCACGGCAGCGTCGACGTCGGCCTGGTCGGCCTCGGCGACCTCCGCGAGCACCTCTTCGGTGGCGGGGCTGATCGTCTTGAAGCTGGTCCCGTGCCCGTCGACGAACTCGCCGTCGACGAACAGGCCGTAGGACGGCTTGATGTCGACGATGCTGCGCGACTCGGGCGCCGGGGCGTACTCGAAGGTCATCGTCATCAGTCCAGCGTGAAGTAGTCGGGACCGGAGTAGCGGCCGGTCCTCATCTTGGTGCGCTGCATCAGCAGGTCGTTGAGCAGCGTGGACGCGCCGAAGCGGAACCAGTCCGGGTCGAGCCAGTCGGGCCCCGCCACCTCGTTGACCATCACGAGGTACTTGATCGCGTCCTTGGAGGTACGGATGCCGCCGGCCGGCTTGACGCCGACCATCTGGCCGGTGGCCGCGCGCCAGTCGCGGACCGCCTCCAGCATGACGAGCGTCACCGGCAGCGTCGCGGCGGGCTGCACCTTGCCGGTCGAGGTCTTGATGAAGTGACCGCCGGCCATCATCGCCAGCCACGAGGCGCGACGGACATTGTCGTAGGTCTGCAGCTCGCCGGTCTCGAAGATCACCTTCAGGTGCGCGCCGCCGCACGCCTCGCGGACCTGCACGATCTCCTCGAAGACCTGCAGGTAGCGTCCCGCGAGGAACGCGCCACGGTCGATCACCATGTCGATCTCGTCGGCGCCCGCCTCGACGGCGTCGCGGGTGTCGGCGAGCTTGATGTCCATGGCGGCGCGGCCGCTGGGGAACGCCGTCGCGACCGCGGCGACGTTGACCTGGGCGCCGACCACGTCCTTGGCGGTGGCCACCATGTCCGGGTAGACGCAGACGGCCGCGGTGGAGGGGCAGGCCGGGTCGGCCGGGTCGGGACGGAGCGCCTTCGCGGAGAGGGCGCGGACCTTGCCGGGGGTGTCCTGGCCCTCCAGCGTGGTCAGGTCGACCATCCGGATGGCGAGGTCGAGGGCGTACTCCTTGGCCGTGGTCTTGATCGAGCGGGTGCCGAGGCCGGCGGCCCGGGCCTCCGCGCCGACCTGGTCGACGCCCGGGAGGCCGTGCAGGAAGCGCCGCAGCGAGGAGTCGGAGCGGGTGATCTCCGTGACGTCTCCGGGGGCCAGCCCGTCGACGCGGAGAGAGGTGGCTGTCACCTGCCCAGCATAGGTGCGCGCGGGGGCCGGGGGACAATCTGGGTTCGACCCTCTTTGCGTCTTGACTTATATTAGCAGTGACTTTTAGCATGCGGTCATGGACCTGACCTACGCACTCGACCAGATCGGCGCCGTCCGGCGCGAGCTGACCAGCATCTACCACCGCGGCAAGCCGGCCCGCGCGCTCACCGCCGAGCAGACCTACGCCGCGGACGCGGCGGACGTCTGGGACGCACTCACGAACCCGGAACGACTGCCGCGCTGGTTCACGCCGGTGGAGGGCGACCTCCGCGAGGGCGGGCGCTACCAGCTGACCGGCAACGCCGGCGGCACCATCGAGACGTGCCGGCCACCGCGCTCGCTGGCCGTCACGTGGGAGTACGGCGACGGCATGAGCTGGGTCGAGGTCGACCTGGCCGAGGCCGACGGGCGGACGACCGTCGTGCTGCGCCACATCATGGAGACCGACGCGCTCGACGAGCACAGCAAGCGCTACGGCCCGGGTGCAGTCGGGATCGGCTGGGACCTGTCCCTGCTCGGCCTGCAGCGCCACCTAGAGTCGGGGGAGACGGCCGACCCGGCTGCCGTCGAGGAGTGGTCGCAGTCGGAGGCCGGGCGCGCGTTCATGACCCGCAGCAGCGACGCGTGGTTCGACGCAGACGTGACCGACGGGGCCGACCCGGCCGACGCGCGGCTGCGGGCCGACCGGACGACGGCGTTCTACCTCGGCGAGCAGGAGCCTGCCTGACGTGCACGCGTTCGACGTCCTGGGCGACCCGGTCCGCCGGCGGATCCTCGAGGTGCTGGCGACCGGCGAGCGCTCGTCCGGCGCGGTCGTGGAGGTCGTCCGGGCGGAGTTCGGGATCAGCCAGCCGGCCGTGTCGCAGCACCTGCGGGTCCTCCGCGAGAGCGGCTTCGCGACCGTGCGGGCCGAGGGCACCCGCCGGCTCTACTCCGTCGACCCCACCGGCATGCGCGACGTCGACGCTTGGCTGGAGCAGTTCCGCGGCTTCTGGACGCAGCGGCTGGACGCGCTCGGCACCGAGCTCGCCCGCGGGCGCCGCTCCCGGACGTAGCTCCGTCAGATCCCCGCCGCGGCCTTGACGTCGGCGCGGAGCGCGTCGAGCCGGCCGGCCGCGGCGATCCGGGCGGCGTCGACGTCCTCGGCGTCGGAGGGGCCCACGGGCACCACGACCTCGAGGTAGGCCTTGAGCTTGGGCTCGGTGCCGCTGGGCCGGACCACCACGCGCGCGCCGTCGGCGAGCCGGTAGCGCAGTCCGTCGGTCGGCGGCAGGTCGGCGCTGCCCTCGGCGAGGTCGTCGACCCCCTCGACGGCGAGGCCGCCCAGCGAGGCGGGCGGCGTACGACGCAGGGTCTCCATCGCGCGAGCGATCTCGGCGAGGTCGGTGACCCGGACCGAGAGCTGGTCGGTGGCGTGCAGGCCGTGCTCGCGGGCGATGTCGTCGAGCAGGTCGACCAGACCGCGGCCCTCGGCCTTCGCGGTGGCGGCCAGCTCGCACAGCAGCAGCAGCGCCGACACGCCGTCCTTGTCCTTCACGTGCTCGGGGTCGACGCAGTAGCCGAGCGCCTCCTCGTAGCCGAACGCCAGTCCGTCGACCCGGCTGATCCACTTGAAGCCGGTCAGCGTCTCGGCGTACGGCTGGCCGTGGGCGGCCGCCATCTTGCCGAGCAGCGACGACGACACGATCGACGCGGCGTAGGTGCCGCGCTTCCCGCTCGTCAGCAGGTGGTGGGCCAGCAGCGCCCCGACCTCGTCGCCGCGCAGCATCCGCCAACCGTGGGGGCCGGGGACGGCGGCCGCGCACCGGTCGGCGTCGGGGTCGTTGGCCACCACCAGGTCGGCGGCGGTGCGCTCGGCCAGCTCCATCGCGAGGTCCATCGCCCCCGGTTCCTCGGGGTTGGGGAAGGCGACGGTCGGGAAGGCCGGATCGGGCTCCTCCTGCTGCTCGACGACCTGGGGAGCGTCGAAGCCGGCGGTCTCCAGCACCTGGAGCACCGAGGTTCCGCCCACGCCGTGCAGCGGCGTGTAGACCGTCCGCAGGTCTCGCGGTCCGTCCGCGGCCAGCTCGGCCACCGTGTCCAGGTAGCGGTCGACCAGCTCGTCGCCCAGCACCCGGCCGCTGGCACCCCGCGGCACGGCGCCGACGGGGCCGACGGCCGCGATCCGCTCGGCGATGCCGACGTCGGCGGGCGGCACGATCTGGCTCCCGTCCCCGAGGTAGACCTTGTAGCCGTTGTCCTGGGGCGGGTTGTGGCTCGCCGTCACCATCACCCCGGCCGCGCAGCCGAGCTCCCGGATCGCGAACGCCAGCACCGGGGTCGGCAGCGGCCGCGGCATGAGCAGCGGCTCGAACCCCGCGCCGCTCATCACCTCGGCGGTGTCGCGGGCGAAGACGTCGGAGTTGTAGCGGGCGTCGTAGCCGATCACCACCGGGCTGCCGGGTCGTGCCCCCTCGTCCCGGAGGTACGCCGCCAGCCCCGCCGCAGCGCGCACGACCACGGCCCGGTTCATCCGGTTCGGACCCGCGCCGAGCGCGCCCCGGAGGCCCGCGGTCCCGAACTCGAGCGTCCCGTCGAACCGGTCCGCCAGGTCGTCGCTGCTGCCGCCCGCCTCCACCTCGCGCACCACAGACTCGAGCTCGGCGCGCGTCTCGGCGTCCGGGTCGTCGGCGATCCAGGCGCGGGCACGGTCGAGCAGGTCGGCGATCTCGGCCGGCGCGGTGGTGGACATCCCCGCAAGATAACGGCCGAGCCGCCATCATGTCCCCATGGGGGGACGTCCCGTCGGGGAGCTCATCGAGGAGCTTGCGGAGCGGCTCGGGCGCGAGCGCTTCGCCGAGGTCTGCGTCGCGCTCCTGCTGGGGGCCTCGCGCGAGGACCACCTCGACCACCTGCCCTGGCTGACCGGCCACGACTGGTCACCGGGGGAGCCGGTCCGCGACCCCGCGGTGTGGAAGGACTACTGGGTCCGCACCTGGGGTGCCCGCGGGCTGCTCCACGTGTGGGACGACTCGGCGACCGCTGCGGTGGTGGCCGGGCTCGACGACGACGAGTGGCGCCCTGCCGAGATGTGTCTGAAGGTCGTCGCGCGGCACGAGGTCGTCGGCGCCGGCGACGGTGCCGCCGCGCTGCTGGACCACGACCTGCCGCGGGTCCGGGTCGCGGCGCTGCGTGCGCTCGCGGTGGTCGGCGACACCGAGCACGCGGACGCCGTCCGCGCGGCGCAGGACGACCCCGACGCCGACGTACGGCGTCACGCGGGCCGCGCGTGGGTAGCGATGCGCGAGCGTCTCGACCTCCGGGAGGAGGCGTGAGGGCGGCCTTCTCGTTCCGCACCCGGTGGGAGCTGGCCGCGGAGGCGGACGCCGTGCAGCGGGTGCTCGTCGACCTCGAGCGCTACCCGGAGTGGTGGCCCCAGGTCGTGGCGGTCGCGAAGATCGACGACGACCGGGCGCGGGTGCTGTGCAAGTCGCGGTTGCCCTACACGCTCGACCTGGTGCTGACGGCCGTGCACCGCGAGCCGAGGCGGCTCGAGAGCCGCATCGAGGGCGATCTGGTCGGCGTGGCGCTGTGGCAGCTGGACGACCTCGGCGGACGGACCCGGGTCGACTACACCCAGGACGTGGTGGTCACGCACCGGGTGCTGCGCCCGCTGGTGGGGGTGCTGCGTGCACCCATGGCGTGGAACCACGCGCGGATGATGGAGGGCTGCCGGGTCGGGCTGGAGCAGCGGCTCGGCGTGCGCTGACCGGGCCGGCTCACGACGTGTGCAGTGCGGCGAGCGCGGCGTCGTAGTCGGGCTGCTGGGCGAAGGGCAGGTCCTCCGACGCCGGGGAGCTCACCGCTGGTCCGGCAGGGGGTGCCCCCGAGGAGCGTCGTCGCCATGCGGCCTTTCTACCGGCGTTCACCGACCGTCGTCGAGCACGTCCCTCAGCCGGGCGGCGAAGGCCTCCGGCTCACCGGCCTGGCCGAACTCTCCACCGAGGAAGCCGCCGTGGTGGCTCGGGAACTCGGTGAGCGGGACGCCGAGCGCTGCGGCCGTCGCCTCGGACGTGCGCCACGTCATCCCGTTGCGCGACTCCACACCGCCGGCGACGACGACCCGGGTCGGGGCCGCGGTGACGGCGTCCGGGTCGAGCTCGAAGGCGGTCACGTCGTTGGCGACCCCCGACAGCAGCGGGTCCTCGCGGCTGCCGTCGTCGTCGGTCGGCATCCCGAAGGCGGCGGGGTCGGGCGGGGGAGCGGCCAGGTAGTCGTCGGTGAACTCGCCCTGCCACATCGTGAGGCCGATGAACGCCGCCATGCCTGCGCCCCAGCCCGCCTCGTGGTAGCGGTCCTGGACCGCCTTCTCGGCCGCGAACGCATGCGCGGCGTCGGGCAGCACCCCGATGATCGGGGGCTCGTGGGCGACCAGGGTGACGACGTCGTCGGGGTGGACCGCGACCCAGGCCAGACCGTTGACCGCGCCGCCGCTGCTGCCGAACACGTCGACCGGCCCGAGGCCGAGGGCGCCCACGACGGCGTGCAGGTCCTCGGCGCTCACGGCGGGGACCTGGCGCTGGTGGCCGTCGGTGCGGGTGCTGCGACCGAGGCCGCGCTGGTCGTAGGTCACCACCACGCGGTCGGTGAAGTGGGAGGCGAGGGTGGTGAAGCCCTCCGCGGTCATCGGCTGACCGATCATGACCAGCGGCCGGTGGTCCGACGGGGTCTCGGGCTCGCGGACGTCGTAGGCGATCGTCGCCCCGTCGGTCTCCAGGTGGTGGGTCTGGGTGTCGGTCATGTCGGGCTCTCCTCCGTGGTCGTCAGCCCGTGCAGACCGGAGGAGGGGAGCGGACTCATCGGCGCGACCTACAACGCCGGCCGGTAGAAGGACTCCCCGGGGAACGGGCCGCCGACGACGCTGTTCTCCACGTCGTCCTCGGGGCGGTCGGGCAGCCGGTCGGCCCAGGCCTCGGCGTCGTCCTGCGGGTCGTAGCCGATCGCCCGGCCCGGCTCGAGGTCCCACCAGGCGCGGGTGTTGCGGCTGATGCCGTAGAGCACGTGGAAGCCCGGCGCGGGGGCGGTCAGCGACGCCTCGACCATCCGGACGCAGTCGTCGTGGGAGAGCCAGGTCGCGAGGTTGCGGCGCACCTGGGGCTCCTCGAGGAACGAGCCGATCCGGCAGGCGACGGCGTCGACCGCGTAGCGGTCGGCGTACAGGGAGAGCAGGCCCTCGGCGGCGACCTTGGCGGTGCCGTAGAACGTGTCCGGCCGCGGTCGTACGTCGGTCGTGAGCAGCCCGTCGTCGAGCCCGGCGCGCGGGGTGCGGCCGACGGCGTGGTTGGACGAGGCGTAGACGATCCGCCCGACGCCGTGGGCGACCATCGCGTCGAGGAGCGCGGCCGTGGTGATGACGTGGGAGGTGATCTCGGTCGGGAGGTCCTCCTCGCCCGGAACGCCCGCGAGGTGCACCACCGCGTCGAGCTGCTCGGCCCCGAAGACCGCCGCGACCGCGTCGCGGTCGGCGCAGTCGGCGGTGTGCCAGGCCCCCTGGTAGCCCTCGGGGGGCGGCACCAGGTCGAGCGCGACGACCTCGTGGCCGCGGTCGGCCAGGCCGACGGTGACGACGCGGCCGATGCTGCCGGCGGCGCCGGTGACCAGGACCCGCATCAGATCCGCCCCACGATCTCGGACAGCAGCCCGCCCATCCGCACGGCGGCCGAGCGGCCCGCCTCGAGGACCTCCTCGTGGTGGAGGGGCGCGTCGGAGATGCCGGCGGCCAGGTTGGTGACCAGGCTGATGCCGAGCACCTCCATCCCCGCCTCACGGGCCGCGATCGCCTCGAGGGTGGTGCTCATGCCGACCAGCTCGCCGCCGATGGCCCGGACCATGCCGATCTCGGCGGGGGTCTCGTAGTGGGGGCCGGGGAACTGGACGTAGACCGCCTCGTCGAGGCTCGGGTCGACCTCACGGCACAGCCGCCGCAGGCGGGGGCTGTAGAGGTCGGTGAGGTCGACGAAGTGGGCTCCCTCGATGGGGGAGTGTGCGGTCAGGTTGATGTGGTCGGAGATCAGCACCGGTGTGCCGGGCGACCAGGTCTCCCGCAGGCCCCCACACCCGTTGGTGAGCACGATGGTTTCGCAGCCCGCCGCTGCGGCCGTCCGCACGGGGTGGACCACGGCGGCGACGCCCTTGCCCTCGTAGAAGTGGGTGCGGCTGAGGAAGACCAGCAGGTTCCTGTCGCCTGAGCCTATGCTGCGGATCCGGCCGCTGTGGCCCGCCACCGCGGCGGCGCCGAAGCCCGGGAGGTCGGTCGTCGCGATCTCCGCGTTCACCGTCCACCCGTCCCGGTCGGCGAGGGCGTCGACGGCCGGGAGCCAGCCCGAGCCGAGGACGAGGGCGATGTCGTGGTGGTCGACGCCGGTGAGCCCGGCGAGCACGTCGGCAGCCTCTCGGGCTCGCTGGTGGTGTTCGGTCACGGGGGCACCCTATGACCAGGGCGCCCCCGCCCGTCAGCCTCAGGCGCCGACCGACGACATGTCGGCGTACCGGTCGCCCCGCACTGCTCCGCGCGGGACCGCCGCGTCGAGCGCGGCCACGTCGTCCGCGGTGACGGCGACGTCGGCAGCGGCGACGTTCTCCTCGAGGTACTTCACCCGCTTGGTGCCCGGGATCGGGACCACGTCGTCGCCCTGGGCGAGCACCCAGGCGAGCGCCAGCTGACCGGGCGTGACCCCGCGGCGCCCGGCGATCTCGCGCACCCGGTCGACGAGCCCGAGGTTGGTGTCGAGGGCGTCCCCCTCGAACCGCGGGAACCGGCCTGCCCGCCGGGCGTCGTCGTCGCCGAGGCTGTCGCGGGTCACCGCACCGGTGAGCAGCCCGCGGCCGAGGGGGGAGTACGGCACCAGCCCGATGCCGAGCTCGCGGACCGTCGGCAGGATCTCGTCCTCGAGATCACGGGTGAACAGCGAGTACTCGCTCTGCAGCGCGGTGACCGGGTGGGTCGCGTGCGCCCGCCGGATGGTGTCGGCACCGGCCTCGGAGAGCCCGAGGTGGCGGACCTTGCCCGCCTCGACCAGCTCCGCCATCGCGCCGACGGTCTCCTCGATCGGCACCGAGCGGTCGACGCGGTGCTGGTAGTAGAGGTCGATGTGGTCGACGCCGAGTCGCTGCAGGGAGGCGTCGCAGGCGCTGCGGACGTAGTCGGGGCGACCGTTGATCCCGACCCAGGAGCCGTCGGGGCGCCGTTCGTTGCCGAACTTGGTCGCGAGCTGGACCTCGTCACGACGGTCGGCGATCGCCTTGCCGACCAGCTGCTCGTTGGTGAACGGGCCGTACATGTCGGCGGTGTCGAGGAAGGTGACGCCGAGGTCGAGGGCGCGGTGGATGGTGTCGAGGCCGTCCTGCTCGTCGCGAGTGCCGTAGAACTCCGAAATCCCCATGCAGCCGAGGCCGAGCGTGGAGACGGTCAGGGGGTGGGTGGACCCGAGCGTCCGGGTCCCGAGAGTCGGTGCTGTGGTCATTCCCCCAGCCAACTCCCCGGGACCAAACGTGCTACAGGCCGGTCGATCGGCAGGGCCGTCGGCGCAAGGCAGCGACGTAGTCGGCGGGCGCGTCGGCGGCCTCGGCGGCGTCGGCGAGGATCCCGAGGTACGACGCAGACGGCAGCCCGCCCTCGTAGGCGTCGAGGACGTAGATCCACACGACCAGCTCGCCGGTCATCGTCGACACCCGCACCTTGGTCTTCCGGTAGAGCCCGAGGTCGGCGCCCTCCCAGCCGTCGAGGGCGGCCTCGTCCTCGCGGGTGATGTCGTAGACGGCGACGAAGACCTGCTCGATCGGGTCCTCCACGATCGTCGACAACGCGCCGTCCCAGCCGTGCTCCTCGCCGCCGAACGTGAGTCGCCAGCCGGTCAGCCAGCCGGTCGTCCGCAGCGGTGAGTGCGGGCACCGTTCGCCCATGCGCGCGGGATCGAGATTGGTCCCGTAGGCGGCGTAGAGCGTCACGGGGAGCAGGCTATCGAGCGCGGAGCCGGCCCCGGGCCCCGCCACGGCGATGGTGTGCTGGGCCCGCGGCCGGTCCGCATTCGCCGCGCCGTGCGCCGGTCACTAGGCTGCCAGCGTGAGCGACACCCACTTCGATGTCCTGGTCCTCGGCGCCGGCCCCGGTGGCTACGTCGCCGCGATCCGCGCCGCGCAGCTCGGCAAGTCCGTCGCGGTCGTCGAGGAGAAGTACTGGGGCGGGGTGTGCCTCAACGTCGGCTGCATCCCCTCCAAGGCGCTGCTCAAGAACGCCGAGCTGGCCTACACGCTGGCGAACGAGCGGGAGAAGTTCGGCATCGAGGGCGAGGCGACGATGCGGTTCGGCGCGACCCACGCCCGCAGCCGCGAGGTCAGCGACCGCATCGTCAAGGGCGTCCACTTCCTGATGAAGAAGAACAAGATCACCGAGCTCGACGGCTGGGGCACCCTGAAGTCGGCCACGGAGATCGACGTCGACGGCACGGCGTACACCTTCGACCACCTGATCATCGCGACCGGAGCCACGGTCCGGATGCTCCCCGGCATGGAGGTCAGCCAGAACGTCGTGACCTACGAGGAGCAGATCCTCGACTCCGAGCTCCCGTCGAGCATCATCATCGGGGGGTCCGGCGCGATCGGCGTCGAGTTCGCCTACGTGATGAAGAACTTCGGCGTCGACGTCACGATCGTGGAGTTCCTGGACCGGATGGTGCCGACCGAGGACCGCGACGTCTCCAAGGAGCTGCTCAAGCACTACAAGAAGCTCGGCGTGAAGGTGATGCTCTCGACCAAGGTCGAGAACGTCGAGGACACCGGCTCCGGCGTCCGGGTCACCGTGTCACCGGCCGACGGCGGGGAGTCTCAGGTCATCGAGGCCGACAAGATGCTCGCGGCGTTCGGGTTCGCGCCCCGGCTCGAGGGCTACGGCCTCGACGCGACCGGCGTCGAGACCACCGAGCGCGGCGCCATCGCGATCGACGAGTACGGCCGCACGAACGTCGACAACGTCTTCGCGATCGGCGACGTCACCGGCAAGCTGATGCTGGCCCACACCGCCGAGGCGATGGGCGTCGTGGCGGCCGAGACCATCGCCGGCGCCGAGACGATGCCGGTCGAGTTCGACTTCATCCCGCGCGCGACCTACTGCCAGCCGCAGATCGCCTCCTTCGGCTACAGCGAGGAGCAGGCCAAGGAGAAGGGGTACGACGTCAAGACGGCGTCCTTCCCGTTCTCGGCCAACGGCAAGGCGATGGGGCTCGGCCACGCGGTCGGCTTCGTGAAGGTGGTCGCCGACGCCGAGCACAACGAGATCGTCGGCGCCCACCTGATCGGCCCCGACGTCACCGAGCTGCTGCCGGTGCTGACGCTCGCGCAGAAGTGGGACCTCACCGCCGACGAGGTGGCGCGCAACGTGTTCGCCCACCCGACGCTCACCGAGGCGGTCAAGGAAGCCGTCGAGGGCATCGCCGGCCACATGATCAACCTCTGATGGCCGATCGCGTCGTCATCGTCGGTGGCGGGCCGGGAGGCTACGAGGCCGCCCACGTCGCTGCCCAGCTCGGCGCCGACGTGACCGTCGTCGACACCGACGGGCTCGGCGGGTCCGCGGTGCTGACCGACTGCGTCCCGAGCAAGACGCTGATCGCCACGGCCGACCTGATGACCGAGATGGGTGGGGCGCACGAGCTCGGCGTCGCCTTCCACGACCACGAGGGCGACGCCGCGGTCGGCGTCCAGGTCGACCTGGCGCAGGTCAACGAGCGGGTGCTGGCCCTGGCCCACGACCAGTCCGACGACATCTCGCGCCGGCTGGAGCGCGACGGGGTGAAGGTCGTTCGAGGCCGCGGACGGCTCGCGGCGGCCGACCGCGTGTCGGTCTCGCTGGCCGACGGCGGCGAGGACACGCTGGCCGCCGACGCCGTGCTGCTCGCGACCGGTGCCCGGCCCCGGGTCCTCGACACCGCCGAGCCCGACGGCGAGCGGATCCTGACGTGGGAGCAGGTCTACGGACTCACCGAGCTCCCGGACCACCTGGTCGTCGTCGGCTCGGGGGTCACCGGGGTCGAGTTCGCCTCGGCGTACCTCTCGCTCGGGATCGAGGTCACCCTGGTGTCCTCGCGGGACCGGGTGCTGCCCGGCGAGGACGCCGACGCCGCGAGGGTGCTCGAGGAGGTCCTGACCCGGCGGGGGATGAACGTCCTGTCGAAGTCGCGGATGGCGTCGGTCGCCCGCGACGGCGACTCGGTGACGGTGACGCTCACCGACGGCCGGACGGTCGAGGGCTCCCACTGCGTCCTGGCGCTCGGCTCGGTGCCCAACACCGCCGACCTCGGCCTCGAGGAGGCCGGGGTCGCCACCGACGACGGCGGGTTCGTGGCGGTCGACCGGGTCTCGCGCACCTCCGTGCGGGGCGTGTACGCCGCCGGCGACTGCACCGGCGTGCTGATGCTCGCCTCGGTGGCGGCGATGCAGGGCCGGATCGCGATGTGGCACGCGCTCGGCGACGCGGTGACCCCCCTCGACCTGAGCCAGGTCTCCTCCAACGTGTTCACCTCCCCGGAGATCGCGACGGTCGGCTGCTCCCAGCAGGCGGTCGACTCCGGCGACATCGCCGCCGAGGCGGTGACGCTGCCGCTCAGCGGCAACGCCCGCGCCAAGATGCAGGGGGTGAAGGACGGCTTCGTGAAGCTGTTCTGCCGCCCCGGCACCGGCATCGTCGTCGGGGGCGTCGTGGTGGGTCCCCGCGCCAGCGAGCTGATCCACCCGGTGTCGATCGCCGTCGCCGGCACCCTCACCGCCGACCAGCTCGCGCACGCGTTCACCGTCTACCCGTCGATGAGCGGGTCGGTCGCCGAGGCGGCGCGGCGGCTCCACCACGTCTGAGCCGGGTACCGGCCTCGTCGCCTGCCCGGGCGTGTCAGGATGACCGCCATGTCTCGGGGGATCCGCCTGCTCGCGCCTGTCGTCATCGCCGCCGTCGTGCTGGCTCTCACCACGTCGCCTGCGGTGGCGGATCCCGGCCACGACGTGCCGGACGACGCCGACATCGTCATCATGGGCGACGGGTCGGGGCACGGCATCGGGATGTCGCAGTACGGCGCCTACGGCGCGGCCCGCGCGCCGTACTCGATGAGCTCTCGGCAGATCCTGCGCTTCTACTACCCGGGGACCGGGCTCGGCACGGCACGCGGGCAGGTGAAGGTGTGGATCAGCGCCGACCGTGACCGCGACCTGCGGGTCGACGACCGCCAGGGGCTGACGATCCGCAGGGTCGGTGGTCGTACGTGGCGGCCGCGCGTGCCCCGAGCCAGCAAGTGGCGGGTGACGCCCGCGAGGGGCGGCGTCCACGTGATCCGCTATCGGGCCCGGACCTGGAGGACCTGGAAGCGGGTCCGTGGCACCGTCGAGCTGTCCGCCGGCGGCCGGCCGCTGAGGCTCCGGACGCCGAGTGGTGCGGTCCGCTACCGCGGTGCGCTGCGCTCGACGCGGCTGCGGAGCGGGCAGCGGATCACCGTCAACGTGCTGCCGCTGGAGCAGTACCTCCGTGGGGTCGTCCCGTCCGAGATGCCGGCCGGCTGGCCGCAGCGGGCGCTCCGCGCGCAGGCGGTCGCCGCCCGGACCTACGCCGTCCACGAGCGAGGCGACGGCAACACCTACTACGACGTGTGCGACACCGCCGCCTGCCAGGCCTACGGCGGCGCGAGGAGCGAGGAGCCCGCCACGACCCGGGCCGTCACCGCGACCTCCGGCGACGTGCTGACCTTCGGCGGCCAGACGGCGCTCGCCATGTACTCCGCCAGCAACGGCGGGTACACCGTCGACGGTGGCGAGCCCTACCTGCCCGCGCAGGACGACCCGCACGAGGGTGACTCCGATGACTACTACGGCTGGCGTCGGACCTTCACCACCAGGCAGTTCGAGAAGGCCTTCGGCCTGGGCAACCTCACCTACCTCCGGGTGGAGACGAGGGACGGTCGCGGGCCTCGTGGCGGGCGGGTGACCGAGGTGCGGATGCGGACCGAGGGAGGCTTCGACGAGCCGGTCGACGGCGAGAAGGTGCGCCGGAACCTGGGGCTCCCGTCGTCGCTGTTCGAGGTCACCCGGGTGCGTTGAGAACTACCGTCCTGTAGTTCACGAGAACCGCTGGCGGGTCCTCCGGGACCGTGGTGCCATGTCCCACGAGTCCCATCCGTCACACCTCCCCCGGAGCCCCCCATGCGTCCGCTCGGCCCGGTCCTCGCCCCCGCGCTCGGCACTGCCGTCGGCACCGTCGTGGCCGTCGTGGCGACCTCCCTCGCCGCGTCCCCGGCGTCGGCCGCCGACAGCTGGGACGTCCCGCGGTCGGCGTCCCTCACCGTGAAGGGGCACGGCTACGGCCACGGCCGCGGCATGTCCCAGTACGGCGCCGAGGGCGCGGCCCGCGAGGGGCTCGGCTGGCGGCAGATCACCGACTTCTACTACCCGGGCACCAGCCGGGGACGGGTCGGCGGCCGGATCCGGGTGCACGTCAGCGCCGACACCACCGACGACCTCGTCGTCGTCCCCCGCAGCGGCCTCACGGTGACCGACCTCGGCACCGACACCACGCTGACCCTGCCCGACCGCGACACCCACCGCTGGCGGGTCGTGCGCTCCGGCTCCGGCCACCGGGTGCAGTGGCAGCGCGGCACCCGGTGGCGCACCTGGCGGACTCTGTCGGGCAACGGTGTGTTCGCGGCGTCCGGCGAGCCGGTCCGGCTGGTCACCCCCGGCGGCGCCCGGGCCTACCGCGGCACGCTGACCGCCGTCCCGCTCTCGGGCGGCCGGGTCACCGTCAACACGGTGAACCTGGAGTCGTACCTGCGCGGCGTCGTCCCGCTCGAGATGCCGGCCCTGTGGTCGCCCGCCGCGGTGCGCGCCCAGGCGGTCGCCGCCCGCACCTACGCGGCGTACGAGCGGGCGCACCCGCGCTCGTCGGCGTTCGACGTCTACGACACCACCGCCAGCCAGGTCTACGGCGGCGTCGGTGCCGAGCACTCCGCCTCCGACGCCGCGATCCGCGCCACCCGCCGCCGGATCCTGGAGCACGACGGTGCCGCCGCGTTCACCCAGTTCAGCTCCAGCAACGGGGGCTGGTCGGTCCGGGGCTCGGTGCCCTACCAACGGGCCCGACGCGACCCCTACGACGACTGGAGCGGCAACCCGGTCCACGCGTGGTCGGTCACCGTCTCGGACGCCACGTTCGAGCGCGCCTGGCCCGCGCTCGGGAACCTGCGCCGGATCCGGGTGGTCGGCCGCGACGGGAACGGCGAGTGGGGCGGGCGGGTCACCCGGATGCGCCTGGTCGGGTCGCGGAGCTCGGTCTCGGTCTCCGGCGACACCATGCGCTCCGCGCTCGGCCTGCGGTCGACCTGGGTCACGTTCCGGGTCCGCTGACCCGGCTCAGGGCTGGGCGTGAGCAGCGCCCGGGACCCATCCCCGGGCCGCCCCGTCAGCCCCGGATCAGGCAGAAGGGGTGGCCCGCCGGGTCGAGGAAGACCCGGAACCCGCCGGTGGTCGACGGCTGGTGGTCGTGCTTGCGGGCTCCAGCCGCCAGGACGGCCGCTTCGGAGGCGTCCATGTCGGGCGTGGCGAGGTCGAGGTGCATCTGCTGCGGGTGGGCGCCACCCGGCCAGGTGGGCTCGACCCAGTCGTCGATCCGCTGGAAGGCGAGGGCCGTCCGCCCGTCGGGGTTGTCGGGGGACAGCCCGCCACCGGGTGGTGCCAGGGTCGCCCAGTCACGGTCCGCACCGTCCTCGACCGCCCAGTCGAGGATCCCGGCGTAGAAGCGAGCGAGCTCCAGGGCGTCCGGGCAGTCGATGACGAGCAGGTCGAGCTTCGGCGTGGGGGTCATGCCCCGACCCTAGGCAGGATTCCGGACGAACCGCCTCCGGAACGGGTCAGCCGGCGGCCGCGTCCGTGATCAGCCGCAGCACCCGCGCAGGGTGGCTCATCATCGGGACGTGCGAGCTGCGGACCTCCACCGTGGTCGACCCGGCCCGCTCCGCCATGGCGCGCTCCGCCTCCGGCGGGATGATCCGGTCGTTGCTCGCCACCATGTACCAGCTCGGGATCTCCTCCCAGGCGGGCGGGCCGGACGGGGTGACGAGCGCGGCCAGGGCCCCGGGCCGCTGCGAGGCGGCCATGAAGGCCGTGGTCCGCCGCGGCAGGTCCTGCGCGAAGAGCCGGTGGAAGTGGGCGGGGTCGATGTAGGCGTCCGCGTTGCCGCCGCTCGCGCCCGGGAAGGGGCGCAGCACGAGGTGGTCGGTGACCTCCGTGTGGCCGCCGCCGAGGCTGTTCGCCGCCGCCACGCTCTCGCCCTCGGCGAGGGCGTACGCCGCGACGTAGACCAGCGCCGTCACGTCCGGGTCCCCGGTCGCCGCGTTCGTGATCACAGCGCCGCCGTAGGAGTGGCCGACCAGCACGACCGGCCCCTCGATCGTGTCGAGGAAGTCACGCAGGTAGGCCGCGTCGTCGAGCGGTCCGCGCAACGGGTTGGAGAACGCGAGCACCGGGTAGCCCTTGGCGAGCAGCCGGGACGCCACGGCCTCCCAGCCGCTGGAGTCGGCGAACGCGCCGTGGACCAGCACGATGGTGGGCTTGCTGCCGTGGTCGCCGTACGACGCGGGTGCCGCCGACGGCGCCGCGGCCGTCAGCGAGCTCGTGGCGAGCATGAGCACCGTGGCCAGTCCGGCAGCCAGGGTCGAGGCGCGGCGGACGCGTCCGGGGCGGGCGATGTTCATGGTGGTCTCCTCGGGTCGGTGGGACCGGACCAGCGTCGTCCGGACGGCTCGCGCACCGGACCACGTGGGGCACGTAGTCGTACGGCTCGTCACCGCGGCACGGGATGACTACAGTCGTCGGGCATGGGAGGGGAGGGCCCGCTCCTGGGGCGGGGCCCGGAGCTGGAGCAGGTGCGCCGTCTCGCTGCGCACGCCCGGAACGGTCGTGGGGGTGCGCTCCTGGTCCTGGGCGAGCCGGGCATCGGGAAGACCTCGCTGCTCCGCGCGGCCGCCGCCGCGGTTCCGGACTTCCGGGTGCTCCGGGCCGACGGCCACGAGGCCGAGTCGACGATCCCGTACGCCGCGCTCCAGCGCCTGATGATCCCCCTCCGGGAGCACGTCCCCGCGCTCCCCGGGCGCCACCAGCAGGCACTGCGGATCGCCACCGGGGTGTTCACGGGCCCGCCTCCGGACCGGTTCCTGGTGGGTCTCGGGACCCTCGGCCTCCTCGCCGCGGCCGGTGAGGTCGCCCCCGTCGCGTGCTTCGTCGACGACACCCACTTCCTGGACCCCGAGTCGCTCGACGCCCTGGCGTTCGTGGCGCGCCGCCTGGAGGCCGAGTCGGCCGTCCTGGTCTTCGCCAGCCGCGACGTCCCCGAGGTCGAGCAGCGGATGACCGGCGTACCGACGCTCCGCCTCGACGGGCTGCCGCAGGAGGCCGCGGTCCGGCTGCTCACGTCGCGGCTGCCCGAGCCGATCGACCCTGCGGTGGCCGCGCAGATCGCGGCCTCCACAGGGGGCAACCCGCTCGCCCTGACCGACCTCGCCGTGGAGCTCAGCGCGGCCCGGCTGGCCGAGGCGGGCTTCGCCGAGGAGCCGGTCCCCGTCGGACACCACCTCCAGGCCCACTACCTGGGCCGGGTGCGCCAGCTCACCGACCACCAGCAGCGGTGGCTGCTGGTGGCGGCCGCGGACTCCACGGGGAACCTGGACATGATCCGCGCGGCGGCCGAGACCCTCGGCCTCCCGCCGTCCGCGGGGGAGGAGGCCGAGGCGGCCGGGCTCGTCGAGCTCGACGTCTCCGTGCGGTTCCGGCACCCGCTGGTGAGGGCGGCGGTCTACGGCGCTGCTCGCGGCGCCGACCGGCGGCGGGTGCACGCCGCCCTGGCGGCCGCGGCCGCGGGACTCGACGCGTCCGCGCTCGAGGCCTGGCACGCCGCCAAGGCCACCCTGGGGACGGACGCCGACGTCGCCGACCGGCTCGAGAGCGTCGCCGACCTGGCCGGCCGGCGCGGCGGATCCATCTCGCGCGCCAGCGTCCTGGTGCAGGCCGCCGCGCTGACGCCGGACCGCGCGCGAGCCGGCCGCCGCCTGGTGGCCGCGGCGGAGGCCGCCCTCGCCGCGGGTGTCGCCCAGTTCGCCAAGGGGCTGCTCGACGAGGTCGACGAGGACGACCTCGACCCGCTGACCCGCGGCCGGATGGTGGCGGTCCGGGCCAGCGTGGCGATCTTCACCGCCGACCCCGCGCTGCGCAGTGCCACGTCCGACATGCTGGTCGCGGCCGAGGCGATGGCGTCGTACGACGTCGGCGCCGCCCAGGACACCCTGATCCAGGCCATGTACTTCCTGCTCCCCGCCGAGCGGCTGGCCACCGGCATCACCCTGCCCGAGCTCGGGCAGCGGCTGCAGGCGGGTGCCGAGCTGCAGGACGGCGTCCCGGCGACGATCCTCCGGGGACTCGCGGCCCACGTGATGCTGCCCTACCCGGAGGCGGTGCCCCTGATGCGGAAGGCGGTCGACGAGATCAGCGGCCTCGAGGCCGAGCAGCTGCTCATCTACGGCCCATCGGCCTCGTCCTCACCACGGCCCTGTGGGACGCGCCGGCGATGCACCTCTGCCTGCAACGGACCATCGACGGCGCCCGCGACCTGGGCTCGCTCCGGGTGCTCGACATGACCCTCTGGGCGCGGTCGCTCGCCGAGCTGCGCGCCGGCACCCCACGACGGGCCACCCAGTGCATCGAGCAGGTCCGGGACCTCCGTCGGGCCATCGGCTACGACGGGGAGCACGTCGTCAACCCGGCACTGATGGCGTGGTCGGGTGCTCCGCCGGACCAGGTCGAGGCGTTCTCCGAGCAGGCACGGGCCATCGGCATGGGCGGGGTGCACGCGTCGGGGATCACGGCGCTGGCCGTGCGTGAGCTGGCGGACGGGGCCTACGAGCAGGCGTTCCTGCGGTTGCAGCCGTTCGTCGACGACCCGTTCCTGCAGGTCACCCCGCTGGAGTACGCCGACTTCGTCGAGGCCGCGGTGCGCAGCGGCCGGCCCGACTCCGCGATGCCCTTCGTGGACCGACTGGAGCAGCGAGCCGCCGCCAACGGGTCCCCGTGGGCCGGAGGAGTCGCGGCCAGGGCGCGCGGGCTGGTGTCGGAGGAGGCCGAGGAGCACTTCGGCCGGGCCCTCACCCTGCTGAAGCCGACGGGCGTGGAGATCGAGCTGGCCCGTACCCACCTCCTCTACGGCGAGTGGCTGCGTCGGGCCCGGCGTCGCCGGCAGGCGCGGGAGCACCTCCGGACGGCCACGGACCTGTTCGAGCGGGGCGCGTCCCCTACGTTCGCGGCGCGGGCGCGACGCGAGCTGGAGGCGACCGGGGAGGTGCCTCGCGATCCCGGGTCCGCCGCGGGGCCGAACCTGACCACCCAGGAGCTCACGGTGGCGCGGCTCGCCGCCGCCGGCTCCACGAACGCCGAGATCGGCGCGACCATGTTCCTCAGCGTCAACACCGTGGACTACCACCTGCGCAAGGTGTTCCAGAAGCTCGGCATCTCCTCGCGGCGGCAGCTGTCCGACCGACTGCGACCGGAGGAGTCGGCCGGGCGGCGCTGACGGACTACGCACGCCACGTGGTCCGGGCCCGGAGGGGCGGCACGAGGCTGGGGGAGCCCAGCCGAGGAGGACGCCATGCCCTTTGTCACCGCCGACGACGGCGCGCAGATCTTCTACCGGGACTGGGGCGAGGGAGGCACACCGGTCGTCCTCAGCCACGGGTGGCCGCTCAACAGCGACGCGTGGGAGGCCGCCGCGCGGTTCCTCGCCGAGCACGGGCACCGCGCCGTCGCCCACGACCGGCGCGGCCACGGCCGGTCCAGCCAGACCTGGCACGGCAACGAGATGGACACCTACGCCGACGACCTGGCCACCCTGATGGACTCGCTCGACCTCGCGGAGGCGACCCTGGTCGGCCACTCCACCGGGGGTGGCGAGATCGTGAGGTACGTCGGCCGGCACGGCACGAGCCGGGTGGCGAGGCTGGTGCTGGTCTCCGCCGTCCCGCCCCTGATGCTGCGCACCGACGACAACCCGGAGGGCCTGCCGATGGAGGTCTTCGACGGGATCCGGGCGGGGGAGGCGGCCAACCGGTCCCAGCTCTACCGCGACTTCGCCGACGGCCCGTTCTTCGGTCACAACCGGAAGGGGGACGTCGCCCAGGGCTTCCGCGACGCCTTCTGGCTCCAGGGCATGGCGTGCGGCCACCGGGCGGCCTACGAGTGCATCGCCGCGTTCTCGGCCACCGACTTCCGGCCGGACCTGGCGAAGGTCGACGTGCCGACGCTGGTGATCCACGGCGACGACGACCAGATCGTGCCCTTCGAGGTGGGCGGCAAGCGCTCCGTGGACATGGTCGACGGGGCGGTGCTCACCGTCTACGAGGGCAGCGGCCACGCGCTGCCCGACACCGATCGCGACCGGCTGCACGCCGACCTGCTCGCCTTCATCGACTCCTGAGAGGAACCGACTCATGAACGACCGACCCGACACCGTCGTCCTGGTCCACGGACTCTGGATGACTCCCCGCAGCTGGGAGCACTGGGTGACGCACTACGAGGGCCGCGGCTTCCGGGTGCTCACCCCGGCGTACCCGGGATTCGAGGTCGAGGTGGAGGCGCTCCGCGCCGACCCCACGCCGATCGCCGTGGCCGACATCATCGAGACCATCGACCACCTGGCCTCGGTCGTGCGGTCCGTGGACACCCCGCCCATCATCATGGGCCACTCCTTCGGCGGCGCGCTGACCCAGATGCTGCTCGCCCGCGGCCTCGGCTCCGCCGGCGTGGCGATCGACTCCGCCCCGACCGAGGGGGTCCGGGTGAACCCCGTCTCCCAGGTCAAGAGCCTCTTCCCGGCGCTCAACAACCCGGCGAAGCGCCACCAGGCCGTGGGCTTCACGGCCGAGCAGTTCCACTACGCCTTCACCAACACCCTCGACGAGGAGGCCTCGCGGGCGGCCTACGACCGCTACGCGATCGCGGCGCCCGGCCGCTGGGTGTGGGACTACGGGCTGATCGCCAACTTCAAGCCCGGGCACCAGGAGACCTGGGTCGACTACTCCGCCGACCGGGCCCCGCTGCTGTTCATCGCGGGCGCGGAGGACCACATCATGCCGCCGTCGGTGAACAGGTCGAACTACAAGCACTACAAGAAGTCGCCGGCGGTGACGGAGTACGTCGAGCTCGAGGGGCGCGACCACTGGACCTGTGCCGCACCCGGCTGGGAGGCGGTCGCCGACCGCGCCCTGGACTGGGCGGTCGAGCACGCGCAGCCGATGGCGGCGCCGGCGGGCTCCTGACCGGTCAGCTCGTCGACACGGCTGGAATCGATTGACAATCGATAGATAACCCTCGATAGTCGTCACATGCTGACGACTCGACGGGTGGTGTACCTGCTCCGCGCGCTGCTGGTGCTGGCGTTCCTGGCGATCGTGCTGCTGCAGGTGATGAGCGTGCCCGGCACGCTGTCCTACAACGCCGACCAGAGCGAGGACCCGTTCTGGTACTGGCCGCTGCTGGTGGTGCTCGAGACCGAGCTGGTCTGCGCCCAGGTGGTCGTCGTCGCGACGTTCCAGCTGCTGGGCATGGTGCAGCAGGACCGGATCTTCAGCGACTCGGCGTTCCGCTGGGTCGACGTGATCCTCGCGGCGATGGCCCTCGGCTGGGTGGTGTGGGCCGCCCTCGGGGCGTTCGTGTTCGCCACCAGCGACGACCCCGGGCTGCCGCTCGTCGTCTCGATCCTGCTGCTCGCGGGCGCCGTCGTCGTCCTGCTGATGCTGGTCATGCGCACCCTGCTCCGCCAGGCCACGACGCTCCGCACCGACATGGACGCCGTGATCTGATGCCCATCGTGGTCCGGATCGACGTCGAGCTGGCGCGGCGCAAGATGAGCGTGGGCGACTTCGCCGACGCGGTCGGGCTCACGCCGGCCAACGTCGCCGTGCTCAAGAACGGCCGCGCCAAGGCGGTCCGGTTCAGCACGCTGGAGGCGATGTGCCGGGTCCTCGACTGCCAGCCGGGGGACCTCCTCGAGTGGGTGCCGGAATGACGCCGGCCCGCCTCGGGGGCGTCCCTGACTTCACCCCGGTCCCGCGCGTCGAGCGTGTCCAGGAGACCGCCGCGAGTCCTACGGTGATCCCGTGATCACGACCGGGGGACTGACCAAGCGGTACGGCCGGGTGACCGCGCTCGACGACCTCAGCGTCACCGTTGACGCCGGCATCACCGGGCTGGTGGGCGCGAACGGCGCCGGCAAGTCGACGCTTCTGAAGATCCTGCTCGGGCTGCTGCCCGCCACCGAGGGCACGGCCCGGGTCCTCGACCTCGACGTGCGCACCGACGGGCCCGCCATCCGCGAGCGGATCGGCTACATGCCCGAGCACGACTGCCTGCCGCCCGACGTGACGGCGACCGAGTTCTGCGTCCACATGGGGCGGATGTCCGGACTGCCGGCCACCGCGGCCCGCGAACGCACGGCCGACGTGCTCCGCCACGTCGGGCTCTACGAGGAGCGCTACCGACCGATGGGCGGCTACTCCACCGGCATGAAGCAGCGGGTCAAGCTCGCCCAGGCGCTGGTCCACGACCCGGGTCTGGTGCTGCTCGACGAGCCGACCAACGGGCTCGACCCCGCAGGCCGAGACGACATGCTCGAGCTGATCCGGCGGATCGGCCAGGAGTTCGGGATCTCGGTCCTCGTCACCTCCCACCTGCTCGGCGAGCTCGAACGCACCTGCGACGGCATCGTCGTCATCGACGGCGGCCGGCTGCTCCAGCACTCCACCACCGCCTCGGTCACCGCCGAGACGTCGGTGGTCGCGGTGGAGGTCGACGGCGACCCGACCGGGCTCGTCGCCCGGCTGGGCGAGCGGGGCGTCGGCGTGCAGCCGCACGGGGGACTGCTGCACGTCGACGTCACCGACCCTGCGTCGTACGACGTGGTGCGCGACGCGGTCGCCGGCCTCGGCCTCGGACTGGTCCGGATGGAGCGGCAGCGGCACCGGATGACCGAGATATTCACCGAAGGTGCCCCCCATGTCTGAACCGACGACGCCGACGACCCCCACGGGCCAGATCCACGACATCGGCTACCGCCACTACGACGGCCCGCGGCTGGGAGCCCGCTACATCGCCCGGTCGCTCTTCGTCGACACCCTGCGCGGCACCTTCGGCCTCGGCCGCTCCGCGCGGTCCAAGATCATGCCGTTCGTGCTGGCGGCGGTGCTGGTGCTGCCGACCATCGCGATCGGGATCGTGACCAGCTACTTCAAGCTCACCACCCTCCCGCTCGGCTACACCTCGTACGCCTTCTCCTTCCAGGTCGTGATCACCATCTTCCTGGGCGCGCAGGCCCCGGCCGCGATGTCCCGCGACCTGCGGTTCCGGGTGGCGCCGCTGTACTTCTCGCGCCCCCTGAGCCGTCAGCAGTACGTCCGCGCCAAGTACGCCGGCATGACGACCGCGTTGTTCATCCTGGTCGGGGTGCCGATCACGCTGCTCTTCGTCGGGGCGTGGCTCGCCGACCTCCCGTTCGACGAGCAGTGGCCCGACTACCTCCGGTCGATGGCCGGCGCTGCGGTGCTCGCGCTGGTCCTGGCGGGGATCGGGCTGGTCGTCGCGGCGATGACACCCCGCCGCGGGCTGGGCGTGGCCGCCGTGGTCGGCGTGCTGCTGGTCCTCAGCGGCATCCAGGCGACCGTGCGGGCGATGGCCGAGGAGTTCGGCAACGACACCTTCGCCGGTTACGCCGGCCTGATCTCGCCGTTCACCCTGGTCGACGGCATCATGTCCGGCCCGCTCGGTGCCGAGTCGGTCATGGCGACGCCACCGCAGGGGGTCCTGATGGCGACGGTCTACTGCCTCGTCGCCGTGCTGCTGGTCGTCGGGTCGTACGCCGCGCTGGTACGCCGCTACGGGAAGGCACTGTCGTGAGCACGCTGGATCTGGAGCAGGTCTCGCGCTGGTACGGCAACGTGGTCGCGGTCAACGACGTCACCATGCGGCTCGGCCCCGGCGTCACCGGGTTGCTGGGCCCCAACGGCGCGGGAAAGTCGACGCTGATCAACATGATGGCCGGCTTCCTGGCGCCGTCGGCCGGCAGCGTCACCCTCGACGGCCGGACGCTGCTCCGCGACCCTGAGATCTACCGCGACATCGGCCTGGTCCCCGAGCGCGAGGAGATGTACGACGCGGTCACCGGCTGGTCGTTCGTGCTGGCGAACGCGAAGCTGCACCAGCTCACCGACCCCGCGGCCGCGGCGCGACGGGCGATCGCCACCGTCGAGATGGAGGACGCCCAGGAGCGTGACATCCGCACCTACTCCAAGGGCATGAAGCAGCGGATCAAGATGGCGACCGCGATCGTCCACGACCCGACCGTGCTGCTGCTCGACGAGCCGTTCAACGGGATGGACCCGCGGCAGCGGCTGCACCTGATGGAGCTGCTCCACCGGCTCGGCGACGACGGACGGACGATCCTGTTCAGCTCGCACATCCTCGAGGAGGTCGAGCAGATCGCCGGCCGGATCGAGGTCATGGTCGCCGGGCGGCACGCGGCGTCCGGCGACTTCCGCGAGATCCGGCGGTTGATGACGCAGCGGCCCCACCAGTACACGATCCGTTCCGACGACGACCGGGCGCTCGCCTCCGCGGTGATGGCCGACCCCAGCACCGCGGGCGTCCAGCTGACCACCGACGGCACCGGCGCCACGACCGTGCACGTCCAGGCCTCGGACTTCGCGGCGTTCACCCACGCGCTCCCCGCGGTCGCCGCCCGCCACGGCATCCGGCTGCTGGAGGTCCACCCCGCCGACGAGTCCCTCGAGTCCGTCTTCTCCTACCTGGTGTCGCGATGATTCACCCCATTCGAAGGGAGAACTTCGTTCCGCTCCTGTCTGGTGGCGAACGGGGGCCCCGAAAATGACCGACCTCCTCATGAACCCGACCGTCGCCCGGCTGACCAGCCGCAGCCTGCTGGGCCGCAAGCGCACCCTGCTGCTCTCGCTGCTCCCGCTGGCGCTGCTGTCCCTCTGCACCCTCGCCCGGATCCTCGGCAGCCTCGACGACGACATCGCCGGCCAGCTGCAGGGCAGCCTCTCGGCCGACCTGCTGAGCACGTTCGGCTTCGCGATCATGATGCCGCTGCTGGGCCTGATCGCCGGGACCGGCTCGATCGGCCCCGAGATCGACGAGGGCTCGATCGTCTACCTGCTGGCCAAGCCGCTGAACCGCTACACGATCGTGGTGACCAAGCTGCTGGTCGCGATCGGTGTGGTCACGGCCTTCGGCGCCCTCCCCGTGCTCGCCGCCGGCGTCATCCTCACCGGTGAGCTGGGGGAGATCGCCGTCGCCTTCGCGATCGGCGCCTTCGCCGCAGGCGTCGGGTACGCCGCGGTCTTCCTGCTGCTGGCCGTGATCACCCGGAACGCGGTCGTCGTCGGGCTCATCTACGCCCTGATCTGGGAGTCGCTGGTCGGGGGACTGGTCCCCGGGGCGCAGACGCTCAGCATCCAGCAGTGGGCCACGGCGATCATCGAGAAGACCCTCGGCTACGAGGCGCAGCTGCTCTTCGTGGAGTCCGCCGTCGACTTCTCCACCGGCCTGCTCGCCCTGGTCGGGGTGACCCTCGTGGCCACGGCGTACGCCGGCCGCCGGCTGCAGACGATCCGGCTGCACGACGAGTCGTGAGGTGCCCGCCGCCCCGGGGCTAGGGTCGTGCCACCGGGCCGGGACCGGCCCGCCGGACGGAGGGTGAGTCGTGGGAGCGGACGGGTTCTGGGACCGGGTCGACCGCCACGTGATCCGCTACGGCGGCGCGTTCTCGCCGCGGATCATCGATCGCGCGTCGGGGTCCTACGTGTTCGACGAGTCGGGTGAGGCGATCCTCGACTTCACCTCGGGGCAGATGAGTGCGGTCCTGGGACACTCCCACCCGGACGTCGTCCGTGCGGTGTCCGACTCGGTGTCGAACCTGGACCACCTGTTCAGCGGGATGCTGAGCCGTCCCGTCGTCGACCTGGCGACCCGCCTGGCGGCCACGCTGCCCGACCCGCTCGCGATGACGATGCTGCTCACCACGGGCGCGGAGTCCAACGAGGCCGCGCTGAAGATCGCCAAGCTGGCCACCGGCCGCTACGAGATCGTCTCGTTCGACCGGTCGTGGCACGGCATGACCTCGGGTGCGCGAGCCGCGACGTACTCGGCGGGACGGCGCGGGTACGGACCGCCGCTGCCGGGCAACCTGAGCCTCCCGACCCCCAACGCCTACCGGTCGCCGTTCCGGCGCCCGGACGACTCGCACGACTGGGAGGCCGAGCTGGAGTTCGGCTTCGCGATGGTCGACCAGCAGTCGACCGGGAGCCTGGCCGCCTGCCTGGTCGAGCCGATCCTGTCCTCGGGCGGCATCATCGAGCTGCCGCCCGGCTACCTGGCGCGGCTCCGGGAGCTCTGCGACGAGCGGGGGATGCTGCTGATCCTCGACGAGGCGCAGACGGGGGTGGGGCGCACCGGCACCATGTACGCCTTCGAGCGCGACGGCGTCGTGCCTGACGTGCTGACCCTCTCGAAGACCCTGGGGGGCGGCCTGCCCGTGGCCGCGGTGATCACGACGGCGGAGATCGAGGCGGTCTGCCACGAGCGTGGCTTCCTGTTCTTCACCACCCACGTCTCCGACCCGCTGGCGGCCTCGGTGGCGCTCGCCGTGCTCGACGTGGTCGAGCGCGAGGGCCTGGTCTCCCGGGCCGCGCTGCTCGGGGAGCGGCTCCGGCAGCGGCTGCTCGACCTCCGCGACCGTTACGAGGTCGTGGGCGACGTCCGCGGTCGGGGGCTCCTGCAGGGCATCGAGCTCGTCCGCGACAAGGCGTCGAAGGAGCCGGCCGACCAGCTCGGCCGCGACGTCACCGCGACCTGCCTCGACCGCGGGCTGCACCTCAACATCGTCCAGCTCCCCGGCATGGGTGGCATCGTCCGGATCGCCCCGCCGCTGACCATCGGCGACGACGAGCTGGACGCGGGCCTGGACATCCTCGAGGAGTCGCTGAAGGCCGTCACGTCCGCCGGGTGATGACCCCCGGGCCGAGGGCCGGACACGCCGGCGCGGGCGAGGTCGGCCATGCTGGTCCCATGCGGTTCACCGAGCACGAGCTGACGGTGGCGCTCACGGGCGCGGCCAAGGTGGTCGTCGCGGCACGGCGCAAGGACGTACGCCGCGGTCGGGCCGACATCGACACGGTCTGGGACGAGATGGACCGCTACCAGCGGTTCCAGATCCTCGACCGGCTCGGCGCGCAGCTGCTGCCGGTGCTCGTGGCGCTGCCGGACGTGCCGGTCGAGCCCGGGACCGCGCCGTCGTTCACCGACGACCAGGTGCGCGAGACGGTCGAGTCGGTCGTCAGCGACGACACGGGTCGGTTGCGCCGGGCCGTCGAGGTCACGGCGCGGACCGCGCTCGTGCAGTCGGCCGTCGGCCACCTGCCGCCGCGACAGGACCCCGACGCGCTGACCGTCCCCGACCACCCGTAGCCGGCCGCAGGGCGGCGCGAGACAGGCCATGATGGCCTCCGTGGACGACCTCGTGCGCGCGTGGCTCCTGGAGGGCGACCCCGCCGTCCGGTGGCGGGTCACGGGCGAGCCGCGCGAGCGGGCCAGGATCGCGACCGAGGGCTGGGGTGCCCGGTTCCTCGCCGAGCAGGACGACGCCGGCACCTGGGCGCGTGGCGTCTACTCGCCGAAGTGGACGTCGACGACGTACACGCTGCTGCACCTGCTCTGGCTCGGGCTGGAGCCGCGCCATCCGGGTGCGCTCCGCGGCTGCGAGCGGCTGTGGGAGTGGCAGGCGCGGTGGCGGGTGCCGGTGACCTGCATCGAGAGCATGCTGGTCCGGCTGACCGCCTACTTCGGCCACGACGAGGGGCGGCTGGACGACCTGGTCGCGGACCTGCTTGGAGCAGCAGAACGCCGACGGCGGCTGGAACTGTGCCTCACGCAGCGACCGGGACAAGCACAGCTCGTTCCACACCAGCGTCCAGGCGCTCGAGGCGCTGCACCAGTACGCCGGGTCGGGCGGGCAGCTGGACACCGGATCGGCGCGGCAGCGCGGGCGCGAGTTCTTCCTGCGCCACCGGCTCTACCGCTCCCACCGGACGGGACGGGTGGCGGTCCGGGGGAGCACCCGGTTCCCGGCGTTCCCGGAGTGGCACTTCGACGTGCTCCGTGGCCTCGAGCACTTCGCCGCGGCCGACGCGCCGAGGGACGAGCGGCTCGCGGACGCGGTCGACCACTGCGGAGCGTGCAGCGGAAGGACGGTCGCTGGCCGACGTACGCCCCGTACCCGGGCCGGCGGTGGTTCGAGCTCGAGCCCTCCGGCCCGAGCCGCTGGAACACCTGCCGGGTGCTCGCGGTCCTGGACTGGTGGGGTGCGCCGGACCCCGGACGCCCCGCCCTCAGAGCCCCCGCTGGACCAGGTCGACCGCCGCGGCGAGGTCGTCGGTGAGCGGCCGGTCGCTCCGGTCCTCGCCGAGCAGGGCGGCTGCGGCGTCGAAGACCTCGCGGAGCGGTCCGCCGGCGGGCAGCCGGTCGGGATCCATGCGCAGCGCCCGCACGGCGGCGACCAGCTCGCAGCCGACGACGACGGGGGCGAGCTCGACGATCTGCTCGCAGCCCCACGCGGCCTGGGTGGAGAAGCTGGCGTGCTCCTCCAGGCCGAGCGAGATGGACACGCCGCCGGTCGAGACGGGGGTGGCGAGGATGCGCGCGCGGGCGAGGGCGTCCTGGGCGAGGTACTCCAGGATCATCACCCCGGAGCTGTCGGCCGGGCCGGAGGCGAGGAACGCGGGAAGGCCGGTGAGCGACGGGTCGACGAGCGCGGACAGCCGGGCCGAGGACAGCGAGATCACGGGGTAGAGCGCCTGCCGCAGCGCGTCGAGGGTGGCCGAGAGCCGGGCGGTCACGAAGCCGCCGTGGTGGAGCGGGGTGCCGTCGGCGGTCACCAGCGGGTTCTCCGAGGAGTCGTCGACCTCGACCATCACCGCCTCCGACGTGGTGACCAGTGCGTCGACGAACGGCGCGTGGACCTGCGGGACGGTCCGCAGCGCGAACGGGTCCTGGATCCGCGCCGGCCACCACTCGGCGGGGGACAGCAGCGCCATCAGCCGGGCCGCGACCCGCTGCTGGGAGGCGTCCGGGCGCCCCGCGTGCACCCGCGGGTCGTAGGCCTGGAGGGAGGCCTGGAGGGCGCACGCCGACAGTGCGGTGACCTTCTCCGCGGCGACCGAGAACGTGGTCAGCCGCCGGTGCACCAGCGCCGCGGTGGCGAGGGTGAGCGCGTTGCTCGACATGAACGGCAGGGCATCCCCCTCGTCGAGCTCGGCCACCGGCGCCGAGCCCGCCCGCCACGGTCGCTCGCCGACGAGGGTCAGTCCGAGCTCGGCCAGCGGCACGATGTCGCCGGTGCCGATCGAGCCCGAGCGGTGCAGCTCGGGGACGGCACCCGCGGCGATCGCGGCGCCGAGGGAGGCGGCCAGCCCCGCACTGACCCCCGAGCGCCCCGAGGTGATCTGGTGCAGCCGGATCGCCATCGCGGCGCGGGCCGTGGCGTCGTCGTACAGCTCCCCGAAGCCGGTCGCGTGGCTGCGCCACAGCCGGAGCGCGTGGGAGGTCCCGTCGCCGGGGGTGACGTCGGTGGGGACGTTGCGCAGCGCGCCGACGCCGGTGGTCAGCCCGTAGACGGCGCCCGACCGGGCGGCGGTCCGGAGGTGGGCCTGGGCGATGGTGATCCGCTCGACCGAGGCCTCGGTGAGCTGGACCGGGGCCGGTCCGCCCCGGAGCGCCCACTCGACCAGGTGGTCCAGGGAGAAGCTCGGCGTCGACACGGGTCCAGCATGGACCCGGGCACCGGCCCGGTCACGCCTCGGGTCGGTCCGCGAGCAGGGTGTCGACGTTCGGGAGGTCCTGGAAGCGGGTGACGGTGCCGGACTCGGCGAGCTCGGTGGCCGCCTCCAGGAAGCCGCGCCAGGCGGTGCGGGCGAGGGTTCCGCCGACGCTGATCCGGCGTACGCCGA
This sequence comes from Nocardioides sp. GXQ0305, assembly GCF_050880345.1. Lineage (NCBI taxonomy): Bacteria > Bacillati > Actinomycetota > Actinomycetes > Propionibacteriales > Nocardioidaceae > Nocardioides > Nocardioides sp. GXQ0305. The sequence goes on from NZ_JBNYXG010000001.1 coordinate 927,605, forward strand.
GGTCGGCCGCCTCCGCGACGGTGATGAACGGCGCGTTGACCAGCAGGTTGACCGGCTTCGGCGCCACCGCGGCCACGACCGCCTCGACGTGCTCCACCCGGTCGAGCCGCGGCGCGTAGAGGCAGTCGGCCCCGGCCTCTGAGTAGGCGGCCAGCCGGCGGACCGTCTCGTCGATGTCGGGGAGCCCGACCACGAAGCCCTCCGACCGGCCGGTGAGCAGCACCCGGGTCCCGCTCTCGTCGATCGCCCGCCGGGCCGCCCGGATCCGCTCGACGGCGAGGTCGACGTCGTAGAGCGGCGCCGTCGGGTCGCCGGTGGAGTCCTCGACGGACAGGCCCGCGATCCCGGTGGCGGCGGCCAGGCTCACGTGCCCGGCGACCTGGTCGGGCTCGACCGCGTAGCCGTCCTGGAAGTCGGCGTTCACCGGCACCCGGACGGCGCTGGCCACCGCTCGCAGGTGGGTGAGCGTCTCGTCGAGCGTGGCCTGGGTGTCCGGCCGACCGAGCGTCCAGGCCAGCCCGGCGCTCGTCGTCGCCAGCGCCCGGAAGCCCATCCGCTCCAGCGCGCGGGCGCTGCCCACGTCCCAGGGGTTCGGCATCACGAAGCACCCCGAGGCGTGCAGCTCGTGGAACGCCGCGGTGCGGCCGTCGTACGCGCTCATGCGTGGCTTCCTCCCGTTGCTCCGCACTGTAGTCCCGTCCGATCGGCTCGGGCCGCGCCGACGGAGACGGCCGCCGCCCGAGGACCCTCAGGCGGTGACCGACTCCTCCTGGAGCGCGTCGGTCAGCAGCGACACCAGGGCCTCGACCTGGACGTCGGCCGAGCTGGTCTCCTCCTCGGCGGCGCCGTCGAGGGCGCGGGCCGCGAGTCCGGCCTTGGCGTCGATCAGCTCGGCGATCCGGGCGTCGATGGTCTGGGCGGCGATGATCCGCCAGGCGGTGACCGGCTCGGTCTGGCCGATCCGGTGCACCCGGTCGATGGCCTGGGTCTGCTCGGCGTTGGTCCACGACAGCTCGGCCAACACGACGTTGGAGGAGACCTGGAGGTTGATCCCGACCCCGGCCGCGGTCAGCGAGCAGACGATGACGTGGACGTCGGGGTCGCCGACGAAGGCGTCGATGGCCTCCTGGCGGACCTTGGTGGTCTGGTTGCCGCGGATCGAGGTGTGCCGGATCCCGCGGGCGGCGAAGAACGCCTCGGCGCCGTCCATGACGTCGTTGTGCTTGGCGAAGAACACGACCTTGCCGGCGCTGCGCGCGAGCTGGGCGGCGTAGTCGGCGGCCAGCTCGGTCTTGGCCTGGCCGATCCGACGCACCATCGAGAACACGTTGTCGCCGCTGGTGTCGTCCTCGGACGACTCCGCGACCTCGCGTTCGGCGACCCGGCGGACGAGCTCGGCGTCGATGCCGTCGACCTCGTCGCCACCGCCCCGCGAACGGCGGTGCTCGAGCGCGGCTCGGTAGCGGCCCACCAGCCGCTGCGCCAGCTGGCGCTCGGCCTCGGCGATGGACCGGCCGATCGCGCCCTCGAGCTCGACGGGGAGGTCGGCGATGCGCCGCGCGGGGATGTCGGAGGCGACGTCGACCTTCTTGCGCCGCACGATGCCGAGGTCGACCACGGCCTGCCGGGCGGCGGGGTAGAAGGCGTGGTCGGCGGGGGTCATCTCGGTGTCCTCGAGGGCCGCCATCAGGTCGTCACCGGGCTTGCGCTCCTCGATCCAGCCGAGGAACTCCCAGATCGCACGGAAGTCCTCGATGTCGTTGATCAGCGGCGTGCCCGTGAGCGCCATCAGCAGCGGCCGCGCCATCCGCCGGCGTACCCGGCGGGAGACCTCGAGCACCTGCTGGGAGCGCTGCGACTTCTTGTTCTTGATGTAGTGGGCCTCGTCGACGACCACCCCGCGGAAGCCGTGCTCGCCGATCCAGCCGACGTGCCGGTCGAGGACCTCGTAGTTCACGACCACGATGTCGGCGAACCCGTCGATCGTGTCGCCGTCGCCGTGGATGACCGACACGGTCCGGTTCGGCGTCCACTGCGCGGCCTCGCGGGCCCAGTTGGTCTTCACGACGTTGGGCACCACGCACAGGAGCGGGTAGGCGCCGGCGAGCTGCGCGGCCAGCAGCGCCTGTGCGGTCTTGCCGAGGCCGGGCTCGTCGGCCAGCAGGAAGGTCCGGTGGCCCTCGGCGACCGCCGACAGGACGCGCGCCTGGTGGGGCATCAGCTCCAGCCCCGGGGGCAGCAGCGTCGGTCGCGGGTCGGGCAGGTCCATGCAGGCCGGGGCGCCGGGGACGGGGTGCTCGAACGCGTTGAGCACCGGCCCGATCAGCTCCCAGCCGACCAGCCTGCCCTTGGGCTTGGGGCGGACGGCGCTGAAGTCGGGGACCAGGAACGGGTTGGCCAGCTGGGCCTGCCGCACGGACTGCGGAATGGTGGCCCGCCGTGCCGACGGGGTGTCGGCGTCGGGCCGCTCGGCCGGTTCCGCCTCCGGCTCGGGTTCCATCCCGGCGGCCTGCTGCATCTCGCGCTTGAGCTGGAGGGTCCCCTCGGAGACCTCGGCGTCCTCCTGCAGCAGTCCGAACAGGGATGGCTGCCGGGCCGCGAGCCGGGCCAGGTTGGTGGCGACTCCCTCGAGCCGCTTGCGCATGTTGTCGCGCTGGGCGTCGGTCAGGGAGTCGTCGGCCTGGATCCGGGCCCGCTCCTCGCGGGCCAGCAGCGCGACGGCCTGGTAGCGCGCGTGGTGGCGCGAGGTCATCTGCCCGCGGTCGATCGCGTGCCCGACCTCGCCGACGGCGCGGGCCAGGACGGGCATCAGGCCCTCCTCGTCCCGTCGCCGGGCGGGGGCGCGCCGGCTCCGCCGGTTGCTCCCGGAACGGTTGTCACGCTTGGTGGCCAACCAACGCTCGCTTCCTCGTGCGGTTGTCGCCGCCCGGACGACCCGAATCCGTCCCCACGGCCGCCCGCCTGACGGCCGTGGATCCACGGACGCCGGCTTCCCCTCCCTCGGAGACGGTGGTGCCCGAGAGCTCGTCGGGTCCCGCTGTCCTCGCACTCAGATGGCGAAGTCGCAGTCCCGGTGCTCGGCAGGCACACGCCGGGCTGCTGACCAGTGTACGAGGTAGGTGCCCCTCCTGCCCAATGGCTCAGCCGTCGCGCCCTCCGGCGAGTCGTCGCAGCACCGGGTCGACGGCCTCCCCGAGCTCGGCGTGGACCGTCACCAGGGCGTCGTACGTCGCGTGCGCCACGGGGTCGGGCCGGCACGGGTCGCCCGGGTGGACCATTGCCGCCACGGCGGCCTCGAAGGACGGGTGCACGCCCTGGCCGACCGCGGCACAGATCGCCGCCCCGACGGCGGCGGCGTCGACGACGGCGGGGCGTCCGGCCGGACGGCCGAAGACGTCGGCCACCACCTGGGTCATCAGGTCCGACCGCGCGCCGCCGCCGGAGACGACCAGCCGGGCCGGCGGCAGGGCCAGTGCCGCCTCCATCCCCTCGACGTGGCGGCGCATGGTGAGCGCGATGCCCTCCAGGATCGAGCGGTGGAGGTGGTGCGGCCCGTGCGAGCCGTCCAGGCCCACGACCATCCCGCGCCGGTGGGGGGCGTGGCCGGGCGCCAGCCAGTCGGGGACGGTCAGCAGGCCACCCGCCCCCGGTGGTACGTCGCGCGCCCCGTCCTCCAGCCACGACTCGACCGCGTCCGGGTCGACCGGGTCGGGTGCGGCAGCGCTCACCAGCCGGCGCAGCCACGACACCGTCCACATGCCGCGGCGGATGCCGTCGCTCTCGACCAGCCGCCGGCCGGGGACGGCCGCGTCGTTGAGCCAGTAGCGCCCGTCGGCGGGCTCCGGGGCGTGGTCGGCGACGGTCATCGCGGTCACGTAGGTGCCCAGCGAGAGCAGCACCGTGCCGGGCCCGACCAGTCCGCCGCCGAGAGCCTCGACGGCCTTGTCGTTGGCGGTGGCGTGGACCGGCAGCCCGGCCGGGACACCGGTCGCCTCCGCGGCCCCGGGAGTCACGCGGCCGAGCAGCCCCCCGGGTTCGACCAGCTCGGGCATCAGCCGCTCAGGCGGCAGCACGCCCTGGTGGCTCGCCCGGCTGTCGCGGCGTACGCCGGTGAGCCGGGTCGCCAGGTAGCCGCCGGCGCTGGTCACGGTCACCACCCGCGGGTCCTCGCCGACCGGCTGAGCCACCCGGGTGTCCATCCAGCTCAGCACCGGCTCGACCAGCCGGCCCTCGGCGTCGAGCAGGGCCCGGCAGAACCGGATGCCGCACAGCCCCACGGCCACGACCTCGCCCGCCGCGCCGTCGTACGACGCGAGGGCCTCGCGGGTCGCGACGGTGAGGGCATCCCACAGGTCGTCGTCGGGGTGCACGGCACGACCGCCCGGCCCGAGCTCGTAGGGACGCAACGGCACCCGGGCCGTGGCGTGCACCCGGCCGACCTCGTCGACGACCGAGACCTTCGTGCTCTGCGAGCCGGAGTCGATCGCCAGGACGGCGACCATCAGTCGAGCACCGCCTCGCCGTGCGCGTCGACGGGGAAGACCGAGCCCGGGTTCATCACGTTGTCCGGGTCGAACGCCCGCTTGAGGCCGGCGAGCAGGGCGTACCCGCTGCCGTGCTCGGCGTGGATCCACGGCGTGCGGTACTTGCCGACGCCGTGGTGGTGGACCATCGAGCCGCCGACCCGCAGCGCCTCCTCGACGATGATCGCGTTGAGCGGTCGGTGGTAGAGGTCGATCTCCTCGCGCGGCTCGCAGCGGATGTCGTAGTCGTAGACGAAGTAGAGGTTGGTGCCGGTCTGGTAGCTGTGCGAGGAGTGCGCGCCCAGCAGGGTCAGGTCGCCCGCGCGGTCGAACGTCGTCTGGATCCGGCTCATCGTCGCCTCGTAGAGCTCGGCGGTGCGCGACCAGTCGACGGAGACCTCGGTCGTGTACCCGAGGTGGGCGGTGCTGCGCATCGCCTGCTTCTCGGCCTCGATCTTGTCCGCACCCCAGTTGAGCCCCTCGAACCAGTCGCGGATCTCGGACTCCGGCACCGGCGTGTGCTCGACCCCGGCAGCCATCGCCACGATCGCGTCCGCGGTCGCCTCGACCAGGGGAGGCGGGCCCTCGGCCGAGAGCACGACGAGGTTCTGGCCCAGCGGGTGGTCGGGGAAGTGCTGGCGGGCGTCCTCCGGGGAGTAGAGCCGGGCGACCGAGGGCCGGTAGCCGGTGGTGACGACCTCGCGCAGGAGCCCGACACCGGCCGCGAAGTCGGGGACCCGGAACCCGAACCATCGGACGTCGGGGTGGTGGCGGAACACCTTCACGGTGACCTCGGTGACGTAGGCCAGCGCGCCCTCGTTGCCGATCAGCACGTGGCGTACGTCGGGGCCGGCCGCGCGACGCGGCACGTTCCGGACCCGGACCACCCGACCGCCGGGCAGCACCGCCTCGAGCCCGACGACCATGTCCTCGATGCCGCCGTACAGCGTGGAGAGCTGGCCGATCGAGCGGGTCGCGACCAGGCCGCCGTACTGGGCGAGCGGCTTGGACTGGGGTGAGTGGCCGGTGGTGAGGCCCCGCGCGCGGAGGACGTCCTCCAGCACCTCCAGCCGGACGCCGCACTGGACGGTCGCCTGCATGTCGGTGGTGTCGACGTCGACGATCGCGTCCATCCGGGAGCCGTCGACGACCAGGGAGTCCTCGACGACGGTCTCCAGGCCGCCCTCGGTGCTGGTGCCGCCGGTGCGCGGGACGACGGCGATCCGCTCCCGCTGGGCCATCTCCAGCAGCTGCGCGACCTGCTCGGTGGACCCCGGGTAGACGATCGCGGCGGGGACCGGTCCGTCGTAGATGCCGTGGACGGCGGTGTACTTCCGGAACCGGTCGACGCTGCCGGCCCGGAGGCGGGCCTCGTCGGTGTCGACGGCGTCGGGGCCGAGCAGGTCGGTGACCGTCTGGACGATCTCGGCGCGGGTCAGGGCGGAGCGGGAACGGACCATGGGTTCATCGCACCAGATAGCCGCCGTCGACGACGAGCAGGTGTCCGTTGACGTAGCCGGAGGCCCGCGAGGCGAGGAACACCGTCGCGCCCATCAGGTCGGCCGGGTCCCCCCAGCGGCCGGCGGGGATGTGCTCGACGATGCGGCGGTCGGCCGCGCGGTCGGCGCGGGTCGCCGCCGTGATCGCCGTGGCGAAGTAGCCGGGTGCGATCGCGTTGACCTGGATCCCGTGGCCCGCCAGCTCGTCGCAGTAGGCCCGGGTGAACCCGGCGATGCCGGCCTTGGTGGCGGCGTACGCCGGCGACTGCCGGCCGCCGAGGTAGCTGAACAGCGAGGCGATGTTGATGATCTTGCCGCTGCCCTGGCGCTTCATCACCTGGCCCGCGTGGTGCGCCATCTCGAAGGCCGCCGTCAGGTTCACCGCCACCATCGGGTCCCACTGCGACCGGTCGAAGTCGTCGACGTCGGCCAGCAGGCAGATCCCGGCGGAGTTGACCAGCACGTCGAGCCCGCCGAGCTCCTCGACACACTGCGCCACGGCCTCCTGCGGCACCCCGGGCCGGGTGATGTCGGCGCGGGCCTCGGCGTACCTCCCACCGGCCGCCTCCACGAGCCGTCCGGTCTCGCCGCCGTCGTCGAGCAGGCCGACCGTGAACACGTCGGCCCCGGCGCGGGCCAGCGCCACCGTGAACGCCCGCCCGAGGCCCGTGTTGCCGCCGGTGACCAGCGCGCGCCTCCCGGCCAGGGAGAAGGCGTCGAGCGAGAACTCGGAGATCTCCATCAGCGGGCTCCGGCGGCCGTCATGGGACACAGGCTAGTGGGAGCCGACCGGGCGCTAGCGTGGTCGTCGTGAGTGCGGACCACCGTCTCGGGAGGATGCTGGCGCCTCGTTCGGTCGCGCTCGTGGGCGCCTCCACCGTGCCCAACAGCCCGGGCAACGCCATGGTCCTGGAGCTGCAGTCGAGCCGGTTCCCGGGCGCGGTCCATCCCGTGAATCCGAGGTACGCCGAGATCGAGGGGCTGGTCTGCCACGACCGCCTGGGCGATCTGCCCGAGGTGCCCGACCTGGCCGTGCTCGGCGTCGGCAACGACCGGCTCGAGGAGCAGGTGGCGGCCGCGATCGAGCTGGGCGTCGGCGGGGTCGTCATCCCGGGGAGCGCGCTGCTGCCCGACGACGACGCGCGATCCACGTTGCGGGGGCGGATCCGGGACCGGGCTCGCGAGGCGGGGCTGCCGATCGTGGGCGCGAACTGCATGGGCTTCTACAACGTCGACGCCTGGTTCCGGGCCTTTCCGTTCCACCGGCCCCAGGAGCTGCAGCCGGGAGGCGTGACCCTCGTCGCGCAGTCCGGGTCGGTGCTGCAGGCCCTGCTGTGGAACAACCAGAAGCTCCACTTCAACCTGGCGATCTCGCCCGGCCAGGAGCTGGTGACCGGCGTCTCGGACTACATGGACTTCGCCCTCGAGCAGGACAGCACCCGGGTGATCGCGCTCTTCATCGAAGCGGTGCGTCGTCCAGAGGACTTCGTCGCTGCTCTCGAGAAGGCGGCCGCCCGCGGCGTCCCGGTCGTGGCCCTCAAGGCCGGCCGTTCCCCGCAGGCCGCGACCCTGGCGCTGAGCCACTCCGGTGCGATCGCGGGCGACGACGCGGCGTACCGGACCCTGTTCGAGCGGTACGGCGTGCTCCCGGTGTCCTCCCTCGACGAGCTGGCAGCGACGGCGTTGCTGCTCTCGGACGAGCGTCGTCCGCCCGCCGGCGGACTCGCCACCATCCACGACTCAGGGGGAGAGCGCGAGCTGCTGCTCGACCTCGCCGAGGACGTGGGCGTTCCGTTCGCGCGGATCGGCGAGCAGACCACCCGGGCGATCGCCGAGCGGCTCGACCACGGCCTCGAGGCGATCAACCCGCTCGACGCGTGGGGCACCGGCCGGGACCACCCGGTGGTCTTCGAGCACTGCCTGCAGGCGCTGGTGGACGACGACGACACGGCGATCGGCGTGTTCGTGGTCGACCTCACCTCGGGCTTCCACCTGCACGAGTCGTTCGCGCGGATCTGCCGGCGGGTGCACCAGCGCACGACCAAGCCGATGGCGATGCTGACCAACCACGTCGGCACGGAGAGCCAGGAGCTGGCGCGACGGGTCACCGATCTCGGCATCCCGGTGCTGGACGGCACGGTCCCGGGACTGGTGGCCATCCGGAACCTGCTCGCCTACCGCGACTTCCGGTGGAGCCCCCACATCGCCCCTGCCACCGCCCCCGACCCGGAGACCACGGCGCGCTGGTGGGCCAGGCTCACCCGACCCGAGATGCTCACCGAGTCCGAGGGCCTGGCCCTGCTCGCCGACTACGGGATCCCCACCGTCCCCCACGCCGTGGTGGGCGACCCGGACTCGGCCGTGGCCGCCGCCGCCCGCCTCGGGTATCCCGTGGTGCTCAAGACCGCGGCCGCCGGCATCCTGCACAAGTCGGACGTCGGTGGGGTGGGGCTCAATCTCGCCGACGAGGCCGCTGTCCGCGAGACCTTCGCGGACCTGGCCGGGCGGCTGGGTCCCGAGGTCCTGGTCGCACCGATGGCCGCGCCCGGCACCGAGCTCGCCCTCGGGGTCGTCCACGACCCGCAGTTCGGGGCGATGGTGATGGTGGCCGCCGGCGGCGTCCTGATCGAGGTGGTCGGTGACCGCCAGCTCGGGCTGGTGCCGATCGACGAGCGCATAGCGGACCGGATGATCTCCAAGCTCAAGGTGGCCGCGGTCCTCGACGGCGCCCGCGGGCGTGCTCCCGCCGACCGTGCGGCGATCGTGTCCGCCCTGGTGTGCCTCAGCAACCTGGTGGCCGACGTGGGCGACCTGGTCGCCGAGCTCGACATCAACCCGCTGGTGGTCGACGCCGCGGGATGTCGGGCGCTCGACGCCCTGGTGGTTCCCGTGGCTGCCGTCCAGGACGGGTCTCCCGTCGAGCGAGAGCACGTCGAGGTTGGATCCGGAGAGGTCCATCCGCAGGAAGGCCAGCCCTAGTCAGGCACCGGGTCGTCGTGACAGGTTCTCCCCATCAACTGAAGATCGAGACGTTCACCGATTGGAGACCCCTCTCATGCGTCGCACCATCTCGGGTGCCATCGCAGGTGTCGCCGCCGCAGCCCTGGGCAGCGCCTTCCTCCCGATGGCCAGTGCCACACCCCCCGACGAGCCGGGAAGCCGGGCGACTGACCTCGCCGGCGGCCTGCTCGGTACCGGGACCGATCACGGTGACATCGACCGCCGCCGCGGCGATCTCGCCCCCACCACCGCGCAGCGCGCGGCCGACCGGAGCGCGCGCGGCCGTGTCCGTTGGAACGACCTCGGGACGCCGGCGGCCGTGACCGCCGACCAGGGCACCGTCGCCTCCGGTCTGCCCGCGCGGCCGGAGTCCACCGCGCGGGCCTACCTCGGCGACAACGCCACGCTGTTCGGGCTGGACGGCTCCGCTGTGGCCGACCTGGAGACCCTCGCGGTCACCCAGGTCGGGACCGGGGCCATCGTCACGATGCGCCAGACCATCGACGGACTGCCCGCCGTCCAGGGCGGGCTGGTGACCGTGGCGGTCAGGGACGGGGCGGTGCTGCACGCCTCGTCGACGCTGTCCCGCGACACCGGATCGCTTCCCTCGGCGACGATCGGCGAGGAGGCGGCCGAGGGGCGGGCGATCTCCGCCGCCGACCTCACCGCCGGCGAGACGCGCGTGCTGCGTACCCGCGAGGTCGCCGTACCGACGCCCCGCGACGGCGCCCGCCGTGCCTACGAGGTCGTGCTGGCCGAGTCGAGCGGCCACGGCGCGGCGTACACCGTCCTGATCGACGCCGCGACCGGCGCGCTGCTCGTCCGCGAGAGCCTCGTCGACCACGCCGACGACAACCCGACCTGGGACCTGTTCCCGGCGACCCCTCCGGACTACACCACGACCGAGCGCGACACGTGGTGCTGGACGACCGCCTCCGGTTGCGACGACGCCGTCGACAACGGTGCCTCCCCGCAGCCGTGGGACGTCGACCCGGCGACGGGGGTGCCGACCGCCACCACCCGCGGCAACAACGCCATCTCCGGCAAGTCGTGGAGCCTGCCGACGAACGTCCCGGCCTTCGAGCGCACCGCCCTGCCGCGTGAGGACCGCGAGTACGACTACGCGTTCCAGAACATCTGGCAGGAGCAGAAGTGCGACCCGGCGGCGCTGACGACCGACGACGGCAACGACGTGGATGCGGCCACGGCGAGCCTGTTCGCCCATCACAACCGGCTGCACGACTTCTCCTACCAGCTGGGCTTCACCGAGCAGACCTGGAATGCCCAGCAGAACAACTTCGGGCGCGGCGAGGACGGCAACGACCCGGAGATCGGCAAGGCGCAGTCCGGGGCCACGCAGGGGATCCGGGACAACGCCAACCAGTACTCACCGCCGGACGGCATCGCGCCGTGGAGCAACATGTACCTCTGGCAGCCCATCGCCGGTGGGGCCTACGTGCCCTGTGTCGACGGCGACTTCGACGGCACCGTGATCGGGCACGAGTACACCCACATGATCTCCAACCGGATGGTCGCCGGACCGGACGCCGGGCTGTCGGGCTACCAGGCCGGCGGCATGGGCGAGTCGTGGTCGGACCTGGTGGCCATGGAGTACCTCTGGGAGCTCGGCGAGCGGCCCAAGGGCGACACGCCGTACGTCACGGGTGCCTACGTCACCGGTGACGACCGGGCCGGGATCCGCAACTACGACATGTCGCGGAGCACGCTCAACTACTCCAACGTCGGCTACGACGTGGTCGGGCAGAGCGTCCACTCCGAGGGTGAGATCTGGTCGACGACCAACTTCACTGTGCGGCAGGCGTTCATCGACCGCTACGGCCGAGGCTCCGGCTCGGTCCTGCGCGCCTGCTTCGACGGCGAGCGTGCCGCGGACCGTTGCCCCGGCAGCCGCCGGTGGATCCAGCTGGTGTTCGACGCCTGGCTGGTGCCGGCGACCGGGCAGGTGTCGATGGTGGACATGCGCGACGCGATGCTGGTGGCCGACGAGCTGCGGTTCGAGGGCGCCAACCAGGACATCATCTGGAACGCCTTCGCCGAGCGCGGGCTCGGTGAGGACGCGTCCTCGGCCGGGCCCAACGACACCGATCCGGTGCCGAGCTTCTCCTCGCCCTTCGCCGACGACGCGCAGGTGACCTTCCGTCCGACCGGTCCGCAGACCGACGGCCCCGTGCGGTTCTACGTCGGGGAGTACGAGGACCAGTCCTCGCCCGTCGCCGACACCGACCCGGCCACCGCTGTCGACGACCAGGTCGCGATGGTGCCGGGCCGCTACGAGGCCCTGGCCGTCGGCCCGTCCGTCGGTCACCACCGGTTCAGCTTCGAGGTGCGCGCCGGCCAGCGCCGGACGATCCCGGTGCGGCTGGAGGAGAACCTGGCGGCCGCCGCCAACGGCGCCACGGCGACGGGCGACGGTGCGGACGCCGGTCAGCTGCTCGACGGCACCGAGGCGACCGACTGGTCCGCGGAGCGGGCGGACGTCGCGGGGCTCGGCGTCAACGTCGACCTCGCCGGCCTCGGCGCGCACCGGGTCGGGCGGGTCACCGTGAGCGCCTTCTACGAGTCGGGCAGTCGTTTCAACGCACTGCGCCGGTTCGCGGTCGAGGTGTGCGACGCCACCCGGGGCGCTGACTGCTCCGACGCGGCGTCGTACGACCGGGTGTTCGTGAGCCGCCCGGATGCCTTCCCGGGTGACGGGATGCGACCCACGGCACCGGACCTCAACGCCGAGACGTTCGCCATTCCGCGGTCGCGGGCGACCCACCTGCGGCTCGAGGTGCTGAGCAACCAGTGCACGGGTGGCCCGGACTTCCAGGGCGACCAGGACAACGACCCGGCCAACAACAGCGACTGCCCCACCGGGGCTCCCGCTGTCGCGTCGGTCGTGAAGGCTGCGGAGTTCCAGGCCTTCCGACGCTGAGGGTCGGTGCAGGAGCCGACGCCCCGGTCCCGGCCTCGCGGTCGGGCCGGGGCGTCTGGCATGTGGCCCGGCCGCGCAGGGGACGGCGCCGATCGGTGGTGACGGGTGCGACCGTGATGGGTCCACCCGGCCGGGTGCGTCCGCTCGCCTTGCTCACGTCCTCCGGGTGAAGCTGATCTTGCCGCCGGGCCGGGACGTCGTCTCGAAGCGGCGGTCGTGGGCGAGGGTGTGGTGGCGGGCGCAGAGCAGGCGTCCGGTCTCGAGGTTGGTGTGTCCGTTCGCACCCCACGGCTGGTCGTGGTGGGCGTGGCACAGCGCCGGGGGCCGATCGCAGCCGACGGTGCTGCAGCCGCCGTCGCGCAGACCGAGGCCGACCCGCATGGCCTTGGTGTGGAAGCGCCGCTGACGGCCGACGTCGAGGGGCTCGGAGGGTCCGCCGAGGACGACAGGGATGATCCCGGCCGAGCAGGCCAGCCGGCGGGCCTCTCCTGCGGAGATCCGACTACCGTCGCAGAGCCCGGCAGCCAGGAGGCCACCCATCAGGGACTCGAGGGTCATGGTGACGACGACGCTGGCCGCGAGCCCGCCGCTGCGCGGGACGGAGCCGTCGGGCCGGGTCTCGACGTACTCGGCGAACGCCAGGCCCATCGCGTGGCGGCCCGGGGTGGACGCAGGGCGCTCGGGGTTGCGGCCGGGGGCGGCGAGTGCCATGAGGTGCTTGCGCAGCATCGAACCGTGGAGCGCGGGCAGGGTGAAGCGTCCGCGGACCTGGCCGTGGCCGTCGTCGGACAGGGTGAACGACGCGTCGGCCCGGGCCTCGGACTCCTCGGCCTCGAGCCGGCGCGCTTCCTCGAGGTCGGCTGCCTCCGGGTCGACGACGTCGAGCAGCCGCCGACCGAGGATGCGCAGGGCGCGGGCGTCGTGGTCGCGGGCCTGCTCGAGGAGGAACGCCTCGGCTCGACGGATGGTGTCGACGTCCACCAGGTCGGTGGGCAGCGCGTCGACGGCCTCCACGATCACCTCGGCCTGGTCGAGCGTCAGGGCGCCGTCGGCGAGCACCTCGTCGACGTCCTGGTGCGCCTCTTCCAGCCGCGCGGCGAGCCGCGCACGCCGATGGACGACGGGCCGGGGGGTGCGGGTCTCGTGGGCCAGCCAGATGGCGGCAGACGTCGCCCCGACGTCGGCGCCCACCTGCACCCGGTCGGCGTGGGCGAGCAGCCGCATCTGGAGCTGGGCGACCTGGGCGGCGAGCCGGGTCACCTCCACCAGCGCCAGTCCGGCCTCGCCCGGACCCATCGACCACACCGGCGTCCGCGCCACCTCGCGGAGGTCGTCACGGACCCGGGCGACCGCCGTGGTCACCGGATGCCGGGAGTCGAACGCCTGCGCTGTCATACCCCCATCCCAGCACCGCCGACCGACACCCTGCCCCGGGCTTGTCTGCCTCTCCAAGGGGCGCCCTCCGGGGCGTTCGCTGGGGATGGAAAGTGGCGTCCGTTCGTCCGTGGGCGCCTGAAGCCGCGGGCAACTCGCCCCCACTTGCGACCCGATCTCGCCGAGGAGTGCGGTCGCGTCACTCCTCGTTGGCCGTGGTCGCCAGTTCCACCCCGGGCTTGGCGCCAAGGACGCCTGCCACCTCCGCCGCGGCTGTGTTGTGCAGGAGTATTGCCCGCTCGACGTTGGCGACGAAGGATGCCCACGGGTCCGTGACGGTTTCCGAGCTTGTCGTGCTGTCGCTCGTTTGGGGCGCTGCGTCGCTGGCCGTGGCGTGAGGCGTTGAGGTCAGCTCCATGAGGTGGGCCCACCCGATCGCCTCCAGCTGGTCTCGCAGCTTGCGGTGCAGCCGCCACCGGATACCGGGACGCAGCGTTTGCACCAGGACGGCGCCGATCGCTGCGATGAGAGTGCACACGACCGCGGCGATCGTGAGCCGTGTGTTTGTCGTTCCGGTCGTGGCCGCCGTAGCGGCGACCAGGACGGGGCTCACTGCCGCCGCCGACAGGGTCACCAGGTTGACGCTCCCGAAGACCAGCTCGTCCCGTCTCATACGTGTGCGCGCACCGACGAGAGCGCACAGCCAACGCCCTTCGACGTAGGCACCCTGATCTGCTCCTGGATGGGCGGCCAGCAGCCGATCGAACAGCTGGGAGTACTTGGCCGGCACCTTCAACCCGTCAACGTTGCCATTTCGTTGTTGGTCGATCACCACGTCATGGTCCCGCAATCACGGAGGCGAGTGAATGGCGGTTCCCTACGCGGCGGACCGCAACGACAACTCGCTCACCGAGTATGGGTAGGGCGTCAAAGCGCCGCGAATGGTCAGGGCAGGACCTGCTCAGCCGATGACCAGCAGCAGGTCGCCGCCCTCGACGGGGGTGGTGCCGGAGACGACGAGGCGTTCGACGGTGCCGGCACTGGGGGCGGTGATGGCCGCCTCCATCTTCATCGCCTCGATGGTGGCGACGGTCTGGCCGGCGTCGACGGAGTCGCCCTCGGCGACCACGATCGTGACCGCGCCCTGGAACGGTGCGGCGACCTGGCCGGGCTTCGACGGGTCGGCCTTCTCGGCGGCCACGACCTCGGCCGACACCGACTGGTCGCGGACCGCGATCGGGCGGAGCTGGCCGTTGATGGTCGCCATCACCGTGCGGAAGCCCCGCTCGTCGGGCTCGCCGATGGCCTCCAGCCCGAAGATGACCCGCTTGCCCTCCTCGATGTCGACGACGTGCTCGTCGCCGCCGCGGAGGCCGTAGAGATAGTCCCGGGTCGGGAGCACCGAGACGTCGCCGTACTTCTGGCGCGACTCCTCGAAGTCCCTGGTCGGGCCGGCGAACAACAGCCGGTTCAACGTACGCCGGCGGGTGGGGGAGCCGCCCGCGAGCTCGTCGGAGTCCGACGCCGACAGGTCTCCGGACGACGGCTCCCACGAGCGGCCCTCGAGCGCCCTGGTCCGGAACGGCTCGGGCCAGCCACCCGGCGGGTCGCCGAGCTCCCCGTGCAGGAATCCGATGACCGAGCCGGGGATGTCGAACTTGCCGGGGTTCTCGGCGAACTCGGCCGGATCGGCGCCGACGGCCACCAGGTGGAGGGCCAGGTCGCCGACGACCTTGGACGACGGCGTCACCTTGACCACGTTGCCGAGCAGGTCGTTGGCGGCGGCGTACATGTCCTCGATCTGCTCGAACTTCTCGCCCAGGCCGAGCGCGATCGCCTGCTGTCGCAGGTTGGACAGCTGGCCACCCGGGATCTCGTGGGTGTAGACGCGCCCGGTCGGCGACGGCAGCCCGGACTCGAACGGCGCGTAGACCCGCCGGACCGCCTCCCAATAGGGCTCCAGCTCGAACAGCGCCTCCAGCGGGAGTCCGGTGTCACGTGAGGAGTGGTCGGTGGCGGCCACCAGCGCCGACAGCGACGGCTGCGAGGTGGTGCCGGCCATCGGGGCGCTCGCCGCGTCCACCGCGTCGACGCCGGCGTCGATGGCCGCCAGCAGCGTCGCCAGCTGGCCCCCCGGCGTGTCGTGCGTGTGCAGGTGGACCGGCAGGTCGAACCCCTCGCGCAGCGCCGAGACCAGGGTCCGGGCGGCGGGCGCCCGCAGCAGCCCGGCCATGTCCTTGATCGCCAGGACGTGGGCACCCGCGTCGACGATCCGCTCGGCGAGACGCAGGTAGTAGTCGAGCGTGTAGAGCTCCTCACGCGGGTCGGAGAGGTCGCCGGTGTAGCAGAGCGCGACCTCCGCGACGGACGTGCCGGTGGACCGCACGGCGTCGATCGCCGGGCGCATCTGCTCGACGTCGTTCAGCGCGTCGAAGATCCGGAAGACGTCGATCCCGGTCGCGGCCGCCTCCTCGACGAACGCCGCCGTCACCTCCGTCGGGTACGGCGTGTACCCGACCGTGTTGCGCCCGCGGAGCAGCATCTGCAGGCACAGGTTCGGCGCCGCCTGCCGCATCGCCGCCAGCCGCTCCCACGGGTCCTCGGCCAGGAACCGCAGCGCCACGTCGTACGTCGCACCGCCCCAGGTCTCCAGCGACCACAGCTGCGGGGTCATCCGTGCGACGTACCCGGCCACCGCCACCAGGTCGCGGGTGCGGACCCGGGTGGCGAGCAGCGACTGGTGGGCGTCCCGGAACGTGGTCTCGGTGACGGCCACCCGGTCGGCGGCGCGCAGCCGCCGGGCGAACTCCTCGGGTCCGACGTCGAGCAGCAGCTGCCGGGTCCCGTCCGGAGCGGGCACCCGCAGGTCGACGTCGGGCAGCTTGGAGACGGGGTCGAGGTCGACCGGCGCCGCGCCGTGGGGCTGGTTGACGGTGACGTCGGCGAGGTAGGTCAGCAGCTTGGTGCCCCGGTCGCCGGCGCCCCGGGCGGTCAGCAGCTGCGGGTGGGTCTCGATGAACGACGTCGTCACCCGCCCGGCCCGGAAGTCCGGGTCGTCGAGCACGGCCTGGAGGAAGGCGATGTTGGTGGTGACGCCACGGATCCGGAACTCTGCCACGGCCCGCCGTGCCCGCTCGACCGCCTTCTCGAAGGTGGCGCCGCGGCAGGTGAGCTTGGCCAGCATCGAGTCGAAGTGCGCCGACACCTCGGCCCCGGTGTACGTCGTCCCGCCGTCGAGGCGGACTCCCGCACCGCCGGGGGAGCGGTACGTCGTGATCCGCCCGGTGTCGGGCCGGAAGTCGTTGGCGGGATCCTCGGTGGTGATCCGGCACTGCAGAGCGGCGCCGCGCAGCTGGACGGTGTCCTGGGACAGCCCGAGGTCGGCCAGGGTCTCGCCGGACGCGATCCGCAGCTGCGACTGCACCAGGTCGACGTCGGTGACCTCCTCGGTCACCGTGTGCTCGACCTGGATCCGCGGGTTCATCTCGATGAACACGTAACTGCCGTCCGGGTCGAGCAGGAACTCCACGGTGCCGGCGTTCCGGTAGCCGATCTCGCGGGCGAACCGCACCGCGTCCCCGCAGATCCGTTCGCGCAGCTCGGGGTCGAGGCCCGGGGCGGGGGCCAGCTCGACGACCTTCTGGTGGCGCCGCTGCACCGAGCAGTCGCGCTCGAAGAGGTGCATCACCTCGCCGGACGCGTCCGCGAGCACCTGCACCTCGATGTGCCGCGGGTCGACGACCGCCTGCTCGATGAACACCGTGGGGTCGCCGAACGCGCCGTCGGCCTCACGCATGCAGGCCTCGACCGCGTCCCGCAGCGCCGCCGGGTCGTCGACCCTCCGCATCCCGCGCCCGCCGCCCCCGGCCACCGCCTTGACGAACAGCGGGTACGGGAGACCGGCCGCCGCCTCCACCAGGGCGCCCGCGTCGGTCGAGGGGTCGACGCCCTGCAGGGTCGGGACGCCGGCCGCCCGTGCGGCTCCGATGGCCCGGGCCTTGTTGCCGGTCAACGTCAGCACCTCGGACGTGGGCCCGACGAAGGTGATCCCGGCGTTGGCGCAGGCCTCGGCCAGCGCCGGGTTCTCCGACAGGAACCCGTAGCCCGGGTAGACCGCGTCCGCTCCGGCGCGGACGGCGACGTCGACGATCCCCTGGGGGTCGAGGTAGGCGCGCACCGGATGGCCACGCTCGCCGATCTCGTAGGCCTCGTCCGCCTTCAGCCGGTGCTCGGACCCGCGGTCCTCGTACGGGAAGACCGCCACCGTGCGGGCGCCCAGCTCGTACGCCGCCCGGAACGCGCGGATCGCGATCTCGCCGCGGTTGGCCACGAGAACCTTGGAGAACATGCCCTGCAGGCTAGTCGTGCGCGGCCACCCCTCCGGGGCCCTCCCGGGGTTTCGAGACGGCGCGCTCGTCAGTCGGGTGGCCGGGCGAGGAACTGCGAGACCAGGTCCGGGACGCCGGCGTTCGCGACGGCGACCGCGGTGGGCTCGGGGACGTCGAGGACGCGGACCGACTGGCGGCCGCCGGCGGTGGTGGCGACCAGGGTGACCAGCCCGGCGCGGCGCTGGAACCACGTCGCGCTGAGGTTCCACCCGATGACCGCGTCCGTGCCGAGCAGCTCACGCCGGCGGGTCAGGCTGCCGGAGCGTGCGACCAGCCAGCCCTCCACCAACGCGTGCCCGAGGCCGCGGGCGCGGTCGTGCCCGACCAGGAAGGCGGACACCAGCACGACGGCGGGCACCGCCACCCACAGCCACGTCGGGACGTCGACCACGATCCCGGCCACGGCGAGCCCGACGGCGACCACGGCGGCCGGGACGATCGCCCTGGTGTAGCGGCGGGTCCTGGCCCGCGGACCGTGGGGCGCGAGCGGGACGGTCACCGGTGCGGAGGTGCCGAGGACGTCGGCGGCGACCCGGTCGACCAGGGTCCGCGGGGTCGGCGGCAGCAGCGCCTCGCTCCCGCTCTGGCTGCGGTCGAGCCCGGTGACGATCGCGGACAACCGGGCGCCTCCGACCAGCCGGAGCCCGAGCGGCTCGCCGACGCTGACCCCCCGCATCCGGTCGTCGTCGACGCTGGTCTCGCGGGTGGTGAGCAGCCCGCGACGCAGGTGCCAGGAGCCGTCGGGGAGGGTGTGGCTGAGGGCGAAGTTGCCGTTGGTGACGAGGTAGCCGAGCACCGACACCAGTGCGGCCACGAGGAGCACGCCCACGAACAGCGCGGGCAGCGCCACCAGCGCGCCCAGCTCGGTGAGTGCCCGGTCGATCGACGCGCCCTCGATGTCGTCGAACACGCCCAGCCCATCGAGCACCTGGCTGCCGACACCGAGCACACCGGCGGTGAGCACCAGCCCGGCCGACGTGAACGGCGCGTAGCGCAGCCAGCCGGGCTCGAACCGGGCCACCACCCGCTCGCCGCCCGGGTGGGTGTCGTCCTCGGTCACCGCCTCGCTCGCCGGGGCGATGGAGTGGAGGAGCCTGGCCCGCAGCTCACGGGCCTGGCGCGAGTCCAGCCCGTCGAGGTCCAGACCGTCCTCGCCGGCCGAGCCGGTGCCGACGCGGACGGTGCTGAGGCCGAGCAGCCGGTGGATGGGGGAGGCCGTCAGGTCGACGGTCCGCACCCGGTCGAGCGGTGTCGCCACGGCGTGCCGGCTGACCAGGCCGTGCTCGAGCTCGATCCGGTCGCCGGAGATCCGGTAGCGCGTGGTCCAGTAGCGGACCAGCCCGATCGCGATCGGGATGGCGACACCCAGCAGCTGGAAGAGGGCACCCCGGTTGGTCGCCGTGCTCGCGACGAACACGCCGACCAGGACCGGGAGGAACTTGATCAGCTCCGAGACCGGGTGGACGAGGAGCATCCGCCGGTCCAGGCGCTGCCACTCGACCGGCGGCGCGGGAGCGGCGAGCGGCTCGCTCACGTGCTGATGGTTCGCTCGCTGCTCGACCGCGTCCTCACCGTCCGCAGGGGCGTCGCCGCCCCGGCGGTCGAGCGGCTCGCTCACGTGCTGATGGTTCGCTCGCTGCTCGACCGCGTCCTCACCGTCCGCGGGAGCGTCACCGCCCCGGCGGTCGAGCGGCTCGCTCACGTGCTGATGGTTCGCTCGCTGCTCGACCGCGTCCTCACCGTCCGCGGGAGCGTCACCGCCCCGGCGGTCGAGCGGCTCGCTCACGTGCTGATGGTTCGCTCGCTGCTCGACCGCGTCCTCACCGTCCGCGGGAGCGTCACCGCCCCGGCGGTCGAGCGGCTCGCTCACGTGGCGTCCCCGGCGACGGCGTCCGCGCGCCGGGTCAACCGTTCGACGAGCTCGCGGGCGAGGGTCCGGTCCAGGGCGGCGATCTCGAGCGCCCCGGCCGCCGAGGCGGTGGTCACCGTGACGCTCGCGAGGCCGAACAACCGGCTGAACACCCCCTCCGCGTAGTCGACGGTCTGGATCCGCGACATCGGCGCGATCCGCCGCTCAACGGTCCACCAGCCCGTCTGGGTGTAGACCGCGGTCTCGGTGACCTCCCAGCGGTGGACGGCGTACCGCCAGCGCGGCATCAGCACGACGTACGCCAGCATCAGCAGCGCCACCCCCGTCACGAGCCACCAGGTGAACGGCACGGGGTCCCAGACCAGCCCGACCACGACGTACACGCCGAGGGTGAACACGCTGTTGACGAGGGCCTCGACGGTCCACATCACCCGCGCACGCGGGCTGACCCGCTCGCTGGGATCACGCAGGTCTGCCACGCCCCGAGCCTACGGGCACCCGCGTGCTCGTCCTCGTCATGGGCGCGCCCCGGGCGTATCCTGCGGGGCGCAGGTCACACGTTCGGGCGTCGGGGGAGGCCTGATGGACGGGACACGAGAACGTCGCCGGGTCCGGCTGGCCCGGACCGGGCTGGTCGTGGCGGTCATCGCGGGCGCGGGGGCGCTCGCCTCACCCAGCACGTCGACCGGCGTCGAACCGGCACGGGCCGCCGCGCCCGTCCAGGCGGAACAGGCCGAGCAGGCCGCGAGGGCCATCCGCAGGCCCAACATCGTGTTCTTCCTGACCGACGACATGGCGACGTCGCACCTGCGCCACATGCCCGCGACCCGGCGGCTGATCTTCGACCGTGGCGCCCGGTTCACCGACTACTACACGAACATCTCCCTGTGCTGCCCCGCGCGGGCCAGCCTCCTGACCGGGAAGTACGCACACAACACGGGGATCATCGGCAACGAGTTCCCCGACGGTTTCCACGGATTCCACAGGGGCGATGAGAGACGACGCACGTTCGCCGTCGCTCTCCGCCGTCAGGGCGGCTACCGCACGTCGTTGATCGGCAAGTACCTCAACGAGTACCCCTTCGTCGACTCGGCCCCGCGTCACGCGGTGCGCCCGACGTTCGTGCCGCCGGGCTGGTCGGACTGGGCGGTGCCGGTCCGGGGCCAGTTCGAGGGCACCAGCTACGACATCAACCTCAACGGCCGGATCCGGCACCGGGAGGCACCCGCGAACTACCTGGGGGACTTCATGACCAGGCGCGCCGTCCGCCAGATCCGGGCGAACCGCGACGACCGCGGGCTGGCGATCGTGCTCAGCTTCTACGGGCCTCACGAGCCCGCTCCCGCCGCCCCGGCCGAGCGCAGGAACGCGGCGCTGCAGCGCCGCATCGCCCAGGTCCGGTACCCCCGGACGGCCGACTTCAACGAGCGCGACGTCAGCGACAAGCCACGCTTCATCCGTGACAACCGCCGGATGGGTCCACGCACCCGACGGGCAATGGACCGCATCTACAGGCGGCAGCTGTTGTCGGTGGCCAGCATCGACCGGCACGTCCGCGTCGTGGTCAGGGCGTTACGCCGGACCAGGCAGCTCGACGACACCTACCTGGTCTTCACCAGCGACCACGGGATCCACCTCGGCAACCACCGACTCCTGCCCGGCAAGAACACGGCGTACGTCACCGACAGCCACGTGCCCTTCGCGATCCGCGGGCCCGGCATCCGCGCGGGCAGTGTGGTGCGTCGGGTGACGGGTCCGATCGACATCGCCCCGACCTTCGCGGACATGGCCAACGTCAGCCTCCCCTGGGTCCGTGACGGCGCGTCTGTGCTCCCGCTGGCGAAGGGGCGGTCGCCCGAAGACTGGCGGAGCTGGATCCTGGTTCGTCGTGGGCGCGCGAAGGGTGGTTCTGCCCGCGCCGTGAGCGAACCGCTGATGCGGGCCGAAGCCCGCCGGGTCGGAGCGGGATGGTTCCGCGGCGTCATCGGCAGCCGCTGGCGCTACGTCCGCTACGGCACAGGAGAGCAGGAGCTCTACGACGACAGGGTCGACCCCCACCAGCTGCGCAACATCATGGCCTTGCCGGTCGCGGAGCGGACTGCGGAACAGGTGGCTGCCCTCCGACGGGCGCGCCGGGCCGTGCGAGCGCTCACAGCCTGCGCCGGCGTCGCCGACTGCCGTCGGTGAACCGCGCGGTCAGTCCTTGAGCTCGCAGACGACAGCGCCGCTGGTGACGGTCTGGCCGACCTCGGCCTGCAGGCCGGTGACGGTGCCGGACTTGTGGGCCTTGAGGGGCTGCTCCATCTTCATCGCCTCGAGCACCACCACGGTGTCGCCCTCGGAGACCTCCTGGCCCTCCTCGACGACGATCTTGACGATCGTGCCCTGCATCGGACTGGTGACCGCGTCACCCGAGGCGGCCGAGCCGGCCTTCTTGCCGCCGCCGCGCTGGGGCTTCTTGGCGCCGCCGCCGCCCGCACCGCCGCCGAGGCCACCCAGCCCGGCGGGCAGCACGACCTCGATCCGCTTGCCCCCGACCTCGACGGTGACGCGCTCGCGCTCCTCCGGCTCCGCCCCCTCGGCCGTGTCGCCCGCGTAGGGCTGGATCTGGTTGTCGAAGTCGGTCTCGATCCACGTGGTGTAGACGTCGAACTTCTCGCCGTCCCCGATGTACGCCGGGTCGTCGACGACCGCGCGGTGGAACGGGATCACCGTCGGCATCCCGTCGACCACGAACTCGTCGAGGGCGCGCCGCGAGCGCTCCAGGGCCTGGGTGCGGTCGCGGCCGGTGACGATCAGCTTGGCGATGAGCGAGTCGAACGAGCCGGGGATCGTCTCGCCGTTCTCGTAGCCGCCGTCGAGCCGGATGCCGGGACCCTGCGGCGGGCTCCACGCCGACAGCGTGCCGGGGGCGGGCATGAAGTCGCGGCCGCCGTCCTCGGCGTTGATGCGGTACTCGATCGAGTGGCCGCGGACCACCGGATCGTCGTAGCCGAGCTCCTCGCCCGCAGCGATCCGGAACATCTCGCGCACCAGGTCGATGCCGGTGACCTCCTCGGACACGCAGTGCTCGACCTGGAGCCGGGTGTTCACCTCGAGGAAGGAGATGGTGCCGTCCTTGGCCACCAGGAACTCGCAGGTGCCGGCGCCGACGTAGCCCGCCTCGCGCAGGATCGCCTTCGACGACTCGTAGAGCCGTGCGACCTGTTCGTCGGACAGGAACGGTGCCGGCGCCTCCTCCACGAGCTTCTGGTGGCGGCGCTGCAGCGAGCAGTCCCGCGTCGACACGACCACGACGTTGCCGTGCTGGTCGGCGAGGCACTGGGTCTCCACGTGGCGCGGTTGATCGAGGAACTTCTCGACGAAGCACTCGCCGCGGCCGAAGGCGGTGGTCGCCTCGCGCACCGCGGAGTCGAAGGCGTCGGCCACCTCGTTCATCTCGCGCGCGACCTTGAGGCCACGGCCGCCGCCGCCGAACGCCGCCTTGATCGCGATCGGCAGGCCGTGCTCCTCGGCGAAGGCGACGGCCTCGTCGTGGTTCTCGAGCGGGTCCTTGGTGCCGGGAGCCAGCGGGGCGCCGACCTTCTCGGCGATGTGGCGGGCCCTGACCTTGTCGCCGAGGTTCTCGATCGCGCTCGGGGGTGGGCCGATCCAGACCAGCCCGGCGTCGAGCACGGCCTGGGCGAACTCGGCGTTCTCGGCGAGGAAGCCGTAGCCGGGGTGGACCGCGTCGGCACCCGACTTCTCCGCGACCGCGATGATCTTCCCGATGTCGAGGTAGGAGTCGGCCGGGGTGGCGCCGCCCAGGCTGTGCGCCTCGTCGGCGATCCGGACGTGCACCGCGTCGCGATCGGGCTCGGCGTACACCGCCACGCTGCCGATGCCGCTGTCCTTGCAGGCCCTGATCACGCGGACCGCGATCTCTCCGCGGTTGGCGATGAGGACCTTCTTCAGAGGGTGGGTCTCAGGCACCCGGGCAGACTATCGCCCGTGCTGCGCCGACGCCGCCGCGACCGTGTGCCGCACGCCGCGCGCGGGGGTAACCCGCGACGCGTGTGCTCGTTGGGCAAGGCGTGTGGGGACGTCCCGGCGGCGACCTGCGCCGCCGCCGGGACGGCACGCCCTGCGCCCGACGCCGCTGGTTAACAATCGCTAACCAGAGCGGGTACCATCCGCGGCATGAGCTTCGAGTTGTCCGCCGAGCACGAGCAGTTCCGGCGTACCGTCCGCGACTTCGCCGAGAAGGAGATCGCGCCGCACGCCGCCCAGTGGGACCGCGACCACCACTTCCCGACCGACGTGGTCCAGAAGATGGGCGAGCTCGGACTGATGGGCCTCACCGCTCCCGAGGAGTACGGCGGCGCCGGCATGGCCGGTGAGGACGGCGGCTTCACCAGCCTGTGCCTGGCCATCGAGGAGATCGGCCGCGTCGACCAGTCGATGGGGATCACCCTGGAGGCCGCGGTGGGCCTCGGGATCAACCCGATCCTCACCTTCGGGTCCGAGGAGCAGAAGCAGCAGTGGCTGCCCGACCTGGTCGCCGGTCGCACCCTCTCCGGGTTCGGCCTCACCGAGCCCGGTGCCGGCTCCGACGCCGGCGCGACGCGTACTCGCGCGGTGCTCGACGGCGGCGAGTGGGTGATCAACGGCGCCAAGCAGTTCATCACCAACTCCGGCTCCGACATCACCTCGTGCGTCACGGTGACCGCGCGCACCGGCGAGACCGAGGCCGGACGACCGGAGATCTCCGCGATCATCGTCCCCAGCGACACCCCCGGCTTCACCGCCGAGAAGGCCTACGACAAGCTCGGCTGGCACGCCTCCGACACCCACCCGCTGTCCTTCGACGACTGCCGCGTGCCCGAGGCCAACCTGCTCGGCGACCGCGGCCGCGGCTACGCCCAGTTCCTCGCGACGCTCGACGACGGCCGGGTCGCGATCGCGGCGCTGGCGGTCGGCTGCATCCAGGCCTGCCTCGACGCGTCGGTCGGGTACGCGGGTGACCGGCAGACCTTCGGCGGCCCGATCGGGCGCAAGCAGGGTGTGGCCTTCCAGGTGGCCGACCTGCAGGTGATGCTCGACGCGGCCCGGTTGCTGACCTACCGGGCGGCGGCGCTCAAGGACGCGATGGACGCCGGCCACAAGGTGTCGACCCAGCAGTTCAAGCAGGCCGCCGCGGTCGCCAAGCTCCACGCCACCGAGTCGGCCGTCACGGCCACCCGGATCGCGACCCAGGTCTTCGGGGGCTACGGCTTCATGGAGGAGTACCCCGTCGTCCGGTTCTACCGCGACGCCAAGGTGCTCGAGATCGGCGAGGGCACCTCCGAGGTGCAGCGGATGCTGATCGCGCGGGGGCTCGGACTGCCGGTCGAGTGATCAGACCGGCTCAGCGGGGGCGGCGTACGGCGCCAGCCCCGCAAGCCGGGTGACCACCAGCCCGGTCACCATCATCGCCAGGCCGATCCCGGCCAGCACCACCAGCTGGAACTGCGCGGCCTCCACGGGGCTGGCCCCGCCGAACAGCGCGCCCACGAACGCTCCGGGGAGCGTCACCAGCCCCGTGGTGCGGGCCTGGTCCATCGTCGGCAGCAGTGACTCGCGCAGCGCCTCGCGGCCGATCTCCTCGTGGGCGAGCGAGGGCCACGCGCCGAGGGCGAACATCGCCTCGACCTCGCCCCGCCGCTGCGCGCTCGCGCGCAGGAAGTTGCGCCCGGAGAGGGTGGCAGCGGTCATGCAGTTCCCGATCAGGATGCCGGCGATCGCGACCAGCTGTCGGACGTCGAGCTCCAGCAGCTGCAGGGCGAACACCGCCACCAGCGAGGTCGCCGCGCCCGCAGCCACGCCGGTCACCGCGATCCGGCGTCCGTGGCGCAGCTCGCGCAGCCGGCCGGCCGCCGTCCACGACGCCGTCGACAGCATCAGCAGCACGAACGCCACCACGGTCCACGGGACGCTGAGGATGCCGCGGAGCAGCAGCGCGATCACCGCCAGCTGCACGGTGGCCCGCGCGATCGCCCAGAGGGGCAGCAGACCGAGGCCCACCCGTGCCCAGAGCCCGAGCAGGACCGTGATGCCGCTCAGCGCGAGCAGGCCTGCCGTGAAGAGCACCAGGTCCACGCGCTCAGGCTGGCACGGAGGACGGCTCGCGCGCGGGAGCCACCACCGCCACCGGACATTCACTAGCCTTGGGGGCATGCAGGGGGGACGGCGCAGGCTGGCGGGTGAGTTCGCACGGTCGGCCACGAGTGGCACCGTCGCCTCGCTGGTCGCGGTCGCGCTGTTCAACTGGCTGGTCCACTGGGACCCCGGCACCGGCATGGGCGCGTGGTTCCACCACCACGCGATCACGGCGTTCCTGATCGCCAACTGCGCCTCGATCCTGCTGACCTACGCCCTGAGCCGGTGGTGGGCGTTCCGCCACCGGCGTACGACGGGCCCGCTCGGCGGCGTCCCCATGTTCTTCGCGATCAGCGTCGGCAGCCTGGTGATCCCGGTGGCCTGCCTGTGGTTCAGCCGCAACGTGCTCGACCTCAGCTCCGCGACCGCCGACAACGTCGCGGCGAACGTGGTGGGGCTGTTCCTCGGCTTCGTGGCCCGCTTCGTGCTGTTCCGGTCCCTGGTCTTCTCCCACCACGAGCCGGCGCCGGGCTCAGATGAGCAGCCAGCTGTACGCGGCCAGCTCCAGCACCAGCCAGAAGCGTAGGAACCGGCCGACCAGGCCGGTGACCAGGAACAGCCGCAGCCCCACGCCGAGCAACCCGGCCACGGCGGCCACCGCGAGGTACGGCGGCAGCCCGATGAACGCCGCGGAGAACACCAGCGCCCCGGCCGCGACCGGCCGGCCCTGGGTCTGCTTCCGCCACCTGGCCAGGGTCTCCTCGCGGTGGTACTTCGCGATCCGGCGCTGGACCCAGCCGATCTCGACCGTGCGCATCCCGGCGAAGTACCAGATCAGCTTGCCCGTCACCTGGCCGACGCTGGCCACTGCGGCGCACAGCACCATCGGGACGCCGTCGAGGCTGGCCACCCAGGCGAGGAAGGCCTCCACGTTCACGAGCGGCACCAGCGCCGAGACGAAGGAGACGGCGAGGACCGTCAGCAGCAGCTTCACCGGGCGGGCACGGAGCCCGGTCGGTCGACCGGACGCCCGCCCGGGACCGGGAGGCCGAGCCGGACCAGCCACGACAGCGACACGGTCTTGAGGACCAGCAGTGCCACCGCCATCGCCAGCGCGACCCACCACAGGCCGTCGACCAGGAGGAACACCGCGAACAGGGCGGAGTTGACCGCCTTGGCGGGCTTGGACCAGTTCCAGCGCCAGATCCGCTCGTCGACGGCGTAGAAGTAGTTGGGGCTCCGGATCGGCCAGGCCAGGAAGGCGAGCGACAGGAAGGTGTCGACCACCATGAAGCTCAGCAGGTAGATGCCCACCGGCAGGGCGGCCGACGGCTCGATCCAGCAGACCCCGAAGTAGAAGCCCGCGCAGTTCAGCCGGTCGCTCAGGATGTCGAGGACGGCGCCGATCCGCGTCTCGCAGCCACGCCACCGGGCCACGGCGCCGTCGAGGATGTCGCCCACCCAGTAGACGACCAGGGCGACGACCAGCAGCCGCAGGCTCCCCTCCGCCGCGGCCAGCAGGCTGGTCCCCAGCGACGCGACGGTGCGGACGACGGTCACGACCGTGGCCGGCGTGAGCAGGCGCTCGTCGTGGATCCCCACGTCGGTCGTGCGCCCCCTGGTCACGTCGTGAGTCTAGGTCGGTGGCCGCCGGGAGGCGGGGACACGCCGGGGTCGGTCACCGCGCCCAGAGGTCGGTCCAGGCGTGCCCGAGCTCGGCGACCAGGTCCCGCAGCAGCGGCAGGCTCACGCCGACGACCGTGTGGTGGTCGCCCTCGAGGTGGGTGACGAAGGCTCCGCCGAGGCCGTCGATGGTGAACGCTCCGGCCACCTGGAGCGGCTCGCCGGTGGCGACGTAGGCGGCGATCTCGTCGTCGTCCACGTCGGCGAAGTGCACGACCGTCGAGGCGGTGGCGGCGGCCACGTGGCCCGAGGCGGTGTCGCGCAGCGAGTGTCCGGTGTGGAGCACGCCCGAGCGGCCGCGCATCGCCCGCCACCGGCGTACGGCGTCCTCGGCGTCGGCCGGCTTGCCGAGCGCCTCGCCGTCGAGCTCCAGCACCGAGTCGCAGCCGAGGACCAGGGCACCCTCCGACAGCTGCGGCAGGTCGTCGCGCCCGACCCGCTCCGCCACGGCGGCACACTTCAGCTCCGCCAGCTGCAGCGCCAGCTCGGCAGGCTCCAGGCCGGTCACCTGCGACTCGTCGACGCCCGAGACGACGACCACGGGCTCGACCCCGGCGGCCCGGAGCGTCGCGAGCCGGGCGGGGGAGGCCGACGCCAGGACCAGGGTCGTGCTCACAGCCGCGCCAGCGCCCGCTGCAACGGGTCGAGCCCGAGGGCGCCGAGGTCGAGCGCCTGCCGGTGGAAGGTCCGCAGGTCGAAGGTCCCGCCCGCCGCCTCGGCACGGGAGCGCGCCTGGTCGCGTGCCTCCAGCCAGATCCGCTCGCCGACCTTGTACGACGGCGCCTGGCCCGGCCAGCCGAGGTAGCGGTCGACCTCGAACGCGATCACCTCCGCGTCCATCCGGCTGTGCTGGTTCATGAACTCCAGGCCCAGGCCGGCGTCCCACCGCTCACCGGGGTGGAAGCCGAACGGGTTGTCGGCGGGGATCTCGAGCTCGAGGTGCATGCCGATGTCGACGACGACCCGGGCCGCGCGCAACGACTGCTGGTCGAGCATGCCCAGCCGGTCGGCCGGGTCGGCGAGGTGGCCGAGGTCGTCCATCAGCCGCTCGGCGTACAGCGCCCAGCCCTCGCCGTGCCCGCTCACCCAGCACAGCAGCCGCTGCCACCGGTTGAGCACCTCGCTGCGGTAGGCCGTCTGGCCGACCTGGAGGTGATGGCCCGGCACCCCCTCGTGGTAGACCGTCGAGGTCTCCAGCCACGGGTGGAAGTCCTCGATGCCGTCGGGCACGGCCCACCACATCCGGCCCGGCCGCGAGAAGTCCTCGGACGGACCGGTGTAGTAGATGCCGCCGTCGTGGGTGGGCGCGAGCATGCACTCGATCCGGCGGACCGGCTCGGGGATGTCGAAGTGGACGGCGGCGAGCTGGTCGATCGTCTGGTCGGCGAGGTCCTGCATCCAGCCGCGGAACGCGTCACGCCCGTGGACCACCCGTGCCGGGTCGGCCTCGAGGTGCGCCACCGCCTCGGCGTACGACGCTCCCGGGAGGATCCGGTCCGCCGTCGCCTCGAGGTCGTCGGCGAGCCGCTTGAGCTCCGTCCAGCCCCAGGCGTAGGTCTGCTCCAGGTCGACCTCCGCGCCGAGGAAGTAGCGCGAGTACAGCGCGTAGTGGTCGCGCCCGACGGCGTCCCGCTCGGGAGCGAGCGGCAGGATCTCCTGCTCCATCACCCGGGCGGTCTCCTCCAGCGCCTCGTTGGCGCGAGCGGCGTGCCGCTCCAGCTCGGGGCGCAGCCGGGCCACGTCGCAGCGGCGGGCGAGGGTGCCGAGGATGTCGCCGGCGTCGCCGGTCCGGCCGACCCACTGGCCGACCTGGTGGACGACCTGGCGGAACTGGCGCGCCGCGGACACGCGACCCCGGCCCGCCTCGTCGCGCAGGGTCGCGCAGTAGCCCGCCAGGGCCCGGGGGACCGCGGCGAGCCGGGCGTCGACGTTCGCCCAGTCCTCCTCGGTCTCGGTGGGCATCAGGTCGAAGACCTGCCGGACGGCGTGCAGGCCGCTGCCGATGACCGACACCTGGCTGCGCGCGAGTCCGGCGTCGACGATCTCCATCTCGAGACCCACCCGCTCCAGGAACGCCTCGCGGGCGACCACCTCGCGCTCGTCGGTCGGCTCGGCCGCCGTGACCTCGGCCAGCGCCCGACGTGACAGCTCCTCGCGGGCCTCGAAGCCGTCGGGGGAGAGGTCGGTGAGCTCGTGGTCGTGCCCGCCCACGCCGACGAAGGTGGCGGTGATCGGGTCGAGGGCGCAGAAGTCCGCGACGTAGCGGTCGGAGGCGACGTCGACGGGGCGTGCGGCGGGGTCAGCGGTCACGAGGGTGACCCTAGGGGCTGCGCGTGAACGACTCGCACCGGATATATCGGGCAGCATGTCGAGGACGGTCCGGCGACTCCGTCCCCCGGGTGATCGCCGAGGATGTCGGTGACGGAGTGAAGGAGAGCACGACCATGGCGAAGTACCTGCTGCTGAAGCACTACCGGGGCGGCCCCGACCGCACCGACTACGGCAACGTCCCCATGGAGGACTGGACGCCCGAGGAGATCTCGGCGCACCTCGCGTTCATGGACCACGTCGCCGACACGCTGCGCGAGCGCGGCGAGTACGTCGAGGGCCGCGCGCTCTCGCCGGACGGCACGTTCGTCCGCTACGACGGCGAGGGCCGGCCACCGGTGACCGACGGCCCGTTCGCGGAGACCAAGGACCTGATCGCGGGCTGGATGGTGATCGACGTCGAGTCCGTCGAGCGCGCCCACGAGGCCGCGGCGTTCCTCTCCTCGGCACCCGGCCCCGGCGGTGAGCCGATCCGGGAGTGGATCGAGGTGCGACCGTTCCTCGAGGCGCCGTCGGTCACCGAGTGAGCGACCCGCTCGAGGGGACCCGCGACCTCGCCCCCCGGGTCCTCGGCATCCTCGTCCGCCGCGGCGCCGACTTCGCGGCGGCCGAGGACGCCGTCCAGGAGGCGCTGGTGGAGGCGGTACGCCGCTGGCCGGAGGAGCCGCCGAGGGACCCGCTGGGCTGGCTGGTCACGGTGGCGTGGCGGAAGTACCTGGACGGCTACCGCTCCGACACCGCCCGGCACGCCCGCGAGGAGCGGCTGGCCGAGGAGCCGCTCCCCGGACCGGCCGAGCAGTCCGACGACACCCTGCGGCTGCTCTTCCTGTGCTGCCACCCGGCCCTCACGCCGGCGTCGGCGGTGGCGCTGACGCTCCGGGCCGTCGGTGGACTGACGACCCGGCAGATCGCCTCGGCGTACCTGGTGCCGGAGGCGACGATGGCGCAACGGATCAGCCGGGCCAAGCGCACCGTCGCGGCGCACGGCCTCGAGGGCCCCGGCGACCTGCGCGACGTGCTGAAGGTGCTCTACCTGGTGTTCAACGAGGGGTACACGGGTTCGGTCGACCTCGCCGCCGAGGCGATCCGCCTCACCCGCCAGCTGGCCGGTACGCCGACCGGGTCCGAGGAGCCGGAGGTGGCCGGTCTGCTGTCCCTGATGCTGCTCCACGATGCCCGCCGCGAGGCCCGCTGGGACGGGCCGGAGCTGGTGCCGCTCGCCGAGCAGGACCGCTCCCGCTGGGACACCACCCTCGTCGCCTCGGGCGTGGCGCTGCTGCAGGACGCCCTGGCCCGGGACCGGCTGGGCGAGTACCAGGCGCAGGCCGCCATCGCCGCCCTCCACTGCGACGCCGCGTCGGCGGAGGAGACGGACTGGCCCCAGATCGTGGAGTGGTACGACGAGCTGATGCGGATCACCGACAGCCCGGTCGTGGCCCTCAACCGGGCGGTCGCGGTCGGGGAGGCCGACGGCGCGCTCGCCGGGCTGCGGGCCCTCGCGTCGGTCCCGGAGTCGGTGCCGCGGCGCACCGCGGCCGAGGCGTGGTTGCGCGAGCACGCCGGCGAGCGTGCGGCCGCCCGGTCGCTCTACACCGCCGCCGCCGCGCAGGCCACCTCGGAGGCCGAGCGCCACCAGCTGACCCGCCGGGCCGCGCGGCTGCAGGTCTGAGGGTGGTCGACCCCGCTCGACGTGCGCGCCGCTACGAACGCCCGAGGGCGGAGGGGAAGCACTCCCGGTAGCAGCGCATCCCGCCGGCCGACTCGGCGGCGAGCAGGGCGCGACCCACCGCTCGGGTGACGCAGTCGCCCGCCTCGGTCAGCAGGTCGTGGAACGCCGCCGGGCCCGGTGACCCACCGGCTCCGGTCGCGAGCGTGAACACGGTGTCGCCGTCGTACATCGTGTGGACGGGGTGGATCGCCCGGGCCAGGCCGTCGTGGCCGACGCCGCTCACCTTCTGGCACTGAGCCTTGGTGAGGGTGGCGTCGGTGGCGACGACGGCCAGCGTGGTGGCCAGCGGCGGGCGTGGTTCGGGCTGCTCGGCCGCCCGCGTCCGGGCCGCCTCCAGCTCGCCGGCGTCGGGGCGGCGCAGGCCGGGCAGGTCGTCGCCGCGGCAGTGGCGGGCGGCGTACGGCTCACCGGTCGCGGGATCGACCGCGGAGCCGACCGCGTTGAGCACGACCAGCGCCCCGACGGTGGTGCCGTCGTCCAGTCGCGCCGACGCCGACCCGACCCCGCCCTTCAGCCCGCCGACTCGGGTGCCGGTGCCGGCGCCGACGGTGCCGAGCGGGACCTCGACGTCGGCGGCCGCGAGCGCCTCTCGGCCGAGCCCGGCGTCCGGCGTGTTCGCGAACGTCCCGCCCCGCCCGAGGTCGAACACCACCGCGGCCGGCACGATCGGGACGACGTGCCCCGGCTCGTCGTCGACCGGGTGGCCGACCCCCTGCTCCAGCAGCGCGCGGGCGACCCCGTCGGCCGCGCCCAGGCCGAGCGCCGAGCCCCCGGTCAGCACGATCGCGTGGACCCGCTCCACCATGTTGCGCGGGTCCAGCAGGTCGGTCTCCCGCGTGCCGGGCCCCCCGCCGCGCACGTCCACCCCGCACACCGCGCCCTCGGCCGGCGGCAGCACCACCGTCGTCCCCGTCAGCCAGCCGTCTCCCGTGCGCTGGGCGTGGCCCACCCGCAGCCCCGGTACGTCGGTGATCGCGTTGCGCATGCCGCCCAGTATCGCGGCACGCGAGCGGCTGACCCGGCGGTGGTTGAGGAGGTTGCGCAGCAACCGTCTCGAAACCACCCGTGCCCGGATGATCTGGCGTGGGTGGTTTCGAGACGGGCCTGGCGGCCCTCCTCAACCACCGCTGCTCGCTACACCCAGCGGCGTACCCGGCTGCTGTACGCCGTCCACTCCTCGCCGAACAGCCGGGCGAGGGCGGCCTCCTCGCGCTCGACCTGCGGCGTCAGCGTCGTCATCAGGCCGCCGGCGGCGAGGGCTGTCCAGGGGCGGCCGCTCAGCAGGCCGGAGCCGACGACGACCAGGGTCATGCCGACGTACATCGGGTTGCGGGTGACGGCGTTGGGCCCGTCGGTGACCAGGGCGGTGCTCCGCTCGGGCGCCCACGGCTCCCACGTGGTGCCGCGCTGCCGGAAGCGGCTGGAGGCTCCCGCGGCGCTGGCGGCCCCGCCCGCGAAGCAGGCCACCGCCAGGCCCTTCGCGAGCCGGCCGGGTCGGCGCGGCTCCAGCACCCGGCGGGCGACGACGTGCTGGGCAGCCGCCCACAGGGCGGTCTGGACGGGAGGGACGAGGACCGGCACCTAGGTGCCACGTCCCCGGTGCTTGGGGAGGCCGGAGGACCGCCAGCCGCCCGGGCCGTGGGAGTAGAACGGACGGACCTGGCGGTACGGCGAGTTCCACTCCGTACGCCGTCGCGGCCGCCCCGGCCCGCCCGACGACATCGCCGAGAGGACCGCCACGATCGCGGCGACCTCTTCCGGGGTGGTGTCGGGCGTGAGGATCCGCAGCCGGGGGGTCTCCGACTCCTCGTCGTCACTCACAGCGGAATGTTCCCGTGCTTCTTGGCGGGCAGCACCTCGCGCTTGGACCGCAGCAGCCGCAGCGCCTTGACCACCTCGACGCGGGTCTCGTGCGGCGCGATGACCGCGTCGACGTAGCCGCGCTCGGCGGCGATGTAGGGGTTGGCGAGGGTGTCCTCGTACTCCTGGATCAGCTCTGCTCGCGTGCCCTCGACGTCGCCGCCGTCGTCCTCGACCGACTTCAGGGTCTTGCGGTGCAGGATGTTGGCGGCGCCCTGCGCGCCCATGACCGCGATCTGGGCGGTGGGCCACGCGAGGTTCATGTCGGCGCCGAGGTGCTTGGACCCCATGACGTCGTAGGCGCCGCCGTAGGCCTTCCGGGTGATGACCGTGACCATCGGCACCGTCGCCTCCGCGTAGGCGAAGATCAGCTTGGCACCGCGACGGATGATGCCGTCCCACTCCTGGTCGGTGCCCGGCAGGAAGCCCGGGACGTCCACGAAGGTCAGCACCGGGATGTTGAAGCAGTCGCAGAACCGGACGAATCGCGCGGCCTTCTCGGAGGCGTCGATGTCGAGGGTGCCGGCGAACTGCATCGGCTGGTTGGCCACGACGCCGACCGACTGCCCCTCGACCCGACCGAAGCCGACCACGATGTTGGGGGCGAACAGCTCCTGGACCTCGAGGAACTCCCCGTCGTCGACGACCGCCCGGATCACGTCGTGCATGTCGTAGGGCTGGTTGGCGCCGTCGGGGATGATCACGTCGAGCGCCCGGTCGGTCTCGTCGAAGTCCATCGACGGCACCTCCTCGTACGCCGGCCCCTCGTCGAGGTTGTTCTGCGGCAGGTAGGACAGCATCGCCTTGAGGTAGTCGATCGCGTCGTCCTCGTCGGAGGCCATGTAGTGCGCGTTGCCCGACTTGGTGTTGTGGGTGCGGGCGCCGCCGAGCTCCTCCATCGTGACGTCCTCACCGGTGACCGTCTTGATCACGTCGGGGCCGGTGATGAACATGTTGGAGCTGCCGTCGACCATGATCGTGAAGTCGGTGACCGCGGGGGAGTAGACGTGGCCGCCCGCGCAGGAGCCCATGATCAGGCTGATCTGCGGGATCACGCCCGACGCGTGGACGTTGCGGCGGAAGATCTCGCCGTACAGGCCCAGCGAGACCACGCCCTCCTGGATCCGGGCGCCGGCGCCCTCGTTGATCCCCACGATCGGGCAGCCGGTCTTGATGGCGAGGTCCATCACCTTGCAGATCTTCTCGCCGTAGACCTCGCCCAGCGACCCGCCCATCACCGTGAAGTCCTGCGAGAACACGCAGACCATCCGGCCGTCGACGGTGCCGTAGCCGGTGATCACGCCGTCGCCGTAGGGGCGGTTCTTCTCCAGGCCGAACGCCGTCGACCGGTGCCGCGCCAGCTCGTCCAGCTCGACGAAGCTGCCCTCGTCGAAGAGCAGCTCGATCCGCTCCCGGGCCGTCTTGCGACCCTTGGCGTGCTGCTTCTCGACCGCCTTGGCCGAGCCGGCGTGGATCGCCTCGTCGAGACGGCGCTCGAGGTCCTCCAGCTTGCCCGCCGTGGTGTGGATGTCGATGTCGGCAGGGACGTCGGTGCCCTCGCCGGGGTGTGAGCTCACGTGATTGGCCTCCTCGCGGTCCGCCCGTCAATCTAGTGCTTGTGCCACCTGCTGCCGACGCGCGCCCGCCCCTGGACGTCGACCGGCTCACGCCGCTCGGCGTGGAGGTGGTGCCGCAGGCCGGCTCGACCAACGCGCTCGTCGCCGACCGCGCCCGCCTGGGCGCGCCGGAGTGGCTGGTCGTCGCCACGGAGCACCAGACGGCGGGGCGGGGTCGCCTCGACCGGGTGTGGGAGACGCCCGACCGGGCGGCGCTGACCTTCTCGACGCTGCTGCGGCCACGCCCGCCCGCGGGTGAGTGGCCGTGGCTGCCGCTGCTCGCAGGAGTGGCGGTGGTCGGGGCGCTGCGGGACCGCCGCGTGCCGGCCGGCCTGAAGTGGCCCAACGACGTGTTGACCGGGGGCGCCAAGGCCGCCGGGATCCTGGTCGAGCGGGTCGAGACCGCGGTCGGTCCCGCGGCGGTGCTCGGCATCGGGCTCAACGTCTCCCAGGGCCGCGACGAGCTGCCCGTCGACACCGCGACCTCGATCGCGCTCGCGACGGGCGAGGCCCCGGACCGGACCGACCTGCTCGAGGGGATCCTCGCCGGGCTCCGGACGCAGTACGCCGCGTGGTCGGCCGGTGGCGGCCCCGCCGTACGGCCGGCGTACGTCGACGCGTGCACGACCGTCGGCCAGGACGTCCGGGTCGTGCTGCCGGGCGGCGGCGAGCTCGTCGGCCGGGCGGGCGACGTCGACGCCGGCGGTCGCCTCGTGGTCGGGGGGACGCCGGTGGCGGCCGGCGACGTGGTGCACGTGCGTCCTGCCCCCTGAGCGTCCCGGGTGAGAGGATCGGTCCGTGGAGTTCCCGAGCAAGCTGCTCAACGAGGGTGAGCACGTCGTGGTGCACACCCGCACCCATCCCAAGTCGCTGCTGGTCCCGGTGCTGGTCCTGGTCGTGGTCCTCGCGGCTGCCGTCTTCGTCCAGACCGTGCTGACCGGGAGCCTCGGCACCGTCGGCACCTGGATCGCGTGGGGGGTGGCGGCCGTGGTGGTCCTCTGGTGGGTCGTCCGTCCCCTGGTCGGCTGGATCACGACGACCTACACCTTCACCAACCGCCGCTTCGTCAGTCGGAGCGGGTTCGTCGCCCGCGAGGGCCGGACCATCCCCCTCAACCGGATCAGTGGCGTCGACTTCGAGATCGGCGTGATCGACCGGCTCTTCGGCTGCGGCACCCTCGTCGTCTCCGACGCCAGCGAGCAGGGGCGCGTGGCGCTGCACGACATCCCGCGGGTGGAGGAGGTGCAGCTCAAGGTCGCCGACGAGCTCCACCGGCTGACCCGGCGCCGCGGCCATGACGATGGCAGCTGACGACGGCGACGACGTCCGACCCGGCGCCGTACGCGACCCGCACGCCCTCGAGCGGGCGGTGCTCGGCGCGGACCCCACCCTCACCGCGGCCGAGATCTCCGAGCGCACCGGCGTGCCCGTCGACCGCCTCCGCCGGCTCTGGTGGGCGCTCGGCTTCCCCGAGCACGGCACGGCGGTCGCATTCACCCCCGACGACGTCGAGGCCGTGTCGACCCTCGACGCGATGGTCGAGGGCGGCGCCATCGACGACGACATCAGCGTGATGATGACCCGCGCTCTCGGTCAGTCCATGGCCCGGCTGGCCGACTGGGAGGTCGCCACCCTGGCCCACCGGGTCGAGGAGCTCGAGCGATCCGACGCGGCGACCGGCTCCCGCACCGGCCAGGCGCTCCGGCTGCTCGACGAGCTCAACCCGGCGTTCGAGCGGCTCGTGGTCTACGCGTGGCGTCGGCACCTGGCCGCCGCGCTGGCGCGGATCGAGGCGCTCGGGGCGCGTGCCGACGACATCCACACCACCCAGGTCAGCGTCGGCTTCGCCGACATCGTCGGGTTCACGGCGCTCTCCAACGAGCTGCCGCGCGACCGGATCGGCGACATCGTCGAGATCTTCGAGTCCCGCTGCGCCGACGTCGTCGCCGGGCAGCGGGGGCGGATCATCAAGAGCCTCGGCGACTCCGTCCTGTTCGTGAGCGCGGATCCCGTGGCGGCCTACGACATCGCCGAGGGGATCATCCGGGTCGTCGGCCGCGACCCCCGGATGCCCGAGGTCCGGGTGGGGCTGGCCAGCGGCGACGTGGTGATGCGCCTCGGGGACGTGTTCGGGCCGCCGGTCAACCTGGCCTCGCGGCTCACCGCGGTGGCGCGTCGTAACCGGATCATCATCGACCAGGCCACGGCCGACCTGCTGCCCGGCGACCAGTTCGAGACCCGCCGACTCCCGGCGCGGCCGGTGCGCGGCTTCGGGCTGGTGGAGCCGCTCACCGTCCGGCGTCACTGATCCGTGGTCCCAGTGGGGGGTGACCCTCCCCGAACGGATGAATTCTGGGCGTTTCCCCACGCGACGGCCGGGGCGATACCTACCGTTCTCGCGTGCTCACCGTCCAGGACGTCCGACTCGACCCCGCCACCCGGCAGGTGTGGCGTGGCGAGCGCGAGATCGGGCTGTCCCGCAAGGAGTTCGAGCTGCTCCACGCCCTGATGGCGAGCGCCGGGACGATCGTGAGCCGCGAGGACCTGATGCGCGAGGTCTGGGAGACGACGTTCTGGACGTCGTCGAAGACCATCGACGTCCACCTCGGCTGGCTGCGCCGCAAGCTCGGCGACGACTCCCGCCGGCCCGACCTGATCACCACCATCCGGGGCCGCGGCCTCCGCTTCGAGACCGGGGCACGTTGACGAACCCCGTGGCCTGCTGCGCGCCGCCCATCACGCACGCTGGCGGCGTTGTCCTCGACTCGACGTGGCTCCGCCACGCCTTCGCTCGTCCGCCTTGCCATCGCACGCGCTGAACGTCGCTCGCGACGGCCGGGGGATCGCCAACGCACCCCGGGTAATACCCTCGCTCTCGTGTCCGAGCCAGCACCGAGGGTCGCCGTCATCGGCGGGGGCCAGCTGGCCCGGATGATGGCGGAGCCCGCGGCGGCCCTCGGGCTGCCGCTGCGGCTGCTCGCCGAGGCACCCGGTGTCTCCGCGGCCCAGGTGATCCCCGACCAGCTGGTCGGTGACCACACGGACCTCGGCGACCTGCGCGCCGTGACGGCCGGGTGCGCCGTCGTCACCTTCGACCACGAGCACGTCCCGACCGAGCACCTGCACGCCCTCGAGTCCGACGGGCTCGCCGTCCGGCCGGGACCGGAGGCACTGGTCCACGCCCAGGACAAGGCGGTGATGCGGGAGCGGCTCACCGCGCTGGGCGTGCCGTGCCCCCGGCACGCGCGGATCGAGAGCCCGGCCGACGTCGAGGCGTTCGGCTTCCCGTGCGTGCTCAAGACCACCCGCGGTGGCTACGACGGCAAGGGCGTGTGGTTCGTCGACTCGGCCGCCGACTGCGCCGACGCGTTCGAGGTCGCCGGCTCGACGGGCGTGGGGTTGCTGGCCGAGGAGCAGGTCGACTTCCGCCGCGAGCTGGCCGCCCTGGTCGCCCGCTCGCCGAGCGGGCAGGCGGCGGCGTACCCCGTGGTCGCCTCGACCCAGCGGGACGGGATCTGCCACGAGGTCGTGGCGCCGGCGCCCGACCTCGACGACCGGCTCGCCGGGGAGGCGCAGCGGATCGCCCTCACGGTCGCCCGCGAGCTCGGCGTCACCGGGATCCTCGCCGTGGAGCTGTTCGAGACCGCCGACGGCCGGGTGCTGGTCAACGAGCTGGCGATGCGGCCCCACAACACGGGCCACTGGACCCAGGACGGCGCGGTCACCAGCCAGTTCGAGAACCACCTGCGCGCCGTGCTCGACCTCCCGCTGGGGTCCCCGGTGCCGCGGGCCCGCTGGTCGGTCATGGTCAACATCCTCGGCGGCCCCGACGGCGTGGGCCGGCTCTATGACGGCTACCCCCACGCGCTGGCCCGGGACCCGCAGCTGCGCGTCCACCTCTACGGCAAGGACCTGCGGCCGGGACGCAAGGTCGGCCACGTGAACGCCTACGGTGATGACCTGGACAACTGCCTCGAGCGTGCCCGGCACGCCGCGGCGTGGTTCCGCGGCGACCTGGGCGACGAGAGCGAGTGAGCGGCATGGCAGACCAAGCCCCCTTCGAGACGGGCGCAGAGCGCCCTCCTCAGGAACCGCCCCGCGTGGGGATCGTGATGGGTTCCGACTCCGACTGGCCGGTGATGCAGGCCGCGGCCGAGGCGCTGGCGGAGTTCGACGTCACCCACGAGGCCGACGTGGTCTCGGCGCACCGGATGCCGCAGGAGATGCTCGACTACGGCGCCGGCGCGGCCGGGCGGGGCCTGCAGGTGCTGATCGCGGGCGCCGGCGGCGCCGCCCACCTCCCGGGCATGCTCGCGGCGGTCACCCCGCTGCCGGTGATCGGGGTCCCGGTGCCGCTGCGGCACCTCGACGGTCTCGACTCGCTGCTGTCGATCGTGCAGATGCCGGCGGGCGTCCCGGTCGCCACGGTCGCCGTCGGCAACGCCCGCAACGCCGGGCTGCTCGCCGTCCGGATCCTGGCGGCGTCCGACGACGCGCTGCGGCAGCGGATGGTGACGTTCCAGGTCGAGCTCAAGGAGTCCGCGTCCGCCAAGGGGGAGTCCGTGCGCCGCGCGGCAGGCGGCTCGCCACGCGTCGGTTTCTGACGCCGGTGGCCGTCGGCAGGGCACCCGGGCGGGCCCGGCTGGTCGGGCTGGACGTCGCCCGCTGCCTGGCCCTGCTGGGGATGGTCTCCACCCACCTCCTGGCGTCACGCACCCCGGCGGGTGACGAGGCGCTGCACCACGTGCTGGCCGGCGGCCGGGCGTCCGCCCTCTTCGCCGTCCTCGCCGGCACCACCCTCGCACTGGCCTCCGGAGGTCGTACGCCGGCCCGCGGCCGGGCCCTCGGGCTCGCTGCCGCCGGGCTGGCGGCGCGGGCCGTCCTGGTCGCCCTGCTCGGCCTCTGGCTGGGCGGGCTGGACAGCGGGATCGCGATCATCCTCACCTACTACGGGGTGCTGTTCCTGCTCGGCCTGCCCTTCCTGGCGCTGGGCGCGCGTGCCCTGGCGGTGCTCGCGGTGGTCTGGCTCGTGGTCTCCCCGCTGGTGTCCCACCTGC
This sequence comes from Nocardioides sp. GXQ0305, assembly GCF_050880345.1. NCBI lineage: Bacteria > Bacillati > Actinomycetota > Actinomycetes > Propionibacteriales > Nocardioidaceae > Nocardioides > Nocardioides sp. GXQ0305. The sequence continues at coordinate 967,587 of NZ_JBNYXG010000001.1, forward strand.
TGCGGCCCGACCTGCCGGCCCGACGCTTCGACAACGCGTCGTTCGACCAGGTCGGGCAGCCCGCGCTGCTCGTCTCGGAGCTGCTGGTCACCGGCTACTACCCGGTCCTCACCTGGCTGACCTACCTGCTCGCGGGCATGGCGCTCGGCCGCAGCGACCTCGCCCGTCGTACCGTCCAGGGCGGCCTGGTCGCCGGCGGCCTGGTGCTCGCCGCGACGGCGACGCTGGTGTCGGAGGTACTGACCGAGGACCGGTTCAGCGCCCGCACCCTCGACGCCGCCCGCACCGACTCCTACGGGACCACGCCCACCGGCGGTGACGTCGGGTGGCTGCTGGTCTCCGCCCCCCACACCGGCACCCCGTTCGACCTGGCGCAGACGACCGGCAGCGCGCTGGCCGTGATCGGGCTGTGCCTGCTCGTGGTGGGCGCGCTCCCGAGCCTCGGCGCGCGGGTCGTGGCGGTGCTGTTCGGCGCCGGCACCATGACGCTCTCGCTGTACTCGCTCCACGTCTGGATGCGCAGTGTCGGGGTCAGGCTGCCCGACGAGCCGGACGCGATGCTGATCCACGTCGTGGTGCTCGGCACGATCGGGGCGATCTTCGTGCTCGCCGGCCTGCGCGGTCCCCTCGAGTGGGTCGTCGGCCTCCCCGGCCGGCTGCTCCGGCGAGTGGCGGCGCGCCCACCCGCCGGTGCCCGCTCCACCTAGTCGCGGACCCGCCCGCGCAGGGCCTTGGTCTGCCCGCGGCGGCGCTTCGCCTCGACGCGGCGCCGGCGGGAGGACTTGGACGGCTTGGTGGGGACGCGCGGCGGAGGGGGCGGGGCGAGCGCGGACCGGAGGGCGTCGGCGAGCCGGTCGCGGGCGGCGAGCCGGTTGCGGTGCTGCGACCGGTGCTCGGCCGCCACCACCCGGATCGTGCCGACCCGCTCCCGCTCGGCGGGCGTGAGCACCGACGACGTCGCGCCCTCGAAGACCAGCTCCACGCGGCTGTCGGTGGTGTTCACCGACTGGCCGCCGGGTCCGGAGGCACGACTGAACCGCTCGACGAGCTCCTCCTCGGGCACCAGCAGTCCGTCCGGCAGACCCGGGCCGGGCGGGACCCGCAGGTCGGTCACCGCTGGCGCCACTCGATGGCCGGGCAGGCGTCCATGACCATCGGCACCCCGGCGTCGCGGGTGCGCTCGAACGCCTCGTGGTCGACGACACCGAGCTGGAACCACACGCCGCGCGCGCCGACGGCCACGGCCTGGTCGGCGAACTCGCCGGCCGCGTCGGACCGCCGGAACACGTCGACCACGTCAACCGGGAACGGGATGTCGGCCAGGGTGGGATAGCCCTGCTCGCCCAGCACCTCGGGGGCGTCGGGGTGGACCGGCACGATCCGCTTGCCGCGCTGCTGCAGCAGCCTCGCGATGGCGTACGCCGTCCGCGACGGGTCGCCGGAGAGGCCGACGACCGCCCAGGTCTCGCAGTCGTCGAGCATCAGGTCGATGGCAGCCGGATCCTGCCACGGGACGCCCATGCCTCCACTCTAGGAGCCCACCCCCACGGGTGGTCCCGTTCGCTTGAGCGGGTTCCTACGGTGGGGGCATGGCCAAGAAGATCGCATTCCTGACCGCGACCGAGGGCATCGAGCGGGTCGAGCTCACCGACCCCTGGGACTCGGTCACCGACGCCGGGCACACCGCCGAGCTGCTGAGCACCGAGGCCGGCGAGGTGCAGACCTTCGAGCACCTCGACAAGTCCGAGACCCGGCCCGTCGACAAGGAGGTGGGCGACGCCTCGGTCGACGACTACGACGCGCTCGTGCTACCGGGCGGCGTGGCCAACCCCGACGCGCTGCGCCTGGACGCCGATGCCGTGGCGTTCGTCCGCGACTTCGCCGCCTCCGGCAAACCGGTGGCCGCGATCTGCCACGCGCCGTGGATCCTCGTCGAGGCCGACTGCCTGGGCGGGAAGCGCGCCACGTCGTGGCCGAGCCTGCGCACCGACATCCGCAACGCGGGCGGCGAGTGGGTCGACGAGGAGGTGGTCGTCGACGGCAACCTGATCACCAGCCGCAACCCCGGCGACATCCCCGCGTTCACCAAGGCGCTGCTCGCCGCCGTCGACTGAGGGCAGGTCCGGCCGTTCCGTTCGCCGCGCCTAGAATCCGCGGCATGAGCGACTTCCCCCTCTACGCCCTCTCCGAGGAGCACCGGGCGATCCGTGAGGCGGTGCGCGCGGTGTGCGACGCGAAGGTCGCGCCGTACGCCGCCGACGTCGACGAGCAGCCGCGCTACCCGCGCGAGGCGGCCGAGGCGTTGCAGGCCGCGGACTTCCACGCCCCCCACGTGCCGGAGGAGTACGGCGGGGCCGGGGCCGACGCGCTCGCGACCTGCCTGGTGATCGAGGAGGTCGCCCGCGCCTGCGTCAGCTCCAGCCTGATCCCGGCGGTCAACAAGCTCGGTTCGCTGCCGATCCAGCTGGCCGGCTCCGAGGAGCTCAAGAAGCACTACCTCGGCAAGCTCGCGGCAGGCGAGGGCGGGTTCTCCTACTGCCTGTCCGAGCCCGACGCAGGCTCCGACGCGGGCGCCATGAAGACCCGCGCCGAGAAGGACGGCGACGAGTGGGTGCTCAACGGCGTGAAGCGGTGGATCACCAACGCGGAGGAGTCGGAGTTCTACACCGTCCTCGCGGTCACCGACCCCGAGCGGGGGACCCGCGGCGGCATCACCGCCTTCGTCGTCGAGAAGTCCGACGAGGGCGTGTCCTTCGGCGCGCCCGAGAAGAAGCTCGGCATCAAGGGCAGCCCGACCCGCGAGGTCTACCTCGACGACGTGCGGATCCCCGGCGACCGGGTCATCGGGGAGGTCGGCGAGGGCTTCGCGATCGCGATGCGCACGCTCGACCACACCCGGATCACGATCGCCGCGCAGGCGGTCGGGGTCGCCCAGGGTGCCCTCGACTTCGCGCTGGCCTACGCCCAGGACCGCCGGCAGTTCGGCCAGCCGGTCGCGGAGTTCCAGGGCCTGCAGTTCCTGCTCGCCGACATGGGCATGAAGGTCGAGGCCGCCCGCCAGCTGACCTACGCCGCCGCGGGTCGTTCCGAGCGTGACGACCCCGACCTGACCTTCTTCGGCGCCGCCGCCAAGTGCTTCGCCTCCGACGTGGCCATGGAGGTCACCACGAACGCCGTGCAGGTGCTCGGCGGCTACGGCTACACCCGCGACTACCCCGTCGAGCGGATGATGCGCGACGCCAAGATCACCCAGATCTACGAGGGCACCAACCAGGTGCAGCGGATCGTGGTCGCCCGCCAGCTGCTCGCCGGGATCCAGTCCGAGCTCTGAGCAGGTGCGGGTTCCTCACGCCCCGGAGACCGCCTCCCGGACCTGGTCGAGCATGTCCTGCTCGCGGTCGCTCACCTGCTCGGCGCCGAACCCCATGAAGCCGCCCTCCTTGGCCGCCTCCGCGGCCCGGCGGGCGGAGTCGACCAGCCACTCGCCGAAGGCCGAGGCCTCGCCGGGGGTGGCCTTTCCCGCGACGATCGCGTGCACGTCGCGGAGCTCGTCGAGCACGGCGGGACCGGGGGCGCCCCCGCCGGTCGGCTTGTAGCCCTTGAGCGGGTTGCGCCGCTCCTGCGTCATCGACTGCACGTCGAGCGCGACCTCGGTGAGCAGCTGCTCGCGGCTGGGCGGACTGGTCGCGGCCTTCAACGTCGCCATCGTCTCCTTCGCGGCCTCGATCGGCCCGCCGGGGTCGGCGAGCGTGATCGCCAGTCCGGCCACGAAGGGAGCGCGCACGATCCGCGCCCACTCCTCGTCGGTGAACGCGTCCTTCGTCGTCATGCCGATCCCACTCCCGTCCGTGCCGTGGACCCTCGGGGGCCATCGTGCTGTCGTGCCCCCGCCGTCGGCTGGTCCGTTCCGGGTGAGACCGCCAGGAGAGTGCTCAGGCGCCGACCGGCGTACGTCGCGGCGACCCCGCCCACACGATCACCGGGAGCAGCAGGAGCGACAGCGCGCCGCCCAGGAGGGACAGGGTCGCGAAGCTGGTCCCCGCGACCACCCAGCCGGAGGCCACCCCGCCCGTGGCGCCGCTGATGGCGATGAGCACGTCGACCGCTCCCTGGGTCCGCGCGCGGGTCTCGAGCGGGGTCCCGTCGACGATGAGGGCGGTGCCGGAGATCAGGCCGAAGTTCCAGCCCAGGCCCAGCAGGGCCAGCGCGAGGGTCAGCAGTCCGAGCGATCCCTCGGGGGCGGACGCCGCCACCACGCCGGCGGCGAGCAGCGTGACGCCCGAGGCGACCACCATGGGGGCACGGCCCACCCGGTCGACCAGCGGCCCGGTGACCAGCGACGGCAGGAACATCGCCGCCACGTGGATCCCGATGACCAACCCGACCGCGTCGAGGCTGTGGTGGTGCTGGCGCATGTGGACCGGCGTCATCGTCATGATCGCGACCATCGCGACCTGGGTGAGGACCATGACCGTGGCACCGGCGACCACGCCGCGACGCCACCCGGGATGGTCCGCGGACGCGTCCTCGTCGGGCCCGTCCGCCGCCCGCAGGCTGCGGGCCAGCAGCAGGGGGTCGGGGCGGAGCAGCGCGAGGAGCACCAGCGCCGCCGCCCCGTACGCGACGGCCGCCAGCAGGAAGGGCCCCGTCAACGGGGGCAGGCCCAGGTCTGCGGCGACCCGGCCGGTCGCCCCGACCGAGCTCGGCCCGGCGACCGCGCCGAAGGTGGTGGCGACCAGCGCGATGCTGACCGCGGTGGCCCGCCGCTCCGGGGCGGCGAGGTCGGTGCCCGCGTAGCGCGCCTGCAGGTTGGTGGCGGTGCCGGACCCGTAGACGAACAGGGACACGAACAGCAGCACCGGGCTGTCGACGACCGCCGCGACCACGATGCCGACGGCGCCGGCGGCCCCGGCGAGGAACCCGGTCGCCAGGCCCGTCCGCCGCCCCGAGCGCTGCGACAGCGAGCCCACGAGGTACGCCGCCAGCGCCGAGCCGAGCGTGAACAGCCCGGCCGGGAGACCGGCCAGACCGGCACCGCCGAGCATGTCCTCGGCGAGCAGCGCGCCCACGGTGACGCCCGCAGCGAGGCCGGCGCCGCCGAACATCTGGGAGACCACGACGACCGTCAGGGTGCGGCGCTGCACCCGGGCCCGCCCTGCGTCCACCCCTCGGCTCCCTCCGGTCACCGGAGAGGGTACGGCGAGGAAGGAGGTCGGTCAGGTGGTGGGGGCGAGGCTGCGGACCACGAGGGCCGCGTGGACGGCGGCCAGCCGCTCGAGCTGGTCGTCGGCGCGGGTGCGGAGCCGCTGGAGCTCGTCGCCCGGCAGGGCCTCGACGTCCTCGGCCAGCGCCAACAGGGCGTCCCAGCCGGCCCGCTTCCCGCTGACCCCGGCCCGCATGGCCTCCAGCTCCAGGACGTCGGAGACCGGGGACCGGCGGAGCAGGCGCCCGTTCGGCTTGAGCCGGCCGATCCGCTCGGCGAGCCGGACGACCGCGGGGACGACGGTGCCCGGGTCGAGGTCGAGCCGCAGCATCAGCTCCCGCAGCGCCACCCGGTCGTCCGCTATCTCCTCGGCGACCGTCGCCAGGTCCGCGCCGACGTCGGAGCCGGCGTGGCTGGCGGCGACCCTCCTCGCCAGGTCCAGGCCACCGGCGGCCGCCGCCCAGTGCTGCTGCAGGTAGACGTCCAGCTCGTGCATGTCGTTCTCTCCTGTCAGTCGTCGCGGGGCGCGAGCACCTGGTCCAGCCGCTGCCGCAGGTCGGCGACGTCCTCGAGCACCCAGTCGGCACCGGCCGCTCTCAGCTCGTCCTCGCCGAAGCCGCCGCTGAGCAGCGCGACCGCCGGGATCCCCAGCCGGTGCGCGGCCTCCACGTCCCAGACCGAGTCGCCGACCACGATGCTGGAGGAGCCGTCGACGCGGCTGACCGCGACCTCGAGCAGCTCGGGGTCCGGCTTGGACTCCTCGGCGTCCTCACTGGTCGTCGTCGCCTGCGCGTGCTCGCGGGCGTCCCCGAGCAGGGCGAGGGAGCGTTCTGCGTGCCGCGGGATCGCGGAGCTGGCCAGGACCACCCGCAGGTCCCGGCCGCGCAGGTCGGCGAGCAGCTCCGCCGCGCCGGGGAACGGCACGGGCTCGTCCGGCATGGCGTCGTACTCCTTCTCCCAGGCGGCACGGACGGCGTCCCCCGCGGAGTCCTCGACGTCGTCCCCGGCCACCGCGGCGACCAGCCGGTCGCCGCCCATGCCGATGGCGCGGTGGATCTGCCAGCTGGGGATGTCGTGGCCCGCCGAGCGGAACGCGCGCGACCAGGCCACGGTGTGCTGGTAGTTGGAGTCGACCAGGGTCCCGTCGATGTCCAGGACGACGGTGTCGACGCGCGTCGGACGATCGGTCATCGCGCCGCGCGCCCCCGCAGGAGGTCACCGGTCACGTCCACGATCCGCTCGACCAGGTGCCGCAACGCGTCCTGCTCCTCCTCGCCGAGCGGCTCGTCGTTGTCGGCCCCCGTCGCGTGCGAGACGCCGTAGGGGTTGCCGTCGGCGAACTTGACGGGATCGGTGTACCCCGGCGAGACCAGGATGCCGCCGAAGTGGTGGAGGGTGTTGTAGAGGGCGAGCAGCGTGCTCTCGTGGCCGCCGTGGGCGGTCTGGGCCGCGGTGAAGCCGGCGTAGGTCTTGTCGGCGAGCAACCCCTCACCCCACTGGGGGCCGAGGGTGTCGAGGAACTGCTTGAGCTGGCTCGACACGTTGCCGAAGCGGGTGGGGGACCCGAAGAGCACCGCGTCGGCCCAGACCACGTCGCCCGGGGTGGCGCGCGGCTCGTCGGCCGTCGCGTCGACGTGCTCCCGCCAGGCGTCCTGCTGCTCGATCACCTCGCGTGGGGCCAGCTCCTCGACGTGGCGCAGCCGGACCTCGGCACCGGCCTTCTCGGCGTACTCGGCGGCGCGACGGGCCATGCCGTCGAGCGTTCCGGTCGAGGAGTAGTAGATGATCGCGAGCTTCACGGGGTCGGGCACGGGTGTCCTCTCGTCGGTCTCGGGAGCTGACCCCTCGACCCTGCCACGGGGGTGCACGCGGTCCCTCACCCGGAGGTGTGGTTGTTCGGCTGCGGCGGCCCGGGCGGCGGTGGCGAAGGTCGCCGTACGGCATGATCGGGAGGGTGACCCCCGACGAGATCGCCCACCGGAGCGCGGCGGCGATGTGGGCCGACGATCGCGCCAGCCAGGCGCTCGGGATGGAGCTGCGCGACGTCGGCCCCGGACGCGCCGAGCTGGCGATGACGGTCCGCGACGACATGGTCAACGGCCACGGCATCGGTCACGGCGGGCTCACCTTCACCCTGGCCGACAGCGCCTTCGCGTTCGCCTGCAACTCCTACAACCGCCGTACGGTCGCGGCCGGGGCCGAGATCCGGTTCCGCGCCCCGACCCGGCTCGGCGACACCCTGGTCGCGATCGCCGAGGAGCGGGTCCGCGAGGGCCGCGACGGGACGTACGACGTGACCGTCCGGGCGGGCGCGACCGTGGTCGCCGAGTTCACCGGCCGGTCCCGCGAGGTCGGCGGCGCCTTCTGGGGCGAGTCCGGGGAGGGGCAGCCGTGACCGACGCGGAGCCCGGCCGGGTCCCCGACCTCGACCGCGCGCAGCTCGAGGAGCTGCAGCTCGAGCGGCTGCGCGACTCGCTGCGCCGGGCCGGGCAGGTGCCCCACTACGCCCGGGCGTTCGCCGACGCGGGCGTCACGCCCGGCGACGTGACCTCGCTCGCCGACTTGGCGCGGTTCCCGTTCACCACCAAGGCCGACCTGCGCGCCAACTACCCGTTCGGCATGTTCGCCGTCCCCCGCGAGCAGGTCGCGCGGGTCCACGCCTCCAGCGGCACGACCGGCAAGCCGACCGTCGTCGGCTACACCCGGGAGGACGTCGACACCTGGGCCGAGGTGATGGCCCGCTCCATCCGCGCCGCCGGCGGCCGGCCCGGCGACCTGGTCCACGTCGCCTACGGCTACGGCCTCTTCACCGGGGGCCTCGGCGCCCACTACGGCGCCGAGCGGCTGGGCTGCACGGTCGTCCCGGTCAGCGGCGGCATGACCGCGCGCCAGGTCCAGCTCGTCCTCGACTTCCGGCCGCGGGTCATCATGGTGACGCCGTCGTACTTCCTGGCGCTGCTGGACGAGATGGAGGCCCAGGGGGTCGATCCGCACGACACCAGCCTGGAGGTGGGCATCTTCGGCGCCGAGCCCTGGACCGACGAGATGCGGCGCGCGGTCCAGGAACGCTCCGGCATCCGCGCCGTCGACATCTACGGGCTGTCGGAGGTGATGGGCCCGGGCGTCAGCCAGGAGGCGGGGGAGACCCAGGACGGCCTGCACGTGTGGGAGGACCACTTCCTGCCCGAGGTGGTCGACCCGGTGACCCTCGAGCCACTGCCCGACGGCGAGGAGGGGGAGCTGGTCTTCACCAGCCTCACCAAGCAGGCGATGCCGGTCGTCCGCTACCGGACCCGCGACCTCACCCGGCTGCTGCCCGGCACGGCGTACCCGGCCTTCCGGCGGATGGCGAAGGTCACCGGTCGTACCGACGACCTGATGATCGTGCGCGGTGTCAACGTCTTCCCGAGCCAGGTGGAGGAGCAGATCCTCACCGTCGAGGGGCTCTCGCCCCACTACGTCTGCGTGCTGACGCGCCCGGGCAACCTCGACGAGCTCACGGTCCGGGTCGAGGCCGCCGAGCCCCTCGACGGACGGGTCGACGAGACCCTCGGCCGACGGCTCGGCGAGCGGATCAAGGACCGGATCGGTGTCACCGCCCGGGTCGAGGTGGTGCCGCCCGGCACCCTGGAGCGGTCGCTCGGCAAGGCGAAGCGGATCAGCGACGAGCGCTGAGCCTCACTGACGCGGGAACCCGGTCGGGGTGCACAGGCTCTTCGGGATGCCCTCGGTGTCGTCCTCGCGGATGTAGGTGAACATCTCCTCGGACCGTTCCTGGTCCCAGTTGACCGCGAAGTCGGCGACGGGCACTCCGCAGGTGAGGCCGTGGTCGCCGTCGACGCGGGTCATCGCGATCGCCCACTGCACCATCGCGAACGGGGAGGTGCCCTCGCTCACCCGGACGGCGCGGGCGCCGGCCATGTTCAGCCTGTAGTAGCGGATCGGGTTGAGCACCGACCACGGCGAGACCGCCTCGCTGCCGATCGCCGAGACCACCTCGCGCTGCCGCTGCGCGCGACCCAGGTCGCCGAACTGCTCGTCTGTCTTGCGGGAGCGGGCGTAGCCGAGGGCGTCGGGCCCGTCGACCTCCTGGCACCCCTTCTCCAGCTTGATGTTGGCCTGCGGGTCGTCCATCGGGAACGGCGGGCAGACCTCGATGCCGCCGACGGCGTCGACGAGGTCGACGAAGCCGCCGAACCCGACCTCGACGAAGTGGTCGATCCGGATGCCGGTCTCTCCCTCGAGGGTGCGCACCAGCAGCCTGGGGCCGCCGTACGCGTAGGCGGCGTTGACCTTCTGGCCGTCGCCGTACCCGGGGATCGACACCAGCGAGTCGCGCGGGATCGACATCAGCAGGTTCGGGCCGGCGCCGGTGTGGAGCATCATGATCGTGTCGGTGCGGTTGCCCGCCGGGTTGCCCGTGCCGAGCTCCTTGCGCTCCTCGGCCGACAGGTCGCTCCGCGAGTCCGAGCCCACCATCAGGTACGTCGTGCCGGGCTGCTCGTCGGGACGGCCGGACCCCGGGAACGCGTCCACCTTGTCGACCTTGCTCCACGCCCACAACGGGATCGCGATCAGGAAGACCAGCCAGAGGACCAGGAGGCCCCACAACCACTTGAGCCGGAACCGCGGGCGGCGACGGGGTGCCTTGGGGGGCTTGACGGGCTTGACCGGCCGCTGCGGCGGCGGCGCCGACTCACGGCCCCGCGCCTCCCGGGCGGCCGTCGGCATCACCCGGGTGCCGTCGTCGCGGGACTGCTGCGGCATCGCTCGTGTCTCGTCGCCGCTCGGCTGCTGGCCCCTGGAGCCGTACAGCCAGTGGTAGTCGGGGGACCCGTCCTGGGGTCCACCCCCCTGCGGACGATCAGCCATGGCGGAGAAACTACCGTGCCGCGCCCGAGAGCCGGTCGACCAGCCCCTCGGGCCACGACGCCCGGCGGCGTTCGGCGCGTCGTCACGGCTGTGACGGGTGTGACTGGTGATACTGCTGCCACGTTGCTTCCTTCCCCGAGCACCGAGAGGCACTTCCCCGTATGCCCAGCCAGTTGCCGGGCCCTGCGCCCGACGCGCCCGCCGGGTCGACCCGCCGTCCGCCGGACGAGCGGGCCGCGCGCGTCCGGTTCCGGCGCGCGGTCGCCCTGATGGTGATGACGCTGGTCGTCCCGGGGTCGGCCCAGCTGGTGGCCGGCAACCGGGACGTCGGTCGGCTGGCCATGCGGATCTGGGCCGTGCTCCTGGCGACCGGCACCGCGTGCCTGGGGCTGTCCATCCTGTGGCACCCGTTCGCGTTCTGGGCTGCGTCCAACACCCTGCTGCTCGGGGTGCTGCGGGTCGGGCTGATGGCGCTCGCCGTCGGCTGGGCGCTCCTCATCGTCGACGCCTGGCGGCTCGGCCAGCCGCTCGGCCTGTCGCTGCCGCACCGCCGGGCAGCGGTCGGCGTCAACGGGCTGCTGTGCTTCTCCGTCGTCGGGACGCTGCTGTTCGGTGCCCACGTCGTCGGCGTCCAGCGCGACTTCCTGGTGACCATGTTCGGCGACGGGGAGGCGGCCGGTGCGGCGGACGGCCGCTTCAACGTGCTGCTGCTCGGCGGCGACGCCGGAGCCGGCCGCTGGGGGCTGCGCCCCGACTCGCTCACGGTGGCCAGCATCGACGCGACCACGGGCAAGACGGTGTTGATCTCGCTCCCGCGCAACATGGCGAACTTCCCGTTCCGCGAGGGCTCGGTCATGGACCGGCAGTTCCCGGACGGCTTCGACTGCGAGGGCTGCTACCTCAACGGCGTCAGCACCTGGGCGGGCGACCACGCCGAGCTGTTCCGGCACTCCGACCAGCCCGGGGTGGACGCCACGGTCTCGGCCGTCGAGGGGATCACCGACCTCGACATCAGCTACTGGGCGATGGTCAACCTCGAGGGCTTCAAGGACCTCGTCGACGCCTTCGGCGGGGTGACCCTCAACGTCCGCGACCAGATCCCGGTCGGCCTCCCGACCGACTCCTACTTCCGCTACATCGAGCCCGGCACCCAGCGGCTCGACGGGCTGGAGACGCTGTGGTTCGCCCGGGCCCGCTACGGCTCCGACGACTACTCGCGGATGGCGCGGCAGAAGTGCGTCATGAACGCGATGCTCCAGCAGGTCAGCCCCCAGGTCGCGCTGAAGAACTTCTCCCGCATCGCGCGGGCCAGCTCGGAGATGGTGTCGACGTCGATCCCGCGGAGCGAGGTCGACCGGTTCGTGCAGCTGGCCCTGCTGGCCAAGGACCAGAAGATCTCCACGCTGTCGCTGGTCCCGCCGACGGTCGACACGGCCGACCCCGACATGGACCTGGTCCACGACAAGGTCGCCGAGGCCATCGACCGGGCCGAGGGCGACGCGCCGACGTCCTCCGGTGGCTCCGACAAGGGGAAGAAGCGCAAGCAGGCCCCCGCGATGACCGGCGGCTCGATCGGGAGCATGTCCGAGGGGTACGCCGCCAACGAGTCCAGCGACCTCGGCACGGCGTGTTGATCACGGCCGCGCAGCGGACCTGATCGATGGTGGTCGAGCAGCGACCGCGACCGAGCCTGCGAGGTCGCGACTGAGCGTGTCGAGACCCGGTGGGACGAGCAGACCGTGATGACGGCTTCCACGCACCACGTGGGAGGGTGTGGGCCGTGACCGAGTCGGAGGAGCACGGACCGCGCGTGGTGGCGGCCGTGGTGACCTTCAACCGGCTGGAGCTGGTGCAGCGACTGGTCGACCGGCTGCTGGAGATCGGGCGGCTCGACGAGATCGTGGTGGTCGACAACGCCTCCACCGACGGCACGGGGGACTGGCTGCGCGAGCAGGTCGAGCAGTCCCGGCTCCACGCGGTGACGCTCGACCGCAACCGCGGGGGCGCCGGCGGGTTCCACGAGGGGATGCGACAGGCCTTCGACGAGTGCGGCGCCGACCTGGTCTGGCTGATGGACGACGACGGCCTGCCCGACCCCGACTGCCTCGACCTGCTGCTGGCCCACGACGGCGAGCTGGACTTCTGGGGGCCGGTCGTGGTCGACGAGGCCGACCCGGAGCGGCTGGTCTTCCCCATCCGGCTGCCCGGCGGCACCCGGGTCGTCCACCACACCGACGCGGTCGAGCGAGCGGCCCGCGACGGGATGCTGGCCGACGTGGTCATCCCCTTCAACGGGGTCCTGGTCACCCGGGTGCTCGGCCGGGAGATCGGCTACCCGCGCGAGGAGTTCTTCATCTGGGGCGACGACCACGAGTACCGCCTCCGCGCCGAGCGGGCCGGCGCCCGGATCGCGACCGTCGCGGCCGCCCGGGTCCGGCACCCGTCGGTGGGGGAGCTGGGCACGCCGATGATGGGGGGCCGGACGACGTACAACCACAGCCCGAGCGACCTCAAGCACTACTGCATGGCCCGCAACAACACCGTCAACCTGCGGGACTACCGCGGCTGGCCGCACGTGCTGATGTTCTGGGTGAAGACCCTGTGGTTCTACACGGTGACCCGACCCGACCCGCGGCGGCTGCTGCTGAGCGGCCGGGGGATCGTGGCCGGGCTGCGCGGCGACTTCACCGGGCACGAGAGGTACCTGCGGTGAGCACCACCGTCGCCGTCGTGGTCGTGACCTACAACCGGGCCGACCTGCTCGGCCGGATGCTCGACGGCCTCGCTGCGCAGACCCGTCGGCCCGACGCGGTCTACATCGTCGACAACGCCAGCTCCGACCACACCCGCGAGGTGCTCGACAAGTGGCACGGCGGCGACCTGCCCCTGCACGTCACGCACAGCCCCGACAACCTCGGCGGCGCCGGTGGCTTCCACCTCGGCCTCGAGCAGGCGTACGGCGACGGCTTCGACCGGATCTGGCTGATGGACGACGACGTCGTCCCCGCCCCCGACTGCCTCGCGGTGCTGCTCGCCCACGACGAGCCCTGCCTGATGGCGGTCCGCGAGGACACCGCCGGTCGCCTCGTCGAGAAGGCGGCCACCCGGTTCGACCTCGACAACCCGCTGGCGATCAAGCCGAAGACGGGCATGGTCGAGACCGAGTTCGGCACCCGGGCAGCGATGCCGGCGCTGGTTGAGCTGGAGAACGTCGCCTTCGAGGGGTTCATGCTGCGCCGCGACGTCGTGGACCGGATCGGGCTGCCCGACGCGTCCTACTTCATCTTCTACGACGACGTCGACTACGCCGTGCGGGCCAGGCGGGCCGGGTTCCGGATCTGGGCGGTCCGCGACGCCGTGCTGGTGCGGCAGCTCGACTTCGACCAGCAGCACGACCTGGGGTCGTGGAAGGGGTACTACATGTACCGCAACCTGTTCGTCGTGCACCTGCGCTACGGCCGCAACCCACTGGTGCGGCTCAAGCCGTGGCTGATCGCCGGCGCGGTGGTGGTGCTGAGCCCGGCGCGCGGCGGCCGTGGCGAGGCGCGCAACGTGATCCACGCCCTACGCGACGCGCGGGGAATGCGGAAGCCGCCGCCCTCATCCGTAGACTGACCCACTGCGTCAACCTCGTGAGGAGATCCCCCTTGTCCAGTCCTGATCTGGTCGTCGTCGGCTCCGGCTTCTTCGGCCTCACGATCGCCGAGCGCTGCGCCAGCGAGCTCGACCTGAAGGTGCTCGTGCTCGAGCGCCGGCACCACCTCGGCGGCAACGCCTACTCCGAGAAGGAGCCGACCACGGGGGTCGAGGTCCACAAGTACGGCGCTCACCTGTTCCACACGTCCAACGAGCGGGTCTGGGAGTACGTCAACCGGTTCACCTCGTTCACCGACTACAAGCACCGGGTCTTCGGCAAGTACCAGGGGCAGGTCTACTCACTGCCGATGAACCTCGGCCTGATCAACCAGTTCTTCGGCAAGAGCCACACCCCCGACGAGGCGCGGGCGCTGATCAGGGAGCAGGCGAGCGAGATCGCGACCGAGGACGCCACCAACCTCGAGGAGAAGGCGATCAGCCTGATCGGACGGCCGCTCTACGAGGCGTTCATCAAGGGCTACACCGCCAAGCAGTGGCAGACCGACCCGACGAAGCTGAGCGCGGACATCATCACCCGGCTGCCGGTGCGCTACACCTTCGAGAACCGCTGGTTCAACGACACCTACGAGGGCCTGCCGGTCGACGGCTACACCGCCTGGCTCACCAAGATGGCCGACCACCCCAACATCGAGGTCCGGCTCGACACCGACTTCTTCGACGTGGCCGACGACTACAAGGGCCAGGTCCCGATCGTCTACACCGGCCCGGTCGACGAGTACTTCGGCAGCTCCGAGGGCCGGCTCTCCTGGCGGACCGTCGACCTCGAGGAGTCCGTCGAGGAGGTCGACGACTTCCAGGGCACCGGCGTGGTCAACTACAACGACCAGGAAGTCCCCTTCACCCGGATCATCGAGTTCAAGCACTTCCACCCCGAGCGGGTGAAGACCCACCTCCCCGGCCGGACCGTGATCGTCCACGAGTACAGCCGGTTCGCCGAGGAGGGCGACGAGCCGTACTACCCGATCAACACCGCCGAGGACCGCGAGAAGCTGCTGAAGTACCGCGACCTCGCCAAGAAGGAGCCGATGGTGCTCTTCGGCGGCCGGCTCGGCACCTACAAGTACCTCGACATGCACATGGCGATCGGCTCCGCCCTGTCCATGTACGACAACAAGCTCAGGCCCCACTTCACCCAGGGCGCGGAGCTGACCAGCGGAGGAGTCGACGAATGAGCGTCACCCACACCCAGACCCAGGAGGGGGTCGACCAGGCCGCCCCGGGCACCACGCGGGTCCTGCTGCAGCGGCAGATCATGCCCGCCAACCGCGACACAGACGTGATCCGTCTGTACATCGACCCGGACCCGGCCGTCCTCGACGCGGACAAGTACGAGGTCGGCCACAACAGGACCGCCCAGGAGCTGAATGCCGTCGCGATGCGGCAGGCGGTCGGCACCGGGACCCAGATCCACCCCGACCAGATCGAGTCGCGCACGGCGTACCGGCTGAAGCTGGGCGACAAGCTCTCGTTCGGCACCTACTTCAACGCGTTCCCGGCGTCGTACTGGCGTCGCTGGACCATCGTCTCCGAGGTGCGGCTGACCGTCCGGCTGCGCGGCAAGGGGGCCAACGTCACCGTCTACCGCTCGCTGGCCAACGGGCGCTCCCAGCGGGTCGACAGCGCCACCAACGAGGGCTCGTCGGGGGAGTACTCCTTCGACCTCCCGCTCAAGCCCTTCGTCGACGGCGGCTGGTACTGGTACGACGTCGTCGCCGCCGACGAGGACGCGGTCGTCGAGTCGGCCGAGTGGACGGCCGCCGTGCCCGACGACCGGGCCACCCGCGGCACGGTCACCATCGGCATCACCACCATGAACCGGCAGGACTTCTGCGCCAAGCTGCTCGCCCAGCTCGGCGAGTCCGGTCACCTCGAGCACTACCTCGACGAGGTGATCGTCCTGGAGCAGGGCAAGGAGAAGGTGGTCGACTCCGAGTTCTACCCCGAGGCCGAGAAGGTGCTCGGCGACCGGCTCCGGATCATCGAGCAGGGCAACATCGGCGGCTCGGGCGGCTTCGCGCGCGCCCAGTACGAAGGCCTCAAGGCCGGCCGCTCGAAGTACGTGATGATGCTCGACGACGACGTGGAGTGCGAGACCGAGGGCATCGTCCGGGCGGTCACCTTCGGCGACCTGTGCCGCACCACCACCATCGTGGGCGGGCACATGTTCAGCCTGTTCTCGAAGGCGCAGCTGCACAGCTTCGGCGAGAAGGTGGAGCCCTACCGGTTCTGGTGGGGGTCGGCGCCCGGCGTGTTCCCGGGCTGGGACCTCGGCAACCGCAACCTCCGGTCCGCCCGCTGGCTCCACGCGCGCGTCGACGTCGACTACAACGGCTGGTTCATGTGCCTGATCCCGTCGGAGGTCCTCGCCGAGATCGGGCTGTCGCTGCCGCTCTTCATCAAGTGGGACGACTCCGAGTACGGCCTGCGCGCCAAGGCAGCCGGGTACCCGACGGTGACCTTCCCGGGCGCAGCGGTCTGGCACGTGCCGTGGACCGACAAGAACGACGCCCTCGACTGGCAGGCCTACTTCCACCACCGCAACCGGTTCATCGCGGCGCTGCTGCACTCGCAGTACCCCCACGGCGGACGCATGGTCCAGGAGAGCCTGAACCACCAGATCAAGCACCTGGTGTCGATGCAGTACTCCACGGTCGAGCTGCGCCACAAGGCCCTCCTCGACGTGCTGGACGGACCGGAGGCGCTCCACGCCAAGCTGCCCACCGCCCTGCCCGAGCTCAAGGAGCTCGTGAAGGGCTTCGACGACGCCACCCTGGTGGCCGACCCGAGCGCGCTTCCCGAGGTCAAGCGGCACAAGCTGCCCCGCAGGGGCAAGGAGGCCTCGCCGGTCATCTCGGGCAGGGCGGCCACGGTCCAGGCCCTGCTGCAGCCGCTGCGCCAGCTGCGGGCTCCGCGGGAGCACGCGCACGACTTCCCCGAGGCGGAGGTGATGGCGCAGGACGCCAAGTGGCACAAGATCGCCCGCTACGACTCGGCGATCGTCTCGATGCCCGACGGGACGGCCGCGGCCTTCTACCGCAGGGACCGCGAGAAGTTCTTCGACCTGCTCAAGCGGACCCTCGCCATCCACCGCAGGCTCCGCACCGACTGGGACGACCTGGCCGCCCGCTACCGCGCGGCCCTTCCCGAGATCACCTCCCCGGAGGCGTGGGAGAGGACGTTCGGCCCGTGGATGGACGCCGATGACCGCTGAGGCCCGCGAGGGGCTGCCGCCCCTGGCGCCGGCGAGCCACAACAACGGGCTCCTCGAGGTCTTCCGGCGCCGTTACCTGCTGCGACTCCTGGTCCGCAGCACGGTGCAGGCGCGCTACCAGGGCACGTTCCTGGGCTGGTTCTGGAGCTACATCCAGCCCGGCGTGCGCTTCTGCATGTACTACTTCGTGTTCCAGATCCTGATCGGCCGTGGCGGCGAGCGGCTCTACCCGTTCGCCATCCACCTGGTGTGCGGCATGGTCCTGGTGCACTTCTTCACCGAGACCTTCAACGGCGGCACCCGTTCGCTGGTGAGCAACCGGGGGCTGATCATCAAGCTCCCGATGCCGCGCGAGCTGTTCCCCGTGGCCAGCATGCTGGTCTCCTTCTGGCACACCGTGCCGATGCTGGTCATCACGGTGCTCGTGAGCGCCGTCCTGGGCTGGACGCCCGACCCGGTCGGCGTCGCGGCGGCGCTCCTGGGGCTGGCCCTCGTCGCGGTCCTCGGGCTCGCGCTGGGCCTGCTGTTCAGCGTGGCCAACGTGTTCTTCCGCGACTTCAGCAAGGTCACCCAGACGTTGACCCAGTTCACCACGTTCAGCGTGCCGATGATCTACCCGTACTCATTGGTGGCGGAGCGCTTCGAGAAGGTCCCGTGGGTCGCCGACGTCTACCTGCTCAACCCGATCGCGGAGGCGGTGCTGCTGATGCAGCGCTGCTTCTGGGTCCCGCTCACCAACGACCCCGAGCGGGCGCTCGCCGAGGACATGCCCTCCGACCTGTACAGCCGCGGCGTGATCATGCTGGTGCTGTCGATCGTGCTGCTCGTGCTGGCCCAGGTGTGGTTCAGCAAGCTCGAGCGCCGGGTCCCGGAGCGTCTCTGATGACGCGGATGATCCAGGCGGAGAACGTCACCAAGTCCTTCACCATGCAGTACCACCGGTCGATCAAGCAGATCGCCCTGGCCAAGATGCGGGGCCTGAAGACCCACGACCGGTTCAACGCCGTCGACGACGTCTCGTTCAGCGTCGACGACGGAGAGTCGATCGGGCTGATGGGCCTCAACGGCTCGGGCAAGTCGACCCTGCTCAAGCTGGTGAGCGGCGTGATGCAGCCCGACGGCGGCCAGGTGCTCACCCGTGGCCGGGTGGCCGGTCTGATCGCGACCGGAGCGGGCTTCCAGCCCCAGGTCAGCGGCCGCGACAACCTGTGGCTCAACGCCGCCATCCTCGGCATGAGCGAGGCGGAGACCCGGCGCAAGATGGACGAGATCATCGACTTCGCCGACCTCGGCAAGTTCATCGACACCCCGGTCGTCTACTACAGCTCCGGCATGAAGGCCCGCCTGGGCTTCGCGGTGGCGATCAACGTCGAGGCCGACGTCTTCATCGCCGACGAGGCCCTGGCGGTGGGGGACCGCCCGTTCAAGCGCAAGTGCAAGCAGAAGATGCGCGAGATCCGTCAGAACGGCACGACGATCTTCTTCGTCAGCCACTCCCCGGGCGCCGTCAAGCAGCTGTGCGACCGGGTGCTGGTGCTCGAGAAGGGCAAGCTCGGCTTCGACGGCGACGTCGAGGAGGGCATCAAGTACCTCCACTACGACGAGGGCGAGGACGGCGACGACGACGAGGGCTTCGGCAAGGACGACTGAGTTCCCGGCCTGGACCGTCCCCTCTCGCTGCCGGATTTTCTCGGCGTGTCGGCGTGTCGAGTGGAAATTACAGGATTGTAGTTACTCAGTTTTGTTGCGCCGAGGCGTGTGACTGGTGTGAAACTTGCTACCCGTGTGAATCTTCCCCCGCACTGGAGTAGCCCGCGATGCGTCCCAGCAAGGCCCACTTCGTCACCTCCTGCCAGCAGCTGCTGGCCCTCGGTGCCGTCCTGGCCGTCCTGACCCCTGCGGCGTCCGTCGTGTCCCTCGACGTCGTCCAGACCCCCGGCTCCTCGACGCCGGGTGCCGCCCCCGAGCCGGACTCCCGGCACGACCGCCCGCAGCCAGGCGGCGTGCCCGGTGCCCCCCGCACCGGGCACGAGGGGCGGGCCGCCTCGACGGTGCCGGCCGAACCGGTCGAGCCGGTCGTCGAGGAGGTGGCCCTGACGGCGGAGCAGGACGGTGCCACCGACGGCGAGGTCGAGGAGGAGACCGAGCAGCTGACCCCGACCACGGTCCTCAGCGAGCCGCAGCCGGTCACGGGGTACGGCGCCGTCGGCGTCACCTGGTCGCACGACGCCCAGGTCGACGACGACCGGATCGACCTGGAGGTGCGGACCGCGACCGACGGCGCGTGGAGCGGGTGGAGCGAGCTCGAGTACCACGACGAGCACGCACCCGAGCCGGAGACCGAGGAGGGCCGCGAGACCCGGCCCGGTACCGACCCGCTGTTCGTCGGGGAGGTCGACCGGGTGCAGCTGCGCGCGGTGGCGGAGGACGGACTGCCGGACGACATGTCGCTGGCGGTCGTCGCTCCGGGCAGGGCCGCGGACGTGCAGCGGCAGTCCCCGGCGTCCGGCGCCGAGGGCGCAGCCGACGATGCTGACCGCGACGCGTCGCAGGAGGAGGCGATCGAGCTCCAGGCCGCGTCGACGTCCGCGCCGAAGCCCAAGATCTACACCCGCGAGCAGTGGGGGGCCGACGAGCGGCTCCGGGACGGCCGGCCGAGCTACGGCTCGATCAGCGCCGGCTTCGTGCACCACACCGTCAATGCCAACGACTACTCGCGCGATGACGTCCCGGGCATGATCCGCAGCATTTACGCATACCACACCAGGTCCCGCGGCTGGAGCGACATCGGCTACAACTTCGTGGTCGACAAGTTCGGCCGCATCTGGGAGGGCCGCTACGGCGGCGTGGCCCGGCCCGTCATCGGAGCCCACACCCTCGGCTACAACGAGGACTCCTTCGCGATGTCGGCCATCGGCAACTACGAGACCGCGCGTCCCTCCGACGCCATGCTCAAGGCGTACGGGGCCCTGTTCGCCTGGAAGCTGGGACTCGCGGGCATCGACCCGATGGAGCGATCCCAGAACGTCAACGGCGACACCTTCCAGGCCATCAACGGACACCGGGACGCCGGCTCCACGGCCTGCCCCGGCCGCTACCTCTACGCCGAGCTGCCCGCCATCCGCAGGTACGCCGAGGCGGCGGCCCGGGGTTCGAAGCCGGTCACCCTCCGCCAGGTCGACTCGAACCTCGCCGGCACCCCCCACCCCGACCTGGTCGTGCGCCGGGCCTCCGACGGGCGGGGCATGATCCTGCCCACCGGCGGGCTCACCCAGTTCCGGTCCCCGGTGACGCTCGTCAAGTCCGGCTGGGCCCGGCGTACCTTCCTCGCGGCACCCGACCTCACCGGCGACCGGCGAGGCGACCTGGTGACCTTCGACGACAAGGGCAGCCTGGAGATCCGCCCGGGTCCGGCCGCCGACGGCTTCCAGAAGGTGGACCGGACGGCGCGCAGCTTCCGGAGGCACGACCTCGTCGCCGTGGCCGGCGACCTCGACGCCGACGGCCTGGTGGACCTCGTCGCCCGGTCGGAGGGTGAGCTGGTGGCCTTCCTGCGCACGGAGCGGGGTGGGTTCCGCCGAGTGGCTCGCGACACCAGCCTGCAGGGCTACCGGCAGCTGGTCGGTGCGGGCGACGTCACCGGCGACGGCAGTCCCGACCTGTGGGCGCGCGACGGGTCCGGCCGGCTGTGGCTGCACCGTGGTCTCGGCGGCGGACGGTTCGCCGACCGGACCGAGGTCCCCCCGGCGTACGACGACGTGGCGTGGCTGATCGGCGGGGTCGACTACTCCGGGGACGGGGTGGCAGATCTAATCGTCCGTCGGGCCAACGGGTCGCTCCGGCTGCTCCCGTCGCGCGGCGACGGCACCCTGGGCCGGGCGGTGGGTCCGGTGGCGTCCGTGGACGGCCTGAGCACGGTCAGCGGCGCCGGACAGGTCACGGGCACGGCCGCCCCCGACCTGCTGGCGCGTGCCGGCGGAGCCCTGGTGGTGCTGCCCAACCGCGGGACCTTCGACCTCGGCGCGCCGATCGACACCCGCCAGTCCTTCACCCGGGGTGACCTGCTGCTCAACGCGGGTGACTTCGACGGGGACGGTGACGGCGACGTGATCCTGCGCCGCAAGATCGGCTCGCTGTGGCTCTACAAGGGCCGCGGCACCGGCCGGCTCGCGGACCCGGTCCGGATCGGGGGCAAGCGCCCGTTCAGCCAGGCCAGGAGGGTGCAGGTGGTCGCCGACGTGACCGGCGACGACCGGCACGACGTGGTGGGCCGGATCGACGGCGAGACCCTGGTCTGGCCCGGCAACGGTGCCGGCACGCTGAAGCAGCGGAAGCCGATCGAGGTCGCGGACGCCACGGCCCCGGACGCGTCGGCGTACGACTGGAGCATCACCACCAGCGACCTGCTGCGCCGCGGAGCCGCTGACGTCCTGGTCCGGGACGGCGACGGGTACCTGTTCCGGCTCGACGGCACGCGGGACGGCTACGGCTCTCCCCGGTACCTCGGCGAGGCAGGAGGCTACGACCTGGCCGGCTGAGCCGGCATCAGGCGCGGGACGTGGCGCGCTCGGCGGCGTAGGTCGCCTCGAGCCGGTCGTCGTCGGGGTGCGCCACCAGGACCACCGAGCCGTCTCGGACGAGCGGCTCGGTGAAGCAGGGGATCCCGGAAGGGGAAGCCGGGTTCACCCTGGTCAGGAGGCGGCCGCCGCCGGTGAGGAGACTCCCGCCGGCGGCCGTCTCCCACACCTCCCGCTGCGTCACGCCCTCGAGTGCGAGGTCCTCGGGTCCCGGCGGGTCGAGGGCCACGAAGGAGTCCGGCTGCGACCAGACCTCGGTGCCGAGGTCGAGGACGCCGTCCGGCAACCGCTCCTCGAAGGGACGCCCGAGCGGGTGCAGCGCCGTGGCCAGCACGACGCCGTCCCCGGCGTGCCCTGCCCACCGGGTGAGGCCCTCGGGCCCGGTGAACCACGCGTCGGCGGCCGGGTCGCCGTCGAGCGCCACCGTCAGGCCGACGGTCCAGGCGGCGCCGAGGAGCACGGGGCCGAGCCAGTGCGTGGGGAGGTCGAGGCGCAGCACCTGGCCGCGCTCGAGCCCGTGCTCGTCGACGAGCAGCGACGCGGTCTTGGCGACCCAGTTGGCGTACGTCGCCACCGACAGCTCGGTCCGCTCCCCGCTCGCGTGGTCGTAGAAGGTCACCAGCGGCCGGCCGGGCTCGGCCGCCAGCCGTCGGGCCAGAACGGCGTCGAAGGTCGTCATGACGCCCTAGGGTTCCATCCATGTCCTCGCTCGATCACTTCTGGTGCGTCGTCCCGGCCGGCGGGGCCGGCACCCGGTTGTGGCCGCTGTCGCGGGCTGCGGGACCCAAGTTCCTCCACGACCTCACCGGGACCGGGCGGTCACTGCTCCAGGCGACCGTCGACCGGCTGCAGCCACTGGCCGGTGACCGGGTCCTGGTCGTGACCGGCGAGGCCCACGTGGCAGCCGTCCGCGGGCAGCTCGCCGCCCTCGACGAGGAGGCGGTCATCGCCGAGCCGTCGCCCCGCGACTCGATGGCCGCCATCGGCCTGGCGGCCGCGGTGGTCGAGCGCCGCGACCCCGACGCGGTGATGGGCTCGTTCGCCGCCGACCACGCCATCGCCGACACCGCGGCGTTCGAGGCAGCGGTCCGCAGCGCCGTCGCGGCGGCGTACGACGGGTGGCTGGTGACGCTGGGCATCACCCCGACCTTCGCCTCGACCGCGTTCGGCTACATCCGGCTCGGTGAGCCGCTCGACGGCCACGCCGGCGTCCACCGGGTGGCGGAGTTCGTCGAGAAGCCCGGGGCCGACGTCGCCGAGGGCTACCTCGCCGACGGCGGGTTCCGGTGGAACGCCGGCATGTTCGTGGCGCGGCCGACGGTGCTGCTGGACCTGCTCGCCACCGAGGACCCCGCCTTCGCCGCGGCGCTCCGCTCGATCGCGGACGACCCGACGCGGCTGGCGGAGGTGTGGCCGCAGCTCCCGCGGATCGCCGTCGACCACGCGGTGGCGGAGCCCGCGGCCGCCGCCGGTCGGGTGGTCGTCGTCCCCGCCGACCTCGGCTGGGACGACATCGGCGACTTCGACTCGCTCGCGACCCTGCTCGAGCGCGACGAGTCCGACCTGACGGTGCTCGGCGAGTCCTCGCTGGTCCACGGCGCGGACGCGTCGGGGCTCGTGGTCCCGGCGTCGGGCCGGGTCGTCGCCGTCGTCGGGCTCGACGACGTGGTCGTCGTCGACACCCCCGACGCGCTGCTGGTGACCACCCGGGCGCACGCCCAGAGCGTCAAGGACGTCGTGGCCGAGCTGCGCGAGCGGGGGCCGGACGGCCTGACCTGACGCCCGGTCAGATGGCGTCGGGCTCGGGGCTGTCGGTGTAGGGGTAGTCCTTCATGAACTGCTCGAGCGCCGCCCCGCTCGGCTCCGAGCAGTACTGCCAGACGCCGGTCTGCTCGCCCGAGGGGTCGCCGTCCCCGCCGACCGACCAGTGGGTGAGCGCGACGTGCTGCCCCTCGGGGAACGCGTCGCCGTCGTCGGAGGTCCACGGGACGACCTTGAACTTGTTGCGGTAGTTGTCGTTGTCGGTGAACTTCGACGCCAGCGCGTTCAGCTCGTCCATCGCCCGGTCGTCGCCCGCGATGGTCTCGTCGTACCAGAGCAGCGTGTAGCCGTGCTCGAGGTTGTGGACCAGCTCGCCGACGTCGGGACGGTCGCCCTCGGTGTAGAACTTGCGCTCGATCCCGTCCCAGATGTCGTAGTGGGTGCCGAACGAGGGCGGAGCGTCCTCGTAGGGGATGTCGGTGCCGGGCTCGACGTGGTCCTGGCTGCCGGATGCGGTCTTGGTCTCGACGTCCTGGCAGACCGAGGCGGGCGCCCCGATGGCCGAGAGCTGGAGGTCGTCGAACTCGCGCTGGTCCCACCAGTCCTTGATCGGCTGGTAGGCAGCGGCGCCGACGATGAGGAGCGCGACGACCACGCAGACGCCGACGATCAGGAACCCGCGCCGGCGCTCGGCGCCCTGCTGCTGGCTGCGGATGGCGTCGATCTTCGCCTGTCGGTCGGACTTGGCAGTCTTCTGCTTGGCCACGTGCGGATTCCTCGGGGTGGTCGGGGCGATGGGGGGAGTCGCGCAGATTCTACGGACCGGGCGGCCGGATCCGGGCAGGACCGGTCGGATCGGTCTCGAGCCGCCAGCCGTGCGCGTGGGCGAGCGGGCGCAGCACGGCCGGGTCTGCGTCGACCTCCAGCCCGCCGTCGGCCAGCTGCCGCGGCGTCGTACCCGTGACCGCGACCACGGCGGCCAGCACGTCGTCCGGACCGGCCGGGGCCCCGAACGCCGCGACGTCCGCCGGGTCGCCGCGCAGGGCGCGGACCACGGCCTCCCGGCTGCCGAGCCCGAACATGTCCTCGTGGTCGGCGCGCACGAGGGCGACCGCGCCCGGCCCGTCGTCGCCCAGCGGCAGCACCAGGTCGGCACGTCCGCGGACGACGGCGAACGGCCGCCGGCCCAGCTTGCCCTGCACCAGCTCCGACGCCGCGGCGAGCTCGTCGGCGACCGCGGGTGCGGTGACCGCGAGCTCGTTGCCGTGGGGGTCGAGCCGTCCGGCCTGGTCGTCGAGCACCCGGATCCCCGCCGCCCCCACCGCGAGGTCGGTCTGGCCGTGCCTCCAGGCCCGCCCGGCGGTGTCGGTCACGACCACGCCGACCGTGCAGCCGGTGGTCTCGGCGAGCCGGGTCCGTAGTCGCCGGGCGGAGGCGTCCGGGTCGACCGGCAGCAGCACCACGTGGCCGGGCTCCACGTTGGAGGCGTCGATCCCCGCCGCGGCCAGCGTCAGCCCGTGCCGCGTCCGGACGACCGTGGTGGGCCCCCGCCTGGCCACGACCCGGGCGGTCTCGGTCGCGAGCAGGTCGTCGCGGGTCCCGGGCACCACCCGGCCCTCCGCCTTGGCGACCACCTTGCTGGTGACGAGCACCACGTCGCCGTCCTCGAGCTCGGCCACCGCGGTCAGGAGCCCGGCGAGGTCGTCCCCCGACCCGACCTCCGGCACGCCGTCGGGTGCCAGGACCTCGACGCGCTTCACGGGTGCACCAGCTCGATCGCGGCGGCGGCCATCGCGGCGGTGGCGACGTCGTCGGTCATCATCAGGGGGACGGCCGCTGCCCGCAGCCCGGCACCGCGCAACCCGGGCAGGCCGTCGGCGTCCTGCTCGTCGACCAGCCAGCCGTCGAGGACGCCGCCGGCGTCGCGCGCGCCGTAGTGCCGGCCGACCGCCTCGGCGGACGCCTCGACCCCGATCGCGGCGAGCAGCTGCTCGGCCATGCCCCGGACGTGGTGGCCGCCGACGATGGGGGAGAGGCCGACCACGGGAGCCGCCGTCGCCACCACCGCCTCCCGCACGCCGGGCAGGCCCAGGATCGTGCCGACCGAGACGACCGGGTTGGAGGGCGGCAGCACGAGGAGGTCGGCGTCGGTGATCGCCTCGACCACGCCCGGGGCCGGGGTGGCAGCGTCCTGGCCGACCACGACCACGCCCTGGGCGGGGACCTCGGCCCGGAGCCGCACCCAGTATTCCTGGAAGTGGACGACCCGGCGACCGCTCGGCTCGTCCGGGTCGGTCACGACGACGTGGGTCTCCACCCGGTCGTCGCTCATCGGGAGCAGCCGGACGCTCCCTCCGGACCCGGGGGAGAGCCAGCGACGGCACAGCGCCTCGGTGACCTGGGAGAGCGGGAAGCCGGCCTCGAGCATCTCGGTGCGGACCAGGTGGGTCGCGAGGTCGCGGTCGCCCAGCCCGAACCACGTCCGGTCCACGCCGTACGCCGCGAGCTCCTCGTTGAGGTGCCAGGTCTCGTCGCGCCGGCCCCAGCCCCGCCCGGGGTCGATGCCGTCGCCGAGGGTGTACATCACGGTGTCGAGGTCGGGGCAGACCTTGAGCCCGTGCACCCACCAGTCGTCGGCGGTGTTGGCCACGACGGTGACCTCGGCGTTCCGCGGCACCCCCGGTAGGGTCCCGGACAGGATGCCGTGCCGCAGGCCGCGGACGAACCTCGCTCCGCCCATGCCGCCGGAGAGCACGGTGATCTGGCGCATGGCATCAGCCTGCCGTACACCCGGACTAGTCCATTCGGGTGGTCTTTGCCCTATAGCACGGGCGGCCTTGACTTCCGGTGTACGACAGGCGTGTAATTCCCACAGTGTTCTTCGACTGTTCTGCGTCGAACAGGCCCCGTCAGGGGTCGAGGACACGGGGGCACGAGAAGGAACAGGAGTACACCCAGGTCGCCGGATCGCCAGATCCGTCGGCGGGGTGTCCGGGTCGAAAGGGCGAGTGCCGTGAGAGAACTACTTCTCCTCGACGGGGACGCCGAGGAAGCAGGGTGGCAGGAGCGCGCACTGTGCGCACAGACCGACCCTGAAGCGTTCTTCCCCGAGAAGGGCGGGTCCACCAGGGAGGCCAAGAAGGTCTGCCTCACGTGCGAGGTGCGCGACGAGTGCCTCGAGTACGCGTTGATGAACGACGAGCGCTTCGGCATCTGGGGCGGGCTCTCCGAGCGGGAGCGACGCAAGCTGAAGAAGCGCGCAGTCTGACGCGATCATCCGCTGCCGCGGGTGACCGCGTCAGTTGGGTCAGGCAACCGGGTGGCCGTTATGGTCACTCGTCGTGTCAGCCACGGTCGTCGCCCTTCTCGTCAGCCATGACGGGTCCCGCTGGCTCCCGACCGTGATCGACGGCCTGCGCGGGCAGCGGACGCCGGTCTCGCGGGTCGTCGCGGTCGACACGGGGAGCAAGGACGACAGCGCCGACCTGCTCGACGCGGCCTTCGGGGACGTGGTCCGGGTGGGCGGGGCGACCTCCTACCCCCAGGCCGTCCGGCTCGGCCTCGAGCAGGTCGCCGCGAGCCAGCCCGACGCCGAGTGGGTGTGGCTGCTCCACGACGACTCCACCCCCGACCCCGACGCGCTGGCGGCGCTGCTGGCGGCGGCCGCGGCCGACCCGGGCGCCGACGTGCTCGGCCCCAAGCTGCGCGAGTGGCCCTCGCTGCGACGGCTGCTCGAGCTCGGCGTCACCGTGTCGGGCACGGGTCGTCGCGAGACCGGGCTGGAGCGGGGTGAGTACGACCAGGGCCAGCACGACGACGTCCGGGACGTGCTGGCCGTCAACACCGCCGGCATGCTGGTGCGCCGCGCGGTCCTCGAGGAGCTCGGCGGCCTCGACGAGCAGATGCCGGTCTTCGGCAACGACATCGACTTCGGCTGGCGGGCCGCCGCGGCCGGCCACCGCACGGTGATCGTCCCCGAGGCGGTCGTCTTCCACGTCGAGGCGGCCCACCGCGGCGTACGCCGGACGCCGCTCACCGGGCGCCACATCCACTACCAGGAGCGCCGCGCCGCGCTCTACACGCTGCTGGCGAACTCCAGCACCCGGGCCCTCCCGTGGCGGGTGGTCCGGCTGGCCCTCGGGACCCTGGTCCGGATGGTCGGCTACCTGCTGGTGCGCCAGGTCGGGCAGGCGCTCGACGAGCTGGCCGCCCTGGTCTCGCTGTACGGCAAGCCCGGGGTCGTGCTCCGCGCGCGGCGGGACCGCCGGCAGCGCCGGACGTCGCCCCCGGTGGACGCCTCCCCGCTGCTGGCGAGGTGGTGGGTGCCCTACCGGCACGGGCTCGACTTCGTGAGCGACCTGGCCGCGGCGCTCACCAACCAGGCCGCGGACGTCGCCGAGCGGCGCCGGCTCGCCACCGAGACCGGCGGCCGCCGCAGGGTCGACGACGACGACCCGTTCGCCGAGGAGCCCGGTGTCCTGGCGCGGTTCTTCACCAACCCGGTGACCCTGGGCGGGCTGCTCTTCGTGGTGCTCGCGCTCATCGGCGCCCGCGAGGCGTTCGGCACGGTGGTCGGCGGAGCGCTCGCCCCGGCGCCGGCCTCGGCGTCGCAGTGGTGGCAGCTCTACCTCGAGTCGTCGCACCCCCTGGGCCAGGGCACGGCCGTGCCGGCGCCGGCGTACGTGCTGCCGCTCGCGCTGGTCGGCTCGCTGATCGGCCCGACCGCCACGATCAGCGCGCTGCTGGTGCTCGCCGTCCCGCTGTCGTTCTGGGGCGCGTGGCGGTTCCTGCGCGTGGTCGGGAAGCTGCTCGAGCCCACGGGGCCGCCGGCGTGGCTGCTCTTCCTCGGGGCGACCAGCTATGCCCTGGTCTCCGCCACCAGCGGGGCCTGGGGCCTCGGCCGGTTCGGGGTGGTCGCGGTCGCGACCCTGCTCCCGTGGCTGGCGCACGCCGCCCTCGGCTTCGCCGACCCCGAGGCCGACCGGCGCTGGCGGGCCGGGTGGCGGGTCGGCCTGCTGCTCTCGCTCGGTGCCGCCTTCGCCCCGCTGGCCTACTGGTTCGCGCTGGTGCTGGCCGTGCTGGTGATCGGTGCCGGGTTCCTCATCAGTGCTCGGGGCATGCGGACCCGGTCCGTGTGGGGTCCGCCCGCCGTCGCCCTGCTGTGCCCGCCCGTGCTCCTGGCGCCGTGGTGGGTGCCCGCCGTGCTCGAGGGCTCGGCCGCGGCCCTCGCCCTCGACGCCGGGCGGCTGCCGATGGCCACCGTGGGCTTCGCCGACCTCGTCACCGGGCACCTCGGCGACGCGGGTGCGCCGGCCTGGCTCGGCCTCCTGCTGCTCGCCGTCGCCGTGCTGGCCTTGGTGCCGTCGCGCACCCGGGTCCCGGTCCTGGTGTGCTGGATCGTCGCCCTCGCCGCCGCGCTGGTCGCCTCGGCACTGGGCCTGGTGACCTTCGAGCGGGACGCGGTGTCGACCGAGGCCGGACTGGGCTTCCTCGTCGTGGTCATCCAGGCCGCGTTCGTCGTCGGAGCGGTGATCGCGGCCCAGGGGGCGACCCGGGGCGGCTCGACCAGTGCCTGGCGACGCCGGGTCGTGGCCACCGTGGTGCTGGTGGCGGCAGCGGTCCCGGTGGTGGGGCTCGGGTGGTTCGTGGTCTACGGGCCCGGCGAGCTCGAGGACACCCGGGACACCGGCATCCCGGCGTACATGATGCAGAGCGCCGCGCTCGGCCCCGAGCACGGCATCCTGGTGATCCGCGGCGACGTCGAGACCGGGTTCCAGTGGTCCGTGGTCCGGGAGGACGGCCTCACCGTCGGTGAGGACGAGATCGTCGGGCTGATGAGTGCCGACCGCGACCTCGACGCCGTCGTCGGTGAGCTCGTCTCCTCGCCCGCGTCGGGCGCGGTCGAGTCGCTGCCGGGCCAGGGGATCGAGTACGTCGTGCTCCCCGACCCGGCCGACGGCAACGTGGCCGCGGTCCTCGACGCCACCACCGGGCTCGAGCAGGCGAGCGCGGAGGACCGGGAGACCCGGGCCTGGCACGTCGGCGCCGACGTCGAGCCGGACGCCGTCACCAGCAGTGAGTCGTCGACCCGGACCGCGCTGCTGGTCGTCCAGGCCGTGGCCGTCCTCGTCGTCCTCGTGCTGTGTGTCCCGAGCCTGGGGAGGGAGCGCCGATGACGTCTCCCACCGACACCGGCCGCCGGACCGCGACGCCGCGGCGGGTCAGCCCCACCGGGGTGCTCGCCGTGGTGCTCCCGCTGCTCACCGTCGGCGCGCTCTGGCTGGTGCAGCCGGAGACGACCCAGACCCCGGAGCGGCCTGCCGACGTCGTCCCCGTCCAGCAGGCGGACCTGGTCTGCCCGCCCGCGATCGAGCGGGAGCCGGAGGTGGCGATCGCGCCCGCCGGGAAGCTCGAGGGCGGCTCCGCCGCCGTCGACGACGGCACGGGGGAGCAGGAGGACGTCGACCTCAGCTCCGACGCGGTGACCACTCTCTCCGGCCGCGACGGGGCCACCTTCGTGCGCGCCCGCGGCGAGGTCTCGGCCCAGCTGCTGGCGGCGCGGTTCCAGCCCGACGGGCTGGCGGCGTCGGAGTGCGTCCTGCCGCGCCCCGAGTACCGCTTCACCGGGGTCGGCGCCGACGCCGACCACGCCTCGGTGCTGCAGCTCGCCAACCCCGACTCCGGACCCGCCGTCGCCGACGTCACGGTCCTCGGGCGGAACGGTCCGGTCGACGTCCCCGAGCTGCGCGGGCTGACCGTGCAGGGCGGGCGGACCGTCGAGGTCGACCTGACGCAGGCGGCGCCGACCCGGGAGGAGCTCGCGCTGGACGTCGTGGTGTCGCGGGGCCGGCTCGGCGTGACGCTCGCCGACTCGACCCCGCCGCTCGGCACGCGCCGGCTCACCCGGGACTGGCTCCCCGCCTCGGGCGAGCCCGCCACCGAGCAGCTGCTGCTCGGGCTGGTCGAGGGCGAGGGCCGCGACTGGCTGAGCCTCGCCAACCCGGGCGAGGACGAGGTGCGGGTGGAGGTCCGGATCGTCACGGAGGACGCGTCGTTCGTCCCCGAGGGTCTCGACGAGGTGTCGGTCGCCCCAGGCTCGCTCGAGCAGGTGCCGATCACCGCAGAGCTGCGGGCCGAGGTGCAGGACGGCGCGCTGGGCCTGGAGCTGCGGAGCACCGGCCCGGTGACCGCGGGGCTGGCGTCGGTGGTCGAGGGCGACCGGGTCCTCGCGCCGGTCGTCTCCCGGGTCGGTTCGCCGATCACGTCGCTGGTGCCGCCGGGGCGGTCGAGCCTGGTCCTCGCCGGCGCGGAGCGGGCCGGGGTCGCCGTCGTGGAGGCGTACGACGACGGGAAGCGGCTGTCGCAGAAGAGGGTCGAGCTGACCGAGGGCTCCGGCGGCCGCGTGGAGCTGCCCGAGGACGCCAGCCTGGTGCGCGTCACGCCGCGCCGTACGTCGGTGGCCGCGTCGCTGGTGAGCACCGGGGACGGTGCGACCGTGCTGCCGCTGCAGGAGCTGGTGCGCACCACGCTGGTGCCGGACGTCCGGCCGGGCCTGCCCTGACCGCCGCCGGTCAGGGCTCGGGGCGGTAGCGCGGGTCGACGACCTCCGGCTCGACGCCGAGCAGCTCGGCGACCTGCTCGACGACGACCGTGAGCACCATCGCCTCCAGGTCGGACCGGGTGAGGGCCCGGTGCTCGATCGGGCGACGGAACAGCACCAGCCGGGTGGGTGCGCCGCGCGCACCGCGGACCAGGGACGACAGCGGCACGCTCTCGGGGTGCCAGTCGTCCGGGATCTGCGGAGCGTCCTCGACGGCGTACTCCAGCACGCCGAGCCGGTCCGACCACCGCTCGTCGACGGCCGAGACCACGTCGAGGACGAGCTGGTCGAAACGCTCGCCGGAGGTCCGCAGCTCGGGCTCCCCGAGCACCCGGGGGAGCACGCCGGGACCGCGCATGCCACGCCCCCGACGGTCGCGGGTGCGGCGCCTCGGGGTGCCGCCTCCCACTGCCTGTTCCACGGCCGCGAGCCTAATCGGGAACCGGCCGGTCCGCGGGTAGCGTCTGCGTCGTGAGTCCTGTCCGTCGGTGTTCGCGCACAGCCTGCGGCCGCGCCGCGGTGATGACGCTGACCTACGTGTACGCCGACCAGACGGCGGTCGTCGGGCCGCTCGCCACCTTCGCCGAGCCGCACGCCTACGACCTGTGCGACGTCCACAGCGAGCGGCTCTCGGCCCCGCGCGGGTGGGAGGTACTGCGACTGCAGCCCGACCCGGCGACGCAGGGCCCGAGCAGTGACGACCTGCTCGCCCTGGCCGACGCGGTCCGCGAGGCCGCCCGGCCCGTCCCGCCGCCCCCGGGGCCGACGCCGGTCGTCGAGCCGGGGCGCGAGGTGGCGCGCCGGGGGCACCTGCGGGTGCTCACCACCGACTGACCGGCACCACGCCACCCTCGTGCCCTAGAGTCCCGCGTCATGGTCCCCGCTGCGTCCCGGCCCGACCTCGACCAGGTCTTCAAGGCCTACGACGTGCGCGGCACCGTCCCCGACCAGATCGACGCGGAGCTGGCCCGGGCCACGGCGGGCGCGTTCGTCGACGTCACCGGGGCCGACCGGGTGGTGGTGGGCCACGACATGCGCCCCAGCTCGCCTGAGCTCGCCGCCGCGTTCGCGGCCGGGGCGTCGGCCGCCGGGGCCGACGTGGTGATGATCGGACTGGCCGCCACCGACCAGCTCTACTTCGCGTCCGGTCACCTCGACGTCCCCGGCGCGATGTTCACGGCCAGCCACAACCCGGCCCGCTACAACGGCATCAAGCTGTGCCACGCCGGTGCCCGTCCGGTCGGCCGCGACACCGGCCTCAGCGAGATCCGCGACCGGGTCGCCGCCGGGACGACGTACACCGCCCCCCGGGCGGGCGAGGTGAGCCACCGGGACGTGCTGGCCGACTACGTCGACCACCTGCTGTCGCTGGCGCCGGTGACCGGTCGCCGTCTGCGGGTCGCCGTCGACGCGGGCAACGGGATGGCCGGGCACACCGCTCCCGCCGTGTTCGAGCGGCTGACCGACATCGAGCTGGTGCCGATGTACTTCGAGCTCGACGGGACCTTCCCGAACCACGAGGCCAACCCGATCGAGCCGGCCAACCTGGTCGACCTGCAGCGCCGGGTGCTCGAGGAGCGCGCCGACGTCGGACTGGCCTTCGACGGCGACGCCGACCGCTGCTTCCTCGTCGACGAGCAGGGCGCCCTGGTGTCGCCGTCGGCCCTGACCGCGCTGATCGCGAGCCGTGAGCTCGCCCGCGAGCCGGGGGCGACGGTGATCCACAACCTGATCACCAGCCGTGCGGTGCCCGAGCTGGTCACCGAGCTCGGCGGCACCCCGGTCCGCACCCGGGTCGGGCACAGCTTCATCAAGGCCACCATGGCCGAGACCGGCGCGGTGTTCGGCGGTGAGCACAGCGGGCACTTCTACTTCCGTGACTTCTGGCGGGCCGACTCGGGGATGCTCGCGGCGCTCCACGCTCTCGCCGCGCTGGCCGAGTCCGACGGGCCGCTGTCCGGGCTGCTCGCCGAGCACCAGCGCTACGCGCTGAGCGGCGAGATCAACAGCACGGTCGACGACCCGGGGCGGGTGCTCGAGCAGGTGCGGGCGACGTACGCCGGTCGCGACGGAGTCACCCTCGACGAGCTCGACGGGCTGACCGTGAGCCACGACGACTGGTGGTTCAACGTCCGGCCGTCCAACACCGAGCCGCTGCTGCGGCTCAACGCGGAAGGTCGCGACCCTGCCACCATGGAGCGCGTGCGCGATGCCGCGCTGGACCTGATCAGGAGCCACGCATGAACCTCGATCCTGCCCTGCTGGAGATCATCGTCTGCCCCGACTGCCACGGTGACCTGGCCGTCACCGGCGAGGAGCTGGTGTGCCAGGCCTGCGGCCTGGCCTACCCGGTGCGCGACGACATCCCCGTGCTGCTGGTCGACGAGGCCCGGCGACCGGGCTGACCCCACGATGGCGACCTGGTTCGACGAGTCCCGCCTCGACGACGAGGAGGTGTGGCAGCGCGCGGACCTGCGGCTGCGGACCCTCGCCGAGAGCGGCGCCCGCGTCCGGCGAGAGACCACCGAGGCGGCCGAGGCGATCGAGCTCGCAGTCGGCCGCGCTGCCGAGCAGCAACGGCCGCGGGCCGTGATCGCGGCTGGCCCTGACTCCCGGCTGCTGCGCGCGGTCCTGGAGCCGTGGTGCCCGGTCCCGTTCGTGGCCTGGCCCGGGCCGTCCCTGCCGGGCTGGGCCGGGGGCCTCGACCTGGTCGTGGTGCTCGCACCCGACGGCGGGCACAGCTCGGCGTCCGCGGTCGCCGAGGCGGTACGTCGGGGCTGCCAGGTCGTCGTCGCCTGCCCGCCGACCTCGATGGTCGCGGACCACGCCGGCGGCCGGTGGAGCACCATCCTCCCCACCGTCACCGGCGACCAGCTCGCCACCGCGGTGGTGGTCCTCGACTACCTGGAGCGGGTCCAGCTCGGCCCGCGCGTCGACACCGAGCGCGTCGCCGCCGCGCTCGACGACGTCGCGCTGACCTGCTCGCCGCACCGTGACCTCGCCGTCAACCCCGCCAAGATGCTGGCCATCGCCCTGGCCGACACCACCCCCGTGGTCTGGGGCGGCAGCGTGCTCGCCGCACGTGCCGCGCGACGGATCGCGGAGTCGCTGCGCCGGGCCTCGGGCCGCAGCGCGCTCGCCGGCGATGCCGAGCACCTGCTCCCGCTCCTCGAGGCTGCCGCTCCCCGGGACGTCTTCGACGACCCGTTCGCCCACGAGCCCCGCGAGCTGCGGCCGATGCTGCTGGTGCTCGACGACGGCAGCGAGGAGCCCGTGGTCCGCGAGGACCGGGGCCGGCTCCGGGCGGCCGCCTCCGACCGCGGCGTCCGCATCGAGACCCTGACCACCGACGCCCCCACCGAGGTCGCCCGCTACGCCTCGCTGCTGCTCAGCGGCAGCTACGCCGCCGAGTACCTGCGGCTCGGGCTGGTGGAGGACTGAGCCGCCGAGACAGGCGACGCCCGCTGAGTGGAGTCCCGCGACGGCCCAGAGCACGGACCAGGGCGTAGGAGAGCGTTCACCCGGACTGGGTGAACAGGGCTCCGCGGGATCCGCATCAGGATCGCGTCGTGGCAGCCATCAGGGTGAACAGTGACAACTTCGAGCGGGCCGAAACTCACCGGATGTTCTCGGACCTGCAACGTGATGCCGGTGGAGTGAACCGGCTCCTGCACCACCGTCACCCCGCTGACGTCCACGAGCAGACGGTCATCCGGTTGAACCGGGACACCCTCTACAGCTTCGCGGTCGTCGACATCTCCGAGGGAGCGACGCTCGCCGTGCCGAGCGCCGGTGATCGCTACCTGTCGGTGATGCTGGTCAACGAGGATCACTACATCAATCAGGTCATCCACGACCCCGGCACCTACGACCTGACCGTCGACCAGCTCGAGACACCCTATGTCGCGGTCGCCGCCCGAACGCTCGTCGATCCTCGGGATGATGACGACCTCGCGGCAGTGGCGGCGGTGCAGGATCAGATCCAGGTCACAGCCGCATCGGGCAGGGCCTTCGAGATGCCCGAGTACGACAAGGAGAGCTTCGACCGGACGCGGGAGGCTCTCCTGGAGCTGGCACGGGACCTGACCGTCTTCGACAAGACGTTCGGCCGTCGGGACGAGGTGCACCCTGTGCACCACTTGATCGGGACCGCGGCAGGCTGGGGTGGGCTCCCGGATGCAGAGGCAGCCTACGTCGGGGTCGACCCGCACCTCCCGGTCGGCGAGTACGAGCTCACGGTGGGAGCAGACGTGCCGGTGGACGGGTTCTGGTCCATCTCGGTGTACAACAAGGCTGGGTTCTTCGAACCCAACGATCGTGACGCCTACAGCGTCAACAACATCACCGCGGCCCGGAACGACGACGACAGCGTCACGGTCCGTTTCGGAGGCGACGGTGACCCCGCTCAGAACTCTCTACCGATCACCGAGGGCTGGAACTACCTCGTGCGCATGTACCGACCCCGCCCTGAGGTCCTGAACGGAGCGTGGACCTTTCCATGCCTCACGCCCTAGTGGATCGCAACACGTCCGCTCGTCGCCGTCGGCGTGCGTGCAGGTGGCCCCGCCCAGTCGGGCGGGGTGTGGGGCGGGGTCAATCTCGGGGTGGTGGCCGGCGGTCGACGGAGACGTCGCGGGTGCCGGTGTGGTCGCGGAGGTACT
>NZ_JBNYXG010000002.1:0-437260 GCF_050880345.1 Nocardioides sp. GXQ0305
ACCCCGGACGCGGTGTCCGGAAGCTCGACGGGAGCGGTGGTGGTCATGGACCCATTCAAGCCGCCACCACTGACACTTCGGGGGTCAGAATTGTCCTCTCCACAGGGCATACTGCTGAGCCTCGGGACAGCACCTCGGCGTGGCGGGATCCAGGGGAGGGATCGGCGATGGCACGAACAGGGCGGTGGATGGGGCGCGGAGTCGCGGCGGTGGTCGCGCTGGTCGTGGGGCTGGCGCTCGCCGCACCACCGGCATCGGCGGCCCCGGGAAAGGGTGCGCCACCACGTGCACTCACGGTCGCGACGTACAACGTCTACCTGGGCGCCGACCTCACGCCCCTGTTCACGGCGCAGGACCAGCAGCAGTTCGTCGCGGCGGCCGGCGCCGTCTACGCGCAGATGGAGCACACCGACTTCCCGCGCCGCGCGGAGGCCATCGCCGACCAGCTCGCTGCCCGCGGGCCCGACATCGTCGGCCTCCAGGAGGTCGCCGTGTGGAGCAAGGGGCCGCTGGGTGGGCCCCTCGAGACGACGTACGACTTCCTGCCGATCCTGCTCGACGCCCTGGCCGCCCGAGGCCTCCACTACGAGGCGGTGGCCACGAACGCGAACTTCGGCACGACCCAGCCGGTCCCGATCAGCCAGACCGAGCAGGCGTCGTTCCTGGACCGCGACGTCATCCTCGCGCGGTCCGACGTGGTGCCGCGGGTCAAGGTCTCCCACGCGACGTCCGCCCTGTTCCAGGCGACCCTGACCCTGCCGTCGGCGATCGGGCCGATCGCCGTCCCCCGTGGTTGGTCGAGCGTCGACGTCAAGGTCCGGGGCACGCGCGTCCGCCTCGCCAACACGCACCTGGAGGCGTTCGGCGGTCGGGTCGTCCGCGAGCTCCAGGGCCGCGAGCTGATCGCCGCCCTCGCCGACTCGCCGTACCCCGTGGTCGTGCTGGGCGACCTCAACACCTGCCCCCAGGACACCGACCCCTGCACCCTCGACAGCACCTACGAGGACTTCCGCGACGCCGGGTACGTCGACGCGTGGGCCGAGCGGCACGACATCACCGGGGGCTGGACCTCCGGGCAGAGCGCCTCCCTCGACGACCCCGACGAGATCACCCACCGGATCGACTACGTGCTCCACCGTGGGGCGGGAGTGCGCGCGTCCGAGGTGGAGGTCATCGGCGAGGAGGAGGACGACCGTACGGGAGGGACCCCCGACCTGTGGCCCTCCGACCACGCGGGCGTCGTCGCCGAGCTGCGGCTCCCGCGGCCCGCCCGGGGCCCTCGGGGCTGACGACCGGGCACCCTCCGGGGGTGTCCTAGGGTGGACTGCCAGGTCGTCCACCCCGAGGAGCCACCCGCATGCCCCAGGCCGTCATCGTGTCCGCTGCCCGCTCACCGATCGGGCGGGCGAACAAGGGTTCGCTGAAGGACCTGCGGCCCGACGACCTCGCCGCGACCATCGTCGGGGCGGCCCTCGACCAGGTGCCCGCCCTCGATCGCTCGACGGTCGACGACGTCTACCTCGGATGCGGGCTCCCCGGGGGTGAGCAGGGCTTCAACATGGCGCGGGTCGTGAACGTCCTCAACGGCATGGACGACGTACCCGGGGCCACGATCACCCGCTACTGCGCCTCGTCGGTGCAGACCACGCGGATGGCGTTCCACGCCATCAAGGCCGGCGAGGGTGACGTCTTCGTCTCGGCGGGCGTGGAGATGGTGTCGCGGTTCGCCCACGGCACCTCGGACCACTGGCCGGACACCCGGAACCCCGAGTTCGCGGACGCGATGGCGCGCACGGAGAAGACCGCGCAGGGGGGTCAGGACTGGCACGACCCTCGCGAGGACGGCGCGGTTCCCGACGTGTACATCGCGATGGGGCAGACCGCCGAGAACGTCGCCCGGCTCCGCGGTCTCACCCGGCAGGAGCTCGACGAGTTCGGCGTCCGCAGCCAGAACCTCGCCGAGAAGGCGATCGCGGACGGCTTCTGGGCGCGCGAGATCACGCCCGTGACCACCCCCGACGGCGTCCAGGTGACCGCCGACGACGGTCCCCGCCCCGGTGTCACGATCGAGGGCGCCTCCCAGCTCGACCCCGTCTTCCGCCCCGACGGGGTCGTCACGGCGGCCAACTGCTGCCCGCTCAACGACGGCGCGGCCGCGGTCGTCATCATGTCCGACACCAGGGCCGCGGAGCTGGGCCTGACCCCGCTGGCCCGCATCGTGTCCACCGGGGTCAGCGGCCTCTCCCCCGAGATCATGGGCCTGGGCCCGGTCGAGGCGACTCGGCGGGCGCTCGCGCATGCCGGGATGTCGATCGGCGACATCGACCTGGTCGAGATCAACGAGGCCTTCGCCGCCCAGGTGGTCCCGTCCTACCAGGACCTCGGCATCGACCTGGACCGGCTCAACGTCAACGGCGGCGCCATCGCCGTCGGCCACCCGTTCGGCATGACCGGCGCGCGGCTGCAGAACACCATGCTCAACAGCCTGGACTGGCACGACAAGTCGACCGGCCTGATCACGATGTGCGTCGGCGGTGGCCAGGGGATGGCGCTGGTCCTCGAGCGGCTGTGACCGAGCCGGCCGCGCTCACCGCACGGTGTCGACACGCCGGATCCGGGTGAGGACGGTCGTCCGGCGATAGGGTGCGCGCCATGGACGACACGGGGGTCCGGTGGCTCGACGCTGAGGAGCAGCAGCACTGGCGAGCACTGGTGCTCGGGACGACCCTGCTGTTCGACCGGCTCGACAGCGACCTCCACCGACGCCACGGGATCTCGCTCGCCGAGTACGAGATCCTGGTCCGGCTCTCCGAGACCGACGGGTGGCGGCTGCGGATGGCGCAGCTCGCCGACTCGGTGCGCCACAGTCGCAGCCGGGTCACGCACACGGTCAAACGGCTCGAGGCGGCCGGCCTGGTGAAGCGGGACCGGTCACCCGACGACGGCCGCGGCGTCGACTGCACCATGACCGAGGAGGGCATGCGGCTCCTGGAGACGATGGCGCCCACCCACGTGACCGGGGTGCGCGAGCACCTCGTCGACCTGACGTCGGCCGAGGACTTCCGGACGGTGGGCCGGGTGATGAACCTCGTCTCGGACCACCTCATCGCCGGGCACCCCGAGATGGAGATCCGCGAGGGCGAGCCGGACGGCGGGGACACCTCCGGCTGAGCCCTCGCGGGACTCGGTCAGTCGCGGGTGAGCCGACGGTGGGTGACCCGGTGGGGCCGGGCCGCCTCGGCACCCAGCCGCTCCACCTTGTTCTCCTCGTACGCCGCGAAGTTGCCCTCGAACCAGAACCACTTGGCCGGGTCCTCGTCGTCGCCCTCCCACGCCAGGATGTGGGTGGCGATGCGGTCGAGGAACCACCGGTCGTGGGAGGTGACCACGGCACAACCCGGGAAGTCGAGCAGGGCGTCCTCGAGCGACGACAGGGTCTCGACGTCGAGGTCGTTGGTCGGCTCGTCGAGCAGCAGCAGGTTGCCGCCCATCTTGAGTGTCAGCGCCAGGTTGAGCCGGTTGCGCTCGCCGCCGGAGAGGACGCCGGCCTTCTTCTGCTGGTCGGGGCCCTTGAAGCCGAAAGACGCCACGTAGGCACGGGAGTTCATCTCGAAGTTCGCGACCTTGATGAAGTCGAGGCCGTCGGAGACGACCTCCCAGACGTTCTTCTGGCCGTCGATGCCGCCGCGGCTCTGGTCGACGTAGGACACCTTGACGGTCTGGCCGACCGAGAGGTCACCGGCGTCGGGCTGCTCCTGGCCGGTGATCATCCGGAACAGCGTGGTCTTGCCGACGCCGTTCGGGCCGATGACGCCGACGATGCCGGCGCGGGGCAGCGTGAAGGACAGGTCGTGCATGAGCGGCCGGTTGTCGAAGCCCTTGGTGAGCCCCTTGGCCTCCAGCACCACGTCGCCGAGCCGGGGGCCGGCCGGGATGTTGATCTCGGAGGTGTCGATCTTGCGCATCCGGTCGGCCTCGGCCGCCATCTCCTCGTAGCGGGCCAGACGCGACTTGCTCTTGGCCTGGCGCGCCTTCGGGTTGGAGCGCACCCACTCCAGCTCCTTCTCGAGCATCCGGGCACGCTTGACGTCCTTCTGCCCCTCGATCTTGAGGCGCTCCTTCTTGGTCTCGAGGTAGGTCGAGTAGTTGCCCTCGTAGGGGTGGGTCTTGCCGCGGTCGAGCTCGAGGATCCACTGCGCG
The DNA here is from genome assembly GCF_050880345.1 of Nocardioides sp. GXQ0305. Classification (NCBI taxonomy): domain Bacteria; kingdom Bacillati; phylum Actinomycetota; class Actinomycetes; order Propionibacteriales; family Nocardioidaceae; genus Nocardioides; species Nocardioides sp. GXQ0305. The sequence continues at coordinate 4,201 of NZ_JBNYXG010000002.1, forward strand.
ACGTTGTCGAGGAAGTAGCGGTCGTGGGTGACGGCCAGGACACAGCCGGGGTAGTTGGCCAGGTGGCCCTCCAGCCACTGCACCGACTCGGCGTCGAGGTGGTTGGTGGGCTCGTCGAGCAGCAGCAGGTCGGGCTGCTGGAGCAGCAGCTTGCACAGCGCCACGCGGCGCCGTTCGCCACCGGAGAGGTTGTCGACGAGGGCCTCTGGCGGCGGGCACCGCAGGGCGTCCATCGCCTGGTCGAGCCGGCTGTCGAGGTCCCACGCGCCGGCGTGGTCGAGGTCGGTCTGCAGGTCGCCCATCTCGGCGAGCAGCGTGTCGTAGTCGGCATCGGGGTCGCCGAGCGCCTCGGAGATCTCGTTGAACCGGTCGAGCTTGCGCTTGATCTCGCCGACCGCCTCCTCGACGTTCTCCTGCACCGTCCGGCCCTCGGTGAGCGGCGGCTCCTGCTGCAGCATCCCGACGGTCGCCTCGGGGTCGATGATCGCGTCGCCGTTGTTGGGCTGGTCGAGCCCGGCCATGATCTTCAGCAGCGAGGACTTGCCCGTGCCGTTGGGGCCGACGACACCGATCTTGGCGCCGTGCAGGAACGACAGCGTGACGTTGTCGAGGACCACCTTGTCGCCGTGGGCCTTCCGCACGTTGCGCAGGGTGAAGACGTAGTCAGCCATGTTCATGGAGCCTACGGGGCGTGTCGGCCCGGCTCCCAATCCGGTGCGACGGGTGCCGGCGCCCGGTCAGGCCACCCGGTCCCGCGGCTCCGGGGAGTCGGCGGCGGACTCTCCGGCCGTCCGGCCGCCGTTGCGGGTGAAGGCGCTCGTGCCGCGGTTGAGGTCGTGACCGACGAAGCTCGCGTCGACCTCGAGCGAGGTCATCTCGACCCTCTCCTGGTTGACCCAGCTGGACTGTGTCAGCCGCCCGTGGACCACCACCGGGTCACCGCGGCGCAGCGAGGCCGCGCAGTGGTCGCCGAGGGCGCGCCAGGCGCTCACGGAGTACCACTGCGTCGGTCCGTCGTGCCACTCCCCCGTCGACCGGTTGAACCTCCGGGGCGTGCTGGCGACGCGGAACCGGGCGACCACCACGCCGCCGGCCTGCTGGATGCGGACGTCACCACCGAGCCACCCCTGGAAGGTGACCATGGACTCGTTCATCGGGTGTCTCCTCTGTGTTGTCGGGCGACCGGGTGGCCGCGCACGCCCAGACTGCGAGGAGCCGACGACAGCGAGCACCGCGCCGGACGAGGGCTGTGGAAGGCCGACCCACCGAGCCCGGCTGTGGACAGCAGGTGGCGCGTCGGGCGCCGACGCTGCTCAGCCGAGCGCCTTCTCCAGGCCGGCGCGCACCTCGGCGTACGACGCGAGGACGGACTGGACCGGCTGCACCACCAGCTCGTCGGAGACCTCGCCGATCGCGCGGCGCAGCCGTTGGTCGGCGGTGCGGGCCCGGCGGCGCGCGGTCACCGACACGAGCACCCGGCACACCAGCGCCAGCAGGACCCCCAGCAGCACCCCACCGAGCAGCAGCAGGGTGGGCAGCGGGGACCCGCGCCACGCAGGTGTCGACGGCTCCGGCAGCTGCAGGTAGCCCATCACGGCCAGCACGGCGAGCCACACGCCGCCACCGATGGCGGCGAGGATCAGCAGCCACTGGAGCAGGCGCACCGCCCCCGCCCACCACGGGATCCGGGCCGCACCGAGGTCGGTCCCGCCGAGGGCCGCGTCGAGCCGGTCGCCGAGCTCCTCCAGCTGCGACGTCGAGGCCCGTCGTACGGCGGCCGCCCACGGCCGGGCCATCCCCGCCGACGCGTCATCGGCCAGGGCCCGCACCTCGGTGTCGACGCGGGCGCGCTGCACCTGGCTGGCCTCCGGCACCGAGGTGCGGGCCGCGCCGGTGAGCTGCTTGCCCTCCGACCCCAGGTCCAGGTGGAGCCGCTTGAGCGGGTCGGGCCGGAGCCGGGACAGCCACGCAGTGACGGGCCAGCCGGTGGCCCGGTTGGCCCGGATCCGGGTCGACTGCTCGACGGCGTCGACCACCGTGGGCACCCCGGCGGCCTCGGCGACCGCGTCGTCGAGCGCGGCCACGCGCTCCTTCGAGAGCCGGTCGACCCGGGCTCGGCCGGTGGCCTCGTCGATCCGCTCGGCGGCCGCCCGCAGGTCGGCCGCAAGCCTGGTCCGGGTGACCTTCTTCGTCGCCACCCGTCGGGCGATCTCGCCGCGGAGCTCGGCGATGCCGGTGCCCTCGCGCGCGCTGATGCCGAGAACGGGCACGTCGGCGAGCCCGTCGTCGTCGAGCAGCCGGCGGATGTCGGCGAGCATCGCGTCGCGGCGTGACTCGGGCACCGTGTCGAGGTGGTTGAGCACGACCAGCACCACCTCCCGGTGGCTGGCCATCGGCGCGAGGTAGCGGTCGTGGACCGCCGCGTCGGCGTACTTCTGCGGGTCGAGGATCCACACCATCAGGTCGGCGAGGGCGACCAGCCGGTCGACCTCGAGGTGGTGGGACACCTCGGTCGAGTCGTGGTCGGGGAGGTCGAGCAGGACCACGCCGTCGAGCGGCCGGTCCTCGCGACCGGTGTCGAGCATCGAGTCGCGCACGGTGCGGTGCCGCTGCGGGATGCCGAGCCAGTCGAGGAGCTCGTCGGCGCCCTCGTCGCCCCAGACGCAGGCGGTGGTCCAGGAGGTGGTGGGGCGGCGGACACCGACCGCGGCGAGGTCGAGGCCGTTGAGGGCGTTGAAGGTCGACGACTTGCCGGAGCCGGTCGCCCCGGCGAGGGCCACGACGGTGTGGTCGGCCGAGAGCCGCAGCCGGCCGGAGGCGCGCTCGACGACGGCGGCGGCCTCGTCGACCAGGGCGTCGTCGAGGTGCCCGCGAGCCGCGGTGGTGGCAGCGTCGAGCCCCTCGATGCGGCGGCCGATGTCGGTGCCCCGGGTGACCAGCCTCCTGGCCCCCTCCAGCAAGGACGTCATGGTCTCCCTCGGTGATCCCCGTCGTTGGAGGGCAAGCCTATTGGTCAGGGTCGCCGGATCCCGAACCCGCTGCCGCGAACCGCAGGTCGTCGACGCGACGGGCCGCGCCGCGGAGCCGGTCGGGGGCGGCCGGGTCGACCGCGACGGAGTCGAGGAGGTCGGTGAAACGCCGCCGCTCCGCATCGAGCAGGGTGCGGGTCCGGGCCTCCAGGTCACGCCGCGCCCGCTCCGCGAGGGTGCGGACGGCCTGGTCGCCGAACACCGCCTCCAGCAGCTTCTGCGCCAGGATCGCCGCACCACCGGCGACGCCGGCCTCGGCGCCGGCGAGCATCCCGCCGGTGTGGGCGAACACCACGATCATCACGGCCACGCCGAGCCCGTTGACGCCGTACGCCAGGAAACGGGCGGTGCCGCGCTTGTCGGCTCCCTCGGAGCGGACCATCGCCAGCACGTCCTGCTGCCAGTCGCGCACGGTCCGCTCGGCCCGGCGCCGGAAGTCGCGGGAGGCGCGGCCGAGGTCCTCGCCGGCGTCGGCGAGGAGCGCCTGTCCGGCGGCGAGCCCCTGCCACGACGCCTCGGCCCGCTCGGCGGCCGCCTCGGCGTGCTCCAGCAGCAGCGTCTCCAACCCCGACTCGACCGCCACGGTCACCCGCTCGGCCTGCTGCGGACGACCGCGGACGGCGTTGACCACCCGGTCGCGGATCCGCCCGACCCGGTTCTCCAGCGACTTCAGCAGCTCGCCGGTACCGACGAACTCCTGCCACCGGGCCAGCACCTCGCCCCGCAGCAGCGTCCCGTCGGCGCTGGCGTGGTCGACCTGCTCGATCGCGCTGTCGTACGCCGTGTCGACGCCGTCACGCAGCCGTTGCCAGGTCGCGGCCTGCTCGCCGGCCGCGTCGGCCACGCCGTGGGTACGGCGGGCGAGCGTCCGGACGGCGCCCTCGAGGGTCTGCCGGACGACCATCCCCCGCGCCTCGGCGTCGGCGGCCAGCGACTCGAGCCAGCCCCTGATGTCGGCGACCGCCTCGGCGGGGAGCAGCCCGTCCTCGCTCACCGCTCCCTCGGTGACGACGAACAGCGGCGAGTCCTTGAGGCCACGGCTGGCGAGCATCCGCGCCAGGTGGCTGGAGACGGTGTCGATCGCCTCGGGCGGGGTGCGGTCGAGGACCACGGCGACCGCGGCCGAGCGGTCGGCGGCCTGGCGCAGGAAGCCCCACGGCACCTGGTCGGCGTACCGCGCCGCCGAGGTGACGAACAGCCAGAGGTCGGCCGCGGCCAGCAGCTGCGCGGCGAGGGTCCGGTTCTGCTCCTCGACGGAGTCGATGTCGGGGGCGTCGAGGATGGCGAGCCCGGACGGGACGTCCTCGACCGGCACCAGCTGCAGGGCGCCGGGGTCGGTGGTGGGCCGGTCGACCCGTTCGAGCTCGTGGAGCAGCCGGGCCTGGCCGAACCACTCGGCGTCGTCGGGGTGGTGGACCAGGACCGGCGACCGGGTCGTCGGCCGGAGGACGCCGTGCTCGGTCACCCGGCGTCCGGCGAGCGAGTTGACCAGCGTGGACTTGCCGGCTCCGGTCGAGCCACCGACCACGGTGAGCAGTGGCGCCTCGAGGGTCATCAGCCGCGGGATCACGTAGTCCTCGAGCTGGTCGACCATCTCGGCCCGGGACGTCCGCTCCTCGGCGACGCCGGGGAGCTCGAGCGGCAGCGGGGTGTCCTGGAGCGCCTGGCGCAGCTGCACCAGGGCGGTCACCATCTGGGGGGAAGCGGTGTTCTCGGTCATTTCCGGGGTCCCTGTTCGAAACGGAACGAAGTGAGTATTCGAATGGGGTGGATCATCTGCTGGGGACCACCTGTCCGGGGAAGACCACGAACGGCCGCACGGCCGCGATCCGCTGCACGTAGAGCTGGCCCCGCTCGGCGAAGTCGGGTGGCGGCGTGCCGCGCAGGTAGCGGTGGTGGAGGAACCCGAGCTCGATCGCGGCCTGCTGGTAGTCCCGCATCGCGGCCTGGGCCGGGGGCCCGCCGAGCTCCAGCGCGTGGGCACGACTGGTACGCCGGGCCTGCAGGCTCACCAGCCAGCCGATGTCGGTGGCCGGGATCAGCCCGCGCTCGGCGGCGTCGGTGAGCGAGGCGACGAGCATCCGCTGCTCGGAGCGCCGGGCCCACACCGCGAGCGCGACCATGCCGACGAAGACGGGGGCCATGAGGGCGAGGTAGGTGCCGACGAATCCGCTGAACCCGGAGAGCGTCGACGCGTTCCAGATCGCGTGCGCGACCACCGCGACGGCGTACCCGGCAAGGGGGGCGACGACACGGACGGCGCGGCTGCGGCTGTTGACCGCGATCCCGACGCCGATGCCGGTGAACGTGGTGAAGAGGGGGTGCGCGAACGGGCTGACCAGGCAGCGGACCACGAACACCGACGTGAGCGCGCCGGGGCCGCCGGCCATCCCGTCGCTGCCGTTGTAGGCGGCCGCCAGGTAGAGGATGTTCTCGATGAAGGCGAAACCGATGCCGACCATGCCGGCGTAGACGATGCCGTCGAGGATCCCGTCGAGCTCGTTGCGGCGCCACCACAGCAGCAGCACCAGGAACAACCCCTTGGTGAACTCCTCGGTCACCGGCGCCACCAGCGCGAGCGACTCCTCCTCGGTGAACCCGATCACCCAGCCACCGAGTCCCTGGACGAGGAGGGCGCCGGCCGTCGCCACGAAACCGCCCCACAGCAGGCCGAGGGCGAGCAGCCACCGCGGCTCGGGCTCGTAGCGGTCGAGCCACAGGTAGCAGGCCACCAGCGGACCCACCGGCAGCGCCGCCAGGACCGTCGCGAGGAGCAGCGAGGAAGGTGCCCCCGACAGGGCCAGCAGGACCAGCACAGGGAGGGCACCGAGGCACACCAGCGCGGTGACGACGACGGTGAACGCGACGTTCCCCCGAGCTGGTCTCTGCATGGCGGGCAGCCTACTTGGGCGGGTTCGCGGGCCTGTGCGGTCGGCGTAGAGTGACGCGCGTGAGCGACGCAGACCAGAACGACGGCCAGCCCCGCACCGAGTCCCACGACCCCAAGGTCCCCGAGGCCTGGCAGAAGTTCATGCGGACCGGCTGGGGCGATCGCGACCTCGACCTGCCACGGCACCCCGTGGCCGACCTCGCCGCCCAGCGTCGCGCCCGGCTGGCCGCGAACTTCCCCGGCGAGCGGCTGGTGCTGCCCGCCGGCACGTTCAAGGTGCGGTCCAACGACACCGACTACCGGTTCCGCTCCGACACCGCCCACACCTACTACTCCGGCAACCAGACCAGCGACGCCGTCCTGGTCGTCGACTCCGACTCCACCGGTGCCGGCGAGTCCGTCCTCTACGCGCGACCTCGCTCGGCGCGCGACACCGACGAGTTCTTCCGGGACCGGCAGTACGGCGAGCTCTGGGCCGGCCGCCGGCCGTCCACCCACGAGCTCTCCACCTCGCTCGGCCTCGAGGTGCGCCACATCGACGACCTGCCCGACCTGGCGGGGGCCAAGACCCGTGACCTGACCACCGACGCCGAGCTGGCGCGGGTCGCGTCCGAGATGCGGCTGGTCAAGGACGAGTGGGAGATCGAGCAGCTGCAGGAGGCGTGCGACATCACGGCGCTCGGCTTCGAGGACTCGGTCCGCGAGTGGGACCGGGTCCTGGAGTACGGCGAGCGCTGGATCGAGGGCACCTTCTTCCGCCGGGCCCGGGCCATGGGCAACGACATCGGCTACGACTCGATCGTCGGCGGCGGCAAGCACGCCACGACGCTGCACTGGATCGACAACACCGGCCCGATCACCCCGGGCGAGCTGGTGCTGCTCGACATGGGCGTCGAGAACCGGAGCCTCTACACCGCCGACGTGACCCGGACGCTGCCCGTCGACGGCACGTTCACCCCGCTGCAGCGCGAGCTCTACGACCTGGTCCTCGCCGCCCAGGAGGCCGGCATCCAGGCGGTCCGCCCCGGCGTACCGTTCCTCGCCGCCCACGACGCCGCGATGGAGGTGCTGGCCCACGGGCTCGAGGGGATGGGCCTGCTGCCCGTGCCGGCCGCGGAGGCGCTCGACCCCGACAACAAGGTCTACGCGCGGTGGACCCTCCACGGCACCAGCCACATGCTGGGGCTCGACGTCCACGACTGCGGCCGGGCCTCCGACGACGCCTACCGCAACGGCACCCTCGACGAGGGCTACGTCCTCACCGTCGAGCCGGGGTTGTACTTCCAGGAGGACGACCTGCTGGTCCCCGAGGAGCTGCGCGGCATCGGGATCCGGATCGAGGACGACATCCTGGTCACCGCCGAGGGCCACCGGAACCTGTCCGCGTCCCTCCCCCGCACCTCGACCGACGTCGAGGAGTGGATGGGCGCGCTCCGCGGCTGACCACCCGATCTGACCCAGATCGGATGCCGCGCACGCAGGTAGCGTGCCTGGGCATGCAATCGGGGGGATCGAGGTGAGGGTGACCCGGCCGGAGGCCGGGGCCGGCCCGTCCACCACCCGGACCCTGGTCCTGGTCTCGATGACGGCGGCCAACGCCATGGTCCTGGTGGACCAGACCGCGGTCCCCCTCGCGCTGCCGAGCATCATGAGCGAGTTCGGGGTCGGTTCCCAGCCGGTGCAGTGGGTGCTGAACGCCAGCCTGCTCCCGCTCGCGGGTCTGCTCGTCCTCGGTGGGCGGCTCGCCGACCTCTTCGGCCGCCGACGGGTGTTCGTCGTGGGCTCCACCATCTTCGCGATCTCGTCCGCCCTGGCCGGGCTCGCGCCCGACTTCGAGATCCTGCTCACGTTCCGGGTGTTCCAGGGAGTGGGGGGCGCGCTGATGCTGCCCACGACGATCGCCATCATCAGCGCGGCGTTCCCGGGCGCCGAGCGAGGCCGCGCGCTCGGCACGATGGGCGGCGCGGCCGCCGTCGCGGGTGCTCTCGGGCCGACCGTGGGCGGCGCCCTCACTTCCACCCTCGGCTGGCGGTTCGTGCTGCTGGTCAACGTGCCGCTGGCCGTGGCCGCGGTGATCATCGCGATGCGGGCGGTCGCTCCCGACTCCCGTCGGACGGACTCCCGCAGCATCGACCTCGCCGGGACCGTCCTGCTGTCGGTTGCCCTGGCCGGGCTGATCTTCGCCGTCGCCCAGTCCCAGACGTGGGGCTGGGGATCACCCGGCGTGCTCGTACCGCTGCTGGGCAGCGTGCTGGCAGCGGTCTTGTTCGTGTGGCTCGAGCGCCGCACCGAGAACCCCCTCATGGACTTCGCGCTGCTCCGTCGGTATCCGAACTACCGCGGGGCGGTGATCAGCCAGGGAGTGGGTGGCATGGCGGAGATGGGTCTGGGGATCATCTTCCCCCTCGTCCTCATCCTCAACCTCGGCATGGATCCCGGGTTGGCCGGGCTCGCCCTGATTCCCGCCACCGTGCCGATGGTCGTCGTCGCGCCGTTGGCCGGGCGCTGGTACGACAAGGTAGGTGGCAGGGTGCCACTTGTCAGCGGCTTCGGTGTGCTCGCCCTGTCCGGTCTGCTCCTCGCGGCCGGAGTGCTGACCACCAACTACTGGCTGTTGCTGCCCGGGCTGCTGGTCTACGGAACCGGCCTCGCCCTTGTCCTGACGGTCAATGACCCGGTGAGCCTGGACACCGTGCCGGCCACCGAGCACGGCCAGGCATCCGGGGTGTCGGCCACCGCCGAGCAGTTCGGCGGCGCCCTCGGGATCGCGGTCCTCTACACGGTGTTCCACGCCACCTACGTGAACCGCCTGCACGCCGACATCGACGCCAGTCCGATCGCCGATGCCAGCACCGCTCAGCTGGAACGTCTGCGGGCGGACATCATCGCGGCCGAGCAGACCGGGCTGCATCCCGACAGCTTCGACCCCGAGGTGAGCATGTACCTCGTCTCCGCACTCGAGGCCTCGGAGTTCGGCTACGCCGTCACCTTCGTCTTCGTGAGCGTGCTCGCGGTCGCGGCAGCCGTTGTGGTCGGCCGCCTGGTCCGGCCCGTGACGACTCAGGACGCCGCGGGACCGCGGCAGGCCGACGTTCCCGGAGGCTGACCCGCCTCGCGGGGCCGTCGTACGCCACAATGGCGCGGCCGGCCCCCGTAGCTCAGCTGGACAGAGCAGCGGCCTTCTAATCCGCGGGTCCCAGGTTCGAATCCTGGCGGGGGCGCTTCAGGGTGTGCTTCAGGGGGCGCTTCAGGCGTACGCCGTCACACGACCGGGGCGGCGAGCTCGCGGACGCCGGCGGTCTCGACGGCGAGGCCGTGCTGGACGCCCCAGCTGACCGCCTGGGCGCGACGCAGAACCCCGATCTTGCGGTAGGCGGTACGGACGTAGGTCTTGACCGAGTTGATGCTGATGAAGATCTCGTCGGCGATCTCCTGGTTGGTGAGGCCCCGGGTGATCAGGGTCAGCACCTCCAGCTCGCGGGGCGTGAGCCCGACGTCGAGGAGTCCGGGGTGGCACCGGCCGTCGAGCGGCAGGACCGCGGAGCGGTCGCGCCCCCGGTGAATGGTCTCGACACCGTTCACGATCTGCTCGCCGGTCATGGTCTTCGAGAGCCGGCCGTGGGCGCCGCAGGACAGCGCCCAGTCGACCTGCGGCGCGTCGGGCCCCCAGCCGAGGACGATCACGGTCGCCGGCTGGTCGCGCAGCAGCAGGTGCAGCTCGGCGTCATGGCCGGGGCGCTGCTCACGGACGCCGTAGAGGATCACGTCGACGGGTTGCTGCTGGGTGGGGTCGACGAGCCGGATCCGGTCGTCGAAGCGGCCGAGCACGGCGGACACTCCGGCGACGTCGATCTCGTGCTCGTCGAGGATGGCAGTTCTGACAGGATGCACGGCCCGAACCTACGACACCCTGAGACCATCCTTTCGGGTGAAATCGGCGGACTGCGTCGTCCACCATCCGGGAACGCGCAGGTCAGAAGGGGTTCAGGGGCGTTCGTCGTACCACCAGGCGAGCGCGTTGAGTGCCGCCCAGCCCAGCGTGACGCCGGCCACCTTACGGCGTACGGCGGGGTCGGACGCCGTCGCGGTGAGGACCGCGCAGTCACCCAGGTCGCCGGCGATCCGCAGTGCGCACGCCGCCCGGGCGAGGGCCGGATCGGAGGAGAGCAGCAGGGCCGAGGTGGACAGGTCACGCACCCCGTAGGTGCGGGCCAGCGCATCCAGCCACGCGGCCTGCCGGGGCGGTGCGTCGAGGGCCCGCGCGAGGTGCCCGGGCCGGACCAGCGCGTAGACGGCGTACCCGCTCGTCGCGAGCGCCATCAGCCTGCTGAGCGGTCGCCGCCTCACCGCTTGCTCAACCCGTCCGCCTTGTGCGCGGCGCGGGCGCCGGTCTTGTCCGACTCCACGATGAACGCCGGCTCGGCCTCGCTCGCGCGGAACTGCTGCCCCTCGAACTGGAAGTCGGAGGTCCGGCGCTCCACGATCGTGCCGGTCGTCTCACCCTGCGGCGTGTTCCACGCGACGTCGTCGCCCTTCCGCAATCCCATCAGCCCTCCTGCGTGGTCGGGCCCTCACCCAAGCAAGGCAGGCCGACCGACCACCACACCCTTTGAGAGGGTCGGCCGGGCCGCCGCACACGGTTGGCAGCGACGTCGTGTCGCCCTAGACTCGGGCGCGTTCGCACGCGTCCCGGACCCCGACGCGACGAGCGTCGAGAGGGTCCACCGTCGCGCTCCGCCGGTCACCCGGAACGCCCGGCCGGACCGCTCTCATGAGTCGTCGATCTCGTCCACCCACGCCAACGGGGTTCTCGACGTCCAGGGCAGGAACGAGGGGAATCGCTGGGCCACCTGCCCTGGGCGCCGGGTCCGGTGGCACCTCGAAGTGCCTGCTGCGACTGTACGCCCGAGGCACGGGTGCGACCAGAGCCGAGCCGACCTCGTCTGCCGGCGGTCAGGCGTCGACGCCGACCCTGCGGGCGCGCTGCGGCCGGAAGCCGTGGTCGATGCCCCAGCTGACCGCCTGGGAGCGACGCGAGACACCGATCTTGCGGTACGCCGTCCGGACGTAGGTCTTGACCGAGTTGATGCTGATGTAGGCCTTGTCCGCGATCTCCTGGTTGGTGAGACCCTGGGTGATCAGGGCGAGCACCTCCGACTCGCGCTGGGTCAGCCCGAGCTCCCGGCCCGGCCACGCCCCGCTCTCGCCGCCCTCGCCCTCCAGGGGCAACATCTCGGTGACGATTTCACCCCGGTGGATCGCCTCCAGGCCGGCGACGATCTCCTCGGCCGTCAACGCCTTGGACAGGTAGCCCCGGACGCCGCGGGCGAGCGCACGCTCGACGAGCTCGGGCTGCACGTTCCAGCTGAACACCGCGACCTTCGCGCTGCTGCCGTGGAGCAGGTCGTCGAGGTCGAACCCGTCGCCCTGGACCTGGCCGAAGGTGTCGTAGAGCACAACGTCGACGTCGCTGGCGACCTGCATGTTGGCGCTCAGCTCGACCACCCGCACCCGGTCGCCGTAGCGCGCGAGGAGGGAAGCGACGCCGGCCACCACGATCTCGTAGTCGTTGGCGATGGCGATCCGCACGGGCTGCATGGACCGAAAATACGCCACCGGGCACAGCGGCGCGACACGCCCGGGAAATCCCCGGGCTCACCTGCGGAGACGGCTACACATGGGGTGGCCCCGCGATGTATGAGCTCGCGGGGCCCGTACTTTCGTCGGCCACCGCGCGCCCCCGGTCAGCGCGCGTCGTACGCCGCCGTCCAGGCGTCGATCTCGGCCGTCAGCGACGCCCTCACGTGCTCGGGCGCGAACGACGCCCGCACCGCCTGGCGTGCGAGCTCGGCGACCCCCTCCGAGTCGAGGCCGAGCAGGTCGGCGGCCACCTCGTACTCGCGCACCAGCGTGGTGCCGAACATCGGAGGATCGTCGGAGCTGATGGTCACCGGGACGCCGGCGGCGACGAGGTCAGCGAGCGGATGGTCCTCGAGCCGCTCGACCGCGCGGGTCGCCACGTTCGACGACGGGCAGACCTCGAGGGTGATGCCCTCGGCAGCGAGGTGGGCGAGCAGGTCGTCGTCCTGGGCGGCGCTGATGCCGTGGCCGATCCGCTCGGCGCCGAGCAGGCGGCACGCCTCCCACACGGTCTCCGGCCCGGTCGTCTCCCCGGCGTGGGGGACGCTGCGCAGGCCGGCCGCCCGGGCCGCGTCGAAGTGCGGCTGGAACTGCGACCTCGGGACGCCGATCTCGGGTCCGCCGAGGCCGAAGCCGACCAGGGTGTCCGGGCCGTGGTCGAGCGCGTAGGTGAGGGTCGCGTCGGCCGCGGGCAGCCCCGACTCCCCCGGGATGTCGTAGATCCACCGCAGCACCAGGCCGAGGTCGCGCTCGGCCGCCACCCGGGCGTCCTCGATGGCCTCGGTGTAGGCCTCGATCGGGATCCCCCGCAGCACCGAGGTGTACGGCGTACAGGTCAGTTCGGCGTACCGCAGGCCCTGGGTCGTCATGTCGCGCGCCACCTCGTAGGTGAGCGTCCGGACGTCGTCGGGGGTGCGGATCAGGTCGACGACCGCGAGGTAGACCTCGATGAAGTGGGCGAAGTCGCGGAAGGCGAAGAACTCCCGGAGCCGGTCGGGGTCGGACGGGACGACGCCCGGGTGCCGCTCCGCCAGCTCGGACACGATCCGCGGACCGGCCGAGCCGACGTGGTGGACGTGCAGCTCGGCCTTGGGCAGCCCGGCGATGAAGTCGGTGAGGCTCACCTGCCGGAGTGTGTCAGCGGAGGGCCCGAGAGCCCCAACCGGCGGGCCTCACCCGACCGCGTCGAGCACCGCCTGGGCCGCCTCCTGCGGGTTCTCCCCCACCTTCTCGCCGTCGATAAGGACCGTCGGGGTACCGGTGACGCCGTTCTTCGACATCTGGTCGGTGGCGTTCACGACGAACTGCTCGAAGACCCTGTCCTCGATCAGCGGCCGCACCTCGGCCTCGTCGGCGCCCGCCTCGACCGCCCATTCGACGAGCTGGTCGTCCTCGGGACCGGCGCTGCCCTCGGCGGGCTGGTTCTCGAACAGGATCCGGTGCATCTCGGCGAACGCCTCCGCGCCCGCGACGTCCTGCACGGCGTACAGCGCGTTGGCGGCGCGCGAGGAGTACTCGTTCTCGGACGCCTGGTCGAGGAACGACACGATCCGGTAGTCGACCCGGACGTCACCCGCCTCCACCGCCTGGGCGACCGGTTCGCCGACCTGCCCCTCGAAGGCTGCGCAGATCGGGCACTGCGGGTCCTCGTACACCGTGATCACGGTCGGCGCGTCGGCCTCCCCCACCGTCACGGTGTAGTCGTCGACGCCGCTGGGCGTCTGGTCGGCGGCCTCTCCCGAGGTGTCGCTCCGGTTGCCGAGCACGAGCGCCACGACGAGGACGGCGACGACGGCCACCACGACGGCCGCGATGATCCCCGTACGGCGCCGCCGTTCGCGACGCCGCTGCTCGTTGACCACCGCTGCCGCTCGCTCCGCCCGGCTCTGCGCGGCCGCCTTCTTCGACATCACGTCTCTCCTTCTCGACTCGACCGGAACAGCACCCCGTCCAGGGACCACCGCGTCGCCGGCCTCACCACCAGCCACAATGACAGGATCAGCAAGCCGACGTCGCGGGCGATCTCCCACGGGTACTCCTCGGAGGCGCCGGCCTGGTAGCCACCGCCGCCGAAGCAGCCGCAGTCGATCTCGAGCCCCCGCGCCCAGGCCGCCGCGATCCCGATCACGAACGCCACGAACAGCAGGCTCGACACCGCCGCGGCCGCCCTGGTCAGCAGCCCGAGGACGAGCAGCACCCCGACGACGACCTCGAGAGCGGGCAGCAGGTAGCCCACGGTCGGGACCACCGCCTCGGGCAGCAGCTCGTACGCGCGGACGGCGCGGACGCTGGCGGCGGGGTCCGGGAGCTTGAGGCCCCCGGCGACGATCCACACCCCGCCGGTCACCAGGCGCGCCACCAGCCCGATCCAGTCCTTCACGGGCGCGACCGTACGCATGGGTTCTGAACGGATCCTGAGGGCATCGGGGACCAGCGTAGGGTGACCCCTCGTGAACGACCGACTCGTCTGGATCGACTGCGAGATGACCGGGCTCGACCTGGTGTCCGACGCCCTCATCGAGGTGGCCGCACTGGTGACCGACTTCGACCTCAACGTGCTCGGCGAGGGGGTCGACCTGGTCGTCAAGCCGCCGGCCGAGGCGCTGGACCAGATGGGCGACTTCGTCCGCGAGATGCACCAGAAGTCCGGGCTGCTCGACCACCTCGCCTCGGGCATCACGCTGGCCGAGGCCGAGGAGCAGGTGCTCGTCTACGTGCGCGAGCACTGCGAGGAGGGCAGCCGACCGCCGCTCGCCGGCAACACGGTCGCCACCGACCGGTCGTTCCTCGCCCGCGACATGCCGGCCCTGGAGACGTTCCTCCACTACCGGATCGTCGACGTCAGCTCGATCAAGGAGCTCTCGCGGCGCTGGTACCCACGGGCCTACTTCCAGTCGCCGCCCAAGCGCGGCAACCACCGCGCGCTCGCCGACATCCAGGAGAGCATCGAGGAGCTGCGCTACTACCGCGAGGCGGTGTTCGTGCCGCCGCCGGGCCCCGACTCCGACGCCGCCCGCGAGATCGCGGCCCGGCACGGCGGGTCGCTCACCGGGCTCGGTGAGGACGCGTCTCCCGATGAGGAGCCGACGGCCCCCTAGGGCTACACTCGTCCCGGCCCCCGGCGCTGTCCGGGGTTCCTCCATGGTGGGCGTAGCTCAGCTGGTAGAGCATCGCGTTGTGGTCGCGAGGGTCGCGGGTTCAAGCCCCGTCGCTCACCCCAGACATCTGCAGGGCCCCGGCTCCGTGCCGGGGCCCTGTTGTCGTCCTCGACGTTCGAGGTGCCCTAGGTTGGGGCGGTGACCAGCGAGCGCAACACGTACGACGTCGTCGTGGTGGGCGCCGGGCACAACGGGCTGGTGGCCGCGTCGTACCTCGCTCGCGCGGGCCTGTCGGTCCTGGTCCTGGAACGGCTCGCGCACGTCGGCGGGGCGACGGTCTCCGCGGTCCCGTTCCCGGGGCAGCCGGCGCGGCTGTCCCGCTACGCCGGTCTGGTGTCGCTGCTGCCCGAGCAGCTGATGGGCGATCTCGACCTCGACCTCGAGCTGCGGTCGCGCGCGGCGTCGGCGTACGCCCCGACGGTGCGCGACGGGTCCCACGGCGGGCTGCTGGTGGAGCGGCCCGAAGGCCCGGCGACCGCCGACTCGTTCCGCTCCCTGACCGGCACCGACGACGAGTACGCCGCGTGGCAGGCCTTCCACGCCGGCGTCGGCGACCTGGCCGGGGTCGTGGCGCCCACGCTGCTCGAGCCGTTGCCGACCGAGCGCACCGTCCGCGAGCAGGTCGACCCCGCGGTCTGGAACGACCTGGTGACGACGCCGATCGGCGAGGTCATCGAGCGCCGGTTCGCCGACGACACCGTGCGCGGCCTGGCGGCCGCGGACGCCGCCGTCGGCAGCTTCGCCTCGACGCACGACCCGTCGCTGGTGCAGAACCGTGCCTTCCTCTACCGCCTGATGGGCAACGGGACCGGGGAGTGGCGGGTCCCGGTCGGCGGCATGGGCGCCCTCACCGACGCCCTCGCGCGGACCGCCGCGGGGGCCGGGGCCGAGCTGGTCACGTCTGCCGGGGTGTCCCGGATCCACGGCGTCGACGGCGGCGCCGAGGTGACCTGGCACGACGGGCACTCCACCCACGGCGTCACCGCGCGGCACGTCCTGGCCGACGTCGCGCCCTGGGTGCTCCGCATCCTGACCGGTCAGGGCGAGGACCCCGAGAGCAAGCCCCAGGGGTCGCAGCTCACGATCAACCTGCTGCTCGACCGGCTCCCGCAGCTGAGGTCCGGCCTCGACCCCGAGGTCGCCTTCGCCGGCACGTTCCATGTGGCCGCGGACTACTCCCGACTCGAGGCGGCGTACGCCGAGGCGGCGTCCGGCCGTGTCCCGACGCTGGTCCCGGGGGCGGTCCAGTGCCACACCCTCACCGACCGCACGGTCCTCGGCGACGCGCCGGAGGGCATGCACACCTTGAGCTACCTCGGCGTGCACACCCCGGCGGCGCTGTTCGAGGGCGATGACCGTGACGCGATCAAGGCGCTCGCCGTCGAGCGGGCGCTGGCCGCGATCAACGAGCACCTGGTCGAGCCGATCGAGAAGTGCCTGGCCACCGACGGCTCCGGCCGGCCGTGCATCGAGGCGATGGTGCCCCAGGACGTCGAGGCGGAGCTCGCGATGCCCGGCGGCCACCTCCACCACGGCGACCTCGACTGGCCCTGGGCGCCGAACCGGGCACGGCTCGACACCCCCGCCCAGCAGTGGGGCGTGCAGACCGACGTCGACTCGGTGCTGGTCTGCGGCTCGGGTGCCCGCCGCGGAGGCGGGGTGTCCGGCATCGGCGGCCACAACGCCGCACAGGCCGTGCTCGCCGGCCGCTGACGGGTGCGCTCTCGATTTCTCGGCCCGTCGGCCCGCTGGTAAAGTCGTCGTCGCTTCACAGCGCGCGCCATTAGCTCAATTGGCAGAGCAGCTGACTCTTAATCAGCGGGTTCGGGGTTCGAGTCCCTGATGGCGTACCAACACCGTGTCAGAGCCCGGGTCCTCCTTGTCGGAGTGCCCGGGTTCTTGCCTCTACTTGGAGCCGTAGCCGGTGGCCCGCCGACTCACCCGTGGGTCGGGGCTGCCCGACGACAGCACAGCCTCGGCCTGCCCTGCGCCGGTGAGCTCGGCGAGCAGGAAGGCGGTGACGTAGTGCTTGATCACGGCCTGCGCCTGTCGCCGGTCCCACTCCGGGTCGGTGCAGAACCCCGTCGGGAGGAGGGCGGCGATCCGACGGACGCGGTCACACCGACCGGAGAAGACGAAGTGCTCGGCCCCCTCCAGTGCGACCTCCACCTTGCGGCTGCTCGCGGCTCCCTCGTAGGCGAGCCGCGTGCTCCAGCGGTACGGCGAGTCCGCATCGGCGGTTCCGCCGATGACCAGCAGGGGCGCGGTCAGGGAGGCGAGCCCGGGCTCACCGAACATGGCGGCATCGCCCGCGAGCGACACCACCGCGTCGACCGGCTCCGTGTCGGGGGCAGGGCTCCAGCTGCTGCTGTCGACGATCTCGTCGAACCGCGGCTCCAGAGCGTCGCAGAGGAAGACGATCGGGTCGTCGTCCTCGCGGGCAGCGGCACACCCGGCCGTGAAGGCTGCCGCATCCGGGCGGGCACCACCCGCCGCGAGCGCCGTGTAGCCGCCGTAGGAGTGACCCAGGACGGCGATCGTCCCGGGATCCACGAGGCCGGCGAGGTGGCCGCCCGGACGCGCCGCTGACTCGGCGTACGCCCGGGTCTCGCCGACGACGTCGACGCGGTCCATGGCCGCTCGCCACAGGCCGCGGGGGTCGAGAGTCTCGTCGTGCCGCGGCGCGACCACCACCAGTCCGTGAGAGGCGAGGTGCTCGGCCAGCCACGCGTAGCTGTCGGACGTGATCGCGAACCCTGCGGACAGCACCACCAGGGGGTAGGGACCGCCGCTCGGATCAGGGACGGCGCCCAGCCGCGCGACCCCGGGGTAGGTGGCCAGCGCCGTCGACGTGCCCGGGCCCAGCACCGTCAGCGCGTAGGAGTAGGTCATCGCGGGCTCCTGAGAAGCTGACGACGACGCCGGGTACCACACGGTCATGGCGAGCGGGGCCTCGTCGAGCCCGATCCGAGCGACGCCGACAGGGAGCTCGCCGGGAGCGGCATGACTGAGCCCGGCGGACGTCGGACCGGCCGCTCCGGATCGCGTGGTGAAGTCGACCAGGTAGGCACCGGCCTGGGCGAGGAGCCCCACGACGACGACGCCGACCAAGAGCCCGAGACAAAGCGCTGAGCGAGCGATCCTCATGCTCAGACCTTGCGGTGCTCCGCGCGGCTCGCCGCGGTGGACCACGCGTCGGCGTCGACGCCCTTGATGAGCAGCCAGAGCGCGAACACCAGCTCGCCGGGGATCGCCAGCACGAGGACGACCAGCGCCCACGTGTCCGTGAGGCCGGGCGCAAGGAACGTTCCGAAGCTCTGCACGAAGTAGCCGATCCCGGCCAGTGCGAGCAGGATCCCGGGCAGCCGGGGAAGGAAGCCCGATCGAGCGACGAGCCACCCGGTGAGCACGAGCGACAACGCGAAGAAGAAGCCCCAGACCAGGACGATGTCGTCGTTCGCCTCCTGGAAGAGGAGGGCGAGCGCGTCGCGCTGGTCGGCGTCGAACGCCGCGAGGAAGCCCGGATCGGCGACCACGGTCAGCGTGAAGACGCTGGTCACCAGGCAGCCGGCCGCCATCACGACCGCTTCGGCCACCCGTGCCAGCGCCGCGGCCAACGACACCGGCCGGCTGACCGGCCGGAGCAATGCGTACAGGACGGCGGCGAGCACGATCTCGACGAGCACGATGGTGGCCTCGCCGGCGATGCCCCAACGGAAGAGGGTCTCCTGGACCCGGATGTTGTCGGCGGTGGCGGCCGCGTCTCCGGGGACGACCAGGCTCGACCGCGCGAACGTCGACAGCGGGTAGACGACGAAGATGACGAGGTAGAGGCTGCCGGCGACTCTGGTCAGCCGGCGCAGTCGTGGCCGATCCTCAGGCAGCGGTATGGCGGCACCGGGTGTGGGTGCCGTGGTGGCGGTCATGGTTCCTCCTCGGTGACGGTTCGGGCAGGTTGGGACGGATGGCCGGCGCACATCAGCGCGACGACGGTCCCGAGGTCCCCGAGGACCGGGAAGCGGTGTCAGCCCCCGGCGGCACCGGCCCCATGAGCGCCGCGCGGCGCGGAGTCGCGGTCCTCGGAGGGACCGGGCACCGCGACACCCTTGACGAGGAGCCAGAGGGTCAGGCCGACCTCGCCCAGCACCGCAGGTGTCAGCAGCACGACGGCGAGGACGCCGCCGTAGCCCTCGACGACCAGACTGGCGAGGCTGTCGATCACGTAGCCGATGCCTGCGGCGACCAGCAGCACGCCGAGGACGCGTGGGATGTAGCGGGACCGGTAGAACAACGAACCGAGGAGCACCAGGTGCAGGCCGAAGAAGACCAACGCGGCGAGGAACCCGGCACTGAAGGTCTCCAGGGCGAGCAGTGCTTCGGTGTCGCGGCCGGTGCCCTCGGAGAGGAGAAGCCCCGCCACGAAGAGCAGCGCCAGCAGGGCTGCCAGGGCCGCGGAGTACACCAGGCGGAACGCCGCCGCGACCAGTGACTGCGCCCGGCTGACCGGCGCCAGGATCAGGTAGAGGGTCACGGAGATGGCGACGTCGACCGCCACGATCACCACCCAGGCGACCAGGCTCAGCTCGAAGCGGGCGTCCGCCGCAGTGATGTTGTCGGCGGTCGCGGCGGCGTCGCCCGGGACCAGCATCGACTCCAGCGTCAGTGGCCCGAGCATGCCGAGCACCACCAGCAGGACGTAAAGGGCTCCCGTCAGCCGTGCGAGGCGCTCGGGGGACGCCTCACTCGCTCGGTCAGGACGGCCAGCTGACCGGGTCGGGACGGTGGTTGCCGTCATGAGACATGCTCCTCTCCGGCGTACGCCAGGGCCGAGGGACTGAGCCGACCGACGATCGCCGGGGCCTCCTGCACCAGCTGCTCGTCGTCGACGGCCTCGACCATGAACAGCGCGAAGTCCACGCGTCGGGTCAGGTTGCTGACCAGGGCGGGGTCGCCGACGTGCCGGCGCCAGATCGGCAGCCCCTGGCTCTCACCCTCCTCGACGTCGCTGCACCGCACGACCGTCCACCGCCGGTCGCTCGCGAAGATCCTGCGGCACGCCTCCACCTGGTCGTCCAGGTCGACCATGCGGGCCAACCTGGCCAGCCTGCCGAAGATCGCGACGAACGCTCGCAGCTTCCAGGGGTAGACGTCCTTGCCGTCCCGCGTGATGTGCCAGCCGCACGAGAAGACGAGCCGCGCGTCCGGATCGGCGAGATCGAGCACCGCCTGCGCCGTGCCCGAGGCGTAGTGCTGCATCCCCCACGGCGCCAGCACGGTGAGCACCGCGTCGCAGTCGGCCACGGCCCTGGCCACCACCTCGCGGTCGTCGGTCCTGCCCGGAACGAGGGTGATCCGGTCTGCGACGTCGGCGAGCTTCCCGACGCTCTGCTCCCGGCAGACCCCGACGACCCGGTCTCCGCGGTCGAGGCAGTGACGGACCAGGTGACGACCCAGCTTCCCCGACGCGCCGACGATGCACACCGTGCGAGCAGTGTGGGACTCCCCCGCGTGCCGCGACCCGTGGTTCGCCTTCATCGCTCGGTCCGGACGTCCGTGCCCGAGCGGAGCAGAACGACGCCGGCCCAGACGAACCACGCGATGAAGCCGAGCCCGAACAGCACTGCGGCGCCACCCGCCTGCGGGACCAGGGTCATCGCGCCCGCGGCGCCGACCACGAGCCCGAGCACCCCGAGCCCACGCGGCACGGTCGACGTGCGCAGGGCCGCGGCGCTGGCCAGCAGGACCCACAGCGCCCCGACCACCTCGATGCCACCACCGAGGGCCTCCTGGACCACGCTCACCGCCGACCAGGTCGAGACAGCCTCGGCACGGTCGCTGGCCGCGAGCTCGACGGCAGCCCGCTGGCCGACCAGGGCGATCATCCCACTGGCCAGCAGCAGCCCGGCCCAGATCAGGCCGAACGCCGTGGTGGTCCGGGCGACGGCAGGGCTGGGTCGTTCGAGGCGGTCGTGGATGCCCAGGACGAGCACGACGAGCGCCGCACCCGCGACGACGTACAGCACGAGGTACCACGCGTAGAGGACGACCTGGTGGTCGAGCAGGAAGGTCAGCGACTCGGCAGGAGAGTCCTGGGCGTCCTCGAAGCCGGCGGGTGCCAGGTAGGCGGCCGCTACGCCGAAGCCGACCAGGTAGGTGGCCGCCTCGACGAGCGCCGCCCAGCCGCCGGCTCGCTGCAGGGGCTGAGAGCCGGCCGGTTTCCTGCGCTGGTCGGTGGGACTCGGTGCGGTGTGCGTGGCGTGAGAGCTGGTCATGTGGTTCTTCCGATGAGGCGTGGTGGTGATCGGTGCACGCCCGAGTCTCGGAGACCGCCGCCCGCCTTGCCCATCGGGGCGCCACCCCAACTTCGGGCGTGTGCCGCATGGGGTGCGGACTTCATTGCGTGCCCCCCGCGGGTGAGCGAGGGTGGACCATGGCCGCTCCGTTGACGCCCCCGGTGGTGGGGGTGGAACACCAGAGATCGGACTGGGTGCGCCCGGCGTGGTGGAACCTGTCCCTGTACGCGCGCGTCGTGCTCGTCAACAGCACCGTCCTGTTGCTGGCCGTGCTGACCCTCGTCGTCACGCCCTTGACGGTCTCGTTCCCGATCGCGGCCGAGCAGGTGCTGGTCCTGGCGGTGGGCGCGGTCGTCATCGCGGTCGGAAACGCGGTGCTGCTCCGCCTCAACTTCCGTGGCCTCCGTGCCGTCGTCCGCCGGATGCAGACGATCGACGTGCTGAGGCCCGAAGAGCTCCTGCCGGAGACCGGCGGACCCGAGGCCAAGTCGCTCATTGCCGGCTTCAACGTGATGCTGGAACGCCTGGAGACAGAACGACGTACGAGCGCACGTCGAACGTTGAGCGCCATCGAGGGCGAGCGTCGACGGATCGGGCGCGAGCTGCACGACGAGATCGGTCAGCGCCTGACCGGGACCCTGTTGCAGCTGCAGCGCCTCGCCGACGACCTTCCGGAACCCTTCTCGTCGGAGGTCGGCTGCATCCAGGAGCAGCAACGGGCCACGCTGGACGAGATCGGTGCCCTCGCGTGGCAGCTGCGCCCCGCCCTTCTCGACGACCTCGGGCTGCTGAGCGCGGTGGAGGCGCTCGCTGAGTCGCTGGATGAGCCAGCGGTCCGGATCGCGACGTCTCTCCCGGAGGAGCTGACGGCCCTGACCCCAGAGCTGGAGCTGGTGGTCTACCGGATCGCACAGGAGGCACTGACCAACGCGGTTCGCCACGCGCATGCATCCCGCATCGAGCTGGGCCTCGAGGTGCGAGCCGACGGGCTGACCCTACGAGTGACCGACGATGGCACCGGCTTCTCCGTCCCGACGTCGGAGGGGCCCGGGATCCGCGGGATGCGTGAGCGAGCGCTGCTGGTCGGGGGACGCCTGCACGTCGGCTCCGCCCCGGCAGGGGCGCGTCCCCGAGCACAAGGCACCACCGTCAGGCTCGACGTCAGGGACATCACCGCGGTCGCTGCGCCATGAGTGACCACGGCGTGGCGCGGGTGATGGTCGCCGACGACCACGCCGTCGTCCGGGCCGGGCTCAAGGCACTCATCGACCGGGAGTCGGACCTCCAGGTCGTGGCCGAGGCCGCGGACGGACGGAAGGCCCTGCAGCTGGGCATCAGCGAGGAGCTCGACCTCGCCATCCTCGACATCGCCATGCCGGGCCTGACAGGCCTGCAGGCGACGCGCGAGATCCGGCGCAGGCGTGACCTGCCCATCCTGATCCTGTCCATGTACGACCGGGACCAGTACTTCTTCGAGGCGATCGCCGCGGGGGCCGCGGGCTACGTGCTGAAGCGCCAGGTCGACCAGGACATCATCGAAGCCTGCCGAGCGGCCCTGGGCGGCGAACCGTTCATCTACCCCAACGCGCTCAGCGCCCTCATGCGCCGGTACCTGTCGCTGGTCGACGACGGCCGTGACCCAGGTGCCGGACCCCTCACCCCCCGCGAGACCGAGGTCGTGAAGCTGATCGCCGAAGGGCACAACACCCAGCGCATCGCCGAGATCCTGTGCATCAGCCCCAAGACGGTGGACCGGCACCGGACGAACCTGCTCGAGAAGCTCAACATGAACGACCGGGTCCAGGTCACCCGTTACGCGATCCGAGCAGGTCTGGTCGAGCCCTGACGAGCCCCTCACCCAGGAGGTCTACCGCTGCCCCGGCCGTGCAGGAAGCGGCGCAGCTCTGCGGTGACGGCGTCGGGCGCCTCCACGCTGCTGACGTGTCCCGGCCCGGGCAGGACGACGAGCCGGGAGTCGGGCAGCGCCGCGTGCATCGCCTGTCCGACGGAGACCGGGGCGCGGACGTCGTGGTCGGCGTACAGCAGGAGCACCGGGACGTCGACCGCGGGGAGCACGTCGCTCTGGTCCTCGAAGCTGGCGCGCGCCATGGCGCGGAATCCCGCCGGCCGGAACTCCCGGACGCTCGCGAGGAAGGGCTCGACGACCTCCGCGGGTGCCGCCGGCGAGAACATCGAGGGAGCCATCGCCGCGACGAAGCCGTCACCGGGCAGCTCGGAGGCCCGCAGGGACAGCTCGAGTCGCCGCTGGGCGTCCTCCCGGCCCAGGGACCCGACCCAGCCCGCGTAGCCGCTCACGAGGGCCAGGGACGACACGAGTCCGGGGTGGCGGCGGAAGGTCGCCAACACCAACGCGCCCCCGAAGGAGAGGCCGACCAGGTGGGCCGGTTCCACCCCGAGGGCACGGACGAACCCGGCGAGACAGTCCGCGTAGTCGTCCATGCCGAAGCCGTCGGGCGGGTCGTCGGACCCGCCGGCACCCGGGGCGTCCCAGGCCACCACGGTGAACTCGTCGGACAGCGCGTCGACCTGACGGCGCCACGTCGACGCACTTTCGCCGACGAAACCGTGGGCCAGCAGCACCGGCGGCCCGTGCCCGGCCCGTTCGTAGGCGATCGAGAGGCCTCCCACCTCGACCTTCATCCTCGGATCCTAGGCTTCCGTATCCGAAGTCCCGGTAACGAATCGGTGTGGATCTCCTCCTCGTAAGCCCGTGATCACCGCTGAATCCGTTGGGGTCAGACCTTTTCGAATGGATCCAACTCCACGAATGGGTAACGTCACATCAACATTTCAACCGGACGGCTTTGATCGGTCGAACCCATCGTGCATAGTTGGTGTCGACCCCGCAGGTGACCCGAGACGCCTGCGGGGTCCTAGAAGCCCCGCAGGTGACCCGAGACGCCTGCGGGGCTTCTTGTTGCCCGGCCCTACGTGTCCGAGCGATCGGCCTGGTGGAGCCGCAGGAACTCCAGGTGGTGCTCGTACTGGTCCACGCAGTCGTGGATGATCTGCGACTCGCGGTACCCCATCACGTCGTAGCCCTGCGCCCCGTCGACCAGGTGCACGTCGAGCCGCGCGTAGAGGTCGCGGTCGCCGATCATCCGGCCGCCGTACGTCGGCACCGGCGACAGCCGCTCCTGCACCCGGTACTGGAACGGGTGCTCGGGATCGGCGGCGAGCAGCTCGACGTAGGTGCCGCCGTGCGGGTCGTCGTCGGACGCCTCGGCGACCCCGCGCTCCGTGGTCGCGTCGACGCCGCGCGCCTGCAGCTCCTCCGCGACCTTGGCGAGCGCGGGGGCGACGACCTCGTCGAGGTGCCGCTCTGCGTCCTCGGCGTCCACGAAGTTGGTCACCCGGGCGATGCGTGCGGTCCACGGCTCGTGGTCGGTGTCGGTGGCGGGCGGCCGGTGGTGGATGGCGACCGCCTCCACCCGCATCAGCTCCCGCCGCATCGCCGTGTAGAGCCCCCACATCACCAGGATCATCACGATCGCGAAGGGCAGGCCCATGATCACCGTCGCGTACTGCAGGGCGTAGATGCCGCCCACCGCCAGCACGGAGATGGTCAGCAGGCCGGTCACGGCCGCCCACACGATCCGCTGCCAGGCCGCGCCGTCCTCCTGCACGTGCCGCAGGTTGGAGCAGAGGTTGGCCATGACCAGCGCGCCCGAGTCGGCGGAGGTGACGTAGAAGAGCAGGCCCACGAAGGTGGCGACCGCGATCACCACGCCGGCGGCCGGGTACTGCTCGACCAGCATGAAGAAGCCGCGTCCGTCGTAGTTCTGGGCCGCCTCGGCGAAGTCCGCGTCGCCGCCGCGCACCCGGTCGAGAGCGGCGTTCCCGAAGATCGACACCCACATCACGATGTAGGCGAAGGGGATCACCATGGTGCCGAGCACGAACTGGCGGACCGTACGGCCCCGGGAGATGCGGGCCAGGAACATGCCGACGAACGACGCCCAGGCCACCCACCAGGCCCAGAAGAACAGGGTCCAGAGGTTCATCCACTCGTTGGCCTGGTCGAAGGCCATCGTGTCCATGGTCAGGCCCGGGAAGGAGGCGATGAAGTCGCCGACGTTCATCACCACGCCCTCGAGGAGCATCTCGGTCTTGCCGGTGATCAGGATCCAGCCGGCCAGCGAGAGCGCGAGGATCACGTTGAGCTGCGACAGGAACCGGATGCCCTTGTCGACGCCCGTGGTCGCCGAGATCGCTGCGATCGTGACCGCCAGCGCAGCCAGGCCGATCTGGGCGGCCAGCCCGATCGGGATCCCGAAGAGCCAGTTGAGGCCGAAGTTGAGGAACACCACGCCGATGCCGAGGCTGGTCGCGACCCCGAAGATCGTCCCGAGCACGGCGGCGGTGTCGACCACGTGCCCGAGCGGGCCCTGGATCCGCTTGCCGAAGATCGGGTACAGCGCCGAGCGGACGGCCAGCGGCAGGTTGAGCCGGTAGGCGAAGAACCCGAGCGCCATGCCCATCAGCGCGTACATCGCCCAGCCTGTGATCCCGTAGTGGAAGATCGTCCAGACCGTGGCCTCCCGGGCCGCGGTGACGGTCTCCCCGTTGCCGACCGGCGGTGCGACGTACTGGGTGACGGGCTCGACGACGGAGAAGAACATCACGTCGGTGCCGATGCCGGCCGCGAACAGCATCGCGGCCCACGAGAACGTCGAGAACTCCGGACGGGAGTGGGCCGGCCCGAGCCGCAGGTGACCGAACCGGGAGATGCCCAGGAACAGGACGAACACCAGGATCGCGGTGCCGAGCGCGATGTAGAACCAGCCGAACGCGCCGCCGACCCAGACCGTCCAGGAGTAGATGCGCTCGTACGCGGCCGTGGGCTGCACGATCGCCCAGATCGCCACCGCGACGACCCCGACGATCGAGGCGCCGAACACCGGCCACTTGACGGACGGCGAGCCCCGCAAGGCGCTCTTGGCCTCGGGGGCCGACGGAAGGGTGTCGGTACTCATGCGGTGTCTCCTGTCGCGTGGGCGGAACGGGCGCCGGCGGCGCTCGGCAGGTCGTGACTGGTGTCCCACGCGTCGTTGCGCGGGTCACCCGGCGGGTACGGCGGATCGCCGCGACCGTGGCGGTACCAGGGGACGTCGAGGGCCGGCAACGGCGTGTTGCCGGCAATCAGGTCGGCCGCCTTCTCGGCGACCATCATCACCGGCGCGTAGATGTTGCCGTTGGTGACGAACGGGAAGACCGACGCGTCCACGACGCGCAGTCCGCGGGTGCCGTGCACCTTCATCGTCGCCGGGTCGGTGACCGCGGCGTCGTCGGTGCCCATCTTGGCGGTGCACGACGGGTGGAGCGCGGTCTCGGCGTCGCGCGCGACCCAGTCGAGGATCTCGTCGTCGGTCTCGACGGAGGGGCCGGGCGAGATCTCGCCGCCGCTGAACGCCGCGAAGCCCGGCTGCTCCAGGATGTTGCGGGCGGCCCGGACGATCTCGATCCACTCGCGGCGGTCGGTCTCGGTCGAGAGGTAGTTGAACTGGATCGCCGGGTGCTCCAGCGGGTCGGTCGACCGGATCCGGACCCAGCCGCGGGTGTCGGCGTACATCGGGCCGATGTGCACCTGGTAGCCGTGGATGCCGTAGTCGGTCTCGGCCGGCTTGCTGCCGTCGTAGCGGATCGCGATCGGCAGGAAGTGGAACATCACGTTCGGCCACTCCACCTGGTCGTTGCTCCGGATGAAGCCGCCCGCCTCGAAGTGGTTGGACGCGCCGACGCCCTTGCGGGCGAACAGCCACTCGGCGCCGATCCGTGGCTTGTGGTGGTGGGCGAGCCAGGGCGCGATCGAGACCGGCTGGGTGGCGGCGTGCTGGAGGTAGACCTCGAGGTGATCCTGCAGGTTCGCGCCGACCCCGGGCAGCTCCACCCTCGTCGTCACTCCGGCCGCCCGGAGGTGCTCGGGATCGCCGATCCCGGCGAGCTGGAGCAGCTGAGGGCTGTTGAACGCGCCGCCGCACAGGACGACCTCGCCTGCCGTCACCGAACGGTGCACCCGGCCGGCGCGGGTGTAGTCGACGCCGGTGCAGCGGTCGCCCTCCATCCGCAGGCCGGTCACCATCGCGAGGGTCTCGACGTCCAGGTTCTTGCGATGCATCACCGGGTGCAGGTAGGCCCGGGCCGCCGAGAGCCTCCGGCCGCGGTGCACGTTGCGGTCGAACTTCGCGAAGCCCTCCTGCCGGTAGCCGTTGACGTCGTCGGTCAGCGGGTAGCCGGCCTGCTGGACCGACTCGAAGAAGGCGCCGAACAGCGGCGAGGTGGCCGGCCCGCGCTCCAGCACCAGGGGACCGGACCCACCGCGCCAGGCGTCGACCGAGGCCAGGCAGGTCTCCATGCGCTTGAAGTAGGGCAGGCAGTGGGCGTAGTCCCACGCCTCCATGCCGGGCTCGGCGGCCCACCGCTCGAGGTCCATCGGGTTGCCCCGCTGGAAGATCATGCCGTTGATCGAGCTGGACCCACCGAGCACCTTGCCCCGGGCGTGGTAGACCTTGCGGCCGCCCATGTGGGGCTCCGGCTCGCTCTCGTACTTCCAGTCGTAGAGCCGGTTGCCGATGGGATACGGCAACGCGGCCGGCATGTGGATGAACGGGTCGAGGATGTTGTCGTTACGTCCCGCCTCGAGCACCAGCACGCTCGTGCCCGGGTCGGCCGAGAGCCGGTTACCGAGGGCGGACCCCGCCGACCCGCCTCCGACGATCACGTAGTCGTAGCTCTTGGTGGTCACTGGTCCGTCCCTCCTGCGGAGTCGCGACGGCGGTCGGCGAACCAGCCGGCGGGCGCCGGCCGGGTGTTGTGCCAGACGTGCTTGGGCTCGCGGTACTCCTCCAGCCCGGTCAGCCCCAGCTCGCGGCCGATGCCGGACTGCTTGAAGCCGCCCCACTCGGCACCGGCGACGTACGGGTGGTAGTCGTTGATCCAGATCGTGCCGTGGCGCAGCCGGCTCGCGACCCGCTCGGCGCGACCGGCGTTCTCGCTCCACACCGCCCCGGCGAGGCCGTAGATGGTGTCGTTGGCCAGGCTGATGGCGGCGTCCTCGGCCGCATCGCGGTCGGCGCCCTCGAAGGTCTCCACCGTGAGCACCGGGCCGAACGACTCCTCCTGGACGCACCGCATGTCGGTCGCGCAGTGGTCGAGGATCGTCGGCAGGTAGTAGAAGCCGGCGTCGTACGCCGCCCCCTCGGGGCGGGCGCCGCCGCAGCGCAGCTCGGCGCCGTCCTCGAGGGCGTCGGCGACGTACCGCTCGACCTTGCTGCGGTGGGCCTCGCTGATCAGCGGCCCGGTCTCGGCCTCGTCGTCGAACGGTCCCCCCAGCCGGATGTCGCGCGCTCGCTCGACGAGCGTGTCGACGACCTGGTCGTGGACGCTCGCCTCGACGATCAGGCGGGCGCCGGCCGAGCAGACCTGCCCGGAGTCGAGGAACACCGCGGTGAGCGCGTTGTCGATGGCGGCAGGCAGGTCGGCGTCGGCGAAGACCACGTTGGGGTTCTTGCCGCCGAGCTCGAGGGCCACCCGCTTCACGGTGGCCGCCGCCGTCGCCATGATCGCCCGCCCGGTCTGGAGGCCACCGGTGAACGACACCAGGTCGACTCCCGCGTCGTCGACCAGCGGCGCGCCGGCGGTGGCGCCGGCTCCGAGCACCAGGTTGGCGACGCCGTCGGGCAGGCCCTCCTCGGCCAGGGCCCGCATCAGCCAGATCGCCGTGGACGGCGTCAGCTCGCTCGGCTTGAGCACGAAGGTGTTGCCGGCGGCCAGGCAGGGCGCGACCTTCCACGACGTCTGCAGCAGCGGGTAGTTCCACGGCGTGATCAGCGAGCAGACCCCGACCGGCTCGTGCACCACGCGGCTGGAGACGTCGGGCATGCCCGTGTCGACCACCCGGCCGGCGTCGGCCGCCGCGACGTCGGCGAAGTGCCGGAAGACGCTCTCGATGTCGTCGACGTCGATCTGCGACTCCACGAACCGCTTGCCGGTGTCGAGCGACTCGAGTCGGGCCACCTCGTCCCGCTCCGCGACCAGTCGGTCGGCCACGCGGCGCAGCAGCGCCGCCCGCTCGGGAGCGGGCGTGCTCGGCCAGGGGCCGCGGTCGAAGGCCGCGCGAGCCGCCGCGACCGCGTCGCGCGCGTCGTCGGCGGTCGCCTCCGCGACGGTGACGACCTCGCTCCCGTCAGCGGGGCAGTGGATGGTTCTGGTTCCCGAGTCCCGTGCCGGCCGCCAGGCGCCGGCGATGAACAGGGTGTCCATGGCCTCCCTCTGTTGTTGACTGGAGTCAGTGTGGCGCGTGTGAGGCCTGTTGCGCCACCACCAGTTGTGGGATGCCGGTCCCGGGCGGTCCGACGGCCACCTGTGGAGAAGTCGGCGGGCGGTGCTCACCGGGCCAGGCGGCTCCCCGACCAGGCGTCCACCGGGCCTTCGCTGCTAGGAGCCGGATCCCACGTCGGCGACGTACTCGTCGGTGTAGCGCTGCGACAGCCGCGTCCACCGCGACCACTCGGCCTCGCTGAACCCCGGGTCCACGGCCTTCCGGTCCACCCGCTCCATGCGCAGGAACGCGAAGTCCTCGGGGTGGTTCTCCGCGACCCAGCGGTCCACCTTCGCGAGGTGCGCCGTGATTCCGTTGAAGTCCACGAGCTGGGTGTAGTCGGCGAGGGTGACCTCACCGTCCTGCACCACCACCTCGAGGGTGTTGTCCCCGAAGGGCCCTCGTCCGACCTCCTCCGAGCCCCTGAGGTGCATCGTGTAGGGGCAGGTGAAGACGATGCCCTCGGTGGCCTCGGCGGTGCGCCGGCACGGCTGCATCTGGCGCTCGACGTCCCAGGCCACGTCGCGCCGCAGCGTCGCTTGCCACGTGTCCCACGGCTGCACCCCGTCGGCCATGAGGTCGGCCATCCGGTCGGCGTCGAGGTCGGCGTACGCCACCGCGAACGCCTCGGCGGTCTCCCGGTCGGCGGCCCGGTCCTGGCCCGGGACGGGCGGAGCCGGCTCGGGGCTCTCGGCGGGGTCGGGAGCCCACACCGCGATCACCACGGCCGCAGCGGCGGCGAGGGCCGCGGCCGCCGCGATCACGACGCGCCGGCGGGTTCTCGGCGGATTGTCGCGGCCCTCGACGGTGTCCCGGAAAGCCTGGAGCTCGGTCTGGGTGTCGGTTTCGTTCATGGCGTCCTCCGCGTGGCGGTGGAGGAGCGCGACCAGATCACGCTCGACGTGCTGCGTGCTCACGACCGGCCCTCCCACTCTCGGGCGAGCGCGGCGATCCCGCGGCTCGCGTGCTTCTTGACCGATCCCGCGGAGATCCCGAGCGTGTCCGCGATCTCGAGCTCGGACTGGTCCAGGTAGTAGCGCAGGACCAGCACCTGACGCTGCCGGGTCGGCAGCGCCGTGACCGCGGCCCAGAGCCGGTCGGCCTCGTGGTGGGCAACGGCCGTGTGCTCGGCCGAGTCCAGCTCCTCGGGGCGCGGCACCAGCCGCAGCACGGCCGCGCCCGCCGTACGCCGGCGGCGCAGCGAGTCTCGTCCCCCGTTGACCACGGCCCGGTCGAGGAAGGCCACCGCGGCCTGGGGGTCGCGCAGGTGCGACCAGCGCCGGTAGAGGCCGGCGAAGGCCTCCTGCACCACGTCCTCGGCGGTACGCCGGTCGTCGACCAGCAGCGAGGCCAGCCCCACCAGCCGACGGTGGTGGACGACGAACAGGTCGGCCACCGCCCTGTCCCGGTCATCCGGGAGAGGGTGGATCCCCCGTTCGGGACCAGGTCCCGACTGGTGGGCGTTCCTCATGACCTCCACATGGGCAAAGACGACGGTCCCCGTCAAGGGTTGACCGGACGGCCCGGGAATTTCGGCGTTCAGCCCCCGGGGGACGACGTACTGCCCCGAGCGACGCACCGGTGCCCGTGTCGTCAGAGGTAGAGGCCGGTGGCGTCGTCGCCGAGCCGGTGGGCGGCCACGGCGTGGACGTCGCGCTCGCGCATCACGACGTAGAGCTCGCCCGACACCTCGACCTCGGCCTTGTCGGCGGGGTCGAAGAGCACCCGGTCGCCCTTCTCGACCGACCGGGCGTGGGGGCCGACCGCGATGACGCGCGACCACGACAGCCGCCGCGCACCCATCGCAGCGGTGGCGGGGATGACGATGCCGCCGCTGGAGCGGCGTTCGCCGGCGTCCGCGTCGACCTCGACCAGGATCCGGTCGTGGAGCATCTTGATGGGCGCGCCGTCCCTGGCGCCGTCCGTGGGCCCGTCGGTCAAGGGAACGGTCCCGTCAGCTCGCGACCTTGCGGACCACGACGATCAGCGCGATGGTGCCGATCACGACGCCGACGGTCCTGAGGATGTTGTCGGTGCGCGGCTCACCGGTCTCCAGGTCGACGTAGTGGCCCTTGATGGCGGTGATCTCCCGCGACACGATCGTCTTCGGGTGCGCGCGGTAGAGGAGCTGGTCGATCGTCCCGGCGAGGCGCTCGCGGGTCTCTTCGATCTCGGTCTCGAGGGCCGACAGCTCGTTGCTCACGCGGGCAGGCTATCCGAGCCGCCGGACCCGGGCGAAGCGCGGGTTGAGCGTTCCAGCGAGGAGGTTGAGGGCCTCGGCATGTCCGGCCGCGGAGCGGCGGGGGTGCGAGGTGTCTCGAAACGAATGCGATCGGGGTCGAACCCGACCGGCAGCTCGAGCCGGTGGGCGCTCATCAGCGCCTCGTCGGTGAGCAGGTCGTACGTCGGCCCGTCGGCCGCGATCACGCCGTCGGCGAGCACCACCGAGCGGGGGCACAGCTCGAGCGCGTAGGGCAGGTCGTGGGTCACCATCAGCACCGTCACGTCGAGCGAGCGCAGGATCTCGGCGAGCTCGCGGCGCGACGCCGGGTCGAGGTTGGACGACGGCTCGTCGAGCACGAGGATCTCGGGCTCCATCGCCAGCACGGTCGCCACGGCCACCCGGCGGCGCTGGCCGAAGGAGAGGTGGTGAGGGGGCCGGTCGGCGTAGTCGGCCATGCCGACCTGCTCGAGGGCCTCCATCACCCGGCGCTCGAGGCCGGCGCCCTTGAGACCGAGGTTCGCCGGACCGAAGGCGACGTCCTGCCGCACGCTGCCGAGGAACAGCTGGTCGTCGGGGTCCTGGAAGACGATCCCGACCCGGCGGCGTACCTCCTGGAGGTTCTCCTTGGTGACCGGGAGGCCGCTCACGGCCACCGAGCCCGCGCCCGCGGTCAGGATCCCGTTGAGGTGGAGCACCAGCGTCGTCTTGCCGGCACCGTTGGGGCCGAGCAGCGCGACCCGTTCCCCCGGGTGCACGTGCAGGTCGACGCCGTACAGGGCCTGGTGACCGTCGGGGTAGGCGTAGGCGAGGCCACGGACGTCGAGCGTGGGAGCGGTCATTTTTCGGGGCCCCCGCGGAGTCGGGAGCGCAGCGAGCGACTTCGTGGGGTGTTCATCGCGGGAGCCTGCCGGTGTAGCCGCGCGACAGCATCGCGAGGTGGACCCGCTCGCCGCGCTCGTAGGAGCGGACGAAGAGGGCGCCCATCGCCTTCGCGAGGGCGGGCCAGTGGCGAGGCGAACGGGGGTCGCAGCCGCGTGAGCGCATGGCGACCATCATCCGCCCGAGCTCGGCGGTGACCACGTCGAGGTAGCGGATCATGAACCCCATGATCTGCACCAGAAGGTCGGGTAGCCGCAGTCGCTGCAGGCCGCGGAGCAGGTCGTCGGGCTCCGTCGTCGCGGCCAGCGTCAGCGAGGCCAGCACACCCAGCGTGCCCTTGGCCAGGAGGCCCCAGGCGGCGAGCAGGCCCGGCTCGCTGACCTCGAGGCCGAGGACCTCGGTCTGGGGGCCGTGGGCGATGAACGGCACGAGGAGGGCGAAGACGACGAACGGCGTCTCGACGACCAGCCGCGGCAGCAGGTAGCGCAGCGGCACCCGGCTGAGCGCGATCACGCCCAGCAGCACGGCGAGGTAGACGGCGTACGCCCAGAACCACTCGCGCGGCGTGGCGACCACGACGAGGACGTAGCCCAGCAGGGCCAGCACCTTGAGGTGGGGCTGGGCGCGGTGGACGGGTGAGTGGCCGTGGTAGTGCAGCCGGTGGCCGTGACCGGCGCCCATCAGCGCGCCTCGGACCCCTGCGACTCCGCCTCGAGCTCGGGGCCTGCCCGTCGTCGTCGGACGGCGTAGCCGATGCCGCCGGCCACCAGCAGCGTCACCAGGACGCCGACCACGCCGGCCAGGCCACCGGCCAGCCGGGGGCTGTCGATGCCCGTCACGGAGTAGTCGGCCATCGGGCCGTCACCAGTGGCGTGGTCGTCGGCGGTGTCGAGGAAGCCGGTCCTGTCCGCGACGTACTCGAGGCCGTCGGGCTGGGCGCTGGCGTAGTAGCTCGCGACACCGGCGAGCAGCAGTGCGACCAGCAGTCCGCCGAGCAGGAAGGTGCGCGTCCTCATGCGGTCGCTCCCGTCGTCCGGACCTCGAGCGGGCGGGACCTCAGCACCGAGCGGGCGCCGTAGACGAGGTCGGGACGGGTGGCGACGACGCTGCCGACCGCGAGGGTGGTGATCACGGCCTCCCCGATCCCGATGAGGACGTGCCAGCTCAGCATCGCGGTGGTGACGGCAGCGAGCGACACCGGCGCCTGGCCACCGATCGCGAACAGCCCGACGAACGCCAGCGCCGTGACCGGGACCGACACGAGCGCGGCGACCCCCGCGGCGACGGGGACCATCGACAGCCTCGAGGGCAGCAGCCGCTGGACCAGTCGGAAGACCAGCCAGCCGGTGCCGACGGCGACGATGGAGAACAGGGTGATGTTGGTACCGAGTGCGGTGATCCCGCCGTCGGCGAACAGCAGGCCCTGGACCAGCAGGACGACCGCGAGGCAGAGCGCTCCCGTGTAGGGCCCGACGAGCACCGCGGCGAGTGCACCGCCGAGCAGGTGGCCGCTGGTCCCGGCCCCGACCGGGAAGTTGAGCATCTGGGCGGCGAACACGAACGCCGCGACGAGGCCCGCCATCGGGGCGGTACGGTCGTCGAGTTCACGGCGGGCGCCGCGGAGCGCCACGGCGATCCCCGCGGCCGCGACGGCCCCGGTCGCGAGGGAGGTGGGGGCGTCGAGGAATCCGTCAGGGACATGCATGTCAATCACTCTACGTTGTTGCATGCGACTTGCAACAACGGCCCGAACGGACAGGAGCACCCCACACCATGAGCGAGCGGCCCACGGACAGTCGACTCAGCCCCGGCGACCCCGCCCCCGACTTCACGCTGACCTCCGACACCGGCGACGAGGTGTCGTTGGCTGACCTGCGTGGCCGCAAGGTGATCGTCTACTTCTACCCCGCCGCCATGACCCCGGGCTGCACCACCCAGGCCTGCGACTTCAGCGAGTCCCTCGACTCCCTGAAGGGAGCCGGCTACGAGGTGCTCGGCATCTCCAAGGACGCCCCCGCCAAGCTGGCCAAGTTCCGCGAGCGCGACCACCTGACCCTCACCCTGCTGTCGGACCAGGACCTGGCCACCCACCGCGCCTACGCGGCGTACGGGGAGAAGAAGCTGTACGGCAAGGTCGTCGAGGGCGTCCTCCGCTCCACGTTCGTGGTCGACGAGCAGGGCACGCTCGAGCTCGCCCAGTACAACGTGAAGGCCTCCGGCCACGTCGCCAAGCTGCGCCGCGACCTCGGCCTCGACTGACCATGGTTGAGTTGGGCCTCGCTCGCGGTCGAGTTGGGCGTCACTGGCTCCGGCGAGCCGAGCGACGCCCAACTGAAGCCCCAGCGAAGCCCAACTCAACATGTCGGCGCCCGTAGCCCAACAGGGAGAGGCACCAGGTTTAGGTCCTGGCCAGTGCGAGTTCGACTCTCGCCGGGCGCACCCCATCACTACAGTCCGGCCATGGACTCCGCCCTCAGCACCGTCGGCCTGCCGATCGCGCTCGCCATCATCATGTTCGGGCTGGGGCTCGACCTCACGGTCCGCGACTTCCGCCGGGTCGGCGAGCACCCGAAGGCGGTCCTGGTCGCGCTCGGGTGCCAGCTGGTTCTGCTGCCGCTGGTCTGCTTCGGGCTGGTGCTGCTGTTCGACCTGCCACCGCTGCTCGGCATCGGGATGATGCTGCTGGCCGCCTCGCCGGGAGGGACGACGGCGAACCTGTTCAGCCACCTGTTCCGCGGTGACGTCGCCCTGAACATCTCACTGACGGCGATCAACTCGGTCGTGGCGATCGCGACCCTCCCGCTCATCACCAATCTCACGATCGCCTGGTTCGACCAGTCCGACAGCGTCTCGATGCCGCTGGTCGAGGTCGTGAAGGTGTTCGTGCTGATCCTGGTCCCGGTCGGCGTCGGCATGCTGGTGCGGTCCCGGAGCCCGCAGTTCGCGGCGCGGATGGACCGACCGGTCCGGATCGGGTCGGCGGTGATCCTGGCGCTGCTGATCGTCGGCATCCTGCTCGACCAGCGCGACGACGTGGGCGGCTACCTCGCCGACGTCGGCCTGATCGCCGCGGTCTTCTGCGCGCTCAGCCTGATGGTCGGGTACGTCGTGCCGCGATCGGTCGGCGTCGCCGACGACCAGGCCGTCGCGTCGTCGTTCGAGATCGGCGTGCACAACGGGACGCTCGCGATCTTCGTCGCCGTCGAGGTCCTCGGGTCGACCGAGATCTCGGTCCCGGCCGCGGTCTACTCGCTGCTGATGTTCCCTCTGGCCGCTGGGTGGGGCATGGCGATCTCGCGCCGGCGCCGGTTGCGGTCGGACGCCGAACCGGCGGTGACCTAGCCACGCCCTCGGCCGGGACGTGGCTCCGCCATCGCCGGCCGGGAGTCGCGCGGTGCCCCGGCTCCTCCCCCGTTCGAGGCTCGTGGGCGAGTCTGTCGGTTGGCGGGGGAAGTTTCGGCCGCCAACCGTCGGTTTCCCCGCTCAGCCGGGGAAACCGACACCCGGGCCCTCAGGACCGACCGCGCAGGGCGGCAGCCACCTGCGGAGCGATCGCCCGCAGCGCCCGGCCCCGGTGACTGGTCGCGTCCTTGGTGTCCGGGTCCAGCTCGGCCGTGGTCCGCTCGGGGTGCTCGACCGCGGCGAAGACGACGTCGTAGCCGAACCCGCCGCTCCCCCGCGTCTCGTGGACGATCCGGCCGTCCATCCGACCTTCGACGACCAGCTCGGTGCCGTCGGGGTGGCAGAACGCGACCACGCAGGTGAAGTGGGCGCCCCGTCGCTCGTCGGGCACGTCGGCCAGCTGCTCGAGCAGCAGCTCGTTGTTGCGGTGGTCGGACTTCGGGCGGCCCGACCACCGCGCGGAGAGCACCCCGGGCATCCCGTTGAGCGCGTCCACGCAGAGCCCGCTGTCGTCGGCGAGGGTCGGGAGCCCGGTCGCGGTCAGGCCGGCGCGGGCCTTCAGCAGCGCGTTGCCGGCGAAGTCCGGCTGGTCCTCGACCGGTTCCTCGTAGGCCACGACGTCCTCGAGCCCGAGCACCCGGACCCCCGGCACGAGCGGGGCCAGGATCCGCTCCATCTCGGCGAGCTTCTTGCCGTTGCGCGAGGCCAGGAAGATCGGGACGGCGTCGGTGGCCGGGGTCACGAGCCCAACGCCTCCCGCTGCAGCCGCGTCAGGTCGGCGCAGCCCTTCTCGGCCAGGCCGAGGAGCGCGTCGAGCTCGGAGCGGTCGAACGCCGCCCCCTCGGCGGTTCCCTGTACCTCGACGTAGCGGCCGTCGCCGGTCATCACGACGTTCATGTCGGTCTCGGCGCGGACGTCCTCCTCGTAGGGGAGGTCGAGCCGCGGTGCGCCGTCGATGATCCCGACGCTCACCGCGGCGACCGAGCCCGTCAACGGCTCCCCCGTCAGGGCACCCTGGGACCGGAGGTGGTCGACCGCGTCGGCCAGCGCGACGTACGTCCCCGTGATCGCGGCCGTCCGGGTGCCGCCGTCGGCCTGGAGCACGTCGCAGTCGAGCACGATCGTGTTCTCCCCGAGCGCGCCGTAGTCGATGACCGCGCGCAGGGACCGGCCGATCAGCCGGGAGATCTCGTGGGTCCGGCCACCGATCCGCCCCTTGACCGACTCGCGGTCCGAGCGGGTGTTGGTCGAGGCCGGGAGCATTGCGTACTCGGCCGTGACCCACCCCAGGCCCGATCCCTTCCGCCAGCGCGGGACCCCCTCGGTGGCCGACGCCGCGCAGAGGACGCGGGTACGACCGAACTCGACGAGGACCGACCCGGCAGCGTGGTCGAGCCAGTGCCGGGTGAGGGTGATCGGGCGGAGCTGGTCGTCGGCGCGGCCGTCCGCGCGCGCGGGAGAGTCGGTCATGTCGCCGACCCTAGGGTGCGCAGGAAGTCGGTGGGCCGGGCCCCCACCCCCGTGGAGGGTCCCGGCCCACCGAGTCGGGGGGGCTACTTGGGCTCGGCGCGCAGCAGGCGCCACAGCCCGAGCACGAAGGGCACGACCAGCCAGATCGTCCCGCTGACGAGGAGCTGTCCCAGCTCCTCGCCCGTGGGCACCGGGTCTCCGGTGAACAGGGAGCCCTGGGCGGTGTTGAACTCGATCCAGGGAGCCAGGTCGGCGAACCACTCCTGGAAGCTGGAGAGGATCCCCACGGCGATCGGGAGCACCAGGCTGTAGATGAAGTAGGTGACGATCGCGGCCGGGGTGTTCATGAGCAGCATGCCGATGGCGAAGCCCAGCAGGATCCCGATCAGGTTGGCGACGACGAAGCCGTTGACCAGCACCACGCCGGTGTCGATGGTCCACTCGCCACCCCCGAGTACGGTGCCGAACGCGGCGACCGCGAAGGCGACGGCGATCAGCCCGGCCCCCAGCAGCAGCGCGGCGACGAACTTCGATGCCACCACGCGACCGCGGTGCGGCTCCAGGGTGAAGGTCACCAGACCGGTCCGCTGGCTCCACTCGCTGGTGAGCATCAAGATCACCAGGACCGGCAGGAAGTAGCCGAGGACGGCTCCCGAGACCCCCAGCACGTTGCCCAGGGTCTGCGCGTCGTCGGGCGCCGCCAGGGCGTAGATGGTCACGACGATCAGGCACAGCGCGATGATCGAGAACGTGAACCAGCGTCCGGCCCGGGTGTCGAGGGCCTTGCGGAGCTCGACCCGGACCAGCCGGGTGAACGGCACCGCCGGGGTCGCGCTGACGTCGAGCTCCATGGGTGCGTCACTGGTGTTGTCGGTGGTGGTGGTCATGCCCGGCCTCCCTGGTCGGTGGCAGCCTCGGGGTGTCCCTCGCGCTGGGTTTCGGCGGTGAGCTCGAGGAAGAGGTTCTCCAGACCGCCGTCGGCGCCCCGGAGCTCGGTCAGCACGATGCTCTCGGCAGCAGCGACCCGGCCGACCTCGACCGGCTCGGCATCGACCCGGAGCCCCTCGCCCGCGACGTGGGCGGTCAGGCCTGCCGCCTTCAGGGCGGCGGCGAGGGCCTCGTTGTCCTCGGCGGTGGTCAGCGTGCCGCTGCGCCGTTCGGCGAGCAACGACCGGCGGTCGCCCTGCGCGACGATCCGGCCCCGTCCGATGAGGATCATCTCGTCGGCGATCTGCTCCACCTCGTGGAGCAGGTGGCTCGACAGCAGCACGGTGCCACCGCGGTCGGCGTACTGCTTGAGCAGCGAGCGCATCCAGCGGATGCCCGCCGGATCGAGGCCGTTGGCCGGCTCGTCGAGGATCAGCACCGACGGGTCGCCGAGCAGCGCGTGGGCCACGCCGAGCCGCTGCCGCATGCCGAGCGAGTAGTTGCGGATCCGCCGCTTGGCCTCGTTCCCGGTGAGCGACACCAGCTCGAGCATCTCCTCGACCCGGGAGTCGGGGAGGCCCATGGTGCGGGCGCCGATCGTGAGCACCTCGCGGCCGGTCCGACCGGCGTGCTGCGCGGAGGCGTCGAGCAGGACTCCGACGTGGAGACCGGGGTTGGGGATGTCGTGGTAGGCCAAGCCTCCGATGGTGGCCAGGCCGCGGGTGGGCGGCGTGAGCCCGACCATCGCACGCATCGTGGTCGTCTTGCCCGCGCCGTTGGGGCCGAGGAAGCCGGTGACCCGACCCGGCCGACAGGTGAACGAGACGTCGTCGACGGCGGTGAAGCCGCCGTAGGACTTGGTGAGGCCACGGACTTCGATCATGCGGTCCATCCTGCCGGGGGCCACCGCGGCCGCGCATCCGTCGGAGGCAGACGATCGGGGTGACCAAAGTAGGGGTCGAGCATGGTCGTCGGCAGGCTGGGAACCCGTCGGTGGGCGGCCTAGCCTGCTCCGGTGGACCAACCGACCCCCGAGCAGTACCAGCCCCGGCTGACGCCGTGGGCGCACACCTGGCGGCTCGCCGTGTGCGCGGTGCTCTCCGGCCTGGTCTGGTCGATGGTGGTCCGCTACCAGTGGACCGAGCGCCCGTGGCTGTTCTGGGTGGACGTCGTCCTCGGCCTCGCGGCGTACGTGCTGGTCTTCTGGCGCCGCCGGCACCCCCTCCTGGTCGCCGTGGTCACCGGCGCCTTCACCGTCGCGTCGGGGATCGCCGCCGGCCCGGCCACCCTCGCGGCGGTGTCGCTGGCGACGCGCCAGCGGATCCGGCCGGTGCTGCTGGTCGCCGTCGTGGGCATCGTGGCGGCGCAGGGCTACAACGACTGGCAGGTCGCACCCGCCGTGCGCGACCCGATCTGGCTCACCTTCGCGTTCAACGTCGTCATCACGGCCGGGATGCTGGGCTGGGGCATGTACATCGGCTCCCGCCGAGAGCTGTTGTGGACGTTGCGGGCCAGGGCCGAGCGCGCCGAGACCGAGCAGGAGATGCGGGTCGCGCAGGCCCGTACCACCGAGCGCGCGCGGATCGCCCGCGAGATGCACGACGTGCTCGCCCACCGGATCTCGCAGATCTCGGTGCTCGCCGGCGCGCTCGGGTTCCGCACCGACCTCACCCCGGACGAGATGCGGGAGGGAGCGCAGCGGATCCAGGAGCGCTCCCACGAGGCGCTCGAGGACCTCCGCGCCGTCCTCGGCGTGCTGCGTGACGACCGCACCGGCGAGGTGCTCGACCGGCCCCAGCCGACGTACGCCGACCTGACGGAGCTGGTCGGGGAGGCACGCGGCGCCGGGCTCACCGTCGACTTCGAGGACCGGGTGGTCGACGGAGAGGTGCCGGTCGTGGTCGGGCGCACGGTCTACCGGATCGTCCAGGAGGGAATCACCAACGCCCACAAGCACGCGCCGGGCAGCCGGCTGTCGGTGTGCATCACCGGTGGGCCGGGCGAGGGCCTCGAGGTGCTCCTCCGGAACCCGGTCGGTTTCGCGCGGTCGCAGACGCCGGGCTCCGGGCTCGGCCTGATCGGGCTGTCCGAGCGGGCGGACCTGCACGGCGGCCGGCTCGACTACCGCCGCGAGGGACCGACATGGGTGCTGCGCGGGTGGATACCGTGGCCCGCATGACCTCGGATACGAGCGTCGGGGTGCTCGTGGTCGACGACGACCCGCTGGTGCGGGGTGCGCTGACCCTGATGATGGGCGGTCGCGACGACGTCACCGTCGTGGGCGAGGCGTCCGACGGCCGTGAGTGCCTCGACGCGGCGGCTCGGCTGCGCCCCGACGTCGTCCTGATGGACCTCCGGATGCCGGTCCTGGGCGGGTTGGAGGCGACCCGGGCCCTGCACCGGCGACCCGACCCACCGCGGGTCATCGTGCTCACGACCTTCGACGCCGACGAGCACGTCCTCGGATCGATCGCGGCGGGCGCCGACGGCTTCCTGCTCAAGGACACCGAGCCGGCCCACCTCCTGGAGGCGGTCAAGCGGGTGGCGGCGGGCGAGCCGATGCTCTCCCCCACCGCGACCCGCTCGCTGATCGACCGGGTGCGGACGGTGGCCGCCGAGGACCGCACGTCCGGCGCGCGACGCCGGCTGGAGACGCTCACCGATCGGGAGCGCGACGTCGCCCTCGCCGTGGGGCGCGGCCTGAGCAACGCCGAGATCGCAGGTGAGCTCCACCTCTCGGTCCCGACGGTCAAGGCGCACGTCTCGCGGCTCTTCGACAAGCTCGACGTGACCAACCGCGTCCAGATCGCCATCGTCGTCCACGACGCCGGCCTGCTCTGAAGGAGGACGACCGTGGCGTACGACGAGGAGCTCGCCGGCCGGGTCCGCTCCACCATCGGCGGCGAGGACGGGCTCGAGGAGAAGCGGATGTTCGGCGGTCTCGCGTTCCTCGTCGACGGCCACATGGCCGTCGGGGTGAGCGGCCAGGGCGGGCTGATGGTGCGCGTCGACCCGGCCGCCGGCGAGGCGCTGGTCGACGGGGTCGGCGTGGTCCCGATGGAGATGCGGGGGCGGGCCATGACCGGCTGGCTCCGCGTCACGGCCGAGGCGGTCGCGTCCGACGAGGCTCTCGCCGAGTGGGCCCGCCGCGGGGTGGCCCACGCCCGCACGCTTCCGCCGAAGGACTGACAGCGTTCAGACGTCGTACGTCTGGCCGCACCGGGCGAGCTCGACCGGGCCGTCGTAGACGCTGCGTGCCTCGGCCGCCGCGTGCTCGCGGTCGAACCACGGCGGTACGTGGGTCAGCAGCAGCCGGCGAGCACCGCCCCGGGTGGCCGCCCCGCCGCCGTCGGCGCCGGTCAGGTGGAGGTCGGGCGGGTTGTCGTCGCCGGAGCGGAACGACGCCTCGGCCAGCAGCAGGTCGACGTCCTTCGCGACCCGGTCGAGGCCCTCGCACGGGCCGGTGTCGCCGGAGTAGCCGACCGTCGTGCCGTCGGCGCTGATCCGCAGGCCGTACGCCGACACCGGGTGCACGACCGGGACCGGCTCGACCCGGAACGGGCCGAGCTCGACCGGGTCGCCGTAGGCCCGGAAGTCGAACTCGGCGTTCATCCCCGGCGTCGTCGGCAGGTCGTAGGCGCGGGCCATCCGGTCGGCCGTGCCCTCGGGTCCCCACACGGGGATCCGTGGCTGGGCACCGTCCGGGTGGTACTTGCGCAGGACGTAGTAGCCACACAGGTCGAGGCAGTGGTCGGCGTGCAGGTGGCTCAGGAACACCGCATCGATCGACAGCGGGTCGACGTACTGCTGCAGGACACCGAGCGCGCCGGACCCGAGGTCGAGCAGGATCCGCCAGGTGCGCCCCTCGTCCTCCGCCTCGAGGAGGTAGCAGCTCGCGGGCGACTCGGGACCGGGGTAGGACCCCGAGCAGCCGATCACGGTGAGCCTCACCGCAGACCACCGGCGAACTGCGAGGCGACCGCCATCTCGGGTCCGAGGAACCGCCGGCCGACCGCGGCGAAGTCGTCGGGCGTCCCGGTGGTCAGGAACTCGTACGCCGCCTCGCCGTCGGGACGCATCAGGCCGGTCGCCGACAGCAGCTTCCAGACGTCCTTGGCGCACTCCTCGGCGCTCGACACCAGCGTCACCTCGTCGCCCATCACCAGCGAGATCACCCCGGTCAGCAGGGGGTAGTGCGTGCACCCGAGCACCAGGGTGTCGACGCCCGCCTCGACCAGCGGGTCGAGGTAGTCGTGCGCGAGCGCCAGCAGCTCGTCGCCGCCGGTGACGCCCGCCTCGACGTAGTCGACGAACGCCGGGCACGCGCGGGTCAGCAGGTCGACGTGGGGCGCGGCCGCGAACGCGTCGTCGTAGGCCAGGGACTCCGCAGTGGCGCGCGTGCACACGACGCCGATCCGGCCGTTGCGGGTCGCGGCGACGGCGCGCCGGGTCGCCGGGAGGATCACCTCGACGACCGGGACGTCGTACCGCTCCCGGGCGTCGCGCAGCACGGCCGCGCTGGCCGAGTTGCACGCGATGACCAGCGCCTTGACGCCCCGCTCGACCAGGTGGTCCAGGCACTCCAGGGCGTACTCGCGCACCTCCGCGATCGGCTTGGACCCGTAGGGCTGCCGCGCGGTGTCCCCCAGGTAGACGACGGACTCGTGCGGCAGCTGGTCGATGACCGACCGGGCCACGGTGAGACCACCGAAGCCCGAGTCGAAGATGCCGATGGGCGCATCGGCGGTCGCGGCCTGCACAGCAGAGAAGGCTACGTGCGCGGCGCCCCGACGGCACGTCGACGCGACCGAAGTCACGTCGGCTGGTCCCGGTCGCCGTGGTGGACAATGCCGGGATGGACCTCGGCGTCCACCTGCCGCAGGTCGACCTCACCGGGGAAGGGCTGTCACTGCGACGGGTCACCGAGAGCGCCCGCGCCGCACGCGACGCCGGGTACGCCGCGGTGTCGGCCAACGACCACCTCTTCTTCTCCCGGCCGTGGCTGGACGGCCTCACGGCCCTGGCTGCTGTCGTCGAGCACTCCGGGGACCTCGAGCTCGCGACCACGGTGGCGCTGCCGACCGTCCGGGGGCCGCTGCCGCTGGCCAAGGCGCTGACCGCGCTCGACGTGGTCTCCGGCGGTCGCGTGGTCGCCGGCATCGGCGCCGGGTCGTCGCGGACCGACCTCGCTGCCGTGGGTGTCGACTTCGACGACCGCTGGCGTCGGCTCGACCTCGACGCCGCGCTGCTGCGTCAGGTGCTGCGCGGCGAGCCGGCTCCGGGAGGACACCTCGAGCCGGGTCCGGTCCGCCCCGGCGGGATCCCGCTGTGGCTGGCCAGCTGGGGGTCGCCGGCCGGGCTGCGCCGGGTGGCCAGGCGGGGCGAGGGCTGGCTGGCATCGGCGTACCACACCGATCCGGAGCGCTTCCGTGCTGGCCGCAGCCTCCTCCGCGAGGCCCTGGCGGAGGCCGGCCGAGACGACCTCCCCGCCGCGCTCGCGACCATGTGGACGTGGGTCACCGAGGACGAGGAGGAGGCCGCCCAGGTGCTGCGCCGACACCTCGCCCCGATGCTGTCCGCCGATCCGGACGCGCTGCTCACGCACGTGTGCGTCGGCCCGGCCGGTCGATGTGCCGAGCTGCTGTCGGCGTACGCCGAGGCCGGGTGCTCGCGGGTCTACCTCTGGCCGATCGGCGAGGACCCGCGACAGCTCGAGCTGGTCGCCGAGCAGGTGCTCCCCCGCCTCTAGCGCGCCCAGAGCTCCGAGGGCAGCGGCCAGGGGTTGTGGCGGCACCCGGCCAGGCCCTTCGACTGCTGCATCATGACCGGCGCGGGGCGCCCCCGCCCCGGGCACCCCAGGTGCCCGTGACCGAGCCAGTGACCGGTCTCGTGGTTGAGGACCATGTGCCGGTAGGTGCGCCGCGACCTGTGGGCGCGGTTCCACGACGGCGACGCGTGCTGCCACCGCAGCTGGTTGATGATCACGTAGCGGCCCACCCGGCAGCTCCACTGCGCGCTGCAGACCGAGGAGAACCCCGGCACGCGCGACGCCTCGGCGAGCACCACGGAGAAGTCGCCGCCCCGGGCCACGCGCCGGAACGCGACACCCGCCGAGCGCCAGCCGCGCGGGTCGGCGAACGTCTCGGCGACCTGGCGGCGGAAGACGCCCAGGTCGGCGGTGATCCGGCCCCGGGTCTCGATCCGGTACGTCGCAGTGCGTCGTACGCCGACCCGGTGCCCGATCTCGCGACCGGGGCGCGAGGTGACCCGCGCCACGCGGTAGCCCTCCTTGCGGGCGGTCACCTGCACGCGCACGTGGTGGCCGACGTCGGCGTGGCTCAGCCGATAGCGCTTCTGCCGCGAGCCGGCGATCGGCTTCCCGTCGCGCAGCCAGCGGAACGACGTCGAGACCCTCACCTGCTGCCAGTCCCCGCGGTCGCCGGTCAGCCGGTGGGTGTAGCGGCGGGTCCCGGTGACCGCGGGTCGCTGCCGGAGCACCAGCTCGGCCCGGCGGACCCGGGTGGTGCGGCGGCTGACGGCCGACGCGGACTCGCCCAGCTCGTCGGTGGCGGTGACCTCGACGGACAGGCGCTCTCCGATGTCGGCGAGCCGGGGCCGGTAGCTGCGTGCCGTGGCGC
Organism: Nocardioides sp. GXQ0305; assembly: GCF_050880345.1. Lineage (NCBI taxonomy): Bacteria > Bacillati > Actinomycetota > Actinomycetes > Propionibacteriales > Nocardioidaceae > Nocardioides > Nocardioides sp. GXQ0305. The sequence continues at coordinate 49,092 of NZ_JBNYXG010000002.1, forward strand.
CGTTGATCCGCCGGTCGTCGCGGAGCCACCGGTAGCTGAAGGTGAGCCCCTCGGCCGGTTCCCACGTGCCCTCGTCGGCCACCAGCCGACCGCGGTAGACCGGGTCGCCGGTGACCGTCGGGTCGGCGGTCGGTTCGGGCGGGTCCGCGGCGGACGCGGCCGGGGTGCCGGGCACCAGGGGGGCGGCCAGCACAGCGACGACGGCCACCACCCAGCGCCTCATGCCCAGAGCTGCCCTTCGAGTCGTTCCTCGGCCTCGTCGACGGTGCCCTCGTAGGCGCCGGTGGAGAGGTACTTCCAGCCACCGTCGCACACGACGAACGCGATGTCAGCGCGTTCGCCGGCCTTGACCGCCTTGGTGGCCTGGGCCAGTGCGGCGTGCAGGATCGCCCCGGTCGAGATGCCCGCGAAGATCCCTTCGAGGTCGAGCAGCTCCCGCACCCGGCGTACGGCGTCGCGCGGCCCGACCGAGAACCGCGCGTCGATCAGGGCCTCGTCGTAGAGCTCGGGGACGAAGCCCTCGTCGAGGTTGCGCAACCCGTAGACCAGCTCGCCGTAGCGCGGCTCGGCGGCGACGATCCGCACCCCCGGCTTCTCACGACGGAAGAACCGGGAGACCCCCATCAGGGTGCCGGTGGTGCCGAGCCCGCCGACGAAGTGGGTGATCTCGGGGAGGTCGGCGAGCAGCTCGGGCCCGGTCCCCTCCTCGTGGGAGAGCGCGTTCGCCTCGTTGCCGTACTGGTACATCATCACCCAGTCGGGGTGCTCGGCCGCGATCTCCTTGGCGACCCGGACCGCCTCGTTGGAGCCCCCCGCAGCGGGACTGGAGACGATCTCGGCGCCCCACATCCGCAGCAGCTGGCGCCGCTCCTCGGAGGTGTTCTCGGGCATCACGCAGACCAGCCGGTAGCCCTTGAGCCGCGCCGCCATCGCCAGGGAGATGCCGGTGTTGCCGCTGGTCGGCTCGAGCAGGGTGGAGCCGGGCCGGATCCGCCCCTCCTTCTCCGCCATCTCGACCATCTTCAGGGCCGGGCGGTCCTTGATCGAGCCGGTGGGGTTGCGGTCCTCGAGCTTGGCCCAGAGCCGTACGTCGGGGCTCGGCGACAGCCCCGGGAGCCCGATCAGCGGCGTGCCGCCGACCGAGGCGAGGAGGTCGTCGTACCGCGTCATCGAGCTATCGGACCGGCCGCCCTGCCGACGCGCCGGCTCCGCCGGCGACAGCGGGCAGCACGACGACCTGGTCGCCGTCGCTCAGCTCGGCCTCGAGGCCGCCGATGAACCGGACGTCCTCGTCGTTCACGTAGACGTTGACGAACCTGCGCAGGTCGGCACTGTCGTCGGAGACGTCGACGAGGCGGTCCTTGATCCCCGGGTGGTTGGCCTCCAGGTCGTCGATGAGCGCCGCGAGGCTGCCGCCCTCACCGGTGACGGCCTTCTCGCCGTCGGTGTAGGTGCGGAGGATGGTCGGGATCCGGACCTCGATGGCCATGGTGAACTCCTGAGCTTCTCGGGGGCGGGCTGCAGCGGGGCCGTCAGCACGGAAGGGCGCCGACGACGGAGACCGGTTCCTCGGTCACCTCGCCGTCGACGATCCTGTAGGACCTGAACTCCACGGGTCCCTCGTTATTCCCGTGCTCGCGGGTGCTCACGAGCACGTAGTGGGCGCCGGGCTCCATGGCCAGGCCGATGTCGGTGCGGCTCGGGTAGGCCTCGGTGGCCGTGTGGGAGTGGTAGATCACGACGGGTTCCTCGTCGCGCTCGTCCATCTCCTTGTAGAGCTCGAGCAGGTCGGTGGAGTCGAACTCGTAGAAGGTCGGGCTGCCGGCGGCGTTGACCATCTCGACGAACCGCTCGGCGCGGTCTGTTCCCGCGGGACCGGCCACCACGCCGCACGCCTCGTCGGGGTGGTCCCGCTTGGCGTGCGCGACGATCGCGTCGTACGTCGCCTGCTCGATGGTCAGCACGTCCCAAGGGTATTGACTGCCTGCGCGCCCCCCTCCCCCTGCCAGCATGTGGGCGCGGCCCGTAGGTTCGTCGGGTGCCTGACTTCGACCCGCTCGACATCGTGGACTGGCGGCGCCGGGTCTTCGCGCTGTACGCCGCCGTGCGCGCCGAAGCCGACCCCGCGGCCGGCCACGCGCTCTGGCGGAGGGGGCGTGACGAGCTGTTCGCCGGGCACCCCGCCAGCCCGCTGCTGCCCGAGGACCGCGCCGGCTTCAGCGGCCTCCGCGTGGCGCCGTACGACCCGGACTGGCGGTTCGAGGTGCCGGTGCTCCCCGCGCCGGCAGTGTCGTGGGAGCCGCAGACCGGGACCGACGGCGTGGTGCCGTTCGAGCGGCTCGGCGTGGTGAGGCTGCCCGGGGTCGGCGACCTCGACGTGTGGCGGCTGGCGGCCTACGGCGGCGGCGTGTTCCTGCCGCTGCGCGACGCGGGCTGTGGCAAGCCCGATGGTGGGTACGGCGGCGGCCGCTACCTGCTCGACACCGTCAAGGGTGCCGACCTGGGCGGTGACCGCGACCACCTGGTCGTCGACCTCAACTTCGCGTACCCGCCCTCGTGCGCCTACGACCCGTCGTGGGCCTGCCCCCTCGCCCCCGCCGGCAACCGGAGCGACACCGTCGTACCGGTGGGTGAGTTGGCCGGCTGACGGCCGCGCGGTCCCGACCGGCGGGGGTCTGGGTGGTGTCGGTGGCGCGCCCTAGCCTGTCGGGCATGCGGCACTTCGAGGACGAGGACCTCACCGGCGCTGAGTTCCGTGAGTGCGACCTGAGTCGGGCTCGGCTGGTCGGCGTCGTCATGCAGGACGCCGAGATCGACGGCCTGGTGACCAACCTCGTGGTGAACGGCGTCGAGGTCACCGCCTACGTCGAGGCCGAGCTCGACCGCCGCCACCCGGTCCGCCTGCTCCTCCGCTCCGACGAGCCGGCCGACCTGCGGGAGGCCTGGCGGCAGCTGCGCGACGACTGGACGGCGACCGCCGCGCGACTCCAGGCCCTGCCTGAGGGCAGCGAGCACGTCGGGGTCGACGGCGAGTGGTCGGCCGTCCAGACCCTGCGCCACCTGGTGTTCGTGCACGACTCGTGGTTCCGGCGCTGTGTCCTCGGACTGACGGAGTCGTTCACGCCGATGGGCCTGGGACCGTCGCTCGTGATGGAGGCGGAAGGCAGCCTCGACGCCTCCGCCCACGTCAGCCTCGAGGAGGTGCTCGCCGTGCGCGCCACCCAATCCTCCGAGATCGGGGCCTGGCTCGCCGAGACCACGCCCGACCTCCTCGCACAGCCCGCACCGGTGCCGGACGACGACCGTTGGCCCCCTTACGCCCGGGGCCGGACCGTGCGACAGTGCGTCGGCACCGTGCTCAACGAGGAGTTCGCCCACCACGGCTTCTGCGTGCGCGACCTCGACAAGCTGGCGCGCCGACGGACTGCGTCGCCGGAGCGTTGAGGACCTCCCACCTCACCCCTCGCGGGGCCGCCCCCTTGCCCGTGACGCTCCGGTCGCAGCGCGGAGCGGCGAAGCTCCCTCGTGCCACTGCGCGCTCGGGGGCAGGTGCGCACCATCGGCGGCGTGAGCGTGAGTTCGCCGTCGGCGGTGAGTCCTCCACGCTTCTCACACCTGCAGCGGTGGACCAGCCACCGCCGCCTCCATCGGGCAGAGAGTGACTGCTTCGGGACGGCACGCTGACCGCTCACGGGCGCCCGCTCGGAGCCATGAGCGGTCACGCATTGCCGTGACTGACAGGGCATGAGCGGGCGGTGACGTGGCGCGGGGTCCGGTTGTCCCCGGCTGCTGATCGAGGCAAGGCGGTCAGAGGCCCTACGATCGGTGTCGTGCTCGACGATGTCGCGGCAGAGCGATGGCGCGAGGAGCAGCGCGCTGTCTACAGCTCTGGGGACACCGAGCATCTGGCCCGTCAGCAGGAGTCGCTCGCATGGGCACTGGTCGACGCGGCAGGCCCCACCTCCGGCCAGAGCGTCCTCGACGTGGGTGCCGGGACCGGCAACGTAGCGATCGCAGCCGCGCGGCGTGGTGCCCGGGTGACCGCGGTCGACATCACCCCGCACCAGGTTCGGCAAGGCATCGAGCGCAGCGCCCTCGAGGGCCTCGAAATCGACTGGAAGGTCGCAGACGCCGAAGCCCTCCCCGTCCCGGATACGACCATGGACATGGTCCTCTCGAACTTCGGCGTCGTCTACGCCGCGCGGCCGAGCAGAGCGGCGGCCGAGATCACCCGCGTGCTGAAACCGATGGGCACCGCGCACTTCACGGCGTACCCGGCGGATTCCTTCAACGGCGAAGTTCTGCGGATCGTGCAACGCTACGTCTCCAGCGCCGACGCGGCGCCGACCGTTGACGAGTACGCGTGGTCCGACTCCCAAGCCCTTCGGCGCTGGTTCCCAGGGTGTTCCATCGGGATCACCGAGCACGTTCACTACGTCGACCCGCAACCGTCGGTGGATGCCTGGTGGGAGGCGATGCGTGGCGTACCGATCCTCGAGCGGCTGCGCGAAACCCTGAGCCAGCGAGACTTCCGGACCTTCCGCGAGAACGTCATCGCCTTGAGACTTCGCTTCGCCGACGTCGCGGCGGACGGCACGGTCACACCGTTCAACCGGTACGTGAACTGCCGTGTCGACCTGGGCCACGCCGAGCCATGAGACCGAGCGCCGCGCACCCGCGGGAGACGCCTGTCGTCACGTGACGGCCCTCTGCTCGGTCGCGTCCTCTCCCGCTCACGCGAAATCAGAGTCAGCGTCACAGGGGGGTGATTCCGGTGCGCTTCGGTGCGGGGCCAGCCCTGGGCCACTGAACTTGCAGGTTGCGCGAGGCTCGCACCGAGGGGCGCCGAGCAGGGCTGATCGGGCGCACGCTCAGCGGATGACAGTGCGGTAGAACCAGGTCAGCGGGTGACCGGGATCCTCCGCACAGGCGCCGGATCACTGGCCATCGGGACGTAGCGAGGCACGACAGTGCCCCAGATCCGAGACAGCAGGTGACGCAGCACCGGGGCACAGTGAGCTCCGACCCGTCCCGTGGCTGAGCACGCTCATCGGCTGAGCGGTCGGGCCCGAGTCCCGGGGGGAGGATGTGCCGCTTCGCGTCCACAGCGCCGGCCGTGCGCAGGTTCTCCACAGGCGTGTGCATGGCACCGTAGATCGAACTCTTGTTCGAATAGAGTGGCGCCATGCCCACGCCGTCCGACCTCGTCACCGCAGCCGGGCACCCGGCTGCGGTGGTGGCGGCGGTCCACGCGGCTCTGGACGAGCTGGGCGCGGTGGACGCGGGTACGGACGGTGTGACCGCGGCCGTGGTGGAGTGTGAGCGGGGGATCCGGCGTCTGGAGGCCCTGAAGCTGAGGCTGCTCGCGGCTGCCGACTCGGCACGGGTTGCGGAGTCGACCGGGCACTCCTCGACCGGTGCCTGGCTGGCCTCCCGGACCCGTGGTGGCCAGGCCCGGAGCGCGCGGGAGGTGCGGCTGGCCGCAGCCCTCGACGAGGGGCTGCCGGAGACCGCCCGGGCCCTGGGCGACGGGGCGCTCTCGAGCGAGCACGCCACCGTGATCGCGGACGCCGTGCGCACGCTGCCGGCGGGGACCACCCCCGCAGCCCGGGCAACGGTGGAGCAGTCGCTCGTACGGAAGGCGGAGCGCCTCGACCCGGTGCAGCTGAGCCGCGTGGCGCGTCGGGCCCTGGAAGCCGTCGAGCGCGACCGTGCGGCCGTCGATGCCCACGAGGACGGGCTCCTCCAGGACGAGGAGGAAGCCGCCCGTGCGCGGGCCCGGCTGACCCTTCACGACAACGGCGACGGCACCACGAGCGGCCACTCCACCGTGCCGAGCCTCGCCGCCGCCGTGCTCCGCAAGGTGCTCGACGCGATGACCGCCCCGCGCCGAACCGGGGCGGCCCGAGTCGCCGACCGCGACCCCGTCCACGCGCGCGGCATCGCCTTCGCCGAGGTTCTCGAGCACCTGCCGACCGATCGGCTGCACGGCAAGGTCGCGGCCACCGTCGTGGTGACGATCGACCTCGAAACTCTCCGCGGCCAGCTGCGCGCCGCCCGCCTCGACACCGGTGATCTGGTGTCGGCCGCCGAGGCACGCCGGCTGGCGTGCCAGGCCGGGCTCGTGCCCGCGGTCCTCGACGGCGCGAGCCTCCCTCTCGACCTCGGCCGCCAACAGCGACTGTTCGGCGAGGCCCAGCGGGTCGCCGGTGCCACCCGACACACCAGCTGCGCCGCCCACGGCTGCCAGACGCCGTACGCCTGGTGCGAGCTCCACCACCGACGGGCGTGGCACCGCGGGGGCCGTTCCGACCTCGCCGACATGGTCCCCCTCTGTGGCTACCACCACCGGCTGCTCCACCGAAGGCCCACCCAGGTCAGGCTGCGGACATAGGCCGCCGGGTCGCGCTCCGTGCGGAGACCACGTCCCACCCCGCGCGCAAGCCGGCGCGCGGCGACGGTTGGGCGCGCGGCGCACCGTTGCGCGCCACGGGCCGGCAGTTCATCATGGCGAGGACTTGGGTCGATCCTCGGGCGCCGGGAACGACCGTCGGCCCCGGCTGCGACGGACGGGGGTCGCGCATGTCGATGTTCCTGTTCCGGCTGGGCGGCCGGATCGCCCGGCACCGTGGCCTGGTGCTCGCCGCCTGGGGGCTGATCCTCTCCGGCCTCGTCGGTGGTGCCGCCATGCTCGGCACCCACTACGACGACACGTTCGTGATCCCCGGCACCCAGTCCCAGGAGGGGCAGGACGTGCTCGCCGAACGGTTCGGGATCACCGGCACCAGCGGCCAGGTCATGGTCCGCGCGAGGTCCGGCGCCATCACCGACAGCGCCGCCGCCCAGCAGGTCAAGGACGTCGCGAAGCGGATCGACGCCCTCCCCGGCGTGGCCGCCGGCGACCCCCTGACCGGCGACTACCCGCTGGTCTCCGCCGACAGCACCTCGACGATCATCCAGGTGCGGTTCACGTCTGACACCCCGTCGGACGGGTTGCTCGAGCAGGTCACCGACGCAGGAACGCCCGACCGCTCGAGCGGCCTGGAGACCTGGGTCGGCGGCGACGCCTACGGGGACACCTCCGAGCCCAGCCGGGTGCCCGAGCTGCTCGGTCTGCTGGTGTCGTACCTGATCCTGGCCGTCACCTTCAGCTCGCTGCTCGCCGCGGGGATGCCGATCTTCTCCTCGCTCATCGGTGTGGGGGTGACCCTGAGCTCGATCGTCCTGTTCACCTCGATCACCACGGTGTCGAGCAGCGCCCCGACGCTCGCCGAGATGCTCGGACTCGCGGTCGGCATCGACTACGCCCTGTTCATCCTGTCCCGCCACCGGCGCCACCTGGGCGAGGGGCACTCCCCCACCGAGTCGATGTCGCGCGCCCTGGCGACCGCGGGCAGCGCGGTCGTGTTCGCCGGGGCGACCGTGGTGATCGCCCTGACCGGCCTGACCATCGCCGGCATCCCGGTGCTGACCGTGATGGGACTCGCCGCGGCCGGCGCCGTGTCGATCGCCGTGCTGCTGGCGCTCACCCTGCTGCCGGCCGTCGCGCTGCTGCTGGGTGAGCGACTGCGCCCGAAGCCCCGTCGCGAGAAGCGGCTGCGTCGCCACCACTCCGGGCACGCCGAGACGCCGCCACGCGAGCCCGGCGCCGGCTTCGCCACGCGATGGGTCCGGATCGTCACCAAGGTCCCCCTGCTGACCGTCGCCGGCGTGCTGGTGATCCTCGGCATCGCGGCCATCCCGTTCGCCAGCCTCGACCTGGCGCTGCCCGACAACAGCACCGCACCCGCCGGCAGCCAGCAGCGACTGACGTACGACGCCATCACCCGCGAGTTCGGTGAGGGCTACAACGCTCCGCTATCGGTCTCCGCCGACATCATCACCAGCACCGACCCCGAGAAGACCGTCGACCAGATGGTGACGAAGGTGTCCGCGGTCCCCGACGTGGTGGACATCCTCCAGGCCACGCCCAACCAGGAGGCCGACACCGCCCTGGTCGCCCTGGTGCCGCGGGAGGGGCAGACCGCTCCGTCGACCAGCGAGCTGGTGCAGCAGCTGCGCGACCGCAGCCCGGGCTGGGAGGACGAGCTCGGGGTGAGCGAGATCCTGGTGGCCGGGACGACGGCGGTGAACATCGACGTCTCGCAACGGCTCGGCGACGCCCTGCTGCCGTTCGGCGCCCTCGTCATCGGCCTGTCGGTCGTGCTGCTGATGGTGGTGTTCCGGTCGGTGGCCGTCCCGATCAAGGCCACGCTGGGCTACCTGCTCTCGGTCGGGGCGGCGCTCGGCGCCGTCGTGGCCGGCTTCCAGTGGGGGTGGCTGGACGCGTTCGTGGGCCAGTCGGCCGCGCCCATCGTCAGCTTCCTCCCGATCTTCGTGATGGGCGTGCTGTTCGGCCTGGCGATGGACTACGAGATGTTCCTGGTCTCGGCGATGCGGGAGGAGTACGTCCAGACCGGTGACGCCCACGACGCGGTGATCCAGGGCTTCCGCGCCTCGTCGAGGGTGGTCACCGCCGCCGCCATGATCATGACCAGCGTCTTCATCGCGTTCATCCCGGACGGCTCCTCCACGATCAAGCCGATCGCCCTCGGCCTCGCCGTCGGCGTCGCGGTCGACGCCTTCATCGTCCGGATGACCCTCGTCCCGGCCGTGATGGTCCTCATGGGCCGCCACGCCTGGTGGCTGCCGCGCTGGCTCGACCGGGTGCTTCCGGAGGTGGACGTCGAAGGGGCGGCCCTCCACCGCAAGATCAACTACGACGACTGGGCGGCCACCGCCGGACCGACCGCCCTGCACGCTCGCGGGATCGTGCTGCCCGTCGGCGGCCCCGCGCTCGACGTCGACGCGGCCCCGGGTGAGGTCACGCGGGTCGACGTCCCCGTCGACGTGGACGAGCGGACCCTCGGCCATGTGCTGGTGGGCAGGACTCGCCACCGCGGCGGCGAGCTGGTCGTGGCCGGCCGGTTGCTGCCCGAGCAGCGCGAGGAGGTCAACCGGGTGGCGACCCTCGTCGAGCTCGGCCGTGACCAGCGCGACGAGGACGCCGTACGCCGCCACCTGAGCGCCACCGCCAGGGTGGCGAGTCCACGTCGACACAGCCGCCGCGAGCACGTCGACCGCACCCTCGCGCTCGTCGCCGAGCTGGACGACGCCCTCGGCTCGGCGTCCTCGCCGGCCCTCGGCCCCGCCGTGGTCGAGGCCGCACAGGCCCTGGCCCAGGGAGTGGAGGTCGTCGTGCTGACGGGGCTGGACGACCTGCTGCTGACCGACGACCGCGACCGGGCCGAGCGGCTCGCCGCGGCTCTCGCCGACCGCGGCCCGGCGGTCGTCCTGCTCGAGCGGGAGCCGCATCCTGCTCCCGCCCCACCGGATCCGTCCCCGCGGACGGAGAGGAAGGTGACCCATGGCTGACACGACCAGCCGCACCAGGGGCCGGCACTGGCCCACCACCCTCACCGTGACGGTGCTCTTGCCGCTCCTGGCCGCGTGGGTGCTGGTGTGGTCCACGGCCGGCCGGCAGGAAGCGCTCGACCGGGTCCCGGTCGCGATCGTCAACGACGACACGATCCTCACCGACCCGCAGCCGATGGCGGCCGGGCGGGCCCTCTCCGCCTCGCTGACCAGCCCCTCCTCCGGTAGCGAGCAGCTCGCCTGGACGCTCACCGACGCCGACGACGCCTCGGCCGGCCTGCGCGACGGGACCTACTACGCCGTCCTCACGATCCCGTCGGACTTCTCGGCGGCGATCGTCTCCACCGGATCCTCCTCGCCGACCAGCGGCCAGCTGACCTTGCAGAGCAACGCGGCCGCCAGCCAGACCGTTCCCTTCATCAGCAACGCGGTCGTCACCGCGGCCGCTGACGCGCTCGGCACCCAGGTGACCCAGTCCTACCTCGGGCAGGTGTACGACGGCTTCAACCAGCTCGCCAGTGCCAACCAGCAAGCCGCCCAGGGCGCCGACCAGCTCGCCGGTGGGACCGAGCAGCTCGCCGCCGGTGCCGGCGAGCTGGACTCCGGCGCCCAGGAGCTCGCCTCCAGCCTGGGCGAGGTGGCCAGCGGGGCCGCCGAGCTCGAGACCGGCACCGCGGGCGCCAGCGCCGGGGCGAGCGAGCTGCGGCAGGGTTCACGGGAGCTGGCGGGTGGCGTCGGGCGGCTCACCGCAGCCCAGGGCGGGATCGCCCGCGACGCCGGCCGGCTGGCGCGCAGCGCCGGCACGTACGCCGATCGGGCCCGGAGCACCGTCCGGCCGACGGCGTTGATCGCGCGGGGGTCCGCGCGGCTCGCGGTCGTGGCCGACCGGCTCCGCGAGCAGATGGGCGACCTCGTGAGTGTGTGCCGTGAGTCCGGCGCGAGGCCGCGCTTCTGCGCGAGGCTCCGCGTGGCCCGGGCGAGGTCGGTGGTCCTCGATGTGGGCGGCCAGATCCAGGCCCGCACCAGCGCCGGGGTCGCCGACGGCGCCAGGAAGCTGGCGAAGGGAGCCGAGGAGCTCGCCGCCGCCGACCGCGCACTGGCCACCGGGACCCGGGAGGTCGCCGACGCCGGGCGGAGGCTCGACCGCAGTGCCGACAGCCTCGCGGGAGGCGCGGCCGGGCTGGCCACCGCCGCGGCGGAGGTCGACACCGCCGCCGGGACGCTGGCCGGAGGCACGGCCGCCACCTCGGAGGCCGGCTCCTCGCTGGCCTCGGGCAGCGAGACCCTGAGCAGCAGCGCCGCCGAGACCGACCAGGGGGCCCAGAAGCTGCGTCAGGGGCTGGACAAGCAGGCCCGCAAGAGCCCGACGTACTCGAAGTCCCAGAAGAAGGCGCTGGAGGCGACGGTCAGCCAGCCGGTGCTGCTGAGCCACAGCACCCAGCACCAGCAGCACGACAACGGCTGGCTGCTCGGGGCCATCGTCGGCGTGATCCTCTGGCTCGCCGCCCTCGCCGGCGCCGCCCGCGCCGACGTGTCGGCCAGCCGGCGGTTCGCGCTGGCCCCCGTGTCGTCGCGCCGGATCGCGATGACCCAGCTGCTCCCCGTGCTCGGCCTGGCGGTGCTGCAGGGCCTGGCGGTGCTGCTGGCCCTGGCCCTGACCCGGGTCAGCGTGGAGTCTGCGGTGTCGCTGACGGTGTTCTCGCTGCTGGCCGCGGTGTGCTTCTCGGCGATCGGCTACGCGTTCCGGCTGGCCCTGGGCGCCGCGGGCGTGGCGCTGTTCGGCCTGTTCCTCCTGGTCCAGATCGCGGCCCTCGCCAACGTGCTCCCGCTGGAGACCGCACCCGGGGCGCTGCAGTCGCTCAACGGCCTGATGCCGCTCACGGTGTACGTCGACGGCGCCAACCGGCTGGTGTCCGGCGGCGAGGTCGGCTCGGTGGCCGGCGCCGTGGCGGTCATGGTGCTCTGGGGCGTCGTGGCGCTGATCAGCACCACGGTCGTCGTACGACGGCAGCGGATGCTGCCCGCGACGGCCTGAGCGCGACCCAGGGACCGGTGGCGCACCCGCCGGCTAGGAGCCGAGGGCGTCGACCAGGGTCTCCTGCAGGAGTCCCAGCCAGTGGTAGATGTCGTAGGCCTGGGAGCGCGGGTCGTCGTCGGGGAGCGAGAGCCAGTAGTCCTCGTCGCCCTCCTCGACGTCGAGCCGGGTCGCGAGCGCCAGCCGCAGGTCGGTGAAGGTGCGCGCCCACGTCTCCGCCGTGGCCTGGTCGATCTCCACGTCGATGACCAGCCCCTCCTCGGTGAGCTCGGTCGGGAGCCCGGCCTCCTCGAGGGTGTCGATGACGCTGGCGGCTCCTGCGGCCTTGCCGTCACGCAGCCCCGCCTCGGTGTAGCGCCGGAACTCGGCGGCCGCCTCGTCGTCGTCGTGGTACGCGGTGGGGAACAGGCGCGCCAGCACCGGGTCGTCCGGTTCGGTCGTGGGCCCGCTGAAGTCCATGAGCGACTCGAACGGGTCGGCGTCGTGCCGCGGCACGGCGGCCTCGTTGCGCAGCAGCTCGACGAGCTGGGAGGCGAGCGAGCGCAGCAGGTCGGCCTCGAAGCCGGTGAACGTCGCGATCACGTGGCCGCTGCGACGGTGTCGGGCGAATCCGCTCACGGGCTACTGCTTCTCCATGGTGGCCCACAGGCCGTACTCGTGCATGGCCTGCACGTCGCGCTCCATCTCCTCGCGGGTGCCGTGGCTGACCGCGGACTTGCCGTCGTTGTGCACCTCGAGCATCAGCGTCTCGGCCTTCTTCTTCTCGTAGCCGAAGTACTTCTGGAACACGTAGGTCACGTACGACATCAGGTTGACGGGGTCGTCCCACACGATCGTCGCCCAGGGCTTCTCGACCAGCGTGATCTCGTCGGGCGTCTGGGTCGGCTCGACCTCGACGGGACTGGCTGCAGACACCCGGTCATCGTCGCACAGCCCCGGGCGCCGTACCGGTGATGGCACAGTGTCCGGGTGACCGCGTCCACGGCCCTGCTCACCGACCACTACGAGCTCACGATGCTGCAGGCGGCGCTGGCCTCGGGCACCGCCCAGCGACGCTCGGTGTTCGAGCTCTTCCCGCGTCGGCTGCCCGAGGGTCGCCGGTACGGCGTGGTCGCCGGGGTCGGTCGGTTCCTCGACGCGTTCGAGGACTTCCGCTTCGACCATGAGGTGCTGGGCGTGCTGGACGAGAGTCGCGTGGTGGACGAGGCGACGCTGGCCTGGCTGGCCGACTACCGGTTCCACGGCGACATCTGGGGTTACGCCGAGGGCGAGGCCTACTTCCCGTACTCACCGCTCGTCGTCGTCGAGTCGACCTTCGCGGAGGCGGTGCTGCTGGAGACGCTGCTGCTGTCGGTCTACAACCACGACTCAGCCATCGCCTCCGCGGCGTCCCGCATGACGCTGGTCGCCGGCGACCGCCCCTGCATCGAGATGGGGTCCCGCCGCACCCACGAGCAGGCCGCGGTGGCGAGCGCCCGGGCTGCCTACGTCGCGGGGTTCGCCTCGTCGTCCAACCTGGCCGCACGCCATCGCCACGGCGTACCGACGGCGGGAACGTCGGCGCACTCGTTCACCCTGCTCCACGACACCGAGGCCGACGCGTTCCGCGCCCAGGTGGAGTCGTTGGGGGTCGGCACCACGCTGCTGGTCGACACCTACGACATCGCCGAGGCGGTCCGGCTCGGCGTCGAGGTGGCCGGGCCCGACCTCGGGGCGGTGCGCATCGACTCGGGCGACCTGGGCGTGCTGGCCCACCAGGTGCGCCGCCAGCTCGACTCGCTCGGGGCAGGCGCGACCCGGATCGTGGTCACCAGCGACCTCGACGAGCACGCCATCGGTGCCCTGGCGAACGCCCCTGTCGACGCGTACGGCGTCGGGACCGAGCTGGTCACCGGCAGCGGGCACCCGACGTGCGGGTTCGTCTACAAGCTCGTCGCGCGCGAGGGACCCGACGGCGAGCTGGTGTCGGTGGCGAAGCGGAGCAAGGACAAGATGTCCGTCGGCGGACGCAAGTTCGCGTTGCGCCGCCGCGCCCCCGACGGCACGGCCGAGGCCGAGGTTGTCGGGATCGGGGAGCTGCCGGTCGACGACGGGGACGACCGGGCCCTGCTGGTGCCGCTGGTGAGCGACGGCGAGGTCGTCGGACGGGAGCCGCTGGAGGCGGCACGGGAGCGGCACGCCGCCGCGAGGGCGGAGCTCCCCGTCACCATCCAGATGATGAGCAAGGGAGATCCGGTCCTCGAGACCGTGCACCTTCCGTAGCGCCGGCCCGACTCACACTCAGCGCAGGAGCGCGCAGACGTCGGTCTCGGTGCCGCGGTCGCGCACCAGCCGGCGGGGCTTCTGGCGGGGCAAGCGGACGACGTGCTCGCCGTCGAAGACGTAGTAGCCCTGGGGCAGCCCGACCGAGCCGGTCGGCCAGCCGAAGCCCACCGGGCCCAGCGCTTGGTAGCGGGAGAGGGACCCGTCGGGACGCTGCAGGGTGCGGGCGAAGCCGGACAGGTCGAGGTCGACGGTCCGCCCGCTGGTGCGACATGTCCAGGAGGTGGCGCCCCGATGAGCTGGTTCATGGAGGTGGACGGCCTGGTGCTGCCCCGCCAGGTCGCCGGTCACCCCGCGCTCGAGCTCGTCAACACCCGGGCGGGTTGGGGCGACACCTACGACCCGCGGAGACAGGACTACCTGCGCAGCCTCGACCACCTCGTGACCCGCGCGGCTGAACGACCTGATGGACGAGCCCACCGCGGCACGGCTGGTGCGCCGCGGGCACCGGGAGCCGCGTCAGGCCGACGCCGAGGTCGAGCGCGCCCGCGGGGTCCGGGGCGACCTCCACGACGTGCTCGCCGGTGACGCCGGCCGGGCCGCGACGTCCCGGGTGGCCACGGCGCTCTCCGAGGCGCGGGCCCGGCGACGCCTTCCTGGTGGCGGCGGGCCAGCTCCGGGTCGAGCGCCCCCGCATCGGTGCCTGCCCCGGCCGCGGCTGCGGGTGGCTCTTCGTCCACACCTCGGGGCGGCGGCGGTGGTGCCAGATGGCGGTGTGCGGCAACCGCGCCAAGCAGGCCGCCCACGCCCGCCGGGCCCGGTCATAGGGTCGGGGCATGGCCCTGCTCGACGTCGACCTGTTCTCCGAGTCGCTGCTGGTCGGTACCTCCCTCACGGTGACGCTGCCGCAGGCCACCACCGCCCAGGTCGGGGTGGAGCCGGTGCCGGTGCCCGCCGACGGGTGGCCGGTGCTGTACCTCCTCCACGGCCTCTCCGACGACCACTCCGCGTGGGTGCGCTACACGGCGATCGAGCGCTACGCCCGCGCCGCCGGGCTGGCCGTCGTGATGCCCGCTGCGGGCCGCAGCTTCTATGCCGACGAGGCGCACGGGCACGCGTACTGGACCTGGATCGCCGAGGAGCTGCCGCAGCGGGTGGCCGAGATGTTCCGGGTGTCCGGTCGTCCTGACGACACCTTCGTCGCCGGTCTCTCGATGGGTGGCTACGGCGCGCTCAAGCTGGGGCTGACCCACCCGCACCGGTACGCCGGTGTGGCCAGCATGTCCGCCCCGGTCGACGTCCACGTGCTGGAGCGGCCCGAGCGCAAGGAGCTGCTGCACCGCGTGTTCGACGGACGGATCCCACCCACGGCCGACCTGGAGGTCCTGCTCGACGGGGCCGGCGACGCCGTACCGCCTCTCTACCTCGGGTGCGGCACCGAGGACAAGCTGCTGCACGCCAACGAGCGGTTCGCGGCCCGCGTCGAGGACGCCGGCCTGGAGGTCACGACCGACTTCCGCCCGGGCGCCCACGAGTGGGGCCTGTGGGACGCGATGGTCCGCGACGTCATCGCCTGGCTTCCACTCCGCACTAGGGTGCGCGCATGAAGCGCGCGCTGATCGTGGTCGACGTCCAGAACGACTTCTGCGAGGGCGGGTCGATGGGAGTCCCGGGCGGGGCCCGGGTCGCGAGCGACATCGCCGAGGTGCTGCACCACTGGGCGGCCCGTGACTACGACGCGCCGGACTACGCCCACGTCGTCGCCACCAAGGACCACCACGTCGATCCCGGCGACCACTGGTCGTCCGAGCCCGATTTCCGGGACAGCTGGCCGGTCCACTGCAAGGTCGGCACGGAAGGCGAGGCGTTCCACCCGAACCTCGACCCGCAGCCCTTCGACGCGATCTTCCTCAAGGGCGAGCACGACGCGGCGTACTCCGGCTTCGAAGGGGTGACCGGGGGCGTCGCGCTCGCGGCCTGGCTGCGCGAGCGCGAGGTGACCGACGTCGACGTCTGCGGGATCGCGACCGACTACTGCGTACGTGACACCGCCCTCGACGCCGCCCGCG
This sequence comes from Nocardioides sp. GXQ0305, assembly GCF_050880345.1. Classification (NCBI taxonomy): domain Bacteria; kingdom Bacillati; phylum Actinomycetota; class Actinomycetes; order Propionibacteriales; family Nocardioidaceae; genus Nocardioides; species Nocardioides sp. GXQ0305. Next base: position 64,872 of record NZ_JBNYXG010000002.1, read on the forward strand.
AGGGCTTCACGACGCGGGTGCTGCTCGACCTGTGCGCCGCCGTGGCGCCCGAGACCGGCGAGGCGGCGGTGCGCGAGATGGTGAAGGCCGGGATCAGGACCTGAGCGGTCTCAGTCGCCGGTGAAGCGAGGAGCCCGCTTCTCGGTGAACGCGCGCATCCCCTCCGCCACGTCGGACGTGCGCAGCAGCATCGTCTGGGTGGCGCGCTCGAGCTCCAGCGCCGACTCGACCTGGGCCAGGGCGGCGGCGTTGACCGCCCGCTTGGTGGCGGCCTGACCGAGCGAGGCCCCGCGCCTGACCACGTCGACGACAGCGGCGAGCTCGGCCTCGTAGCCGTCGTCGGGCACCACGTGCGACACCAGCCCGGCGTCGTGGGCCGCACGCGCGGAGAGCGGCTCGGCCAGCAACGCCATCCGCAGCGCCCGGGCTCTCCCGATGGACGCCGCCACCGTGGCCGTCGCGCCGCCGTCCGGCATCAGCCCGACCCGCGCGAAGGCCATCAGCAGCGATGCCGACTCGGTGCACACCGCGAGGTCGCAGGCGAGGGCGGCGGACAGCCCCACTCCCGCGGCGACCCCGTTGACCCCGGCGACGACCGGTGTGTCGCACCGCAGGATCGCGCGCACCAGGCGGTTGGCCGCGTCGAGCGCCCGGACGTCGAACCGCTCGTGGGCGCCCTCGTCGCCGATGTCGGCCCCCGCGCAGAACGCCGCACCGGTCCCGGTCAGCAGCACGACCCGGACGTCGTCGCGGGCACCGGCGCGCTCCAGCTGCGCCGCTGCCCCGATCGTCATCGCCTCGGTCAGCGCGTTGAAGGACTGCGGGCGGTCGAACCGCAGCGTCAGCACGCCGTCCTCCTCGGTCACCACCAGGCCGTCGGTCGTCATGGCCGCCAACCTAGACGGGCGAACTCCCCAAGAAACATTTGACAGTCGGGTCGGAGCGGTCACATACTCCCCAAGAGACATTGGAGGGTCAGATGGCGGATCACGGGGCCGAGGGGTCGGAGCAGTCCACGCGCAGCCTGCGGGCGATCGCGCACCCGGTGCGGCTGCAGATGCTGTCGCTGCTGACCGGGGCCGAGATGAGCGCGGCCGAGGTGGCCCGCGAGCTGGGCCTGACGCACGCCAACGCGTCGTACCACCTGCGGCTGCTGCAGGACGCGGGGTTGCTCGAGGTCGCCGGGGAGGAGCGGATCCGGGGCGGGGTCGCCAAGCGCTACCGCCACCGCTGGGACCAGCACACCCGCCGCGGGCGGACCAGCGACGAGGACCGGGAGGTCTACGCCCGTGCGATCGCGGAGGAGATGGTCCGCCGGATGCGGCTCACGGATCCCGACCGGCCCGGGCACTCCACGGACGCCGAGCTGTGGGTCACGCCCGAGGACTTCGAGGCCGTCCGCGACGCGCTGGGCGAGGCCTCCTCGATCCTCCACGGCCGGGCCCGACCGCCACGCACCGAGGGGACCATCCGGGTCGGCCTGACCACGGCGCTGTTCCAGATGCGCGCAGAAGCAGAAGAAGAGGAACACCGGTGACCTGGGGCGAGTCGCTCGCACCGATGGCCGACCGCCGGTTCCGCTGGTTCTTCGCGTCGCGTGCCGTCAACATCCTGGGGACCACCATGGCCCCCGTCGCCCTGGCCTTCGCGGTGCTCGCCATCGAGGACAGCCCGGCGGCCCTCGGGCAGGTGCTCGCGGCGCGGAGCATCCCGATGGTGCTGTTCCTGCTGGCGGGCGGCGTGGTCGCCGACCGGTTCGGGCGCCGGCTGGTCATCCAGGTCGCCAACGCGGTCTGCGTGGTGACACAGGGGCTGGCGGCCGGGCTGGTGATCTCCGGGCACGCCGAGCTCTGGCAGCTCGTCGTGATCGAGGCGGTCAACGGGACCGCGGCGGCGGCGTCCTTCCCCGCGATGCAGGCGATGGTCCCGCAGCTGGTCCCCCGCGAACAGCTGCAGCCGGCCAACGCGCTGCTCTCGATGGTTCGCGGCACCCTGTTCGCCGTCGGCCCGACCGCGGCCGCGGTGCTGGTCGTCACCGTCGGGCCGGGCTGGGCCCTGGCCGTGGACGCCGCGACCTGGCTGGTCGCCCTCCTGCTCCTGCTGCCCGTCCACGTTCCCGCGCCCGTCGCCGCCGCTGGTGCGAGCGTCGTGGGCGACCTGCGCGCCGGCTGGCACTACTTCCGGACCACCACCTGGCTGTGGGTCGTCGTGCTGGGCTTCGGCGTGATCAACGCGATCCTCGCGGGTGCCGTGCAGACCCTGGGCCCGCCGGTCGCGAAGGACACCATCGGCATCCCGGGGTGGGGCTACGCGCTCTCGGCGATGGCCGTGGGTCTGGTGATCGCCAGCGTGGTGATGCTGCGACTGTCGCTGCGTCGCCCCCTCCGGGCCGGCATGCTCGGCTGCCTGTTCTACGCGGTGCCGTTGCTGATGCTCGGCCTGGACCCGCAGCTGCTCCCGTTGCTGGTCGCAATGTTCCTGGCTGGTGCCGGGCTCGAGGTGTTCGCCATCGGCTGGAACCTCGCGATGCAGGAGAACGTCCCCGACGAGATGCTCTCGCGCGCCTACTCCTACGACGCCCTCGGCTCGCTGGTCGCGATACCTCTCGGCCAGCTCTGCTACGGCCCGCTGGGCGAGTGGTTCGGCAACCGCCCGATGCTCGTCGCCAGCTCGGTCCTGTACGTCGTCGTCTGCCTGGCCGTGCTGGCCTCGCCGTCGGTCCGCAGCCTCGAACGCAGCCCGACCCCGCGGCAACCGCCGATCGACGTCACCGGGTGACTCGTCGTACCCGACACCTGCGTCGTCTCCCGGGCCCGGACAGGACACGGATGTCAGGTGCGAGCACTCAGCGGTCGCACCACTTCCCGGCGATGGCGCGGATCACGGTGATGTTGCGGTTGGTCGCGACGCCGAGCGCCTTCTCGACCGCGGAGTTCTCGAGCGAGGCCTCCCGGTAGTTCTCATGCAGCAGCAGGTGCACCGCGCGGTCGCGGACCACCGCCCGCTCGCCGTTCGCGCCCGCGGCCTCGATGGTGCGCGTGCCCTCGGACGTCGGGGCCTCCTTGAGCAGCGAGACGTAGTGGCGTCCGTCGTGCTGCAGGTCGTCGGCATCGTCGGCGATCGCCCGGATCTCGGCAGGCGTGAAGACGACGGTCGGCACCGCGAAGCCGCGGTCGGCCTCGAACGCCTGCTCCAACGCGGCCTCGATCCTCGCCCGCGACCGCATCGAGGTGGTGAGCCGGACGTTGCCGGTGTTGATGTGGGTCGCGACGTCGTCGAAGCCGGCCCCCTCCGCGGCGGCGACGATGTCGGCCTTGGGGAACTTGCGCGTCGGGCCGAGGTTGATGGCCCGCAGGAACGCGACGTACGTCGGCATGCCCACCATGGTGCCCGACCCCGCGACCCCCGGGGCCCGGTCGTCGCCCCGGCCCGCCCGTCTAGGGTGAGTGACCATGACGTCTCGGACCCCCCTGTCCCTGCTGCTGGCCGCCCTCCTGGCCCTGACCGTCGCCGGCTGCGCCAAGGACACCTCGACCACGACCACCGAGTCCGGGCTCAAGCTCGTCGAGGAGGGCACCCTCACCATCTGCACGCACCTGCCCTACGAGCCGTTCGAGTTCACCGAGGGCGGAGAGGTCGTCGGGTTCGACGTCGACGTCCTCGAGATCGCGGCCGAGTCCGAGGGACTCGACACGAGCGTCGTCGACATCGGGTGGGAGACCATCGTCTCCGGAGAGGCGCTCAACACCGGGGAGTGCGACGTGGCCGCGGGCGCCATGACGATCACCCCCGAGCGCGAGGCCGTCATGGACTTCAGCGATCCCTACTTCGAGGCCACCCAGGCCCTGATGACGCAGACCGGGTCCGGCATCAGCAGCCTCGAGGACCTGGCGGGCAAGACCATCGCCGTCCAGGACGCCACCACGGGCGCCGACTACGTGAAGGAGAACGCCCCGGACGACGCCAAGGTCGTCTCGTTCGAGGACTCCGCGTTGATGCAGCAGGCCGTGAAGACCGGCCGCGCCGACGCCGGCGTCAACGACAACGGCCTGCTCGACTACTTCGTGAGCCAGAACCCCGACGTCGAGGTCACCAACGAGTTCAAGACCGGTGAGGAGTACGGCTTCTCGGTCAAGAAGGGTGACAACGACGCGCTGCTCCGCGTGATCAACGACGCCATCGGGAGCGACGCCTACGACGAGGCGGCCGCCACGTGGTTCGAGGGGAGCGACGGCTGATCGCCGGCAGGCACGCCGACACGACGACGACGGGCTGAGTCATGGCGAGTCCCCGGCAGCGTGCTGCCCGCTGGCGCTACGTCCAGTACGCCGTCCTCGTCGCGGTCGTGCTGGGCATCGGGTTCGTCGCGGACTGGTCCGAGCTCCGGCGGGCGTTCTTCGACTGGGACCTGGTCGAGGAGCAGTTCCCCGACGTCATCACGATCGCGCTCAAGAACACGATCGTCTACACCGCGTGCGGCTTCACCTTCGGGCTGGCCCTGGGCCTGGTCCTGGCGCTGATGCGGCTCTCGAGCGTCGGCCCGTACCGCTGGATCGCCACCGCCGTCATCGAGCTGTTCCGGGGTCTCCCGGCACTGGTGGTGTTCATCGCGCTGGGTGTCGGCTTCTCGCTGGCCTTCCCCGACCGGGAGATCCCCTTCGGCAACCTCGGCATCGTGACGCTGGCACTCGGCCTCGTCGGCGGCGCCTACATGGCCGAGACCATCCGGGCAGGCATCCAGGCCGTGCCCAAGGGCCAGACGGAGGCGGCGCGCTCGCTGGGCATGTCCCACACCCGGGCGATGGTCTCGATCGTGATCCCGCAGGCGTTCCGGATCATCCTCCCGCCGCTGACCAACGAGCTGATCCTGCTGACCAAGGACTCCTCGCTCGTCTACATCCTGGGTCTCGCGCTGGAGGACTACGAGCTCACGAAGTTCGGCCGGGAGGGCATGAACACCGCGGCGAACCTCACGCCGATCATCGTGATCGGTCTGTGCTACCTGCTGATCACGGTGCCGTTGTCGGTCGTCGTACGCCGGATGGAAGCGCGAGCGGAGAGGGCCCGCTGATGACCGAACCGCAGCTCGACCGCGACGCCCCGGCGATCCACGTCGCGGACCTGCACAAGTCCTTCGGCGACCACGAGGTGCTCCGGGGCATCGACGTCGACGTCGCCAACGGCCAGGTCGTGTGCGTCGTGGGCCCGTCGGGTTCGGGCAAGTCCACGCTGCTGCGGTGCGTCAACCTGCTCGAGCAGCCGACGTCCGGCAAGATCTTCGTCGAGGGCATCGAGATCACCGACCCCGACGTCGATGTCGACCGGGTCCGCAGCCGGATCGGCATGGTCTTCCAGCAGTTCAACCTGTTCCCCCACCTGTCGGTGCTCCGCAACCTGACCATCGCCCAGCGCCGCGTCAAGGGCCGCAGCAAGGACGAGGCCGCCGAGGTCGCGCGCGGAAACCTCGCGAAGGTCGGCCTCGCCGACCGGGAGGACGCCTATCCGGCCCATCTCTCCGGGGGCCAGCAGCAGCGGGTCGCCATCGCCCGCGCGCTGTCGATGGACCCCGACATGATGCTGTTCGACGAGCCCACCAGCGCGCTCGACCCGGAGCTGGTCGGCGACGTGCTCGCCGTGATGAAGGCGCTGGCCGCCGAGGGGATGACGATGATGGTCGTCACCCACGAGATGGGCTTCGCGCGTGAGGTCGGCAACAAGCTGGTCTTCATGGACGACGGGTTCATCGTCGAGGAGGGCGAGCCCCGGACGGTCCTCGACGACCCCCAGCACGAGCGCACGCGCACGTTCCTGTCCAAGGTGCTCTGAACGCGCCGAGCCTGCGCCGACCCCGCGCACCGGCGACGTACGGTGCGGTCATGCCGTGCGACTACTGCGGGAAAGAGTTCGACCCGATCGCCACCCGGTGGCTGTGCCCGCACTGCCACATGAAGGCCAACTGCTGCGACGGCGCGCCGCTCTGAAGCCTGCGCAAACGCCTTCGGTGACGCCGCGCGGCACGTAGCCTGCGCGCATGTCGACGCCCCAGCCGGGTTGGTACCCGGACCCTTCCCCCACGGCCTCGCACACCTCTCTGCGTTGGTGGGACGGAACGCAGTGGACCCCTCACGCCCGCCCGGGCGGTGCGCCGCCCGCCGAGTTGCCGGTGGAGCACGGCCCCACCACGCCCGACGGCCAGCCGCTCTCGGGTTGGTGGTGGCGGGTCCTCGCCGTCGTCGTGGACTCGCTCGTGATCTGGATCGTGAACGTCATCGCGACCCTGCCGGTCCAGCTCGAGGTGCAGCGCGAGCAGCAGGCCTACCAGCTCGACCTGCAGGAGCGGGTCGCTCGCGGCGAGCAGATCAGGTTCAGCGACTTCTGGGGGCCGATGGGCGAGCAGTACGCCGACCACGTGCTGGCGCTCGTCGTGTTCCCGATCGTGCTCCTCGTCTGCTACCACGCGGGAATGCTGCGGTGGCGAGGTGCGACGCTGGGCAAGCTGCTCTGCCGTCTGCGGGTCCGGCCACGGTCCGCCGACGGTCGGCTGTCCTGGGACACGATCGGCCTGCGGCTCGGGGTCCAGTTCGGCCCCGGCTTCGTCGCGTTGGTGCTGCTGGTCGCCACCGGCTCGTTCACCTGGTTCCTGCTCGTGCAGGTGTTCGCCCTCCTGTTCTACGCCGTCGACTCCCTCACCGCGCTCGGAGAGCGGCGGCAGACCATCCACGACCGCGCCGCGGGAACCGTGGTGGTCCGCATGCGCTGATCGCTGCCCACGCCGGGGCGCGCCCCGGCTGGGTCGCCGGTCGGGGGGAAGCACCGGCGGCCCAGCGGTCGGGAGGGCCGGTCAGCCCGAACGGCGCCGCCTCGTGAGCACCAGCCAGCCGGTGACCAGGGCTCCGAGGAGCAGGCCCACCGGACCGACCACGGGGATCGCGCCCGGTGCGGCCGCGGCGATCGCGGGCGCCAGCCCGGCCGCCATCGCGGTCGGTGCCGACACCGTCTGGGAGCCCGTGGGCGCCCCGGCGGCAGCGAACCCGCCCGCACCGAAGCCGTCGTCGGACTGCGCCTGCTCACCGGCCGCGGTGGGGTCGCCGGCCGCATCGTCGCCCTGACCGTCGCCGCCGTCACCTCCACCGTCGCCGGGTCCGTCACCGCTGCCGGGTCCGTCACCGTCGCCGGGACCGTCACCGTCACCCGGCGCGCCACCGCCACCCGGCGCGTCACCGTCGCCCGGCGTGCTTCCCTCCTCGGAGGAGTTCCCGTCGCCGATCACGGTGAGCTGGTTGTCGGACACGTCCAGCGGCGCGGTCACGTCGGGGTCGGTCTGGTTCCCCGACCCGGTCCCGTCCTCACCCGAGGTCGAACCACCGTCACCGGCAGCACCACCACCGGACCCGGAGGACCCGGACGACTCCTGGGAGTTCCCGTCACCGATCACCGTCACCTGGTTGCCGGACACGTCCACCGGCGCCGAGGCGTCGGCGTCGGTCTGGTTCCCCGACCCGGCTCCGTCCTCACCCGAGGTCGAGCCACCGTCACCGGCCGCACCACCACCGGACCCGGATGAGCCGGCCGACTCCTGGGTGTTCCCGTCACCGATCACCGTCACCTGGTTGCCCGACGCGTCCACCGGCGCCTGGACATCGACCCCGGTCTGGTTGCCCGACCCGGCTCCGTCCTCACCCGACGTCGAGCCGGAACCGGCCCCCGTCCGGGAGTCGCAGCCGGCGTGGCTGCCGGAGCCCGACGACCGGTTCTCGTCACCGATCACCGTCACCTGGTTGTCCGACGCGTCCACCGGGGCGCACACGTCGACCCCGGTCTGGTTGCCCGACCCGATCCCGTCCTGGCCGGACGTCGAGCCGGGACCGGGGTCGGCCCCGGCACCGGCACCGGAGGAACCTCCCTCGGAGGAGGAGGCCGAGGAGTCGTTGCCGTCACCGATGACCGTGACCTGGTTGTCAGAGGCGTCGACGGGCGCCTGGACGTCGACCCCGGTCTGGTTGCCCGACCCGATCCCGTCCTGGCCGGACGTCGATCCGCCGGATCCGCTGGGCTCCTGGCTGCCGGCCGATCCTCCGTCGTCGGCGGCGGCGCGGTTGCCGTCACCGATCACGGTGACCTGGTTGCCGGACGCGTCGGTCGGGAGGGTGAGCCCGACCCCGGTCTGGTTGCCGGAGCCGACCCCGTCCTCACCCGAGGTGCTGGGCGGGCTCTGGCCTGGTTCGTCTGCCGTGGCTGCGCCAGCGGTCGCGACTCCGAGCAGGGTGAACCCGCCGGCGATCGCGAGCGCGCTGAGACCACGGCGCACTGAGGTGCGCATGCGTGTTCTCCGTTCGTCTCGTAAGGGAATGGCTGTCATCTGGCCCGACGGACTCGTCGGGCGAGGACACGCTCAGTCAGGTGAGACGTCGGGTCGTCGGAAGATCGTGCTCGGCCCACCCTCGCCGGCGTCGCGCGGAACGACGTCCGCCAACCGGGGGGCGGTGACGCCCAGCGAGGGCAGGCCGAACACGTGCAGGGGGTCGCCCGAGGAGGTCCCGGACGCAGCGCAGTCGTCGCAGCCGGCGACGAGCTGGAGCGGCCCGGGCTCGGGCAGCACCGCCGAGGCGTGGGCCCCGGCGGTGGGTGAGGTGATCAGGGAGACCGGGGCGGGCGCCGGCGCAACGACGTCGGTGGTGCGCGTCGTCCGGACACCGCGGGGGACGGCTTCGCGGTCAGGGGTGACCGCCCGTACGTCGGTGGGGGCCCTCCGGTCGCGACGCTGCGGGCCGGCGCGGTCGGCGTCGGAAGTGGGCCCGTCGGTCCCCTCGTCCGGCTCGTCGGTCGGTGGCGGCTCCCCGGTGGGCACCGGCGGCTCGGGAAGGGGTACCGCGGGCTCCTCGAGGGCCACGTCGACGGCCTCGTCGACGTCGCGGGTCACGCTCTCGGCGCCGGCGGCCACCCGGTCGGTCGTCGTGGCGACCTGCTCGGAGACCCGGTCGCCCGCCGGAGCCAGGGGCGCCGCGGGCGCGGAGACGTCCCGCACCCGCTCGCTCGTCACGCGACCGACCTCGCGCGTCGCGTCGCCGACCCGCTCGCCGACCTGGTCCAGCGGCAGCAGGCGGTCGACTCCGCCACGACCGGGGTCCGCGCCGTCGGCCTGGGCCGGTCCGGCCAGCAGGAGGAGGCAGGCGAAGACACCGCCGCAGACGAGGCCTGCGTACGCCACGAGGGGGGCTGCTCGGCGGTCGTCGTCCTCCATGACCTAACTCCGGGGGGTGAGTCGTACTCACCAGTAGGCGTCAGATTCGGCACCCCGTCAACCCTGAACGGGTAAAGACTGCCCGCTCCCACCCGGCCGGGTGAGCACGTCCGGACCGACCCGGAACCGGGTGGCTCCGGGCCTCGAGACCACCCGTCGACAGCCCCACGCCCGCGCGGCTCCGCCGCGCCGGCTGGGCTCAGAGGTTGCCGCGGGCCTCCTGCTCGCGCTCGATCGCCTCGAACAGGGCCTTGAAGTTGCCCTTCCCGAAGCCCAGCGAGCCGTGCCGCTCGATGAACTCGTAGAACACGGTCGGACGGTCGCCCATCGGCTTGGTGAAGATCTGGAGCAGGTAGCCGTCCTCGTCGCGGTCGACCAGGATCTTGCGCTTCTTGAGCTCCTCGATCGGCACCCGCACGTCGCCGATCCGCGCCCGCAGCTCGGGGTCGTCGTAGTAGGAGTCGGGGGTGTCGAGGAAGTCGATGCCGTTGTCGCGCAGGATGTCCACCGAGCGCAGGATGTCGTTGGTCGCCAGTGCGATGTGCTGGCAGCCGGCACCGTCGTAGAACTCGAGGTACTCGTCGATCTGCGACTTCTTGCGCGCCACGGCCGGCTCGTTGAGCGGGAACTTCACGCGGTGGTTGCCGCTGGCCACGACCTTGGACATCAGCGCCGAGTAGTCGGTGGCGATGTCGTCGCCGATGAACTCGGCCATGTTCGTGAAGCCGAGCACCTTGTTGTAGAACTCGACCCACTCGTCCATCCGGCCCAGCTCGACGTTGCCGACACAGTGGTCGATCGCCTGGAACAGCCGCTTGGGGTGGCCCTCGCGCCGGGTCACGGTGGTGGTGCGGGCGACGTAGCCGGGGAGGTAGGGGCCGTCGTACCTCGAGCGGTCGACCAGGGTGTGCCGGGTCTCACCGTACGTCGCGATCGCGGCGGTCCGCACGGTGCCGTGCTCGTCGGACACGTCGTGCGGCTCCTCGAGGACCGTCGCACCGACGGAGCGGGCGTGCTCGATGCACTTGTCGACGTCGGGCACCTCGAGCGCGAGGTCGACCACGCCGTCGCCGTGCTTGCGGTGGTGGTCGAGGACCGGGCTGTCGGGGGTGACGCCGCCCGTGAAGACGAACCGCGCGGACCCGGAGCGGAGCACGTAGGACTTCGAGTCCCGGTGGCCGGTCTCGGGGCCGCGGTAGGCCTCCATCTCCATGCCCAGCGCGAGCTGGTAGAAGGTCGCGGTCTGGGTCGCGTTGCCGACCACGAAGCCGACCGAGTCCATCGCGGTCACCGGGAACGGGTCACGCCTGGCGTCGTACTCGACCAGGCCGACCAGCTGCTTGAGCTGGTCGAGGGTGAGCCCGGCCTGCTCTTCTTCGTGGGTGAGGACGGTGAGCGTCGAGTCAGTCATGCTCCGCAGCCTGTCGCGATAGGGCACACTGTGCAACACGACGCCGATTCACTGCACAACCTGCACACCCCGAGGACCCGACATGGACGAGCTCGACGGCAGACTGATCGATCTGTTCACGCACGAGCCGCGGATCGGGGTGCTGGAGGCGTCGCGCCGTCTCGGGGTCGCTCGCGGCACGGTGCAGGCCCGGCTCGACAAGCTGGTCGCGGGCGGCGTCATCAACGGGTGGGGGCCGGAGCTGTCCGCCGAGGCGCTCGGCTTCCCGGTGACGGCGTTCCTCACCCTGGAGATCCGGCAGGGCGCCGGGCACGACGCCGTGGCACGCCACCTCGCGCGCATCCCCGAGGTGCTCGAGGCGTTCACGATCACCGGCGCCGGCGACATGTGGGCCCGGGTCGTCGCGCGCTCCAACACCGACCTGCAGCGGGTCATCGACCTGGTGCTCAACGACCCGGCGATCGTGCGCTCCTCGACCGTGATCGCGCTGGCGACCCAGGTGCCCTACCGGGTGCTGCCGCTCGCGCTCAGCCGGTCGTCGTCACGCCTGTCGAGCACGAACCAGACCGCCACGCACGGCTCGTCGTAGGGGTTGCTCAGCCGGTGCGGGGTCATCGAGTCGAAGTGGATCGAGTCCCCGGGGCCGAGCGAGTGGGTGTCGAAGCCGACCTGGACGTCGAGGCGTCCCCGCAGCAGGTGGCCGTACTCGCGGCCGCCGTGCCGCATCAGCTGGTCGGGCGCGCACGACGAGGAGCCGGGGGCGTACTCGACGTGCAGGAAGTCGACGTACGGGTCGTGGTCGTGGGTGAGCCGCTCCCACACCACCCCCGACATCTCGACCCGCTGGCGGCCCTCGGCCGACTGGACGGGGACGTCGACCCGCGGCCAGGCCTCCGGCAGTCCGCCGTCGACCGAGGACTGGTCGACCAGCTCGGGGCCGGTGCCGGCCGGCTGCCCGCCGATCAGGTCGTCCAGGGTCGTGCCGAGCTCGGAGAGCAAGGAGTAGAGCGTGCCGACCGACGGGTTGGCCTTGCCGAGCTCGATCTGGCTGACGAAGCTCGGCGAGACGTTGACCCGCCGGGCCAGCTCGCGCAGCGACAGACCGCGCTGCTCGCGGACGTCGCGGATCGCCTGGCCGAGCTGCACGGGCGTCGTCCCGGCCGCAGTGCTCGCCATGACCACCTCACTCTCTGTGCGACCTGACTCTACACAGCGCTCTGCGCACATCCCGCTCTGGGCAGGGCTTCTGTCGCTGATTGTCCAGTGACACTTGACAGACGCGCGTCGCGGGCTTTCACTCGGAGGACCCCGAGAAAGCCGGTGACACGATGGCGATCCGCACCTACGGACCCAACGCCGTGGACTGGGAGCAGCGCGTCGACCTCGACCGGCTGCGCCGGGAGCGGCTGGCTCGGCTGAACGCCACGCTCGAGGCGTCCTCGCTGGGCAGCCTGCTCACCTTCGACTTCTCCAACATCCGCTACCTGACCGCCACCCACATCGGGACCTGGGCGATGGACAAGCTGATCCGGTTCGCCGTCCTGCCGCGCGGTGGCCAGCCGGTGCTGTGGGACTTCGGGTCCGCCGCCAAGCACCACCAGCTGTTCAACCCCTGGCTGGACGGCACCGAGCGCGCCCGGGCCGGCATCTCGACGCTGCGCGGCGCGTTCCACCCCGAGGCCGGGATCGCCGAGGAGGTCGCCCGCAAGGTCGCCACCGTGCTCCGTGCGCACGGGCTGGAGAACGAGCCGCTGGGCGTCGACCTGGCGGAGATGCCGGTCCTCGCCGCGCTCCGGGCCGAGGGCATCGACGTGGTCGACGGGCAGCAGGTGTTCCTCGAGGCGCGGCGGATCAAGACCCCCGACGAGATCAGCCTGCTCACCCAGGCGTGCTCGATGGTCGACGCGGCGTACGAGGACCTGTACTCGTTCCTCCGTCCGGGCGTGCGCGAGAACGAGTGCGTCGGCCTGGTCAGCAAGGTGCTCTACGACCTCGGCAGCGAGTACGTCGAGGGCGTCAACGCCATCTCGGGCGAGCGCTGCTCGCCCCACCCGCACGTCTACTCCGACCGGGTCGTCCGCCCGGGTGACCCGGCGTTCTTCGACATCCTGCACAGCCACCTCGGCTACCGCACCTGCTACTACCGCTGCTTCGCCGTCGGCTCGGCGTCACCGGCGATGCGCGACGCCTACACGCGCTGCCGCGAGTACATGGACGCCGCGATCGCCATCGTGAGGCCCGGCACCACCACGGCCGACGTGGTCGAGCTCTGGCCGACCGCGCAGGAGTTCGGCTTCCCGGACGAGGAGGCGGCGTTCGCGCTGCAGTACGGCCACGGCGTGGGTCTGTCGATCTGGGAGAAGCCGATCTTCAGCCGGCTGGTGTCGCTCGACCACCCCGAGGTGCTCGAGGAGGGCATGGTCTTCGCCCTGGAGACCTACTGGCCCGCCGGCGACGGCTGGTCGGCTGCCCGGATCGAGGAGGAGGTCGTGGTCACCGCCGACGGGTGCGAGGTGATCACCAAGTTCCCGGCCGAGGACCTCCTGGTCGCCGGCCAGCGCTACTGGACCGTCGACGGGTCGCTCCCGACCGTGCGCGACTCCCAGTCCCACCTCAACACGGCGAAGGGACGCGGCGAGTGACCGGCGGCACGATGGAACGGGTGGCGACCACCACGCTGCTCGGCTGGTACGAGCAGATGGCGGTGATCCGCGGCACCGAGAAGGCGGCGCACGACCTGTTCATGCGCGGGCTGGTCAAGGGCACCACCCACCTCGCCGCCGGCCACGAGGCGGTCGCCGTGGGTGCCGGCGCCGCGCTCCGGCCCGACGACTACGTGTTCGCCACCTACCGCGGCCACCACCATGCGATCGCCCGCGGCGCCACGCCCGAGGGCTGCCTGGCCGAGCTGATGCAGAAGTCGACCGGCGTCTGCCGGGCCAAGGGCGGCTCGATGCACCTCACCCAGGCCGACCACGGGATGCTCGGCTCCTACGCGATCGTCGGCGCCCACCTGCCGATGGCGAACGGCGCCGCCTGGTCGGCGATGCTGCGGGGCACCACGCAGGTGGCGGTCGCCTTCTTCGGCGACGGCGCGACCAACATCGGCGCCTTCCACGAGGCGCTCAACCTGGCGGCGGTGTGGAAGCTGCCGGTGATCTTCGTGTGCGAGAACAACCGCTACATGGAGTACACCCCGATCGACGCGGTCACGGCGGTGCCCAACCCCGCGGCCGACCGCGCCGCCGCCAACGGCATGCCCGGCGTGCTGGTCGACGGCAACGACGTGGTGGCGGTGCACGACGCGATGCTCGAGGCGGTCGAGCGCGCCCGCAGCGGTGGCGGCCCGACGGTCCTCGAGGCGCTCACCTACCGGCACTTCGGCCACAGCCGCACCGACCCGGCGACGTACCGGCCGCAGGAGGAGGTGGACGAGTGGCTGGCCCGCGACCCCCTGATCGTGGCCCGCCGCACGCTGCTCGAGCTGCGGGTCAGCGAGGAGGAGGTCGACGCCGTCGACCAGCGGGCGAAGGACATCGTCGCCGCGGCGTCCGCGGCCGCGCAGGCGGCTCCGGCCGCCGACCCCGACGACGCCTTCACCGACGTCTGGGCGGACGGAGGTGCCGCGTGGCGGACCTGACCACCTACCGCGACGCCGTCGCCGACGGGATCGCACGCGAGCTGCGGCGGGACCCGACGGTGGTCTGCCTGGGCGAGGACATCGGCGCCGCCGGCGGGGTCTTCAAGACCACCGTCGGGCTGTTCGAGGAGTTCGGGGCGGAACGCGTCTGGGACACCCCGATCTCCGAGCAGGCGATCATGGGCGCGGCCATGGGCGCGGCGATGACCGGGATGCGGCCGGTCGCCGAGATCATGTTCAGCGACTTCCTGGCCTGCTGCTGGGACTACCTCGCCAACGAGATCCCCAAGGCCCGCTACATGACCGGCGGCCAGGTGACCGTCCCGCTGGTCGTGCGGACCGCGAACGGCGGCGGTCTCGGGTTCGGTGCGCAGCACTCGCAGTCGGTCGAGAACTGGGTGATGACCGTCCCCGGCCTGAAGATCGCGGCCCCGTCCACGCCGTCCGACGTGGTCGGGCTGATGGCATCGGCGATCCGCAGCGACGACCCCGTCGTCGTCTTCGAGCACAAGGGGCTGCTGGCCTCGAAGGGGGAGGCGGCGCCGCCGGAGTACGTCGTACCCCTGGGCGAGGCGCGGATCGCCCGCGAGGGCAGCGACGTCACCGTCGTCGCGCTCGCCGCCACCGTGCCCCTCGCGCTGGCCGCTGCCGCCGACCTGGACGCCGAGGGGATCTCGCTCGAGGTGATCGACCTGCGCTGCCTGATCCCGCTCGACATGGCCACCGTGCTCGCCTCGCTGGAGAAGACCAGCCGGCTGGTCGTCGTCGAGGAGAACCCGTTCCAGGGCGGGTGGGGGGCCACCGTCGCCTCGATCGTCGCCGACGAGGGGTTCGAGATGCTCGACGCCCCCGTACGCCGGGTGGCCGGCGAGAACGTGCCGCTGCCGTTCGCGGACGCGCTCGAGCAGCAGGTCATCCCCACCGTCGCCAAGCTCGTCGAGGAGGTCCGCCGACTCACGGCCTACTAGCGGAGAGACCGACCGTCCGGACCGTCCGGTCCCAGAGAAGTCACCACAGTGAAAGGGGTCAACACCATGGCCAAGATCCTCCTCAAGGGCGGCACCGTCCTGTCGGTGGACCCGGAGATCGGGGACCGGACCACCGGCGACGTCCTGATCGAGGACGACAAGATCACCGCCGTCGAGGCGAACCTCGACGCCGACGCCGAGGTCGTCGACTGCGCCGGCAAGATCGTCATCCCCGGCTTCGTCGACACCCACCGGCACACGTGGGAGACCGCGATCCGCAACAGCGCGCCCAACGCGACGCTGGACGACTACTTCGTCGAGATCCTCGACACCTTCGCCCCGCTCTACCGGGCCGAGGACGTCTACTCCAGCAACCTCGCCGGGTCGCTGGAGTGCCTCAACGCCGGCATCACCACGCTGGTCGACTGGTCGCACATCAACAACACGCCCGAGCACGCCGACGCGGCCGTGCAGGGCCTGACCGAGGCCGGCATCCGGGCCCAGTACGCGTACGGCAGCGCGAACACCTCGCTGGAGAAGTACTGGTTCTTCAGCGCCGAGGAGATCCCCGGCGACGACGTACGACGGGTGCGGTCGACCCACATCCCGGGCGACGACGGGCTGCTGACGATGGCGATCGCGACCCGCGGTCCGGGGTTCACCCAGGACCAGGTGGTGCAGGCCGAGTGGGGGCTCGCCCGCGAGCTCGGCATCCCCATCACCGTGCACGTCGGCATGGGCCGGATGGCGGGGCGGTTCGGGATGGTCGAGCAGCTCGACCGGCTCGGCCTGCTCGGACCGGACACGACGTACGTCCACTGCTGCTACTTCAGCGACCACGAGTGGCAGCGGGTGGCCGACACGGGCGGCACCATCTCGATCGCGGCGCAGGTCGAGACGCAGATGGGCCACGGCTGGCCGCCGGTCAACAAGGCCCGCAAGTTCGGGCTCCGCCCGAGCCTGTCGATCGACGTCGTCACCACCGTGCCCGGCGACATGTTCACCCAGATCCGGGCGGCCTTCGGCGCCGAGCGGGCCCGGGTCAACGCGGTGTGCTGGGACCTCGACGTCCCGATCCCCGAGGACATGCTGACCGCGAAGGACATGCTGAAGATGGCCACCCTCGACGGCGCCCACGTCGCGGGGCTCGAGGACCGGACCGGCTCGCTCACGCCCGGCAAGCAGGCGGACGTCGTCGTGATCGACGCGACAGCCGTGAACGTCGGCCCGATCCACGACCCGGCCGGCGCGGTGACCCTGTGCGCGGACGTGTCGAACGTCGAGCACGTGCTGGTCGCCGGGCAGTTCGTGAAGCGCGACTTCGCGCTCACGGCCGACGTGGCCCGGGCGATGTCGCTGGTGCAGGACTCGCGCGACCACCTCGTCGCCGCGGCCGCCGACGCCGCGGTGGCCAAGCAGGAGCCCGCCCCGGCATGACGACCCACCACCTGGTCCGTCGGGCGGCCGACCTCACCTGGTCACCGCCCGTCGGGCCGCTCGCGGACTCGGCCGGCCTCGAGCAGTGGTCGGTCGTCGACGCCAGCACGCCTGCCGTGCACACCGGCTTCGGCCTCGCCCGGCTCGCCCCGGGCGGACGGGTGCCCAGCCACGTGCACTCCTACGAGGAGAGCGTCTACGTCACCGACGGTCAGCTCGTCGTCCAGACCCCCGGCGAGGCCGTCCGGCTCGGGCCGGGTGGCTACGGGCTGATCCCGATCGGCGTCCCGCACTCGCTGCGCAACGAGGACGACGCGGAGACCCGGTTCGTGCGGGTGTCGGTCCCGGTGCCGCGGCCCGAGCACGACCACGACACCCAGCGGGTGCCCGACGTGGGCGAGACGGCGGCGGTCGACGCCGACGTCCGCGACCCGCGCACCCGGCGCTACGGCCGGATCACCGAGGCCCACATGGACGCGCGGCAGCAGTCGCAGGAGCTGCTGGACGTGTCCGCGAGCATGCGGACCGCGCTGCTCGTCTACAGCGGGATCACCCTGAAGATGATGGTCGACTCCGACCTCGGGGCGGTGCTGTCGTCGATGTTCATGGTGCAGTACGAGCCGCACGGCGCGGCCGGCCTCCACGACCACCCGCTGGAGGAGACCTACCTGATCCTCGACGGCACCGTGGAGGCGACGTTCGACGGCGAGGTCTACCAGCTGGAGCCCGGGGACGTCGCCTGGGCGGGGGTGGGCTGCCAGCACAGCTTCCGCAACGGCGACGGCGTCGTGCGCTGGCTGGAGACCCAGGCTCCTCCGCTGCCACCGCGGCACGGCTACCGGTTCGCGCGCGACTGGGACTACCTGCGGAGTCGACTCGAAGGAGACGCCAGATGAGGACCGTGGTGATCGGCGGGACGTCCGGGATCGGGCTCGAGGTGGCCCGCGACCGGGCCGCACGAGGTGACGAGGTGGTGCTGACCGGACGCGACCGCGAGCGCGCGGAAAAGGTGGCGGCGTCGGTCGACGGCGAGGTCTCGGGTCTGGCGGTCGACCTCAACCAGCCGCACGACCTGGCCGAGGCCCTCGCCGGCATCGGGAGCGTGGACCGGCTGGTCGTCGCGGCGATCGAGCGCGACCAGAACTCCATCGCCGACTACGACCTCGACCGCGCGACGAAGCTGGCGGTGCTCAAGCTGGTCGGCTACACCGAGGTCGTGCACGTCCTGCTGCCGCGGATGAACGACGACTCCTCGGTGGTGCTGTTCGGTGGCCGGGCGAAGGACCGGCCCTATCCCGGCTCGGTGACCGTCTCGACCGTCAACGGCGGGGTGGTCGGCCTGGTCAACGCGCTGGCCCTGGAGATGGCGCCGATCCGGGTGAACGCGCTGCACCCCGGCATCGTCGGTG
Organism: Nocardioides sp. GXQ0305; assembly: GCF_050880345.1. Taxonomy (NCBI): domain Bacteria; kingdom Bacillati; phylum Actinomycetota; class Actinomycetes; order Propionibacteriales; family Nocardioidaceae; genus Nocardioides; species Nocardioides sp. GXQ0305. The sequence continues at coordinate 82,978 of NZ_JBNYXG010000002.1, forward strand.
ACAGCCCCTTCTGGTCCGGGAAGCCCGAGGGCGTGCTGGAGGGCTACGTCGCACGCACGCCGACCCGGCGGCTCGCGACGATGGCCGACATCGTCGGCGGCGTGAACTTCCTGCTCGAGAACCCCGGCGTCAACGCCACCAACCTCGACGTCGACGGCGGATGGCTGGTCACGTGAACCCGCTCCGGGTGGCCGTGATCGGCACCGGGCGGATGGGCGGCGCCATGGCCCGCCGGGTGGCAGGCGCCGGACACGCACTCACCGTGTGGAACCGGACCCGTGACAAGGCCGACGCAGTCGCCGCCACGACCGGGGGCGAGGTGACCGTGGCAGACACCGCCCGCCAGGCGGTCACGGGGGCCGACGTCGTCATCGTCTCGCTGGCCGACGACGACGCCCTCCGGTCGGCGTACCGGGGCGAGGACGGGCTGGTCGCCGGCCTCGCGCCGGGGGCGGTCGTCGCAGACACCAGCACGGTCGCGCCCGCCACGATCCGCGAGCTCGACGACGAGGTCCGGGCGGCCGGCGCGATGCTGGCCGACACCCCCGTGTCCGGCAGCGTCCCGAGCGTCGAGGGCGGCACCATCCTCGTGATGGCCGGCGGCCCCGAGGACGCGGTCGAGCGGGCGCGGCCGGCGCTGGAATCGTTCGCGCAGCGGATCATCCTGCTCGGGCCCCTCGGGTCGGGAGCAACCATGAAGCTGGCCGTGAACGCCATGGTCTTCGGGCTCAACCAGACGCTGGCGGAGGCGCTCGTCCTGGCCGAGAAGGCGGGTGTGGACCGGGAGACGGCGTACGAGGTGATCGCGAACAGCGCGGTCGGCGCGCCGTTCGTCGGCTACAAGCGGGCGGCCTTCGAGCACCCCGAGTCCGCACCGGTGGCCTTCGCCCTCGACCTCGTCGCCAAGGACCTCGACCTCGCGGCCGCCCTCGCCGCCACGGTCGGCGCCGCGGTCCCCCAGCTCGAGACCAACCGCCGCGTGGTCGGTGACGCGGTCGACGCCGGGCTCGGCGACGCCGACATGAGCGCGCTGGCGCGCCACCTCAGGGACTGACCGCCGGCCCGGGCTCAGCCCTGGGCGGGGAAGACCATGCACGAGCTGGTGGCGTGGGCGACCAGCCTGCCCTGCTCGTCGAGCAGCTGCGCCTGGGCCAGTGCCGTACGACGGCCCCGCTGGATCACGGTGCCCTCACAGGTCAGCAGGCCCGACCCGGTCGTCACGGGCTTGAGGAACTTCACGGTCAGGTCGAGCGAGGTGTACATCTCCCCCACCGCCAGCGTGGAGTGGACCGCGCACCCGGCCGCGGTGTCCAGCAGCGTCGAGATCACCCCGCCGTGCACACCACCGAGCGGGTTGTAGTGGAACTCGGCGACCGGCATCTCCACCACGACCCGGCCGCGCTCGGGCCGGAAGTCGGAGAACCCGAGCGTCGCCATGATCGGCGGCGGGGGCAGCTCGCCGTCGACCATCGCCCGCAGCTGGCCCAGCCCGTCGAGCTCCACCAGCCGGGTCATGTCGCCCTGGCCCGGGCTGGCCCAGGTGAAGGTGCGCGACTCGGTGCGGAACGGCTGGGTCTGCGTCATGGACCGAGCGTGGCACCCGATTGCTGAGTCTGTCAACAAGACCTAGCATGGGATCGTGGTCACACCGCCAGCCCTCACCTACGCCACCGACAACTGCACGATCGGTCGGGCGATGGGGGTGCTCGGCGAGCGGTGGAACCTGGTCGTGCTGCGCGAGGTCTTCAACGGCATCCGACGCTTCGACGACATGCGGCGGCACACCGGCATCCCCCGCCAGGTGCTCACCAACCGGCTGGCGCTCCTCGTGGACCAGGGCGTGCTGCGGCGCGAGCCCTACCGGGAGTCGGGGATGCGGGAGCGCCACGAGTACCGGCTGACCGAGAAGGGGCTGGACCTCTACCCGGTGCTGGTCGCCGTCGCCCAGTGGGGCGACCGCTACCTCGCCGACCCCGAGGGACCACCGGTGGAGTTCGCCCACCGCGGCTGCGGCTCACCGGTGGAGGTGCACGTCCACTGCGCCGCAGGGCACGACGTCCCCCGCCCGCGTGACATCGTCAGCCGCCCCGGCCCCGGCGTTCGCGCCGCGCCCTAGACGTGCGCTAGGCCCGCGAGCGCCACAGCAGGTAGAGGAAGTACGGCGCCCCGACGGCCGCCACGATGAGTCCGGCGGGGATCTCGTCCGGCGCGAGCAGGCTGCGGCCGATCGTGTCGGCGACGCTGAGCAGCACCGCCCCGACGAGCACGGCGACCGGGATCACCCGGACGTGGCGTCCCGCGACCAGGCCGCGGGCCGCGTGCGGGGCCACCAGACCCAGGAAGCCGACCACGCCGACGGCCGCGACCGCCGTCGCGGTCAGCACGGCCGACGAGAGCAGCGCGACCAGGCGGAACCGCTCGACGCGAATGCCGACCAGGCGCGGGGTGTCGTCGTCGAGGGCCAGCAGGTCGAGCTGCCGGTGCGCCGCCCACATCACCGGCAGGCAGACGGCGAGGGCCACCAGGACCGGCACCACCTGGTCCCAGCCGCGCTCCCACGTGGACCCGGACATCCATGTGAAGATCCTGGGGGTGTTCCACGGGTCGCTGCGGATGATCAGCAGCGAGCTCAACGCCCCCGTGCCGGCCCACACCCCGATGCCGATCAGCACGAGCCGGTCGGAGTCGAGACCGCCCCGCCAGGTGAGCGCGTAGACCAGGCCGAACGCCGCGAGGGCGCCGATCACCGCCGCCAGCCCGATGGCCGCGGCCGAGGCGGCGCCGTACGGATCGGCCGTCACGACGATCACCGCTCCGACGCCGGCGCCGCCGGTGATGCCGAGCAGTCCCGGCTCCGCGAGCGGGTTGCGCGCCACGGCCTGGATCACGGTGCCGCCGAGCGCCAGCGCGGCACCGCCCGCGAGCGCGGCGACGACGCGCGGCGACCGCTCGGTCATCGCGAAGTCGATGACCGGGACCGCGTTGCCGGAGAGCCAGTTGGTGACGTCGCCGAGCAGCAGCCAGCGGTGCCCGGCGAGCAGGCCGAGCACCAGCGCGCCGACGAAGCCGAGCACCAGCAGCGACACCACGAGGGCGAACCGTCGTCCCGAGTGGGACCCGCCGGGGCGCGCGGAGGCGGGTCGGCGGGTCGGTCCGGCGTCGTCAGCCCGGCGGGCGAGGACCACGAGCACGACCGCGCCGAGCAGCGTCGTCGTGACCCCGGTCGGCACCGACAGTGCCGCCTCCTCCCCCATCACCGCCCGCATCGCGGCGTCGGAGACCAGCACGATCAGGGCGCCCACCAGGGCCGAGAGGGGGACGAGCGCGAGGTGCCGTCCGAGCGCGGGCACCACCGGGCGCAGCAGCCGGGTCGCGGCGGGCGCACACAGGCCGACGAAGGCGAGCGGCCCGGCGAGCGTCACGGAGGCGCTGCACATCAGCACGGCCAGCACGATGCAGGTCACGCGGACGCCGCGGACGGGCACGCCCAGCGACGAGGCGGCGTCGTCACCCAGCGCGAGCAGGTCCAGCTGACGCGACAGCAGCAGCACCCCGGCCAGGGCGACCAGCACGACAGGACCCATCTGGACGACGCCGTCGAGGCCGGTCTGGCTCAGCGTCCCCTTGCCCCACGCGTAGAGCCCGGTCGTCTCCTGGCGGAACACGAGCAGCAACCCGCCCGCGACCGAGTCGAGCGCCAGCGCGAGGGCCGAACCGGCCAGGATCAATCGGGTGGTCGACGCGGCTCCCACCCCGGCGAGCACGAGCGCGGCCCCGGCGGCGGCCAGCGCCCCCACGAACGCGACCAGGCCGTCGGCCAGCCAGGGCAGCGAGAGCCCGAGAGCGGTGACCAGCGTGACGGCGAAGTAGCCGCCCGCCGTGACGGCGAGCGTGTCGGGCGCGGCCAGGGCGTTGCGGGCCAGCGAGGCCAGCACCGCACCACCCGCGCCGAGCGCGACGCCGACGACCACGCCGGCCAGCATCCGGGGCAGCCGCGAGCCGGCGAGCACGTCCCACGTCGCCGGGTCACCCCCGCCGCCGAGCAGCCGGACCAGGTCGCCGAACCCGACCCCGGTGGTGCCCTGGGTCAGGTGCCAGCCCGCGACGAGCCCGAGCAGGACCAGAAGCACGAGTCCCACGACCAGCGCCCGCAGCGCGTCGGCGACTCCTGTCCGCGGGGCCGCGGGCGGCTCCGCGGACCCAGCGGGGTCGCCGCGCTGGACGCGGTCGAGGAGTGACACGTCAGGTCAGCGAGTCGACGAACGCCTCGACGACCTGCTCGGACGAGCGGGGACCGCCGAAGGTCCAGATGCCGTCGGGGAACGCGGCGACGCGGTCCTCCTGGACGAACGCCGCGTTCTCCCAGAGCGGGTTGCCCTCGACGGCGTCGTACCAGGTGTCGCGCTCGGTGCCGGTGTAGAACAGCCAGGCCTCGTCGTCGATCGAGGTGATGCCCTCGAGGTCGGTCTGGCCGAGTCCGTAGAGCTCGTCGACCTTGCCGTCCCAGACGTTGGTCAGGCCGATGGCCTCGCCGAGCTCGCCGACCAGGGAGCCCTGGCCGAACGGGCGGACCGACAGCGTCGAGCCCTGAACGTAGGCATCCATGTAGGCGAACTTCGTCGACTCCAGCTGGGCGTCGCTGATCTCCTGCTCCGCCTCGGCGAGCGTCTCCTCGAAGTCGGCCATCACCTCGTCGGCCTCCGCCTCCTTGCCGAGGGCCTGCGCGATCAGCCGGAAGGTCGACTCCATCTTGGCGATCGGGTCCTCGGCGTCGGCGCCGATCGTGGCGAGCACGGGGACGTCGTACTTCTCGAAGCGCTTGATCACGGCGTCGGACGGACCGACCACCTCGGCGATGATGAGGTCGGGGTCCTGCTCGAAGATCGCCTGCATGTTCGGCTCCCCGCGCAGCCCGACGTCGGCGACCTCGGGATCGAGCGGTTCGGCGGAGTCCCACGTGTTGTAGCCCTCGACGTCGGCCACCCCGACCGGCTCGACGCCCAGGGCGAGCACGTTCTCGACCTGCTGCCACTCGAGCACCACCACGTCCTGCGCCGGCGCCGGCAGCTCGACGGTGCGTCCGGCGTCGTCGGTCAGGGTGATCGGCCCACCGGCGGCCTCGGCCTGCGCGGCGTCGGCCTGCTCCTCCTCTGCCTGGCTCGGCTCGCTGGTGCCGCAGGCGGTCGCCGCGAGCACGAGCACGGTGCCGGCTAGGGCTCCCAGGGTGCGCATCATGTGGTGGTCTCTCTTCTGTCAGGTGTCGGACCGGCGCCCGGCGCGCAGGTCCCGGTGGCGTCGGCCGGACGCCTCGGTGCGGATCAACCCGGTCTCCGGGTCGGTGACCGCGGTGACGGTGATGCCGTAGACCTCGGTCAGCAGGTCGCCGGTGAGGACGTCGACCGCGTCCCCCGAGGCCCGCACCCGACCGCGGTCCATGAGGACGACGTGGTCGGCGACCGACCCGGCGTGGTCGAGGTCGTGCAGCACGACCCCGAGGGTGACGCCGTGGTCGTCGGCGAGCTCGCGGACCAGGTCGAGCACCTCGACCTGGTAGCGCAGGTCGAGGTGGTTGGTCGGCTCGTCGAGCAGGAGCACCCCGGTCTGCTGGGCCAGGCAGGTGGCCAGCCAGACCCGCTGCAGCTCGCCCCCCGAGAGCTCGTCCACGGGCCGGTCCGCCATCTCGGTGGTACCGGTGACCGTCAGCGCCCACCCGATCGCGTCGTGGTCCGGCCCGTCGAGGGCACCGAACCGGCGACGGTGGGGGTGGCGACCGAAGGCGACGACATCGCTCACCCGCAGCCCGGACGGGCTCGGCCGCGACTGCGACAGCAGCGTCACCCGACGCGCGAACTCCCGAGCGCTCAGCGCGGCACAGTCGACGTCGTCGTCGAGCACCACGCTGCCCTGCTGGACCCGGTGCAGCCGCGCCAGCGCCCGCAGCAGGGTCGACTTGCCGCTGCCGTTGGGCCCGACCAGGGCGGTGACCTGTCCGCGACGCAGCTCGACGGACGCGTCGTGCACGACGGCCGTGTCGCGGTAGCCCAGCGTCAGGTCCCGACCTGCCAGCCCCCAGGTGCTCACACAGGTGAGGCTAACCTAACTTCAGGTCGCGCACGAGGCGGGGTCTCAGCGGAGGCGCGCGGCGAGCTCCTGGGCGGCCGAGACCACCTGCGGCCCGAGCCGGTCGACGTCGATGTCGTCGAGGGTCACGACGCCGACGCTCGCCTCGAGGCCGTCGACGTCGCGCACGGCCGCAGCGATCCCCCGCGCGCCGGGCTGCAGCTCACCGGTGGTGGCGACGTACGGCGGTCCGGCCGGCTCACGACCGGCCAGGATCGCGCGCCCGGCCGCACCCCGGTCGAGCGGGTGTCGGGCCCCGACGCGGTAGCTGACGTGGAAGTCGGTCCACGACGGCTCGACCACCGACAGCGCGAGGGCCTCCTCGCCGTCGGTGATGGTGAGGTGGGCCGTGCAGCCCAGCCGCTCGGCCAGCGAGCGAAGCACCGGCCCGGCGGCCTCGCGGAGCACCGGCTGCACCGCCGCCGACAGCTGCAGCACGCCCAGACCCACGTGGAGCCGGCCCTGCCGGTCCCGGCGGACGAGTGCGTGCTGCTCGAGGGTGCTGATCAGCCGGTAGACCACGGTGCGGTTGACGCCGACCTCGGCGGCCAGCTGGGTGACCGTCAGGCCCGCCGGGGTTGCGGCCAGCACCGTCAGCACCCGCAGCCCGCGGTCGAGGGTCTGCGACGTCTCGGTCGCCATGGCCGCACGCTATCGGGACTCGCGTCGCGCGGTTCCTCGTCGGTGGGATAGCTGGACGCCGAAATCACCGCTCGCAGGCCGCAGACGATGATTTCGGCGGCCAACTATCCCGACGCAGCAGGTTCAGGAGGTCTTGCGGGCCGCCCACTCGCGGATCCGGTCGATCCGGGCGAGCAGCTGCTCGGCGTTCGCGATGGCCGCGGCCGGCCCGCCGCACTCCTTGCGGAGCGCGGCGTGGGTGATGCCGTGGGCCTGGCCGGTGCGGTGGTGCCAGGCGGCGACCAGGCCGTTGAGCTCCCGGCGGAGCACGGCCAGCTGCTCGTGGGTGGTGACCCGGTCGACGGTGTCGGGCTCGGGGGCGGGAGTACGCCGGGCCCGCTCCGACTGCCGGTGGTGGAGCAGCTCGCGGACCTGGTCGGGCTCGAGCAGGCCGGGGATGCCCAGGAAGTCCATCTCCTCCTCGGACCCCACGTGGACCTCGCCCGCGTGGCCGAAGGACGCGCCGTCGTAGAGCACGTGGTCGAAGCGGGCGTCGGAGCCGATCGCCTCGTAGGACCCGTCGAGCTCGTCGGAGGCGCCCTCGCCCTGCTGGGCACGTGCGAGCAGATCGGCCTCGGCGGCGAAGATGTCGTCCTCGTCGGTGACGGTCCGGCCGAGGACGTGGTCGCGCTGCGCCTCCAGCTCCGAGGCGAACCCCAGCAGGGACGGCACCGACGGGACGAACACGGTGGCCGTCTCGCCCCGGGCCCGGGCGCGGACGAAGCGCCCGACGGCCTGGGCGAAGAACAGCGGCGTCGCGGTCGTCGTGGCGTAGACGCCGACCGCCAGCCGCGGCACGTCGACGCCCTCGGACACCATCCGGACCGCGACCATCCAGCGCGCCTGCCCCTCGGCGAAGTCCGCGATCCGCTTCGACGCCGCCTTCTCGTCCGACAGCACGACCGCCGGCTTCTCGCCCGCGATCTTCGCCAGCAGCGCGGCGTACGCGCGCGCCTGGGTCTGGTCGCTGGCGATGACCAGGCCGCCCGCGTCGGGGACGTGGCGGCGTACTTCCGAGAGCCGCTTGTCGGCGGCGGCGAGCACCGCCGGGATCCACGCGCCCTGCGGGTCCAGGGCGGTGCGCAGCGCCTGGGCGTGCAGGTCCTTGGTCAGCGGCTCGCCCAACCGCGCCGACACCTCGTCGCCGGCACGGGTACGCCACTCCATCTGCCCGGAGTACGCCATGAACAGCACCGGGCGCACCACGTGGTCGGCGAGCGCGTGCGCGTAGCCGTAGGTGAAGTCGGGGACGCTGACCCGGACGCCGGCTCCCTGGCCCGGGTCCGGCGCGTAGGTGACGAACGGGATGGGGCTGACGTCGGAGCGGAACGGCGTACCGGTCAGCGCCAGCCGCCGGGTGGCCGGTTCGAACGCCTCCCGGACACCCTCGCCCCACGAGAGCGCGTCACCTGCGTGATGGATCTCGTCGAGGATCACCAGCGTCTTGAACCGCTCGGTGCGGATCCGCATCGCGAGCGGGTTGACCGCGACTCCGGCATAGGTCACGGCGACGCCGACGTAGTCGGTCGAGGTCTTGCCCTTGCCCGCGCTGTAGGTCGGGTCGATCGGGATGCCGGCGCGCGCAGCGGCCTCGGCCCACTGGCTCTTGAGGTGCTCGGTGGGCGCGACCACGACGACCCGGTCGACCACGCGGCGCCCGATCAGCTCGACCGCCACCGACAGCGCGAAGGTGGTCTTGCCGGCTCCCGGCGTCGCCACCGCGAGGTAGTCGCGCGGGGCACGGGTGAAGTAGTCCTCCATCGCCGCCTGCTGCCAGGCGCGCAGGGAGGTGGCGGTCCCCCAGGCGGCGCGGTCGGGCCACGCGGGTGAGAGGGGGACCGGCTCGAGCCGGCCGGTCACTCGGAGGAGTCCCCTCCGCCGTCGCCGTCGCCGCCCCCGGGCCGCATCTGCTCCCAGATCTCCTGGCAGGTGGGGCACACGGGGTACTTCTCGGGGGCCCGGCTCGGCACCCACACCTTGCCGCACAGCGCGACGACCGGGGTGCCCATCACCATCGCCTCGGTCAGCTTGTGCTTGTCCACGTAGTGGGAGAAGCGTTCGTGGTCACCGGGCTCGGTCGGGGACGTACGACGGTCCTCGATCGTGTCGGTGTCGCCACGTGGCTGGCCGAATCCGAGGGGGCTCATGATCACCAGACTCTAGTTCAGTTCCCGCCGTCGTCCGAGCCGGACCCACAGACTCCTCGCGTCAGTTCAGCGTGGCGTCGACCGGCCGGGTGGAGTGCCAGGCGAGCTCGCCGGGCTGGCGCCGCATCACCTCGCGCCACAGGTCGGTCGGGTCGTCGCGGAACACGTCGAACGCCTGGGCCGGCACGACGTACCAGCTGCCCTCCTCGATCTCGCCGTCGAGCTGCTCGGCACCCCAGCCGGCGTAGCCGGCGAAGATCCGCATCCCGCTGAGGGACCCGTCGACCAGCTCCACCGGCGTGTCGAGGTCGACCACGCCGAGCCCGTCGACCACCTCACGGAAGCCGACGGGCACGTCGTCGAGATCACGCAGCCAGCCCACCGCGAGCGCCCCCTCGGTGCTGACCGGCCCGCCCTGGAAGAGCACCTCGGGCTCGGCGACCACGTCGCCCCATCCGGCGAGCACCTCGCTCACCGCGACGGGGGTCGGCCGGTTGAGCACCACGCCGAGGGCGCCCTGCTCGTCGACGTCGAGCAGCAGCACCACGGTGTCGGCGAAGTTGGGGTCGACCAGCTGGGGCGTGGCCACGAGCAGCATCCCTGCCCGGGCGCCCGACCCCTCGTTCATGGACCCATCATGACCGAGGCGACCGCGGCAGCACAGTCCGACGTCCTGCGGCCGGCACGGGGCGTGCGACGGCCCCGGTGCCGACGCGGAGGGAGGGTGCGGCATCGAGCCGCGGGAGGGTGCGTCGGCGACCGGGGCCGTCGGGTCGGGGGTCAGGCGGCGAGCGCCGCCCGCAGTCGGCCCAGCAGGCCGGGCGCGCGGTGGTCGGGACGCGGCCTGCGGGTCGCGGGCATGCTGTCGCGGGCCCTGTCCTCGAGGGCGGCGCCGACCGACGCAGCACCGGTGTTCTCGGTGCCGGCGAGGCCGGCCATCACGGCGAGCATGGTCTGCTCCTTGGCCGCGGCCGTCGCCACGGCGTCGGCCATCCGGTCGTCGAGCGGGTGCTCGCGGTGGTGGTCGAGGACCAGGCGGAGGCCGGGGAGCTCCTCGGCCGCGTCGTGCCAGGCGCCGATCACGGCGGCCTCCAGGTCCAGGGGCTGGTGCATCAGGGCCCGGTCGACCCGTCCGGCGAGGCGAGTGTGCCACCGCAGCTGCAGGGCGCCGAGCAGGTCCAGCTCGTCGTCGAAGACCTCCCGGACGCCCTCGACGTCCCACGGGAGGCGGCCGTCGAGCCGGGAGTCGGCGGCGGCAACGACGGTGCGGAGGATCTCCCCGCGGGAGTGGAACGCGTTCCAGGTCATGGTCGGCTCCTTCGGTTCACATACCGTTGGTACGTACTCTCAGTATGCCCGTCCGTACTCTCGGTATGCAAAGCGCTCCACGGTGACCTCGCTCACGGGAGCCCTACACTCGGCCGGGTGACCAAGGGGAGCGTGTCCAAGCTGGTGCCGCGGGTTCCGTCCCGCCGGCAGCAGTACTCCGCGTCCACGCGACGGGCGCTCATCGACATGGGCGAGGAGCTGTTCACCGAGCACGGCTACTCCGCCACCTCGCTCGACACGATCGTGGCCGGCGCCCAGGTCACCAAGGGGGCGCTCTACCACCACTTCAGCGGCAAGCAAGCCCTTTTCGAGGCCGCCTTCGAGCGGGTGGAGAGCCAGGCGGCGCGCGACATCACCGACGCCCTCGCGGGCCACGACGACCCGTGGGACAAGGCCCTGGCCGGGCTCGACCGCTTCCTGGAGGTGGTGCAGCAGCCGGCGTACCGCCGGATCGTGATCCTCGAGGGCCCGGCCGTGCTCGGCTGGGCCCGCTTCCGCGAGCAGGCGGAGCGGTCGACGTTCGCGACCGTCCGGGACATCGTCGCGTCGGTGCTCCAGGCCGGCGACTGGCACCTCGACGACGACATGGTCGAGACGTTCACCCGGATCTTCTTCGGGGCGATGTCGTCGGCCGGCGAGTCCGTCTCCACCAGCGACGACCCCGAGGCGGCGGCGCAGCGGGTCGAGGCCGCGATCCGGTTCATCCTCGCCGGTTTCGCCGCCCTCGCCGAGCAGGGCGTCCAGGTGGGCGACGCCTCCCCCACCTGAGCCCGGCACCTCGGTACTCCAGTGAGAAGTGGCCCCTTCTCACGTGGTAAGGAGGGCCACTTCTCACTGAACTACCCCGACGCGGCGGCAGGTCCTGTCGGGTCGGGGTCGGGTCACTTCCAGGTGACGTTGCCGTTGGCGGCCGGGACCAGCTCGATCCAGGTGTTGCCGGCGGGCACGGTGAGCTCGTTCTTGCCGGCGCTCAGCTCCAGCGGCGCGTCGAGGCCGGACTTCTCCCAGGCGCCCTTGACGACCTCGCCGTCGTGGAACAGCAGCGCCTGGCCCTTGCCGTCGAGCTTGGTCTCGGGGACCGGGTTGCCGGCGGGGTCGGTGTAGCCGGCGTCACCGACGGGGACGCGCAGCACCAGCACGGTGTCCGGGGTGAACTGGTCGCCGTCGGCGGCGTAGGAGTTCTGGTTGACGTACTCACCGCCCTGGAAGGCCCAGTTCGTCGTGTGGTTGCCGAAGTTGGCGGCCAGGGTGGTGGCCTTCTTGCCCTTCGGCAGGTCGGAGGCCTTCCCCCACTGCAGGTAGTCGTCGGGCCGCCGCTCCTCGCTGTCGGGCAGCGTGTCGACCAGCTTGGACATGTCGTTCATCAGGTTGTACGGCGCGGTGCGGTCGGTCGCCCGCGACATGCCGGGCGAGCCCTCGCCGTAGAACTTGATGCCGGCGCCGGTGATCCGCTTGATGGTCACCGGGGCCGCGCCGCTGGTGACGACGGAGGCGTCGACCGGCGAGACGATGCCGATGTCGCTCGCGCGCATCGACCGGATCGGCCCCACCTGGTCGGGGATGTCGGAGTAGAAGAACGCCGCGAGACGGGTCGAGCCGCCCTCGACCAGCTCCTCGACGACCAGGTCGGCCGACCCGAGGCCCACCTGGGGGGCGCTGGACTCGGTGTTGTCGATCTTGGCGACCATCACCGGGTGGGTCTGCGCCGAGCTCGAGTCGCCCTCCACGTCGAGGCCGGTGAGCGGCCAGGTCTGGCCGAGCGTCGAGCCGCCGGCGATCTCCTGGCCGGCGGCCTTCGGGTCGCTCGTGTCGTCGCCGCCGCAGCCGGCCAGCAGGAGGCCGGCGGTCAGCACGGTGGCGGTGGTCTTCAGGGCGGTCAGGTGCAGGTGACGCACGATGACTCCGATCGGTGTTTCTCGGGGGTGTGGTGCAACTCGGTCAAGTGTGGATGCGCGCCCCACGCCGATCCGGCAGGCGCGCCCGTGTCGCCCCGCATTGTGCAGCAACTCGCTGGACAATGCGAGACGGAGCTAGTCGAGGCGGGCGCCACCGTCGACGTAGAGGACCTGGCCCGTGACGTACGACGCCTCGTCACTGCACAGGAACGCCGCCGCGGCGGCGATGTCGGCCGGCTCCCCCACCCGGCGCACCGGGTTGGCGTCGGCGTTCAGCTTCCGGAACTCCTCCACGCCGAGCCCGAGGCGCTCCGCGGTGGCGTCGGTCATCTCGGTGGCGATGAAGCCCGGGGCGATCGCGTTGGCGTTGATGCCGAACGGGCCCAGCTCGATCCCGAGGGTGCGGGTGAAGCCCTGGATCCCCATCTTGGCGGCCGAGTAGTTGGCCTGGCCGCGGTTGCCCAGCGCGGAGGTGCTGGAGAGGTTGAGGATCTTGCCGTACTTCTGGGCGACGAAGTGCTTCTGCGCCGCCCGGGTCATCAGGAAGGCACCCCGCAGGTGGACCCCGATGACCTGGTCCCAGTCGTCCTCGGTCATCTTGAACAGCAGGTTGTCGCGGGTGATCCCGGCGTTGTTGACCAGGATGTGCAGGCCCCCGAGCTCCGCCACCACCCGCTCGACGGCGGCGTCCACGCTGGCGGCGTCGGACACGTCGCAGCCGACGCCGAGGTGGCTGGTGCGCGGCCGATCGGCGCCAGGAAGGGCCGATGCGGACTTCTTGGCGGTGGCCTCGTCGAGGTCGAGGACGGCGATCCGGGCGCCCTCCTCGGCGAACCGCTGGGCGATGCCGAAGCCGATGCCTCGGGCGGCGCCGGTGATCACGGCGACACGTCCGTCGAAACGGCCCATGCTCACTCCTGGGGGGATCGGGGGTGCTGCTGACCGGTCACTCTAGGACGGAGCGCAGCCGGGACGCATATCGGGACGCGTCCTCGGCGTCGTCGTACTTCGTGCGCGGCCAGAAGAAGCCGCGCAGCCCGTCGCCCTTGGTGCGTGGCACCACGTGGAGGTGGAGGTGGGGCACCGACTGGCTCACCACGTTGTTGACCGCCACGAAGCTCCCCTGGGCCTCCAGCCCCTCCTGCATCGCGACGGCGAGGCGCTGGGCGAGCGCCAGGAAGGGGTCGCGCAGCGCGCCCGGGAGGTCGGGCAGCGTGTCCACGTGCTCGCGGGGCGCCAGCAACGTGTGGCCCTTGAAGACGGGGCGGGCGTCGAGGAAGGCGACGAAGGCGTCGTCCTCGTGCACCAGGTGGGCGGGTGTCTCCCCCGCGACGATCGCGCAGAACACACATCCGGCCACGACCGCATCCTAGGGAGCAGGGAGCAGGCGGTATCGACGCATCAGTGACAGACGTCGGTGTCGCACACCCGGGCGCTCGGCATCATCACCCGGCCACTGCCGGCGGGCGCGTCGAAGTGCTGGGAGTCCTGCACGCCGTAGGTCCACCGGAAGCCGTGGTTCAGCATCACCCGGACCACCGGGTGCCGTCGGGACCGCCAGGCCACCCGGGGGTGGGAGCGGCTCGGCCACCAGCCGTTGGGCGTCCAGCCGTGCGAGGAGCGGTACGGGTTCTCCCACGTGTTGACGTCGAGCGCGCGGCCGTAGGAGTGGGGCGACCGGACGCCGGGCCGCCCGACGACGCTGCGGCAGTTGAACGCCGAGGTGTTGCCGGCCGCCATCGACCGGTAGTCGTCGGCGCCCTGAAGCCGGCGGGACCAGCCGAAGCGGTCGACGCGGTACATCGAGCGGATCGGCAGCTTCTGCTGGTACATCGCGGTCAGGGCGCCCCGCATGTTCGGCATCGCGTCGGCGTGGGCCACGATCTCGCCGCGGTGTCGGTAGCCGTCGTAGGCCCAGTAGTTGATGCGCATCAGCCGCAGGCTGGACCGTCCGACCGGGCAGCCACGGTGCCAGGAGCGGCCGGTCATCTGGCGCCACACGGCGTTCGGGATCCGGGTGACGACCGCGTGGGCGCCGTTGCCGACGGCGCGTCGCTGATCGGGGAGGTTGACCCGCGGCCGCGGCGCGCGCGCGGGCAGCCGGACGGGGTCGCCCGGGGGCACGTTGTTCACCTTGTGGACGCCACTGCGATCGCCGGTGACCCAGTCGAGGCGCTGGGCCCGGGCCTGCCAGCGGGAGTCCTTGCGGGGGCGCGAGGTGACCGTGGCGGTCCCGTCCGGTCCGAGCCGCGGGCGTGCCACGCGCTTCCAGCCTCCGCCGAGCCGCCGGAACACCGAGACGCGGCTGGGGACGGGGGTGTCGTTGCGGGCGCGCCACCGGACGGTCAGGGTCACCCGCTGCTCGTCGACCACGCGGTCGGGGCCGCGCAAGGTGACCACGCCGTCGCGTCGCTTCATCCGCAGCTGGACCGGCCCGGTCCTGGCGCCGTCGTAGGTCTCGTCGCCGTCGTACGTCGCGCGGACGACGTTGTCGCTCGCGTCGCGGGCCAGGGTCAGGTCAGCCGTCGCCTCACCCTCGTCGTCGGTCTCCAGGGCAGCACCGACCGTTCCCCACTCACCGTTGCGGCGCCGTTCCAGGGTCACGACCTGGTCGGCCAGGGCGGTGCCGTTCCCGTCGGTCAGCGTGAGGCGCACCGGAGTCTCCGCGTCGGCGAACCGCTGCGGCGCCGCCAGGTCGAGCGCGGTCGGGGTCTCGCCCGCGGCCTCGGCACCCGCCGCGGGCGCCGCGCCGAGCGCGAGCAGGAGGGCCGTGGTCAGTGCGGTGAGTCGCCCGAGCATGGGGCGATTGTGCACGACGCGGCTGCGCCGCCGCCGGAGCGGTGTGTCTCAGCGTTCGTCCTCGAACACCACCGGGCCGCGCACGGCAGCGCCGTCGTACCCCGTGATGCCGATCGCCTCGATGACGCTGCGCAGCCGCGGACGGTCCGACTCTCCGCACCCGACGAGCACGTGCTCGGTCGGGCCGGTGGGGTCGACCACACCGGTGAAGCCGGAGGCCCGCACCGCGGCCAGGACCGTGGCCGGGTCGACACCGGGCGGGACGGCGTAGGAGACCGTGTGGGAGCGGGGGTCGTGCAGCTGTTGCTCCCGCCGCACCTGCTCCAGGGAGACGGATCGCAGCGCCGCCGCGAGGGCGACTCCACCCACCAGCACGACGATCAGCACGACCACCAGGGCGCTCACCGTGATCCCTCCTCGTCCTCCCGGTCCACGGGTCCGGACCGGCGCCGCACGGCGACGGCCCGCACTTCCATGCTCGGGCCCGGCCCGCGGGTCCGCCAGGGCCGCCCGTCCCGTTCCCGGGGCCGTTGGTCCCGGCGTCCCGTCACGGCGAACCGGCGCCGGGAGAGGTTCGTCTCCACGACGCGCCCACGTCACCTGCGAGTCGCTCCGTCCGACGAGGGTGGAGGCATGGCCAGCAACTCCCGAGAGCTCCTGCTCGGCGCGGCACTCGCCCTGTGGTTCCCGGTCGCCCTCGCCGTCACCGACGCGGCCAGCTCCGAGCCCGGCGAGGTCGGCACACCCGCGACACCGGGCCCGACGGCGTCCCGCTAGGGCCGACGGGCGGCGAGATCCCCCGACGCGGACGATCCCGGCGCCACCTCGCACAGCCACACTGGCGTGGTGCGCACCATCGGCAACATCCTCTGGCTGGTGCTGGCCGGCTGGTGGCTGGCACTGGGCTACCTGCTGGCGGGGTTGCTGGCGTTCGTCCTGATCGTGACCATCCCGTTCGGCTTCGCTGCGTTCCGGCTGGCGAGCTTCGTCGTGTGGCCGTTCGGCCGCACCACGGAGTTCCGGCGCGACGCCGGCATCTGGTCGGTGCTGGGCAACGTCGTGTGGGTGATCTTCTTCGGCTGGGAGCTGGCCATCGCGCACCTCGTCGCGGGCCTGCTGCTGTGCGTGACCATCATCGGGATCCCGTTCGGGGTGGCGTGCTGGAAGATGGTGCCGCTGGCCCTCATCCCGCTCGGTCAGCAGATCGTGCCCGTGCACGCCGCCCGCGACCCCTACGGACTGCCCACCTGACCCGAGCGCTCAGGCCAGCCCGAGCAGGACCAGGCTGAGCGCCATGCTGGCGCCGCCCGCGACGCAGGTCGTCAGCGCGGGGACCAGCGAGGTGAGCCGGCAGGCAGCGGGCAACAGCTCGCTGAGGCCGATGCAGAGCATCACACCGGCGACCAGCCCGAACACGGCCCCGAATGCCGAGGCCGGGAAGAGCGCCACCAGCAGCAGGTAGCCGAGCGCCGCGCCGACCGGTTCGGCGAGGCCGGTCAGGCCCGCGACCGCGACCGCCCGCGCCCGGCTCCCCCCGGCGCCGAAGACCGGCGCGGCGACCGCCACGCCCTCCGGCACGTTGTGCAGCGCGATGGCCACGGCGAGCACGGCCCCCGCGCTCGGGTCGTCGAGGGTCGCGACGAAGGTGGCCAGACCCTCGGGGAAGTTGTGGGCGGTGACGGCGATCGCCACCACGACGCCGCTGCGCCGGACCTGTCGGCGTACGGCGAGCGGGTCCCGGTCGTGCGCGCACGACCCGGGCACCAGCCGGCCGAGCAGGACGGCCGCCGCCGCGCCCACGGCCGCGAGGCCGAGCGTGGCCACGAGCCCACCTCGGTGCCCCACCGACGGAGCGAGGGCCGCGGCACCCTTGGGCAGGATCTCGGCCGCGGACACCAGGATCATCGCGCCGGCGGCGAAGCCGAGCGCCGCGGCCAGGCCCGCGTCGCTGCGGACCGCGCGATGCACGGCGACCACGCCGCCGAGCGCGGTCGCGGCGCCGGCGAGCACGGTCAGCGCGAAGGCGAGGAGCAGTGCGTGGCTCACCGCCGCCACCTCCCCGCCCAGGCCACGACTGCGCGGACGGCGTCGTCGGGATCAGCGGCCAGCGACTCCCGGAGCTCGACCGGGCTGGCGGCGTTGGCCGCCACCCAGCCACGGACCAGCGGCTCCTCGTCGGAAGCCAGCAGCCGCAGGGTCGGCCCGGGCGTCCGCTCGTTGCGGGCGACACAGCAGCGCACCGACGCCACCCGGTCGCCCGCGAGGGCGGTCAGCACGTCGTCGGGCGCGTGGTGGGACAGCGCCGCGCTCTCCCGGATCGCCGGGGTCGGCGACCCGGCGAGCCGGCGCACCCGCTGCCGCTTTCCGTCACCGCCCGGCGGCGAGGCGAACGACGAGAGCGGCGCCCCGCCGGCGTCGTCCCGTGACGACGCCGCCAGGGCCGCTCGTTGCTGCGGGCTGAGGAACCCCATGCACGACATGGCCGGTCAGCCCTGCCGGGCGTTGACCTCGTAGGAGGTGTTGATCGACTCGAAGAAGTTGACCAGCTGGAGGGTGTCGTTGGCCGCCGCCATCCACTTCGCCGGGTTCGTGGCGCCGTAGTGGGCGCCGAAGCCGAGCTCGTCGAGCCGCCGGTCCGCGAGGTAGCGGACGTACTGGTTGATGTAGTCGGCGTTCAGCCCGAGGATCCCGCTGGGCAGCAGGTCGCGGTTGTAGGCCTCCTCCATCTCCACGGCGTCGAGGATCATCTGCTTGATCTCGGCGGCGAACTCCTCGGTCGCGACGTCGGGGTTCTCCTCGAGCACCGTGAGCACCAGGTTGATGCCGAACTTCAGGTGCAACGACTCGTCGCGCACGATCCAGTCGATGAGCGACGCGAAGTTCCGCAGCAGGTTCCGCTGCCGGAAGCTCAGCGCGACCATGAAGCCGGAGTAGAACCAGATCCCCTCGAGGATCACGTTGTAGGCGATCAGGTTGCGGACGAAGTCCTGCTTGCCCTGCGTCGTGGTGATGTCGAGGGTCTGCTCGGTCATCCGCTTGATGAACCTGACCTCGAACTCCTCCTTGGCCACCATCGACGGCACCGTGACGTGGGACTCGTACGCCGCCGCGCGGTCGATCGGGAACGTCTCGAGGACGTACTCGAAGCTCATGCAGTGGTTGGCCTCCTCCCACATCTGCTTCGCCAGGTAGAGGTGGCACTCGGCGGCGTTGACGTAGGGGTAGACCCCGAACGCGAGCGCCTTGTTGACCAGCAGCTCGTTGGGGTTGAAGTAGCTCATCAGGAAGGTGAGTGCCCGGCGCTCCTCCTCGCTCATCCGCTCGAAGTCGGCCAGGTCCTCCCCCAGCTGCACCTCGTTGGGGAACCAGGTGTTGGCCACGGCCTGGTCGTAGAGCTCCATCGCCCAGGGGTAGGTGACGGGCTTGAGGAGGAGTCCCTCCTCGATTCCGGTGCCCAGGATCGGCATGTCAGTTCTCGCTCTCGTTTCGGGATGTACGTGGTGGGGTGTTCTCTCGTCGCACCGGGTTCCGAGGTCCGGAGGTTGAGGTGCGAGCGCAGCGAGCCTCGAAACCGCCTCGACCTCCGGAGGTTGAGGTGCGAGCGCAGCGAGCCTCGAAACCGCCTCGAGGTCCGGAGGTTGAGGTGCGAGCGCAGCGAGCCTCGAAACCCCGGACCGCTACTGGCAGGACTCGCACTGGAGCCGCTCCTGCGGGTCGATCGGGCACTCCGTCCCCGACACGACCTCGAGCTCCTGCGCACTCTCGGGTGCGGTGACCGGCTCGGTGACCTCCGGGGTTTCGAGGCTCGTCGCTGGCGCTCCTCGCACCTCAACCTCCGGCGAAGAGCTCGCCGTGGCCGCGCCGAAGCCCCGCCGTCCGCCACCGCCACCGGCCGGCGTCGCCTGCTCGGCCTTGTTGACCTTCACCGTGCTCTGCTCCGCCGTGTGCCGCGGCATCATGTGCAGGTAGTAGGTGGTCTTCACGCCCATCCGCCACGCCGCCGTGTAGAGGTCCACCATGTTCCCGACGTTGCGGTCGGCCAGGTAGATGTTGCGGCTGATGGCCTGGTCGATCCACTTCTGGGCCCGCGCGGCCACCTCGAGGTAGGCGCGGCCGGACAGCTGGAACGACGTCTGGTAGATCTCGACCAGCTCGGCGGGCACGCCGTGCTCGTCGGACACCTTCGACAGGTCGCCCTGGTGGCGCAGCAGCTCCTCGCGGACGTCCTCCCAGACACCGGCGATCCGCAGGTCCTCGACCAGGTTGCGGTTGACCTCCAGGAACTTGCCCGAGCTGGTCGCCCGGCTGAAGATCTGGCTGAACTGCGGGTCGAGCCCGGGCGTCGTGCCGGCGACCAGGCCGATCGAGGCAGTGGGGGCGATCGCGAGCAGCGTGGAGTTCCGGATGCCGCCGGCGACCTTCGCGCGCAGCGCGTCCCAGTCGAGGCGCGTGGTGCGGTCGACCTCGACCGGGACGCCGCGGTCGGCCTCGAGCCGGTCGAGGGAGTCGACGGGCACCAGCCCCTTGCTCCACCGCGAGCCCTCGAAGTTGGGGTAGGCGCCGCGCTCACGGGCGAGGTCGGCCGAGGCGTCGATGGCGTGCCAGCTGACGAACTCCATCAGCCGGTCGATCAGGTCGTACGCCTCGGGCGACTCGTAGGAGAAGCCGAACCGCTCCACGACGTCGGTGAAGCCCATCACCCCGAGGCCGAGCGCGCGGTTGAGCTCGTTGGAGCGCTCGGACTCGGGCACCGAGGAGATGGTGATGTCGATCAGGTTGTCGAGCTGCCGCACCGCGAGCCGGGCGGACTCCGCCAGCCGGTCCCAGTCGACGACCGCGTGCTGGCGCCGACCCGTGACGTGGCGCGCCAGGTTGATCGACGCCAGGTTGCAGACCGACACGTTGTCGCGGTCCTGCGGCAGCGTGATCTCGGTGCAGAGGTTCGACAGGTGGATGGTGCCGGTGTTGTCGTTCAGCGCCCGGGTGTTGATCGTGTCCTTCCACGTCAGCCACGGGTGGGAGGTCGACTGCAACGAGGTGAGGATCGCGCGGAACTGCTCGCGGGCGCCGATCTTCTTGTGGCGCAGCTCGCCGGCCTCGGCCATCGCGGCGTACTCGGCGTACCGCTTCGAGAACGCCGAGCCTGTGAGCTCGACCAGGTCGGGCACCTCGGCCGGGTCGAAGAGGTACCAGGCCTGGTCGGCCTCGACCCGCTTCATGAACTCGTCGCTGATCCACACGGCTGTGTTGGCGGTCCGGGTCCGGCGGTAGGGGTCGCCGGAGTTCTGGCGCAGGTCGAGGAAAGCGGGGAAGTCGAGGTGCCAGTTCTCCATGTAGAAGCACAGCGCGCCGAACTTCTTGCCGCCGCGGCTGACCGCGCGCAGCGTCGAGTCGATGGTGTGCATGAACGGGATCGGTCCGGTGGAGGTGGTGTTGTTCGACCGGATCGGCGAGCCCTCGGAGCGCAGCTTGGTCACCGACAGCCCGATGCCGCCCGTGCCCTTGGTCAGCCACATCACGTCGCGCACCGACTTCGCGATGTGCTCGATGTCGTCCTCCATCTGCATCACGAAGCAGTTGGAGAGCTGGCTGTACGACGTGCCCGCGTTCACCAGCGTGGAGCCGGCGGCGAGGTACTCCAGCCGCGACATCCTGTCGTAGAAGCGCAGCGCGGCGGCGTCAGGGTCCTCCTCGTCGAGCGCGAGACCCATCGCGACCCGCATCCAGAAGAACTGCGGCATCTCCATCGGCCGGCCGTCGGGCGCCGAGATCATGTAGCGGGTGCGCATGGTCTGCACGCCGATGTAGCGCAGCAGGTCGTCACGGCCCGGGTCGAGGGCGGCGCCCAGCCTCTCCAGGTCGAAGATCTCCCGCAGCCGAGGGTCGAGCAGACCGAGCTCGACGCCACGGACGATGAAGGCGACGAACGCCTCGGCGTGGAAGCTGTGGACCTCGTCGCGGGTCACGCCCTCGCCGAAGATCGCCTTGTAGAGGCTCTTCACCAGCAGCCGCGAGGCGATGGTGTCGTAGGCCGGGTCGTCCTTGACGTTCTGGAGGGCGACTTGGACGACCGCCTCGTCGAGCTGTTCGCTGGTGATCCCGTCGAAGAGCGTGATCTCCAGCTCCGAGCGGAGCTGGGTCGCCCGTGCGACCTCGTCGTCGAGGCCGGATGCGGCCTCCTCGATGGACCTCGCGATCTCGTAGCCGTCGTACGCGGCTCGCGTCCCGTCCCGCTTGATGACCGTGACCGTGCTGCCCATGTGCGCATCCACCCCTCGTGAACCGTCGCTGTGTGCGCGACCCGCGGTCACGAGTGAAGGGGTGGGGTGCCCGCGTGCGCCGAGGCGTCGCCGAGCCCGATCCCCTGACCTTCCCTCGAGGTCGCGGACCCCCGCCGATGGCGGCGGGACACTGGCAGGTCTTCGGACTCGTGGGCGTCGTGCTCTGGCCTACTGTCCGCCGCTTCCCAGGTCCCTGATCGGGGGACCCAGTGCTTGTGACGGAGGTCGATTCCCACTCACCGCTGCGGGGCAGTCCCGGACTTCCACCGGGTTCCCTCTTGCGACGACACCCCTGGCGGAGGCGTCGAACCAGCTGCGTCGACCACCATATAGGAGAACGACGCCGTTGTAACTACCTAGATGTAGTGTTTCGCGGCTCACCGGGTGAGCCCGGCGAGGTAGCCGGCCGGATCGGCGTCGGAGAGGCCCCGGTAGCCGAGGTAGCCGTCCGGACGGATGACGGCGGTCCCTCCGTGGAGCAGGCCGTAGCCGGCTGCGAGCGCGCGACCGGGGTCGGGCACCAGGTCGTCGGCCGAGGTGGAACCGTCGACCGGGCGCACGGTCACCGCCTCCTCGGTCGATCCCGGGAAGGAGAGCACGACGTGCTCGGTCGTCGCCGCCTGGACGGCACGCAGCCGGTCGGCAGCGCCCGCGTTCGCGACGTAGGGCGCGTGGTCGCCGGCGCGCACCGACCCGCGCCGGGGACCGTGGTCCTCGACGACCGGGCTGCCCCGGTAGGACAGTGCTGTCTCCTCGACCTGGTCGCTCAGCACGTGCTGGACCGGCGCCAGGCCGGCCGCCGCGTGCACGGCCAGGTTCCGCAACCGCCGCGCGACCGCACCGTCGAGCGTCCCGAGCGTCGTCATCCTGGTGGTGACGTCGATGACCTTGGCCGCGACCGGGTGCCGCTCGGCGTGGTAGCTGTCCAGCAGCCGCTCCGCCCCGCCCGCGCGGACCGCGAGGGCGAGCTTCCAGGCCAGGTTGTGGGCATCCTGCATGCCGGTGTTCATCCCCTGGCCGCCGGCGGGGCTGTGCACGTGCGCCGCGTCGCCCATGAGGAAGACCCGCCCGTGGCGGTAGTCCGGGACCTGGGCGTGGTGGATCTCGAACTCGGTGAGCCAGTGCGCGGAGGTCAGGGTGATGCCGCGGGCACGCTCGTCGACGATGTGCTGGAGATCGTCGAGGGAACCCGCGTGGGTGTCGTCGTGCAGCTGGCCGATCAGCCGCATCCGGGAGCCGCGCATGGGGAAGGCGAGGAGCGGGCCCTGCGGGGCGAAGAAGGTGTACATGCTCGCCGGGTCCAGGTCGTGCCGCGCCTCGACGTCACCGAGGGCGAAGCGCTCCCCCACGAACGAGCCCTCGAGCCGGGTGCCCACCAGCCCGCGCACCGTGCTGTGCGCGCCGTCGGCGCCGACGACCCAACCGAATTCGGTGGCCTCGACGGATCCGTCGGACCCACGCAGGGTCGCGCGGACCGTGTCCGCGCCTTGGTCGAGGGCCACCAGCTCGACGCCCCGCTCGACCTGCGCCCCGAGCTCTCGCAAGCGCTCGTCGAGGACCCGCTCGGTCTCGGTCTGCGCGGTGGTGAGCGAGTACGGATAGGGGCTCGGTACCTGGTCGAACCCGACCACGGCCAGCTCGTGCCCCTCGGCGTACATCGTCATCCGGTGGGTGAGGACGCCGGTCTCGAGGAGCCGTTCGGCGACCCCCATCAGGTCGAGCATCTCCAGGCTGCGCGCGTGCACGAGGAGCGCCCTGGACTCGGTGGTCGGCTCGGCCAGCTTGTCGATGACCCGCACGTCGACGCCCCGGCGCACGAGCTCGCAGGCCGCCACCAGTCCGACCGGACCCGCGCCCACGACCAGGACCCGGTCCGACGCCACTGAGGTGCTCATGGTCTCGGGACCCTCCGCTGGTCGACGCGCGTTCCGAGGTGAGCGTCCACGGCACCGCGTCCGTCTGCCTCACCCGGATCGGGGGGCCGTCAGCCTCCGACGGTCCGCCACTCCCATCGCGTCGCTCCGGGCGAGGGCCAGGCGCGGTGCGGAGGAGCGATTGAAGAGAGCCGCGAGCCGCCGGGCCTCGACGATGTTGTCCTCGAGCGAGCAGTAGGTCCAGGTGCCGTAGCGGCCGAGCGTGTGGACCCCGCGGGTGGCGAGAGCGGCACGTTGCTCGCCGACGTCCTGGAGGGACGCGCGCGTGATGTGCACGTACGCAGGGTCGAGCACGACCCGATGGGACGCGACCAGCCGGTGCCCGTCGGTGATACCGATGCGCTCGAGGTCGGCCAGGACCCGCGCCCGGAGTCGTCGGAGGGCCACCTCGTCGAGCCGCTCCTCGGCGCGGCAGCCGATCTCGACGTAGAGACTCATCCGGTCGGTCTCCCAGATGTTGTCGTAGAAGCCGACCCGGTAGAAGCTCACGTCGCGGTCCGGGACGTAGATCCAGTGCACACCCGTCGGCCCCTTGCGGTCGAAGCCGAGGTTGAACACGAGCACCTTGTTGTGGGTGTAGACCGCGGGGTCGTGCGGCAGGCCGGTCAGTTCGAGCAGGGTGGGCAGTGGCACGGTGCTGACCAGTGCGTCGTACCGGATCGTCCGTCGCGCCGTGTGGGCGAGGTGGCGACGCAGGTCGATGCGCAGGACCGGCTCCTCCAGCAGGATCCGGTCGGCGGGGATGTCGTGCTGCAGCGCCCGCACGAAGTCGACGGCGCCACCCTCGGGGTAGAGGAACGTCGAGTTGTAGGTGGGCGGGCAGGTGGCCCCCAGCCCGGCCAGGATGTCGTCCTTGTCGGCCTGCGGGAAGAACCGGCCCATGGCGTCCACGTCGAGCGTGCCGAGGTCAGTGGCGTACAGCTTCTCGTTGTAGGGGACGAGGAAGCGTTCGCAGATCCCCTCGCCGAACCTGGCATACAGGAGCTCCTTGAAGTCGCGTGGCTCGGCCGCCCCGCCCACCGATCCGAGCCCGGTGAGGCAGGCGACGAAGTCGTCGTGGTCGAGCTGGTCGATGTTGCGCTGGAACGGGAAGTCGACCAGGCGGTCCTTGTAGAGGACCTTGCACGACTTGCTCACCCGGCGAACCCTGGTGGGCCCGATCCAGTCGATCATCTCCGCCTCGACCTCGGGGTGCCGGAAGTGGAAGAAGTGGCCGGAGTAGTCCCAGACGAAGCCCTGCTGCCGCACCGTCCGGCAGTAGCCACCGACGTCGTCAGCAGCCTCGACCACGAGCACGTCGTCGCCCCGCGACGCCTGGGCGAAGGCCAGTCCGCTCACCCCGGCCCCGACGACCAGCACCTCGGCGCGCATGTCAGAAGTGGGTTCCGCGGAGCAGCTGGAAGGCCTCGGCCGCGGCCGTGTAGGCCAGCCGGCCCCGATAGCGGGCACTGAGCTCGATCGTGTCGAGGCTGAAGAGGTGCTCCGGGGAGCCGAGCTGGGTCTGGTACGCGCGGCACCCCTCGAGCTTGGCCGCCAGGTCCTCCTCGGTGAGGGTCACGAGCACGGTGGGTTCGAACTCGCGCTCCATGGTGGTCTCGTAGGCGAGGACCGTGCCGCGGTAGAAGTGGGGACGCATCACCGCCTGGAAGGCGTCGTGCACGGCCCGGTGGTCCTGGTTGTAGGAACGCGCCGGCACCAGGACCAGGTCGGGGCGCGTGCGCGAGACACAGTCCTCGATGGCGCCGATCAGCTCTCCGCGGGGCAGGGCATCGAGCCGGTGGTGCCACTCGGCGCCGAAGGCGATGGTCCGGCCGCCGACCCCGAGGACGGCATCGGCCTCCTGCGCCTCACGCATCCGGTCGGACCCGGAATAGGCGACGTAGTCGCCGTCGCGCTCGTAGATCTTGGAGTACTTCTGGGGGACCTCGGACATCAGCAGGCCGTGGACGTCTGCGCCCTGGGCGACCAGCCGCCGCACCAGGCCGCCACATCCGATGGCGAGGTCGTCGGGATGAGGTTCGAGGACGAGGACGCGGGTGACCGATGTCAGCATGTCGCCTCCAGCGGGTGCAGTCCTCTGCGATCTTCGCAGCCACGTCGGTGAATTCGTGGAGGCGCGCCTAGGGTCCGGGACGGACCATCGTGAGCTGGTGCACGCGTGCGCGCTGGTACCGCACGCCCGGCACCAGCGGCGTCGG
Organism: Nocardioides sp. GXQ0305; assembly: GCF_050880345.1. NCBI lineage: Bacteria > Bacillati > Actinomycetota > Actinomycetes > Propionibacteriales > Nocardioidaceae > Nocardioides > Nocardioides sp. GXQ0305. Next base: position 108,362 of record NZ_JBNYXG010000002.1, read on the forward strand.
GCCGTGGGGGCAGAAGCCCTCGGCCGTGAAGAACCGGACCGCCCGGGCGTTCTCGACGAGCGTCTGCAGGTGGCAGCCCGGCGAGCCGGCAGCGGCCAGTCGGTCGCTCCACCGGGCCATCAGGGCCTGGGCGGCCCCGGTGCCACGTCCCTCCGGCGCGACGTTGACGTGCAGGTGCGAGGGCCAGCGCGGGTCCACGAGGTCGCCGGCTGTCTCCCGCTGACGCAGACGTGCCCGGCCCAGGTCCAGGAGGGCGCGCGCGAAGAAGCGGCGCACCTCGCGGCGGCGGAACAGCCGCGCCTCGCGCAGCACCGCGCGCATCCGCTCCTCCTCGGTCGGGAAGCGCGTGCCGTCGACGCACCCGACCAGGTAGCCCACCGGCCTGTCGTCCAGCAGGGCGACGAACGCCGACCCGGGCTCCAGGTCGAGGTACGGCGTCAGGTAGATCGCTGCCTCGGAGTCCGAGTCCCCCCACAGCGACGCGGACGGCGAGCCCTCCCCCGCCCTGGCGAACAGCCGCATCAGCTCCGCACGGTCGAGGTCACCGGCCGCCCGTACGTCGACGTCCATCGTCGGTCAGGCCGGGCCGTCCACGTTGACGGTGGGCTCACCGGTCCCGCACCGGACGATGACCGCGCGCGACGGCTCCTCGCCGGGGTTCGACTCCCGGTGGACCGCGCCGGCGGGGACCCGGATGAAGTCCCCCGGCCCCGCCTCGACGACGTGGCCGCCGCCCTCCCCCGACTCCAGCCGCATCCGGCCCGACACGATGTACAGCGTCGTCTCGTGGTCGCCGTGGTGGTGCCAGCCGGACACGGCGCCGGGCTCGGTGTCGACGAGTCCGGTCCACATGCCGTCCTCGTGCATCGCCAGGCTACGGGCCATCCCGGGGGTCGGGTCGGCGGGCGCGAGGTCGTCGCCGCTGACGTGGGTGCACGGCTCGGCGGCCCGGTCCGTGGTCATCGGCCGGCAGCGGCGTGTGTCGATGCCATGTCCCCACCGTAGGTCACGCGATCCGGCGTCGCCGCGAGCCGGCGCGACCGATGAGTCCGGTCGCTCGTCCGGGTCTGCCCGGACAGGAGGTGGGGCCGATGGAGGGTCACCTGTTCGCCGGCGTCCCCGTGAGTGACTTCGAGCGCGCCGTGGCCTGGTACACGCGGCTGTACGGCGTGCCCGAGTCGTTCCGCGCGCACGAGTCGGAGTACATCTGGACCCTCGCCGAGGACCGCTCGGTCTACGTGCTGCTCAAGCCGGAGTCGGCCGGGCACGGGCTGGTCACGGTGATGCTGGACGACCTCGACGGGTTCGCCGAGGCCGCCGCTGCGAGGGGCATCGAGCCGACGACGAGCGAGGACTACGGGGGCGGGGTGCGCAAGCTCGTCTACCGCGACCCCGACGGCAACGAGCTCGGCTTCGGGAGCGTGCCAGGCGACTAGGCACCTGGCCCGGTGTCAGGGGAGCACCATCGGGCTCGCACCGATCCTCGCCATCAGCGCCTCGCCCTCGGCGCGTGACCCCCCGCCGGCGAGCACCAGGGTCCGGGCCTGCTGGTACGGGCAGCCGGCTGCGCCCAGCGCCTCGGCCGCGGAGACCAGGCCCTCGTGGTCGCCGGCGTCGAGGGCGACGGCCCGCTCGACGACGGCCGCGGCGACCGGGTTCGCCCGTACGACGTACCGCGCACGGTCGAGGCGGTCCCGTCGGTCTGGCAGACGGGCCAGCACCCCCGCCTCCGCCCAGACAGCGGTGTACCACGGCCGCCAGGCGGAGTCGTGCCACGGCTTGAACGACTCCGGGTCGCCGGCCACGTCCCCGAGGGCGACGTCGACCTCACCGCGGTGGAGGGCCACCATCCCGTCGAACGCCGGCCGGTAGATGGTGTGCCTGCCCCGGGTGGGCGTGACCACCCGGTGCATGTCGTCGGTGATCTGGAGCCATTCGTCCCGGGCATCCGGTTCGCCGCGGATGCCGTACGCCATGGCTGCCGCAGCCGGCGCGAAGGCGATGCCCCCGAGCGTCGGGCGGCCGGCCTCCTTCCAGCCCCGGCGGAAGCGCTGGGCCAGGGAGTCTGCCTCGTCGAAGTCACCCGCGATCGCTGCGGTGGGGAGCAGCCACTCGACGGCGAGGTGCTCGGCCTCGCTGAGGAACGGCACCTCGCTCCGCTGCTGCGCATAGCGGCGGGCGGTGGCGAGGTCGCCCGCCGCCATGGACACCATCGGTGCCATGTGCAGGGCGTCCGTGTACTCCCAGGCCAGCTCGACGTCGTGGACCCGCGGCGCGAGCAGATCGAGACGCCGGCGGACGGCGGCGACCGCCCCGTCAACCTCACCGGACATGAGGCGCACCGCCGTCACCTGGTCGAGGGCGTGGCTCTCCAGCCGGGCATCGCCCACCCGGTGGGCCAGCTCGACGGCGCGCTCGGCCAGGTCGCCGTACCCCGGGTCGGACTCGTCCGCGGGTGTGGTGACGGTCAGCACGGCCGCCTCGACGTGGACGTCGCCGGCCGCCAGGGTGAGTGCCTCCCCCAGAAGGGCCTGCGCCTCACCGGGCGCCGGGAGCGTGGACATGATGCCGGGCGCGTTCGTGAACAGCTCCGCGACGGACACCAGCTCGAGGGCGGCGCGCGCGTCGTCGCCGGCCTCGCGCGCCGCGTCGGCGGCGGCGCGGAAGAACCCGACCGCGTGCTCCCCGTCGTGACGACCCCACGCCACGGCGGCCGCCAGGTGGAGCGCCTCGGCCGCCTCCGCGGGTCCGCCGGCAAGGGCGGCGGCCTGCTCGTAGCGCTCCTGCGTCTCGCTCAACCTGCCCCGTGCGTAGGAGAGCTCCGCGACCCGCACCGCCAGCCGGTGGGCGTCGGCCCGCAGCCCGGGGCGGCCGGCCGACTCGCGCAGCGCGGCGCGGAGCTCGTCGGCGACGGCATCGAAGGCCTGGGCGTCGGCGGGCCGCAGCCGGGCCGCGGTCTCCAGGCACCAGCGCAGGTGTCGGGCCAGGACGTCGTCCTGCTCCCCGTCGCGGCCCATCCGCTCGGCGCCGTACTGCCGGATCGTCTCGAGCATCCGGTAGCGGGTGCCGGACGGACGTTCGACCACCTCCAGGAGGTGGTGCTCGGCGAGGCTGGCGAGCGCCGTGGCCACCGAGGTGGGGCTGAGCGGTGCGAAGCCCGTGACCTCGGCCGCTGCCGCGGCGGTGAAGGCGGAGGCGAACACCGTCGACCGCCGGAGCGCGGCCTGCTCCTCGGGCGTGAGCAGGTCGAAGCTCCAGTCGAGCACCGCCCGCAGCGACTCGTGGCGCTGGTCCATCCGCGACCCGCCCGTGAGCAGACCGAGCGGGTCGGCGAGCTCCCGGTCCAGGCCGTCGAGGCCGAGCGTCGCCACCCGGGCGGCGGCCAGCTCGATCGCCAGTGCCATCCCGTCCAGCCGTCGGCACACGGACGCGATCCGCCGGTGGTCCTGCGGGTACGACGACCGCCAGCCCGTCATCGACGCGCGCTCGCGGAACAGGGCCACCGCGTCGCTCCGGTCGGCGTCCGACCCGTCCCCCTGCTCGAGCGACATCCCGGGCACCGGGAACACGAGCTCGAACGGCACCCGCAGCCGCGCCCGGCTGGTGGCCAGCACCACGACCCGTGGACACCGGGCCAGCAGCCGCTCCAGCAGGGCGCTGACCCCGTCGAGAAGGTGCTCGCAGTTGTCCAGCACGAGCAGCACGTCGACGTCGGCGAGCTTGGCGATCACCGTGTCCGCGGGTGACCGCCCCGGCTGCTCGCCGAACCCGAAGGCGCTCGCCACCGCGGCCCCGACCATCGTCGGGTCGGTCACCGGGACCAGGTCGACGTAGCAGGCGCCGCTCGTGTGGCGGCCCCCGACGTCGTCCGCCACCGCCAGGGCCAACCGGGTCTTCCCCACCCCGCCCGGGCCGACGGCGGTGACCAGACGGTGCGCGGACAGGGCCTCGGCGAGCGCGGCGCGCTCGGCGGCCCGGCCCACGAACGAGGTGAGCGCGGCAGGTGGTGACGCACCGACCAGCGGTGCGTCGGGTCGTGCGACGGCGAGCCCGGCCAGCTCGCGGCGATCGCCCACGCCGAGCTTGCGCAGCAGCGACGACACGTGGCTCTCGACGGTGCGGACGGACAGGAACAGGCGCTCCGCGATCTGCGCGTTGGTGAGGTGCTCCCCGACCAGCCCCAGCACCTCGGCCTCGCGCTCGGAGACACGGTCGTGGGTGCGGCCCGGGGTCGTGGTCATGTCGACGTCACCACGTCGAGCCGGACGGTGCGGTCCAGCGCCGGTACGTCGAGCCCGGTGCGCGGCTCGAACGACAGTCCCGACCCGGCCGTCAGGTCCCGCACCGTCGAGGTCACCCAGACCTCCCCGGTCGCGGCCCGGTCGGCGACGGCCTGGGCCACGGCCACCCCGGCACCGGAGACGTCGGCCCCGCGCCGCGCGACCTCCGCGGTGTGCAGGCCGATCGACGCCGCCAGGCCGGCAGCCCGGATGCGCTCGGCCAGGGCCAGGCCGCAGCGGATGGCCCGCCCCGGGCCGTCGAAGGTGGCCAGCACGGTCTCCTGCTCCGCCACGGCCGGCACCCCCCGGTGCGCCTCGAGGACCTCCCGCACGATCCCCCTCATCCACGCCGGGTCGATGGGTCTCTCGGGCCGGACGGCGAGCAGCGTCGTGAGCGACGTCTCGGCGGCCGCCGGTGATCCCAGCTCGCGGACGAACTCCTCGACGGGATCGAGGATCTGGTCCGGGTCGACGCCGACGAAGTGGTCGGCGCCCTCCAGCTCGACGAAGCGTGCACCGGGGATCCGGTCGGCCAGGTAGCGCCCCTCGTCGACGTGGCAGTCGATGTCGTCGCGGCGGTGCAGCACCAGGGTCGGCGCCCGCACCGCCCCCAGCACCTCGCGCACGTCGATCAGCGAGGCCATCTCGATCAGGGCGCGCGCCGCTCCCGGACTGGTGGCCGCCCGGCAGCGCTCGCCCCACCACCGGGCCATCTCGTCGTCGGCGTTCGGGGCCATGCGGCGCATGTCCGCCTCGAAGGCCCAGTCCTGCTCGAGCTGGAGCGAGTACCGGGCCCGGTCCTCGGGCCGGAACCCCCACGGGTAGTCGGGCGCCCACAGCCGCCTCGCATAGCTCGAGTAGATGACCAGGGCGCGCACCCGCTCGGGGTGGGTGGCCGCGTAGAGGATCGACATCGGTCCTCCCTCGGAGTAGCCGAACAGCACCGCCTGCTCCGACCTCGCGGCCTCCATCACCGCCCCGACGTCGCCCATCCGCGTCTCGAGGTCGGGCAGCGCGCCGGGCCGGTCGGACATCCCGGTGCCGCGCTTGTCGAACCTGATCAGGCGCGAGAACGTCCCCAGCCGGTTCAGGAAGTGGGCGTGGCGACGCTCGGTCCAGTCGAGCATCAGGTGCGAGACGAAGCCGGCGACCAGGACCAGGTCGTCGTCGCCGGATCCCGAGACCTGGTAGGCGATGTTGAGGTCGTCGCTGCGCGTGTAGCGCACCGGTGACGCGGCCACCGCACCCGGCACCTCCTGTGCCTCGCGCGGCGAGCCGGACCCGTCGGCGTACGACGCCAGCTCCCGCCGGCTGGTCACGTCGAGCTTGCGGAGCAGCGACGACACGTGGCTCTCGACGGTGCGCACGGAGATGACCAGGCGGCTCGCGATCTGCGCGTTGCTGAGGTGCGCCCCGACCAGGTCCAGCACCTCGGCCTCGCGCGCGGAGACGCCGGCGTCCGTCGGCACCCGCGACTCGGCCATGGCACTGATCGTCTGCCGTCGCCGGTCAGTGGTCAATCCGTGTCGGATCCGTGGTCGGCACGGATGCCATGCAGCGGCGCCGCAGCCGACGGTGGAGGCGTCCACGCAGCACACCTCCAGAAGAGGAGTTCCAGAGATGACCACCATCGACGCACCCATGAGCAACGGGGTCGACACCGCCCGGTTGTTCGCCACACTCGACGCGGTCAAGGGCGCCCCGGAGATCGCGAAGTTCCAGTTCCGGGCGAGCAACCGCTGGGTCAGCGGCACCCACAACCAGTCGACGATCCACGGCTTCTACGGGGCGGGCCAGGAGCTGGCGCACCGCCAGCCCAGCACCTTCGACGCCGACCACCCGGAGGTGCTCGTCGGGCAGGACAACGCGCCCACGCCGGTCGAGTTCCTGCTCCACGCGCTCGCCGCCTGCATCACCTCCGGCCTCGCCAACATCGCGGCCGCACGCGGCGTGAACCTGACCTCGGTCGAGTCCACCGTCGAGGGCGACATCGACCTGCTCGGGATCCTCGGGCTGTCCGACGACGTCCGCAACGGGTACGAGCGGATCCGGATCAGCTTCCACCTCGAGGGTGACGAGCCGGACAAGCTGCGCCGCGTCGTGGAGCAGTCGCGGCTGCGATCCGCGGTGTACGACGTGCTCACCAACGGCGTGCCCGTCGACGTCTCGGTCACGACGGGCTGATCGTCGTGGAGGACTTCGACGTCGTGGTCGTCGGGGCTCGGGTCGCCGGCGCGTCGACCGCCCTGCTGCTCGCGAGGGCCGGCGTACGGGTCGCGCTGGTCGATCGCGGGAGGTACGGCAGCGACACCGTGTCGACGCACGGCCTGATGCGGGCCGGCGTCCTCCAGCTGCACCGGTGGGGACTGCTCGACGACGTCGTCGCCCACGGCACCCCGGCGATCCGACGCACGAAGTTCCTCTACGCGCACGGCGAGACGACCGTCGTGGACATCCGGCCCAGCCCCGGCGTCCCGGCGCTCTACGCCCCCCGTCGCTTCCTCCTCGACCGGCTCCTGGTCGACGCGGCCGCCGAGGCCGGAGCGGTGGTGCTCCACGAGCACGCCGTCACCTCGGTGGTCCACGAGGGGAGGCGGGTGGCCGGCGTACGGGCCCAGGACCCGCAGGGGCGGACGGTCGAGCTGAGGGGGGCCGTGACGGTGGGGGCCGACGGCATCCGGTCGCTCGTGGCTGCCGACACGGGCGCACGCATCCACCACCGGGGGGAGGCGGCCGGTGCCGTGCTGTACCGCTACGTCCACGGACTCGGGTCCGACGGCTACGAGTGGGCGTACGGCGCCGGCGCCGCCGCCGGGCTGATCCCGACCAACGACGGGCTCTCCTGCGTCTTCGTCGGGACCTCGCCCGCACGGATGCGCGCGCTGCGGAGCCGGGGGTCGGAGCACGCGTTCCGGTGCCTGCTCGGGCAGTCCTTCGCCGGGCTGCCGGAGCGCGTGGCCGCCGCCGAGCCCGTGGGGCGCCTGCACGGCTGGGCAGGCGTGCCCGGCCATCTGCGGCAGTGCTGGGGGCCCGGGTGGGCCCTGGTCGGCGACGCCGGCTACTTCAAGGACCCGATCACCTCGCACGGCATCACCGACGCCCTGCGCGACGCCGAGCTGCTCAGCGACGCGCTGCTCGAGTCACTGGGCGGCGGGGTCGCGGAGCGGGAGGCCCTGGCGGCGTACCAGGCGACCCGGGACCGCGTGTCCACGCGGCTGTTCGCAGCCACCGAGGCGGTCGCGGCGTACGACTGGGGCTCCCACGACGCCGGGCGGCTGGTCCGCGAGGTGAGCGCGGCGATGGGGGACGAGGTGGAGCTCCTCCAGGACCGCCCCCTCCGGACGGCGGACGTGCGGCTCGGCTCGCGACCGGTCGGCGTCCTGGGCCACCGGCGATGATCCGGAGGTCCCCCGATCGGGGGACCCGCACGTCCACCTCCCCGTCCACCATCGGACGGACGGCCCCGGCGCCCGCCCTGGGGAAGTCTGAGGACACCGACACCGGAAACGTCCTCAGGAGAAAGCCATGTCACCCATCGAGATCATCGCCCTCATCGCACTCGCCGCGTACGCCGTCTACAAGCAGACCACCGTGAGCGAGGTCCGGGAGAACGGTCGCTTCAAGCTCGCGATCATCTACGCGGTCGTCGGAGTGGTGGTGGGCGGGTTCGCGCTGCCGCACGGTGCCCTCACCATCGGCCTCCTGGCCCTGAGCATCGCCCTCAGCGCCGTGGTCGGCCTGGTCCGTGGCTACAAGACCCGGGTCTGGCGCGAGGCCGACGGCCGGGTGCTGCGGCAGGGCACCGTGCTGACGATCACCCTGTTCCTCGGCCTGATCCTCGCGAAGTTCGGCATCGGCACCTACGAGTACCTGTCCGGCCTGCGTGACACCGCGGGCTTCGGCGAGGTCATGCTGATGATCGCCGTGATGGTGGCCGTCCAGGCCCAGATCGTCTGGATGCGGGGCCGGGAGCTCATGGGTGGCGTCCCCACGACCGGGACGCACAGCGACACCGGATCGGTGCTGGAGAACGCAGCAGCCTGAGACCGCCTCCCAACCCTGGGGTGGAGCCGCGAGGCTCCACCCCAGCTGTGTGTGCCCGGCCGGACCGGACACTGCCGCAACTCGCGGATCGTGGCTAGCCTTCACGTGGGACGACGGCGCCGTCGGAGGGACGGGTCGGGAGAGGCCACCGTGGAGCGCAGCCGCACCGGCTCGACCGCTTCCGCGACGTCCACCGGGCGCGCGACGGGGAGCGCACTCACCCGGGCCGTGGTCGTGGACGACCACGAGTTCTTCCGGGACGGGCTGGTCCGCGGCCTCCAGCAGAGTGGCTACGTGAAGGTGGTCGGCGAGGCCGGCGACGGACGAGCCGCCTTGGAGCTGCTGCGGGCCGAACGTCCGGACGTGGCCGTCGTCGACTACCAGATGCCCGACATCGACGGACTCGGCGTCGTACATGCCGTCGTCCGTGACGGGCTCCCGACGCGGGTGCTGATCCTGTCCGCCCTGACCGACGGCGCGGTGGTGTTCCAGGCTCTGCAGGAGGGGGCGGCCGGTTACCTCTCGAAGGACTCGCGGCGTGCCGAGATCGTCGATGCCGTGCTCCGGGTGGCCAAGGGGGAGACCATCGTGCCTCCCGAGCTCGCCGCCGGCCTCGCCACGCAGATCCGGCAGCAGGCGAAGGTCGCCGAGGTGGCTCTGAGCGACCGGGAGCACCAGGTGCTGTCCGGGTTCGCTCGCGGCCTGTCCATCCCGCAGCTGGCGACCGAGCTCTTCCTCGCTCCGAGCACCGTGAAGACCCACGCGCAGCGCCTCTACGAGAAGCTCGGCGTCTCCGACCGGGCGGCAGCGGTGGCCGAGGGCATGCGGCGCGGACTGCTCGAATGAGCCCCGCGCGGCGGCCGAGCGACCTCCTCGCTCCGGTGCCGGCCCTCGAGCGTCCCGACCTGCGGGCACTGCTGCTCGCCCACTTCTACCAGGGGGCACGCATCCAGCGGGCACTCCGGCTGCTGCTGGTCGGGTTCTTCGTGGTCACCCTGCTGACGGTGCCGCCCGCGGAGGACCAGGCACTGTGCTGGGTGATCGTGATCTGTTACGCCGTCTGGTCGGTGGTGGTCGGCATCCTGGTCCGGCTCGCCAGCGCCGCGGCGGCGCCGTACGTGTGGCTGGCGTTGTTCTTCGACGTCCTGGCCGTCACCGCGTTCGCGCTGGTCGCAGACGTCTCCGCAGAGCGGACGTGGACGGCGTTCGTCGCGGTGTTCGCGTTATTCGTCATCCCCGTGCTCGCGGCTGCGCAGCTGAACCCCTGGGCCTGTGGCGTGGTGTCGGCGGCCGCAGTGGGGATGCACCTCGTGGCCAGCGTCTCGACCCGGCATGCCGACGCCGAGCCGTGGGCATCGGTCCTGCTGCGCACCGGGCTCCTCGGTGTGGTCGGGATCGGGTGCGTGATGCTGTCGGCGCTGCACCGTTCGCGCGTCACCGCCATCAGTGGGCTCGCCGCCGACCGGGCGCGACTGGTCGACGAGCTGGTCGAGATCGAGCAGCGCGAACGCAGCGATCTCGCCGAGCACCTGCACGACGGAGCCCTGCAGTACGTCCTGGCCGCCCGGCAGGACCTCGAGGACGTCGCCTCCGACCCGGTGGCGGCCGAACGGGTGGAGCACGCTCTCGGCCAGGCGGTCGGCATGCTGCGGTCGACGCTGACCCAGCTGCACCCGGCGGTGGTGCGCGAGGCAGGACTGCCGGCAGCCCTTGCCGACCTCGCCGACGACATCGGGCGCCGCAGTCGTCTGCGTGTCGAGCTCTCGGCCGAGTCCTGGGGCGACACCGGGACATCGGGCGACGAGCTGTTGCTGCGTACCGCGCAGGAGCTGCTGACCAATGTCGTCAAGCACGCGGGTGCGACCCACGCGTTGGTGGAGCTGGGGCTGGAGGCGGACGGCGCCACCCCCCTGGCCGTGCTGAGGGTGACCGACGACGGTCGTGGGATCGACCCGGACGAGGAGGCAAGACGGGCCCGGATCGGTCACGTGGGGCTGGCGTCCCGCCGAATCCACGTCGAGGCGGCTGGAGGACACCTGCGTCTCGAGCGTGTACCGCCGCAGGGAACCCGGGCGGAGGTGAGGTTGCCCGTGGTCGTCCGGCAGTGAGGCGCCGTCATCCGGCTGCCAGCGTCCTCACTGTCCGCTCGTCACCTGATCGTGCGCCGCGTGAGGGGACGGCGCCCCCGACGTGGGGTCGTGACCGCCGACGCCGAGGACCAACGCCGTCACCAGACCTGCGGCCGCGAGCGCGGCCACCGCGATGCAGGCAACGATCGCCGCACGGTGGGACCGGGACTCCTGCGCCGGTCGATCCGTGCTGACGCCTCCGCCCGGTCGGGGCGACCACGCGCCCCCGTCGTCGCGGGGGGGCCCGTGCGTGCCCTGACTGCCGCTGATCCGGCTCATGTCTCGCCTCCTCCGGGGCGCTGGTTCCCTGCCTTCGAGCCTGCAGCCGGGCCGTCCTCCGCGTCGTCCGCCGACCAGTGGATGGAGGGGTGGAGCCCGGGTCCCCCGATCGGGGGACTCGGGACCTCGGCGATCTTCGGTCGACACCCCTGCGATGGATTTCTCGACACCTGTAGAGCGCCACTCTCTCGACATCTGTAGAGGGAGTGAGGACTCCTGTGGGCACCATCGCGACCGTCGTCGTGATCATCGCCGCCGCCTGGATCGGCTTCTCCGCCTTCAGCCTGCTGACCCGGAAGGCCTTCGTGGTCGACAACCTCGCCGACTGCGGGGTCCCGGAACGCTGGTGGCCGTGGCTCGGCGCCGCCAAGGCCCTCGGCGCTGTCGGCCTGCTCGTCGGCCTGGCCGTCCCCGCGGTCGGCGTGGCCGCCGCGGCGGGCCTGATCGTCTACTTCGCCGGGGCCGTCGTCACCATCGTCAAGGCTCGCGCCTACGGCCACGTGCCGTTTCCCGCTCCTGTACCTGGTGCCCGCACTGGCCGCCGGCGCGCTGATCGCAGGAGCGTGAGCGAGGGAGGCGCACTCCCCCAGCTGGTCGGGCAGGTCCCCGCCGCGACCGCTGCGGTGTGCCGACCTGACGCCCGGCGCGCCACCGGGCGAGGCGTGGCGCTCCACGCCGGCCCGGGGCAGACTGGAGATCTCTCGGGTCCGCCGCCCGGAAGGAGCACCATGCCCATCGTCCTCGACGCTGACGTGCTCCCGCCGGCCGACCGGGCCGAGGCGATCCGCACCCTGATCTGGGACTCGGTCGTGCGCGTGGAGATCGAGCACCAGCCCGACCCGGCGGCCATCCGCGCCCAGGGCCGGATCACCGACGCCGGTCACCTCAACATCTGCTCCATCCGTTCCAACGCCACGACCGTCACCCGGACTCCTCGGCTGGCGCACGACCCCGACGACCCCTACCTGTTCCTGGGCCTCCAGGTCACCGGCGAGAGCATGGTGGTCCAGCACGGCCGCGAGGCCGTGCTGCGGCCCGGCGACCTGGCGGTCTACGACACCCGCCAGCCCTACACGCTGGTCAACGAGCACGGCATCCACCAGCACTTCTTCCGGGTCCCGATCGCCGACCTCGAGCTCTCCGCCAGGGCCGTCGACGCGGTGACCGCCGTCAGGCTCGACGGCGCCCGGCCGCTGGCGCGGGTCGCCGGCAGGCACTTGCGCGAGCTCGCCGAGAATGTCGGCAGGCTCACCGAACAGGAGATCGGGCACCTCGCCGAGCCCAGCCTCGCGCTGATCCGGGCCCTGGTCGCCGCACAGCTCGACGACCTCCCGGAGGCGCGCGAGCACGTCGAGAGGACCCTGGAGCACCGGATCGTCCACTACCTGCGCGCCCACGTGCACGAGCCCGACCTGTCGGCGGCCAAGGTCGCCCATGAGCACCACGTCTCGGTCCGGCACCTCTACCGGCTGCTTGCCGGCTCCGGCATCGTGCTCGGCGACTGGGTCCGCCAGCAACGCCTCGACGCGTGCCGCCGTACCCTCGCGGAGCCGGGCGACACCCGAACCATCGCGGCCGTCGCCCACCAGTGGGGCTTCGTCGACGTCACCTACTTCGGCCGGGCGTTCAAGGCGGCGTACGGGATGACGCCGCGTGAGTGGCGTACGACGAGCCGCGCGCGCCACCTGGACCTCAGGACGGCGGACGACGTGGCGCAGGAGGCCGAGGACGGGTCACGCTGGGCCGAGACGCCCACCCATGAGTCCTCCTAGCCTTCCTGGATCGACGGCGTCCGCGCCGCGCGGCGCCCACCACCGAGGAGGGATCATGTCCGACGCACCTGACACGGCGACCACGTTGACGGCCGCCGAGCTCGAGGAGATCGGGCGAGCCAACGAGAGCGGGAGACGACCGGTCGTGTTCGTGCACGGCCTGTGGCTGCTCTCGAGCAGCTGGGACCGCTGGCGCCGGCTCTTCGAGGACCACGGCTACGTGACGATCGCGCCCGGGTGGCCCGACGACCCCGCGACCGTCGCCGAGGCGAGGGAGCACCCGGAGGTCTTCGCCCACAAGATGGTCCAGGCCGTCACCGACCACTACCTGGCGGCGATCGACGCCCTGGCCGTCGAGCCCGCCGTCGTCGGGCACTCCTTCGGCGGACTGATCGCCCAGAAGATCGCCGGGGAGGGCGTTTCCGCGGCCACCGTGGCCATCGACCCCGCACCGGGTCGCGGGGTGCTGCCCCTGCCGGCCTCGGCGCTCAAGGCGGGGTCGCCGGTGCTCGGCAACCCGGCCAACGCCCGCCGGTCGGTCACCCTGACCTTCGAGGAGTTCACCTACGGCTGGGCCAACAACCTCGACGAGGCCGAGGCGCGGCAGCTCTACGACGAGTTCCACGTCGCCGCGTCGGGTGTCCCGATCTTCCAGGCCGCGGCGGCGAACCTGAACCCGTTCAGCGAGACCAAGGTGAGGTACAAGGCGGCCGACCGTGGCCCGATCCTGCTGATCTCCGGCGAGAAGGACCACACGGTGCCGCACGCGATCACCCACGCGGCGTACAAGAAGCACGCGAAGAACGACGGCGTCACCGAGTTCACCGAGATCCCGGACCGCGGCCACTCGCTCACCATCGATCACGGCTGGGCGGAGGTCGCCCGAACGGCGCTCGACTTCGTGAGCAAGCACGCGCCGACCGAGGGCTGACCGCGATGCAGGCGGTCGACAGTGCGGCCGCGCCGCAGGTCGGTACGGCGGGCATGTATCCGAGGGGCACTGACCCGCCTCTTCTCTGCTAGGGGTGACCGAGGACCGGGCACCCCCGAGGGGAGGCGGGTGGACCGTGACCACCGTGAGCATCGGAAAGCAGGCCGTCGGCGCGCCAGGCCTGCCCGGCCGCGTCCGCGACGCGCTGAAGTCCTCGGTGATCTACCGGACCGCGGTCGCCGCGTGGATGAACGTCCTCATCGGGGTGGTGGCCGTCGGGACGGTCATGCTGGCGCACGTCATCCCGCAGCAGACCTTCCCGGATCCCGAGGTGTGGGCCGAGGGCGCGTTGAAGCTGTTCGGCCTCTGGTGCCTCGCGTTCGTGCCCGGCTGGCTCTACGTCCGCTTCCTCGGGCTGCGCGCCGGCGTGCTGTGGGCGGAGTACGTGCTGCACCTCCACCGGATGGGGTGGGACGACAAGGCGAACCTGCCGGCCCCTCCCCCGGGAGCGACTGCCGGAAGCGACATCGTGACCGGGACGGCGGCCGAGTCCAACGTCTACCGGCAGAAGTTCGACGCCTACTACGGACGCCGGGTGTCGAGCCTGGGGGCCGACCCCTCGGACAACGACAACTTCCGGGTGTCCGTGGAGACCCTCTTCCCCGTGTTCCTGTGCACCACGGTGCTGGCCGTCGGATGGGCCGCCGTGCTGTGGGACACCGACTTCGTGCTGACGCCGTCGGGCCCTTGGGACGCCCTGAAGTTCGGCTTCCTCGGCGCGTACGCCTTCGCCATCACGATGCTGATCCGCCGCTTCTACCAGAGCGACCTCCGGCCCAGCGCGTACGCCGGCGTCGTGCTCCGCATCGTCCTGGTGCTGCTGATCGTGGCGGTCCTGCACCAGTTCTTCGCGCTCAGCTCCGCGCCCGGGACTCCCCTGAGCAACACGGAGATGGTCACCGCGTTCGTCGTCGGCTTCTTCCCGCTCGTCGGCCTGCAGGCGCTGCAGCGGGTGGCCTCGAAGGCGCTGCGGGTCGTCGTCCCGCAGCTGTCGCCGGACTACCCGCTGGACCAGCTCGACGGGCTGAACGTCTGGTACGAGGCCCGGCTGACCGAGGAGGGGGTCGAGGACATGCAGAACCTCACCACCATGAACCTGGTGGACGTCATCCTCCACACGCGCGTGCCCGTCGGGCGGCTCGTCGACTGGGTCGACCAGGCCTTCCTGCTGATCCACCTGGAGCCGGTCGACCGCAAGCTGCTCGCCGCGCAGCGCGCCGGAGCACCATCGGCGTGCCTGGACCCGCGCAGCGGCGTGCGCACCCGGATCGCCCTGCGCCGCGTCGGCATCCGCACCGCCACCGACCTGCTCAAGGCGATGCCCGAGCCGGACGCCCCCAGCGACGCCATGAAGAACTCCGGCGTCGACGTCGACCAGCTGCGGGTCCTCGCGACGGTCCTCGGCAACGAGGAGGCCCTCGCGCCCGTCTGGAACTGGCAGCAGAACGGCGTGCCGGCCGCGGCCTCGTAGGCGTGGGCGCCTCCTCGGGGTCGCGGTGGCGTTGGTCCGCTCACGTCGCCGGACGGGTCGCCACCCAGAGCTCCTCGGCGGGCCACCGGGTCGCCCACTGCTTCGACACGATCTCGTAGAAGTCGTGGTCGGCGGCGTCGGACGGCGCGTAGAGCTCGTGCATCGCCTCGACCACGAAGCCCGCCGCGCGGAGCAGCCGCACCCAGTCCCCGTGTGAGGGATGGAACTCGACGCCACCTCCCGGCCAGGCCACTCGGTAGGCCTCACGCTGACCCCGCAGCAGGCGCTCCCCCGCCACCCCTTCCCCGGTCGGGACGCACAACGCGGACAGCAGACTGTTGGTGAGGAAGACCAGGCGACCTCCCGGTCGCAGGACCCGGGCCGCCTCGGGCAGCCAGCGCTCGGGGTCACACCACGCCGCGGCTCCGTGCTCACTCACGACCAGGTCGCAGGATCCGCTGGACAGCGGGAGCTGCTCCCCGTCGCACTGGACCAGGGCGAACACCGGTCCCACCTGGTGCTGCATCCTGCGTGCGGTCATCAGCTGCTCGTGCGAGACGTCGACGGCCACCGTCCTGGCACCGGAACGCGCGAGCCACCCCGAGAAGTAGGCGGTGCCGCACGCCACCTCCACCACGTCGAGCCCGTCGACGTCCCCCAGGACCCCCAGGTCTCGCTCCGGCACCGCGAAGAGCCCCCAGACCATCTGCTCACGGGCCCACATGTCCTCGGCCGCCGCGTCGGTGAATCGCTCGTTCATGACCGCCCACAGCGCCCGGTTCCGCGCCAGGGCGGCGGCCCTGAGCTCCGTCACGCGCTCATGCTAGGCCGAGCGGCGACGACCGGCTCGGCGTACGCGATGGCCGACCAGCGTCAGCGGTCCGACCTCGGCCAGAGCACGTCGGCGCGGCTGTAGTGGCCGGCCGCGTCGAACCAGCGCTTGGCGTGGAGCGTCTCCCGGAGGTCGCAGTCGGCGACGACGATGCCCTCGGCGTCGTACAGCGGGCCAGCGATGACCTCGCCGGACGCGGGCGCGACGATGGCCGCGCCACCGCGGCCGAAGACCTCGGTGTCGGGGAGCGGCCAGGCGAAGTCTTCGCCGAAGGCGGCGCGCTGGATGTACTGGGGCGCTGACACCACGAAGGCGCCGGACTCGATGGCGACGTGCCGGATCGTGGCCTGCCACCCCTCCGAGTCGTCGGCGGTCGGCGCCAGCCAGATCTGGGGACCCCCCTGGTAGACGGCCCACCGCGCCAGCGGCATCCGGTTCTCCCAGCAGATCAGCCCTCCGAGCCGACCCACGTCCGTCGCGACGACCTGGAGGTCGTCGCCGGCGCCGACACCGTGGAAGAGCCGTTCGTGGTAGGTCGGCATCAGCTTGCGGTGCTTGCCGAGCAGGCCGTCGGGCCCGACGAGCAGCATCGTGTTGTAGAGGCTGCCCGGGCGCTCGGTCTCGCGCTCGTTGACGCCGACGGCGCAGATGACGTCGTGCTCCCTGCACGCGGCGGCGAGCCGGTCGACGACGGGACCGGGGACCTCGACCGAGCTGGCCCACAGCCGCTCCCACAGTGCGTCGCCGTCGCCGCCCGGCAGGTGGGCCCACGCGTACGACGGGTAGAGCGAGAGGAAGGTCTCCGGGAACACGACGAGCCGGGCTCCCTGTCCGGCGGCCTCCGCGACGAGGCCCAGCAGCTTCTCGAGGCTGGCCTCCAGGTCGAGGACCACCGGCATCGCCTGGACCGCAGCCACCCGGACCGTGGGCAGTGCGGACTGGGTCTCCATGTCAGCAGGGTACGGCGCCCGGGACCCGCGTCACTGGGTCCTCGGGGGCGCTGCGCCACGGCCCCACGCTGCCTCGACGCAGTCCGAGCCCGACGTTCCTGGTGCTGGTAGACCGGTGTCATGCGCCGTCTGTTGCTGACCGAGAACATCACCGCCGACGGGCGGATCGAGATGCTCGACGACTGGTTCAACCCGTCGCCGGAGGGAGGCATCCAGGAATGGCTGGACGGGATGGAGCGCTGGGGCGCGAGTTCCGGCTCAGTCCTGGTCGGGAGGCAGACCTTCGAGGACTTCCGCGGCTACTGGCCTCAGCATACGGACGAGCCCGCGGGTGCGTACCTCGACCGGGTGCAGAAGTACGTCGTCTCCACCTCGCTGACGGACGCGCAGTGGCGCAACTCGACGATCCTCTCCGGTGACCCGGTCGAGGAGGTGCGTCGGCTCAAGGACTCCGACGGCGGTGACATCACGTTGTGCGGAAGCATCACCTTGGCGCACGCCGTGCTCGCGGCCGGGCTCGTCGACGAGATCCGGCTGCTCGTCTTCCCTGCCGTCCAGGGACGCGGCAAGGCCCTGGCCCCCGAAGGCACCTCGATGCCACGCCTCGAGCTGCTCGGGTCGGACACGTTCCGTTCCGGGGTGGCGCTGCTTCGGTATGCCGTGCGGCACAGGTGACTCGCCGGCCGAGCCGGAGCCCCGCCTGCGCGAGGACGGCTCCACCGGACGCGCCGGTGGAGCCGTTTCCTCGAGCCCCATCGAGATGGGCGGCCGTGGTTGGTTGGGTGGAGCTGGCGGGAATCGAACCCGCGTCCTCGAGCGCCGAACCAGGTCTTCTCCGGGTGCAGTCAGTGGTGTCGCTTTTCTCGGCCCCGGCGCTGGCACTGACACCTCGCCGACGGGCTCAGTCAGGAAAGAGTCCCGCTCACCCCTCCTGACAGGAGATGAGCAGCGAGTCCTCTAGATGAGGCCTGGGTCCGGGACGAGGACGGGTGCCCGGTCAGACCCTTCGATCACCGCAATCAGGCGGCGAGAGCGAAGTCGTTGCGCTCAGAGTTGGCAACTATGGTTTCCAGCGATCGTTTACGAGATGACGCTGGCTCCTCGACCCGCTTCCCCTGGAACTAGCGTCCCAAGTCGAAACCGATCAGCCCCTGTGGTGTTGTCAATCGAACTGCTCGACGCAGTCTACGGCCCAACGCCCACGGCCGTCGCGCGCATTCCCTCTCCACAGGCCTTGACAACACCCTGTCGTTCGAACTCTTGTTCGAATAGAATGGAGGCATGACCGCAGCACTCGACCTCCACGCCGACCCCGGCCACCCGGTCGCGGTGGTTGCTGCCGTCCATGAGGCGCTCGACGGGTTGGGGCCGGTCGACGACGCCGGCGGCGTGGCCGGCCTGGTGGTCGAGTGCGAGCGCGCCGTACGCCGCTTGGAGGCGCTCAGGCTGAGGCTGCTGTCCCTCGCCGACTCCTCGCGCGTGGCCGCGACGACGGGGCACGCGTCGACCGGCGCCTGGCTCGCCTCTCGCACGCACGGCGCACCTGCCCGGTGTGCGCGTGACGTCCGGCTCGCGGCCGACCTCGGCTCCGGGATGAGGGCGACCGGCCGCGCCCTCGACGACGGTGCGATGTCCACCGAGCACGCCACGGTCATCGCCGAGGCGACCCGACGACTGCCCGACTCGCTCTCCCCCAGCCAGGTCGACCGCGTGGAGGAGCGGCTGGTCGAGAAGGCGAAGACCCTCGACCCGGTGCGGCTCCGTCGGGTCGCCAGGCGGGCCCTCGAGGCCGTCGAACGCGACTGCGCGAAGGTCGACGCCCACGAGGAGTCACTGGTGCGTGACGAGGAGCAGCGCGCGCTCGACCGCACCCGGCTGACCCTCCACGACAACGGCGACGGCACCATCTCCGGCCACTTCACGGTGCCGCTGCTCGCGGGGTCGATCCTGCAGAAGGCGATCCACGCGCTGACCGCTCCCCGACGCGCCGGTCTCGGCGCCTCGTCGGCCCAGGCGGGCGACCCCGAGCGACGTCGCGACCCGGCCCATCGGGCCGGGCTGGCGCTGGTCGAGCTGCTCGAGCACCTGCCCACCGACCGGCTCCACGGGAAGGTCGCCGCCACGGTCGTGGTCACTCTCGACCTGGAGACCCTCCGCGAGCGGCTCCGGGCCGCCGGCCTCGACACCGGCGACCTGGTGTCCGCGTCCGAGGCACGGCGACTGGCCTGTCAGGCCGGACTGGTGCCCGCGGTCCTCGGCGGCCGGTCCCAGCCGCTCGACCTCGGCCGCAGCTCGCGGCTGTTCACCGAGGCGCAGCGCACCGCGCTCGCCACCTGCCACGCCACGTGCGCCGCAGACGGGTGCGAACGCCCGTACGCCTGGTGTGAGCTCCACCACCGACGCCCGTGGGGGCCTGGCGGCCGGACCGACCTGTCCGAGGCGGTCCCCCTCTGCGGCTTCCATCACCGCCGGATCCACGACCCCGCCTACGACCACCGGACGCGGCCCGACGGCGGCGTCGTGTTCCACAGGCGGACGTGACGACCGTCTGCTTGCCCACGGATCGGGGGACGAGGAACCTGAAGGCGCAGGGCAACCTCCCGCCGACGCCAGGGCGTCTTGGGAGAGACGCCGGCACCGGGTCGGCGGATCACCGCGAAGGTCGTGGTCGCATGGCGGACAAGAGGGAGTTCGACGCCTTCGTCGTCACCCGCTCCCCGGCCCTGCTGCGCACGGCCTACCTGCTGGTGCACGACGAGGGACGCGCCGAGGACCTGCTGCAGACGTCGCTGACCAAGGCATGGTTCGCGTGGAGCCGGATCGAGGACCCCGAGGCCTACGTGCGTCGGATCATCGTCACCACGTCGGCGTCGTGGTGGCGCCGGCGCTGGAACGCGGAGATGCCCAGCGCCGACCTGCCGGACCGCGCTCCCGACGCCGTCGACGACCACCGAGACGCCGACCGTGACCTCTGGGTCGCCGTCGGCCGCCTGCCCCGGCGGCAGCGCGCGGTCGTGGTGCTGCGCTACCTCGAGGACCGCACCGAGGCCGAGACCGCCGAGCTGCTCGGCTGCTCGGTCGGCACCGTCAAGAGCCAGGCGTCGAAGGCTCTCGCCAAGCTGCGGCTCGACGCCGCCCTCGCATCCCCCACCGAGGAGAGGAGCCGGTCGTGAACACCGAGCAGCTGACCCGTCTCGCCGCGCGCGCCGACCAGGTCACCGGTCACGGCCACGACCGGCTCGGCGAGGTCCACGACCGGATCCGGGCCCGCCGCCGTCGACGGGCGGCCGGCGCCGTGGTCGGCGCGGGCATGCTGGTCCTGGCCGTCGTCGGTGGCACCGTCGCGGTGCGGGCAGGTCTCGACGACCCGGCCGTCGAGCCCGCGGGGCCGACCCCGGACGTCCGCAACGGCGCTCTCGTCTCGCTCTCCGACAACGGGCTCGACGTGGTGGAGGTCGAGGGCGACGTCGCCCACCTCCCCGACGACGGCGTCCCGTTCACCCGCCTCCAGTTCACCGCCGACGGCAGCGAGCTGGTCTACGTCGCCTTCGACCGGCAGGTCACCGCGCTGGACGTGGCGACCGGGTCGAGCCGGGTGCTGACCACCTGCCCCGGGGACTGCCTGCCGTCGCTGGCCCCCGACGGGCGCACCGTGGCCATGGAAGGCGAGGAGGGGCTGGTCCTCCAGGACGTCGAGGGCGGGCCCGCGGTGCCGCTGGGGGTCCGCGGATCGTCCCCGACGTGGTCGCCGGACGGCGAGCGGATCGCCTACCTCGATCGTCGGGGCCTCATGGTCGTCGGACGCGACGGGGGCGGGGCGCAGCGACTGGCGACGTACGACGTCCGCACGCTGCACCCACCGGCCTGGTCGCCCGACGGCACCTGGCTGGTGTTCGTGATCGCCGAGAAGCGGAGCGAGTACGAGGGCATGCCGATCTACGACCACACCCTCGCCACGGTGGGGCTCGACGGCGCCCCGCCGGTCCGGCTCGCCGACCTGGGGCACTGCGTCTGCCTCGGGGTCTCGGCACCGACGGCCACCTGGAGCCCCGACGGCGAGCTGCTGGCCTACACCCGCATCGATCCGGGGCCGCCCCGCGACCCGGGGGCAGCCCGGGCCGCCGGGGTGCACGTGATGCGTCCGGGCGGCACCGGCGCCGAGCCGGTCGGCGACGGCGAGGCCATCCTCGCCTGGCAGCCGGTCCCCCGCGAGTGAGTCAGCGGTCGAGCAGGCCGGCGGCGTTGCCCCACAGGACCGCCCGCAGCCAGTCGTCGCCGAGCTCGAGCCGCTCCAGCGCCTCCAGCTGGTGGGTCCACGGGTAGGGGATGTTCGGGAAGTCGCTGCCGAGGTAGACCTTGCCGGCGAGGCCGAGGTCGCGCAGCCTGGGCAGCAGCGCGTCCGGGTACGCGGCGCCCATCCCGTCGAAGAAGTCGGTGAACACCATCGTGGTGTCCAGGCCGACCCGCTCGTGGCGCTCGGCGAGCTCGAGGAACTCCGCGTACTCGGGGGCGCCCGCGTGGGCGATCACCAGCCGCAGCAGCGGGTGCCGCGCCAGCAGCTCGGCCACCGGGGCGGGGCCCGTGAACTCGGTGCCGACCGGCCCGCTCCCGGCATGGATCACCACCGGCGTCCCGGCCTCGGCGAGCGGGTCCCACACGTCGTCGAGCCGCGGGTCGCGGACGTCGAAGGCCCCGACCTGCACGTGGATCTTGAACACCTGGGCGCCGGCCGCGAGACGCTCCCCGACGTACGTCGCCACCCCCGGCTCCGGGTAGAACGTCGCACAGCGCAACGCCTCCGGCACCCGGTCGGCGAAGCCGGCGGTCCACTCGTTGAGGAACTCGGCCATTCCGGGTCGGTGCGCGTAGGCCAGGGCGGTGAACCGGCGCACCCCGAGGCCGCGCAGCACCTCCACCAGCGCGTCGTCGGTGTCGCGGTAGTGCAGCGGCCACGGCCGGCCGATCAACGGGCCCGCGGCGTCGAATTGGGCCCGTACCTTGGCCATCACCCGCGGTGGCAGGAAATGGGTGTGCAGGTCGAACACCCCGGGCAGACCCAGCGTCGCGACAATCCCGGGAGCAGCCATGGACGGATACTCGCAGCCCGTCAGGGACGCGCCAGAACCTCCCCGTGCAGCAGCGTGAACCAGGCGTCCGGCGAGGCGGCCCACACCCGCCAGCCCTCGGCGATCCGGGCCAGGTCGGCCGCCGATGCCCCCAGTCGCTGGGCGTCGTCGGCGAACCGCCCCTCGACCACGCGGTCGGCCCACAGGTCTCCCCACCAGACCGCCTCGTCGCCCGTGTAGAGCCAGGTGCCCGTGGACGCCTCGACCGAGCCGGCGCCCGCCTCCCGCGCCCAGGCGTGGAGCCGGCGGCCGGCGTCGGGCTCGCCCCCGTTGGCGCGGGCGACCCGCAGGTACAGGTCCAGCCACTCCTCGAGCAGCGGCGCTTCCGGGTACCAGGTGAACGCCGAGTAGTCGCTGTCGCGGACGGCGACCAGCCCGTCGTCCGCGGTGACCCGGAGCATCTCGCGGAGCGCCACCACCGGCCCGTCGACGTGCTGCAGCACCTGGTGGGCGTGCACGACGTCGTACGTGCGGTCGGGGAGGTCCAGCCGGTGCACGTCGCCCACCAGGCAGGTCACCCCGGACAGGCCGCGGCGCTCGAGCTCGGCCCGGGTCAGCGAGATCGCCTCGTCGGTGTGCTCCAGCGCCGTGGTCGTCGCGGGGCCCACCCGCTCGGCGAGGTCGGCGGTGATCGTGCCGGGCCCCGACCCGATGTCGAGGAGCCTCGTCCCGGGCTGCAGGTGGGGCAGCAGGTGGGGCGCGGAGTTCTCGGCGGTGCGCCAGCGGTGGCTGCGCAGCACCGGCTCGGTGTGGCCGTGGGTGTAGCGGGTCGGCATGCACCAGATTGTGCACAAAAAGGGCCCCTGGACGCCAGACCCCTTGACAGATCGGCTGTCTTGCATACAGTCGCAGGCATCTCGGAATGGAGAGGAACAACCGCATGAGAGGCGAGAGAACCCCCGGTCGCGAGCCGATCACGATGCCGTGGCTCTGGGTGGCCGTGGTCGGCATCATCCTCATCGGAATCCCCTGGTACCTCCCCCCGGGGACGCTGGGCGTGACCCTGTTCCACGTCCCTGCCTGGTTCTGGGTCTCGATCCTCGCGGCGGTGGCGCTGTCGGCCGTGTGCTGCTACGCCTGCCTGTCGCTGTGGGACCTCGAGGACCACGAGGACTGGAGCGACGTCGACGACCCGGCCCGCGACGGTGAGGGGAGCCTCCGGTGAACCTGACCTTCGCCGGCCCCGCCGGAGTGACCATCCTGATCGTGTACGCCGTGATCATGCTCGGCCTGGGTGTCCTGGCCGGCCGTGAGCAACCCGGCGCCAACAAGTCGCTCAGCGGCTACTTCCTCGCCGGGCGCGACCTCGGCATCATCGCGCTCTTCTTCACCCTCTACGCGACCCAGTACTCCGGGAACTCCGTGGTCGGCTACGCGCCGACGGCGTACCGCACCGGCGTCGCCTGGTGGCAGTCGGTGCCCTTCATGACCGCGGTGATCGTGGCGTACCTGCTGTTCGCGCCGCGGCTCTACATCATCGCCAAGCGCCGGCAGTTCATCACGCCGATCGACTGGATCCACTACCGCTTCCGCTCCAAGCCGCTCGCCTACGTGGTGACCTTCCTGCTGCTCTGGGGGCTGGGCAACTACCTGCTCGAGCAGCTGGTCGCGATGGGCCAGGGCATCTCGGGCCTCACCGGCAACACCGTCCCCTACCAGGTGGGCGTGGTCGGCTTCGTGCTCGTGATGCTCGCCTACTCCTGGGTCGGCGGGATGCGCGCGGTGGCCCTCACCGACGTGATGCAGGGCATCGCGCTCCTGATCGGCATCCTGGCCCTGCTCGTCGGCGCGCTCTACCTCACCGGCGGGCTGGGCGAGGTGACCTCCTACCTGGCCGCGAACGAGCCGGAGAAGATCGCCGTGCCGGAGCAGGCGAGCATGGTCACCTGGTTGTCGATGATCGTGATGGTCGGGCTGGCGGCAGCGATGTACCCGCACGCGATCCAGCGGGTGTACGCCGCCGAGAGCGAGCGGACCCTGCGCCGGTCCCTGGCGGGCATGTCGTTCATGCCACTGGTGACGACCGGCGTGGTCTTCGTGATCGGCATCGCCGGCATCACCCTCTACCCCGGGCTCGGCGAGGCCGAGTCCGAGCAGCTGGTCGGGATGATGGCCAACGACGTCGCCGCCCTGAACCCCGTGATGTACCTGCTGATGGTGCTGTTCTTCGGTGGCGTGGTCGCCGCGATCGTGTCCACGGCGGACTCCGCGCTTCTCTCGTTCGCGTCGATGGTGTCGCGCGACGTCTACGCGCCGCTGTTCGGCAGGGGCACGTCGGAGGCCCGCCAGGTGCTGGTCGGCAAGGTGGTCTCGGTGGTCGCGATCGGCGTCCTCCTGGTGATCGCCTGGAACCCGCCGGGCACGCTCTACCAGATCTTCGTGCTGAAGCTGGAGCTGCTGGCCCAGATCGCGCCGGCGTTCATCCTGGGGCTCTACTGGCGCCGGATGTCGGCCGTCGCCGCCCTGGGCGGCGTGGTGGTCGGCGCCGCGGTCGCGGGGTCGCTGGCCTGGGTGAGCTACGAGTCCCCCACCGGCGTGCCCAACGGCCTGATCGGCCTCGGCCTCAACCTCGCGATCTGCGTGGTCGGGTCGCTCCTGCTGCCCGACAAGGACGCACCCGAGCTGCGGCCCCGGCAACGGGCCAGGGCCGAGGTGGCATGAGCACCACCCCCACCACCGAGGCCTACGACCGGCTGCTGGCGATGCTGCTGGCCGGGACCTGGGCCCCGCAGACCCCGCTCCGGGAGGAGTCCCTGGCCACGTTGCTGGGGACCTCCCGGACGCCGGTCCGCGACGCGCTGCGCCGGCTCGAGGGCGACGGCCTGGTGCAGATCACGCCCCGTCGGGGCGCGCGGGTGATCGGGTACTCGGCCGAGGAGATCGACTCGATCTACGACCTCCGGGCGGTGCTCGAGGGGCTCGCGGCCCGGTGGGCGGCCGAGCGTGGCGAGGTCGACCTCGACGCGATGACCCGGCTGGCGGAGCGGATGGAGATCGTGGCCGGGACGGGCGAACGGCAGGAGATCGGCCAGCTCAACCTCGCCTTCCACCAGCTGGTGCACGACCAGGCCGGCAACCCGCTGCTCGCCCGCACCCTCCAGCACGTCATCGTCACCGCCCTGGTCCACGGCGCCTTCGCGGCGTACACCCCGCAGGAGCTGGCCCGCAGCTTCGGCCACCACCGCGAGCTGGTCGAGGCGCTGCGGGCCCGCGACGGCGCCTGGGCGGAGTCGGTGATGGTCGCCCACATCCGCGCCGCCCACATCGTCGTCCAGCGCACCCGAGCCGAGCAGGAGGGTCCATGACCACGTCGTACGACGCCGCCACCGACGCGCCGGCCGGGCCGCTCGCCGGCGTCCGGGTGGTGGAGATGGGCAGCCTGATCGCCGGCCCCTTCTGCGGACAGCTGCTCGGCGACTTCGGCGCCGAGGTCATCAAGCTCGAGGACCCTGCCTCCGGCGACCCGATGCGGCGCTGGCAGGTCGACGAGGCGTCCGGGGAGTCGCTGTGGTGGCCGGTGATCGCGCGCAACAAGCGCTCGGTCACCGTCGACCTGCGCACCCCTGAGGGGCAGGACCTCGCGCGCCGGCTGATCGCGGAGTCCGACGTGGTCGTCGAGAACTTCCGGCCCGGCACCATGGAGCGCTGGGGGCTGGGCTACGAGGAGCTGTCCCGGCTCAACCCCGGCCTGGTGATGACCCGGGTCACGGGCTACGGCCAGGACGGCCCGTACGCCGGCCGTGCCGGCTTCGGCTCCATCGGCGAGGCCATGGGCGGCCTGCGCCACGTCACCGGCGACCCGGCCTCACCACCGAGCCGGGTCGGCATCTCGATCGGCGACTCGCTCGCCGGCACCTTCTCCGCGCTCGGCACCACGATGGCGCTGGTGGCCCGGCACCGCACCGGTCGTGGCCAGGTGGTCGACACCGCGATCTACGAGGCGGTGCTCGCGGTGATGGAGGGCCTGGTCCCGCTCTACCAGCACACCGGCGAGGTGCGGGAGCGCACCGGGTCGATCCTGCCGGGCGTCGCCCCGAGCAACGTCTACCCCACGGCCGACGGGGACGCGGTGCTGATCGGGGCCAACCGCGACACGGTCTTCGCCCGGCTGGTCGAGGTGATGGACCGGCCGGAGCTGCTCACCGGGTTCGGCACCCACGACCAGCGCGGCGAGCGGCAGCACGAGCTCGACGAGGCCATCGCCGCCTGGACCGCCACCCAGGAGACCGAGGCGCTGCTGAAGGCGCTGCACGGCGCCGGCGTCCCGGCCGGGCGCCTCTACACGGCTCCCGACATGCTGGCCGACGAGCACTTCGCCGCCCGGGGGGCGCTGACCACGCTGGTGCACCGCACCCTGGGCGAGTTCACCCAGCAGAGCCCCACCCCCCACCTGTCCGACACCCCCGGCAGCCTGCGGTGGCTCGGGCCGGAGCTCGGGGCCGACACCGTCGCGGTGCTGACCGGCGTGCTCGGCCTGGACGAGGCCGAGGTCCGCGACCTCGCCGCGCGGAAGGTGGTGTGAGGTGACCGGCGTCCAGGTCGTCGAGGTCGGCCCCCGCGACGGCCTCCAGAACGAGCCGGAGCACCTCTCCCCCGCGGTGCGGGCCGAGCTGGTCCGGCGGCTCGCGGCGACCGGGCTCACCCGGATCGAGGTCGGCAGCTTCGTGAACCCCACGCGGGTGCCGCAGATGGCCGGCACCGAGGAGGTCGTCGCCGACAGCGACGTGCCGGGGGTGACCCGCAGCGCCCTGGTCCTCAACCCACGCGGCTACGAGCGGCTCCGGGACCACCCGGTGCCCGAGGTCCACCTGGCGCTGTGCGTGACCGAGACCTTCAACCAGCGCAACCAGGGCCGGTCGGTCGAGCAGTCGCTCGCGGAGGTCAACGACCTGGTCCGTGCTGCCCACGTCGACGGCCGCCGGGTGACGGTCACCCTGGCCGCGTCGTTCGGCTGTCCCTTCGAGGGGAAGGTCGACCCGGAGGTGCCGCTGGACCTCGCGCACCGGCTCGAGGCTCCCGACGAGGTGCTGTTCGCCGACACGATCGGCGTCGGCGTACCGTCCCAGGTCCACGCGCTGCTGCGCGGCTCACAGGACCTCGGGATCCCGCTCGGGCTGCACCTCCACAACACCCGCAACACCGGCTACGCGAACGCGTACGCCGCCCTGGAGGACGGCGTGGCGGTGCTCGACGCCAGCGTCGCCGGCCTCGGCGGCTGTCCGTTCGCCCCGAACGCGACCGGCAACGTCGCCACCGAGGACCTGCTCTACCTGCTCGAGCGGGAGGGCGTCAGCACGGGCGTCGACCTCGACCGGCTGCTCGAGGTGTCGCAGTGGGTGACCGACCTGCTGGGCCGCGAGCTGCCCGGCCAGCTGCTGCGTGCGGGGATCGCACCCTAGTCCTGGATTCCCTTGAGCCGCCGGCCGATGGCCTGCTGCTTCTCCCGCTCGGCCGTCCGGGCGGCGATCGTGTGCCGCTTGTCGTACTGCTTCTTGCCGCGCGCGACGGCGAGCTCGACCTTGGCGCGACCGTCCTTGAAGTACAGCGCCAGCGGCACCAGCGTGTACCCCTTCTCCATGGTCTGGCGCTGGATCCGGGCGATCTCGGTGGCGTGCAGCAGCAGCTTGCGCTTGCGGCGTGCGGAGTGGTTGGTCCAGGTGCCCTGGGAGTACTCGGGGATGTGCACGTTGTGCAGCCAGGCCTCGCCGCCCTCGATGTCGGCGAAGCCGTCGACCAGCGACGCGCGCCCCTGCCGCAGTGACTTGACCTCGGTCCCGACCAGGACCAGCCCGGCCTCGTAGGTGTCGTCGATGTGGTAGTCGTGCCGCGCCTTCTTGTTCTGCGCGATCATCCTGCGCCCCTGCTCCCTGGCCATGGGGCCAATTCTCACATCCAGTTCATCGGGTTCACGGGCTGGCCGTTGACCAGCACCGTGAAGTGCAGGTGGCAGGCCGTGGACCAGCCGGTGGTGCCCATGTACCCGATGGTCTGTCCGCGCCCCACCGTCGCCCCGACGCCGACGTTGTAGCCCGAGGCGTGGTTGTAGACGATCGTGAGGTTCTTGCCGTTGACGGTGCCGACGCTGACGTAGAGCCGGTTGCCGTAGACCGAGGAGTAGGTCCGCGAGATCACCCGGCCGGAGGCGGCCGCGACCAGGGGTGCGCCGCAGCCCTTCCCGATGTCGGTGCCGTCGTGGAGGCTGTAGTAGCCGTAGATCGGGTGGGTGCGGTAGCCGAACGGCGAGGTGACGTAGCCCCCCGGCACCGGCCAGCCGAGGAAGCTGCCGGTCGACCCGGTGTAGCTGCTGCCGCCGCCCGACGACCGCGCGGCGCGGCGGGCGCGGGCCAGGATCAGCGCCTTGACCTTCGCCTCCTGCTGCTTGAGCTCCTGCAGCTCCCGGAGGTCCTGCGCCTTGGCCGCCGCCGCCTGGTTGCGCGCGGTGCGCCGGGCGTCGACGGTGGTCCGGACCTGGGCCCGGGCGTCGCGGGCCTGCTGGGTGAGGTCCTGGGTCTCGAGCAGGTGCTGGGCGGCCCGCTCACGCTGCACCTCGACCAGCTGCTCGGCCTCGGCGACCTGCTCCTCGCGGACCTCGAGCAGGACCTCCGCGGCCCGCAGCTCGTCGTAGGCCCGGGTCTCGTCGCGGACGACGACGTCGCGCGCCTCCTCGGCCCAGGTCAGGTCGGCGGGGTCCTCGGCGTTCATCATCGAGGTCAGCGCCTGCAGGTGGGGGTCCTCGTCCTGGTAGAGGGTGGTGACCAGCTCGGTCACGGCGTCCTTCTGTTCCGCCAGGTCGGCGCGGCCGAGCTCGAGGTCGGCCTGGGCCTGCTCGAGCCGGTCACGGGCCAGCTCCAGCTTCTCCTGCATCTCGAGGTCGCGCTCACGAGCCGCGGCCAGGGCGACCTTGGCCCGGTCGAGCTCCGCGCGCGCGTTGTCGAGCGCCGTCTGGGCGGCGCCGAGCGCGTCCATCGCCCGGCGCATCCGGGCACTGGAGTGGTCGAGGTCGTCGTCGGCGTGCGCGATCCGGTCCTCGAGGCGCTCGCGACGGTCCTTGAGGTCGTCGGCCTGGGCCTGCGGGACACTCAGCACGCCCAGCGCCAGGGCGCCCACGGAGAGGACGCCGACCAGGCGGTGACGGGCGGTACGGGGGAAGGGACGCACCGGGTCTGCCTTCGTTCGGGGAAGTTCGTGCGCGACGAACGTAACCGAGCGGGGTCAGACTTTGAGGTATTTGCGCGTCAGCACGAGTGTCGGAAGCAGGGTGAGCACCGGACCGAGGATCGCCACCGCCGTCAGCGAGTAGACGTACTCCGGCCAGCCGACCCAGGGGATGAAGCCGGCGAAGTCGCTGAGCCGCTGCGCGATGCCGAAGTACATGAACGCCGCCATCGACGCGCCGGCGAGCGCGACGCCGAGGACGGCCGTGACCAGCGCCTCGAGCAGGAACGGCAGCGTGATGTAGAGCGTCGAGGCGCCGACCAGTCGCATGATGCCGATCTCCCGACGGCGCGCCAGGGCGGCGAGCCGGATCGTGTTGGCGACCAGCAGCAGCGCGGCGACGATGAGGAACGCGGCGGCGAGCAGTGCACCCCACTGGATCGCCTCGATCCCGCCGAGCACCGGGCCCACCGTCTCGCGCTGGTCGCGGATCTGGCTCACCCCGTCGAGGCCCTCGACGGCGCTGGTGATGCCGGCGAACTCCGCGGGGTCGTCGAGGGTGATCCAGATCGACTTCGGCATGTCGGCCACGGTGGCGGCGGCGTTCGGGCCCTCGAACTTCTCGGCTCCGACCAGCTCCTTGACCTTCTCGAAGGCCTGCGACTTGGACTCGACGTACCAGTCGGCGACCTCGGGGTTCTCGTCGACGACGTCCTCGATCGCCCGCTGCTGCGGCGCCGTGACCTCGGTCGGGCACGCCGGGTCGGGGTCGTTGTCGCGGCAGAGGAAGACCGTGATCTGCAGCTCGTTGCCCCACTGCTCGCTCATCCGGTCGGCCTGCTGGATCAACAGGGTGCCGAGGCCCACCAGGGTCAGCGACACGAACAGGGTCAGGATCACCGCGATGTGCATCGACAGGTTGCGGCGCAGACCCTGGCCGAGCTCGGAGAAGACGTAACGCAGCTGCATCGTGAGGTGGTAGCTCTCTGTTCGGGGGTGTGGGTCAGTGCTGGAAGCCGTAGACGCCCTGGGCCTGGTCGCGGACCACGCGACCACCCTCCAGCTCGATGACCCGCTTGCGCATCTGGTCGACGATGCCCGAGTCGTGGGTCGCCATCACCACGGTGGTGCCGGTGCGCTGGATCCGGTCGAGCAGCTTCATGATCCCGACCGAGGTCGCCGGGTCGAGGTTTCCGGTCGGCTCGTCGGCGATCAGGATCATCGGCCGGTTGACGAAGGCGCGGGCCACGGCGACGCGCTGCTGCTCACCGCCGGAGAGCTCGTCGGGGAAGCGCTCGCCCTTGCCCTCGAGACCCACCAGCTCCAGGGTCTCGGGGACCAGGCTGCGGATCTCCGAGGCGCCCTTGCCGATCACCTGCAGCGCGAAGGCGACGTTCTCGGAGACGGTCTTGTTGGGCAGCAGCCGGAAGTCCTGGAACACGGTGCCGATCTGGCGGCGCAGCCGCGGCACCTTCCAGCCGGCCAGCCGGTTGATCTCCTTGCCGGCGACGTAGACCCGACCGCTGGTGGGGCGGGACTCGCGGAGCACCAGCCGCAGGAAGGTGGACTTGCCCGAGCCGGAGGCGCCGACGAGGAAGACGAACTCGCCCTTCTCGACGTCGACGGTCACGTTGTCGAGGGCGGGAGCGCCCTGTCCGGGGTAGGCCTTGACGACCTTCTCGAAGCGAATCACCGCATCGAGGGTAGTCGAGCCACACCACGGGTTCCCAAACCACGCGTCCCGGCGTGGCACAGTCTCCCCATGGGGCACCAGCGGAGGGGCCGTACGGCGACGGCGGCCGCCCTCGTCGTCCTGCTGGGCGGGTGCTCCACCGGCTCCCCGGAGCCGGCTCCCGCGGCCCCGGACGACACCCACGCGGTCGAGCGGACCACGCTCGAGACCTACGACACCGCCGGGGTGACCGTGGAGCGCTCCCCCTTCTGCGACCGGGTCTCCCCCACCGGGATCGAGCACGCCCTCGACCAGGCCGCGACCTCCCACCGCGACTACGGCAACGGGGACCGGATCCAGCTCCCCGACGGCAGCCGCACCCTCGCCCACGAGTACGGCTGCGCGTGGACCGGTGAGGGGGTGACCGCCCGGGCCTGGGTCTTCGTGCCCCCCGTGACCCGCGGTCGCGCCGGCCGGCTGGTCGAGGAGGCCCTCGACGGCCGGTGCCGGCGCACCGGCTCGGGCGGGTTCGGTACGCCGTCGGTCGCCACCCGGTGCCGGACCGACGAGGGGGTCGAACGCTCGTGGCGCGGACGGTTCGGCGACGCCTGGCTGGTCTGCGCGCTGGCCGGCCGGGACGCCTCGGTCGTGACCGAGCGTCGTACCAGCGAGTGGTGCGTGTCGGTGCTCGACGCCGCCCGCACCTGAACCGCCTCAGGCGAGGTCGAGCCGGGCCAGCACGTCGTCGGTGATCTGCTCCGGAGGGTCGGCAGGGTCGACGACCAGGCCGGCCTCGTCCGGGCCCAGCATCTCGAGGGTGTCGAGCTGCGACTCCAGCAGGCTCGGCGGCATGAAGTGGTCACGGCCGCCCATCCGCTCGAGCATCAGTCCCTTGTCGCCGTGCAGGTGGACGAAGAAGGTGCGCTCGCCACCGCGGCGGAGGAGGTCGCGGTAGCTGCGCCTGAGCGCGGAGCAGGTCATCAGCGTGGGTCGTCCGGCGGCGTCGTGCTCGCGCGTCCAGGCGACCAGGAGCTCCAGCCACGGCAGCCGGTCCTCGTCGGACAGCGGCCGCCCGGCCGACATCTTCTCGACGTTGGCCGCGGGGTGGAAGTCGTCCCCCTCGGCGAAGTCCCAGCCGAGCCGCTGCTGCACCGCCCTGGCCGCCGTCGACTTCCCGGAGCCGGAGACCCCCATGAAGACCAGGTGCCAGACCGGTGCCGTCACAGCAGCATCCAGAGCACGGCGGCGATCGCGAACGCCGAGACTCCGAGCGTGGTCTCCATGACGGTCCAGGTCTTCAGGGTGGTCTTCTCGTCCATCTGGAAGAACCGGCTGACCAGCCAGAAGCCGGAGTCGTTGACGTGGGAGAGCACCGTCGCCCCGGCCGCGATGGCGACGACGAGGAGGGTGAGCTGGACCTGGCCCAGGTCGGCCGCCGCCGCCGGGGCCGCGATCAGGCCACCGGTGGTGGTGAGCGCGACCGTGGCCGATCCCTGGGCCACCCGGAGCAGCGTGGCGATCACGAACGCCTGGAGGATCAGGGACATGCCGAGGTCGGACAGCGACGAGCTGAGGGCCGCGCCGATCCCGCTCAGCTCCAGGACGCCGCCGAACATGCCACCGGCACCGGTGATCAGGATGATCGCGCAGATCGGGCCCAGCGCGTGGTCGAGGATCGTGGTGATCCGCGCCATCGAGGCGTTCGGACGACCGAGCACGAAGATCGCGACCAGCACGGTGATCAGCAGCGCCACCGGGGTCTGGCCCAGCAGGCCGAGGAAGTCGATCCAGCCGGCCTCCTCGAGGGTGCCGGTGGCGACGAGGGTGTCGAGGACGGTGTCGAAGGAGATCAGGACCAGCGGGATCAGCAGCAGCATCAGCACGACGCCGAACGGCGGTGGCCCCTGACCGAGGGAGTCGTCGGCACCCTGCCCGTCCTCGGCCTGGCCGAAGACCACGTCGGCCACGGGCACGTAGATACGGGCTCCGAGGAACCGTGAGACCAGGTAGACGCCGACGTACCACGCCAGGACGGCGATCGGCAGGCCGACGAGCAGCGTCAGCCCGATGTCGGCGCCGATCTGCTGGGCGGCCGCGACCGGGCCCGGGTGGGGCGGCACGATCGCGTGCATGGCCGCGAACGCACCCGCAGCCGGCAGGGCGTAGTAGAGCAGCGATCCTCCGAACCGCCGCGCCACGGTCAGGATGATCGGGAGGAACACGACGAGGCCGGCGTCGAAGAAGATCGGGAAGCCGAAGATCAGCGCCGCCACGCCGAGCGCGAACGGCGCCCGTTTCTCCCCGAACCGGCCGATGAGGGTGTCGGCCAGCACCTGGGCGCCGCCGGTCACCTCGAGCAGGCGCCCGAGCATCACCCCGAACGCGACGAGCAACGCGACCGACCCGATGGTGTCCGCGAATCCGAACAACAGCACGTCGGGGATCTCCGCGAGGTCGAAGCCGACGACGATCGCCGTCACCAGGCTGACCAGGACCAGGGAGATGAACGCGTGCAGCTTGACGCCGATGATCAGGACGAGCAGCAGGGCCACGGCCCCCGCCGCGATCAGGAGCAGCGTGGTGGTCCCGTAGACCGGGTCGATCGGTTCCAAGAGGGGTCCTTCCCGAGCAGGTGGACCCTCACCCTGCCGCCGGTCAGGAGCCGCCGCAACCACCCGGACGGTGACCGGACGGGGATCGGGTCGGGCCAGATCGCCCTCCTGTGCGCGTGACCCCTACGGCGGTCCCTCGACGTCGACGGGTGGAGGGTGCCAGCTGACCATGGGTGGCAGCCGGACGCGACGTCCCGGCGCATCGAGCAGCAGGTCCACGAGCCCTTGCGCTGTCCGGGACGTCGGCCGGTCCGGGTGCTGGACCAGGGAGATCTCGCGGGTCACGACGGGGTCGACCAGCGGACGCCACTCCAGGCCGGCGAACTCCATCATGGGGAGCACCAGCCCGGGGGCCACGGTCACTCCGAGGCCGCCGGCCGTGAGTCCGGCCACCGCCCCGATGTTGCGCGCCTCGGTCAGGACACCCAGCTCGATCCGCTGCTTCCGCAGCACCTGGTCGGTGTGCTCCCGGATGCTGGAGGTCTCGTCGAAGGCCACGAAGGGCCGGCCCGACAGCTCCGACCAGCGGACCGTGGGGTCCCGGGCAAGCGCGTGCCCCGCCGGGACCACGCACGCGAACTCGTCGACGGCGATCGGCCGGGAGAGCAGGTCGGGGGGAAGGTACGTCGCCACGGTGAGAGCCATGTCGACCGCACCCGAGCGCACCTGCTCCAGCACCTCGCCCGAGAGGCCGTCCCGCACGGCGACGGACACCGCCGGTCGCTCGTCCCGGAAGCCGGCAAGCAGGGCCGGCAGGAGGGTGGCGGCGACGGACGGCAGCGCCGCGACCGAGACATGCCCACGGGTGCCGGCGAGGTAGCCGTCGAAGTGGGCCAGCATGGTGTCCATCTCGGCCAGCACCCGACGGGCGGCAGCGACCAGCTCGATCCCGTCCCGCGTCGGTTCCACGCGGCGGGTGGTGCGCTCGAACAGCGGCACCCCCAACCGCCGCTCGGCCTCGAGCACGGTTCGCGACAACGAGGACTGGGCGACGCCGAGGGTTCGAGCGGCCGAGGAGTAGCCGCCGTGGTCGGCGACCGCGACGATCGCGCGCAGGTGGCGAACCCCGATGTCGATGCTCACGGCGAATGAATCTATCGGATATTGATGTTGGACCTGCGTAGGTGAGCGCCGTCACACTGGCCAACGCCCACGCCGTACGGCCCCCACCTCCTCGGAAGGCACACCATGCTGTCGCTCATCGGCTACCTGACGGTGGCCGTGATCCTGACCCTGCTCCTCACCAACCGGGTGGCCGCGGTGGTCGCCCTGGCCGGCGTGCCGGTCCTCGGCGCCCTCGTCGCGGGGTTCAGCCCCACCGAGATCGGGGAGTTCGTGACCGCGGGGCTCGGTGGGGTGGTCGGCACCGCGACCATGTTCGTCTTCGCCATCGTGTTCTTCGGGTTGATGCGCGATGCCGGCATGTTCGACCCGATCATCTCCGGCATCGTCCGCTTCGCCGGGAATGCTCCGGTCACGATCTGCGTCGGTACCACGCTCCTCGCGATGGCCGCACACCTGGACGGCGCCGGTGCCACCACCTTCCTGATCACGATCCCGGCGATGCTGCCGATCTTCGACCGTCTGGGGATGAGCAGGCTGGTCCTCACGACCTGTGTCGGTCTCGGCGCCGGCGTGATGAACCTGTTGCCGTGGGGTGGGCCCACCGCGCGGGCGGCCGCCACCACCGGTGTGGACGTCAACGAGCTCTGGGTTCCCCTGATCCCGGCCCAGGTCGTGGGCATGCTGGCAGCGCTGGTGATCGCCTGGTGGCTCGGCCGGCGCGAGAGCCGACGGTTGTCCGCCCCGGGCGCCGACGCCGCCCCCGCCGATCGCACCGCCACCGGAGGAGGCGCCGGGCCGGACTCGCGGCCCTCCCGCGGCGCGACGTCCGACGCCGTGGTCGGCGAGCTCCCCGACCCCTCC
The DNA here is from genome assembly GCF_050880345.1 of Nocardioides sp. GXQ0305. Classification (NCBI taxonomy): domain Bacteria; kingdom Bacillati; phylum Actinomycetota; class Actinomycetes; order Propionibacteriales; family Nocardioidaceae; genus Nocardioides; species Nocardioides sp. GXQ0305. The sequence continues at coordinate 143,601 of NZ_JBNYXG010000002.1, forward strand.
AGCGCCACACGCGGCGGGACGATGGTGGACGTCCAGCAGACCGAGGACGAGCTCCGCCGCCCACGCCTCTTCTGGTTCAACGTCCTGCTGACCGTGGCGGTGATCGCACTGCTGGTGTCCGCCGTGGCGCTTCCGGAGGTCGTGTTCCTGGTCGGTGTGGTCGTGGCTCTCGTCGTCAACTACCCGGGACTGCACCAGCAGACCCAGCGGATCGAGGCGCACTCCAAGGGCGCGATGCTCATGGCCACGACGCTGCTCGCGGCCGGCGTCTTCCTGGGCATCCTCGACGGCAGCGGGATGATCGAGGCGATGGCGAGGTCGGGCGCCTCGGTGATCCCCGAGCAGGCCGCGCCCGGCCTCCCGCTGATCGCGGGCGTCCTCGGCGTCCCGCTCAGCCTGGTGTTCGGACCGGATGCGTACTACTTCGGCGTGCTGCCGGTGCTGATGGGCATCGGGGAGCAGTTCGGCGTCAGTGGAGCGGACATCGCACGGGCGTCCCTGGTCGGTGAGGAGACGGTGGGCTTCCCGATCAGCCCGCTCACCGGCTCCTTCTTCCTCCTGGTGGGCCTGGCCGGCGTCGACATCGGGCGCCACATCCGGCACCTGATCGGGTGGGCCTGGCTGGTGAGCATCATCATGCTGGTGGCCGCGGTCATCACCGGCGCGGTGCCGCTGTGGGCGTGAACCGGTCGGCACTGCGCCTCGGCGCCGGCGCGGGCTTCGCCGGGGACCGGATCGACCCCGCGGTCGCGCTGGCGCGGGACGCCGCCCTCGACCACCTGGTCTTCGAGTGCCTGGGGGAACGGACCGTCGCCGCGGGTCATGCCCGCCGGCTCGCGGATCCGCAGTCGGGACACGACCCGCTGCTCGCCACGCGGCTGCGCGCGGTGCTGCCCCACACGCTCCCGGGCGACACCACGGTGCTCACCAACTCAGGAGCCGCCAACCCTCGCGCCGCCGGCGAGGTCGCGGTCCGCACCGCGAAGGACCTCGGCCTCGACTGCCGAGTGGCGGTCGTGACCGGGGACGAGGTGCTGGACCTGGTGCGCGACCTGGATCCCGTCGTGTGGGAGACCGGACGGCCCCTCTCCGAGGAGGCCTCGGAGATCATCTCCGCCAACGCCTACCTCGGGCACGAGCCCGTCGTGCAGGCCCTCGAGGAGGATGCAGACCTCGTGATCACCGGCCGGTTGGCCGACCCCTCGCTCTACCTCGGGCCGCTGGTGCACGCGTTCGGCTGGGAGCAGGACGACTGGGAGCGCCTCGGCGCGGGCACGGTCGTGGGACACCTCCTGGAGTGTGCCGGCCAGCTCACCGGGGGCTACTTCGCCGACCCGGTCACCAAGCCCGTGGCCGACCTGGCCCGACTCGGGTTCCCCTTCGCCGAGGTCGCGCCCACCGGCGACGCCCGACTGGCGAAGCTCCCCGGCACCGGAGGTCGTCTGGACCGACGCACCTGCGCCGAGCAGCTGTTGTACGAGGTCGCCGACCCCACGGCGTACGTCACCCCGGACGTGGTGGCCGACTTCTCCGAGGTCCGGTTCACAGAGCTGTCCGGGAACGAGGTGGCCGTCTCGGGTGGCCGCGGCCGCACGCGTCCTGAGCAGCTCAAGGTGACGGTCGGCTTCCGCGGGGGGTGGCTCGGGGAGGGCCAGATCAGCTACGCCGGGCCACGTGCCCTGGACCGCGCCCGACTGGCGGGGGACGTCGTGGTCCAGCGGCTGGTCGAGGTGCACGGGGTTGCCGAGTCAGACCTGAACGTCGAGCTCGTGGGGGCGGGTGCCGCGTTCCGCGGCCGGCGGCCTCCCGGCGACCCGGCCGAGGTCCGGCTCAGGGTGTCTGCCCAGGTCGCGGACCCTGAGCGGGCCCAGGCCATCGGATGGGAGGTCGAGTCGCTCTACACCAACGGCCCCGCCGGAGGTGGGGGCGCCAGGCGGCACCAGCAGCCGCTCGTGACGATCCGGTCCTGCGTCGTGCCTCGCCGGCTGGTGACGCCCGTGGTCGAGGTGCTGCGATGAGCACGCCCGTGGACGAGCTGGCCGACGTACGCGCCGGGGACAAGGGCGACACCCTGATCCTGGCGGTGCTGCCGCGCAGCGACGCGGCGCACGCGCGCCTGGTCGCGCAGCTCACCGCCGAGCGGGTCGCGGACCACTTCGGCGGCTCCGAGGGCGCACGCCGGGTCGTGGTCGAGGGGCTCCCCGGCCTGGTCTTCTCGCTGCCGGGCGTGCTCGGCGGAGGAGTCACCGGGTCCACCCTGCTGGACAGCCACGGGAAGACCCTCGGCTACCACCTGCTCGAGCTGGAGCTGGACGACTGAGTGGTCAGTTCTGCGCGGCGGCCTTGTCGGCGCCGCGGCGCCACCGGATGCCGGCCTCGAGGAAGTCGTCGAGCTCGCCGTCGAAGACCGCCTGCGGGTTGCCCGACTCGTGGCCGGTCCGCAGGTCCTTCACGATCTGGTAGGGGTTGAGCACGTAGTTGCGCATCTGGTCGCCCCACGACGCGGCGACGTCACCCTTGAGCTCCTTGAGCTGCGCCTCCTCCTCGGCCTTCTTCGCCGCGAGGAGCTTGGCCTTGAGCACGATCATCGCCGCCGCCTTGTTCTGCAGCTGCGACTTCTCGTTCTGGCAGGACACGACGATGCCGGTCGGCAGGTGGGTCAGTCGCACCGCCGAGTCGGTGGTGTTGACCGACTGCCCGCCGGGGCCCGAGGAGCGGTAGACGTCGACCTTGATCTCGTTCTCGTCGACCTCGATCTCGTCGGTCTGCTCGAGGACGGGCACCACCTCGACGGCGGCGAAGCTGGTCTGCCGGCGGCCCTGGTTGTCGAAGGGGCTGATCCGCACCAGCCGGTGGGTGCCGGCCTCGACGCTGAGCGTGCCGTAGGCGTACGGCGCGTGGATGGCGAAGGTGGCGGACTTCAGGCCCGCCTCCTCGGCGTAGGAGGTGTCGAACACCTCGACGCCGTACTTGTGCTGCTCGGCCCAGCGCGTGTACATCCGCATCAGCATCTCGGCGAAGTCGGCCGCGTCGACCCCGCCCGCGCCGGAGCGGATGGTGACCAGCGCCTCACGCGCGTCGAACTCGCCGGAGAGGAGCGTGCGGATCTCGAGGCTCTCGACCGACTTCTGGACCTTGCCCAGCTCGCGCTCGGCGTCCGCCAGCATCTCGGCGTCGTCCTCGCCGCGGCCGAGCTCGACCATCACCTCGAGGTCGTCGATGCGGTTGGCGAGGTCGGTGAAGCGCTCCAGCTCGCCCTGGAGCAGCGAGAGCCGACCGGTGACCCGGGTCGCGTTGTCCTGGTCGTCCCAGAGGTCGGGCGCGGCGACCTGCTCGCCGAGGTCGGCGATCTCGGCGCGCATGCCGTCGAGGTCGAGCACCTGGCCGATGGTCCTCATCGTCGCCTGGAGCTGCTTGATCTCGCTGTCGTAGTCGGGTCCTGCCACGAGGAGCAAGGCTACCGCCGGGCCGTGCGGCCGCTCCCATCGACGGCGGCAACCGGCTCGGCGGCCTCGCCCGTCTGCACCGCCCACAGGGCGGCGTACGCCCCGCCGTCGGCGACCAGCTCGTCGTGGGTGCCGGCCTCGACGACCCGTCCGGCGTCCAGCACCCAGATCCGGTGGGCGTGGCGGACGGTGGAGAGCCGGTGGGCCACCACGATCGTCGTGCACCGCTCGCTCGTCCGCCGCAGCGAGGTCTGGATGGCCGCCTCGGTCTCGTTGTCGACGGCGCTGGTCGCCTCGTCGAGCACCAGGATCGCGGGGTCGCGCAGCAGCGCCCGGGCCAGCGCGATCCGCTGCCGCTGACCGCCGGAGAGGGTGACGCCGCGCTCGCCGACGTGGGCGTCGTACCCGCCGGGGAGGGCCTCGATGAAGTCGTCGGCGGCCGCGGCGACGGCCGCGTCGCACACGTCGGCGCGGGTGGCGTCGGGGCGCCCGTAGGCGATGTTGTCGGCGATCGTGCCCTCGAACAGGAAGACGTCCTGGGCGACGTACCCCATCGACCCGCGCAGCGAGTCCCAGACGAGGTCGCGCACGTCCTCGCCGTCGAGCAGCACCGAGCCCGACCGGGGGTCGTCGAAGCGCAGCACCAGTCGCAGCAGGCTGGACTTGCCGGCTCCCGTGGGCCCGACGATGGCGTGCGTCTCCCCTGCCGGTACGACGACGTCGAGGCCGTGCAGCACGTCGGGACCGCCGGCGTACCCGGCCCGCACCTCGCGCAGCTCGACCCGTCCCGCGACCGGGCGGGCCAGGCTCCGGTGGCCCTGCGGGACCGTGACCGGCTCGCCCAGCAGGCCGAGGATCCGGGCCGTCGACGCGCGGCCGCGCTGGTAGAGGTCGAGCACCTCCGCGACGTCGGTCAGTGGCCAGAGCAGCCGCTGGGTCATGAACACCAGCACGGAGTAGAGGCCGACCTCGAGGGTGCCGTCGAGCGTGGCCCAGCCGCCGAGCAGCAGGGTGCAGGTGAAGCCGGCGAGGATCGCCATCCGCACCAGGGGCACGAATGCCGCCGACGACCGGATCGCGGAGACGTTGGCGTCGCGGTAGGCGGCCGACACCGAGCCGACCCGGTCGCGCTCGCGGTCCTCGGCGGTGAACGCCTTGATGGTCGAGATGCCCGAGAGGTTGGCCGACAGCACTCCCGACAGGTCGGCGACGGCGGAGCGCACCCGGTCGTAGAGCGGCTCCAGCCGGCGCTGGAAGACCAGCGACCCCGCGACGATGAGCGGGATCGGGAGGAAGGCGAGGACCAGCAGCTCCCAGGAGGCGTACGCGAAGACCGCGCCCACGAGGACGACGTTGAGCGCGGTCTGCAGGATCGCGGGCGCCCCGATGTCGAGGAACCGCTCGAGCTGGTTGACGTCGTCGTTGAGGGTGGCCAGCGTCGAGCCCTGCGGCCGCGACTCGTGCCAGCCCAGGTCGAGGTGCTGGGCGTGGTCGTAGGCCTCGACGCGCAGCTCGTGCTCGATCCCCTGCGCGAGGCCGCGCCACAGCACGTTCGCGACGTACTCGCTGAGGGACTCGACGAGCCAGACCACGACGTTGATCGCGGCCAGCCAGCCGAGCTGTGCGTAGCGCGACTCGACCCCGAGCACGCCGGCGACCCACGCGTCGTCGCCGCGCACCACGACGTCGACGGCCGCGCCGATCAGCAGCTCCGGCACAACGTCGGCGACCTTGTTGACCGTGGACGCGGCGACCGCGGCGACGAAGCGTCCGCGGAACCGCTGCTGGCGTCGCCAGAGGGCTCGCAACGGGTGCTCGACGACGGTGCTCTCGCTCATGGGACCCCTCCTGCCGGTCGTCGTACCGGCAGGAGGAACCTTAGGTGAGGGTCACCTAACCCCGGCGGCCCGGGCCGTGCTCAGTGGCGGCCGAACACCTGGGCGGCGTACATCGTGCCGTCGTTGTCGCGAGCAGCGGCCATGCCGAGCAGTCGGAAGCGACCGTTGAGGATGTTGCGCCGGTGTCCCTGCGACCGCATCCAGGCCTGCACGACCCGGCGTCCGGTCGGGTAGCCGTAGGCGACGTTCTCGCCGGCCGTGGAGAGGTTGCAGCGCCGCATGACCTTGCCGAGGTCCTGGTGGTACATCCGTTCCTGCCGGGCCATCCGCCGCGCCTGACGCTCGGCGAAGCGCTGGACGCAGGCGCCCTTCCGGAACCTGGCGAGGTCGTGCCCGTCACGCTTGTTGTTGGTGACGACGCGCGCCTGGTCCTCGTACCGGTCTGGGCTCTGGGCCTGGGCGGGGGCTGCCATCAGGGTCAGGGGGAGGGTGAGGGTGATCAGGACCGCCGCAACGGCGGCCCGTGGCCTTGGGGTGCTCACGGGGGGCTCCTTCGTGGGGGGCGTTCAGGAGTTGCCGTGAGGGTAACGCGTCCAGGCGCCCGGCCGCGAGGGGTTCCTGGCTACTCGCAGCCTGGTCTAGGCCCGAGCGTGACCGCCTGCGCGCTCAGAGCCAGCGCCGCACCTGCCGGCGGTAGAGGTCGTACTCCTCGCCGAGCCGTTCGTGCAGGTAGCGCTCCTCGGGCAGGACGGCGCCCCAGTGCAGCAGCCACCACGCGACCGGCAGCAGCACCAGCGCCCCGACGGACCCGACGAGCAGCGCGACACCCGCGTAGAGCGCGAGCAGCCCGACGTACAGCGGGTTGCGGCTGACCCGGAACGGGCCGCGGACCATCAGGGTCGTGGTCGTCTGCCCGGGCAGCAGGCCGGTGCGCCGGTGACGGAAGAGCAGCAGGCACCACCCGTTCCAGACGACGAACGCCACGACGAGCCCGGCCCCGAGCACCGTCCAGACGGGTCCACCCCGACCGAGGTCGAACCACAGCCGGTCGGCGACGTACCCGACCAGCCACGGCACCGAGATCGCCACCGGCGGCCAGACCCGGAAGGCAGGGGCCGCGTCGGCGGTCGTGCTCCCGTCGCCCGGCATCGTGCGTCAGGCCGCGGCCGGCTCCTCGCAGGGGGACTCGTCGGCGTCGTGGTCCGCGCTCCGCGAGGGCAGCGTCAGCACCAGCACGACGACCACCAGCGAGATCAGCGCCGCCGCACCGAACGCCCACTGCACGCCACCGACGAAGGCGGCCGACGGGGTCGCCCCGCCCTCGAGCAGCGAGGTCGTGCGCGAGGAGAGCACGGTCACCGAGACGGCCGTGCCGATCGCCGCGGAGACCTGCTGGGTGGTGCCGAGCAGCGAGGAGCCGTGGGAGTAGAGCTGCGGGGGCAGCGCACCGAGGCTCAGCGTGAACACCGGCGTGAACAGCGCCGCCAGGCTGACCATCATCAGCACGTGCGTACCCAGCACCACGCCGTACGACGTGGTCTCCGAGACCTGGCTCAGCACACCGAGCGCCACCACGACGCCGATGCTGCCGGGCACGACGAGCGGTCGGGCGCCGAACCGGTCGAAGGCGTGGCCGACGCGCGGGCCGAGCAGCCCCATCGCCAGCCCGCCGGGGGCGACCAGCAGCCCGGTCTGCAGCGGGCTGAGCCCGCGCAGCTCCTGCAGGTAGAGCGGCAGCAGGATCATCGCGCCCATCATCGCCAGGAACGACACCGACTGGATGGTGACGCCGACGGCGTACGTGCGGTGGCTCAGCACGCGCAGGTCGAGCAGCGGGGTGTCGCGCTTCTGCAGCGAGCGCTGCCGCAGCAGGAACGCGACGACCACGGCGAGCCCGGCGACGACCAGCGCCCACGCCGGGACGGCGGTCTCGACCTCGGCGCCGATCCGGCTGAGGCCGTAGACCAGGGTCCCGAAGCCGAGGGCGGCCAGCAGCACGCTGGGGACGTCGAGCGCGCTCTCGCGGGTCTCGCCGACGTCGGTGAGCCGGCGCATCGAGACCCAGGTGATCAGGCCGGCGACCGGCAGCACCAGGCCGAACAGCCAGCGCCACGACGCCACCTCGAGCACGACGCCGGAGACGGCGGGGCCGAGGGCGGGCGCGACCGAGATCGCCAGCATCACGTTGCCCATGACCCGGCCGCGGTCGTGCTCGGGGACGATCGTCATCAGCGTCGTCATCAGCAGCGGCAGCATCACCGCGGTACCGGCGGCCTGCACGACACGACCCGCGACCAGCAGCCAGAACACCGGCGCCAGGGCGGACAGCAGGGTCCCGGCGAGGAACACGGTCATCGCGGTCAGGAACGCCTGCCGGGTGGTGACCCGCTGCAGGAACCAGCCCGTCACCGGGATCACGACGGCCATGGTGAGCATGAAGGCGGTGGACAGCCACTGCGCGCTGCGGGCGGAGACCTCGAGCTCGACCATCAGCCGCGGGATCGCGTTGACCATGATCGTCTCGTTGAGGATGACCACGAACGTCGCGAGCACCAGCCAGCGCAGGACGGCGTACGGCGACTCGACCCGGGCCTCGGTCGGCTCGTGGTTCGTCGTCTCGTTCTCGGGCACGCTGAAGTCCTCGGTGTCGTGGGTGGCGAAGGTGGTCATGCCGGTGTCGACCGGCGACGGGGGAGGAACTCATCGCACCACGGGGCGATTCCCGGCCGCGACCGATTTTCCTCGGATCGGTCCCCACGCGGCTCCGGTCCGCGAGAAGATGGCACGTCGGGTGTGGTCGTGTCGCGTGTGAAAGGGTCTGTCCGTGCGTGGGGTTGGTGGCGGTCTGGTGGCCGCTCTGTCGGTGGTGGTCTCGGTGACCGGTGCCGCGCCGGCGCTCGCGACCGTCGACCCGGGCGCACCCACACCCCCGCAGGACATCGTGCAGGGCCTGGTGATCCGCAAGGCCCCGGAGCCGAAACGGGACCCGCTCGCCGACGCCGTCGAGGCGCAGGCCAAGGCGGACCGGAAGCGCCGCCCGGCGCCGCCCACCGAGATGGACGTCCGGATGGTGCAGGCCAACATCAAGCGCACCCTCGGCCCCGACGCCTTCGCGGCCGACCTGCGGGAGGCCACCGCCGGGGCGCCCGACTTCGTCACCCTCAACGAGGCGGTGCGACCGCCGGAGGCGCTGGCCCTGCCCAGCTACGCGCACTACCGCAGCACCGACAACCGCTGGACCACCGAGACGACCGTGATGTGGCGCACCGACCGGTGGGACGCGCTGTCGACCGGCACCCGCTACCTCCACCAGCGCGGCGGCACCTGGGGCACCCGGGCGGTCAACTGGGTGACGCTGGAGTCGCTCGAGACCGGCAAGGTCGTCTCGGTGGTCTCCACCCACGCCTCCCCCGTCGGCAAGGGCACGCCCGACCTGCTGCCGGTCTACGCGGGCGCGCTCTCCGCCCTGGTGCGCGAGCTGTCGGCCCAGGGGCCGGTCTTCGCCGGTGGCGACCTCAACGCCCACTACGGGTCCGGCCGGTTCCCTCGCGCGGGCCTGTCGGCCGGTGGGTTGGCCACGACGTACGACGTCCACGGCATCCCGCCCGGCGGCACCGGCGACCACGGCGGCTCGACCATCGACTACCTGCTGTACCAGCCTTCCGCCGGCGTCACCTCGACGAGCCAGTGGAAGATGGAGCTGCTCTCCGACCACGACGCCGTGGCCGGTGACTTCCACCTCGAGTGGTGACGCCGGCCCGGTCCGCTAGCAGCTGACCCGGACCTCGGCGTCGCAGGCGTCCCGCCCGGGACCACCCCAGGCTCGGTCGAGACCCGCACCCCCTCCCGCGAAGTCCCGGCCGGTCCCGCCGCGGAGCCGGTCGTCCTCGGGCCCGCCGAACAACACGTCGCGGTCGGCCTCGCCGAGCAGGGAGTCGGCCCCGCGTCCTCCCCTGAGCGTGTCCCGCAGTCCGTCCCCCAACAGCCGGTCCTGACCGCGTCCGCCGAGGAGCCGGTCCAGGTTGTTGCCGCCCGTGAGCCGGTCGTCGCCCGCTCCGCCACGCATGACCGGGACCAGGTGTGGGTCTCCGTCGCGCGGGCCCTGACGGTAGATCCGGTCATCGCCCGGTCCGCCGCTGAGGGTCAGCTCGCGCACCACGTCCGTACGCCGGAAACCCAGCAGCCGGTCGTGCCCCGGGCCTCCCACGATGTGGCCGTTGGTGCAGATCCGGTCGCCCCCGTCGAGGCCGAAGACCCGCACGAAGCGGCCCGTCACCACCATCACGTCCGGGCCGGGGGTGCCGACGACGTCGGACTCCGCGTGTCGTACCTCGATCGTGGCGGGCTCCCCGAAGCAGGTGGCCGGGCCCGCGTGCGCGGCCGGCGCCCCCGCAGCGAGCAGCGGCGCCGTCAGGACCCCGGCGAGCCAGAGCGGACGCGTCCTCCGTGGTCGCATCAGGTCACCAGGAGGTGGGCTTCTCCGGGGTGCGCACCCACACGTCGAAGAACGCGCCCAGGTCCTGGCCGGAGACCTCTTCCATGAGCGCCTCGAAGTCGGCGGTGCTCGCCGTCCCGTCGTCGTAGCGCGCCACCCACTCGCGGGCGCCCTCGAGGAAGGCGTCGTCGCCGATCTTCTGCCGCAACGCGAACAGGGTGGCCGCGCCGCGGCTGTAGATCGCGCCGGAGAACAGCCCGAATGGCCCGGGGTCGGCCACGACGACGTCCCAGAACGAGCTGGTCGCCGGGATCCCCATCACCTGGTCGAACGCCTGTTGGGCGGTGTCGCCGCCCTGGTCCTCCGACCAGATCCACTGCGCGTAGGTCGCCCAGCCCTCGTTGAGCCAGATGTCGGCCCATCGGTACGGACTGACCGCGTTGCCGAACCACTGGTGGGCCAGCTCGTGCATCACCGTCGACTCGTCGGCCACCTCGGAGTAGACCGGCCGGGTCTGGCACTCCAGTGCGTAGCCGACGCTGTCGTCGTCGACGATGGAGCCGGCCGAGTTGAACGGGTAGGGCCCGAACTGCTCGAGGAAGCCGATCATCTCCGGCTCGAGCGCGAGGCTGGCCTCGGTCTCGGCCAGGTCGGCCGGCGTCAGGGCGTCGTCGACCGCGTCGATGATCGGCAGCCCGCTCGCCGTCTCCGACTCCCGCAGGTCGTAGTCGCCGACCGACGCGGTGCTCAGGTAGCTCGCCATCTGGTCGGGCGCGTCCCACCACCAGGTCGTCCAGCCGCGGCGGGTCCGGGGCTCGCGCGCGGGCAGGCCGTTGGCGACGGCGACCTTGCCCTTCGGCACCGTGACCTTGAAGTCGTACGTCGCCTTGTCGGTCGGGTGGTCGCTGACCGGGTACCAGGTCATCGCGCCGTCGGGCTCGTTGACCACCATCGCGCCGTCGCGGGTGGTGACCCACCCGTAGGGCACGCCCTCGATGTCGGTGGGCACGGTGGTGGCGCCGCCGTAGCGGACCACCACGGTGACCGTGCGTCCGGCCCTGATCCCGGCGCGGGGCTGCACGGTCAGCTCCCACTCGCGCTCGGCGTCGTCCTGGACGTGCCAGAAGACCCGGCCCTTCACCGAGGTGCCGGCCGGCGGCGCCGTCACCTCGTGCGCCTTCATCCCGTCGATCCTCACGCTGTCCACCTCGAGCCCACGCAGGTCGAGGTTGAAGCGGGACAGGTCCTGGGTCGCGCGCAGCTTGATCCTGGCCTTGCCGTCGAGCTGTCCGGTCAGCGGCGCTGGGGCCGCCTCCGGCGGGGTGTAGGTGAGGTCGAGGTCGTAGTGCAGGACGTCGTACCCGCCGTTGCCCGAGAACGGGAAGTAGGGGTCGCCGGCGCCGCTGGCCCCCGGCTCGAAGTCGCCACCGGACCCGGCGGCCGCGGCTGGTGCGACCAGCAGGGCGAGCCCGACTCCCCCCGTGACCAGTGTCCGACGCAGCCTCGACCCAGTCTCCATGACGCTCTCCCCTTCGCCAGACCGCGAGAGTAACCCCGATGGCCCGTGACCCGGCACCCCCTTTCGGCTCTCCGTGTGGGATCCGTGTCGCCCGGTGACCCGGATCCCCCGCGGTCGGCTCAGTCGAGCCGGACGGTCGCCGAGGCGGTGGCGCTGACGGGTGCGGTCTCGGGTGCGCCGGGGAAGGTGAGCGGCAGGTCGAGCGGGGCGCTGACCCGGACGACGACGCTGTCGCCGTCGTCGGCCAGGGTCACGGTCCAGCGCAGACCCGGGTAGGCGGCGCTGGCGCCGGTGGCCTCGAGGTGGTCGGCCACGGCTGCCCGCGCGACCTGCTGGCGCAGCCGGAGCCGGCGGTCGCCGGTGAGGCCGTCGCCGTACAGGTCGGCCTCGTTGCGCGACCCGGCGTCGGCGCCCGCGAGGGCAGCACCGTCGGCCACGGTGGCCAGGCCCTGGCGCTGGAGGAACGCCGCGGTCGCGTCGACCACGACGGCGACCGCCGTCATCAGCACCACCGCGAGTCCCACGATCAGGAGCGACATCTGGCCGGTCTGGTCGCGCCTCCCCATCAGAGGTCCCGGAACTGGCCGACGGGCACGGTGTGGGTCGCGTCGAGGGCGACACTCGGGGCGTCTCCGCCGAGGATGCCCGGCAGCAGCGGCAGGTCGACGCGGGTCCAGACGCGCACCGTGATCACCTCGCCCGCCGTGTGGCAGTCGGCGCTGCCGCAGCTCACCGCGAACCGGAAGTCACGCCCCGCTCCGCCCTGGTCGTCGAACGCCTGGCGGATCGCGGCGCGCGCGTCGGCCTCGCCTGCGGCGTCGGTGTCGGCGAGGGCGAACGCGCGAGCCGCCGATCGGGCGGCGCTGGTGCTCGCGAACGCCCCACGCTGCACCTCGAACACCGACAGGAGGACCCAGACCAGTGGCACCAGCAGGATGATGCCGAGCAACACGAGCTCGACCAGGGCGGTGCCGTCCTCTCCCCGCCGACTCACGGCGTCTCCTCGACGGCGTGGCCCTGCACCGAGATCGAGACGCCCGGCCCGGCCAGTCCCAGGGCGGGCACGGTCGCCCGCACCGTCACGCGGACGCTCGGTCGGCCGTCGATCGCGACGGTCGTGGCGTCGACGTCGTCGGCGAACCGCCCGGACAGCGCGCCGTCGATCTGGGCGCGGGTGCGGGCCTCGCCGTCGGCGAGGTCGCGGTCGAGCGCGGCGGCGTGCCGGGCTCCCTCGGCGGCCGCCGAGGCGAGGGTGTTGCGGACCATCAGCACCAGCCCGACCTGCAGGACGCCGAGGAAGAGCGGCACCAGGATCGTCAGGACGAGCACGAAGTCGACGACCGCAGCGCCACGCGCCGGTCGGCACCGTCGACGCGCCATCGTGGCGTCAGTTGACGCTGCGCAGCGCCGCACGCAGCAACCGGGTCAGCTCGTCCCCGGCCACCGCGCTGATGATCGCGACCAGCCCGACGGTCATCACCGTGATCAGGACCCAGCCGGGGACGTCCCCCCGGTCGTCACGCCGGTGCGGTGGGTGCAGGAGGACGTGGAGCCGGGCGGCCCAGGCGGTCAGGTGGTGCATGGCGAACCTCGATCTCTCGGTGTCAGGGGACGGTCAGGGAGAGCCCGACGACGCCGGGCCAGAACGCGAAGAAGACGGTCACGGGGAGCACCAGGAAGACCACGGGCACGAGCATGAGCACTTCCTTGCGGGCGGCGACCTCGATCAGCTCGCGGCGGCCGGCTTCGCGGACGTCGGCCGCTTGCGCGTGGAGGACGTCGGCGAGCGGGGTGCCGCGCTCGACCGCCACGGCGATCCCCTGGGCGAACCGGGCCACGATGGGCTGGGTCGTCGACGCGGCCCAGCGGTCGAACGCGTCGCCCACCGGCTGACCGGTGCGGACGTCGGCCAGGACGACGGCGAGGTCGCGGGACAGCTCTCCTCCGCTGCGGCGGACGACCCGGTCGAGGGCGGCCACCGGGCCCTCCCCCGCGGCCACCGCCAGCGCGAGCAGCTCCGCAACGGTCGGGAACTCGCGGACGATCTGCCGCTCGCGGTCGCGGACCTGGCCGGTCAGGTGGTGGTCGCGCCAGATCACCCCCACCGCGAAGCCGACCAGGCAGAGCAGGACCCTGGTGACCACGCCTCCGTCGCCGGTCAGCGTGCCGACCAGCGCCCAGCCGGCGGCGAGGCCGAAGCCGGTCAGCCCCCACACTACCTGCTGCACCCGGAAGTCGGCGACGGTCAGGGCCAGGCCGGCGCGGTCGAGCCGCCGGCGAACGGATGCGGCACCGCCGAGCACCCGCTCGACCCCTCCGGCGAGCGAGCGCAGCAGCGGACCGAAGACGGCGACGGCCGCGGGCAACGGCGAGTACGCCGACGCCGTGGGCGTCCGGGGACGCTCGAAGGCCGGCAGGTCCTGCAGGTAGGGCAGCACCCGGATCGCGAGCTGCGGACGACGGATCGCCGCGACCCGGGCGACGACCAGGAGCAGGCCGGCCGCGGCCAGCAGCCCGAGCAGCGCGCCCCACCAGGCGGCGGTCATGTGAGGATCCGCCGTTCGGTCGGCAGCCGCCCGATCCGCATCATCAGGACGTAGGCGACCAGGCACGAGGCGGCGCCGGTCGTCAGCACGACGATGCCGCCGAGCGAGTCGTAGCGGCGTACGGCCTCGGTCTGGAAGCTCATGAACAGCAGCACCACCCACGGGGCGGCGACGGCGAGCCGGGCGCCGTTGACCGCCCACGCCTGGCGCGCCTCCATCTCCGACCGGGTCCGGGCCTCGTCGCGCAGGTAGCCGGACAGGTTGCGCAGCAGCCGGCCGAGCTCGCCACCTCCGACCTCGCGGGCCACCCGCAGGCCTTCGACGACGCGGTCGCCGACCGGGTCGGCGAGCCGCTCCTTGAGCCTGTCGAGACTCTCGTGGAAGCGGCCACTCATCTGGTAGTCGGCCGCGAACGCCCGGAACGCCGGGCGCAGCGGCTCGGGACCCCGGCTGCCGAGGTTGCCGAGCGCCTCCGGCAGCGACAGGCCCGCCCGCACGGCGGAAGCCAGGTTGTCGACCGCCTCCGGCCACGGGTCGGCCAGCTCGCGCGACCGTCTCCGGGCCCGTCCGGACACGACCGCGACCGGCAGCCCGGCCGCCACGAGCGCGAAGCAGACCGCGACCGGTGTGGTCCGGGACACCAGCTGCACCAGCAGCCCGGCGGCCCCGCCGAGCACGGCACAGAGGACCACGAAGCCGACCGTGCTGACGCCACCCAACCCGGCGAGGACCAGCCGGCGCCGGAGCCGGCCCGGTGCGCGCGGCGTACGGGTCCCGCGCGGCAGGAAGAACGCCGACCACACCAGCATCAGCCCGATGCCGACCCCGAGCCCGACCAGCGCCCCCATCAGCGGGCCCCCTCGAGCACCTGGTGGACGTCGATGCCGAGCCGGGCGAACCGGTCCAGCCGCGGCGGCATCCCGTGGGCGCGACGGAGCTCCTCGCCGGACTGCTCGAACACCGCCTCGGTCTCGATCACGTCGGCCTCGACCCGGCCGGGGACGGCCACGATCTCGCGCACCCGGCGTACGCCCTGCTCGTCGATGCCGAGGTGGACCACCAGGTCGACCGACGACGCGACCGTCGGGACCACGAAGCGGGCCGAGATGTTCTCGCCGGCCAGCAAAGGCAGCGTGCACATCTTGACCAGCGCCTCGCGCGCGGAGTTGGCGTGGATGGTGCACATGCCGGGCAGCCCCGACTTACCATTCGGCACATGAGCACTTCCACGACGGCAGGCCGCGCGATCGGATATGTCCGACTGAGCGATTGGCGCGGCAAGGAAGATCCCTCTACCTCTCCCGCGCGTCAGCGCGACGTGATCCGTTCCTTCTGTCAGGCGAAGGGGTGGGACCTCGTCGAGATCGTCGAGGACCTGGACGTCTCCGGCTCCGATCGGGGGCTCCGGCTGGATCGTCCTGGTCTGGCGGCTGTCCGAGATCTGTACCCGCGCGCTGACCACCTTGTCATTCCGGCGATCGACCGGCTAGCGCGGAATACGAGCGACTTCCTGGCGGTCGCTGAGGAGGCTCAGGAGCACGGCGTCGCTCTGGTGTCGGTGAAGGAGTCGCTGGATATGTCGACGCCGAACGGTCGCTTCGTCGCGACGATCCTGGCGGCGTTCGCTCAGATGGAGGCGGAGACGATCCGGGCTCGTGTCCTGGACGGGATCGAGCGCGTGAAGATGCTCGGGCGGTACGCGGGCGGGAACAACCTCCCCTATGGCTACCGGAGCGAGGCGGGTCCGGACGGCGGGAAGATCCTGGTCCCAGACCCAGAGCAGGCCGCGATCGTCCGCGAGGCTGCGGAGCGCGTCCTGGCTGGGGAGACGACCTACGCGGTGACTCGCGATCTGAACGCGCGCGGCGTGCGATCGAAGACGGGGAAGGACTGGAGCATCCAGGCTGTCCGGCAGATGCTCACTGGTCCCGCGATCGTCGGGCGGATCACGCACCGGGGCGAGGTCGTCCGTGATGCTGACGGGCTCCCGCTCCAGGCGTTCGAGCCGGTCCTCTCTCTGGAGTCCTGGCGGTCGCTGCGGTCGCTCCTGGAGGTCGACAAGCCGACCGCTCAGCGGAGCCCGCGCAAGCGCGCGACGCGGCTCCTGAGCGGCATCGTGTCGTGCGGTCGCTGCGGCGGCGTGATGTACCCGGCCTCCTCGGGTGGCGGGAAGTCCTACCGGTGCTCGACGGCGTCGCGTGGCCGCGACTGTGTCGGCGTCTCGATCCGTTGCGAGCCGCTGGAGGCGATGGTCGAGGAGGAGTTCCTCCGGCGCTGGGGCCGTCTCCCGGTCACGGTTCGGCGCGAGACGGTTCCCCCGGAGCCCGCTGAACTCGTCGAGATCGAGCACGCGATCCAGGAGACGGCGTCGGCTATGGCGTCTGACGATGCTGACGTCGTCGCGCTCGCGGAGCGTCTGGCGGCGCTGAAGGTCCGGCGTGCGGATCTGCGGTCGGCTCCGGCTGAGCCGGTCGTCGAGGAGGTCGAGACGGGTCGGACGTTCCGCGAGGTCTGGGAGGACGAGGAGACCGACGTCGCTGTCCGGCGCGAGTTCCTGGAGCGTGTCCTGGTCTCGCTGGCCGTTGCTCCTGGCCGTGCCGGTCGGCGTCCGTTCGCGCCGGAGCGCGTCGCGGTCGAGTGGCTGACGGACTACCTGGAGGGCGCGGACCTGGACTGACGGGGTCTCTGTAACGGTGCGATAACGAAGAGAGCCCGCCGAATGTCCGATTCTCGCGGCTAGTCCTGCCGCTTTCTTTGGCTGACCTGGGCAGACGATCCTCTCGCGCGTTCGAGCCCGTGTCACACCGCTGGCGGATTACAGATCCGAAGGCGGGAGAGGACTGCGCTCACGCGAGCGGCAGAGGCTCTCAGGCCCACTTCCCTACCGAAGCGAATGAAGGAGACGACCCCATGACGACCCCTGACTACCCCCGAACCGACGCGCCGGACGCGTGCCTGTGGTGCGGCGATCCACTTCCCGCGCGTGTCCCAGGGAAGCGTGGCCGTCCGAAGGTGACGCACGACGGCGAGTGCGCGCGGCGACACAAGAACCGGCGCACGCTCGATAACCGGATCGCTCGCTGGCGGCGCGAGGTCGCGCGCGAGACGGATCGCGGGCTGGCGGCGGATCGCTCCCTGCCGGGGCTGCACGACGCCGTGACCGGCTCTTTCGGCGACGACGAGCCGGTCGGGCAGTCCCTCGCTGACAAGGGCTACACGCTCCAGGATTCAGACCCGACGCGCGGGCTCTCTGGGGATGGGCTCCTGGCGGCGCTGGAGGAGTGGGAGAAGGCTCGCGCGGCTCAGAACCGGATCGACGAGTGCGAGCGCGGTCTCCGCGAGGAGGAGCGGTCTCGTCCGGTCGAGGAGTGGCTCACTGACTCTGGGCGTCTCTGGGGTGAACTGAGCGAGGAGGAGCAGCGCGAGCGGCTCCGCTTCCGCGTCGAGCAGCGCCGGGCTCGTGCGGCGGAGTCCCCCGTCGACACCGACGAATAAACGACTCAGGTTCCTACGGGGAGGGGGACGGTGCCGATCCTGGTCCCCTCCGGCGCGTGCTGCGGTCCTGGTAGGGAGTCGCTCCGCGCATGACGGAGTCCCGGCGCTCCCTGGTTGGGGCTGGGTCGAAGCGCGGGGCTCCGTCTCGACTTTCGTAAGCCTGTGAGGGCGGTCAGTGGACCGTCCTCTTTCTCTTTCCCCTGAACCGCTAACTACTACTGAGAGGAACTCACGATGGACACGAGGACGTGCGGCTACTGCGGCGGCTCCCTCCAGGGGATGCGTCCGCAAGCCCGTTACTGCAAGGCGTCCTGCCGGGTCATGGCGACGAACCGGCGACGCGAGGAGCGGCAGATCCGGGAGGCGACCCTCGTCGCGTTCAGGCACTTCGTCCGCGACCACGGCACCGACGAGGAGCAAGCGGCCTACGAGGACCTTGCTGGTCGTTTCCCCGACTTCGAGAAGACGAACGCTCGCGCGCTGCGCGGCGACTGAACAGACCTCCCGGGCTGAGATCCGGGCAGGGCGTCGGGGTGACGCTGAGGAAGAGCCGGAGGACTGATCCCCTCCGGCTCTTCCTCTCCCGCGAGCGGCACCCGGCGACGTTTACACCCCGAACCCTGGAAGGCTTTCCATGCTGACTCTTGACTCTCTGGCCGCGCTGACTGGCGCGGACGAACACCCGACGCGACCCGATGCTCCGCTCCAGGGCGAGTGCCCGGTCTGCGGTCGTCGTCGCTATCTGGAGGCGCTCCCCTTCGAGGACGGGACCGCGCTGGTCCGATGCCTTGCGGGCTGCAAGCCGCGCGAGGTCCTGACGGCGCTCCGCGTCGACGAGCGGGACGTCCGGCTCACGGACGACGCGCTGGGCTTCGAGGTCTCGCACGATCGGACGCTCCGGGACGCGGCTGCGGACCCGTTGGGCGCGCTGGCGCTCTCGCGCGGCGACCTGGACCGGCTCCCGGAGCCGGAGCCGCTGATCGCGGAGACGATCGACCTCCGGACCGTGGCTCTCCTGGCGGGCGCTCCTGCGTCGCGGAAGTCGTTCGTTGCTCTGGACTGGTGCGCGAGCGTGGCGACGGGCTCCTCCTGGCAGGGCCGGACGGTCCGGCAGGGGCGAGTCCTCTACGTCGCTGGAGAGGGCGCGTACGGGCTCGGGCGGCGTCTCGCGGCGTGGGAGATCACGCGCGGGACGAAGATCCCGGACGAAGCGCTGACGGTCCTTCCGGAGCCGGTGCAACTCTCCAGGCCGGAGCACGTTGAGCGGCTGAAGGACTACGTCGAGCGCGGCGGCTTCTCCCTGGTCGTGATTGACACCCTGGCCCGCGCGAGCGTCGGAGTCGACGAGAACAGCGCGGAGGGCATGGGTCGCGTGATCGACGCGGTCGAGCGAGTGAAGCGCGCGACTGGCGACGGGACGGTCCTCCTGGTCCACCACACCGGGAAGGACGGGCGCTCCGTCCGTGGCTCGGGGGCGCTGGAGGGCGCTATGGACTCGGTCTATCGGACGTTCCTCATGGACGGCGTCACGCGTCTGGTCCGCACGAAGCGGAAGGACGGTCCTCCGGAGGACGAGCACGACCTCCACGCGGTCGAGGTCGAGGTCGACGACGAGGGATCGACGTCGATCGTTCTGGACGTCGTCGACGAGACGAAGGAGGAGCGGCGCGACCGGCTGCGCTCGAACATCGACCGCGCGTGGGTCGCGTGGGTCCACACGTTCGCGCGCGGCGTGGCGACGAAGGCTGACTTCTCGCGTGTGCTGCGGGAGGACTACGGCATCCCTCGCGGCTCGGTTCACTCCGCGATTCAGTCGCTCGTCGAGGTCGAGGTCCTGGTGAACCTCGCGAAGAAGCCGACCGACACGCCGCGCTTCGTCGCGGACTACGAGGAGGCGAAGCGCTGCGCGCTTCTCTCGCACGTCGAGCCCTTCGGGCTGGAGCCCGGAGAGTGGCCGAACGTCGGGGGCGCTGAGTGACTATCTCGGCGCTTCCGGGCGTGACTATCGGTGACTATCGGGGGCTCCGCACCCCCTCTGACCTGTGACTATGCAACGGACCCGGTGGTAGTCACTCGATAGTCACTGACCCGGCGACACAACCGAATAGCCCCACCTGAACAGCCCGCGAGCGACCTCCGCTCGGCGGGCTTCGTCATGCCCCGAAGGAGGCATCCCTACCCATGAAACCGAAGACGATCACGGCGTCCGTCGACGGCGGCGAGCCGGAGCCCTTCCGTCTCGTCGACTGGCACGCGCGACGCGACTGGTCGAAGTACCCGACTGGCGCTCTCTTCCTGTCGATCGACTACCGGCGAACGGTCGTCGTCCTGGTCGAGAAGCCACCGCGAGGCCGACCGGCCTACGTCCAGACCGTCGCTCCGCTCTCGGAGTCCGGCGACCCGGAGCCGGGACGGATCACACGCGAGGACGTGCTCTCGCTCTTCCGAGAGGGGGACGCGTGAGTCCTTCTCTCGACTACCTGGGCGCGGTCCTGGAGGCCCGCGTCGATCACTTCCTGACGACGGGAGCCCTGAGCCCGTCGACACGTACTCCAGCGGCGACCTTCGTCGCGGAGCCCCACGAGGAGAAGCACCCATGACCACGACCGGCAACATGTCCCGCCGCGAGCGGGATCACGAGGACTACCTCCGTCGCTCTCGATACCGGCACCGGAAGCGTCAGCGCGAGACGCTCCGCGTCCCGGCCTCTGAGGTCCTGGGGATGGGGCCGGAGGCGACGGACCCCGCCGAGTACGCGGTGGCGTTTCGGACGGCTCTGCGGCTGGCGATCGCGGAGGCCGCGCGGACGGACTCGCCGGAGGTCGCGCGTTCGCGTGCGGCGCTCCTGACGGTTCGCTCTGCGGCGGGCCTGTCTCTGGAGGACGCGGAGCGGGTTCGGTCTCGTGTCTTCCGCGAGGAGTGCGAGGAGCGCGGCGTCGAGCCAGTGAGCGGCGGCGTCGTGCCTGGCATGTACGGCGCAGAGCCGGGACGTCACGAGGACGTCCTCCGGGTCCCGCGCGGTCGCGCTCTGGACGGCGAGCGTCCGCGTCGCGGCGGCAAGCGCTGAGCACTCACACCTACGAGCACCAAACACACGAAGGAGAACGACTCATGGCAAGCAACGGCATCCGACACAAGATCTCGACTCTCGGCTGGAGCGTGAAGGTCGAGCCGATGCCTCCGGCGCACGTCCTGGAGGCCGCGAGCGACGAGACCCGCGAGGCAGTCGAGGCCCTCCGCGTGGCCAACGCGGCGAGCCGGGAGGCTGAGCGCGCAACGATCGCGGCGCGGAAGGAGCGTCGCCTGGAGGAGGTCCCGTCGAAGATCCCGGCTCTGGAGGACAAGGTCCACGCGGCGGAGCAGGAGGAGAGGGCTCGACTGAAGGAGGCGCAGGGCGCGGCGCGCGGGCTGGCGCGTCTCCTGGACGCTGAGGCCGACGACCTCGCTAGCAAGGCCGCGCGGCTGAAGGTCGAGCAGCACGTCCGCGCGTGTGACGCGTACGCCGATCTCGTCGAGGTCGTCGGGCATGGCCGCTCCTGGTCGCTCGATCGTCCGTCGCACGCGCTCGCGAGGTTCGCGGACCCGCGTACTCAGGCGAAGCCGAACGTCGGTGAGTTCGGGCGCTTCCTGGACGAGACGAACGTCGAGGACGTCCTGGAGCGCGCGGGCATGACGGCGGAGGAGGCCGGACTCGTGAGGGTCTACCGGCGCTCCTCCCCTGCCGTCCGTTTCCTGACGACCCCGGCGCGTGCTCGGGTCCTGGGCTCGGACTACCTGCGCGCTGACGAGGAGGGCGACAAGTGATCGACCGCGAGCGACTGGAGCAGATCGTCCGCGACGAACTCGCACGGTGCGAGGACGAGGAGGCGGCGCGAGCCGCACGGCAGCGGACAGACGACGAGGCGGAGGCCGATCGGCTTCTCCGTCATGCACGCGAGCGGCGCGGCACTCCGCTCCCCCGCGACGGGGAGGGCTGAGCGTGGCGACTGGCTGGGAGCACGTCGAGCGGGACGCGCACGGCGAGCGACGGCGAGGACACGACGAGCGGCTCCGGGACCCGGTCCTGGGGCCGCTCGTGTCTGGGAACTTCGTCCGCGCGTCGGGCGACCCGGACGAGGAGGAGCGGCTCCGGCGTGAACGGGTGGAGGCCCGCGCTCGTCGGCGGCGAGGAAGGAGGCGCGCGTGAGGCTTTGCGGCTGGCGCACGAACGGCAAGCGGGAGTGCCCCGACCCCGGCGAGATCCTCTTCGAGGAGGGTCCGCGCTGGCTCTGCATGGGCCACGCTGCGGCGGTCGAGCGGCTGCGGGAGTACCGGCGTCGCGAGGGCGAACGCTGGCTCGGGCAGACGGAGACCGTCCAGGAACGGGCGGGCCGGCTGAAAAGGGGGCGGAGCTGATGGGCGTGAACTACCTCCACTCCTCGGGGGGCTCGCGTCGTCGAGGTCCCTCGGGGGGAGTGTCTTCGGGTGCTCCCTCCGGGGGCTCGTCGTCGTGGCGCTCGGCTCCCCTCCCGGCTGACTGGCGACGGCGGCGGCTGGCTGTCCTGCGGCGTGACGACTACGCGTGTCAATGGCGCACGGCTGGCGTCGGCGGGATCTGCGGGGCGAACGGGAGCGATCCGGAGTTCGGTCGGCTGGAGGTCGATCACCTGGGCGCGGCTGACGATCACTCGCTGGATCAACTCCAGACGTTGTGCGCGTTCCATCACGGCGAGAAGACCCGCGCTCAGGCTGCGGCTGGTCGTCGGCGTCAGTCGCGTCGTCGACCTCGCGAGAGGCACCCCGGACTCCTGGAGTGACGGACTCGGGGAGGGGTGGGGACCGTCTCCCCCCCTCCCCCGTCCGGCCTCCACCAAGAGGCATAGCCCGGCAGGCAGAGCACGTATCGCCTCTCGCGTACGCCATAGGCACGTACGGCGCTCACCGAAGACTGAAAGGAGGCCCACCGTGGCCGACGAAGAGAACAGATACGAGGGTCTCCCGGAGTCCTGGAGTGACTCCGCGCGTGAGACCTACGTCCAGGTCGAGGAGGACCTGGGCGACGACGCGGCGACGCTGGCCGCGCTCTATGAGGCGTGCGCTCTCCTGGCGCGGGCCGACGCGCTGGCGGAGGCGGTCGACGAGGAGGGCTTCATCGTCGACGGCTCGCGCTCTCGCGTAGTCAATCCTCTGATCCCGGAGGAGCGTCACGCGCGCACGGCGGCGATGGGGCTTCTGAAGAGCCTCGGGCGCGCTCCGGGTCAGTCGGGCGCGTCTGCGGCTGGCGCGGCTCTGGTGTCGAAGCGCTGGCAGGGTCGGACTCCTGGGCGGCGGTCCTCGTGAGGCGGCGTCAGGAGCCCGCTGCGGCGTCTCTCGGGACCGGTGGGCCGTTCCGGGAGGTCGAGGTCCCGGAGTCGGTCCTGGAGCGCGCTCGTCGCGCGGAGGCGGTCGAGCCGTTCGCGGGGGTCGATCTCCTGGAGGACTACCTGCGCGACGCGCATGGTCCGGAGCCCCACAATCGCGAGGACGGTCCGCTCTTCCGCGCGTACTACGACGCGACGGGAGGACGGGCTCTGTCGTTCCTGGAGGAGGGTCTCCTGGCGGAGCGCCCTCCGTTCTGAGCGGCGACCTGGAGTCTCCTGAAGGGATCGGCCCTCCGGGAGACCCTCCTCGGGCAGGATGCTCCTCGTGGAGATCGCGCAACTGGTCCTGGACTACCTGAAGGTCCTGATCTGGCCTGTCCTCGTGGGGGCGATTGTGTTCGGCTTCCGCGAGCAGATCCGGGAGCGGATCGAGGCTCTGAAGGAAGCCAAGACACCGATTGCACAGGCGACCTTCTTCGAGAAGCAGGCACAGGGAGTCCAGGCGAAAGCGGAGCACGCCGCTCTCTCGTCAGCGAGCACGGGTCAGGAAGAGCCCGACGCTCCGGCAGAGGAGGGACCACCGTCTTCCGATGCTTCCGGTCGCGAGGCTCAGAAACTCGAGCCCCGAACCGTGACCGCGCCCCGTGAACACTGGTTCGCGGTCGCGGCCGGAACCGTGCTGGAGGGCGCGGACTTCAGCGCCGCTCGCGAGATAATCCCGGTCGACCCGGACGCGGCGGTGATGCTCGCGTTCCGCGAGGTTGAGAAGGTGGCGCGAGCCGCCACGGTGATAGGCGACATGGAGCCTCTCTCTCGACCGGAAACTCTGCGCCAACTCACGCGTCGTATGGCTGGCTCGCTCGGTTCTGAACTAGTCGGCGTCGCTGAGGAACTCAGCCAACTGAGGAACTCTGTTACCCACGGTCAGGACACCGTCACTCCGAACGGGGCCGTTTCTTTCGTTGCTGCGTGCGAGGAGTTGGCTCGGGCGATTGCGTCGACGGGCGCGTCGAAACTCCGTCACCCGTCCCGCTCCGACGCCGTTCAGCGCCTCCTTCGCGAGGCGGGGCTACTCCCTGAGGGCTAGGGCATCCGACGCGCGTAGTCGTCGACGATCTGGTCGACGAGGTCCGCGAACTCGACGTCAGTGAGCACGTCCGCGAGTGGGGTCTCCTGGATGATCTGGGCGGCGGTCTCGTGAGCGTTCATGGCGGCGACGGTAGATCAAAGTTGACCTGTTCGGTAGCCATTCGTAAGACGCCTTACGCGTCCTGGTGGGGAAGCAACTCCTCCTCGACGTGCTTGATCCCCCTGGGCGAGATCACCGCGAGTCCCGTGGCTTGGTTCCACTCGATCTTGCGAGCCCTGTGCAGCGGAGTGAGTACGCGGCGTCGGTAGTCGGAGATCCGCGTCTGCTCCAGGTGCCGCGCAAGGTCCTTGTCCGTCTCCCCGCCTGGTTCGCTGTAGAGCAGGACGAGCGTGGCGTCCGCGAGACCGAGGCTGAGGTCGAGGACTCGCTTCACGTCGCCGATCTCCCACACGACCGGCAGGGTCCTGTCGACGAGGGCGTCGACGATCTTGGTCGCTGTGTCGACGTCGGTGTCGTGGAAGATCCGCACGAGTTCGGCCATGACCCATTGGGCACTGTGGAGCACGAGGGTCGCGTCCATTTGGTTGGGGTTGACCTCGCTGCCCGTGTGCGAGACGCCTCGGTTGTTCCTGATCTGGTAGAGCGCGACGAGGACGCGCGGGACCGTGACTCGGACGGAGTCGGGTCCGGCTGTCTTCGGCGTCTTCGCGAGCGCCTCGCAGGCGGTCTTCAGGTCGAAGCCGCTGGGCTTGCTGGCCTTCTCGACGTACTCGCCGTCCAGGTAGCCCTTCAGGATCCAGTAGACGATCTCGCAGAAGTGCCCGGCGTCGAGTTCTTGGGCGCGCCACCGGCGCTCGCGGTAGTTGCGCGTGATGTGCGAGAACTCGTCGAGGAGTTCGGCCCGCAGGCCCTGGGGAATGTTCCCCAGGGCCTGCGAGGTGTCGAGCGCCACGTCAGCCAGCCGACTTCTTCTCGCCGGGCATCTTGGACTTGATGTGGGTCTCGCCCTTCCACGTCACCTTGATCGAGTCGGTGTTCGCGGTGTCGATCCAACCCGTGCGGTGCGCTGCGCCGCGCAGGCTGCTGTCCGGGTGCGCGGGCGGCGACCAGTCAGCGGCGATGTAGACAGCGAGGATGCGCTCGACAGTGACGTCCTGGAAGCCCATCATCTCGCTCAGGTAGTAGCAGGCGAGCAGGCTCTTCTCGTCATTCGTGCGCGGCTTCTTCTCCTCGATGAACTCGTACAGCGACGGCTGGCCCGAGGGGGCGAAGTTGAGGTTCTTCGGCACGTTGTAGGACTTCTTGCCGTTCTTGCCCTTGCGACGCTTCGCCTGCTTCGGCGAGTTGTCGTCGTCCGACTCCTCGTGGTCCTCGTCCTTCGCAGCAGGAGCGGACGGCTCTTGCAGGGTAGGAAGGCCGCGCAGGACCGGGTTGGCCTTCTCGTCGGCGCTCCCGGTCTCGTCGGGGACACCGATCGCGCGGATCAGGGCGTCGAGAGCGGCGCGCTGATTCTTCTCGGAGCCGAAGGCGTTGACTGCCTCAGCGATGCGCGGCATCGCGTCGAGCAGTCGGTCGAAGGTGTCGGGCTTGGGGTTGTCGGGGTCAGGCATGTGGCCTCCTGCCACTGGATCTCCCCGCTTGGCCGTCGACGTCGGCTCTAGGACACCCCGCCCAGAAGATGACCCGGGTTCTTGATCCCCCGGCCCATCCGAGTAGTGTCAGCGTTGTCCTGCAAAGACGTTTCGCTGAGACCCCGGCGCGGAAGCCCTTCGAGACTCCCGTCGGGGTCTTCGCGGCTTACGGGGGTCATCCTACGCCCCAGTAACGACACCGATGTGATTCGTTCCCCTGCCGCTGTGGATAACTGACGGCTGCGGCGGCGCGAGGACGCCTCACTGAGTGACACGAGCCCCACGAGGCATCAGAAAAAACATTCCGCCTGTGGACGACACGCCGTGCCGATTCAGTTGACGGGCCTATCGCGTGCTGTATCCGCACGACGGTCGGAGGCTGGCCTTTCCTACGCCTATTGGACAGCCGGGGAAGCCCGGCGTTCAGCGCGAGCAGCAGGTCCATGCACTCCTGGGACCGGACCTCGCCCACCACCAGTCGGCTCGGCCGCATCCGCAGGCTCTCCTTGACCAGCTCGCGCAGCGTGATCTCGCCGGTCCCCTCGAGCCCGGCCTGCCGGGTCTGCATCGGCACCCAGTCGGGATGGGGGAACCGCAGCTCGAAGACCTCCTCGACGCTGACCACACGTTCGCCGCCCGGGATCGCGGCAGCCAGGCAGTTCAGGAGCGTGGTCTTCCCGGTCTGGGTTCCGCCGGCGACGAGGATGTTGAGGCCTGCGCGCACCGACGCGTCGAGGAACCGGGCGGCCGTCGGCGGCATCGACCCGAGGTCGACCAGGCCCTGCAGGCTCGCCGCCCGGAGCACGAACTTGCGGATGTTGACCGCCGAGAAGCCACGACTGATGCCTTCGAGAACGACGTGGAGCCGGTGCCCCTCAGGCAGCATCGCGTCGACGAACGGTCGGGAGATGTCGATCCGCCGGCCGCTCGACTTCAGCATCCGCTCGACCAGCTCCTGCACCTGGCCGGTGCTCAGCATCAGGTTGGTCAGCTCGTGCCGGCCGTTGCGGGCCACGAAGACCCGGCTGGGGTCGTTGATCCAGAACCACCCGATCCGTTGCGTCCCCGCAGGTCAACAACCGACCCTGAAGTCTGTGACACAGCGCGTGACACGAACGGGTGGCAATTGCGCGCCAACCACGTAGGTTGCGCCCATGACCGAGAGCGCGAGCGCGGAGGACCACGAGGAGACGTCGGTCGAGGTTGATCCCCGCACTCCAAGGCTCCGCGGGGAGTCGTTCGCGTGCCCCTACTGCGAGGCGTTCGCCCAGCAGGACTGGGACCACTTGTACTCAAACGGCAATGTAACCGGCGTGGAGCGTGCGACGTGCCACGCCTGCGGGAAGACGAGCCTCTGGCTGGTAGTGGAGGGCGGCATCCTCTTGTGGCCCCGGCAGTTGAAAGGTGGTGTCCCAGCCGCAGAGGACATGCCCGCCGAAGTGAGAACCGTCTACAACGAGGCCAGAGCCGTCGTCGATGCAAGTCCCCGCTCCGCGGCAGCGCTGCTCCGACTCGCGCTCGAAGGGTTGCTGGCCGACCTCTACCCCAGCGAGGGAAACCTCAACGATCGGATTGGCGCCGCCGCAGCCGCTGGGCTGTCGCAAACGGTCGTCAACTCGATGGACGTCTTACGGTTCAACGGCAACGCAGCGATTCACGAGATCAGTCGCGAGGACTCAGCCGACACAGCGGCCTCACTATTCGCGATTCTGAATCTTGTCGTGGAGCGCCTCATCACCGAGCCACGTCGCATCGCGCAGATGCACGCCGCCTTGCCACCGGGAGTGCTTGCTCAGATCGAGAAGCGCGACGGGGCTTCGCCTGGCTGACCCCATAGGGTGTCAAGCGCGCCACGTGCGAGGTCGTCCGCCCCCGGCATGACATGACCGTAGGTTTCCTCGACCAGCCGACTGGACCCATGTCCGAGGTACTTGGCGACGACGTTTGTCGGTAGGCCCATCATCAGCAGAACGCTGGCGAAGTGGTGGCGGAGGTCATGCGGGGTCACGTCGCTCAGGCCCGCCACCTGGGCGGCTCGGCGGAACTGGACGCACGTGAAGAGGTCCTGCCGGATCGGGTTTCCGTGGGTGGTGGTGAGCAGCACACCGTCCTCGTTGGGCGGGTATGCGGCAACGTGCTGGGATAGCGCCTCGACCACCTCAGTGGCGAGCGGGATTGTCCGGTAGCCGTGTTCTGACTTGGGCTCGACGAACTCGCGGCCGTTGCGGCTCAACTGCCGCTCGACCCGCACGGTCCTGCGGAGGAAGTCCACGTCGCGGACCTGCAGAGCGAGGAGTTCGGAGATCCTAACCCCGGTTGCGGCCTGCAGCAGGACACCGGCTGCGTAGCGGGGTTCCATCGCCTCGGCGAGGGCTCGGACCTGCTCGACGGTCAGGGGGACGATCTCGTCCTTCACCAACTTGGGGAGCACGATCTTCCGGGTGCACGGCGTGTGCAAGATCAGCCGGTCCTCGACGGCCGCGGAAAACACGGCACGGATCCACGTGTAGAGGTTCCGTACGGTCTGCGGAGCGTAGCCGGCGGCGTTGCGATTGCTGATGAACTCCTGCACCTCGGACGGCCTCACCAGCCGCAACGGCCGGGCACCTAGGGGCGTCTCGTCGAGGTGCCGCAGGTACGTGACTACCTGGCGGCGCGTGGACTCTCGGTGCGGTCGGGAGCGGGCCCACCGCTCGGCAAAGTCGCGGACGGTGGTGCGGTCGTTGGGCGCCACGTGGGTTCCGGCGTCGACCGTCGAGCGCTGGTCGCGGAGCCATGCCTGCGCGGCCCGGATGCCGCCACGTGGAGGAAACGACTTGGAGTGCTGGCGGCCCTCGGCGTCACGGTAGCGGGCGCGAATCTTGCCGGAGGGGAGCCGGTCGAGGCCTGGGGGCAGCGCAGTCACTGGGCGTCCCGGATCTTGCGGACGTAGGTGCGGCTGATGTCGGCCACGGTGGCGATCGTCGCGATGCGGTGGCCCTTGGTGAGGGCGTCTCGCACGAGGTTGTCGCGGACCTCGCGCTCGGCCTCGACCTTCGCTGTGAGGCGGCTGTAACGGCCTGCGGACTCGCGCAGGCTGTCAAGAGTGGTCATACGCGAAAGGTAGGCGAGCGGAACCGAGTGCGCAAGTGAGGTCGTCCTCACGCCGCTGCGTGAAGTGTTCGGGCACTTAGCGTGTCAGGTGTAGCACCGCTTAACGTAAGGGATCTGGTCCCAGACAACACCCGGGTTGACACGCCTTGCAGAACGGAACCAAGTGCGCGCACAATGGCACCCGCGAGCCCGAGCACCTCGCACCCGCAGACCACGCACAAGAGAGGTACGAGGTGTCAGAAAGCAAGGTGCCCCGCGAGTGGGGCAGCGACGCCTTCGCCTTCCATCGCCAGGCAGCGTGGCACGCGGACGCACTCAACCCCCGGTTCCCACTCGCGCTCCGTGTCGCCTACCTCGCGATGGGCACACACCGCGCCAACGGTCACGCGGTCTTCAAGCAAGGGGAGGTCGCCGCCGTGCTGGGCCGGGTCGACGAGGACGGCCACCACGCACCCGCTGACCGCCGGACCGTCTACCGAGCGATCCGGCAGGCCATCGACTTCGGGATGCTCGCCGAGGGGAGCGGTGCGCTTTGCCTCATCGTGCCGAGGCACCGCATCGCGGGTGGCCACGGCGCCCCCGACGCGCCCTGCCGACGACACCCGAAGCCCAAGGCCACCAGCAAGCACCTGCGGGCCATCTCGTGACCGGCCAAACGACTACCGCTGCGGTAGTCGTTTGCTCCGAACCGACTACCGCTGGTGTGGTCACTTCGCCCAGGACGACTACGGCCACGGGCGTCGTTTCAGGCTCAGCCTCTCTCCTCTCTCTCCCCACCCCAGCCGACCACCCCACCCGGCGCTCTGGGACCGGGGCTCGCCGCCCCAGACCCCGCGTCGGTGTGTCCTCACTCGCTCCGCTCGCTCCGGGCCACCGACCCGCATCGAGACGAGGGTCAGCGTCGTGCACGAGCGGCGCGGATGCGCCCACTGACTCGATTAGGGACGTCGGGCTATGCATCGACGGGCGAGAGCGCCGCCCGTGCGGTCTCACCGTGATTCGGCCGCCGCGTTGACCAGGCGTTCATAGGTGCTGAGGTCGATGCGTCCGTCATAGTAGGCCTGCGCAACCTCCGCGAAGGAGCCAGGTGAGTCAGGCTGTCGGTCCGCGAAAGCGTCGGCGAGGGTTGCCGCGGGGCGTCCTCGTTCGGGCCATGCACGAGCACGAAACAGTGACTCGACACGCTCCAGCGTCAACTCACCGCGTATCAGAGCGTCCAGGAGTCGTTCGACTTCCCAGTGCTCCGCACCGCCACGGCGTGACTCCCGATATCGAGCCTCAAGGTCATCACTATCCCGTCCGGCCAGAGTGCCGAACTGAGCGACACCGGATGTCCGCGCGTCGGCGACTTCGCGAGCAACCTGATCCCACAGCGCACTCGACTCGGCATCAGTGACGAGGCGCGACCTGTCCTTCGGGACGCCCCGCACAATCTGCATGTACATGCGTTCGAGGTCGTCACTGTCCATCGATGACCCCTCGCGTCTCCGACGGCGGGTCAAACAGCACTTCACGCACGACGATTTCCTCGGCTGCTGTCCTGGCGGCCTGATACCGCGCCATCCTCTGCGCGAATGTCTCGCCGGGCGGTTCCTCACCACGGAGGGCTTCCTCCAAGTCCTCAAGTTGGGACTGCGCCTCATCCGCAATCCTCCCGAAGAAGCGCGGTCGATCTTCAATGCGCGAGTAGGCGTTGGGAAGGTGGTGGCGCCAGTGATCCTCTGCCATGACTGCGAAACGACTCATTGAAGTCCTCCCTGAAAACCCTGATGAGTTGCACCCAAGCGCCAGTGTTACTCATAGAGTACGGACTTTTCACGGTGGTTTGACCAAGGTTCGATGAGTGCCCAGCCGCCGTCTCTCGTTCCAAGCGACGGCGCACAGGCGGGCGTTCGGAGATCAGGTGCGGCGGTTGCGTAGTGAAGCCGGCTGGACCCAAGAACAGTTGGCGGAGCGGGCGGGCGTTCACCGGTCGTACCTCGCCGCGGTCGAAGTCGGCGGCCGAAACCCAACGCTCGACGTCATCGTGAAGTTGGCCAACGCTCTGCACGTCCCCGTTCGCGACCTATTCTCTTAACCACCGTCGGCGGCGTGTCTCAGCGCCCGAGCGAGCGATGTCGGGTGCCAGTTGCGTGAACGTTTGGGCTTCAATCCTTCTGCGTCCAGAACGGCTCCTGCTTCGCGCAGGCTCATGCCCTCCGATCGCAGTTGGACCGCGCGTGCCAGCACCACCTGCTCACGCTCATCTGGCACCAGTTCACCCCCGTCGGCTCGGTACCCGAAAGGAGGACTCCCGTAGGCAAACCCACCCTTCAAGGACTTCGCGCGACGTCCGGCACGCAACCGCAGGGCGATCATGCTGCGTTCGTACTCCGCAACGGCACCCAAGACCTGACGAATGAGCCGGCGAGAGGGGTCCTCTGGATCGTCGATCAGGTAGGCACTCTCGCTCTCCGCCGTCGAGAAGACTGAGGCTCCAAGACGCTTGACCTCAGCCAGGAGCGTCTCTTGGACGATGAGGTCCCGCGCAAGTCGGTCCAGGCGGTACACCACCAGACCATCGGCGTCGCCATGCTTGAGCAGATCAAGCGCCAAGGGCAGGGCCTCGCGAGAGTCCAGTCCATTGCTTCCACTGACGCCCTCGTCGGAATGCCACTCAACCACCGAGTCGCGACGACTCTTGGCCCAGGCCGCGATCGAGTTCCGTTGGATTTCGAGGCCTAGGCCTTCCTCGGCCTGCCGGTCCGTAGACACCCGCAGGTAGGCGACCAACCTCACACCTAAGTGTACCAGCGTTTAGCGTATGGACATAGATGTAACAGTGCAGGTCAACAGCCTTTGCGCGCGCGTAAGACGTGTCACAAAACTCGCAATACAGCCATTAACTGGCGGCAGAGTCGCGAAGCGGTGCGGGCGGAGCGGCTGGCCTCGCGCCGCGGCTCCGGTCGGGCAGTGCCAGTGCGACTGAGCCACTTCCTGCGACCTACAGCCCACCGCCTCCGACACTTCCGGCCGACTCGGTGGCGTGCGCCTACTGGAGCCTGTGGCACTCCGTGGTCCTCCAGGAGGGCGCAGCGCGTCCTGAGGGCAACGTCAGGCGCCTCAGCGACTTTCTAGACGGCACGCTCAACAAACGAAGCACCCAGATCCGCTCAGGGCGAGCAGTAGATCCGGAGCCTGACACCGCACTGCTGCGCCGCCGACCAGGCCGAGTTCAGCAGCGCATGAACCTGCACGGCCACCGGCTTCGGTGTGGCCTTCTTCAGTTCGGCCGTCAGGGCCTTCTTCGAGAGTGACGCACCTAACACAAGCCAGACCTCGCGCTCCGTCGCGTGCGATTGCACAACCGCGTCGACCCGCTTCCAGTAGGTCGAGCCCTGCCTTGATCGGTGGCCAAGTCTGAGTCGGTCGGCAGTACCCAGTGGACCTCCATTCCATCGCCGAGCCCACGTGTCGGTATAGGGCGCGTCGGTGTTGCCGACGGATAGGTACTTCATGTTCTTGATCGCCTGCGACACGACCTCGTGGAGGGCCGAGGCGGAGATCCTGGATGCTTCGTCTGCCTTCTTGCTCTTGGCGTGGGCGAGGATCACCTTGGAGTCGTTGAAGCCGACGAAGTCCGCGATCTCGGTGCCCATGTCGGTGCATAGGATCGTCGCCTCACTGCCCAGCGCATCCGGGAGGAGGTCGAGGTCGAGTAGCCCGAACGCCGTCTCTCGGCTCCAGCGCCCGGCAGCGTCAACGGGGCCCTTCTCACTGAGCACAGCGCCCAGGCCGTCATGCTCAGTGAGAACGGAGAGCAATCCCAGGGCCGCCCCACGATCGCGACTCGCGAGCGACCAGAAGTTCCCGTTCGTGTAGACGAGGCCACCGGTGGTCGCGACTCGGATCGACTGCTCGCGCACCACGTCCTGCCAGAAGACATCGCGGGATCCGCTGACGGATCGGAAGGGAACACGCGCCGCTGACCCCAGTTCGAACCGTCTGGTGGTCGAGTTCCACGCGATGTGGACGGCGACCGCTTCTTCGTTGAGGACGATGCGGAATGTGCCGTCGTCGCTGACCTCTTCGCCGTAGGAGTCGATCCGCAGCGTGCTCTTGCCGTCGATGCCCTCGAAGTTGCCAGGGTCAACGTCAAGCAGGACGTGGGCTGGCTTCGGATCGGCTGGCGGGGTAACCGGGGTGGCGTAGCGGTCGATCGCCGCTGCGGGCGCCTGACCCTCGTCCAGTGCTGAGCCGATCTCCTTGAACCAATCGGAGAGATCGCCGAATGAGCCTTCTGACTTGCGCCGATCGGTCACCCGCGCGTTGCGCACGCCGGTGTAGCGCGAAACCCGGTCGCCGTCGATCTGGAGGTGTCCTTCTGCGGTGGCGTAACCGTAGGTCGACCCTCCAATCTCCGATGCGATGCGCCCCAGGTCGAAGGCGCTGAGGGATCGTGACCTGAGGCTCCACTGGCCCAGGTCATTGTTCGCGAGCGAGATGTCGGAGATACGGGAACCCGTGGGCAGCAGGCCCACCAGTGATCGGGCATCGACTGGCGTGCTCGACGCTCGGACAGACTCGGGTACGGATGAGCCGGAGTCGGACACGAACAACCGAGTCCCGTCCCAATGAAGGACCGTGTAGCCGAGCGTCATCTCAACGAACGCACCGGTTCGTAGCACCGGCGAGTTTCCTACGGAGAGGTAGAGGATGACGCGACTGTCAGCGTTGGGAGCGCCGATACTGAGGACGCGTTGATCCCGGGCGACGTGGTCGGTGCGGACCATCTGGGCAAGCACATCTAGATCCGGGGTCTCGTGCGGGAGGCGGAGAGATGCGCTGAGCCTGTACTTGACGTGCGTCCAGGCCGACTCGTCGTGGAGGTCGAACCGTTCGCGGAACAGGCGCTCCCAGTAGAAGGTTTCGGGCTGTGCTGCGAGAAGCGCCTCCACACCAGCGGGATCGGTCGCCATGGATCTCGGCGCCTCGCCCGCGTCGAATGTCAGGTAGCGCTCCCATGCTCGCTGCATCTCGTCGTCAGGCGAAAGGACCCACGCCTTCGCGTTGTCCGTTCGAGACGGATTCCTGAGCACCCTGCCGATCTGTTGGACCCGTGCCCTGTCGCTACCGAAGCCGTCGTAGACGGCCAGCACGACGACTGACGGGTCATCGAAGCCCTCGGTCAACTTGTGCTGATGTACCCAGAATCTGACATCGGGCCGGTCATCTGGTGCGGGGACTGATCGCCACAGGCCGCGGTCGCGAGCCGAGTGCTCGAACGTCTCATGAAACCCGACGGCCTTCTCCCCCGCGTTGTGTAGCGCGGCAACCACAGCCTCGACCGAGGCGCGGTTGCCGCATCGAACGATGACGCGGTCGGCCTTCGCTGGCGACAGCCGCCGGAGGC
Source organism: Nocardioides sp. GXQ0305 (assembly GCF_050880345.1). Classification (NCBI taxonomy): domain Bacteria; kingdom Bacillati; phylum Actinomycetota; class Actinomycetes; order Propionibacteriales; family Nocardioidaceae; genus Nocardioides; species Nocardioides sp. GXQ0305. The sequence goes on from NZ_JBNYXG010000002.1 coordinate 177,425, forward strand.
GCTTCAGGAGCCCTGCGACGAAGTCGCGCTCCGAGCCGCCTCGTTCAAGCCGCTCGAAGACAGGCTGCCGCAGCACGTTGTCCTCGACCGCGTCGGCATGGCTGTAGCGGTAGCGGGCCTTCTCGTCCAAGTCGAAGAAACGGTTGTCGTTTCGGAACGGCGTCGCCGTGAGCAGACAGGTGGGCAGCCCGGTCGCACGGACCGCTTCGGACCAGGTCGGCGCGGGCTCGTAGTGACATTCGTCCACGACGACCGCTGCGAAGTTCGCAAAGAGCGACCCCATCTCGGTCGGGTCGAGATCGACCCTCTTGTAGATCTCCAGAGCCATCGCCATTGTCGTGACGTGAATCAGCGGCTCAGCGTCAGGCCCGTGGTCGCTCTGAACAAAGTCCGCCGCGCTACGCACCCCGACGACGCGCGGAAGTCCCGCCGGTCGCTGAACGCCTAGGTTGGTCCAGACGCGCTCCTGTACATCCGCGCGCAGTTGCTTCGCCAGGGTCCGCCACGGTGCGAGGACGAGTACCGGACGACCCGTCAGTGCATCGCCCGGGTCCGCGAGCACGCTACCGATGACGGCGGACTTACCGGATCCCGTCGGCATTGACACCAGAGACGCGGCACCTCGTTCTTGCCTTCCGAGGTATTCCCGAAGTGTCCCGATCGCCTTGACTTGGTGGTCCCACAAAGCAGTCACCGCGGCGGCTCCGCCCTTCGCGACCTCAGAGCCTGCAAGCCGCCCATCAGTAGTGCTCTCTGACGTATTCGTAGGTCTTCTCGAACAACTCGCCCGTCACCGGGAGCCCGTAGTTCTTCAACGCCGTACGGAGTTCGCGGCGCACCTTCTTGTCGCCCGCGTCGCTCTCGGTCCATCCGGTGTAGGCAACCTCGATGACGATCGAGTCGATCGCCCAGACAATGTCCGGCACGATCTTGTGCAAGCCAGGCGGGGTGTTCTGCTCGACGATCTGGGTGAGGGCACCCTTGTTGGGGTCGAGCAGCCGCTCTGCCTCTTCGAGTTTGCCCTCCTCTGCGGCGCGATCGGCAGCCACGACGTCTTGGGCGATGCTCAGAGCCTGCTCCAGGAAGTCGAGGGACTCCTGAACGCTGGAGATGGCTCGCTCACGCAACTTCTCGATGCGCTCGGCGAGGCTCTTGTAGACCTTGCTGTCAGTGTCTGCGAGTCGCCGCTTAAGGCGGGCCTCGATGCTGTCTAGGACCTCTCCGAACACCTCGCCCGGGTTCTTCTCCGGATCGTCGATCGTCGGGATCTTCAACTGCTCGGCGATCTGCTTGATCAGTTCGAGTCCGGCGGCATCGAGGGTGACGTTCTTCGTGGGGTTAGTCCTCACGCTGACGTTCGTCATGTGCCCGTGGACGAGGTCCTGGGTCTTGGCGCCGAGCCGCTCCCACAGGAACGCCTTCGACACGTCTCGGGGGCGGATCGACTCGTACACCTTGGCGAGCCAGAGGTACGTCCCCCTGAAAGGGGCCAGCATCGGGTTCGGGTCGAGGAACTCCCAGATCGTCTGGATCGACACGAAACCCTCGATGAACTCCTCCTGCGCGGGGGTTTCCTCCTTGATCCGCTCGTGAGCCTCAGCGAGCGACGCAAACCCGGTGTCGGTCTTGTCGATGCCCGCGAAGAGCGCGTCGAGCCGAGTGAGGTCAGCCATGAACTTGCCGACCAACCGCGAGGTGTCGACGACGTTGACCTCGTCGGGTTCGTCGGTGTCGGCACGCGGTCCGACTAAAGCCTCGGCGATCCTCTTCGCTAGGCCGATGTAGTCGACGACGCGCCCGAACGCCTTGCGCTGTCCGGTGAGCGGGTTCTTCCACGGACGGTTCGGCCGAGTGATCGTCTGGAACAGGTTGGCCGCCTTCAGCGGCTTGTCGAGGTACAGCACCCCTTCTATGGGGGCGTTGAAGCCGGTCATCCACTTGGCTGTGACCAAAACGAACGAGAGCGGGTCGTCGACCTTCTTGAAGCGCCGCTTCAATGCCTCTTCCTGCTCTTCGGTCAGGAAGTACTTCTTCAGCGCCTCCGGCGTGCCTTTGGCGTCGGCGACGTGCATGACGACTGCGACCTCGCGGGCTTTGCTCGGGCCGCCGTCGGTGCCGGGCATGTCTGCTGCGTCGCCGAGTCGCTGCAACTCGGACCGGATCGCTTCTGCGTAGGCGACCACGAGCCGCTGGTTGTAGGCCACGACCTGTGCCTTCTGGCCGAGCGGGGCGACGTGCTTCAGGTAGTGCTCGACGATGTCGGTGCAAACTGCCGCCACACGCTGTGGGTTCGACAGCACTGTCTCGACGTGCGACGCCTTCCCCGAGAGGAACGCCTTCTCATCCTCATCGAGGTCCTCGGCATCCGCGAGTTCGTCGAACGCCTCGTCGAGGTCGGCCTTGTCGAGGTCGAAACCGACCGAACGGCCCTCCACGACAATGGGCTTGGTGAAGCCGTCGGCCATGGACTGCTCCGGCGTGTACCGGCTCATGATGAAGTCGGGGTCTTCCGGGTCCCCGAACAGCGCGAACGTGGACCGTTGACTGTCCTCGATGGCGGTTCCGGTGGCCCCGAAGAACTTGGCGTTCGGGACTGCTGCTCGCCATGCCTTGCCGAACTTGCCCTCTTGGGAGCGGTGCGCCTCGTCGACGAGGACGATGATGTTGTCGCGGTCGTTGAGGTGCCCGGCCTCAGCGAACTTGTGCACCGTAGTGATCACCACGGCGGGCTCGTCCCGCCTCAAGACCATCCACAGATCCCGCTTGCTAGACGCGACAACCAGCCTCGGCATGCCCGCGGTCTCGAACACTTCGGCCGTCTGCCGAACCAGGTCCTTGCGGTCCGCGATCACGATCACGGTCGGCGGTGACCCGAACTTCTCTGTCACGTTCGGGTCTCGCAGGATGCGCGCGGCCGCGAACGCCATCAGTTCGGTCTTGCCGGACCCCTGGTGGTGCCAGACCAGCCCGCCCGGTCGCCCACGGACCACCTTCCCGTGGATGTCCACGACGGCTTCGAACTGCGGGTACCGGGGCAGGAACTTCAGGTCCTGCTCGGCTGCGTCCCGCGCGTGCCGGTACATCACGAGGTCGCGCATCATCGGCAAGATCACCTCGGCACGTAACAGCAGGCGTGCGCCTCGCTCCACACGAGCGGGGCCGGTCATCTTCGACGGCTCGTCGGCCAGCGCACCCCACGGAGCCCAGATCTCCGACTCGGGGTCCGGCTCCGCCCGGATGGGCGCCATCCGGAACTCCAGGCCCTCGGTCGCCACGTTGAAGACGTTAGTCGCGAAGAACTGCGGATACTCGACCTCGTAGGTGCCGTAGATGTCGTTCGCGGCGTTCAGCCACGAGACCTGCTGCTTCACCGGGGTCTTGGTCTCCGCCACAACGAGCGGGATGCCGTTGACGTAGTAGACGACGTCGAGCCGGCGCGGCTTGACCCCACCGCGAATCGTCACCTCATCGGACACAACCAGACGGTTGCTATCCGGCTCGTCAAAGTCGATGAACCGCCGCGGCACGTACTTGCCGTCGACGGTCACGAACGAGTGGTCACCGCGCAGCATGACCGTGACCCGCTCATTGGCCGCCACGAGCCCGTTCTGCGCATCCAGAATCGCCTGGTTGATCTCGTGCAGCACCAGGTCGAGGTTCTCGGCCGCGTTGCCACCGAAGGCCGGGTCGAGGTCAGGATTCAGCACGATCAGGGTTTCACGAACCCAGGGCTCCACCAGCACGTCGTGCTCATCGCGCTGACTGTCGATGCCCGGGAGTCTGGCGCCCGGGATGTGCTCCCAGCCAGCATCCTCAGCCCAGTCAATGAGGGAGGTCTGGATGGTGGAGGTCTCGGTGAAGCCCATCACGAAACCGCCTCGCTTCGGCCCGGCGGGTCGACCGCGTCGAGCAGGCTCTCCTGCCACTGACCGTAGGTCGTCTTGGTCCCTCGTACGCGCCATTCCAGGCGCCCGTTCGAGTTGCGGCCAAGGACGACAGCGGATGCCGCGCTCGGGCTCGCGAAGACGGCGTCGCGGGTGAACGTGCGGGCGCTCCCGTCGGGCAGTAGGGACAAGGTCCCATCCGCCTCCAACTGCTGTCGCAACTTCTCGTAACTCCGGCCCTCGCCCGTCCACTCCGGGCGCGCCATGGACCCTTCGCGAACCACGAACTCGCCGTCGACTTCTTGAGCGGTCGCGTCTGCTCCTTTGACCGTCAAGGTGAAGACGGGCGACAGCGTCGACTCGGTCGGCGAGGTTGGCGCTGCCGTCGCAGCGGGCTTCGTGGAGCGGAGGAGGTTGATGCCGAGCACGGGCAGCACGATCTTCGCCTGCTCGATGAAGAACTCCATGTCGGAGCGGTCCGCCTCGGGCAGAAGGATCGGCTCAGGCGCAGTCGAGTTGTCGAGGGTGGCTCGGTTGGCCTGCGTCGCGAGGGTGATGAAGCGAGATTCCAAGTAGCGAGCGTGCGCCTTCGTGAGATTCATGTCCTTGCTCGTCAGTACGACGGCTCGGTCCCAGAAGTCCTTCTCGCCGCTGTGCTTGCGCAGTCGCTTCGACACGTCGTCGCCTTCGCCGACGTAGACGCGCGAACGACCTGGTGAGTCCGGGTCGTCGCCGAGCAGCAGGTAGATGCCGGTCCGCGTGACCTCAGCCCGCTTCAACAGAGTCGCCAGATCGGAGCGCGGCGCGGCGATCACGTGGCCAGTCCAGTTCATGATCTCGGCGGTGATGAGACCACCAGGAGTGCCGTCGGCGAGGAACAGTCGCACGGACTTCCCGAGAGCGGTCATGAGGCAGTCTCCAACATCTCGTCGTAAGACTCCGGGATCTCGAACTCTCGATTCAACAAGGACGACAGGAACCGTGACCGGAACGTGCGTAGGTGACCAAGTTCAGCGCGGGCCGAGTCCAACTCAGCGTCCAGTGCATTGAGTTCCTCGGCGACCTCACGCTGGCGCTCGACTGGTGGAAGTCGGACTGGCATTTTGCTCGACCTCTTGGCACTGATGTGCTTAATGCTCGTGCCTCCGGCGACGTCAAGGAATCGGCCGGATTCGTACGCCCACATACACCACTGGAAGGCGAAGTCGGGGACACAGACGCCCCCGATTGCCCGCAGGCGGAGCAGCGTCATCTGGAAGCAAACGGGCGGCGGCAGGTCATTTCTCCACATCGCTGGCATGCCCACTGCTTTGGCGCTCGCGCTGCCCTCGGACACGAGGACATCGCCATATCGGAGCCCAAATTTCTCGCGCTCGTGTGGCTCATAGTTCATCAGCAGCACGTCCGAGAGATTGAGAATCCCGTATCCGACATTGGCCGACCGCAGATAGGGCGTCATGTGCGGTCCGGATGCTCGATCGGGGGTGCGGCGGACTCCGGCCGAGAAGTCGAAGGCTTCCTCGGCGCGGACTTCGTCAACCGTGTCATCGTTGACAAGTCCTGCGCGTCGCAGGCGGGTGACGACGTGAAGGCGTTCAGCCTCTTCCTCCAGAGCGTCGATCTGCGCGTCCACCGCAGTCATCACGTCGACGATGCGGCGCTGGTCGGCGACTGGCGGGAGGGCGACTTTCGCCCCAAAGAACTCTCCCAGTCGGACGTTCAGCAATCCATGAGCCCGAGCACCTTCGCGCAACGTTCCTCTTAGCGAGTCGAAGAAGAAGGCGCCGTTGCACGCCCGCAATAGGTAGTCCGCCTCGATGCCCGGGCGTGGGCGAAACACGATGTACAAGGTCGTGACCACTGCTGGCTCGTCGCCGTCCCACCTCGCCACCACCCCCCACGGGGCGTCCAAAGACGTGCTCTTGTTGTAGACGAAGTCACCGGGCTGGACTACCCAGTAGCCACTCAGGTTGGCGCTCGCGACGCGCTTGTTGAAGTACGTCTCCTGGTCGACCAACCCCTGACCGGCGGCGACGGTGAGGACACGCTGATAACCGGCGGCGTTCTTCACAGCGACTCGGTCAGCGACTTCGTCGAGTCGCTTCACCACCCACTCACTCACTGGGCACCTCGAACATGCTCAGGTCGATACCCGCAGCGGTCAGGCGCTTGAACATCTCCGCCTCGGCCTCGATGCGCCTCTGCCGAGCGTCGGCGTAGGCGATCAGCGCGGTACCCAGATCGGCGGTCTCCTCAGCAGCGACCTTGATGTAGCGACCGATGTTGAGGTCGAAGCCATTGGTCTTGATCTCGTCGAACGGCACGAGCCGGACGTTGGTGCCGCCTTCGCCGTCGGGATCATCGCCTGTCTCGAACGCGTCGACGAGCACCTTGACGTCCTCGTCGCCCATCCGGTTCTGGTTCTTGCCCTTGACGAAGCGCGCCGAACCGTCGACGAAGAGAACGTGGTTGCGGCGCTCCTCCCGCTTCTGGTCGCGGAAGACGAGGATGCAAGCGGGGATCGTCGTGGAGTAGAAGAGGTTCGGCGGAAGGCCGATGACCGCGTCGAGAAGGTCCTTCTCGATGAGGCACTCACGGATGCGGGCCTCAGCGCCGCCGCGGAACAGCACGCCGTGCGGCATGACGACGCCCACGCGGCCCGAGCCCGGCTTCATCGACGAGATCATGTGCTGGATGAACGCGTAGTCACCGTTCTTCGCCGGAGGCACGCCGCAAAACGCGCGCGGGTCGGCGGGCCACCGGTCGGCTCCCCAGTCGGACAGCGAGAACGGCGGGTTGGCGATCACGGCGTCGAACTGGCGCATGCCGCCGTTCGGCTCCTTGAAGGCAGGGGCCCGGAGCGTGTCGCCCCGCTTGATGTCGAAGTCCTCGATCTCGTGGAGGAAGAGGTTCATCCTCGCGATCGAGGAGGTGGTCAGGTTGATCTCCTGGCCGTACACGCGCAGAGTGCGGTGGTCCTTGCCCTGCTCACGGACCTGGTTGATGGTCGCGACCAGCATCCCGCCTGAGCCGCACGTTGGGTCATACACGGACTCGCCGGGCGCTGGGTCGAGCACCCCGACGATCAGGTTGACGACCTCGCGCGGCGTGAAGAACTCCCCGGCCTTCTTGCCGGACTCGTCGGCGAAGTTCTTCAGCAGGTACTCGTACCCGGCACCGAGCAGGTCGTGACTGACGGTCGAAGGTTCGAGACGGATCTCGTTGAACGCGTTGATCAGCCCGAGCAGGGCCGACTCCGGGATGCGCTCCTGATTGCCCCACGATGCGTCACCGAAGACGCCCGCGAGCGAGCGGGGGTTTGCCTTCTCGATCCGCTGGAACGCCTTGGCGATCTCCGCGCCGAGGTTGGTCACCTTCGTCGTGACTTCGGACCATTGGGTGCCCTTGGGCATCTCGAAGCGGTGGAAGTCAGCCTCGATCTCGTCGGTGAGTTCGTCGCCGTACTCCTCGACGGCCTCGGCGCGCTCGTAGGCCCAGGTGTCGCTGATCCACTTCCAGAAGAGCATCGGGAAGACGTAGGTCTTGAAGTCTGCCGGGTCGACAGGGCCACGCAACGCGTTGGCGGCGGCCCAGAGTCGGGCTTCGAGATCCTTCTGAGTGAGGGTCATTACTTCCTTCGGTTCCGGTTCGTGTCTCATCCTGCCCGTCAAGACCGACAAATTCGGGCGTTCGACACGTGCACCCGTCAGGTCATCGTTCGGTGTGCTTGTGGTGACTGTGCCCGTTGCGAGACCACGCGCCGACGGGCCAGGTCGCAATCGCGCTCGTCGTCGATAACGGAGGAGCACGCCCGGCGTGACTCGCCCCTCGCAGTCCTCGAGGGCACATGCGGCTAAGCCCGGCTTCGTCGTGTCGACGGCGGCAATGCGGTCGATCTGATGGCCCGTGGGGTCGACAACGGGCACGGTTACTGGCAGGTGCGCATGCGGTTCAAGCGACTCCTGCCTCCCCCCGGGTCGCTATGACACAACCGTGACACAAACAGGGTGGACCCCCGCTTAGCACCGACTCGGGGGATGACCTGCACGCCTAAGCCAAGGTACACGTCGGGTCATGTGGTTTGACCTGCGACAACGCTAAGTGGGGGTGCAGGGGAGGAGGGTGATTTCAGCATGCTCGCCACCCGGCTCGGGTCGTTGACCCAGATCTCCTCCACGGCCGGGTCGTCGAGGAACGGCTGCAGCGACCCGAACCCCGAGACTCGCGCGACCAGCTCGCCGACCACCGAGTCGATGTCGGCCACCGGCGCGACCGAGCCGGTCAGCGACCGCTGGTCGTGGTCGCGGACGACGCCCTCGGCGATCCGCCGCACCAGAACCGCGTCACGCTGCGGGTCGACCCCCTCGCGACGCACCCGGTCGCGCACACGCTCGTCGAGGCTCTCCACCAGCTCCGCGTGGGCGTCGACCGCAGGCATGGGTCCCCCGTCCCGAGTTGAGGTCCTCCTCGCAACCTAGGCGTCTTTACCTTCCCGATCCACGGGTGCCGGGCAATCTGTGGAGAAGAGACGTGTCACGAGGACGGCAGCGCGTCCTTGACAGGCCCCGGGCCGCCGAGGAACCTCGATCGGAGGGGACGAGCCGGCGCCCCAGCGGCACCGCCGTCCCAGCACGACGGGGAGGTAGGCCATGGCTCGACGGCGCCGTCAGTGCGCGGCCATGCAGGAGTTCGAGCGGCTGCTGGAGGAGCAGCCGTCGTTCCGGACCAACCAGCAGCGGGCCGAGGAGTTCACCGCCCGCGCCGTCACCACCGGGGAGGCCGACCGGGTCGCCCGGCGGCTGGTCACCATCCCGACCGTGGTGCACGTGGTCCACAAGAAGCCGAAGGAGAACATCAGCAAGGCCCAGGTGGTGAGCCAGTTGACCGCGCTCAACCACGACTTCCGCGCCACCAACCCAGACGTGTCGAAGGTGCCCGCTCCCTGGCAGGGGCTCGTGGCGGACCCGAAGATCCGGTTCAGGCTCGCCACGCGCGACCCCGACGGCAAGCGCACCGACGGGATCGTGCGCGTGCCGACCGACCGGGCCTCGTTCGGCCCGGGGGACGCGGTGAAGCGGGCGAGCCAGGGCGGGTCGCCCGCCTGGCCGACCGACACGTACCTCAACATCTGGGTGTGCACGCTCGGCGGCGGGCTGCTCGGCTACGCCCAGTTCCCGGGCGGCCCCAAGGCGACCGACGGCGTGGTGATCCTCAACACCGCGTTCGGGACCGAGGGCACCGCGGAGGCGCCGTTCGACCTCGGCCGCACGCTGACCCACGAGGTGGGGCACTGGCTCAACCTGCGCCACATCTGGGGTGACACCCTCGACTGCAGCGGCGGCGACAAGGTGCCGGACACGCCGAACTGCGAGGGACCCAACACCGGTACGCCGACGTTCCCCTCGATCAGCTGCAGCAACGGCCCGCACGGCGACATGTTCGTCAACTACATGGACTACACGGACGACGCCGGGATGTTCATGTTCACCGCCGGGCAGGTCGCCCGGATGAGCGCCTGCCTCGCCGGTCCGCGCAAGTCGTTCGCCGGGGCCTAGCCCGTGCGGAGAGACCAGGTGTGCGGGCGCTGGGTGCACGTCCGCGAGGAGGACACCCAGGACGAGATGGTCTTCCGCCCCGCCGGCACCGACCTGCCGCCGTCCCGCGGGCGGGTCGCCTTCGAGCTCCGCGAGGACGGGACGTTCGCCGAGACCGGTCTGGGCGCCGCCGACGTCCCCGAGGAGGCCGCCGGCAGCTGGGAGCTCGACGACGACACGATCATCCTGAGCGAGGGTGCGGCCCAGGGCGTGCCGCGGGAGATGACGGTGGTGGAGGTGGACGACGAGCGGCTGGTCGTCCGCAAGCCCCACGACGGCGGGTAGGTCCGTCCGCGTGCCCTTGCCCGCCGGGCGCCGCTGTGCGTTCACTGGATCCAGCACCCAACCGCCAGGGTCTCGGGGTCGGGAGACGTCGGATGACCATCAACATCTTCGAGCAGATCAGCCGGTTCGCGCTGGACAGGCTGCGGCTCCAGGCCTTCTGGGTCGACGGGATCGAGGTCACCCAGGCCATCCAGTACTCCCGGGCCGACCGGCACCTCACGGACTGGCGGGACCGCGGCCGCGACAACTCCGTCACCCTGGTGTCCGACAAGGCCGCGTGGGTCAGGGTCTACGTCCACGCCCTGTTCCCGGTGGCGGTGGTCCGGGGCAGCGCCGTCCTGCAGCGACGGCGGTTCGGCGTCTGGGTCGACTCCCTGGAGCTGACGCCCCGCGGCAGCGGCATGATCGACGTGGACCCGACCCGCTCCTACGAGGACGAGCGCTCGGACACGGCCCACTCACTCAACTTCGTGATCCCCGCCGAGCAGATGCACGGCGGGATCCGGATCAAGGTCAACGCCTGGTCCGGCGGCCGCGTCCTCCGCGCCGAGGACCACGCCGAGGTCTGGGCGACCCAGCGCCAGACCCTCAGGCTGCGCGCCTTCGCGATCCAGTACGACGGCCCCGACGCCTCTGGCGCCACGATCCACCTGCCGGCGCCCACCATGGCCGACCTCGTGTCGACCGCCGCGTTCACCCTGCTCACCTGGCCGGTGTCGCGGACGCCGGAGCTGTCGATCCTCGGACCCACGCTGTGGAGCACCCCGCTCACCGGCGCGATCACGGTCAACCCCACGACCAACCAGCTGCAGTGCCCGAAGAGCTGGTCGGACCTGATCGGGTGGCTGAAGTTCGGCTGGTTCCTGGACGGCCGGCGCGAGGACGTCATGTACTTCGGCCTGCTGCCCAACGGGATCCCCGTGGGCGGGGCCGGCGGCTGCGGCGCACGCAACGGCCCGGTGGCGACGGGCTTCGTGAACGACACGGACGGCATGGCCCACGAGCTGGGCCACCTGTGCGGCTTCCCGCACGCACCCTGCGGCCTCGGCGCCGGCGTGTCCGGCGACCCCGACTACCCGGCGTACGAGGACTACGACAGCGAGACGAGCAAGATGGCCTCGATCGGCGAGTACGGCCTGGACGTCAACACCGGCGCCGTGGCCCGGCCCCGGACCGCGCGGGACACCATGTCCTACTGCCGCCCGCGGTGGCCGTCGCTCTACCAGTACAAGAAGCTGCTCGGGCACGCCCGGCTGCACCCGGAGTGGGTGCGTGACCCCGAGGACCGGCCGCCGGTGTGGGAGGAGGTCGGTGAGTACACCACGCCGTTCCCGCCGGACCCGCCGCCGTGGTCGCACGGGGTCGACCAGGTCGTGAACCCGGCCCTGGTGCGGCTGGTCGCGGTGGCGGGACAGCTGTCCCGGGAGGACGTCCGGGTCGACACGCTGGTGCGGCTGGAGATGGCCGCGGGCGGGCCCTTCGCCGCGTTCGACGACCTGGCGCTGGAGCTGCTCGACGCGTCCGGCCGGGTGCTGAGCCGGGGTGCGGTCGGCGGCGTCGTCGAGCTCGCGTGCGGCGACTCGCCCGGTGGGTGCGGCGGCTGCGGCGGGTGCGGGTCGGGACCGCGGCCCGACGTCCCCCGCAGCAGCACCGGGTGGACGGGCGCCGTCGAGGCGTACGCCGAGGACCACGACGACGCCGAGGTGATCCGGCTGGTCCGCGGGGACGAGGTCCTCTGGGAACGCCGCGCGGGCAGCCGCCCGGTCGTCGCGGACCTCGGTGTCGAGGTGCGGGACGACCAGCTCCACGTCCGGTGGTCGCTCGACGCCGAGGACGACACCCGGGTCGGCCTCCGCGGCAGCGTCGACGACGGTCGGACCTGGTCGCTGATCGCGCTGCCCGGCACCGCGAGCGAGGCGTCGGTGCCGGTCGCGCGGCTGAGGGGTCGACAGGTGCTCGTCCAGGCGGTCGTCTCGGACGGGTTCCACACGGTGGTCAGCGAGCCCGTGGCCGCGGCCGTCGAGGAGGTGTCCGGCCAGGTGGCCGTCGTCTTCCCCCCGGACGGCGCCCAGCTGCGCTCCGACCGCGACATGCGCCTCTGGGGCTGGGCGACCACCGCCGACGGTCACCCGGCCGCGGACGACGACCTGCTCTGGGTGCTCGACGGCGTCGAGGTCGGGACGGGACGCGAGGTGTGGCTCGACGAGATGCCTGCTGCGGGTGACCACGAGGTCGTGCTGGCGCTCGCGGGCGGCCACCACCGGCCCGAGGCGTCCGCGCGCTTCGTCGTCCACGCGACCGGGCAGAAGGCCGCCGAGGAAAACTGAGGGGCGGCGGTATCAGGGCGCGGTCGAACTACTCTGTCAGGTAGCGGGGCTCCTGCCGGAGAGTTCCTCCCCCCGATCGCCGCCCTCGGACGGCCGCGCAGGACGTGCTCGAAGGACGGAGGTGGCGCCTCGATGGACGACCGACACTGGCGCGACGACGACGCGCTGCTCGCGGCGCTCGCGGAGGCGACCCGGCAGGCAGGCGAGCCGACCGACACGATGGCGGCGGCCGCCGACGCGGCGTACTCGTGGCGCACCGTGGACGCCGAGCTGGCCGCGCTCACCTACGACTCCCTGGCCGACGACGCCGTGCTGGTGCGCGACGCCGGGACCGCCTCCCGGCAGCTGGTGTTCGAGGGCGAGGGCCTCGCGGTCGAGCTCGAGCACACGCCCGACGGCCTGGTGGGCCAGCTGGTCCCGCCATCCCGTGGCACGGTGATGCTCCTCGGCCCGGGCGGCGAGCTCGCCACGGTGCAGGCGGACGCCCTGGGGCTGTTCCACTTCGGCGGGCCCCGGCGCGGGCCGGTCCGGCTGCGGTGCGTGACCGGAGACCACGCCGTGCTCACCGACTGGGTGCAGGTCTGACGCCCGTCAGCTCCGCAGCCGCACCACGGCAGGTCGCTCGGACTCCTCGCGCATCATCTCCCAGGCCCGGCGAGCACTCACGCGTCCCGGCACCGTCCGGGCCGCGATGGCGCCGCTGACCGACGCGGCGGCGAACGACGTACCGCTCCAGCTCGCGAGGCCCTCGAACCTCAGGGGATCGCCCTTGTCGAACGTCACGGTCCCGTCCAGGTAGGTGCTGACCCGGTTCACCCCCGGGGCGAGCGCGTCGACCCACGGCACCCCGGCGGGCGAGAACGGCGCCGTCTTCCCGGCGTCGTCGGTCGCGCCCACCGCGATCACCCCGTCGAGGGCGGCGGGCCACGCCGGGCGGTCCGGTCCGTCGAGCGTGCCTTCCTTGCCGTAGTTGCCGGCCGCCGCGACTACCACGGTCTCCGAGGGGAGCCGGTCGATCGCCCGCGCCAGCACCAGTGGCGCCTCACCGTCCTCGGTGTGGCAGAAGAGCGAGAGGTTGAGCACGTCGAGGCCGTCCTGGCCGTGCGCAACGATCTCGCGAGCGACGCTCCAGGAGTCCGCGCTCCCGTCGTCGGCGAGGACCTGCCGTGCCGCGACCACGCAGCCGGGCGCCTCCTGGAGCACCAGGCCGGCGACGAAGGTGGCGTGCCCGGCGGCAGCAGGCGCGTCGCCGTCCGGCCGGACGTCACCGGGCGCGGCCACCCAGCCGCCCGCCAGCCACGGATGGGCGCGGATCGCGGTGTCGAGCACGCCGACCCGGACACCGCGGCCGGGGCGGGCCTCACGGACCGCGAGTTGCCGGTCACTGGCGGCGGGCGCGAGCGCCCCGCCGTGCGAGATCTTGCCGCCTCCCACGACCCCGCCGAGGAGGCGGTTCTTGCCCATGGTGGGCGCCCAACCGTTGTACGTCGCGGCGAAGCCGACGCGCAGACCGGTCAGGAGCCGGTCCAGGTGCGTGGGCTCACCGTGTCCGGAGCCCGCCAGCCGGGTCCCCACCTGCTCGGCGACCTCCGCGGAGAACCTCGCCGCCGCGGCGTCCGCGGCCGGCACCCGGACCAGCGAGAGCCCGAGCGCCGAGCTCCGCTCGACGTCCGCGTCCCCCACCTCGAAGTCCCTGAGCATCCGGACGACCTCGTCGGTGTGCTCCACGGCCACGACCAGGTCCACCGGGTCCGACGCGCCGCCGGCGCTCCCGTCCGCCTCGTGCATCGATGACATCTCCCCTCACAGATGACCAACGCCGGCGGAGCGTGCCCGCCACGGCCCACGATATGGCCAGCGGGCTCCGATGACACCCTCCATTGACACCCTGCTCGCCCAGCGGCCACTGTCGGCAGGTGCCCCAGCTGCCCCTCGCCGAGGCACCCGGGCCTGCCGCGCCCGGGATGCTGGCGAGCACGGCCGAGGAGGCGCTGCGCCTGGCCGCCCTGGACCCGGCCGCGGCCCGTCGGCTGGGCGCCGGGGTCGTCGACCGTGCCCGGTCCGCCCGCGCCTGGGACACGGTCAGCGCGGCCGAGCGCGCGCTCGGTGTCGCCGCGATGAACCTGGGCGAGCTCGAGACCTCGGTGGAGCACCTCCGCCGGGCCGTCACCGCGGCGCGACGCGCGGACTCGGGTCAGCGCCTCGGCGAGGCGCGGATGAGCCTGGCGTCGGCGCTGGTCCTGCGCGGGCTCCCGGGGCAGGCCTCCCGCACCATCCGCGCGGCGCGCGCTGACCTGGTCGGGCTGCACGGCGCCCGTGCCGGCGTCCAGCACGCCGCGATCCTGCAGGAGCTGGGCCGGTACGACCAGGCGCTCGCGGTGCTCCGGCAGTCGCTGCCGGTCCTGCGTGCCGAGTCCGACGCCGAATGGGCCGCGCGGGCGCTGTCCAACCGCAGCCTGATCCACGTAGAGCGCCGGGCGTTCCGGGCCGCCCGGACCGACCTCGAGGAGGCCCGGCACTGGTGCGACGAGCGCGGGCTCGAGCTGCCCGGCGCCTACGCGGAGCAGAACCTCGGCTGCCTCGCGGCCACCCGCGGCGACGTCCCCTCCGCGCTGCGGCACTTCAACGACGCCGAGGTGCGGTACCGGGAGTTCGGCCTCCTCGAGCCGTCGCTGTTCGTGGACCGGGCCAAGGTGCTGCTGGGGGTCAGGCTGCTCGCCGAGGCCCGGGCGACGGCGGAGGCCGCGGTGGCGGCGTACGCCGAGCAGGGTCGCGACGTGCACGTGCCCGAGGCGCTGCTGCTGCTCTCCACGGTGGCCCTCGTGCAGGGCGACCACGCCACCGCGCGGGAGGCCGCGGACGAGGCCCTCGCCGGGTTCCGTCGCCGCGGTCGTGCCAGCGCCGTCGTGCTCGCGCGGTACGCGCGCCTCCAGGCCGACCTGGCCGACGAGCCGGCCGCGGTCGACCCGGCGCGCGTCGCGCGGGCGGCCCGGGAGCTGCAGGACGCGGGCTGGACCGTCCCCGGGTTCGAGGCGCTGGTGCTCGCGGGCCGGCTCGCCCTGGACCAGGGCCGGCGGGCCAGCGCGCACCGCTACCTCGCCGCCGCCAGCAGCGCCCGCTCGACCGGCCCGGCCGAGGTGCGCGCCCGCGCCTGGCTGGCCGAGGCGCTTCTCCGCCGCGCCGAGGGTCGGCGACCCGCGGCCCTGGCCGCGCTGCGGGCCGGCGCCCGCATCGTCGACGAGCACCAGGCCACGCTCGGGGCCACCGAGCTCCGCGCCCACGTCAGCGCCCACCGGGGCGCCCTCGCGCGGTGGGGACTGCAGATGGCGCTCGAGGACGGGCACCCCCGCCGCGTCCTGGAGTGGGCCGAGCGCGACCGCGCCAGCGCGCTGCGGGTACGGCCGGCGAGGCCGCCCGAGGACCCCGAGCTCTCGCGCGACCTCGCCGAGCTGCGGTCGACGATGGCGCAGATCGACGAGGCCCGCCACGACGGCACGGACGACGCCCGGCTGGTGCACCGGCAGGTGGCTCTCGAGCGCCGCGTGCGCGACCGGTGGCGGACGGCGAGTGGCCGCAGCGGTACGGCGTCCGGCCCGGCCCGACCGCTGGACGACCTCGCGGCGGCGCTGGGCGAGGCGGCGCTCGTCGAGTTCGTGGAGGTCGGCGGTGCGCTCCTCGCGGTCACGGTGGTGGAGGGGCGGACCCGGCTCCACCCCCTCGCCGACGCCGACGAGGTGCCCCGGGCGATGACCCACGTGCCGTTCGCGCTGAACCGGCTCGCCCGCCCCGGTCGGGGGGCCCGGGGCGGGACGGCGGCGGCGACGGCCGTGCTGGACCGCGCCGGCGAGACCCTCGACGCGCTGCTGGTCCGCCCGCTGCTCGGCGCCGTGGGCGACCGGGCGCTCGTCGTGGTGCCGAGCCCGGCCCTGCAGTCCGTGGTGTGGTCGACGCTGCCGAGCTGCGTCGGCCGGGCGGTGACCGTCAGCCCGTCTGCGGCCCTGTGGCAGCGGGCGCAGCGGAGCGCCCAGCACGGGGTCGGTCCCACCATCGCGGTCGCCGGTCCGGGACTGCCCGGTGCCCGGGAGGAGGCGGAGCGGGTGGCCGCGCTCCACCCCGGCTCGTCGCTGCTCGTGGACGACGCCGCAGCCAGCGAGGAGGTGCTCCGACACGTCGACGGTGCGCAGCGTCTGCACCTCGCCGCCCACGGTCGGGTGCGGGCCGACAACCCGCTGTTCTCCTCGGTCGCGCTCGCCGACGGTCCGCTCACGGTCTACGACCTCGAGGGCCTGGCCGCCGCCCCCCGCCACGTCGTGCTGTCCGCGTGCAACGCCGGCCGGGCCCAGGCGGTCGCCGGACAGGAGGTGCTCGGCTTCGGCGCCGCCCTCCTCGCGGCCGGCACCGCGACCGTCGTCGCGCCCGTCGTCCAGGTCTCGGACGCCGCGACGGTGCCGCTCATGGAGGCGTTCCACCGCGCCGTGGCCACCGGTACCTCGCCGGCCGCTGCCCTCGCGGACGCGCAGGCAGGGGCGCGCGGCTCGACCGGTGAGGAGCGGGCGACGGCCGCGGCGTTCGTCTGCGTCGGGGCCGGCTGACCGCTCCCGTCAGCCGTCGAGCAGGGCGCTCACCGCCGGGTGGGCACGGAGCCTGGCGAGCGCCCGCGCCCGGGTCGGTCCGATGCTGCCCACGGGGATCCCGAGCCGTGCGCTGACCTCCTCGTAGGGCACCGGCGGGTCCTCGATCAGCAGCGCCAGCAGCGCACGCTGCCGGTCGGGCAGCTCGGCCATGGCCGACAGCAACGCCTCGTGCCGCTCGGCATCCAGCAGCGTGGCGTCGAAGGTCTCCTCCCCCACGTCGGCGCCCGCGGCGGCCGGGTGCTCGAAGGGGTCGGCGGACGGCACCACCCGCCGGGCGCGGATCACGCGCAGGCACTCGTTGCGGGCCGTGGTGCCGATCCAGCCCGGCAGCGCCGCCGGCTCGCGGAGCTCGTCGAGGTGCTCGACCAGGCGCAGCCACACGGTCTGCACGACGTCCTCCGCGTCGTCGTCGCGGAGCCGGTGCCGGCGTACGACGGAGAGGACGAGCGCCGTGTAGCGGGCGACCAGCTCGTGCCAGGCCGCCGCCTCCCCGGCCGCGGCCGCGGCGACGAGCAGCGGAACGGGACTCGCCTCGTCGTCCCTCACGCCCCACCTCCCTGCGCCGCCAGTGGGACAGCATAGTGACGCCACGGCTCCGCGACCGCGGCGACCACGGGCCGACCGGCCGGGCGAGGCGCAGGCTCAGGACCTGACCGGCTGCGGTGCCGGGGACTTCCCGACCGCGATCCCGGTCCGCGCCGGCACCGTCATCCGCCGGGCGTCCAGGACCAGGAGCGCGGCGAGGACACCCAGCAGCGCGGTCAGCCCCCGGGCACCGAGGGCGGAGGCCGCGACCGGCCCCACCAGGGAGCCCACCAGGGCGGCCGCGACGATGGCCGTGTCGCCGATGCCGAGCACGCTCGCGCGGTAGCGGTCGGGGGTGGCGTGCTGGAACGTCTCGGTCGCGAGCGCCTCGACCTGCACGGCCGCCGCACCCACGAGCGTGAGCGGCACCAGGGCCCAGGCCAGGCCCGGGCTGACCGCCACCAGGACCAGCGGTACGCCGACGCAGCCCAGGCTCCACGCCGCGTTGCCGGCCGCGCCGCGACCGAGGCGCGCCATCAGCGGCCCCGCGAGCCCGCCGAAGCCGAAGGCCGCGGTCGCGATGCCGAAGCCCGTCTCGCCCTGCCCCCAGACCTCCTCGGCCAGCGGGAGCAGGACCAGCGAGGCGGCCGAGCACACCACGCTGACGGTGCAGATGACGAGCAGGGCATGGACGAGCGGCCCGCTCCGCGCCATGGTCCGCACCACTCCGAGCGCGGAGCCGTGGGAGCCGGAGCGGGTCGGGGCCGGCATCTCGATTCCCCGGAACACCACCACCGCCGCCAGCACCAGGGCCGCGGACAGGACGGGCACGAACGGCCGGGCCGCGGGCGCGAGCATCAGGCCGCCGATCGCCGGGCCGACGACGAACGAGGTGACCTCGGCGGTCACGAGGAGCTCGGTGGCCCGGTGGCTCCCGGTCCCGGCCAGGCGTGGCATGCCCGCGCCGAGGGCGGGATAGGCGGGCGTCGCCGCCGCGATGCACGCCGTGGCGGCGAGCACGGCGACGAGCAGCCGGTCGGTCGCCACCGCCACCGCCACCACCACGAGCAGGGCCGCGCGGATCCACAGGGTGAGCCGGACCAGCCGGTGCCGCGAGCACCGGTCGGCGAGCCGGCCGGCGGCCCAGGACACGGCGACGTACGGCAGCATCCGGGCGGCGCCGGTGAGTCCGAGCAGCGCCTCGTCGTGGGTGGCCTCCCACACCAGGACGAGGAGCAACGGCCACGGCAGGGACATCCCGATCGAGGCCAGGGCGTGCGATCCAACGGCGCGCCGGGCGGCGGGGGTCATGGTCACCCCACCAGCTCGGTGCGGAGCGGCTCGAAGCCGTTGAACCCCACCGTCGAGTAGCAGGTCGTGTAGGCGCCGCACGCGTGCAGCTCGACCAGGTCGCCCTCGGCCAGGGCGAGCGTCAGGAGCACCGGGTTCCGCTGGTAGAGCACGTCCGCGCTGTCGCACGTCGGCCCGGCGAGCACGGCGGGTCCCACCGGCCCGCCCACGGTCGTGGTGATGCGGTAGCGGATCGCCTCCTCGAGGGTCTCGACGAGGCCGGTGAAGACGCCGGCGTCGAGGTAGACCCACCGGGTGCCGCCGCGGTCGAGGACCGCGACGACCGTCGCGACGAGGGTGCCGGCGTCGGCGACGACGCCGCGCCCGGGCTCGATCACCAGCCGCGGTCGTCGGCCCCCGAACGTCGTCGCGAGGGCAGCGTCGATCGCGGCGCCGTACTCCTCGAGCGGCGGGTGCCCCTCCTCCAGGTCGGCCGGGAACCCGCCGCCGAGGTCGAGCAGCCACGGCTGCAGACCGACTGCGTGCAGCTCGGCGAAGACCCCGCCGGCGGCCGCGATCGGCTCGGCCCAGGCGTCGGGCCGGCGCTGCTGGCTGCCGACGTGGAAGCTGACGCCGGCGGGTCGCAGGCCCAGTCCGGCAGCCGCCCGGAGGATCTCGGCGCACTCGGTGGCCGCGCAGCCGAACTTGCGGGAGAGCGGCCAGTCCGAGCCGTCCCCCGAGGTCAGCATCCGGCACAGGACCTCGCTGCCCGGAGCGACCGCGGCCACCTTCCGGACCTCCGCCAGGGAGTCCACGACGAACAGCCGGATCCCGTCGGCGTACGCGCACGCGATGTCGTGGCGGCTCTTGACCGGGTTGGAGTAGAGGAGCTGGTCGGGTCGCGCCCCTGCCGCCAGCGCACCGGCGACCTCGTGCGGGCTGGCGACGTCGAAGCAGCAGCCCTCGCCCGCGAGAGCCCCCAGCAGGTCGGGGTGCGGGTTCGCCTTGACGGCGTAGTGCACCGCTGCCCCGATGAGTGCCCTGAGCGACCGGTAGCGGTCCACGGCCACCGCCACGTCGAGGCGCAGGTACGGCGTCCTCGGGCGCGGCCGCTCGGCGACCCCGCGTCCGACCGCGAGCATCGGCGGGCTGGACGTGGACGAGTGCATGGCGACCTCCGGGCCGGTGACACCAGACGGATCGCCGGGGCGCGGCCACTGATACCAACGCCGTGCCCGAAACCCGATGTATCAGGGAGGTGGGACCGTGCTCTGTCCTGGTGTCGGCGCAGGGGGAGCGCCGGCGGGGGGCAACTGAAGACAGCGGGTCAGCGGGTTCGTCGCCTCGGGGGTGGCGACGAACCCGCGACCCGCCCGGCGGGCGGCCTCCATGCGGAGCTGCCCCCCGGAAGTGGGGGAGACGAGGAGGCCCGGCGCAGCGCACGAGGCCCGGCGCAGGTGCGCCGGGCCTCCTCGTCGTGTTCCCCGCTCAGCCCAGGGAGCCGAAGAAGCCGCGGAGGTCCGCGGCCAGCACGTCCGGAACCTCCATCGCCGGGAAGTGCTGCCCGCGCTCGTGCTCCTGCCAGGACGCACCCTCGGGCGCCGGTACCAGCCTGCGGACGGTCTCGTCGGCGCCGAAGACCGAGAAGCCGTGCGGCACCTGGGCCGGAACGCCCCAGTCGGAGGAGTGCGCCTGGTCGTAGAGGACGTGCGCGGCACCGCCACCGGCGCCGGTGAACCAGGAGATCGTCGCGTGCGTCAGCACGAGGTCGCGGTCGATCCCGACGTCGGTCCAGTCGTGGAACTTCTCCGCGACCCAGCCGAGCTGGAACACCGGCGAGTCGGCGAGCGCGTACGCCATGGTCTGCGGCCGGGTCTGCTGGATCGCCAGGTAGCCCGACCCGTCGTCGGTGAAGGCCGCCATCCGCTCGAGGATCAGCCGGTCGACCGGGTCGTCGGGGTCGAGCCGGTCGGCCATGCCGGGGATGAAGGTCGCGGTGCTCGCCGCGGTCGCCGGGTCGGTGGTGACGTGCACGCCGACCACGTGCGCCGCGTCCTGCCCGGCCACCATCCCGGCGATCCCGGCGCCGATGTCGCCGCCGTGCACGCCGTACTGGTCGTAGCCGAGTCGGCCCATCAGCTCCACGAACGCGGCGGCGGCGCGGCCCATGGTCCAGCCGGGCGACGACAGCGGGGTGGAGAACCCGAAGCCGGGCAGCGACGGCGCCACGACGTGGAAGGCCTGGCCTGCGGCGGGCTCGGCGAGGTCACCGGCCATCCGGGCGAACTCCGCGAACGTGCTCGGGTAGCCGTGGAGCAGGAGCAGTGGCAGGGCGTCCGGGTGGCCGGACCTGACGTGCGCGAAGTGGATCTGCTGGCCGTCGACCTCGGTGGTGAACTGCGGGAGCTCGTTGAGGGCTGCCTCCTGCTTCCGCCAGTCGTACGACGACCGCCAGTGCTCGACGAGCTCGGCCAGCTCGGCCTGGGGGATGCCGCGGCTCCGGTCGCCGGGGTCGGTCCCGTCGAGGCGGTGGGGCCAGCGGACCCGGCCGAGCCGCTCGTCCAGGTCGTCCAGGTCGGTCTGCGGGATCTCGATGCGGAAGGGGCGGATCTGGTCGTCCATCGGTCTCTCTCCTCGGTGCGTCGTCGTTGCCCACCACGCTACGAACGATTGCGGAACGGTTCGCTCCTGGTTCTGCGCCATACTGGACAGGTGCTGGAGACCTCCGCCCGCCTGCTCCGCCTGCTCTCGTTGCTCCAGAGCCGCCGCGACTGGACCGGTGCCCAGCTCGCGGAGGGGCTCGGCGTCACCACCCGGACGGTCCGCAAGGACGTCAGCCGCCTGCGCGAGCTCGGCTACCCGGTCGAGGCCGAGGTCGGCGTGGCGGGCGGCTACCGGCTGGGCCGGGGTGGGTCGCTCCCGCCGCTGCTGCTCGACGACGACGAAGCGGTGGCGGTCGCCGTCGGGCTGCGCACCGCCGCCGGTGCCGGGGTCGCCGGACTCGAGGACGCGTCGGTCCGGGCCCTGATGAAGCTGCAGCAGGTGCTGCCGGCGCGACTGCGGCACCGGACCCGCGCGTTCGACGCGGCCCTCCAGACCCCGGCCAGAGGTGCCCTGGTCGATCCCGAGGTGCTGACCCTCCTCGCCGGCGCCTGCCGCGACCGGGAGGTCGTCCGGTTCCACTACGAGTCGCACGAGGGTCGGACGACCCGCCGACGCGCGGAGCCGTACCGCCTGGTCGGCCACCAGCACCGCTGGTACCTCGTCGGCTGGGACCTCGACCGGGACGACTGGCGCACCTTCCGGGTCGACCGGCTGCGGCCGCGCACGCCCACCGGTCCGCGGTTCGCGCCGCGGCCGACGCCGCCGGACGACGAGATCGCCCGGCGCGTCGAGCGGGCAGCCGGCGAGGCGATGTGGCGGTTCCGCGCCCGGGTGGTCGTGCACGCGCCGGCCGCCCACGTCCGCGCCCGGATGCCGATCGAGGTCGACGTCGAGGAGCTGGGTGAGGACCGCTGCGCCTTCACGCCCGGCTCCGACGACCCAACCTCCCTCGCGCTCTGGCTGGGCTTCCTCGGCGCCGACCTCGAGGTCGAGTCGGAGCCGCTCCAGGACGCCCTGCGCACGCTCGCCGACCGGCTCGCGAGAGCTGCAGGACACTGACCGGACTGGAGCCCGCGACGGGAACCTGCATGCGCGCATGCCATGCGGCAGCCCACCCTGTCTGACCGGTGCCGTCGGCCTGTGCCAAACCCCGACGAGGACCTCCCGCCGCATGCGACTCTTTGCTCCATGACCCAAGACAGACCGGTCAAGGTGCTGAGCATCGATGGTGGTGGGATACGGGGATACCTCCCCGCGTTGTTCCTGGCTGAGCTCGAGCAACGATCGGGCCGCCCCATCTCGACGATGTTCGATCTCGTCGTCGGCACGTCGACGGGCGCGATCATCGGCATCGGGCTGGCTACGGGCAAGAGCGCGGTAGAACTTTCGGAGTTCTATCCCACGTACGGAAGACGGATCTTCGGGGGAACCGACGAACGCACCGAGCTGCAGAAGCGCCTCTTCGGCTCAGGTGCGGACATCTGGGAGAGCCTCGACAAGGCTGCCCGGACGGTGGGTGGACCCTTCGGCGGGAATCCGAGCATGGGCGGAAACGCGCGACACGAGGCGGATGGACTCGAATCGGTCTTGGCCGAGGTACTGGGAGAGACGAAGCTCTCCGAGCTCGACACGGAACTGGCCGTGACCACCTTTGACCGGCTCACATCGCTCCCTGTCGTGCTGTCCACCCGCGACGCCCGTGTCGACCCCGCGTTCGACCTGCCCCTACGCACCGCCGCCCGAGCCACCTCCGCGGCGCCGACGTTCTTTCCCCCACTCGTCATAGAGTGGGCGGGCAAGGAGCGCGAATTCGTCGATGGTGGTGTGTGGGCGAACAATCCAGCTGGCGTGGCGGTCTCGGAATCCATCGCCCTGACGAGCGAGCGCAAGCTCGTGGGCTCTTCAGTGTTGCTGGTGTCCCTCGGCACCGGCGTAGTTCCGGGCGGGTCGATCCTCGACGGGAACGGATCCTGGCTAGGAGCGGCCAAGGATCTCGCTGGACTGGCAACGAGCGTCTGGGCGGGCGAGGTGCTCGCTCGACGTGCTTTGGGCAACACGAAGTTCCGACGGTTCCAAGTCGTCGATCCTCGGGTTGCCGGCGCGATGAACGATCCCTCGAGCCAACGCCTGGACGTGCTGCGCGAGGCCGCCGAGAAGATGATCCAGCGCGAGTCCGAGGCGATGAACGCCCTGGTCGCGGAACTCACTGTGTGAGCGATCCACCGGAGCTGCAGGGCGGCTGCGGGGACCTGCCAGGGCTGATCTTCCCAAGGTGTCTCCGGTCCGTCATCATCTTCGGATCGGCGCTCGACCGAAGCGCGTGATTCATGGGGGTGGACGATGAAGGATCTGTCCAGGGGTCTGGAGGCCCTCATCGCTGTGTTGACCGGGGTGCTGGGGGCGCCGATCGTGGCGGGTCTCTGGTGGGCTGCCTTCAGCAGCCCTGCCTGCGACACCGGACTGGGGACGGTCGAGTGCGTGGTCAGCGCCTCGGGCGAACACTGGTCGTGGGCCTCGTTGGCGGCCTCTCCGGAGGCGGTCGTCCTCGGCTTCGTGTTGGCTGCCATTGCGTTCATCGGGCTCGAGATGGTCAACGAGCGATCGAACCAGTCGACGTAGATCATCGGTCGGGCGGGGCGGACCTTCCGCCCACCTTTGGTTCTGCGGCAGTCTGGACATGTCGGGTCTGAGGGGAGGAGACGATGACCGTGACGGTCGAGATCACGTCAACGGCGCGGCCGACCCGTGAGTCGCTACCTGACATGGACACCGCACCCCGCCCAGGTGCGCGTGGTGTCGGCGGCGAGGCGACGGGGCCGGTGTCGGTCTTGCTGGGCAACGCGGCGGGCAGGCCTGGACCCGGATGACGTGGATGGTCGACGAGGCGGCGGCCGCGCTCCGCGGTTGATCGCAGCTACCGGTCGACCCCGCTCAACCGCACAGGGACCGCGCGGCGTCGACGACCTGCTGCTCCGAGACCAGCACCAGCCGGGCGGCGTCGCCGAGGGGGACGTAGCTGTCGGCGCTGGCGACCCGGGCCACGCGACCGTCGAATCCCGCGTCGACGAGCGCCGTGACGACGCCCTCGGAGACGCCGCCCGACCGACGGGTCTCGTCGACGACCAGCACCCGGCCGGTCGCGGAGGCTTCGCGGAGCAGGTCGTCGGTGGGCAGCGGCGCGAGCCAGCGCAGGTCGAGCACCCGGACCCCGACACCCTCCCGTTCGAGGGTCCGGGCCGCGCGCAGGCTCAGGTGCAGGCCGTTGCCGAAGGTGGCGATGGTGAGGTCGCTGCCCCCGCCGTAGGTCCGGGCGCGGCCGATCGGCACGTGCTCCTCGGCCCACCGGTCGGGGCCGGCGTACGGCGCCAGCCAGCCGCCGTCGTCGGGCTCGTGCAGGTCGCGGAGGTGGTAGAGCGCGATCGGCTCGAGGAACACCGAGACCGTGCCGGCGGCCTCGGCCGCTGCGGCGCAGGTGCGCAGCATCGCGGCCGCGTCGTCGGGCCGCGAGGGCGAGGCGACCACCAGCCCCGGGACGTCGCGCAGCACGGCGACCGCGTTGTCGTTGTGGAAGTGGCCGCCGAACCCCTTCTGGTAGCCGTAGCCCGCGACCCGCACCACCATCGGGTTGCGGAACTGGCCGGCCGAGAAGAAGCCCTGGCTCGCCGCCTCGCCGCGCAGCTGGTCCTCGGCGTTGTGGAGGTAGGCGAGGTACTGGATCTCCGGGACCGGCAGCAGCCCGCTGCTGCCCGCGCCGAGCGCCAGTCCCAGGATCGACTGCTCGTCGAGCAGGGAGTCGAAGACCCGCGCCCGCCCGAACCGCTTCGCCAGGCCTCGGGTGACGCCGTACACCCCGCCCTTGACGGCGACGTCCTCGCCGAACACGAGGGCACCCGGGTGCCGGGCCAGGACGTCCGCGAGCGCGTGGTTGACCGACTGCGCCAGGGTCAGCGGCCCCTGCTCCTCGGGCAGCCGGTCGCCGAAGGACCGCCGCCGCACCTCCGGGTCGGGCGCCGACGCGACCACGCGGGCGACGGCCTCGGGTTGCGGGGGCGCCAGCGGCGCGGACACCTCGGCCGCGGACCCGAGCTGCGGCCGGTCGGCCACCTCCTCGGCCAGCCCGACGACCTCCGCCCGGAGGGCCTCGTAGCGCGCGAGCACCTCGTCGGCGCTCGCCGTGCCGCTCTCGACCAGCAGCCGCGCGGTCGCCACCAGCGGGTCGCGCGCGACGTCGGACGCCACCGCGGCCGTCGTCCGGTACGACGCCTCGACGTCGGACCCCGCGTGGCCCATCAGCCGGACGGTGCGCAGGCGCAGGAACGCCGGGGCCCGCCGCTCGCGCACGTGGTCGGCCGCACGCTGGGCGACGGCCAGGGCGGTGGGGAGGTCGTGGCCGTCGGCGTCGTACCAGGCGAGGCCGGGGCGGTCGGCGTACGCGTGCTCGATCCAGCCGGGCGGTGTCGGGACGCTGATCCCCAGGCCGTTGTCCTCGCAGACCAGCAGCAGCGGGACCGCGATCCCCTGGTAGGAGGTGTGGAGCGCCGCGTTGATCGCTCCGGTGGCGGTCGAGTGGTTGACCGAGGCGTCGCCGAAGCTGGCCACGACGAGCGCGTCGTCGGGCCACTCGGAGGGGACGCCGAGCCGGTGGCTGCGGCCGATGGACACGGCGATGCCGAGCGCCCGCGGCAGGTGCGAGGCGATCGTCGAGGTCTGCGGCAGCACCGCCAGCCGCTTGCTGCCGAAGACCTTGTGCCGGCCGCCGGAGGTGGGGTCCTCGCGCGCGGCGACGATGCCGAGCAGGACGTCGCGCAGCGCGGTCGTGACGCCGGCCTGCCGGGCACGCTCGAGGAAGAACGCGCCGGAGCGGTAGTGGAGAAGCGCCGGGTCGCTGGGCCGGGTGGCGGCCGCCACGGCCGCGTTGGCCTCGTGGCCGGACGAGCCGATCGTGTAGTAGCCCCGGTCCCGGGTGCGCAGCCAGCGCGCCGCGAGGTCGAGGTGGCGGCTGCCGGCCTGCGCCTCGAACAGCTCCAGCACCCGCTGCGGCGGCAGCCCGTCGAGCGCTCCCGGGGCGGCGCCGTACCGCTCCCCCAGTGCGGCCACCGCCTCCCGGAACGCCGCGTCGAGCTGCTCGTCGGGAGTCACCCCGCGTCCTCCCGCAACCGGGCGGTGCGCTCGTCGTCGACCCGGTAGAGGTGCGGCGGCCGGACCAGCGCGTCGTCGGGGCCGGTGTAGTCGACGGCCACTCCGTAGCGGTCGGCCGCGGCGTCGATCGAGACGTAGCCCTCGACCACGTCGCGCAGCACCGCCTCGACCGGCCGCTCGTGGGGCGGGCCGTAGCCCCCGCCCCCGGGGAAGCTGAGTCGCACGGACTGGTCCGCGGCCAGCCGGACCAGCTGCTTGCGGGGCAGCTCCTCCGCAGACCCGATGTCCACGAACGCACCGGTCGCACCGGCCCCACCACCCTCGGCCCCCGGGGCCGCGTGCAAGACCCGGTCGATGTTGGCGTTGACGCTCCAGCCGGAGGTGCCGGTCCGCCCCATCTCGACGACCTGGCCCAGCCCGCCCCGGAACCGGCCCGGGCCGGCTGAGTCGGGCCGCAGCTCACGGCGCCGCTGCACCAGCGGGCTCAGGGTCTCGACCACCTCGGTCGGCGCCGCGCGGACGCCGGTGGGGAAGCCGGTCGTGGTCAGCCCGTCCTTGTCGTGGCGACCGCCGGACCCGCCGGCGCCGAACACGGTCAGCGTGAAGGGCGACGGCTCGTCGACGTCGCCGCCCCGCCACACCGTCATCCAGAGCGCGTCGGCGCTCGCCGCCGGCAGCCCGCCGAGGGTCGGCCGCAGCGCCTCGAACAGCAACGACGGCAGGAAGTGTCCGACCAGGTGTCGCGAGGCGACCGGGGCCGGGTCGACGCAGTTGAGCACCGACCCTCTCGGCGCCGTCGTCGTCACCGGCCGGAAGGACCCCGCATTGTGGGGAACGTCCGGGGCGAGGGCGGCCTTCACCGCGAACGACGTGTACGCCGCCGTGTAGTTGAGCACGACGTTGATGCCGTACCGCGACTGCGGCGACGAGCCGTCGTAGTCGACGAGGATCTCGTCGCCCTCGATGGTCAGCCGCACCCGCAGCAGCAGGTCCTCCTCGCCGAAGCCGTCGGTGCGGAACTCCGCCTCGTGGCTGCCGTCGGGCAGCGCCCGGATCGCTGCCCGCAGCGCCTCCTCGGAGCGGCGCATGATCTCCGCCGCCACCGGATCGAGGTCGTCGAGGCCGAGCTCGTCCATCATCGCGTTGAGCGCCCGGGCGCCCACCTGGTTGGCCGACACCTGGGCGTAGATGTCGCCCATCGTCTCGTCGGGGGTCCGGACGTTGGCCCGGATCAGCTCCTCGAGCACCTCGTCGGGACCCTCGGAGGTCCGCAGCCGCATGATCGGGAGCCGCAGGCCCTCCTCGAACACCTCGGTCGCCGCGGCCGACAGGATCCGGCCGCCGATGTCGGGCGAGTGGCAGCAGCTCGCGAACCACGCCACCAGCCGGCCGTCGCGGTAGGCCGGGGTGGCGATGGTCAGGTCGTTGATCTGGCCCGCGGTCAGCCACGGGTCGTTGGTGATGAGCACGTCGCCGTCCGCCAGCCGCTCGGGCGGGAACCGCTCGACGAAGTGCCGCATCCCGGTCGCCATCGCGTTGATGTGGCCGGGCGTCCCGCCGACCGACTGGCCGACCATCTCGCCCCGCGAGTCGAACACCGCGCAGGCGAGGTCGAGGGACTCGCGCACCACCGGGCTGAACGCGGTGCTGACCAGCGCGGTCTGCTGCTCCTGGAGCATGCTGTGGAGGCGGTTGGCGACCAGCCCGACGGTGATCGGGTCCGGCCCAGCCGAAGGGGTGTTCACCGCTCCTCCTCCTGCTCGAGCTCGAGCAGGACCGTGCCGTCGTCGCCGACCGTGCACCTTGCGCCGGGCGGTACGACGAGGGTCGACTCCCGCTCCTCGACCAGGGCCGGCCCGCGGAGCTGCTCGCCCGGCCGCAGCCGGTAGCGGTCGTGGACCGCCGCGTCGACGTACCCGTGGTCGGGGAACCACGCCGGCCTGCTGCCGGTGGCTGCGTCACCACCGTCGCGGGGGGCGAACCGCAGTCTCGCCTCCGGGTCGCGGCCGCGGGCGTTGACCCGCCAGGTCAGGATCTCGACCTCCACGCCGCGGGGGGCGACGGTGCCGAACCGCCCCTCGTACGTCGCGCGGAACCCGGCCTCGGCCTGCTCGACCCAGTCGTCGCCGCCGGCGGGAACCCGCACCGTGGTCTCCGAGCCCTGGCCCACGAACCGCATGTCGCAGCCGTGCTCGTGGGTGATCTCCTCGGCCGGGACGCCCGACTCGGTGAGCACCTTCTCGGCCTCGGTCCGGAGCTGCTCCAGCCGCGCCCGCGCCCGGTCGGCGGTGAGGTCGCCGAGCCGCACATGGGCCGACTGCACCAGGTCGATGCTCAGCGGCGCCGACAGGAAGCCCAGCGCACTCAGCACGCCGGCCGCGGGCGGCACCAGCACCGACGGGGACCCGAGGGCCCGGGCCAGGCCGGGTCCGTGCAGCGGTCCGTTGCCGCCCGAGGCGAACAGCGGGAGCCGGGTGACGTCCTGGCCGCGCTCGACCGCGTGCACCCGGGCGGCGTTCGCCATGTTCTCGTTCACCGTCGCGTGGATCCCCCACGCGGCCTCCTCGACCGCGATCCCCATCGGCTCGGCCACCTGGGTCCGGATCGCCTCGCGGGCCGCCTCGAGGTCCAGCGGCATCGAGCCGCCGAGGAAGGAGTCGGCGCCGAGGTAGCCGAGGACCAGGTCGGCGTCGGTGACGGTGGCCCGGGTGCCGCCCCGCCCGTAGCAGACCGGGCCGGGGTCCGAGCCGGCCGACTGCGGGCCGACGGTCACCAGCCCGAGCGGGTCGACCCGCGCGATCGAGCCGCCGCCCGCCCCGATCTCGATCATGTCGAGCACCGGCGCCCGGACCGGCAGTCCCGAGCCGGGCCGCATCCGGTAGAGGCGGGCCACCTCGAAGGAGTGGGTGACCAGCGGCCGGCCGTCCTCGATGACCGACAGCTTGGCCGTCGTCCCGCCCATGTCGAAGGCCATCAGGTCCGCGACGCCGCGCTCCTCCGCGAAGGCGACCGCGCCGAGCGCGCCGCCCGCGGGGCCGGACTCCAGCATCCGGATCGGGTAGCGCCGGGCCACGTCGAGCGTCGCGACGCCGCCGTTGGACAGCATGATCAGCGGTGGCCGCGGTACGCCGACGTCGGAGGTGCGCGTGCGGAGGTCGGCCAGGTAGCCCTCGACGATCGCCTGGACGTAGACGTTGGCGACGGTGGTCGAGCTGCGCTCGTACTCGCGGATCTCGGGGTTGATGTCGCTGGAGAGCGCCACCCGCAGGTCGGGGGCGACCTCGGCGATCGCGTCCCGCGCCGCGCGCTCGTTGGTGTCGTCGACGTGGCTGTGCAGGAAGCAGACGGCCACCGCCTCGACCCCAGCCTCGACCAGCTCGCGCGCCAGCCGCTGCACCTGCGCGACGTCGACCTCGCGCTCGACGGTCCCGTCCGCGAGGGTCCGTTCGGCGACGCCGTGGCGCAGGTGGCGCGGCACCAGCGGCCGGGGCATCTCGATGCCGAGGTCGTAGAGCTCGTAGCGGTGCTCGCGTCCCATCTCGAGGACGTCGCGGAAGCCCTCGGTCGTCAGCAGCGCGGTCGGCGCGCCCCGGCGCTCGATGAGCGCGTTGGTGACCAGCGTCGTGCCGTGGATCAGCGACGCCACGGCGGCGGGGTCCAGGTCGTGGTCCGCGACGGCCTGCCGGAGCACGTCCTCGACGGCGCGGGCGGGCTCGTCGTGGGTGGTGAGCACCTTGCCGACGGCGACGATCCCGTCGTCGTCGAGCACGCAGAGGTCGGTGAAGGTGCCGCCGATGTCGACACCCACGCGCAGCGGACCTGCCACCTACCCTCCCGATGCCACGGGCTGTGCTCCGGACCTGTGTCAGACTACGGATCGTCCGACGATTTTCCAAGGCGTTCCGAGGAGGAGCGGTGGGACCGGAGCCGCGGGACAGCGCCGCCAGCCGGGTCGCCGACCGGCTCCGCGAGCGGGTGCTCGCCGGGGACCTGCAGCCCGGCCAGCGGCTGGCCGAGGAGCTCGTGCGCGCCGAGCTCGGCGTCGCCCGCAGCACGCTACGTGAGGCCTTCCAGCTGCTGATCCGCGAGCGGCTGCTGGTCCACCAGCTCAGCCGCGGCGTCTTCGTCCGCGAGCTGACCCGTCAGGACGTCTCCGACCTCTACGAGGTACGGCGCGTGGTCGAGTGCGGAGCGCTGGCCGAGGTCGAGTCGCTGCGCCCCGAGGCGCTGCGACACCTCAGCCGGGCGCTGGCCGACGGACACGAGGCCGCGGACCGCGAGGACTGGCAGGCGGTCGCCGCCGCCAGCATCCACTTCCACCAGGCCCTGGTCGGCCTGGCCGGCAGCGCCCGGCTCGACGCCCTGGTGGCCCAGGTGCTCGGCGAGTTCCGGCTGGCGTACGCCCGGATGGACGACACCGAGGCGTTCCACGAGGCCTTCCTCGCCCGCAACGTCGAGATCGCCGACCGGGTGCGCTCCGGCGACCTCGACGGAGCGCAGCGGCTGCTGCAGGACTACCTGCGCGACTCCGAGAACGCGTTGCTGGCCCGCTACGAGGCCGACTGACCCACCGGCTCGCCGGTGCGGGCGCCCGCGCGGACAGGCGCGGTCTCGCGGGCCGTCAGCACGACGCCGAGCGTGATCGCGGCCGCCGCCATGATGTAGAACGCCGGCGCCAGGTTGCTGCCGGTGGCCGTGATCAGCAGGGTCACCAGGAACGGCGCCGTACCGCCGAAGGCGGAGACCGAGATGTTGTAGCCGATCGAGAACCCGCCGTACCGGACCCGGGTCGTGAAGAGCTCGTTCATCGCCACCAGGGTCACGCCGAGGAACACCGCGAGCACGGCGCCCAGCAGCACGTGGGCGAGGATCGCCAGGCCGGCGCTGCCGGAGTCCATCAGGGCGAACAGCGGGATCGCGACGACCAGCATCAGCACGCAGGAGCCGCCGAGCATCGGCCGGCGGCCGACCCGGTCGGAGATCCCGCCCATGAGCGGGATCAGCGCACAGATCACGGACATGCTGAGCACCGCCGACAGCGACGCGAGGTCGGCGCCGTAGCCGAGCGTCTCCGCGAGGAACGACGGGACGAAGGTGAGGATGACGTAGAGCGCCGCGTTCTGGAACAGCGAGTAGCCCGCGGTCTGCAGGACCGCGCGCCAGTGGTCGCGCAGGGTCTCCACGAGGGGGCTGCGGGCCACGTTGCCGGCGGCCCGCAGCGCCGCGAACTCCGGAGTCTCCTCGAGCCGGGTCCGGATGTAGAGGCCCACCGCGCCGAGCGGGCCGGCCAGCAGGAACGGCACCCGCCAGCCCCAGCCGAGCAGCTGGTCGTCGGTCAGCGCGAAGTTGAGGACCAGCGCAACCACCGAGCCGAGCAGGAAGCCCAGGATGCAGCCCATCTCGACCCAGCTCACCGCGAAGCCGCGGCGGCGGGGCTCGGCGTACTCGGCGACGAACACCGAGGCGCCGCCCATCTCACCGCCCGCAGAGAAGCCCTGGAGCAGCCGGCAGACGACCAGGAGCACGGGCGCGGCGACCCCGATCGTGGCGTAGCCGGGCAGCAGGCCGATCGCCATCGTCGCTCCCGACACCAGCAGGATCACCCACGCGAGGGTGCGCTGCCGGCCGATCCGGTCGCCGAGGTAGCCGAAGAACAGGCCGCCGAGCGGGCGGACGACGAACGCGACCCCGAAGACCGCGAACGAGCTGAGCAACGCCGTCGCCGGGTCGGAGGTCGAGAAGAAGACGGCGCCGATGGTGGTGGCGAGGTAGGCGTAGACCGCGACGTCGAACCACTCGACGACGCTGCCCACGGTGGCGCCGATCGTGGCCTTGCGGAGCTGGGCGGGGGTGGGGACCGGACGCGAGCCGGACGCGCCCGTGGTGGTCGTGGACATGTCCACTTCCTTCCGAGACGAGATCCCCTCGACCCTAGGAATCATCAGACGATCTGGCAACCGCCCCCTGCCTGGGCGGGCCCCCTGTGGCGGTAGTTCAGTGGCAGTTGGCCCCTCGACACGCCGGTGAAGGGACCAACTGCCACTGGATTACCCCCATTCCGGCAGGCCGCCCGGAAGGGGATCGTCGGACGAGGATCAGCGGAAGGCGGCGTGGCCGGTGAGGGCCTGGCCGATGACCAGCTGGTGGACCTCGGAGGTCCCCTCGTAGGTCAGCACCGACTCGAGGTTGTTCGCGTGCCGCATCACGGGGTACTCCAGCGTGATGCCCGCGGCACCGAGCAGCGTGCGGCACTCCCGCGCGATGGCGAGCGCCTCCCGCACGTTGTTCAGCTTGCCGAGGCTGACCTGGGCCGGGTCCAGCTCGCCGCGGTCCTTGAGCCGGCCGAGGTGCAGCGCGAGCAGCATCCCCTTGCCGAGCTCGAGGGTCATGTCCGCCAGCTTCGCCTGCGTGAGCTGGTAGCCGGCGAGCGGCTTGTCGAAGATGTCGCGCTCGGCGACGTAGTCGAGGGCGGTGTCGAGGCAGTCTCGCGCGGCCCCCAGCGACCCGAAGACGATGCCGAACCGGGCCTCGTTCAGGCACGACAGCGGCCCCGACAGCCCGCTGGCCCCCGGCAGCACCGCGTCGGCCGGCAGCCGGACGCCGTCGAGGACCAGCTCGGAGGTCACCGAGGCGCGGAGCGACATCTTCCGCTTCACCTCGTGGGCGGCGAAGCCGGGGGTGTCGGTCGGGACCAGGAACCCGGCGATCCGCTGGTCGTCGTCATCGGTCCGCGCCCACACCACCGCGACGTCGGAGATCGAGCCGTTGGTGATCCACAGCTTGGTGCCGTCGAGCACCCAGTCGCTCTGCTCGTTCCCGGGGCTGGCCCGCCGCGCCCGGGTACGCATGCCTGCCGGGTTCGACCCGAAGTCCGGCTCGGTCAGCCCGAAGCAGCCGATCGCCTCCCCGGCGGCCATCCGCGGCAGCCACTGCTGCTTCTGCTCCTCCGAGCCGAACCGCCAGATGGCGTACATCACGAGCGACCCCTGGACGCTCACCAGCGACCGTACCCCGGAGTCGCCGGCCTCCAGCTCCAGGCACGCCAGCCCGTACGCCGTCGCGCTGGTGCCGGCGCAGTCGTAACCCTCGAGGTGCATGCCGAGGGTGCCGAGCTTGCCCAGCTCGCGGGCCAGCTCGCGGGCCGGCAGGGCGCCCGCGTCGTACCACTCCGCGATGTGCGGACGCACCTGGTCGGCGACGAACGCGCGCACCGTGTCCCGGATCGCGCGATCGTCCTCGCTGATCAGGTCGTCGGTGCCGAAGAGGCCGAGCGGGCTGGTGGTGGGTGCGGCCATGCTCGGACGTTATCGCAGCCCCGCAGGGGATCCGACGGACTGTCGGTGCCGGTCAGCGACGCGGCAGCAGCAGCTCGACCTCGCCGTCGTCGGCGCCGGTCACCCGGCCGCCCTGCGAGCCGGCGAGCACCGCCGCCGCGTCGACCCCGTCGCGCCGCCCGCGACCGGGGACGGTGCCGGGCGCCAGGCGCACCCGCACGTGACCGCCCTCGCCGACGAAGACCAGCCGGGCCGGCCCACTGCCCCGGCGGACGTCGTCGAGCACGAGGTCGAGCAGCTGTTCCAGGGGCCCGGGGGTGAGCCGGAGGGACAGGTCTCCCTCGACCGCCGCGGAGACGGTACGCCGCCCCGCGAGCCGGTCGGACCAGTTCTGCGCCACGTGCCGGGCGAGGTCCTCGACCGTGGTCTCGGCCCCCTCCACCAGCGTGGGGCTGCGGCTCAGCTCCACGAGGTCGCCGACGGAGGCGTTGACGGTGTCCACCCGCTCGACGCACCGCCGGGTGACCTCCTGCGCGTCGGGCGGGAGGTCGTCGCGGAGGGTGAGGTCCTCCAGCTCGAGCCGGAGCCCGGTCAGCGGCGTGCGGAGCACGTGGGACGCGTGCTCGGCGAAGTCGCGCTCGCGGGCCAGGCGCGTCTCCAGCTGCGCGGCACTGGCGCGCAACGCGCGCCCGATCGCCTGGGCCTCCGGGACCCGGGTCTCCGGCAGCTCCAGGTCGAACCGGCCGCGGCCCAGGGCCGCCGCCGCACCGGCCAACCGCGTGAAGGGCGCGGAGAGCCGGGTCGCCAGCCACCAGCCGGCCAGGCTGGCCAGCAGGGCCACCAGGGCGCCCAGCATCACCAGCGACCAGACGTCGTCGGCGTAGTAGTCGAGCGGTGTCGGTGCGGCCGCCGACATCACGACCATGCCCGCGGCGGACTCCTCGCGGGCGACCACGTCGCCGGCGCCGTCGCCGGCGTAGTCGTCGCCCTCCAGGACCTGCGACGGCGAGCCGTCCTCGGGGAGGAACTCGATCCGGGCCTGGTCGTCGAGCAGGTCGGCGAGGATCGAGTCCGGGATCGGCGCGCCCTCGGCCGCCCGCTGGTCGAGGACCGCGGCGACCACGCGGGCCTGGTCGTCGAGACGTGAGTAGGTCTCCTCGCGGAGCAGGTCGTCGAGGGCGACCAGCCGCAGCGCGCCCGTCAGCAGGACGGCGGCGACGGCCAGGGCCCCGAAGGCAGCGGCGAGCCGCTCACGCATGGTCCGGCCCCTCGAGGCGGAAACCCACCCCGCGGACCGCGACCACGCGCTCGTCGACCTCGGCACCCTCGAGCTTGTTGCGCAGACGTCCGATCGTGACGTCGAGGGTCTTGGTCGAGCCGTACCAGTTGGCGTCCCACACTTCTGCCATCAGCCGGTCACGCGAGACCACCTTGCCGCGGTGGGCGACGAGGATGTCGAGGACGTCGAACTCCTTGCCGGTGAGCAACACCTCGGTGTCGCCGTAGAACACCCGGCGCGCGTCCTGGTCGATCACGATCGTGGTGTGCCCGGCGGCGTCGGGCGTCGCTCCGGGGGCCTGGCTGGTCCGGCGCAGCAGCGCCCGCACGCGCGCCTGGAGCTCGGCGACCCCGAACGGCTTGGAGAGGTAGTCGTCGGCGCCGTAGTCGAGCCCGACCACCCGGTCGAGCTCGCCGGCCCGCGCGGTGACGATCATGATCGCCCCGGTGAAGCCCTCCTTGCGGGCTCGCTGGCACACCTCGAGGCCGTCCATGTCCGGCAGCCCGAGGTCGAGGATCACCACGTCGGCGAACGTGTTGCGCATCTGCTCGAGGGCGGCCTTCCCGCTCTCGAGCCACTCGACGTCGTACCCCTCCCGCTCCAACGTGCGGACGAGGGGGAACGCGATGTCCTCCTCGTCCTCCACGATCAGCACCCGTGCCATGGCGACGAGCATAGGCGTTCCGGGGCCCGCTGAGGTCAGTTCCAGGAGCACGGGGTCGTCACGCCGCGACCGCGGTCGCTCCTCCCGGACCGGTGGAGCGGGTACGGCGCTCGCGTGCCGCCTCGCGCCGGGCGACCACGACGAGGGCCAGCGAGGCCGCGGCGAGCAGCAGGGCCAGCACCGCCCAGGTCAGCCACGGGACGAGCACCTGCGGGTAGCCCACGAACGGGATCGTGAAGACCGCCAGCGAGGACTCGAGCGCCTCGGCGTCGAGCACCCACGGGTCGGACGTGGGCATCGCGTCGCCGCGCGTCACCACCGTGGTGCCCTCGATCGAGATGACCCTCCGGGTCACGCGCGCGCCGGCAGGGTCACCCGGTTGGGGAAAGCTGATGACGTCGCCCACCCGCAGCTGGTCGGCGTGACCGACCGGTCGCTCGAAGGTCAGTGTGCCGCGGGAGAGGGAGCCGCCCATGCTGCTGTCGGTGACGACGCGCTGGTCGAGGCCCAGCGACGCCGGGAGCAGCAGGAGCAGCGCCAGCAGGACCGTGAGGAGCGACATCCGGGACGCGACCCGGCGCCAGCGGTGCGACCGAGGTCGCGTGGTGATCTCCATCCCGGGGCCCCCGTACCAGACGTCGATGAGTGTGGCGGCCGGCCGACCTCCCCCTACCGATCGGCCGCCACACTCACGTCCGTTGCCAGGCCGCCTCGCCCCCCCACGAGACTGTCCGGCATGGTCACTCGTCCGGGTCGCACTGCGTGGGACGAGGACGTGCCACCACCGTAGGAGACCCGCGCCCACACCGTGTTCTCGTCGGGTGCACGATCGGTGCACAAGTGGGTAACTACCCGGCGTGTCCCTCAGCCGTCGAGGTCGGCGAGCAGGTCACCACGCTCGGAGACCCGCTCGAGGACCTGCTCGAACCGCAGCTGTTCGAGGGCGACGGGATCCTCCGCGCCCTCCTCGACCTCGGCCCAGGAGAGCGGCGCCGCGACCCAGGGACGCTCCCGTCCCCGCAGGGAGTACGGCGACAGCGTGGTCTTCGAGCCGGCGTTCTGGGACCAGTCGAGGAACACCTTGCCGGACCGCCGGGACTTGGTCATGGTCGCGGTGACCTGCTTCGGGTGGGCGGCCTGCAGCTCCTCGGCGACGGCCTTGGCGAGCCCGGTGGTGCCCTCGGGGTTGAGGTCGCCCGGCAGCGCGGCGTACAGGTGCAGCCCCTTGCTCCCGCTGGTCACCGGGAAGGCCGGGAGGTCCCGCTCGGCCAGCGCGTCCCGCACCAGCAGGGCGACCGCGGCACACTCGTGGAGCCCGGCTCCCTCGCCGGGGTCGAGGTCGATCACCAGCCGGTCGGGGTTGCGCGGCTGCCCGTTGCGGCCGACGGTCCACTGGTGGACGTGGAGCTCCAGCGCCGCCAGGTTGGCCAGCCAGGTGAGCGTCGCGAGGTCGTCGACGACCGGGAAGACCAGGTGGTCGCCGTGCCGCGACTCACCCCGGGACCCGGTGGTCGGCACCCGGGCGGTGTGCACCCAGGACGGCGTACCGGCGGGCGCGTTCTTCTCGAAGAAGCTGGCCTGCTCGACGCCGTGCGGCCAGCGGACCCGCGTGACCGCGCGGGCCGCGAGGTGGGGCAGCATGACCGGCGCGATCCGTGCGTAGTAGTCGATCACCTCGCCCTTGGTGGTCCCGGTACGCGGGTACAGCACCTTGTCGAGGTTGCTCAGCGTGAGGGTGCGGCCCTCGACGTCGACGCGCACCTCGGTCACGAGCTCACCGTCCGACCCCCATCACCGGCGCCCGGTCGGGGTCGAGCCGGCGCATCAGCCGCTTGAGGAACCAGCGGGGTGCACTGACGCACCCCGCGGTCGCGCCGCCGCCGTTGACGTGCAGGAAGATCGCCCCTCCGCGGTGCCGGACCTGACGGCGGTTGAAGCTGGTCGTGACCGCCCACTCGTACTGCTGCCGGTAGTCGCGCAGCCGCTCGGAGGAGTCGGGGTGGCTGGCGCCGAGCCGCCAGCGGAACTCACCCTGCCGCTTGTTGCGGTAGCGGTTGTAGTAGCGCGACTCGTTGTCGAGCACCCAGTAGTCACCGCGCCGGACCTTGCGGTAGCTGGGGTCCCACCGGTCGCGCTGCTGGTGCATGCCGAAGGCCCACGGCAGCCGGAACGTGCCGAGCGGGGTCTTCCCCGACCCCTGGACGCGGCGGGTGGCGCGCACCAGGCCGCCGTAGCCGACCCGGCCGTCGTGTGCCGTGAACTGGCGGCGCCACCGGCCCTCGGAGCGCTGCCAGTAGACGACCCGGGCGTGGTGGCCCGAGGTGCGGTTGACGGTGACCACCTGGCGGGTGCCCGGCCGCAACCGGACCCGCACCCCGTCGAGCCGGACCCGGTCACCGCCTCGGGCTGCCGCGGCGGCGGCCTCGGTCGACGCGGTGGACGCCGGGGACGCGGTGGACGCGGCGGGGCTGAGGAGGGCGGCCGCGAGGGCGGTCGCGGTGAGCAGGGGGCGCAGGTGGTTCACGTGAGGTCCTCGGGGGTCAGGTCGGAGCGGACGCCCTGGAACGACGGCTGGCGCAGGCGATCGTAACCGAGGCCGTGGGTGTCGACGTCGACCACCACCACCGGCTCGACCCACGTGGTGCCGACGGCGTCGACGCGGGGGACCTCGTCGGCGAAGGGGCTCTGCCTCGTGCGCAGGGGGTGCAGCAGGTCCTGGAGGCGGCGAGCGGTGGCGCCGGTGATGCCGCTGCCGACGCGGCCGCGGTACATCAGGCCTCCGGCCGTCGGCTCGCCCACCAGGACCGCAGCGAGCCGGTCGGTCGTGCCGACCTGCGGCCGCCAGCCGCCGACGAGGAACGTGCCGCGGTGGCGGTGGGCCCGCTTGAGCCAGTCCTTGGTGCGGACGTCGAACCGGTAGCGGGAGCTGAGTCGCTTGCTCACGATCCCCTCCAGCCCCTGCTGCCGGGTCGCCTCCCACAGCATCCGGCCGTCGTCGTACGACGCGGGCACCTGCCAGGTCGACTGCTCGAGCCCCAGCCCCTCCAGCAGGGCCCGCCGCTCCTCCAGCGGCCGGCCGGTGAGGTCGTCGCCGTCGAGCCGGAGCAGGTCGAAGACCATCAGCGTGGCCGGGATCCGCTCGGCGAGCCGGCTCGCCTCGGACGCCTTGCGGACGTGCATCCGGTGCTGGAGCACCCGGAAGTCGGGGATCCCGCGGTCGTTGAGCGCGATCACCTCGCCGTCAACGAGGAGGTCCAGGTCGCCGAGCGGCGGCTCGCTGAGGTCCGGCCAGGCGGCGGTCACGGGGTTGTCGTTGCGGCTGGTCATCCGGACGGCGCCGTCCCGGGCGTCGACGAGCACCCGGACGCCGTCCCACTTCACCTCGTGGACCCACCCCTCCCCCGGCGGCTCCCGGTCGGTCGGGGTGGCGAGCATGGGTCGCATGCGGCCCATCATGTCGGTAGTCCAGTGACAAGTGGCCCCTCAGGCAGTCGTCCGAGGGGCCACTCGTCACTGGAGTACCGGCCTCATTCCTGCGGAGCGGGCAGCACGCAGAGCTCGTTGCCGGACGGGTCGAGGTAGAACCGCCACGGCAGGTCGCCCCACTCGGGGTGGAACACCTCGCGTCCGCCGCGGTCGGCGATCCCGCGCGCGACGGCGTCGGGGTCGTCGCCGGGCTCCAGCCGGAGGTCGAGGTGCATCCGGTTCTTGGCGGGGCCCTTGGCCTGCGGCTCGGGGCACAGCTCCAGCAGCGGGCCGCGGCGGGAGGGGTGGCACAGGGTCACCGGCCCGGCCCCCTCGACGCGGGTCCAGCCGGTCAGCCACGACCAGAACCCGGCGTCCCGCTCGGGGTCGGCGGAGTCGAGGGGCAAGGCCGCGACCGGTCCGGTGTCGACGTACGCCGCCCGCGACTCCATCACGCAGAACGGGTTGCCCTCGACGTCGCCGAGCACCACCCACGGGACGTCGCCCTGGCCGATGTCGAGCGGGCGGGCGCCCAGTCCGCGGAGCCGCTCGACCACGGCCGCCTGCTGCGCGTCGCCGTACAGGTCGAGGTGGAGGCGCTGCGGCTCGGCCGGAGCCTCGGGCACCTGCTGGAAGCAGAAGTCGAGGGTCGGTCCGCCGTCGACGGCCACCCGGGTCTCGACGATGCCGGGCTCGTCGGTGAGGTTCTCGCCGCCGAGCGCGGCCTCCCAGAAGTGACCCAGCCGCTGCGGGTCGACCGCGTCGACCACGACGTTCTCGAGAAACATCCGTTCACCCTAGCCGTGGCTCCAGTGTCCCCGAGCGGTGCTTGCATGGCGGCATGACCGACCACGCCGAGCTGATCCAACGCCATATCGAGGCCCTCGAGGCCCGCGACTGGGAGGGCTTCGCGGCCACCCTCCACCCCGACATCGTCTACGAGGCCCACCAGACCCGGGAGCGGGTGACCGGCCGCGAGGCCTACCTCGCGTTCAACCGGGGGTTCCCCGGCGACTGGCACCTCACGATCTCCCGGCTGGTCGCCGACCAGCACGGTGGCGCCGTCCGCACCGACGCCCGCGTCGGCGACGAGACGATGACCGGGATCCACTTCTTCACCGTCGCCGACGGGCTGGTCTCCCACGTCGACGACTTCTGGCCCGAGCCCTACGAGCCGCCGCCCGGGCGGGAGCACCTGGTCGAGCGCTGGTGAGCCGGTCCCCTCGCCGGGCCTGCGTGGCGCCTGACGAGGGCGGCATGGGGGTGCCGACGGCTACCCTCGTCCCATGCGCGCGATCTGGAAGGGCTCGGTCAGCTTCGGGCTGGTCAACGTGCCCGTCAAGCTCTACTCCGCCACCGAGTCCCACGACGTGTCGTTCCGGCAGGTGCACGCCAAGGACGGCGGCCGGATCAAGTACCAGCGGGTGTGCTCGATCGACGGCGAGGAGGTGGCCTACGCCGACATCGCCAAGGGGTACGAGACCGAGGACGGCGAGATGGTGATCCTCACCGAGGACGACATGGCCGACCTGCCGGTGACGTCCTCGCGCGAGATCGCGGTCGAGAAGTTCGTCCCCCGCGACCAGATCGACCCGATGCTGCTGGAGAAGTCC
The DNA here is from genome assembly GCF_050880345.1 of Nocardioides sp. GXQ0305. Lineage (NCBI taxonomy): Bacteria > Bacillati > Actinomycetota > Actinomycetes > Propionibacteriales > Nocardioidaceae > Nocardioides > Nocardioides sp. GXQ0305. Next base: position 218,002 of record NZ_JBNYXG010000002.1, read on the forward strand.
TACTACCTCGAGCCCGAGAACACCGGCGCCAAGCCGTACGCCCTGCTGCGCCAGGCGCTGCTCGACGCCGACCGGATGGCCGTGGTCACCGTGGCGCTGCGGCAGCGCACCACGATCGCGGTGCTCCGGGTCAAGGACGACGTGATCGTGCTGCAGACGATGATGTGGCCCGACGAGATCCGCACGCCCGACTTCTCGATCGACTCCGGCGAGGTCAAGGACGCCGAGGTCAAGATGGCCAACATGCTGGTCGAGACCCTCGCGGGCGACTTCGACGCCTCGGAGTTCGAGGACGACTACGCCGAAGCGGTCCAGGAGCTGGTCAAGGCCAAGATCGAGGGCGGCGAGATCAAGCGGACGCCGACGTCCACCAAGTCCTCCGGCGAGGTCGTCGACCTGCTCGCCGCGCTCCAGAAGTCGGTCCAGGACGCCAAGGACTCTCGCGGCGAGTCCGACGCGGAGAAGCCCGCCAAGAAGAAGGCGGCGAAGAAGTCTCCGGCCAAGAAGGCCGCGAAGAAGAAGGCCAGCTGACGCCGTCGGGGGTCGCCCCGGCTCACCGGGTCAGCCCCACGTCAGCGACTCGGCCGCCGCGCACCCGCCATCGCGCACGATCGCTCAGCCGGGCGCCATCGCGCCGAGCCGGTCCGACCACGCCCGAAGCGTGTCGAGCACGGCCGATGGGGCCTCGTCGACGGTGACGGGAGCGTCGAGGTAGGCCAGCCCGAAGGCGGCCCAGTGCGGGTCGGTGGCCTCGATCTCGAGCCGGCAGGTCTCGGCGTCGTCGGCGACGACCGTGGCCCACCGACCGATCCGGCGCTCGACGTGGGCTCGGGGCGCGTGCACGGTCACCGTCAGCCGCAGCTCCTGCTCCCCCCTTCTGAGCCCCCCGCGGACGTACGCCGCCGCGTCGCCCCCGGGGATCTCGCGAGGCCGGAACACGGCGCGCGTGCCGGCGGGGTCGGCGAGCCGGTCGAGGCGGAAGGAGCGCCAGTCGCGGCGGTCGAGGTCGTAGGCCAGGAGGTACCAGCGACGGCCGACGGTCACCAGCCGGTGCGGCTCGGCGTGTCGGGGAGTGTGCTCGCCCGGGGCACTGCCGCCACGCGCCGTGTAGCCGAACCGGATCCGCTCCTGGTCGCGGATCGCCTGGGCGACGGTCGCGAGCACCGCGGCGTCCACCTCCGGCGCCTGGGAGAACGGCGAGTCGACGGTGGCGGCGCGCAACGACTCGGCCCGGCGGCGGAGCCGCCGCGGCAGCACCTGCACCACCTTGGCCAGCGCCGAGAGCGAGGCCTCGGAGAGCGTGCCGGCGAAGGCGCTCGCGGAGCCCTCGAGGGCCACCACCATGGCGATCGCCTCGTCCTCCTCGACCACCAGCGGCGGCATCGAGCCACCGGCCGCCAGCTGGTAGCCACCGTCGACGCCGCGGCTGGAGTGGACCGGGTAGCCGAGCTCGCGCAGTCGCTCGATGTCGCGGCGGAGCGTGCGCTCGGACACCTCGAGCCGCCCGGCCAGCTCTCCGCCGGGCCAGAACCGGTGGGTCTGGAGCAGCGTCAGCAGGCGCAGGGTGCGGGAGCTCGTGTTCGCCATGCCCCCAGAGTCTCCCACATACCGGTCAAGAAGTGGCCGCAATCGTCTCTAGCGTGGGTGGCATGGCACTCACCACCGAAGTCCAGACCATCGACCCACCCACCGGGCGCACCGCCGACCGGGCCACCGCCGGGCGTACGGCGGCGCTGATCAGCCTGCTCCTCGCCTCGACCATGGAGCTGATCGACACCACGATCGTCAACGTGGCCCTGCCGACGATCGAGCGCGACCTCGGGGCGACCGGTTCTCAGCTGCAGTGGATGGTGGCGGCGTACCCGCTGGCGTTCGCGGTGGCGCTGGTGACCGGCGCCCGGCTCGGCGACGCGTTCGGTCGCAAGCGGCTGTTCCTCGTCGGGCTGGTGACCTTCACGCTGATGTCGGCCGTGTGCGGGCTGGCGCCCGACGCGCAGTGGCTGGTCACGGCGCGAGCCCTCCAGGGGTTCGGCGCCGCGGCCATGATCCCGCAGGTGATGTCGAGCATCCAGGTGATGTACCCGCCCGAGGAGCGGGCGAAGGCGATGGGCGCGTTCACCGGCCTCGCCGGCCTGGCCACGGTCGCCGGGCCCGTGCTCGGATCGATCCTCACCGAGGCCGACATCGCCGGCTCCGGCTGGCGCCCGATCTTCCTGGTCAACATCCCAGTCGGGATCCTCGCGATCGTGGCGGCGATCCGCTTCATCCCCGAGTCGCGCGCGGAGCGTCGCCCCGACCTCGACCCCGCCGGCGTGCTGGTCCTCGGCGGCGGCCTGCTGGCGGTCCTCTACCCGCTGACCATGGGCCGCGAGGAGGGCTGGCCGGCCTGGGTGTTCGCGATGATGGTGGTCGGCGTCGCGGTGCTCGTCGCCTTCGGACGTCGGCAGCACCGGGCCGAGCAGCGGGGCGAGGAGCCGCTCGTCGCGCTCTCCCTCTACCGCAACCGCGGCTTCGCCGGTGGCTCGCTCGTGCTGCTCGTGCTGTTCGTCTCGATGTCGGCGTACTTCATCGCCCAGACCATCTGGTTCCAGGCCGGGCTGGAGTGGTCGGTGCTCAAGGCGGGACTGGTCGGCGTGCCGTTCGCGGTCACGACAGCGGTCTGCGCCGGTGTCGGCGTGACCGTGCTGGCGCCCCGGATCGGGCGGCGGGTGCTGCAGCTGGGCGCGACCGTGCTGGCCGCGGGTGCCCTCGTCACCGCCGCGACGGTGCAGGTGGCGGACCCCTCGACGACGTGGTGGGTCTGGCTGCCGGCCCTCGTGGTCACCGGCGCCGGGTTCGGCCTGATGGTCGCGCCGATCGGCATGTTCACCATCGCGGACGTCCCGGTGGCGAAGGCCGGCGCCGCCTCCGGCCTGTTCAACACCACCACCCAGCTGGCGAACGCGATCGGCGTGGCGGTGCTCGGCACGCTGTTCTTCGAGGTCGCCGAGCGGCAGCTCCCCGCCGTCCCGGTCGACCTGTTCGGACCGGCCTACCAGGTCGTGCTGCTGGCCGTCGCGGTGCTGATGGTGACGGCGTACGCCGCGGCGCGGGCGCTCCCGCAGTCGGCGCCCGAGGAGCCGGCCGAGGTCGCCTGACCCGACGACCGCCCGCCACCCGTGCCGGGTGGCGGGCGGCGGCGCGCTCGGGGCGACGGGCCGCCACCGGTGCGTCCTGCCCCCCGGGTCGTAACGATTCGCGGACGATCCCGACCCACGCTGCGGTGAGCCGATCCTGGGAGGGGACATGCCCGCATGAGCCGGCGCGGCAGGCTCACGTCCGGCGGGAGCGACCGCCGGCTGCGCCTCCTCGCGGCAGCCGCGTGGTGGTTCTTCGCCGGCGCGCTGCTCAGCCGCGGCGTGCTCGCCCTCGCCACTCCTGGGGGCGTCGACGGTGACGCGGTCGCCGACGGCGTGGTCGTGATGCTGGTCCTGCTCGCGTTCCCGCTCGCGGGAGTGCTGATCCTGCGGCGGCAGCCGCGCAACGTCGTGGGGTGGATGCTGTCCGCCATCGGTGTCGTGTGGGCCATCGGCGGGTACGCCGACGGCTACGCGTACTACGGCCTGGTCGTCGACCCGGGCTCGCTCCCGGCCCCGACGGTCGCGGGGCTGGTCGCCAACGGCATCTGGGCGCCGGCGATCGGGTTGACCGGCACCTTCCTGTTCCTCCTCTTCCCGGACGGTCACCTCCCCGGCAGGCGCTGGCGACCGCTCGCCGTCGTCTCCGGTGCCGCGGTGGTGCTGGTCACCGCCTGCGTGTACGCCTCACCGGGCCCACTCGTCGAGGGACCAGCCGCCGGCCTCCCCAACCCGTGGGGGATCGAGTCACTGGGTCGCGCCCTCGCCGTGGCGCTCGACGTCCTGATCCCGATCTTCGCCGTGTGCATCCTGGCGAGTGCCGTCAGCCTGGTCGTCCGGTTCCGGCGATCACGGGGCACCGAGCGCCAGCAGCTCACCTGGCTCGCCGCCGCAGCCGCGACCGTGGGCACCGTGTTCCTCGCGGGCATCGCCAGCTCGCTCGCCTTCCCCGACCAGGCCGACAGTGCATGGCAGGAGACGCTGGACAACCTGGGGTTCCTGCTGCTCGGCCTGCTGCCCCTCACCATCGGCCTCGCCGTCCTGCGGTACCGGCTCTTCGACATCGACGTCGTCATCAACCGGGCGCTGGTCTACGGGTCGCTGACCGTGTGCCTCGCCGGCGTCTACCTCGGCTCCGTCCTGCTGCTGCAGCTGGCGCTGCGGCCGCTGACCGCCAGCTCGGACCTCGCCGTCGCGGCCTCCACCCTGGCCGTGGCCGCGATGTTCGGACCGGCGCGCCAGCGGATCCAGAGCGCAGTCGACCGCCGCTTCTACCGGAGCAGGTACGACGCGGCTCGTACCCTGTCGGCCTTCGGCACCAGGCTGCGTCGGGAGATCGACATCGACACGATCGGTGACGACCTGGTCCGGACCGTGCACGAGGCCGTCCAACCGACGGAAGCCACCTTGTGGCTTCGCGGCGCTCCCGGGCGGGAAAGGCGTCACAGCCGACCGTAGGGTGGCGCGGGTGGACCCGACCGAGCTGCTGCTGGTGCTGGGCGCGGGTCTCGTCGCTGGGGTGATGGCCTCGACCGTGGGCGTCGCGTCGCTCGTCAGCTTCCCGACGCTCGTGGCACTCGGGCTGCCGCCGGTCACCGCCAACGTGTCCAACACCCTCGGGCTGGTGCCCGGCGGGCTCAGCGGCGCGTACGGCTACCGCGAGGAGCTGCGGGCGCACCCGCGGCTGGGCTGGCAGATCCTGTCGTGCTGCGTCGTCGGCGCGGCGGCCGGCGCCGCGCTGCTGCTGGGGCTGCCGCCGGGTGTCTTCGAGGCCGTCGTCCCCTGGCTGATCCTCTTCACCTGCCTGCTGGTCGGTGCCCAGCCGTGGATCTCGGCGTGGCTGCGCCGCACCCACGGTGACGGCACGGAGCCGGAGCTGCGCCACCACCTGTCCCCCACGACCACCTTCTTCGCCACCGTCACCGGGGTGTACGGCGGCTACTTCGGCGCCGGGGCGGGCGTGATGATGGTCGCCGTCCTGGGCCTCGGCACCGACCTGGAGTTCAAGGTGATCAGCGGCCTGCGGACGCTGTCGCTGATGGTCGGCAACGTGGTCGCCGGACTGATCTTCGTCGTCGTCGCCGAGCCCGCGTGGGACGCCGTGGTGCTGCTCGCCGCCGGCTCGGTCGTGGGCGGCTACATCGGCGCCCGGGTCGGCCGGCGGATCCCCGACCGCCTGTTCCGGGTCCTCGTCGTGGTCGCCGGCGTCACCGCCGCCATCACGATGATGTGACCCCCGGGCGGGCGCTCACAGGGTGTCCCAGCGGAAGAGCCTCGCGGCCACGGCGGTGACGACGACCGCGAAGCCCAGCAGGATCGCGCACGGGAGCAGCACCGCGGTCCAGGGCTCGCCACGCACCATGACGTCGAGCATGCCGTCGTTGAGGTGACGCAGCGGCAGGGCCTGGGAGACTCCCTGCAGCCACGTGGGGGCCGCGTCCAGGGGGAAGAACGACCCGCTGAGGAAGGCCATCGGCAGCACGATGAAGTTGGCCATGTTGACCGCCCCCTCGGTCGTCCTGGCCACGGCACCGGCGAGCAGACCGACCGCCATGAAGCACAGCGTGCCGACGACGAGGAGGGGGATCGCGGCCGACCAGGCGCCGGTGAGCCGGAGGCCGAAGGCCGCGGCGCCGAGGCCGAGGAAGATCGCCATCTGTACCAGCGCGACGGCGACCGTCACCATGACCCGCGCCCCCACGACGGTCGAGTTCGGCACGGGCGCGAGCTGCAGCCGACGCAGCAGCTTGGACTGCCGCCACCCCTGCAGGGTCGCGGCGGCCCCGAACGCGGCACTCATCGCGACGGCCCAGCCGAGCAGCCCGGGGGTGACGAACTGGATCGTGCTGAGCGAGTCGTCCTCGACCCGCTGGGTCTCCAGGGCGAACTGCGGCTCGGTGCCGGTGGCGGCGATGTTGGCGTTGTCGACGAACGCGCGCAGCGTGCCCTGGGTGATCGCCGCCTTCACCTGGTCGGTCTGGGTGTAGTGGGCCACCAGGGTGTCGCCGTCCTGCTCGATCGCGACGTCGGCGTCGCCCCGGCGTACCTCGGCGAGCGCAGCGTCGCGGTCGTCGGTGTGCGACACCTCGAAGGTCTGCCGGAACGCCCCCTGCGCCCCGTCGGGCAGGTCGTCGACCAGCGCCACCTCGCCGACCTGGACGAGGTCGACCTTGGACTGGGTCTGGTCGCCGAAGATCCCGCCGAAGAGCACCAGGAACATCAGCGGGAACACGATCGCGAAGAAGACCGAGGCGCGGTCGCGGACGAAGCCCTTGGTGATCGCGACCGCGAGGCTGAAGAACGCCCGGCGGTTCGTGCGGGTGGTCATGCGCGGTACTCGCGGCCGGTGAGGTCCAGGAAGACGTCCTCGAGGGTGGCGGTGCGGACCGACACGCCCTCGAGCCGTCGTTCGGCCGCCAGCCGGGTCAACGCCTCCGCCGGGTCGGTGGTCTCGAGGGTCTCGCCGTCGGCGGTGGTGATCCGGGTCGGCGCGGCCAGCCTCGCGATCAGTGCGGCCGGACTGTCGAGCTCCAGGATCCGCCCGTGGTCCATGATCGCGACCCGGTCGCAGAGCGCCTCCGCCTCGTCGAGGTAGTGGGTGGTGAGCACGACGGTGCGGCCGCTGTCGTTGAGGCCGGAGAGCAGGTCCCACAGGTTGCGCCGCGCCTGCGGGTCGAGGGACGCCGTCGGCTCGTCGAGGAAGACGACGGCGGGGTCGTGGACCAGGGCGCACGCGATCGACAGCCGCTGCCCCTGACCGCCCGAGAGCTGCTCCACGCGGGTGTCGGCCTTGTCCACGAGGCCGACCCGCTCCAGCCACGCGTCGGCCGCGGCGACGGGGACGTCGTACAGCGCGGCGAAGGTGTGCAGCTGCTCGCGGGCGGTGAGCCGCTCGAAGAACGACGACGTCTGGAGCTGCACCCCGATCTGTGGCAACAGGTCCTGGTTGCGCGGCCACGGGGACGTGCCCAGGACCGTCACCGACCCTGCGTCGGGACGGCGCAGCCCCTCCACGATCTCGAGGATCGTGGTCTTGCCGGCCCCGTTGGGGCCCAGGATGCCGAAGAACTCGCCCTCGGCGACCTGGAAGCCCACCCCGTCGACGGCCCGCAGGTCGCCGTAGGACATGGTCAGGTCACGCACCTCGATCGCTGCCATGGCTTCACCCTGTCGAGCCGTCCCGGCGGCGTTCAACCGACTTTGGTCGCCGGTCCGGCGACCTTCGGACACAGTCCGCTCAGCCGGCCGAGAGCAGGCCGCGGACGACGCGCAGCCCCACCGACAGCCGGGCCAGGTCGGCCTGGTCGTCGGCGGTGATCTCCTCGAGCGTGGCGGCTGCGCGGCCCACGGCGACCTCGTCACCCTCCTCCCAGGTGGCGATCCGGGCGGGTGCCGTGTCGCTGTCGGGTGTGGCCGCGAGCACCTTGGCGGTGAGCTCGCCGTGGACGGCGTAGAGGTCGTCGCGGATCGCGGCGCGCGCCATCGTCTGCCACCGGTCCTCGCGCGGGAGCGCGAAGATGCGCTGCATCACGGTGGACAGGCCGAGCCGCTCACCGAGCGCGTAGTGGACCCGCGCGACGTCGGCCGGGTCGAGGCCGTCACGCGTGGCGGTCTCGACGATGCCGAGCAGCGAGTACGACGGGTCGAGGACGGCGACCCGCATCGCGAGGTCCTCGGGCACCCCCCGGTCGACCAGGGTGTCGCGACGGGCCAGCAGCTGCTCGGCCTCGTGTCCGGTCATCAGCTCGGGCAGCCGGGCCATCAACGCCTGCACCGGCTCGCGGAAGTGCTCGACGGTGCCCTCGCTGTCCAGGGGTGGCCGCCGGTTGGTCACCAGCCACCGGGAGGCCCGCTCGACGAGGGTGCGCATCTGGATCCGCATCCGGGTCTGCACGTGCGCGTCGATCTTGTTGTCCCAGGTCTTCAGCTGCTCACGCAGGGCGAGCGACCCGAAGATCTCGCGCGCCACGAAGTTGGCCCGGGTCAGCTCGGCGGCGGTGGCGCCCGTCTCGCCTGCCAGCCGTGGCACGAAGGTCATCCCGGCACCGTTGACCAGGTCGTTGACGACCTGGGTGACGATGATCTCGCGGCGCAGCGGGTGCTCGCGGAGCTGCCGGGCGAACCCCTCCTGCATCGGCCGAGGGAAGTACGCCGCCAGGTCGAAGTCGAGGTAGGGGTCGTCCGGCAGGTCGGAGGCGAGCAGCTCGTCGGCGAGGACGATCTTGGTCCACGACATCAGGACGGACAGCTCGGGCACCGAGAGCGCACCGCCGCGGTCGAGCCGTCGGCGTACCTGCCGGCTGGTGGGCAGCGCCTCGAGCTCCCGGTTCAGCACACCCTGCCGCTCGAGCGTCTTCATCCAGTCCTCGTGGACGTGGAGCAGCGACGGCGAGTTGACGACGGCGTTGGCCAGCGCGAGGTTCTGCTCGTAGTTGTCGCGGAGCACCAGGTCGGCGACCTCGTCGGTCATCTCCGCCAGCAGCGCGTTCCGGCGCTCACCGGTCAGGTCGCCGTCGGCCACCACCCGGTCGAGCAGGATCTTGATGTTGACCTCGTGGTCGGAGGTGTCGACACCGGCCGAGTTGTCGATGAAGTCGGTGTTGATCCGGCCCCCCTCCATCGCGTACTCGATGCGTCCGCGCTGGGTCAGCCCCAGGTTGCCGCCCTCCCCCACGCACTTCACGCGCAGGTCCCGGCCGTCGATCCGGATCGCGTCGTTGGCCTTGTCGCCGGCGTCGGCGTGGGTCTCGTCGGCGGCCTTGACGTAGGTGCCGATGCCGCCGTTCCAGAGCAGGTCGGCGGGTGCCTGCAGGATCGCCTTCATCAGCTCGGCAGGGGTCATCTTGTCGACGCCCTCGTCGATCCCGAGGGCCTCGCGGACGGCCTTGTGCACCGGCACCGACTTCTTCGAGCGGGAGAAGACCCCGCCGCCCTCGGAGATCAGGTCGCGGTCGTAGTCCTGCCAGCTCGACCGGGGCAGCTCGAAGAGCCGCTTCCGCTCGGCGTACGACGTCGCCGGGTCGGGGTCGGGGTCCAGGAAGATGTCGCGGTGGTCGAACGCGGCCACCAGGCGGGTGTGCTCGGAGCACAGCATGCCGTTGCCGAAGACGTCGCCGGACATGTCGCCGATGCCGACCGCGGTGAAGTCCTCGCTCTGGCAGTCGACGCCCATCTCTCGGAAGTGGCGCTGCACCGACACCCAGGCGCCGCGGGCGGTGATGCCCATGGCCTTGTGGTCGTAGCCGACCGACCCGCCGGAGGCGAACGCGTCCCCCAGCCAGAAGCCGTAGTCCTTGGCGACGCCGTTGGCGATGTCGGAGAACGACGCGGTGCCCTTGTCGGCGGCGACCACCAGGTAGGAGTCGTCGCCGTCGTGGCGGACCACGTCGCGGGGCGGGACGGTGCGGCCGTCGACCAGGTTGTCGGTGATGTCGAGCAGGCCCGAGATGAAGGTCGTGTAGCAGGCGATGCCCTCGGCCATCCAGGCATCACGGTCCGAGGGGTCGGGGAGGTTCTTGGCGAAGAACCCGCCCTTGGAGCCCACCGGCACGATCACGGTGTTCTTCACCATCTGCGCCTTGACCAGGCCGAGCACCTCGGTGCGGAAGTCGTCGCGGCGGTCGGACCAGCGCAGGCCACCTCGGGCGACCGGTCCGAAGCGCAGGTGGACGCCCTCGACCCGCGGGGAGTAGACGAAGATCTCGTACTTCGGGCGCGGCTCGGGCAGGTCCGGGATCGCCGACGGCTCCAGCTTGAACGACATGTAGGCGTGCTCGCTGCCGTCGCCGGTGCGCTGGAAGTAGTTGGTGCGCAGCGTCGCGCCGATGTGGGTCAGGTAGGCACGCAGGATCCGGTCGTGGTCGAGGCTGGCGACGTCGTCGAGCGCGTGCAGGATCCGCTTCTCGACCTCGGCCTGGGCGAGCTGGCGGGTGACGTCGTCGTGGTCGGCCGCCGGGTCGAACCGGGTCTCGAACATCGTCACCAGCAGGCGGGTGATGTCGACGTTGCCGGCGAGCGCGTCCTCGATGTAGTCCTGCGCGAACGGGGTGTTGCCCTGCCGCATGTACTTCGCGTACGCCCGCAGCACGGTCGCCTGCCGCCAGCTGAGTCCGGCGTCGAGCACCAGCCGGTTGAAGCCGTCGATCTCGTTGAACCCGTCCCAGACCGCGCGCAGGGCGTCCTGGAACCGGTCGGGCGAGTCGTGGTCGGCGGGCCGGTCGTAGCGCAGCCCGAACTCGTAGATGTACGCGGGGTGGTCGAGCCCGACCAGCACGTAGGGTCGCTCGTCGACGACCTCGACCCCCATCGAGGAGAGCATCGGGAGCATGTAGGACAGGGACAGCGGCGCGCCGGTGCGGAAGACCTTGAGCCGGCCCTCACCGGAGTGGACGTCGCCCTTGGGGTAGAGGCGCATCTCGATGCCCTCGGCGCCGACCGCGTCGAGCAGCTCGAGGTCGGCGGCGCCGATGGCGGCGGGGAAGTCCTCCTTGTACGCCTCCGGGAACGCCTCGACGTAGGTGCGGGCCAGCTCGGCGCCCCGGTCCTCGCCGTACTGGTCCATCGCGGCCGTGACGAAGTCGTCGCGCCAGGAGCGGGAGGCCTCGGCGAGCCGGCGCTCCACCTCGCTGCGGTCGCAGTCGATCAGCTCGCCACCCGGCGGCGGATGGACGACGAAGTGCACGTTGGCCGTGGGCGACTCGCCGAGCCGCACCGAGAACTCCACGCTCTCGCCGCACAGCTCCTCCAGCAGGATCGCGGAGAAGCGCTCGCGGACCGCGGTGTTGTAGCGGTCCCGCGGCAGGTAGACCATCGCCGAGACGTACCGGCCGTAGGTGTCGGGCCGGATGAAGATCTTGACCTGTCGGCGCTCGCGGGCCTGCATCACGGCGACGGCGATCGGTGCCAGGTCGTCGACCGGGGTGTGGAAGAGCTCGTCGCGCGGGTAGGTCTCCAGGGTATCCATCAGGGCCTTGCCGGCGTGGCTGCGCGGGTCGAAGCCGGCCCGCTTCTGCACCTCGCGGGCCTTCTCGCGCAGCAGCGGCACCCGGAGCACCGACTCGGTGTAGGCGGCGCTCGAGAAGAGGCCGAGGAAGCGCCGCTCGCCCACCACCTCGCCCTGCTCGTCGAAGGTCTTGATGCCGACGTAGTCGAGGTACGCCGGACGGTGCACCGTCGCCCGCGAGTTGGCCTTGGCCAGGACCAGCAGCGTCTTCTCGCGCGCCTTCGCTCGCACCGCGGCCGGGAGCTTGCCGAAGGACGTCGACATGTCCTGGTCGAAGCGCAGGATGCCCAGCCCGGTCCCCGGCAGCGCCCGGAGGGCCTGGTCCTCGTCGCTGCCCTCGAGGCGGTACTCGCGGTAGCCGAGGAAGGTGAAGTGGTCGCCCGCCAGCCAGCGCAGCAGGTCCTGGCCCTGCGCGATCTCGTCGCCGCGCAGCGGCGGGGGGTCGGTGTCGAGCTCGTCGACGATGGCCCGGACCTGCTCGTTCATCTTCGGCCAGTCCTCGACCGCGACCCGGACGTCGCCGAGGACCCGCTGCAACGCCTCCTCGACCTCAGCCGCCCCTTCGCGGTCACTCACCCGTGAGACCTCGACGTGCATCCACGACTCACGGATCGCGTCGCCCTCCGGCACCACCGAGCCGTCCGGGACGCCGCGGACCGACTGCAGCTCGCCCGTGATGTCGCGGACGACGTCCATCTGCGGGTGCACGACCAGGCGGACGTCGAGGTCCTGGCGCACCAGCTCCATGGTGAGCGAGTCGACGAGGAAGGGCATGTCGTCGGTGACGACCTCGACCACCGAGTGACCGCCCGCCGACCAGCCGTCGTCGGGCCCGGGCGTGAGCATGCGGACCCGGGCCGTGCCCTGGGGCCGGCTGCGGGCCAGCTCGAGGTGGGAGACCAGCGCCCCGAACAGGTCGCCGGAGGTCCGCTCGGTGACGTCCTCGGCCGCGACGTTGCGGTAGTAGGGCCGCACCAGCGGCCCGGCGGACACCGCGTCGTCCTGCGGGCCGTGTCCTTCCGGCTCGGGGTGGTCGGCAGCCTCGTCGAGGAGGGCCAGCTTCTCGTCGTCGAGCGTCATGGACACGACTCCGACACTAGGACCACCGGGCGGGGTGGACAACAGAGGGTCGGAGCTGTGTCGGGGGTCGGTGGTCCCCCGCCCGCCGGGTGTGACGTCCCCGGCACGGCGTCCGCCATGATGGCGGCATGCCGAAGCGGATCAGCTACCAGATGACCTACGACGCATCCCTCACCGACGTGGCCGCGATGCTGGCCGAGACCGACTTCCGGATCGCCGTCTGCGAGCGGCAGGGCGCGATCCGGTCGGACGCCGAGGTCACCCTCGAGGGCGAGGGCAAGCAGGTCCGGATCGAGCTGGTCCAGCCCGCCACCGGCATCCCGTCGTTCGCGCAGAAGTTCGTCGGCGACGAGATCCACATCGTGCAGGAGGAGTCGTGGGGGTCCGCCGACCGCGCCGACGTCACCGTCACCATCCCGGGCAAGCCGGGCGACATGACCGGAAGCGCCGTCCTGGTCGAGTCCGGCGGCACCACGACCGAGACGGTCGACCTCACCGTGAAGGTCGGCATCCCGCTGGTCGGCGGCAAGCTCGAGGGCCTGATCGCCGGGCTGCTGCTCAAGGCCCTCGAGAAGGAGGAGCAGGTGGGCCAGGAGTGGTTGGCGCGCCGATGACGGGGGCCGACACCCTTCCCGTCGCGTACGGCGCGCTGGCGTCCGTCGTCGGCTCGCTCGCCGACGACGCCGGCTGGGAGCCCACGGGGTGCCGGGGCTGGGCGGTCCGGGACCTGGTGTTCCACCTGCGCGCCGACTGCGTCCGCGCCCTGGTCGCGCTGCACACGCCTGTGAACCGCCCCGCCGACTGCGACGCGGTCGCCTACTGGCGGCAGTGGGGGTCCGACGCCGAGACCGACGAGGAGATGCTGAGCGGCACCCGGATCGAGGCCGGCCCCTACTCCTGGCCGGGTCTGCGGGCGAGCTACGTGGAGGCCGCCGCGGCCGCCGTCCACGCGGTCACCACGACCGACCCGGCGGTCGTGGTCGGCACCCAGGGCCACGCCCTCACGGTCGACGACCTGGCCAGCACGCTGGCCGTCGAGGCCTCGCTGCACCACCTCGACCTGGTCCGGCACCTGCCCGACGCCCCGGGGCCGACCCTCGAGGGGCTCGCCGAGGTCCGCCGGGTCACCGAGGCGCTCCTCGGCCGGGACCTCGCCGGCTGGCCCGACGAGCGGGTCGCCCGGGTGACGACGGGCCGCGCCGAGCCGACCGACGAGGAGCGCGCAGACCTCGGCGACGCCGTCGTCCCCGTCTTCACCTGACCCCAGGGCCGACCCTCAGCGGCGCAGCGGGCGACCCGGGTGCTCCTCCCCGGCCCCGGCCCGGTCCTGTCGCCGCCGGACCCAGATCACGATCCCGAGCAGCACGAAGGGCCCGAACGCCAGCAGCAGCGTGAGCCACTGCTCGACCGGGTGCAGCGGGCCGAGGTGGAGCGGGATCATCGCATCCAGTGTCTCACCGCGGTCGGGCGCGTCAGCAGGGCGCCGGCCCACGTCTCCCCGACGGTGAAGCCGCCCACGCGCGTGAACCCGCAGGACTCGTAGAACGCCACCAGCCGGCCGCCGTTGCCCGCGTAGCAGTCGACCCGGACCTGCTCGACTCCCTGCTGCCGGGCGAGGGCGACGGCGTGCTCGAGCAGCACCCGGCCGGCGCCGCGGGCGGCGGGTTCCCGGCAGGTGACCAGCGCCCGGACGTAGAGCTCGGGGACCTCGGCGGGTGGCACGTGGTCGATCGCTTCCCCGACGCCGAGGAACCCGACCGGCGTACCGTCGGCCTCCGCGAACCAGGCACCGTCACCGCCACACCACTCCGCGGCGAGGGCGCGGCGACGCGGTTGCCCCGACCACGGCTGCTCACCCCACTGACCGGTGAAGCCCTGCGAGACCAGCCACTCGACCGCCCGGTCGAAGAGCCCGAGCACGGCCCCCTCGTCGCCCGGGACGCCCCTCCGGAGCGTCAGGTCGGCCGTCACCCCATGTAGGGGTAGCGGTAGTCGGTCGGCGGGTCGAAGTTCTCCTTGACCGAGCGGGAGCTGGTCCACCGCAACAGGTTCTGCGGCGCCCCGGCCTTGTCATTGGTGCCGGACGCCCGGGCGCCGCCGAACGGCTGCTGCCCGACGACGGCGCCGGTCGGCTTGTCGTTGATGTAGAAGTTGCCGGCCGCGAACCGGAGCTCGTCGCGTGTCCACGCGATCGCCTGCCGGTCCTGGGCGATCACCGCGCCCGTGAGGGCGTACGACGCGAACGACTCCATCTGCCGCACCACCCGCTCGTAGCGGTCGTCGTCGAAGACGTGGACGGCCAGGATGGGGCCGAAGTACTCGTCCTTGAACATCTGGTCGACCGGGTCGGTCGACTCCACGATCGTCGGGCGCACGAACCAGCCCACCGAGTCGTCGAGCTGGCCGCCGGCGAGCAGGGTGAGGTGCTTGTTGGCCCGCACCCGGCCCAGCGCCTTCTTGTGCTTGGCGAAGGCGCGGTCGTCGATCACCGCACCCATGAAGTTGTGGAGGTCGGTGACGTCGCCCATCGCGATCGACTCGGTCTCGGCGATCAGCTGGTCCTTCATCTTGTTCCAGACCGACCGCGCGACGTAGGCGCGGGACGCGGCGGAGCACTTCTGCCCCTGGAACTCGAACGCGCCGCGGATCATCGCGGTGCGGAGCACGTCGGGGTCGGCGCTGCCGTGGCCGACGATGAAGTCCTTGCCGCCGGTCTCGCCGACGATCCGTGGGTAGCCGCGGTAGCCGGAGATGTTCTCGCCGACGGTGCGCCACAGGGTCTGGAACGTGGGCGTGGAACCGGTGAAGTGGATGCCGGCGAGGTCGTAGTGGCTGAGCGCCACCTTCGACACGTCGAGGCCGTCGCCGGGGAGCATGTTGATGACGCCCGGCGGCATGCCCGCCTCCTCGAGCAGCTCCATCGTGAGCGACGCGGCGAGCTGCTGGGTGGGCGAGGGCTTCCAGATCACCGTGTTGCCCATCAGCGCCGGGGCGGTCGGCAGGTTGCCGGCGATGGCGGTGAAGTTGAACGGCGTGATCGCGTAGACGAAGCCCTCGAGCGGGCGGTGGTCGGTCCGGTTCCAGATGCCGCGGCTGTTGGCGATCGGCTGGTCGGCCAGGATCTGCCGGGCGTAGTGGACGTTGAACCGCCAGAAGTCGATCAGCTCGCACGCGGCGTCGATCTCGGCCTGGAACGCCGTCTTGGACTGACCGAGCATGGTGGCGGCGTTGATCCGCTGCCGCCAGGGGCCGGCGAGCAGGTCGGCGGCCTTGAGGATGATCGCGGCCCGGTCGTCGAACGACATCGCCCGCCACATCGGCGCCGCATCGAGGGCGGCCTTGATCGCGGCCTCGGCGTCCTTGGTGGTCGAGTTCTTGAACGTCGCCAGCACGTGCTGGTGGTCGTGCGGCTGCACGACCTTCATCTCCGCTCCTCCGCCGGTGCGGCGACGGCCGTTGACGACGGCGCGCAGCGTGGGCTGCCGCCGCTCCTGTCGCTCGAGCTCGGCCTCGAGGGTCTTCCGCTCGTCCGAGCCCGGCGCGTAGGTGAGGTTCGGCTCGTTGATCGGAGCCGGAGGAGTGGTGATGGCTTCCATGTCTCGACCCTAGCCGGGCACGACGCAGGAGTGCACGGCGTGGGGCGAGAGGTTGAGCAAGCCCGCGACCGACCCTCGAGGCGATGTCCTGAGGAGGGCGCTCTGCGCCCGTCTCGAAGGGTCGCGACGGGCGCGTCGAAGCCCGGCACCTCGCTCGGGTCGGCGACTCAGAGCAGGTCCGGGATCTCCTGCGTCGCGAACCACGCCAGGTCGTCGTCCGGATCGGCGTCGGCGGGCCGGTCGTGGGGGTCGCAGTGGACCGCCACGACGTCGCCGATCGCGACCCGGCCGTCGACGTCCGCGACCTCGGCCACGACGACCACCCGCCGCCGTCCGGGTCCACCCAGGTCGGCGGACACGGCCGCGGCGGTCATCAGCGCGTCGTACTCGCTGGCCTCGTCGTCGTCGGCCGCGACCACCCGCTCGACCCCGGCCGGCACCGTGCCGGTCGCGTGGAGCTGCGTCAGGCCGTCGCGGGTGGTGGCGAGGTAGACGCGGGTCATCGCTCGTCGTCCTTCTTCGACAGCGGCCGCCGGCCGCGGGGGGCTCGGCGGCGGGTGCCACTGGTCGCGTCGACCAGCTCGTCGAGCGCGTCGCTCACGCACTGGCCCAGCACGTCGGCGTCGGGCAGCAGGTCACGGTCGGCCGTGATGCCGTAGAACACGCCGCCGTCGTACGACGTCACGCCGATCGCCAGGGCGTGCCCGGGCAGCAGCGGGTGGACCGGGTAGGTCTCGAGCATCCGGGCCCCGCCCGCGAACAGCGGGGCCTGCGGGCCGGGGACGTTGGTGACGGCGAGCTGGAAGCCGCGGCGCAGCTCCTCCACGGCGACCCGCGCGCCGACGGCGTGGAAGGTGGCCGGGGCGAAACCGGACATCCCGGCCAGCCGGTCGGCGGCCACGCCACGATGGGCCTCGAACGAGTAGGAGACCTGGTGGAGCCGGACGACGGGGCTCGGCTCCCCCACCGGCAGGTCCACCCAGTGGGGAGCGATCTGGCTGCCGAGCGAGGTGGCCTCCAGCTCCTCGTCGATCACGGAGACGGGCGCCACGGCCCGGACCCGGCGTACGCCGCCGAGCGACTCGGCCCGGGTCATCAACCAGCCGCGGAGCGCACCGGCGACCGTCGCCAGCACCACGTCGTTGACCGACCCGCCGCTCGCCTCACGGACCCGGCGGTGGTCGTCGAGCGAGGTGCGGACCGTGACCACCCGGCGCTGCTGGGACAGCTCTCCGGCGATCGGGGACTCGGGCACCGGGCGCCGGTTGGCGAGCGCACCCGCGACCCGACCCGCCCGGTCGGCCGCTCCCCCGGCGGCGCGCAGCGCGGAGGCGGTGTTGGCGCGCACCGCGTCCCAGGCGAGCCGCGGCTCCCTGGCCACGTCGGAGACAGCGGTGGACAGCACCCCCAGCGACGAGGACCGCTGGGCAGGCAGCCACTCGTCGCCTCCGAGCGGGCGCGGCTCCGGCGAGGTGTCGAGCAGCACCTGGCCGAGGTCGACGGTGTCGATCCCGTCGACCAGGGCGAGGTGCGACTTCCAGAGCACGGCGACCCGGCCGCCCTCGAGACCCTCGACGACGTACACCTCCCACAGCGGACGGCTGCGGTCGAGCGGGCGGGAGACGATGCGGGCCACCAGCTCGCGCAGCTGGTCCATGCTGCCGGGCCGCGGCAGGGCCGAGCGGCGGACGTGAAACGCGAGGTCGAAGTGCGGGTCGTCGACCCAGGCGGGTGGCGCCAGCCTCCCGGGCACCGACTGCAGGCGGCTCCGGTAGCGGGGCACGAAGGAGATCCGCTCCGCGACCAGGGCCAGCAACCGCTCGTGGTCGAACCCGGAGGCGCCCGGGTCGAAGATCTCGACGGTCGCCTGGTGCATCGGCGTCGCGGGCGACTCGTGCGCGAGCAGCGCCACGTCGCGAGGGCGCAGCCGCTGGCTCACGGTCCCCATCCCACTCCGTCGGCAGGTCGCTCGTCGCCGGGGCGCCTGCCCGCGGCCTTGGTCACCATGGGATTCTGGCAGAGGTGAGGCGCCCGCGGGTCGCCGCCCCGACAACGAGAGGACCGATCGTGCGAGGTGCCGTGCTGGCCGTGGCCGGCCTGCTGACCGTGCTCGCCCTGGGCGGGTGCAGCGAGGAGCCGAGCGAGGCGCAGGAGGGCGGTAGCGGGACCTCGGTCACCCTGACCTTCGAGGACGGCGAGGCACCCGCTCCCGAGCGTGTCGAGGCCGGCGTCGGCGAGGAGATCGAGGTGATCGTGAAGTCCGACACCGAGGGTGAGCTGCACGTCCACTCCGACCCCGAGCAGGAGCTCGACTACGGCGCCGGCACCACCACCCTCAGGCTCACCGTCGACCAGCCCGGCGTCGTCGAGGTGGAGTCGCACGAGCTCGACACCGTCGTCCTCCAGCTCGAGGTCAGCTAGATCGTCGTGGACGACCGGTCGACGCTGGCCCACGGGCTGGGCGGTCCCGCCGACCTGCCCATCCCGCCGCAGCTGGCGATCGCGGGCGCGGTCGCCGCGCTCGTGCTCTCGTTCACGGTGCTGTCGGTGGCGTGGCGCACCGCGCGGTTCGAAGGTGCGAGGTCCGGACGGCCCGCGCCGGAGTGGCTGGCACGGGTGGTGGACTCCCGGGGGTGGGCCGTGGCCCTCCGCGTCGTGGGCGTGGTCCTCGCCGGGTACGTCGCCGTGGCGGCGGTGTTCGGCCAGGACCTGCTGACGAACCCCGTCTTCGGCATCTTCTACGTGTGGTGGTGGGTCGGCCTGGTCCCCGCCTCGGTGCTGCTGGGTCCGGTGTGGCGGGCGATCAGCCCCGTGCGCACCATCAACGCAGCCGTCGCCCGGCTCACCGGCGGCGACCCGGAGCGCGGGGTCCGCGACTACCCCGAACGGCTCGGCTACTGGCCCGCCGCGATCGGCCTGTTCGCGTTCGTCTGGATGGAGCTGGTCTACCCGCACTCCACCGAGCTCGGCCCGGTCCGGCTCTGGATGGCGGTGTACGTCGCCGCGATGCTGCTCGGCGGGGCGCTGTTCGGGTCGTCGTTCTACCGGTTCGGCGACCCGTTCGAGGTGTTCTCGACGCTCTGCGGGAAGCTGTCGGTCTGGGGGCGGCGCGACGGCGTCCTGGTCGTCCGCAGCCCGCTCGCCAACCTCGCCACCACCCGGGTCGCCCCCGGGCTGGTCGCGGTCGTGTCGGTGCTGCTCGGCAGCACCGCGTTCGACTCCTTCCGCGAGTCGCTCGCGTGGATCCGCTACCTGCAGGCGGCCGAGCTGCCGGCGTCCGTCCTCGACCTCGCGGCGTTGCTGACCTTCTGCGCGGGCGTGGCGCTGATCCTCGTCGTCGGATCGGTGGCCACCGGCGTCGACGACGAGACCCCCCGCTCGACGCTGCCGGGCCTGTTCGCGCACTCGGTGGTGCCGATCGTCGTGGGCTACTTCGTCGCCCACTACCTCAACTACTTCGTCGACGTCGGGTGGCAGACCCTGATGCAGGCCAGCGACCCGCTCGGCGCCGGCGCCGACCTGCTCGGCACCGCCGACCTGGCGCCGATCAGCGCCTTGTCCGCGCAGCCCACCCTGCTGGCGTCGATCAAGGTGGGCGCCGTCATCGTCGGGCACGTCGTGGCGACGGTGGCGGCGCACGACCGCGCGCTCCAGGTGCTCCCCCCGCGCCACCAGATCACCGGCCAGCTCCCGATGCTGTTCGCGATGATCGCCTTCACCGTCGGTGGGCTCTACCTGCTGTTCGCGGCCTGACGCACGCCGAGCTCGGCGACGACGCCGGCGAGCGCACGGGTGAGCGCGGAGTCGCCGACCTCCTGGAGGGTCCGGCCGGCGAGCAGGGCCCGGTCGACCCCGGCCCTGTCGTCGGGGAGGAAGTGCACCCGCTCGGGAGGCACCAAGGTGTGGAGCATCCGGACGATGTCGCGCTCGGACCACCCGAGGGTCGGTCGCATCCGGTTGACGAGCACCCGTACCGGCGCCGGCGGGCCCACCTCGGCCAGCTCCACCAGGCCCCGCGCCAGTCGGGAGAGCCCGACCGGGTCGGCGCTGCCGACGACCACCACCTCGTCGGCCGCGGCGAGACCGGCGAGCGTCATCCGGTTGCGACCCGTGCGCCCGCCGACCGGGTCGAGCGCCAGGTCGTCCTCGAGGCAGAAGCCGGTGTCGACGACGACGTGCCCGTGCCCCTGCGCCACCTCGAGCAGGCGCTCGAGCACACCAGGGCGGATCTCCGGCCACCGGTCTGGACGGGGCAGCCCGGTGACCACGCTGAACCGGTGGTCGAGCGAGCGCGGCACTCCCGCGAACCGCTCCTCGAGCTGACCGGTCGCCACCAGCCGGGCGGCAGCGAGCAGGCCGGAGACCTCGTCGACCACGCCGAGCTGCTGGGCCACCGCCCCGCCGTAGGGGTCGGCGTCCACGAGCACGGTGCGGTGGTGGCGGCCGATCTCGGCGGCGAGGCCGACGGCGACGGTCGTCCGGCCCGGCGCCCCGGCCGGTCCCCACACCGCGACCAGCCGACCGTGGCGCGGGGGCGGGAGCGCCACCTCGGGCTGCTCGGACGGCACGTCGGGCACCCGGTCGTCGGCCGTGACCAGTTCGCCCAGCTCCTCGAGGGCGTCGTCGGCGAGCGTCGACCGGACCCCGATCCTGGTCGCCGCGAGCAGCACCGCGTCGCGGTCGGCGCCCCCGGGGAGGACCGCGACGGTGCGAACGCCGTACCCGCGCAGGTGGTCGACGGCCGCCGTGTCGAGGCCCGGGGCGTCGAGCCCCACCACGGCCACGTCGGCCTGACCTGCGGCGGCGGTCGCGATCAGGTCGGCCACGTCGACGCACCGCTTGAGGACCACCACGTCGGGACGGTCCGCGAGACCGGCGACGGCCGCCGACTCCCAGCCGGCGCCGGCGGCGAGCACCAGGACGACGACCACGGGTCAGCCCCGCGCCAGGATCGTCACCGTCGGCTGCTGGACCCGCGCCAGCCGGTCGAACCAGCGGTCGACGCCCGCCTGGTCGACGGCGAGCACCACCTGCTGGGTCCCGGTGAGGTCGTCGGGCGGCGGCACCGTGACCACGGTGACCTCGGTGAGCGCCGCGTCGGCGCACGCCGGGCAGCGACCCTCGGTCCGGAGGTAGACGTCGACGACGGACCCTGCTCCGACGCCCGGAGGGAGCCCGGCCGGGTCGACCGACACGGGGAGCTGCAGCACGCCTGCCTCCGCGGCGCTGCTGGTCGCCGAGCGCGGGAGCAGCTCGCCCGCCCCCACCTGCTGCCGCAGCCGGAGGTCGGCCGGAAGCGTCTCGTCGGCCGGGAAGTAGAGGCCGAGGTCGGCCGGGTCGACGAACCGGACCCGGCGTGCCTCGAGATCTGCTCCGGTCACCTCGTCGCCCGTCGCCATGTCGGCGGAGACCGCCCACACCGGCACGGAGTCGTCGGCGGCGGCCAGCAGCCGCGAGCCCGCGACCACGGACACCGCGACGATGAGCACGCCGATCCACAACCGTGGGTCGCGCCAGCCCGGCGTGGTCGCGCGGCCGGCGGCCGGCGGCTGGGCCGGCCCCCGCGCCGGCGCGGTGGTCGGTGTCGACGCAGGTGCCGACGAGAGGTCCCCGAGACTCGTCACCGGCACATCATGACCCGACGGGGCGTCGTCGGCCAGCCGTCTCTCCACAGCCGACGGGGTGTGCGTACCGCGCCGGCCGCCCGGAGTGCGACGATGACCCGCATGCCGGACTCGCCGCGCTTCCTGACCCTGGCCGACGTGGCCGAGGTGCTCAACACCTCCGTGGCCCAGGTCTACGCGCTCGTCCGGCGCGGCGACCTGCCCGCCATCAAGATCGGCGGCCGGGGTCAGTGGCGGGTCGAGGCCGAGCAGCTCGAGGGCTACATCACCCGGATGTACGACGAGACCCGCAGCTACGTCGACACCCACCCGTTCGTCGACCCCGAGGGACGCCCGCTCGACGGCGACGAGGTCCCGCCCGCCGACTGACCGGGCTGTCAACGCGTGCCGACGCCACTCGCGCAGCGCCCGGCTTCCCCCCGGGCCTCAGCCCGTCTCGGCTCCGAGCCGGACCTCCACCGTCTGCTCCTCACCATCGCGGGTGAGGGTGAACTCGATCGTCTCGCCGGGCTGGTAGGAGCGGATCGCGACGATCAGCGCGATGCCGTCGGTCACCCGCAGTCCGTTCACCTCGGTGATGACGTCGCCCACCTCGAGGCCGCTCTGCTCGGCCGGTGTGTCGGCCATGACCTCGTCGATCCGCGCCCCCTGGACCTCGCTGGGACCACCGGTCTGGACCTGGGCGCCGATCACCGGGTAGCGGGCCTCTCCCGTGCGCAGGATCTGGTCGGCGGTGACCCGGACCTGCTCGATGGGGATCGCGAAGCCGACGCCGATGTTGCCGCTGCGACCACCGAGGCCTCCGCCGGTGGTGGCGATGGCGCTGTTCACGCCGACCACCTGGCCCTGAAGGTCGACGAGCGGGCCGCCGGAGTTGCCCGGGTTGATCGCGGCGTCGGTCTGGACGGCGTTGATGTAGGAGGTGTCGTTGTTGGAGTCACCGGTGGTCACCGGCCGGTTCAAAGCACTGACGATGCCCGAGGTGACCGTCGAGCTCAGGCCGAGCGGGGAGCCGAACGCGACCACCGCCTCACCGACCGCGAGCCGGCGCGAGGAGCCGAGCGACGCCGGCGGCAGCCGTCGGGCGCTTCGGGAGTAGAGGACGGCGAGGTCGTAGACCGGGCTCCGGCCGACCACCTCGGCGTCGAAGGTGTTGCCGTCCTGGTCGACGAGCTGGATCGGGCCGTCGCCCTCGTCGGCCTCCTGGACGACGTGGTTGTTGGTGATCACGTGTCCCTGGCGGTCGAGCACGAACCCGGAGCCGGTGGCCCCACCCGCCTGCCCGTCGAGCTCGGCGCGGATCTGCACCGTGCTGGGCAGCAACTGGTCGGCCACCGCGACCACCGACCGGTTGCCGGCCGTGAGGGGGGCTCGCTCCCGGGTGTCGACGCCCTCCAGTCCGTCGTCGACGATCCCGGGCGCATCCGGGACGTCGCCGACGAGCATCGCTCCGCCGACGCCGCCGAGGAGGCCGACGACCAGGGCGAGCCCGACCACCACCGGCCAGACCCAACCGGCGGGCTGGGCGCGGCGGGGCGCCGCCGGCATCGGCCGGGTCTGCGGACCCCAGCCGGGCGGCGGCAGGTGGGCCGGGGGAAGCCACGCAGCACCCCCGGGACCGACCGGGGGCCGGCTCAGGGGCTGGGTGGGCTCGACGTCGCCGCGCGGCTCGCGCGACGGCGGGCCCTCGTGGTGGTCGCTCACCGCCACAGTCTCCCCCACGGCCGGTGAGATGCCCAACGGCCGGCCGGCAGCGGCCGGACCTGCACGTCAGCGCCGGTCGGTGTCCGGGGCGCGCATCGGCAGCGGCTGCGGTGCCTCGGAGCCGGAGAAGTTCGTCGCCGGCGCACGGCGGTCGGGGGCGGGCGCGTCGGCGCCGGCGACCATCCCGAGGACCACCACGCCGAGCACCGCGACCCCGGCGGCCGATCCGCCCAGGACGACCCGGCTGGGACGGCGAGCCGGTTCGACGGGGAGGGCGGGGGCCGTCGCCGGCAGCGGGCCCATCAGCGACCCCTTCAGGTGCGACGGGGCGGAGGTCCCCCCGAGCGTGGAGAGCCGGGTCTTGACCCAGCCCTCGCGCTCGACGGCGTCGCGGCAGACGTGGCACAGGTGGACGTGGGCCCACGCGCGGTCGGTCTCGACCTGCGAGAGCTGCCCGTCGAGGAGCGCGCTCACCCGGGACCCGAGGTGCCCGATCATGCGTACCCCTCCGACGCGAGGGACGGACCGGAGTAGCGCACCCGGCCGGCGACCGGTGCCCGGTGGGCCAGCGCCCGGCGCAGCATCGCCCGCCCCCGGTGGATGCGGGAGCGGACGGTGCCGAGCTTGGCGCCGAGGATGTCGGCGATCTCCTCGTAGGAGAGGCCCTCGACGTCGCAGAGCACCACGGCGGCGCGGAACTCCGGCGGCAGGGCCGCGAGGGCCCGCTCGACGTCGTCGTCGAAGAGCCGGTCGGCGACGGCGGCGTCGGGGGCCGGGCCGGGGCTGCGCAGCGTGCCTGCGCGCTCGTCGGACAGGGCGTCGAACCGGATCCGCTGACGGCGACGTGCCTGGTCGAGGAACAGGTTGGTGGTGATCCGGTGGAGCCAGCCCTCGAAGGTGCCCGGGGTGTAGGTGTGCAGGCTGCGGAAGACGCGGACGAAGACCTCCTGGGTGAGGTCCTCGGCGTCGTGCCGGTCACCGGTCAACCGGTAGGCGAGCCGGTAGACCCGGTCGGAGTGGCGCTCGACGACCTCGTCCCACGTGGGGACCGGGTCGGAGGCCGACTGAGTCGGGTCCTCGGGCTTCATCGACACTGCCTTCACGGTGTTCAGCTGCGGACCTTTCTCACGCTAGGGGAACGGGCTGAGAGGAACCTGTGAGCGGGTCCCGGATGTCCTCTGAACGACCGGCGGTCGGCGCATGTTCCCGGTCGATGAGGATAGGGTCGGAATCGCCCGACCGCCCCGGGCGCCTGACCGAGGAGGCCACCATCACCACTCCCCTCAAGCCCGCCAGCTGGTCCTACGCGGAGGACTTCGTCGGCGAGGACGAGGTCCTCACCTCGGCCCGTGCCCGCGCCGAGGAGGTCGGGGTGGTGCCGATCGGCCCCGGCGGTGGCGCGGCCCTCCGCTTCCTCGCCTCGATCCTCGAGGCGCGCGCGGTGGTCGAGGTCGGCACCGGTACCGGCGTCTCCGGCATCTGGCTGCTGCGCGGGATGCGGGCCGACGGCATCCTGACCACCGTCGACATCGAGGCCGAGCACCAGCGGCTCGCCAAGGAGTCCTTCACCGAGGCCGGCATCGCCTCGCAGCGGGCCCGCACCATCCCCGGCGCAGCGCTCGACGTGCTGCCCCGGCTCACCGACGGCCACTACGACCTGGTGTTCTGCGACGGCGACAAGGCCGAGTACGACGACTACCTCACCGAGGCGCTGCGGCTGCTGCGACCCGGCGGCGTCGTGGCCTTCGACAACGCGCTCTGGCACGACCGCGTCGCCGATCCGGCGCAGCGCGACGAGGAGACGGTCGCGATCCGCGAGCTCGGCAAGCGGGTCGCCGACGACGAGGACCTCGTCGCGGTCCTGCTGCCGGTCGGCGACGGGCTGCTGGCGGCCAAGAAGCTCTGGTCGCCCGAAGCCGGGGAGTGACGGAGTCCCGACGCTGCGCCTGGCAGGGCGGTGCCGGGTGCGTTGGACCGCAGGCCCTGTGTCCCGGCCCAGCGCGCTGGCAGCACCCGCGCCACGCTGACGACGGCCCGGCCTCGTGAGCGACTCAGTGACGATGTCCGATCCGACGTTGGAGGTCGATCTCCACTCGGAGCTTGCGGGGAAGCGGCGCCCCGAGCTGCGTGATCGCACTCGCGTACGCCTCCAGTGCCGCGATCAGATCCGCGCGCAGGTCGTAGACATCGCATCGATGAGGGACGCCCTGAGCGGCGCGCAGTTGCGCGCGGGCACGGGTGACGTCCTCCAGGCAGACGGCGAGCAGTTCACGCTCAGCCCACCCGTCAGTGACTCGTGACGGCGACATGTGTACTCCGACCCTGCTCGCAAGGCCGACGCACCACGGTGCGGAAGCGTGACGGGCACCCTCGAGACTACGCGAGGTCTGGTTGCCGTCCCGTCGACAGGGGCCGCGCACCGCGGTGCGCACACGCGACCCGACCGTCCACGCCCGTGATCAGAAGCGGCTGGCGGCGCGGAAGCCGTCCTGGCCCTCGGCGACCGCGACCACCTCGCACTCCTCGATCAGGGTCGGCGCGCTGCCGATGATCTTCGACCCGGGCGACTCCGCGGCGCCCTGCGCGAAGCTGCGCTGGAAGTCCGAGCGCTCCTCGTCGCTGGCGAAGACGTAGCAGCCCTCGAACCACTGCCCGGGACGCATCCGCCAGGTCTTGAAGTGCAGGCCCCGCATGTCGGTGAATCGGGCGTGGGAGCTGTCGGCGACGTAGGTCCGCAGCTCCTCGACCACCTCGTCGGACGCCCCCTCGAGTGACCAGCGGACGGTGAGGCCCTTCACCGGCTCCCGCCTCCCCACGGGTCCGGGCCGGTGAGCCACTCGAGCAGCAGCCGCGCACCGAACCCGGTCGGCCCCGGGCTCCACTCGTCGCGCTCGCTGGGGGCGTCGCCCACCGACGCCACGTCGAGGTGGGCCCACGGCACGTCGCCGACGAAGTGCTGGAGGAACAGCGCCGCGCTGATCGCGCCGGCGTGCTTGGGGGCGTTGTCGGCGTCGGCCACCTTCGACTCGAGGTGGTGCTCGTAGTCGGCGACCAACGGCATCCGCCACACCTGCTCACCGGAGACGTCGCCGGCGCGGCGCAGCGCGTCCGCCAGCGGCTCCCGGTTGGCGAACAGGCCCCCGATCGACTGGCCCAGCGCCACCTTGATGGCCCCGGTCAGGGTGGCCACGTCGACGACGACCGCGGGGTCGAGCTCGGCGACGGCGTACGCCAGCGCGTCGGCCATCACCAGACGGCCCTCGGCGTCGGTGTTGGTCACCTCGCTGGTGCGACCGCCGTAGTGGCGGAGCACGTCGCCGGGGCGGATCGAGTCGGCCCCGACCGCGTTCTCGGCGGCGGCCACCAGGCCGGTGACCCGCAGCGGGCAGTCGAGCGCCGACAGCGCTGCGAGGACCGAGATGACCACGGCGCCGCCCGTCATGTCGCGCTTCATCGTGGTCATCGACTCGGCCGGCTTGATGGACAGGCCACCGGTGTCGAAGGTGATGCCCTTGCCGACCAGGACGACCCGGGGCGCCCTGCGACCGCCTCGCGGGACGTAGTCGAGCCGGATCAGCCGTGGCGGCGTGGCCGAGCCCTGCCCGACGCCCACGATGCCGCCGAAACCCTCGGCCGCCAGCGCCTTCTCGTCACGGACGTCGATGCGCAACCCGGCCAGGTGGGCGACCTCCTCGGCCTGCTCGGCGAGCCACTGCGGGTTCTTGATGTTGGACGGGACCGTGGCCAGCGTCCGGGCGCGCCAGCCGGCACCGCCGATCGTCAGGCCGCGCTGGAGCGCGTCGGCGAGATCGGCGTCGTCGGCCAGCCCGGCGAGGACGACCCGGCCCACCGGCCGTTGCTGCGGCCCGTCGGACCGCATGGTGAACGAGAACGACCCCAGCACCAGCCCGACCACGAACTGGCTCAGCCCGGCGGTGTCGGAGACGGCCGGCACCGACGTGGCCACCGCGTCGCGGTCACGAGTGACCCGGGCGAGGGCAGCGCCGGCACGTCGCAGGTCGGTCGTGGTCTGCTCGCCGACGCCGACGAGCAGCACCAGGCGCAGGGCCTCGTCGCCGGGCCCGCCGGAGGGCACCGGGACCGTGGTGACCTCCGTGGCCTTGCCCGTCGCACGGCTCGCCTCGAGCACGCCGAGCAGGTCGAGGCCCAGCGCCTCGCCCAGCTCGGCCGCGCCGGGGCCGAGCACGGCCGAGCCGTCGTCGGGTCCGGGCAGCACCGGCAGGGCCACGACCTCGACGCCCGACACGGCGTGCGGGCGCAGCGTGCTCAGCGCGAAGTCGGGCGGAGAGACCTGGGCCGGGATGGTCTGGAGCTCGGGAGGCACCACGGCGTCAGCTGGTGACGCCTTCGAGAGCCTGTCGCAGCTCGGCGGCCTCGTCGGCGTTGAGCTCCACGACGAGCCGGCCGCCCCCCTCGAGGGGTACGCGCATCACCAGGCCGCGTCCCTCCTTGGTGACCTCGAGCGGACCGTCACCCGTCCGGGGCTTCATCGCCGCCATCCGCGCACCTCTTCCTTGATGTTCTTCTCGTCGACGGGCGCGGCCACAGGAGCCGCGCCGCGTCGTATGCCGGTCCATTATCCCCCATGACCGGGGTGACGCGGACCACAGGGCGCGCCGAGGCTGGCACACTCCCTCCATGCACGCTCGGTCCGCGCTGTTCGACGTCTACGGCGACCACCTGCGGAGTCGGGGGAGCCAGGCGCCCGTCGCCGGGCTGGTCCAGCTCCTCGAGCCGGTCGGCATCCAGCCGCCCGCGGTGCGGACCGCGATCTCGCGGCTCGTCGCCCAACAGTGGCTGGAGCCGGTGCAGCTCGAGGCCGGCCGCGGCTACCGGGCGACCGGCCGGGCGATCCGGTGGCTGGACGAGGCGGGGGCGCGCATCTACCGCCGGGTCGACCAGACCTGGGACGGGCACTGGGAGCTGCGGCTGGTCGACCCGCCGGTCGACCGCGCGGCCCGCAACCGGCTGCGGGCCGACCTGACCTTCATCGGGTACGCCGAGCTGGCGCCGCAGGTGTGGGTGAGCCCGTTCCCGCGGGCCGAGCTGGACGAGGTGCTGAACCGGGCCGGGGCGACCGCCCGACGCGTGCGGGCCGACACGATCGAGCCCGCACCGGTGGACGCGTGGGACCTCGACGGGCTCGCGGCGGCGTACCGCGCCTTCGTCGGGAACGCCGACGCGCTGCTCCACCGGGCGGCCGACGCGGCCGGCGACCCCGACCGGGAGGCGTTCGCAGCGCGCTTCCACCTGGTCCACGAGTGGCGCAAGTTCCTCTTCACCGACCCCGGGCTGCCGGCGGAGCTGCTCCCGCCGGACTGGCCGGGACGCATCGCCGCCGAGCTGTTCACCAGCGAGGCCGAGCGGCTCAAGCCGGCCGCCGACCGCTACGTCGCCCACTGCCTGGACTGAGCAGCCGCGTGCGGAGCACGCGGCGTGGGCGAGGGAAGGTTGAGCAAGCCCGCGACCGAGCCTGCGAGGTCGCGTCAGGCGCGTCGAAACCCGGTGACGTACCCGCTCGCCTCAACCCTGTCACGGCTTCCGGCAGACTGCTCCCATGACGTCCGAACCCGTGCTCGTCGACCACACCGACGGCGTCGCCACCCTGACGCTGAACCGACCCGACGCCATGAACAGCCTCGACGTGGCCACCAAGGAGGCGCTGCTCGAGGCGGTCACGGCCGTGGGCGAGGACCCGGCGGTCCGGTGCGTCGTGCTGACCGGCAGCGGCCGAGCGTTCTGCGTGGGACAGGACCTCAAGGAGCACATCCAGCTGCTGAGGAGCGGCGCACGGGACACCCTGTTCAACACGGTCGACGAGCACTACAACCCGATCGTCTCGACGCTGGTGGCGATGCCGAAGCCGGTCGTGGCCGCCGTCAACGGGGTCGCGGCGGGCGCGGGGGCCAGCCTGGCGTTCGCGTGCGACCTGCGGATGCTCGCCGACACCGCCGGCTTCAACCTGGCCTTCGCCGGAGTCGCGTTGTCGTGCGACACCGGGTGCAGCTACCACCTGCAGCGGCTGGTCGGGCGGGCGAAGGCCATCGAGCTGCTCTACTTCCCCCGGACCGTCTCCGCGGCGGAGTCCCTGGAGCTGGGCCTCGCGACCCAGGTGGTCCCGGCCGAGGAGCTGCCGGCGCTGGTCGCCGGGACCGCCAAGGGTCTTGCCGCCGGCCCCACGGTCGCGCTCGGCGCGATGCGTCGCTCGGTCGCGTACGCCGCCGGCCACTCCTTCGACGAGGCCGTCGCGTTCGAGAGCGAGATGATGGCCCTCACCGGCGCGACCCACGACCACGCGGCTGCGGTCGAGGCGTTCGTCGCGAAGGAGACGCCGGTCTTCGAGGGCCGCTGACCCGTCGGCTCAGCGCAGCTGGTCGAGCTTGACCCGACGGGCCGAGAACACCCGGAGCACGCGACGGGGGGCGATCTTGCGCATCATCCGGCGGGACGGGTCGGCGCCGTACTCGGCGGTGAGCGCCGCGCCGTCGAAGCGGTGGTTGTACCACATCGTCATGGTCCCGTGGCACACGCCGCCGCAGTCGAACGTCTTGCGCGGGAGCCGCAGCTCGCGGGCCACCTTGCGGGCGAACCGGCGGCTCTTGGTGTCCTGGTCGACGCCGTAGAGCGGCTGGTGGAAGCTGATGATCCGGTGCGGCTCGACGTCCTTCAGGAACCGGATGACCGCGCGGGTCTCGGGCTCCGACCTCGGCCGCGGCCCGGACTCGTAGGCGCCGTCGAGGTCGGCCCAGCGGTAGGGGAAGTTGCGGTTGAGGTCGACGCCCCGGGCGTTCTTGCGGGTGCCCCGCGCGAGCCCGTCGGGGTTGTACGTCGGCACCACCCACAGGTTGACGCCCCGGATCGGCCGGCCCTCGCGCAGCGAGACCAGGATCCGCCGGGTGCGGGGCTCGTCGCCGTGCATCGTCGAGAACAGCACCACGGTCTTCTCGTCGCGCTCTCCCAGCCGGTAGGCCATGATCGGCCGCCCCCGCACCGACTCACCCAGCTTGCGGCGTCCGACCTGGGCGTCGGGGGGCGCGACGGCCGCCACCGTCCCCGCCCCGGACGGCAGGGTCGCGGCGGCGGACCCGGCCGGCGGCACCACGGCCACCAGCACGGCGGCCACGAGCGCCGCGATCGGGACGGAGGGCCGGGTCACACCAGTGAGGCGGCGTAGGCGTAGGTGAAGACCAGCACGCCCGCGAGCATGCCGAGGTGGGCGAGCAGCGAGAGCCCCGGGCCCTCCGACCATGAGTCCTCCTTGGCCTTGGTGGCGTGCTTGCCGCGGCTCGGGAGCCAGCGGACCAGGACCAGCAGTCCGGCCAGGGCCGTCACCCACCACAGCGCGATCGCGACGATGCCCATCACCTGGCCGCCCAACGGCGTCTCCTCGTCGGCGAACAGGTAGACCACCCAGCACGCCAGCGCCAGCGTGCCGGCGACGGTGTGCAGGTTGAGCAGGGCGGAGCCGACCTCCAGGCGCCCGGCGCCCCCCTCACCCCCGAGGCGCACCCTCGTCAGCACCACCACCACGGCCGCGAGTGCGGTGAGGATGTAGACGACGACCTCGATGGACACGGGGGCAGTGTGCCCTAGCCCGCGTCACCGTCGCCACGACCCGCCCGGGGTGGGTCGCCGCCCCGTTCGGCCTCCCGCTCGCGCGCCAGCCGGTCGAGCAGCGCGTCGACCTCGGACATGCGGTAGCCCCGGAAGGCCAGCGAGAACCGCACCCGGCGCAGGTCCTCGGCCCCGAGCGGTCCCTCGGCCGGAACGTCCGCGTCGGGCCGGTCGTCCCACGCCTCCACCATGGGGGTGCCGCGGCCCGCGGCCACCACGGCGATGGTGCCGAGGAGCAGCACCAGCAGGATCGCGAGGACCCAGAGCACGGCGTCCCCTCACTCCGACCGGTGCGGCGGCGGAGCGGGCAGCTCCTCGTCGCGCGCGCGCACCATCAGCTCGACGGCCTCGTCGACGTCGTCGGTGAGCACGAGCATCTGCAGGTCGCTCTCGGTGATCTTCCCCCCGGCCAGGACGGTGCCGCGGAGCCAGTCGACCAGCCCTCGCCAGTAGTCGACGCCCATCAGCACGACCGGGAACGACGTCACCTTCCGGGTCTGCACCAGGGTCAGCGCCTCGAACAGCTCGTCGAAGGTGCCGAGCCCACCGGGGAGCACCACGAAGCCCTGGGCGTACTTCACGAACATCGTCTTGCGGGCGAAGAAGTAGCGGAAGTTGATCCCGAGGTCGACGTACGGGTTGAGGCCGGCCTCGAAGGGCAGCTCGATCCCGAGCCCGACGGAGACACCGCCGGCCTCCTGCGCGCCCTTGTTGGCAGCCTCCATCGCGCCGGGACCGCCGCCGGTGATCACGGCGAACCCCGCCTCGACCAGCCGGCGCCCGACCTCCTCGCCCACGGCGTACGCCGGCGCGTCGGCGGCGGTGCGGGCGGACCCGAAGACACCGATCGCCGGCCCCAGCTCGGCCAGCGCGCCGAACCCCTCCACGAACTCGGCCTGGATGCGCAGCACCCGCCAGTAGTCGGTGTGGGTGTTGAGGTGCGTCCCGCGATCGAGCAGGCGCTGGTCGGCAGTGCTCTCGCCGACCGCGTCGCGCCGGGCCAGCGGGCCCCTCGACTGGCTCCTCACGGCGCACCGCCGAGCCAGGCGCGCAGCTGGAGCTCGCACCGCTCGATGTGCTCGACCGGCACGTGCTCCTCCTGCTTGTGCGCCAGCATCGGGTCGCCCGGACCGAAGTTGACCGCGGGGACGCCGAGCGCGCTGAACCGGGCGACGTCGGTCCACCCGAACTTCGGGTTCACCGGGCCGCCCACGGCCTCCACGAACTCCTTCGCCGCCGGCAGTCCGAGTCCGGGCAGCGCCCCAGGGGCACTGTCGGTGACGGTCACCTCGAAGCCGTCGAAGAACTCACGCAGGAACTGCTCGGCCTCGGCCTCGGAACGGTCGGGCGCGAAGCGATGGTTGACGGTGACGACGCACTCGTCGGGCAGCACGTTGCCGGCGACGCCGCCGGTGATGAACACCGCGTTGAGGCCCTCGCGGTACTCCAGGCCGTCGATGACCGGACGGCGCGGCTCGAACGCGTTGAGCCGGGCGAGGACCTCGCCGGCGCCGTGGATCGCGTTGACGCCCTTCCAGCTGCGCGCGGCGTGGGCGCGCTCCCCGGTGGTCCGGACGTCGACGCGCATCGTGCCCTGGCAGCCCGCCTCGACCACCGCGTCGGAGGGCTCCATGAGGATCGCGAAGTCGGCCTCCATCAGGTCCGGACGGCTCTCACCGAGCCGGCGCAGCCCGTTGAACTCGTCCTCGATCTCCTCGGCGTCGTAGAGGATGAAGGTGACGTCCCGGACCGGCTCGGGGACGGTCGCGGCGAGCCGCAGGATGACGGCGTCGCCACCCTTCATGTCGCAGGACCCGAGGCCGTGGAGGACGCCGTCCTCCAGCCGCGAGGGCAGGTTGCGGTTGACGGGCACGGTGTCGAGGTGGCCCGCGATCACGACCCGTTCCGGGCGGCCCAGGTCGGTGCGCGCGACCACGGTGTGGCCGTGGCGGCTGACCGTCAGGTGGTCGAGCGTGCGGAGCGCGTCCTCCACGTCGTCGGCGATCTGCTGCTCGTCGCGGCTCACCGACTCGATGTCGACGAGCTGCCGCGTGAGCGACACGGCGTCGGCGGTCAGGTCCAGGGTCATGCCACCATCCAACCAGTCCGCCGTCGGGGCAGGGCCTCAGGACCGGACGACGCGCACCGCCGTCTCCGCGGCCTCCTCGTAGGCCACCGACGTCGCCAGCGTCTCCCCCACGACCAGCGGCTCGTGGGCCCGGGCAGCCGCCACCACGTCGTCGGGGCCGGCCACGGTGAGCGCGATCCGGTCGGAGACGTCGAGGCCCGCGTCACGACGGGCCTGCTGCACCGTGCGGACCAGGTCGCGGGCGACGCCCTCGGCCTCCAGCTCCGGCGTGAGCGCGGTGTCGAGCACCACGAACCCGCCCCGGGGCAGCACCGCGGTCGCCGAGCCGCCGGTCGCGTCGCCCGCCACCGTCTCCAGGGTGTACTCGCCCTCCTGCAGCGCGAACCCGCCCGCGGTCACGGTGCCGTCGGGGGCCACCGACCAGTCGCCCGCCTTCGAGCCCCGGATGACGGCCTGCACGTCCTGGCCCAGTCGCGGCCCAGCGGTGCGCGCGTTGACGGTCAGCCGCTGCTCCACGGCGTACGCCGCGGCGTCCTCGGACCCGGCCTGCACCAGCCGGACCTGCTTGACGTTGAGCTCGTCGGCCAGGACCGGTTCGAAGCCGCCCAGCGCGGCGACGTCGTCGACCACGACGGTGAGCGACGCCAGCGGCAGCCGGGTGCGGAGGGCGTGCGCCTTGCGGAGTGCCAGGCCGGCCGAGGCCACGTCGCGCACCTCGTCCATCGCGGCGACCAGCTTGTCGTCGCGGGGCAGCTCCTCGGGCTCCGGCCAGTCGCAGAGGTGCACCGAGCGCTCGCCCGTCAGCCCCCGCCAGACCTCCTCGGCCACCAGCGGCATCAGCGGCGCGGTCACCCGGCACACCGTCTCCAGGACCGTCCAGAGGGTGTCGAACGCCTCCGCGCCGCTCTGCCCGTCACTGGCCCAGAACCGGTCGCGCGAGCGGCGGATGTACCAGTTGGTGAGCACGTCGAGGAAGGTGCGGGTCGCGTCGCACGCGCCCGCGACCTCGTAGTCGTCGAGCAGCTGGGTCATCTCGGCGACGTACTGCCGGAGCTTGGCGAGGACGTAGCGGTCCATCACGTGCTCCGAGGCGGTGCTCCGGGTGGCGTCGTGACCAGCCGCGTTGGCGTAGAGCGCGAAGAACGACCAGCTGTTCCACAGCGGGATCAGCACCTGTCGCACCGACTCGCGGATGCCCTGCTCGGTCACGACCAGGTTGCCGCCCCGCAGGATCGGGCTCGACATCAGGAACCAGCGCATCGCGTCGGCGCCGTCGCGGTCGAAGACCTCGCGGACGTCGGGGTAGTTGCGCAGGCTCTTCGACATCTTCTGGCCGTCGGAGCCGAGCACGATGCCGTGGCTGACGCAGGTCTCGAACGCCGGCTTGTCGAAGATCGCGCCCGCCAGCACGTGCAGCGTGTAGAACCAGCCCCGGGTCTGGCCGATGTACTCGACGATGAAGTCACCCGGGAAGTGGTGCTCGAACCAGTCCTCGTTGTCGAACGGGTAGTGCACCTGGGCGAAGCTCATCGAGCCGGAGTCGAACCACACGTCGAGCACGTCGCTGACCCGGCGCATCGTCGACCGGCCCGTGGGGTCGTCGGGGTTGGGGCGGGTCAGCTC
The DNA here is from genome assembly GCF_050880345.1 of Nocardioides sp. GXQ0305. NCBI lineage: Bacteria > Bacillati > Actinomycetota > Actinomycetes > Propionibacteriales > Nocardioidaceae > Nocardioides > Nocardioides sp. GXQ0305. Next base: position 252,471 of record NZ_JBNYXG010000002.1, read on the forward strand.
GTCGACGTACGGGCGGTGCAGGTCGGGGTGGCCGTCGCGGTCGCGCGGCAGCCGGCCGAAGTCGCGCTCGAGCTCCTCGAAGGACCCGTAGACGTCGATCCGGGGGTGGGCCGGGTCGTCGGACTTCCAGACGGGGACCGGCGAGCCCCAGAACCGGTTGCGGGTGATCGACCAGTCGCGCGCGTTTTCGAGCCACTTGCCGAACATGCCGTCGCGGATGTGGTCGGGCACCCAGCGGATCTGCTGGTTGAGCTCCACCAGCCGCTGCTTGACCGCCGTCACCTCGACGAACCAGGACGAGACGCCCTTGTAGATCAGCGGCTGCTTGCAGCGCCAGCAGTGCGGGTAGGAGTGGTCGTAGGACTCGCGACGCAGCAGCACCGTGCCGGGCGTGACGCTGCCGGCCTCCCCTGCGCCCCGGGTCGCCGCCTTGAGGTGGTCGATGATCTGCAGGTTGGCGTCGAAGACCAGCATCCCGGCGTAGTCGTCGACCGGGTGGGTGAACCGGCCGTCCTTGCCGACCGGCATCACCGCCTCGATGCCCTCGCGGTCGGTGATCTCCTTGTCCACCTCACCGAACGCGCCGGCGGTGTGGACGACCCCGGTGCCGTCGGTGGTCGTGACCGCGTGGTCGGCGGCGACGACCCGGAACGCGCGGGGCCGGCCCAGGTAGTAGGAGAACGGCGGGGTGTAGCTCCGGCCGACGAGGTCGGCGCCGCGGTAGTGGCCGACCACCCGCGGCTGCTCGCCGTCCGGCGCGAGCTCGCGGGCGTACGCCGCCAGCCGCGGCTCGGCCAGCAGGTAGCGCGCCGTCCGGTCGGTGCCGGGCACCGCGGCCTCCACGACGACGTACTCGATGTCCGAGCCGACCATCACCGCGAGGTTGGACGGCAGCGTCCAGGGCGTGGTGGTCCAGACGAGGATGTGGGCGCCGTCGAGGACGGGGTCGGGGTCGCCGTCGGGCAGCGGGTCGAGCGGGAAGCCGACGGTCACCGCGGGGTCCTGCACGACCCGGTAGGTCTCGTCGTCCATCCGCAGCTCGTGGTTGGACAGCGGCGTCTCGTCCTGCCAGCAGTAGGGCAGCACCCGGAAGCCCTCGTAGACCAGCCCCTTGTCGTGGAGCTGCTTGAAGGCCCAGATCACCGACTCCATGAAGTCGGGGTTCATGGTCTTGTAGTCGTGGTCGAAGTCGACCCAGCGCGCCTGGCGGCGTACGTAGTCGCGCCACTCGCTGGTGTAGGCCATCACGGACTGGCGGCAGGCCTCGTTGAAGGTCTCGATCCCGAGCTCGAGGATCTCGTCGGTGGTCTTGATGCCCTTCTGCCGCATCGCCTCCAGCTCGGCCGGGAGGCCGTGGGTGTCCCACCCGAACCGGCGCTCGACCCGCTGGCCGCGCATGGTGCGGTAGCGGGGGATCAGGTCCTTGACGTAGCCGGTGAGCAGGTGGCCGTAGTGGGGCAGGCCGTTCGCGAACGGCGGGCCGTCGTAGAAGACGAACTCGTTGTCGCCGTTCTCGCCCGGGTCGCGCCGGTCGATGCTGGCCCGGAACGTGTCGTCGGCGTCCCAGTAGCGGAGCACCGCCTCCTCGATCGCGGGGAAGCGTGGGCTGGAGGGGACGCCGTCGAGGCCGGCGGTCGAGACCTTCGGGTAGGGCCGGGTCATGGGCGGTGCTCCTGCGTGGTCGTCATCTCGTCTGATCACGAGGACGACGTCTCCGCCGCGGTACCACCTCGCTTGCCGTCTCGCGACGACCGCTTCGTTCCGGGCTGTGACGGGCCCACCCGTCCGGTTCTAGTCACCCCTCGCGGGGCTTTCTTCCGGAGGCTCACCGCTGATGACGGCTCCGACGCCTGTGCCCCCAGCCTACGGCGCCCCTCCTCCCACCCGCCAACCGGTTTGGGCTGTGGATGATTTCTGGTAGTTCAGTGACGAATGGCCCCAATAACGGAAGGCGGAGGGGCCACGTGCCACTGGACTACCCGAATCCCCGCCTGATTCAGGCGGCGCGACGGTGCCGCAATAGTCGATCGCGGAGGTGCGGCGACAGGTGACGGCGGGCATCCACCGTGGTCGTGTCGACCCACCATCGCGGCGGATCGATCGTCCACAGGCTGTCCCCCTCGGCGCCGTAACGCGCGTTGGCGTAGGCCGTCTCGAGCCGCGACAGGAACGAGGTGTAGTAGTCGGTCTGGTCCGAGCCGAGCATGGTGACGTGCTCCAGGCCGAGCGAGCGGAACTCGCCCTCCCTGCGGACGTCCTTCGTGCGCTGTGCTCCGACCAGGTGCAGGTCTGAGTCGTACTCGCCGACCACGCCGGCCACCGGATCCAGCAGGTCTGGGGTACCGACGTGGCGGCCCCATCGGTCGAAGACCGGCACGTTGCACAGGGGTCGGGGCCGCTCCCCTTGTCGGGTCCACACCAGCCGCATCAGGGTCTCGCGCGGTGACCAGCTGTTCTCGTCGCCCAGCGCCACTGCCTCCCGCGCCAACCCGATGCCGGTCGGAGCCATCTGCGCGGCGACGTAGGCGGCGAGCTCGTCGAGCGTGACCAGGTCCGAGTACGCCGCCATGTCGACCGCGACGACGGCTGCCGTCAGGGTGTCGGCGAACCTCGCCTCGAAGCAGACCGACCTCAGCGAGCTGGTGATCACCAGTCCGTCGACGAAGCGACGCTCGTCGGCGGCCAGGAACTCCTGGCTGATCGCGATCCCGGGCTGTTGCAGCACGTGCCGGGCCGTGACCAGCGGCACCGGCCGCAGCACCGATCCGTCTCCGCTCGTACCCGTGAACCAGCGACCACCCTCCCAGCCCAGGGCGGCCCACCCGGTCACGGCCTCACCGGCGTACAGCAGCTCGGCGGCCTCGACCGTCCGCTGCTCTGGATCGTCTGCGTCGGTCGACGACGGGACGTGCAGTCCCCACGACGTGGTCCGCCAGCGACGTCCCCGTGCTTGCTTGCGGGTCGGCCCGCGTCCACCGCTCGGGTCCACCCGAACGGGCGCCACCAACCCCGGTCGGGCAGGATGGAAGGGCGGCGGCTCGAACACAGCCCAGATCCTCGCCGCACTGACCAGTCCGTGGGTTCGTCCTCCACAGGGATGCCCCGACCGGCCGGTAGTCCAGTGACAAGTGGCCCCTCAGCGGGTCCCGGCAGGGGCCACTTACCACTGGACTACCGTCACCATCCATGACCGACAACCAGCGGGTGTACGCCGACATGTGGGTGGATCCGGACGAGGACCCGCGGGGGCAGGGGTTCACGCACGGGGAGCGGGAGACGGTGCTCGAGTACCTCGACGACTACCGCAGGACGCTGGTGATGAAGTGCGAGGGGCTCACGCCCGAGCAGCTCGCGACCGCCAGCGTCCCGCCGTCGAACCTCTCGCTGCTCGGGCTGGTGCGGCACATGGCGGCGGTCGAGCAGAGCTGGTTCCGCCGGGTGATGGGCCGCGACCTCGCGCTCCCGCGGCTCTACGGCAAGTCCGAGGACCGCGACGCCGACTTCACCCGGGTCGAGCCCACCCAGGAGTGCGTCGACGAGGCGTTCGCGTCGCTGCGCCGCGAGATCGCGTACGCCGAGGAGTACGTCGCGGGGCAGACCGACCTCGGGGTCACCGGCACCCACGCCGACGGCGAGATCGAGCTTCGCCAGGTGCTGGTCCACATGGTCGAGGAGTACGCACGCCACTGCGGGCACGCCGACCTGCTGCGCGAGTGCATCGACGGCCGCACCGGCCAGTAGCCGGCACGGCCGCCGAGACGTCGGGTCGGGTCAGGGCATCCGCTCGTACGCCGGCAGGGTGAGGAAGTCGGCGTACTCGTCGGAGAGCGCCATCTCGCTGTAGAGCGCGCGGGCGTCGGCCCACCGACCGGAGTCGAAGGCCTCCTCGCCGACCTCGTCACGGATCCGCGCCATCTCGTCCTCGATGGCCCGCTCCACCAGCTCGGCCGTGACCGTCTGGCCGTCGGCGAGCTCGACGGAGTTCATCCGCCACTGCCACACCTGGCTGCGCGAGATCTCCGCCGTGGCGGCGTCCTCCATCAGCCCGAAGATCCCGACCGCTCCGGAGCCGCGGAGCCAGGACTCGAGGTAGCGGATGCCGACGGCGACGTTGTTGCGCAGCCCCTCCTCGGTGACCTCACCGGGGGTCGACTTCACGTCGAGCAGGTCGGCGGCGGTCACGGCGACGTCCTCGCGCAGGTTGTCGCGCTGGTTCGGCCTGTCGCCGAGCACCTTGTCGAAGGCGTCGCGGCAGGCATCGACCATGCCGGGGTGGGCCACCCACGAGCCGTCGAAGCCGTCGCCGGCCTCACGGGTCTTGTCCTCGGTGAGCTTCTTGAAGGCGAACTCGTTGCGCTCCTCGTCCTTGCTCGGGATGAACGCCGCCATGCCGCCAATCGCGTGCGCGCCGCGCTTGTGGCAGGTGCGCACCAACAGCTCGGTGTAGGCCCGCATGAAGGGCACGGTCATGGTCACCGAGTTGCGGTCGGGCAGGAGGTAGTCGGTGCCGCGGGTCCGGAAGCTCTTGATGACGCTGAACATGTAGTCCCAGCGTCCGGCGTTGAGCCCGGCCGAGTGGTCGCGCAGCTCGTAGAGGATCTCCTCCATCTCGAACGCCGCGGGGTAGGTCTCGATCAGCACGGTCGCCCGGATGGTGCCGCGCGGGATCCCCAGGAAGTCCTGGGCGAGGTTGAAGGCGTCGTTCCAGAGCCGCGCCTCGAGGTGCGACTCCATCTTCGGCAGGTAGAAGTAGGGGCCCTGGCCGCGATCGATCTGCTTCTGCGCGCTCGCGACCATGTAGAGCGCGAAGTCGACGAGCCCACCGCCGGTGCGCTCGCCGTCGACGAGGATGTGCTTCTCGGGCAGGTGCCAGCCGCGCGGTCGTACGACGATCGTGGCGAGCGGCTGGTCGGTCCGCAGCGCGTAGGACTTGCCCTCCGGGCTCGTGAAGTCGATGTTGCCGTCGATGGCGTCCCTCAGGTTGAGCTGTCCCTGGACGACGTTCTCCCAGAGCGGGGTGTTGGCGTCCTCCTGGTCGGCCAGCCACACCTTGGCGCCGGAGTTGAGCGCGTTGATGGTCATCTTCCGGTCGGTCGGGCCGGTGATCTCGACCCGCCGGTCCTCCAGCCCCGGCGCGGGGTCGGCCACCCGCCACGAGTCGTCCTCCCGGACGCCGCGGGTCTCCTCGAGGAAGTCGAGGGTGCCGCCCTCGGCGAGCTGCCGGAACCGTTCGCCCCGGCGCTCCAGCAGCTCCTGCCGGGTGCGTCCCAGCTCGCGGTGGAGCACGCCGATCAGCTCCAGCGCGCGCGGGCTCAGGATCTCCTCGAACCGGTCGTGGATCGGCCCGGTGACCTCGATGCCCTCAGGGGTGTCCATGGCACTGCCTCGCTTCCGTGGATGATCGTTCTTCCGTCATGTGGAACTCAGGTGGCGATGGTGACCAGTGTAGGCGGTAGCGGGGGTTCTCGCAGTTCCGCAGTACGGAAGTCAGGCACGACGGCCCTCCCTCCCGGCCAGGCTCCGGGCGGCCGACTGGAGCACCCTCGCGAGCGACGGGACGGCCTTCCGGGTCACCCGGCTGGTCGGCCCGGACACCGAGACCGCGGTGGCGGGGTTCACCGCGACCGCGACGCAGCGCACCCCGAGCTCCTGCTCGCCGTCGTCGACGGCGTACCCCTGCTCGCGGACCCGGGCGAGCTCCTCGAGCATCCGGTCGACGTCGGTGATGGTGTGGGAGGTGGTGGCCGGCATCCCCGCGGCGGTCAGCATCCGGCGTACGTCGTCGTCGGGCAGCTCGGCCAGCAGGGCCTTGCCGACGCCGGTGCAGTGCGCGTAGACCCGACGGCCGACCTCGGTGAACATCCGCATCGTGTGACGGGTCGACGGCACCTGGGCGACGTAGACGACCCGGTCGAGGTCGAGCATGGCGAGGTTGGCGGTCTCCCCGGTCTCCTCGGCGAGCGCGTGCAGCGGCGGGCTCGCCCAGGCCTCGACCGACGCCCGGGCGCCGGAGCCGAGCCCGATCAGCCGCGGTCCCAGGACGTAGCGGCGCGACGGCATCTGCAGGACGTAGCCGCGGGCTACGAGGGTGCGCACGATCCGGTGGATGGTCGGGCCGGGGAGGCCCGACTCCTCCGCCAGCCGGCTCAGCGCGATCTCGCCCTCGGCGGCGGCCATCAGCTCCAGGACGTCGAAGGCGCGGCCCAGGGACTGCACGCCCGCCGAGGCGCGCACCGGGGAGCCGTCGGTCGGCTTGGCGTTCATCGGCCCTCCCACCGCGCGGGCTCGCCGGAGCCGAAGCCGGCGACCGCGCGGCGGAAGTCCTCGCTGCCGAAGGCGGCGCTCACCAGGTCGTCGCCGTCGGGCAGCGACGCCTGCCGGAGGCGGGCGACGGCTGCCTTGCTCGCCCACATCGTGAGCGGGGCGTGCCGGAGCAGCGTGTCGACGACGTCCTGCAGCGCCGAGTCGAGGCCGTCGTCGTCGCACACGTCCGCCACGAAGCCCGCAGCCGCCGCCTCGTCGGCCGACAGCAGACGGGCCCGCAGCAGCAGGTCGAGGGTGCGCGACGTGCCGAGGTGGGCGGCCACGACGGACACCGAGTTGATCGAGAGGCAGTTGCCCAGCGTCCGCGCGATCGGTACGCCGAACCGGGAGGAGCGGGTCGCGACCCGGAGGTCGCAGACCGCCGCGAGCGCCAGACCGCCACCGAGGCAGTAGCCCTCCACGGCGGCCACGGTGGGGACGGTGACGCTCTCGAGACGGTTGACCACCCGGGTGATCCGCGCCTCGTACGCGACGCCGTCCGCGCCGTCGTGGAAGTCGCGGAAGGCGCTGATGTCGGTGCCGGCGGCGAACGCCCGGCCCCCGGAGCCCCGGACGACGAGCGCCCGGACGTCGTCGTCGGAGTCGGCGCGCTCGCAGGCCTCGAACAGTGCCTCGTACATCTCGAAGGTGAGGGCGTTGTGCTGGTCGGGGCGGTCGAAGGTGACCGTGAGCACCGGCCCTGCCAGGTCGACGACGACGTCGTGATCGCTCATCCGGGGTCCGCCTCTCCCACCACGCCGGCCTCCACCAGCCGGTCGATCTCCGCCTGGTCGTAGCCGGCGACCTCGAGCGCCGCGCGGGTGTCGGCGCCGAGCACCGGGCCGGCGGCGCCGCGCCGGGCAGGGGTCCGCGAGAAGCGCATCGGCGATCCGACCTGCCGCACCGCGCCCGCCACCGGGTGGTCGGCGTCCCAGAAGAAGTCGCGGGCCGCGAGGTGCTCGTCGGTGAACACCTGGCCGTAGTCGGCGATCGGGGCGCAGGGGACGCCCGCCTCCTCCAGCCGCGCGACCAGGTCGTCGGTCGTGAACCGGACGGTCTGCTCCTCCACGAGTACGGCCAGCTCCTCGCGGCGGGCGTGGCGGGCGGAGGAGTCGACGAAGCGCTCGTCGTGCTCGAGGTGCTCCAGTCCGAGCACGCGGCACAGGCCCGACCAGGTGCGGGGCGTGATCGCGCCGAGCGTGGCGTGGCCGTCAGCCGTCCGGAAGGCCTGGTACGGCGCCTGGCTCTGGTGGGCCGACCCCAGCGGCCCGCCGACCTCGCCGGTGGCGAACCACCGACCGGCCTCCCACACCGCGAGCGAGACGCCCGACTCGAGCAGCGAGACGTCGACGTACTGGCCCTCGCCGGAGCGGTCGCGCTCGCGGAGCGCGGCAGTCACGGCGAGCGCGGTGTAGACGCCGCAGACCAGGTCGCACACGGGGACCCCGATCTTCGCCGGCTCACCGTCCGGGGCCCCGGTGATGCTCATCAGCCCGCCCCGCGCCTGGGCCATGATGTCCAGGCCCGGCCGGTCGGCGTGCGGGCCGTCCTGGCCGAACCCGGACGCCGAGGCGTAGACGATGCCGGGGTGGACGGCGCGCACGTCGTCGTAGCCGAGGCCCAACCGGCGCATCGCGCCGGGACGGAGGTTCTCGACGACCACGTCGCAGGCCGCCGCCAGACGCAGGAACGCCTGCCTCCCCTCGTCGGACTTGAGGTCGAGCGCGAGCGAGCGCTTGGACCGGTTCAGCCGGAGGTACGGCGAGCTGTGGCCCTCGACGAACGGGCCCGTGGTGCGGACCGGCTCGCCGCCGTCGGGGTTCTCGACCTTGAAGACCTCGGCCCCGAGGTCGGCCAGCTGCATCGTGGCGAAGGGCGCGGCCATGAACACCCCGACCTCCAGGACCCGGACGCCCGCCAGCGGCGCTCCCCCGTCCGTCATCGCCGGGCCTCCCTCATGCGGTCCCACGGTAGCGACGTGCCCGGCTCACGTACGACGCGGCGCCCGAGCGCATCCGCTCCCGCTCGGCGTCGGTGACCTCGCGCTTGACCTTGCCGGGGATGCCGGCGACCAGCGAGCCGGGGGGCACCTCGGTGCCCTCGAGCACGACGGCGCCCGCCGCCACCAGCGACCCGGCGCCGACCACGGCGCCGTTGAGGACCACCGCACCCATGCCGATCAGCGCGTCGTCGCCGACGGTGCAGCCGTGGACCACCGCCCGGTGCCCGATGGTGCACCGCTCCCCCACCCGGACCGGGAAGTCGGGATCGGAGTGCAGGACCGAGCCGTCCTGGACGTTGCTCCTTGCCCCGACGTCGATCGGGGCGCCGTCGGCGCGGATGACCGCGGAGTACCAGACGCTGGCGTCCGCGGCCAGCCGGACCGCCCCCACGAGGGTCGCCCCGTCGGCCACGAAGGCCTCCGGGTCGACCTCGGGCGTGGTGCCGTCGTACGCGACCACCCGCGCGCCGTCCGGGGCCCCCGTCACCGCAGGACCGGCAGGTCGAGCGCCTGGTTGCCGATGACGATCAGCAGCAGCCAGGTGACGAACGGCGCGATCGCGACCATGGAGAAGCCCCACTTGAGCAGGCTCTTGTAGACCTTGTCACGGTCGGCCTCGTTGGCGTTCGCCACCACCAGTGCCCCGGAGGTGGAGTACGGCGAGGAGTCGACCACCGAGGACGAGATCGCCAGCGCGGTCACCAGGGCAACGACGCCGAGCACGGCGTCGGGGCCGTCCAGGAACGGCACGGCGAGCGGGATCAGCGCGCCCAGGATGCCCGTGGTGGAGGCGAACGCGGAGACCACGCCACCGACGTACAGGATCAGCAGTGCCGCGATGGTGACGGCCCCGAGCCCGGCCGCCCAGTCGCCGAGCCAGGTGATCACGTCGCGCTCACCGGCCGGGTCCAGGGCGGGGTTCTGCAGCAGGCTGACGTAGGTCACGATGCCGCAGACCAGCAGCACGGTCGGCCAGGCGATCTCACGGACCGCGCCCCGGGTGACCGACGGGTTCACCAGGCAGAGCAGCGACCCGATGAGGAAGGAGAAGAACCCGACGTCGAGCTGCAGGAAGAACGCGCCCAGGGTCAGGACGATCATCCCGGCGAGGGTCAGGCCCCGGTGGAGGTCCAGGGTCGTGACCGGCTCGGAACCCGGCTCGGCGTTCGGAGAGGCGCTGGAGCCCGAGGTTCCCCGCTGGCCGGTCTGCTCGGCCGGGCCCTGGCGGACCCCGCCCGCGCTCACCGTGGAGCCGTCGGACGCGACCAGCACGCCTTCGCCGGCGTCGCGGACGCCCATCAGCCGCGTCCCCCCGAAGAGGACGAAGGTGACGACGCCGAGGACGACGTTGAAGACCAGCGAGGCGAGGAACAGGAAGAGCGGGCTGCCGTCGAGGCCGGCCCCGGCCACCACGTCGTTGGTGATGGAGCCGAAGATGCTCAGCGGCGAGAAGCCGCCCGCGGTGGCGCCGTTGATCACCATCAGGCCCATCAGCAGCTGCCGGATGCCGTACCTGCGCGCAAAGGTCATGCCGATCGGAGCGATGATCGCGACCGCGGCGGGCACCACGGCGCCGATGCCGGTCAGGACCGCGGTGACGCCGAAGAACACCCAGGGGATCAGGGCCACGCGGCCGCCGACCGACTGCACGGCCGCGTGGACCAGCCAGTCCACCGTGCCGTTGTTCTTGGCGATGCCGAAGAGGAAGGTGACGCCCGCCAAGGTGATGAAGAGATCACCTGGGAAGCCGTCCGCGATCGCACCGGACTTCTCGTCGAGGGCTTCCGGACTGAACCCACCCGGCAACAACCAGATCCCGAGGACGAACGCGGCCGAGATGGCCAGTGCGCCCATGTGGATCGGGAGGAACGTGGCGATCAGGAAGATCCCGCACAGGACCAGCAGCGAGATGATGGCGACAAATTCGAGCGACAAGGGGACGAGACCTCTCGTGAGCGGGGTGGCGACGGCGGCATCACGAGGGTTCCGAGACAATTCCGCGATCCGGAAAAGTGACGCCAGTCACCCCGCATCACAGCATGGGTGTCCACGCTCGTCAACCGCCGATTGCGGCTGGGTGAGACCGTGGTTAGATTTCACATGCCGAATCAACCGCCCTGGCTCCGTCGTACGAGAGGACACGCATGTCCCGGCCCACCGGTCGCCACTTCCTGCAGATCCCCGGCCCCAGCAACGTGCCCGACGAGGTGTTGCGGGCGATGTCCGCCCCGACCATCGACCACCGCGGTCCGGACTTCGCGGAGCTCGGCCGGACGGTGCTCGACGGTGTGGGTCCGGTCTTCGGAACCACCAACCCGGTGGTGATCTACCCGTCGTCGGGAACCGGCGCCTGGGAAGCCGCGCTGGTCAACACCCTGTCCCCCGGTGACCGGGTCCTCTCCTTCGAGACCGGCCACTTCGCGCTGCTGTGGCAGAAGATGGCCGGCGAGCTCGGCCTCCAGGTCGACCTGGTTCCCGGCGACTGGCGGCACGGCGTCGACCCGGACGTCGTGGAGGAGCGCCTCACGGCCGACACCGGCCACGAGGTCAAGGCGGTGTGCGTGGTCCACAACGAGACCTCGACCGGCGTGACCAGCCGGGTCGCCGAGGTCCGGGCCGCGATCGACCGCGCCGGCCACCCCGCCCTGCTGCTCGTCGACACCATCTCCTCCCTCGGATCGATCGACTACCGCCACGACGAGTGGGGCGTCGACGTCACCGTCAGCGGGTCGCAGAAGGGGCTGATGCTGCCTCCCGGCCTCGGCTTCAACGCCGTGAGCGACAAGGCGCTCGAGGCGTCCAGGAGCGCCGGCCTCAAGCGGTCCTACTGGGACTGGGAGCCGATCCTCGAGGCGAACCAGCGCGGCTTCTGGCCCTACACGCCGGCGACCAACCTGCTCTACGGGCTCCGGGAGGCGCTGCGGATCCTCGACGAGGAGGGCCTGGCGAACGTGTTCGCGCGTCACCAGCGGCACGCCGAGGCGACCCGGGCCGCCGTCCGCGGCTGGGGCCTGGAGATCCTGTGCGCCGACGAGCGCGAGCACTCCGGGGTGCTGACCGCGATCCTGCTCCCCGACGGCCACGACGCCGACCAGGTACGCCGGGTGATCCTCGAGCGCTACGACATGTCCCTCGGCGCCGGCCTCGGCAAGGTCGCGGGCACCGTGTTCCGGATCGGGCACCTCGGCCACTTCAACGACCTCACCCTGGCGGGCACCCTCGCCGGCGTGCAGATGGGGCTGCGTCTGGCCGGCGTGCCGATCGACGATCGCGGGATCGAGGCCGCGCTGGCCCGGCTGGAGCAGCCGTGACCGCCACCGAGGTCGAGGGGCAGCAGGAGGCCCTGCGGCGCCGGCTGGAGCGTGATCTCGAGGGCGAGGTCGCCTTCGACGACTACAGCCGCCACCTGTTCTCCCGCGACGCCAGCATGTACACGATGCTGCCGCTCGGCGTGGTCTACCCGCGCAGCTCCGACGACGTCGCCGCCGCCGTGGCGGCGGCCGCGGAGCTCGGCGTACCGATCACCCCCCGCGGTGCCGGGACCAGCCTCGCGGGGCAGACCGTCGGCGCCGGCCTCGTGCTCGACACCTCCCGCCACCTCGACCGCATCCACGAGCTCGACCCGTCGTCGCGCACGGCCGTCGTCGACGTGGGCGTCGTCCAGGACCAGCTCAACCAGGCAGCCGCTCCTCACGGGCTGCTGTTCGGGCCCGACACCTCGACCAGCAACCGCGCCACCATCGGCGGGATGACCGGCAACAACTCAGCCGGCAGCGGCAGCCTGCGCTACGGCATGACGATCGACCACGTGCAGGCGCTCGACGTGGTGCTCTCCGACGGGTCGACCGCGCGGCTGGAGCCGGTCGACGAGGCCGAGCGTGCCCGCCGTGCTCGCGAGGACACCCTCGAGGGCCGGATCTACGCCGGCCTGCCGGCGATCATGGAGCGGCACGCCCGCTCCATCGCCGAGGACTTCCCGCCGTTCTGGCGGCGGGCCTGCGGCTACCGGCTCGACCGGCTCGCCGATCCCGCCACGCCCTTCGACCTCGCGAGGTTCGTCGTCGGCTCGGAGGGGACCCTGGCCGTCACCACCCGCGCCGAGGTCGACCTGGTGCCCAAGCCGCGGCACACCGTCTTCGCGGTGGGCCACTTCGAGTCCATCCCCGCCGCGATCGACGCCACCACCGACGCGCTCTCGCTCGACCCGGCGCAGGTCGAGCTGATGGACAAGACGATCCTCGACCTCTCCCGCAGCAAGATCGAGTTCGCCGACCTCGGCAAGAGCCTGGAGGGCGACCCGGTCGGGCTGCTGTTCGTCTCGTTCACCGGCGACGACCTCGACGAGATCACCCACCGGCTCGACCAGCTGATCGAGCTGTGGCGGGACCACGGTCACGGCTACCACACCCTGCGCGCGGTCACCGCCCAGCAGCAGGCCGCGCTGCTCAAGGTCCGCAAGGCCAGCCTCGGCCTGCTGATGGCCAACTCGGTCGGCACCCGCCGCCCGGTCGCCTTCGTCGAGGACACCGCCGTCGACCCCGTCCACCTGAGCGAGTACACCCAGCGCTTCAAGGACGTGCTCGACCGGCACGGCCTCGAGGCCGGGTTCTACGGCCACGCGTCGGTGGGGTGCCTGCACGTCCGGCCGTTCGTCGACGTCGCCGACCCGTCGCAGGTGGTGGCGATGCGAGCGGTCGCGACCGAGGTCAAGGACCTGGTCCGCGAGTACGGCGGCGTCAACTCCAGCGAGCACGGCGACGGCCTGGTCCGCAGCGAGTTCAACCGGGAGATCTTCGGCGACGACCTCTACGAGGCGATGCGCGAGGTCAAGGCGCTCTTCGACCCCGGCAACGTGATGAACCCCGGCAAGATCGTGGACGCGCCGTCGATGACCGACCACCTGCGCGACGCCGCACTCCCCGAGGCGGGCCCCCTCCGGACCACCCTCGACTTCGAGGTGGTCGGCGGGATGCGCGGCGCGGCCGACCGGTGCATGAACATCGGGGCCTGCCGGAAGACGACCGCCGGCGTGATGTGCCCGTCGTACATCGCGACCCGGCTCGAGGAGGACTCCACCCGCGGGCGGGCGAACGCCCTGGTGAAGGCGCTGAGCCAGGCGGACCCGAAGGCCGCGCTGGCCGACGAGCGGCTGCACGAGATCCTCGACCTGTGCCTGATGTGCAAGGCGTGCAAGAGCGAGTGCCCCCTCGGCGTCGACATGGCGTCGCTCAAGAGCGAGACGCTCCACCAGCACCACCAGGTGCACGGCACCCCGCTGCGCTCCCGCGTGTTCGGCGCGATCCGGCGGCTCAACAGGCTGGGCTCGGCGACGGCGCCGTTGTCGAACCTGCCCGGCCGGGCGCCGTTCCTGCGGCGGGCGATGGGCCGTCGGGTGGGCATCGCCCCCGAGCGGCCGTTGCCGGTGTTCGCCCGCGAGACGTTGCCGCGCTGGTTCTCCCGGCGTACGCCGGCCTCGGCTGGCGGCGCCGGAGAGGTCACGTTCCTGGCGGACTCGTTCACCAGCTTCACCGAGCCCGGCGTCGGTCGCGCGGCGATCGAGCTGCTCGAAGCCGCCGGGCACACCGTCCGCCTCGAGAGCGGCGGCTGCTGCGGCCGGGCCAGCATGTCCAAGGGCCTGCTCGACGACGCCCGGAAGCAGGCCGCCGGGCTCGCGCGTCGCCTCTCGGCCGGGTCCGCCCCCGGCACCCCGATCGTCGGCTGCGAGCCGTCGTGCCTGTTCACGCTGCGTGACGAGCACCGCGCCCTGCTGCCCGACGACCCCCACGTCCGCGACGTCGGCGGACGGGTGCGGCAGGTCGAGGAGCTGCTGAGCGAGGCCGTCGACGACGGCCGGCTCCGGCTCGCGTCCGACTCCTGGCTGGCCGGGCGGAAGATCCTCTACCACGGCCACTGCCACCAGAAGGCCGAGGTCGGCACCGCTGCGACCGTCGCGCTGCTGTCCCGCATCCCGGGTGCCGAGGTCGCCGAGGTCGACGCCGGCTGCTGCGGCATGGCCGGGTCGTTCGGCTTCGAGGCCGAGCACTACGAGATCTCGATGCAGGTGGGCGAGGACCGGCTGTTCCCGGCCGTCCGCGCCGAGCCGGCGGACACGGTGGTGGCCGCGACCGGCGTCTCGTGCCGACAGCAGATCGGCCACGGGACCGAGCGCGAGGCCCGGCACCCCCTCGAGCTGGTCAGGAGCGCACTGGTGTGACCGCCCCGGTCGTCACGTTCGACCTGTTCTCGGCCCTGATCGACTCGCGCACCGGCGGGTCCGCGGCGCTGGACGAGCTGGCCCACGGCCGCGGCTGGGAGGTCGTCGGGTCACAGCTGTACGACGCCTGGGACCCGCGCAACAAGGCGGCCCAGCGCGACTGCCGCGACTGGGTGCCGTGGCGGGTGCCCGCGCGACGCGCGATGACCGGGGCCTACGAGGCGCTGGCCCTGGAGGGCGACCCGGCCGAGGCGGTCGAGGTCCTCGCCGCGTCGATGCCCGGCTGGCCGCTGTGGCCCGACGTCGCGACCGGGCTCCCGCTGGTCCGCGAGGCAGGGTGGCGACCCGGGCTGCTGTCCAGCGTCGACGACGACCTGTTCCTCAGCACCGCGGCCGCGCCGCTGGTCGACCACGAGGTCGCGCTGACCTCCGAGCGACTCGGCGTCTACAAGCCGCACGCGGCCGTCTACCAGCAGGCGGTCGACCTGCTCGGCGCGCCCGTGCACGTGCCGACGTCCGCCCGCGACGTACGCGGCGCGCTCGAGGCGGGCATCCGCGTCGTACGCCTGCGGCGGCCGGGCCACGACCTCGACCCCGACGGCCCCCGCCCCCACCACGAGGTCGACTCCACCCACGACCTCCCGGCAGCCCTCGCCACCCTCGGATGAGCTCTGCTTCCTCGGGTACTCCAGTGAGAAGTGGCCCCCACAGACGTGCACCAGGGGCCACTTGTCACTGAACTACCCCGCTTCGGCGCTGAACCCGGCGGCGGCGACGGCCCGGGAGCAGACCGCCTCGTCCTGGTCGCCGGTGCCGCCGCTGGCGCCGAGGGCGCCGAGCAGGACACCGTCGCGGTAGACCGGCACCGCGCCGGTCTGGGGCGTGAAGCGGCCGTGCGTCATCGCCGTGAGCGCGCCGGCGAAGTTCGGCATCGGCTCCATCTTGGCCTTCTGCCCCGCGCTCGGCATCCCGTACGCCGCGGACGTCCAGGCCTTCCCCTGGGCGACGTCGGCGCTGACCCAGGGCGCGCCGTCCATCCGCGCCAGGCTGACCAGGTGGCCGGCGGGGTCCATCACCGCGAAGGACATCGGCACGCCCAGCTCGGTGGCGGCCTCACGAGCGGCGGAGCAGAGGGAGGTGGCGTCGTCGAGAGTCAGCATGCTCGCCAGTCTGCCGCACGCCCCGAGCGGGTGAGAGGCTGCGGGGGTGCCCCCGGAGGACGAGGTCGTCGCGCTGTACGACGCCGCAGGTCGACCGGCCGGGACCGCCACGCGGGCGCAGGTGCGGGCGCGCAACCTGACCCACGCAGCGACTGCCGTCGTCGTGCGCGACCGGCTCGGCCGGGTCCACGTGCACCGGCGTACGACCACCAAGGACCTCTACCCCGGCCGGCACGACTTCGCGGCCGGAGGGGTCGTGGCCGCCGGCGAGGACCCCCGCGACGCCGCGTCCCGCGAGCTCGAGGAGGAGCTCGGCGTGCACGGTGTCGAGCTCGAGCCGCTGGGCGTCGCCCACTACGGCGACGACCGGACCGACTACTGGGCGCACCTGTTCACGACGAGCTGGGACGGCGCCGTACGGCTGCAGCCCGAAGAGGTCGCGTGGGGCGACTGGTGGACGCTCGATCGGCTCGTGGACGCGCTGGACACCGCCCCCGAGGAGTGGATGCCCGACACGGCCGCCCTTCTCGGCGGCTGGCTCCGCGAGCAGGCCGCCTCACCCGGAAGTGGGGGTGCGTCCGTAGGCTGGCACCCGTGACCGACACACCCTCCACTGCCTGGGGCTGGGGCCTGGCCACCCTCGACGCCGAGGACACCGTGCTCGACGTGTGGTTCCCGGCACCGGCCCTCGCTGCCCCCGACGACTCCCCCGAGCCCGGCGAGCTCACCGCCCTCACCGGCGACGACGAGACGCGCGGGATCACCCGACGCGTCACCCGCGTCGTCGTCGACGACCTCCAGCAGCCCATCACCGGGACCGAGGACGCCTGGCTGCGGCTCCACCTGCTCTCGACCCGGCGGGTCGCACCGCAGACGATCTCCATGGACGGCGTGTTCGGCGCCCTCACCAACGTGGTGTGGACCTCGGTGGGCCCGTGCGCGGTGAAGGGCTTCGAGTCCACCCGCGCCCGGCTGCGCGCGGCCGGCCACCACGTCACCGTCTTCGGCATCGACAAGTTCCCGCGGCTGGTCGACTACGTCTCGCCGGCGGGCGTGCGCATCGCCGACGGCGACCGGGTCCGTCTCGGCGCCCACCTCGCCGAGGGGACGACGGTGATGCACGAGGGATTCGTCAACTACAACGCCGGGTCGCTCGGCGCCTCGATGATCGAGGGCCGGGTCTCCGCCGGTGTCGTGGTCGGCGACGGCTCCGACGTGGGCGGCGGCGCCTCGATCATGGGCACCCTGTCCGGTGGCGGCAAGGAGGTCGTCCGGGTCGGTGAGCGCTGCCTGATCGGCGCCAACGCCGGCATCGGCATCTCCCTGGGCGACGACTGCGTCGTGGAGGCCGGCTGCTACGTCACCGCCGGCACCAAGGTCACCGTCTCCGACATGGAGGGCAAGCCGAAGGTGGTCAAGGCGCTCACCCTGTCCGGCGTCGACAACATCCTGTTCCGCCGCAACTCCGTCTCGGGCGCGATCGAGGCCGTCCCGTGGCAGGGTCAGGGGAGCGAGCTGAACGCCGCGCTCCACGCCAACTAGGACTGCGCGTGAGACGCACGCTGTGGGCGGCCGGCGTGGTCGTCGCCCTCGTCGCCGGTGGCGTGGTCACCTGGTTCGTCTTCCGCGACTCGGTCGCCCCCTTCGTCGCAGGCGACCGGTGCACCGCCACCGTGCAGGGCTCGTCGGTCCGGCTGACGCCGGAGCAGGCGGAGAACGCCGCGCTGATGTCGGCGATCTCGGTCCAGCGCGGGCTGCCCGCGCGAGCGGCGACGATCGCCATCGCGACGGCGTACCAGGAGTCGAAGCTCTACAACCTCGACTACGGCGACCGCGACTCCCTCGGGCTGTTCCAGCAGCGGCCCTCGCAGGGGTGGGGCACGTCCCGGCAGGTCCGGGACCCCGTCTACGCCATCAACGCGTTCTACGACGCGCTCGCCCGGGTCGAGGGGTTCGAGACCCTCGAGGTCACGGTCGCCGCGCAGGAGGTGCAGCGGTCCGGCTACCCGCAGGCGTACGCCGACCACGAGGCGGACGCGCGGGTGCTGGCCAGCGCGCTCACCGGTCAGTCGTGGCGCGCGTTCCACTGCACGATGACCGACGAGCCGGACCCGGCCTCGAGCCGGCTCGACGGCTCCGGGCTGACCCGCCGCGCGGCAGCAGTGCGTGACGACCTGCAGGCGGCGTTCGGGAGGCAGTCCCTCGGCGGCTTCGCCCCCGGCGGCGTCCGCGACGGCCACATGGAGGGCTCGGCGCACTACGACGGCCGGGCCGTCGACGTGTTCTTCCGGCCGGTCGACCAGGAGTCGCGCAACCGCGGGTGGGCGATGGCCCACTACCTGGTCGCTCAGGCGGCCCGGCTCGACATCCGCACCGTCATCTACGACGGCCGGATCTGGACGGCCGGCTGGCGCTCCGGCGACGGCTGGCGGCCCTACACCCCCGACACCTCCGGGGAGTCCCCCGAGACCGCCGCGATCCTCGAGCACCGCGACCACGTCCACGTCGACGTCTTCGAGTGACGGCCTGTGGACGACTTCCGGTAGTTCAGTGACAAGTGGCCCCATGCTGCCGCCGTTCAGGGGCCACTTGCCACTGGACTACCGATATCCCGCGAGGCGGGCGACCGCGGCGGCGACCCGCTCGTCGGTGGCGGTGAGGGCGACCCGGACGTGGTGGCGTCCGGCGGGCCCGTAGAACGCACCGGGGGCGACCAGGATGCCGCGCTCGGCGAACCAGGACACCAGCGACCAGCAGTCGGTGCCGTCGCGGGTCGCCCACAGGTAGAGCGCGCCCTCGGAGTGGTCGATCCGGAAGCCCGCCTGCACCAGCGCCTCGCGCAGCAGGGCGCGGCGGGCGGCGTACGTCGCGTGCTGGGCCGTCACGTGTGCGTCGTCGTCGAGCGCGGCGACCATCGCCCGCTGCTGGGGGGCGGGCATGATCAGGCCGAGGTTCTTGCGGACGGCGAGCAGCTCGGCCACCACATCGGCGTCGCCGGCGACGAAGGCGCAGCGGTAGCCCGCCAGGTTGGACCGCTTGGACAGCGAGTGGACCGCCAGGATCCCCTCGCGCGACCCGCCGCACACGTCGGGGTGCAGCACCGACACCGGCGGCGCGTCGGCCTCCCACGCCATCTCGATGTAGCACTCGTCGGAGACCAGCAGCACCCCTCGCTCACGGCACCAGTCGACGACCTTGCGCAGGTGGTCGACCGGAAGCATCCGCCCCGACGGGTTGGCGGGCGAGTTGATCCACAGCAGGGCCGGGGTCTCGGGGCCGAGTGCGGTCAACGAGTCGCTCGCCACCGCCCGGGCACCGCACAACGCCGCACCCACGGCGTACGTCGGATAGGCCACCTCCGGGTGGACGACCAGGTCACCGGGACCGAGCCCGAGCTGGCTCGGCAGCGTGGCGACCAGCTCCTTGGAGCCGATCGTCGGGAGCACGTGCTCCAGCCCCAGCCCGGTCACCCCGAGCCGGCGGGCCATCCAGCCCAGCGCGGCCTGCCGCGTCTCGGGGAGCCCGATCGTCTGCGGGTAGCCGGGGGCGTCCGCGGCGGCCGCGAGAGCCTCCTGGACGACGGCCGGGGTCGGGTCGACCGGGGTGCCGATCGAGAGGTCGACGATGCCGTCGGGGTGGGCCCGGGCGGTCGCGGCGTGCTCGGTGAGGCTGTCCCAGGGGAAGTCGGGGAGCCGATCCGAGACCCGCTGAGTCACTCGTCGTGTTCTTGCGGCGGCAGCGCGGCGACGACCTCGTGGTCGTGGTCGATCACGCCCATCTTGGCGGCCCCGCCGGGCGAGCCGAGGTCGTCGAAGAAGTGGACGTTGGCGTCGTAGTAGGCGCTCCACTCCTCCGGGGTGTCGTCCTCGTAGAAGATCGCCTCGACCGGGCAGACCGGCTCGCAGGCGCCGCAGTCGACGCACTCGTCGGGGTGGATGTAGAGCATCCGCTTGCCCTCGTAGATGCAGTCCACGGGACACTCGTCGACGCACGCGCGGTCCTTGAGGTCGACGCACGGCTGGGCGATGACGTAGGTCACCAGTACCTCCTTGGAGTGGGCGCGGAAGCAGCTGCCCCACCAGCCTAGTATCCCGACGTGCCCGATCCTCGCCCGGTCCACGCCGGGGCCCACACACTGGGCCCCCACGTCGTCGGCTCCCGGGTCGTCGTACGCCGCGTGGTGCCCGGCGAGACTGGACCGAGCGGCGGCCCGGCGATGACCGACGTCGTCGGTGTGTGCCTGCGCTGGTCGGCCCTCGAGTGCGTCGTGCAGCCCGACGACGGCCCGGCGGTGACCATCCCCCTCGCGCTCGTGGTGTCCGGCAAGCCGGTACCGCCGCGCCCGTCGGTGCGCCAGCGGGTCCCTCCCCTCGCGATCCACCGGCACGTCGCGGGGCTGTGGCCCGGCGTGGTCACCGAGCAGGTGGGCGAGTGGGTGCTCCGCGCCGGACCCCTGGTCGACGGTCGCTACCCACGACGCGGCAGCTCGGCGCTGGCGATGGGGGATCCGGGGGTCCCCCTGCCCGACGCCCTGGACCGGGTGCTCCGGTTCTCGGAGCTGCACGGCCGGCCGCCGCTGGCGGTCGTCGAGCTGGGGTCACGTCGCGAGGACGAGCTGGCCGACCTCCACTGGGTCCCGATCGACCTGGCGCCCGTCCACACCCAGCTCGCGTCCGTGGCCGCGGTCAGGCGCCGGCTCGACCCCCCGCCGGCCGACGCCACGCTCGTCGAGGACGACGCCCGGGTCGAGGTGCGGCTCGGCGACACCGCCCGCGGCCGCGCGGCGGTCGACGGCGACTGGCTCGGCGTCCACGGCGTCGTCGTCGACCCGGGGCACCGCCGTCGCGGGCTGGCGCGCACGGTCGTGTCGACGCTGCTGGAGTGGGGAGCCGAGCGCGGCGCGAGCACGGCGTGGCTGCACGTCGAGTCCGACAACGCGGCTGCGGTCGGTCTCTGGGAGGGGATCGGGTTCCGGACCCACCACGACCACCGCTACGTCGCACCCGGCGTCACGGTGTGAGGTCGCGCACCCGGGAGCTGATGACCGCGCCGTCGCGGTAGCGGAACACCCGCTCCGAGAGCCGCAGCACCTTGTCCCACAGCAACCGCTGCAGCAGCACCACGAGGCAGCCCGCCAGCACCATGCAGAGCAGGTTCACGCCGAGCTGCTGCGCCGAGCCCACCATCTCCGGTACGTCGCCCAGCGCGAGGGCGAGCGCGAAGTTGCCGGCGGCCGGGACGGTGGTGACCGAGATGAACACGCCGACCATGGCGTTGGCGCGGTCGGTGGTCATGGCCAGGACGCCGGCCGTGCCGGCGACCAGGGCGACGACGAAGGACCAGATGTCGGGGCGCCAGATGAAGCCGGTCTGGGGCCGCGGCGCCCGCAGCATGGCCGGGTCGACCAGGGTGGCCCACGAGGACAGCAGCGCGAGCAGCGCGACCACGAGGATCGCGAACACGAAGCCGCCGACGAGGAGTGCTGCTCCCCGGCCCGCGACCAGCCACTTCCCGAGCACCACCCCCACCGACACGGCGGCCACTGCGCCGAACTCGGGTCCGACGACCATCGCGCCGACCACCAGGATCGGGGAGTCGGTGAGCACCGCCACCGCGGCGAGGATCACGGCCAGCACCATGAAGACCAGGTAGGTCACGGTCGGCCGTCCCGCGGCCTCGGCCCGCTCCACCACCTCGGGCCAGATCACGGCGTCCTCGGGGTCGCCGGGGGCGAGCGCGGCGATCCGCTCCGCCTCGACGAACGGCGTGCTGTCGGGACTCATCACGAGCACGCCGCCCTTCCTGGACAGCCCGAGCCGGTGCAGGTCGTCGAGCAGGTCGCTCGCCGCCTCCCGGGCGACGTCGCACTCGATCAGGTCACCCTCGGGGACCAGGCAGACGCCCTCGTGGCGGACGACGTTGGTGACGTAGTCGTGCTCGGAGACCAGGTCGAGGACGTCCGGGACGAGATCGGGCGGCACGGTCAGCCGCAGGTGTTCCAGCATGCGCGACACCCTCCCACTCGCACCCGGCCTCCCTGTCGTCCCCCGGCGGGTCCGACCACGCAGATGTCGGGTACGACGCAGCAGCCTCAGCCGTCGGTGGGGTTGGGGTGGGTGCAGACCACGGTGTCGCTCGGGATGTACGTCGTGTGGAACTTCTCCGACCGCACGACCTCCGAGGAGCCCGGCCGCCGGAAGTCGCGCCACACGTTGATGTCGAAGCCGCCGTACCCGTCGTTGGGGTGGCACTGCCGGGTGTCGACGCGCCGCGTCTGCTCCTGGGTGAAGTTGTAGCGGTCACCGGTGCGGGCGGTGATGTCCCACGTCTTGGTCGACCACATGCTGACCGTCACGACGCCGGAGCTCGAGACGGTGCTCGGCGTCACGTCGGCGGTGACGAGCACGCCGTGCCGGGTGTCGTTGCGGAAGCGCAGGTCGACCGACCCCCACGCGACGGTGGCCTCGCGGCCGACGGGGTAGCGGTCGATGTAGAACGAGTGCGGCTTGTGCTCGACGTCCTCGAGACCGGCGAAGAACGCCGCGTTGAACGTCGTCGTGGCCATCTGCGACACCCCGCCGCCGAGGTCGGAGACCAGGATGCCGTCGGAGATGACGTAGCCCTCGGTGAACCCGTTGGCCCGGGTGCGCTCGCCGACGGTGTCGTTGAGGGAGAACGTCTCGCCGGGCTCGAGCACCGTCCCGTCGACCAGCTCGCCCGCGCGCCCGATGTTGGTGTTGCGGTAGTCGGCGTGGGGGTAGTACGTGGTGAAGGTGGAGACCCGCCGGCGGATGCCCAGCCGTTTGGCCTCGGCGGTGGTGAACTCCGGCCGGTCGGTGGTGGCCTTCACCCGCTGCGTGCGGCGGGCCTCGGGGCGGGTCACCAGGTCGAGGAACCCCTCGGCCAGGTCGGTGCGGTCGTAGGTCACGCCCGGACGCGAGGGCACGATGCGCGGCGTGCCGTCGACGATCCGGAAGCGGGCGTCGACGGGCTCGGCGTTGCTGCTGATCCGTCGGTCCATGAGCCGGGCCAGCCGGTCGCGGTCGAGCGTCGGCACCAGCACGCCACCGCGCGGCTCGGTGCCGAGAGCGCGCGCGTAGACCGACGGGGTCAGCCGGACGCGCGAGTCCTCGAACAGGATCGTCACCGGGCCCGACATGGCGGGGTTGGCGAAGCCGTCGACCGCACGGCGTACGTCGGACTGGTCGACGTCCGGCGGGGTCGCCTCCAGGTCGATCCGGGCCGGACTGTCGCCGAGGTAGCCGGCGACGATCGCGTCGGCGGCGGCGTCGGGGTCGAGGGCCCGGCCGGTGCGCGGTTGCGTGACGTCGATCCGGGTCCCGTCGAAGGCGACACCACCGTCCCTCGCCGGGGTCCCGACCTGGTCGGCGAGTCGGTCGACGTAGGCGTCGAGGGCGGCGTCGTCGACGTCCACGACCGCGTCGAGGTCGTCGCCCCCGGTGTAGTGGTCCCAGAGCCGGGAGGGGTGCCAGGAGCGGCCGCCGCCCGCGGCCGCCACGGACTCCTCGTAGTCGACGGAGAGTCCGACCTCGGCGGGATCGACCTGCAGCACCTCGCCGTCGACCTCGACCCGGACCGGGTCGGCGGTGCGCTCCGCCAGTCCGGCCTCGAGCGCGGCGACCGCCTCGGCCGGTGGCCGGCCGCCGATCTGCACGCCCTCGACCGTGGTGCCGCGCGGGACGTCGCGCCCGGCGGCGGCGTACGCCGCGGCGTAGCCACCGCTCAGCAGCAGGGCCAGCACCAACAGCATCAGCCAGACGACCTTGCCTCCGGCCGACTCGCGCGCGTCAGTGCTCATCGGCGGACATCCTAGGAGGGACGTCCGCGTCGACCGGGTGACGCCCTCGACCCGGGCGCGGCAGGGTGCCGAGCGCGAACCCGGCCACCACCAGCGTGAGCAGCAGCAGCAGGTAGCCCGGTGCGTCGGCGGCGAGCACGAAGTCGCCCTCGGGACGGGTGAGCGACAGGCGCGCCACCACACCGACGAACCCGACCGCGAAGGGGAGCCGGGTCGACCAGCCGGGGCCGACAGCGACCAGCGTGACGAGGACCGCCACGGCCGCGAGCGGAAGCCCCCACCAGTGGCCGTGCACCGCGACGGCGGCGACGCCCGACGCCGCCCCGGCGACGAGCAGCGCCACCGCCTGCAGCACCCGCATCACGAGCACCGGGTCACAGGCCGGCGAACAGGTCAGTCTCGACGCCGTCGGGACCGCGCCGGGCCTCGCCGCGCGCGATCCGGTAGCACTCCTCGGCCCAGAAGGCGTGTCCGCTCTCGGCGCCCTGGAAGAACGGGCCGTCCTGCTCGACCTGGGTGCGGTGCTCGGCCAGCGCGCTCATCTTCCGCTCCACGTGGGCGGCACCGTCGATGCGGGTGGAGATCAGCGCGTCGGGGGTGAAGAACGGCCCCAGGTCGCCGTCGGGGTCCATCTCCTGGAAGGTCTCGGTGTCGCCGGCCGCGCGGAGAGCGCGGATGCTCTCGCGCATCAGGTCCTCGGAGGTCGCGCACCAGTAGACCTTGGCGACCTCCCACGGCTCGCCGAGCTCGAGCTTGTAGGAGCCGACGCCGGCCAGGTCGGCGGCGTACGTCGCCACCCGGTGGGCCTGGACGTGGTCGGGGTGGCCGTAGCCGCCGAACTCGTCGTAGGTGACCAGCACCTGCGGCCGGACCTCGCGGATGACGGCGACGAGGTGGTCGGCGGCCTCGACGAGGTCGGCGTGCCAGAAGGCGTTCTCGGGCACGACCTCGGCGGCGATCGCGTGGCCGTCCTCGTGCCAGGCCATGCCGGAGTCGTGGAAGGTGCCGAACCCGCCCAGCCAGCGCTGGTCGGTGACCCCGAGGACCTGGAGTGCCGCCGCGAGCTCGGTGCGCCGGTGCTCGCCGAGGCCGCCGTCGTTGTCGTGGGCGAGGTGGTGGAGGTCGGGCACCAGCACCTCGCCCATCTCACCGGCCGTGCAGGTCACCAGCGTGACGCCGACGCCCTCCGCGACGTACTTCGCCATCGTGGCGCCGTTGTTGATGGTCTCGTCGTCAGGGTGGGCGTGGACCAGCAGCAGCCGCCGGTCGGGCGTGTCGGGCATGCGCCCAGCCTATTCAGGAGCGCCGACAGCGACCGACCGTGCTCAGGCCCTGCACCAGTGCAGGGGTTTCGAGGCTCAGGCCCGGGGGCCTTCGCACCTCAACCTCCGCCGCAGGAGGCGCCCGCTGCCCGGGGGCCTTCGCACCTCAACCTCCGCCGCAGGAGGCGCCCGCTGCCCGGCCCCCGTCGCACCTCAACCTCCGCCCCAGGAGGCGCCCGCTGCCCGGCCCCCGTCGCACCTCAACCTCCGCCCCAGGAGGCGCCCGCTGCCCGGGGGCCTCCCACCTCAACCTCCGCCGCAGGAGGCGCCCGCTGCCCCGGAGGTTGAGGTGCGAGGAGCGCCAGCGACGAGCCTCGAAACCCCCGGACCGTGGGCGGGACCTCAGCTGCTCTGGGGTGGGCGGTGGTGGCGACGCGGGGTGGCGGGGAGGTCCAGCGGAGGGGCGGGCGGTCTCGACCCGTCGTCGGTGTCGAGCCAGCCGTCGTACTCGTCGACCAGCAGCTCGAGGGCGATCGCGGGGGCGTCGGAGACGACGGCCCACGGGTGGTCCTCGTCGTCGTCCTCACCGGCGAACCGCTCCCGCTCCGCGCGCGCGGAGTGGCCGTCGCGCTGCAGCCGGGCCACGGCCGCGGCGGCGTGGTCCTCGTCGAAGAAGATCGCCCTCACGGTGCCATCATCCGGTGCCGCAGCTCGGGGAGGAACGGCCGGTCCGCGTCCAGCCAGTCCACGGCGTCGAGCTCGTCGGCAGCGAGCCAGCGCACCCGGTCGTGCTCGACCGGCTCCGGCTCGCCGTCGACCAGGGCGGCCAGCGCGACCGACAGCTCGTGGTGCTCCCCCACCGCCACGCTCCCGCGCAGCCACGGGCCGACCGTGACGCCGCACCCGAGCTCCTCCCGGAGCTCGCGCGCCAGCGCCTCCTCCGGGGTCTCCCCCGGTTCGACCTTGCCGCCGGGGAACTCCCAGCGCCCGGCGGCCGCCGCCGGTGCCGTACGACGTGCCGCCAGGACCCGGCCGTCCCTCAGGACCGCCGCCCCGACGACCGACCGGCGCGTGCTCACGCCGGCCATCCCACCACGACCCAGCCGTGACCTAACGTTCCGCCATGGCGATCCACCTCACCGCCGCCGACGACCGGGAGCCGCTGATCCGCGCCCTGCACGGAGCAGCCGGCGCTCCGGTCGGGGTGGCCGGGGTCGTGGCCGGCATGACCCGTCGGGCGCGGCTCGCGCGGCTGGGCCGGGCCCTCGGCCGCGCGGTGACAGAGGCGTTCGCCTGGGACGACGCCGACCGGCGGGACGGCCGCTGGTGGCCGCAGGGGATCTCGAGCAGCGCCGACGCCTCTCCCGAGGAGCAGGTGGCCGGTCGCCGGCTCCTCGTGACGACGTCGTACGCGCGTCGGGTCGCGGGGGCGACCCAGGGGTGCCGGGTCACCTTCGTCGACCTCGACACGCTCCGCTACGAGCACGTCCTGCTGGTCGAGCCGGGCGTCGACGCCGACGGCGCCCCGACGCTCGCACCGGTCCACCTGCACGCCGGGGGGGTCGTCTGGCACGGCCCCTGGCTGCACCTGGCGGCCACCGCCCGGGGCCTGGTCTCCTGCCGGACCGACGACATCCTGCCCGTCGCCGACCCCGACGTCGCCGACCGGCTGGGCGTCGCGGACGGGCGGGTGACCGCGTACGGCCACCGGTTCGTGCTACCCGTACGTCGCCTGCTCCGGGCCGGCGCCGACCGGGGCGAGGAGCGTTTCCGCTACTCCTTCCTGGCCCTCGACCGCAGCGAGGAGGTCCCGGCGCTGGTGTCCGGCGAGTACGCCCGCGGCACGCGCTCGCGCCGGCTGGTGCGCTACGAGATCGACCCGGGGACGGCGCTGCCCCGCGTGGACGCCGACGGCGTCGCGCGGCCGGTGTCGCTCGGGGAGGGCGTCGGACGGATGCAGGGTGTCGTGGTCCGGAAGGGGCAGCACCTGGTCAGCGTCTCGAACGGCCCGTGGCTCCCCGGCACGATCTGCTCCGGCCGCCCCGGCAGGATGCGGCGACACCTGCTGGCCGTCCCGATGGGTCCGGAGGACCTCACCTACTGGCCCTCGACCGACCGGGTGTGGTCGGTCACCGAGCACCCGCGTCGGCGCTGGCTGGTCTCGATGCCCCGCGGCTGGTTCGTCTGACCGTCGTCACGCCGGGCCGCCAATCCGCCGAATCGGGGAGATCCGGGCCCGGGAGTGGGCCACACTGGACCTTCCGGACCGCTCGAGGAGGCGCACGCATGACGTCCCTGTCTGCTGCTGCCCCGGCGGTCAACGGGCGCCTGCGCGGGGTGCTGTGGCCGGCGTTCGTCGTGGTGGCGTACGTCGCAGCGGTGGTCGTCCACGTGGTCCGCCCCTCGCTGCTCTGGGTGGCGGTCGCGTTCATCGGGACCCTCTCCGGTGCCGCCCTGTGCGCGTGGATCGCCTCGTTCCGCACACCCCCGCCCCGACGACTGCCCGCGATGCTGGTGGCGGCGGGGCTCACGACCAACGCGCTCGGCGAGGTCGTCTGGTACACCGTCGTCGTCAACAGCGCGAGCACCGACGTGTCCTTCGCCGACGTCGGGTGGCTGGTCTCGTACGTGCTGCTGGGTGCCGCGCTGTGGATCTCGCTGGTGCAGTCACGTGAGGGCGAGCGCTTCGACCTGGAGTCGATCGTGGACGCGCTCACCATCGTCGCCGTCAGCGTCCTGGCCCTGTGGAACTTCTCGGTCGCCCAGATCGCCGGCGACCCCTCGCTCACGCCGGTGGTGAAGCTGGTGTGGTCGACCTACCCCATCCTCGACGCGATCCTGATCGCGCTCGTCATCCGGATCCTCACCGACCGCCGGGCCCGCGCCTCGACCGACCCGTGGTTCGGCGTCGGAGTCGCCGCCTGGCTGGTCGCCGACATCGGCTTCCTCACCCTTCCGCTCACCGACTTCCACGAGAACTGGGAGAACGCGGGCTGGATGCTGGGGGCGATCCTGATGGCGCGCTTCCACCGCGGCGGCAGGCGTCCGGTCACCGAGCCGCGCCACGCGGGCGAGGAGCGCTGGATCGGCCGGCTGGCCATCGCGATCGGCCCGCTCGCCGTCGTCGTGCTGCTGCCCGCGATCGACCTGCTGTCGGGACGGCCGATCCGCCCGTGGGGACTCATCGTCGGCGGCGCGGTCCTGCTGGCCCTGGCCGTGGTCCGGACCGCGCTGCTGCTGTCGTCGGAGCAGCGGGCGGTCCGTGAGTCGGTCGCCGCCCGCGACGAGGCGCTGCGCGCCTCCCGTGCGAAGTCGGAGTTCCTCGCCACCATGAGCCACGAGATCCGGACGCCGATGAACGGCGTGCTGGGCCTCTCCGACCTGCTGCTCCGCACCGACCTCGACGACCGCCAGCGCACGTACGCCGAAGGGGTGCGCGGCGCCGGGGAGAGCCTGCTGGTCCTCATCAACGACATCCTCGACTTCTCCAAGGTGGAGGCCGGCCGGTTGGAGCTCGAGGTGGTCGACCTCGAGATCGTGTCCGTCGTCGAGGACGCGGCCCAGATCGTCGCCGGAGCCGCGCACGCCAAGGGCCTCGAGCTGCTGACGGTCTGCGACCCCGACCTGCCACGACGGGTCCGCGGCGACCCCGCCCGGCTCCGGCAGGTCCTGATCAACCTCGCGTCCAACGCCGTGAAGTTCACGCCGTCCGGGGAGGTGCTGATCCGGGCGTCCCTGGAGCCGGGGGCCGGTGAGGCCGTCCAGGTGCGGTTCGAGGTCTCCGACACCGGCATCGGGGTCGACCTCGACCCGGAACGGCTCTTCGACGCCTTCTCGCAGGCCGACTCCTCGACCACCCGGGTCTACGGCGGGACCGGACTGGGGCTGGCCATCTGCAAGCGCCTGGTCACCCTGATGGGCGGTGAGATCGGCGTCGACAGCGCCCCGTCGCAGGGCAGCTCGTTCTGGTTCACCGTCCCGTTCGAGGCGGCCCGGACGCAGCCGACGGTCCGGCAGCAGCCGGGCCCGCAGGACCTGCGGGTGCTGGTCGTCGACGACCACCCCACCGCCCGGCTGGTGCTCGCCGACCTGATCGGTCGGGCGGGAGCCGAGGTCGAGGCCGTCGAGGGGCCCACCCAGGCCCTCGCGGCCGTGGGGAAGGGCCTGCACGCGGGGACGCCGTACGACGCGGTCGTGCTGGACGCGTCCGTCCCGGGTGCCGCGGACCTCGTCGGCCAGCTGGCGGTCGCCGACGGCTCCCGCCCCGGGATGGTGCTGCTGCGCACCGGGAGCGACGACGCGGACGCGGCCCTGCTGCGGAGCGGCGACCTGACCGTGGACAAGCCGGTCCCGTCCGCAGCCCTCCTGGCCGCCCTTCCGCGGGCCGCCACCGTGGCCCGGGCGCGGCAGCCCGCCGTCACCCGGTCGCGGGTGCTGGTGGTCGACGGGCGTCCGGTGAGCCGGATGGTCACCGGCGGCATGGTCGAGCACCTCGGCTACCAGGCCTCGCCGGTGGCGGACGCGGCGGAGGCGTTGCGGGTGCTGGCCCGCGAGGAGGTCGCGGCGGTGCTGCTGGACTGTCCCTCGCCGGAGGCCGACGGCGCGACGGCCGACGCGATCCGCCGTCCCGAGGGCGAGGGTGGCCGGACACCGCTCCTGGCGATCGTCGCGAGCGACAGCCACGCCGACGAGGCGTGGTGCCGGTCGCACGGCGTGGACGCCGTGCTCACCCGGCCGGTGTCGCTGCAGGGCCTCGACCAGGCCCTCGCGACCTGGGCGGGTCGGTCCGACCAGCGGGATTGTTGATTCATCCGGTCGACTTTAGGCAGACTCGGACCGTGGGATCCCCGAGGGCGCACGCCGACGTCGTACCGCTCCCGGAGGCGACGCGCACCTGGTTCGCCATCTCGTGGCAGACCTTCGGCGGACCGGCCGGCCAGATCGCGGTGATGCAGCACCACCTCGTCGACCAGAAGCGCTGGATCGGGCAGCGCCGGTTCCTGCACGCGCTCAACTACTGCATGCTGCTCCCCGGACCGGAGGCGCAGCAGCTGGCGATCTACACCGGCTGGCTCCTCAACGGCCTG
Organism: Nocardioides sp. GXQ0305; assembly: GCF_050880345.1. NCBI lineage: Bacteria > Bacillati > Actinomycetota > Actinomycetes > Propionibacteriales > Nocardioidaceae > Nocardioides > Nocardioides sp. GXQ0305. The sequence continues at coordinate 282,318 of NZ_JBNYXG010000002.1, forward strand.
CGGGGCGGACTGATCGCCGGCACCCTGTTCGTGCTGCCCGGGATCCTCGCGCTGCTGGGGCTGACGGTCCTCTACCTGGCCGCAGGCACCACGGACGTCGTCAGTGGCCTCTTCGCCGGGCTTGCGCCCGCGGTCATCGCCATCGTGGTCCAGGCGGTGCAGCGCGTGGGACGCCGCGCGCTCGCGCACCCGCTGCTGGTGGCACTCGCGGTGGCGTCGTTCGTCGCGCTCACGGTGTTCGCGGTGCCCTTCCCGGTCGTGGTGCTCGCGGCCGGAGCGGCGGGGTGGTTGGCCGCCCGCTGGCTGCCGGCGCTGAGAGTCCTCGGCCGGGACGACGGGGACGACGGCCCGCCCCCGCTCGTCAGCGACGACGCGCTGCACCACGACCCGCCCACCCCGCGGCGTGCCGTCGTGATCGTCGCCGTGGGCCTCGTGGTGTGGTTCACGCCGGTCGCGCTCGCGGCGCTGCTGCTCGGCGCCGACAGCGTGTACGTCGACCAGGGGTTGTTCTTCTCCGGAGCCGCGCTGGTCACCTTCGGCGGCGCCTACGCCGTGCTGGCGTACGTCGCCCAGCAGGCGGTCGACGTCTACGGCTGGCTCGCGCCGGGCGAGATGGTGAACGGGCTCGCGCTCGCCGAGACCACGCCGGGCCCGCTGATCATGGTCGTGCAGTTCGTCGCCGGACTGGGTGCCTACCGCGACCCCGGCGCACTCGACCCGTGGGCAGGGATGCTGGTCGGCTCGCTGCTGGTCACCTGGGTGACGTTCGTGCCGTGCTTCCTCTTCATCTTCCTGGGCGCCCCCTACGTCGAGCGGCTGCGCCACCACCACCACCTCACGGCGGCGCTCACCGGGATCACCGCCGCCGTGGTCGGCGTGATCGCCAGCCTGGCCGTCTACTTCGCGGTCCACACGCTGTTCGACGCCACCCGGACCTTCACGTGGGGGCCGGTCGCGGTGGAGCTGCCGGTCCTCGGGTCCTGGGACCCGCTCGCCTTCGGGCTCACGACCCTCGCCCTCGGGCTCCTGCTCGGGCGTGGATGGAGCCCGCTGCGCACGCTCGGCGTGTGCGCCGCGCTCGGGCTCGTGGTCGCGCTGGTCGGTTGAGGTCACCGACTCCGCCACGACGTGACACGGCGTCCACGACGTTCGCACCCGCCCGTAGGGTCGCTGCGTGAGCGCACGACGGGTCGGCGGCGCCGCCGCGTGCCTCGCGGTCGTGCTGGTCTCGGTCAACCTGCGTCCCGGCGCCTCGTCGATCGGCCCGGTGCTGGCCGAGGTGCGCGACGGGCTCTCGGCCGGCAGCGGCGTGGTGGGCATCCTGACCGGGCTCCCCGGGCTGTGCTTCGCGGCGTTCGGCGCGCTGGCGGTCGGACTGGCCCGCCGGGTCGGCACCACGACGGGCATCACCCTCGGACTGGTCGCGGTGACCGTCGGGCTGCTGCTCCGCGCGGTCGCCGACTCCGCCGCCCTGTTCCTCCTGCTCAGCACCCTCGCCCTGGCCGGCATGGCGGTCGGCAACGTCCTGGTGCCGGCCTGGATCAAGCGCCACGGCGGCCGGAACGAGGTGGCCCTGGCGACGATCTACGGCTCGGGCCTCATCGTGGGCGGGTCACTGGGCTCGCTGCTGACCGCCCCGCTCGCCGGCGGGTTGGGTGGCTGGCGCGCCGCGCTCGGCGCCTGGGGCGTCGCCGCGGCCGTGGCGCTGCCGGTGTGGGCCTGGCTGACGTGGACGCTCGAGCGGTCCACCCGCCCGGCAGCCCCCGGGCACGCCGCCGGACGCCGGATCACCGGGTCGCCGACGGCCGTGGCGATGACCGTGCTGTTCGGCATCCAGGCGATGCACGCCTACGTCCAGTTCGGCTGGCTGCCCCAGATCTACCGCGACGCGGGGTTGTCCGCGACGTACGCCGGCGCGCTGCAGGCGCTGCTCAGCGGCATCACGATCATCGGCGGCCTGGTCATGCCGACGGTGATCGCCCGCTCCCGCACCCTGGCGCCACACATGCTCACGTTCGGTGCGCTCATCGTGGTCGGCTACCTCGGTCTCCTGCTCGCGCCGACGACCCTTCCCTGGCTGTGGGCAGTGCTGCTCGGGGTCGCCGGCTTCGCCTTCCCGACCGTGATCGCGCTGATCACGGCCCGGACCCGGCACCCCGCGGTGACCGCGCGGCTCTCGGGCTTCGTGCAGCCGGTGGGCTACCTGCTCGCCGGGCTCGGACCCGTCGCCGTCGGTGTCCTCCACGACGCCACCGGCGGCTGGGACCTCGTGCTGTTGCTGCTCGCCGGGACCGCGGTCCCCTTCGTGTGGGCCGGTCTGCACGTCGCCCGCCCCGTCCTCGTCGACGACGACCTCCAAGACCCGGCGGGCGCCGACCGCTGAGGAAACGCAGCCCGGAACTCACCCGTCTGGGGTGAGGGGCCATGGCCGTGCTGTGGCTAGCGTGCCGGCGTCGCGGACCGTCGACCCTCGGGGAGGTGGGGTGATGTCCCCACACCGGCACCTGCTGGCCGCCGCAGCAGCCCTGTGCCTCGTGATGACCCTGTCGCTGCCCGTCACCGCGGCGGCGGACGAGGCCGATCCGGCGTTCGGCCAGGACCAGACGGGCGTGCCGGAGCCGGAGGCGGGGTCGACGACCACCCCCTCCGATCCGGCCACGGAGCCCGAACCCCCGAACGAGGCGGCGCCACTCCCGGAGAGCGATCCGCCCGCCGAGGCGGAGCCGACGCCCAGCGAGCCCCCCGCACCGCCCACGGCGAGCGAGGAGCCCGTGACGACCGACGACCCCGAAGCCGCGGATGACGTGGCCGGCGCGACGCCGGAGGCCGCGGTCGAGGCAGCGGCTGCCGCCGCCCCTCAGGCGGCTCGGCGGGTCCGCGCCCCACAACCCAAGGTCACGATCTGCCACCGCACGAACTCGCGGACCAATCCCTACAACCAGATCGTGGTCAGCGAGGAGTCCGCGATCGAGGGTCACTCCTCCCACACCGGGCCGATCTTCTCCCCGGACGTCGACGACTGGGGCGACATCATCCCGCCGATCCGGCCCGGGCTGCCGCGCGGGCTGAACTGGCCCGAGGGCAGCTCCGTCCTGAACGACGGGTGCGAGGTGCAGCCGGACGTCGGGCCGCTCCCGGATGCCAGCATCAGCGACGTCACCTGCGACGCAGGGTCGGCGAGCGTCACCGTCACCGTCCGCGACGGACAGGCGGCGACCGCCCCGGCGAACTTCACGATCCTGGTGGACGGCACGCCGGTGCAGACGGTCGAAGCGGTCCCGCCCGGAGGCTCAGAGGAGGTGGTGCTGAGCGGCGACCTGGCCACGCTCGAGGACCAGACCTTCACGATCGAGGTGAGGTCGGGTGGCGAGGTGATCGCCACCCGCGTCGTCACCGTGGACTGTGAGCCACCCCCGCCGGCGGTGGAGATCGGGGCCCGGCTCGCGTGCGCGGGGACGACCGCCCAGGGCACCGTCGAGGTCACCAACAACGGCCAGGACCCGGTCGAGCTCACCGCACAGGTCGACGGGGTCCCGGTGGGCGCACCGCTGACGGTCGGTCCGGGTGCCACCGAGACCGGCACGATCGACCTTTCGCCCTACGAGGACCAGACCGTCGTCGTGACCCTCCTGGTCGACGGCGCGGTCGTGGCGGCGTACACGGTGACGCCCGACTGTGTCGCGCCTCAGGTCCTGCCGCGGGTCGCCGTGGACGGCGTGGTCTGCCCGCCCCCCTCGACCACGGTGACGCTGGCCAACGACGGCGACGCCGACTCGCGGATCGTGTTCTCGATCCTGATCGACGGCAAGGTGGTCCAGGTCAGCGCGCCGGTCTACGGCGGGGACAGCACGACCATCGTCGGCGACCTCTCGCGCTACGAGGACCAGACGGTGACCGTGGAGCTGCGCGCCAACGGCGAGGTGCTCGGCAGCCGCACCGTCAGCGTCGACTGCGTGTCTCCTGCCGAAGGCCGGCGACCGGCCGGTGCCGCCGCCGGGGACGAGGTCGCGGTCCCGACGGTGGTCGCCGCCGGGGCGGCTCCCCCATCGGCGACGAGCGCCGACGGCCCGCGGGCAACGCTGCCACTCTGCCTGCTCGCGTTCGGGGCGCTGTTGGTGCTCGTGGCCGGAGGACCCCGCCGCCGGGGCGCAGGGGGCTGAGACGCGGGGACCGGTCCGTCCCTAGGATGCGCAGATGAGCCAGCGGACCGACATCGGCGTGCGCGTGCTGATGCTGGTCGTGGCGACGGCGTTCCTCGTGGTCCGCCTCGTGCAGCAGGACTGGGTCTGGGCGGCGCTCTGGGCCGCCGGCGCCGCGCTCGTCGCTGCGGAGCTGGTCCGGCGGCTGAGGGAGCGCAGCGGCGAGGGTTCCCGGTGACCGAGAGCGCCGACGCTGTCGTCGTGGGCGCGGGCGTGATCGGCTCGTCCATCGCCCTCGAGCTGGCCCGGAGCGGCCGCCGGGTCGTCGTCCTCGACCGGTCGGGTGGCGCCGGGCACGGGTCGACCAGTGCGTCCAGCGGCATCGTCCGGTTCCACTACTCGACGTACGCCGGCGTGGCGATCGCCTGGGAGTCGCTGCACGGCTGGCTCGACTGGGCGGGCCACCTGGGGCACGCGGACCCGGCCGGGACGGCGGGCTTCCAGCGCACCGGGATGTTGGTGCTGGACCGGGCTCCCGGCGCCTCGGCCCGGATCACGGCCCTGCTCGACGAGGTCGGGGTGCCGTGGGAGTCCTGGGACGCTGCCGAGATCGCGGCCCGGGTGCCGGCCCTCGACCCCGGGGCGTACGGTCCACCCGCGCCGGTGGACAGTGCGGCGTTCTTCGCCGACGCGCACGGCTCGCTGACCGGCAGCTTCACCCCGGACGCGGGCTACGTCCCGGACCCGTCGCTCGCCACCCACAACCTCGCGGAGGCCGCCGTCCACCACGGCGCCAGCCTGCTGCTCCACCGGGACGTCCGGACCATGGCCCAGGACGGCTCCCGTCGCTGGCGGGTGACCACCTCCGACGGCCTCGACGTCGACGCCGACGTGGTCGTCAACGCGGCCGGCCCGTGGTCGTCCCGGGTCAACGCACTCGCGGGCGTGGGTTCGGACTTCACCGTCACCACCCGGCCGTTGCGGCAGGAGGTGCACGAGGTCCCCGCGCCCCGGGGCTTCGAGCCCCCCGACGGCGGACCGGGCATCACGATCGCCGACCCCGACCTCGGGATCTACGTCCGCTCGGCCCGGGCCGGCGCCGTCCTCGTCGGCGGCATGGAGCCGGAGTGCGACCCGCCCGAGTGGCTCGACGACCCCGATGCCGCTGACCCGCGGCCCACCGCGTCGCTGTTCGAGACCCAGGTCCTCCGGGCCGCCCGCCGCTTCCCCGACCTGGCGGTCCCTGGTCGGCCGATGGGCATCGCCGGTGTCTACGACGTCACCACGGACTGGTCCCCGGTCTACGACCGCACGGAGCGCCCGGGCTTCTACGTCGCGATGGGCACCAGTGGCAACCAGTTCAAGAACGCGCCGGTGGTCGGCGTCCTGATGCGCACCCTCGTCGACGCGGTCGAGTCCGGCCAGGACCACGACCGGGACCCCGTCCACCTCACGCTCCCGAGGACCGGCTCGGTCGTCGATCTCTCGGCGTGGTCGCGCCGGCGGCCCGTCCCGGACCAGCCGCCGACCAACGTCCTCGGGTGAGGGTCTACCGCCGTCCGGCGAGGAAGTAGGCGACCGGACCCACGGGCTGCACGAAGGCGGCCACGGCCCAGGCTGCCTTCGGGCCGCGCACGTCGACGGCGGGACGGCGGGCCAGGTCGACGAGCGCCGCCAGCGTCAGCACCGTCTCGACCGCGCCGGCGACGTAGACGGCACGCTTCTGGCCGCTGCTGAGATCGGACCACTGCCTGGTTGCCACGTCTCCCAGCCTAGTGAGCGCGCGGCCGCCGTGCATTCGCGTGTCCGGCCCGGCGCGGACCCGCTCCCGGCGTACGGTCGGTCGCGTGCCGTCCCGCACCCGCACCGCCCGGTACGCGCGCCGTCGCCAGCGCCGGATGGCCGGGGTCGCGCATGACCTGACCGCGGGTCAGTGGGCGGCCCTCGTGGAGTCCTGGGGCGGCTGTGCCTACTGCGGCTCCACCGCGCCGGGGCTGCAGAAGGACTGCCTGCTGCCGATCTCGCGGGGCGGGCGCTACACGCTGGCCAACGTGGTGCCGGCGTGCCGGTCGTGCAACGCCAGCAAGTGCAACACCGAGGTCACGACGTGGCTGCGCCGCAAGCGGCTGGACGAACGGGCCTTCCTGGTCCGGCAGGCCGAGGTCGCGCGCGCCCTCGCGTCGGCCTGAGCGCCTCGCGTGCCACCGTGTGGGATCCGAGTCGCCTGGTGCCCCGGATCCCACGCGAATGCCGTCAGGCGTCGGCCACGGAGGCCACCCGGCGATCGGCCACGGGGCGGACCGTCGGGGGTGGTGATCGAGCAGTCGTGTGGTCAGGCGAGGGCGGGGAGGCCCCGGGCCGCGGTCCACACCGCGACCACGACGAGGAGGGCGGTGAAGGCCGCCTGGAGCCGCCCGGCCTCGACCCGGCGCGCGACCCAGGTCCCGACGAGCGCGCCGGCGACGGCGAGCCCGGTCAGCAGGGCCACCAGGTGCCAGTCGGGCTGCTGCGTCGCGCCGAGCCGGACCAGGAGAGCGGCCAGTGAGGTGACGGCGATGGCAACCAGGGAGGTGCCGACCGCCGCCGCCATGGGGAGACCGAGCGCGATGACGAGCGCCGGCACGACCAGGAAGCCGCCGCCGACGCCGAGGAACCCCGTCAGCAGGCCGACCAGGGTCGCCGTGACCAGCACCTTCACCGCGCGCGGGCAGGCGCAGGCGAACGCCGGGGTGAACGTGATGATCGGGTCGTCGATGCCGACGTGGCTGCGGTGTCCGACAGCCGGCCCACTCGCCCCGGCCCGGAGCTGACGCCGGACCATCAGTCCCGCGACGACGAGCAGCAGCGCCGCGAAGGCGAGCAGCAGGACCGCGTCCGGGACCGCCCCCGCGGCGTGGGCTCCGAGGGCGGCGCCGCCCACGGCCAGCCCACCGAAGGCGACGCCTCCGCCGACCAGAACGGTGGAACCGACCCTCTGCGCGGCGACCGCGCCGACCAATGACGTCGCGGCGACCACGGCCAGGGACCCGGTCGTGGCCTGTCCTGCGGTCTGGCCCAGGGCCAGGAGCACGGGGACGGCGAGGATCGAGCCGCCCCCACCGAGCAGGCCGAGGCTCAGGCCGATCAGGAGTCCGGCGAGCGCGGCTCCGGCCAGCAGGCCGAGCGTCATCCCGCCTCGGGCCCGACCAGCGGCAGGCCGGCCCCGCCGGCGGCGGCGAAGTCGTCGTCGACGGCGACGACCCGGCGTCCGGACGCCGCGACGAACGAGGCGGCCACGGAGGCGCGGTACCCGCCGGCGCAGTGGACCCACACCTCGCCGGCCGGGACGTCCGACAGGCGGGCGGGGATCTCGTGGATGGGGATGTTGAGCGCGCCGTCGACGTGGGACTCGGCGTACTCGTCGGTGCGGCGGACGTCCAGCACGACCACGTCGCGGTGGTGGCGGACCTGGGCAAGGTCGACGAAGGAGGCCGTCGGGTACGACGCGACGTCGTGGCCCGTTCCGGCCACCCACTCCTCCGGCTTGCCGGTGGCCGCCGAGGCAGGACGGTCGATGCCGATCCGGACCAGCTCCCGCTGCGCCTGGGCGACCTGATCGGCGCTGTCGCCGAGCAGGGTGATCGGCGTGCCCCAGGTGACCAGCCAGCCCAGGTAGGTGGCGAAGGCGTCGTCGAGACCGAAGTTGAGGGAGCCCGGCACGTGGCCCGCGGCGAAGACGCTGCGGGAGCGCAGGTCGACGACCCACTCCCCCGCCTCGATCCGCCGGCGCAGCTCGGTCGGGTCGGCCTCGGCCGGAGGGGTCAGGTCCGGTGCCGAGGGGCCGTGGGCGTTGGCGGGCCCCATGTGGGCGTAGTAGGCGGGGTAGGCGGTGAGGCCGGCCAGGAGCTCGCGGACGTAGGTCTCCTCGTCCTGCGTGAGCACCGGGTTCTGGCGCTTCTCCCGGCCGATGGTGGAGCTGGTGGCCTCCGACTGGGTGGCCGAGCAGAACGACCCGAACCCGTGGGTGGGCAGCACGGCCGCCTCGTCCGGCAGGAACGCCGCGAGCCGGTGGGCCGAGGCGTGCTGGGCCCGGACCAGCTCGGCGGTGTGGACCGGGCCGAGCAGGTCGGGACGGCCGGTGGCGCCGAACAGGAGCGATCCACCCGAGAACACCGCCACCTGCTCGCCGGTGGCCGCGTCGGCCAGCGCGTAGGACAAGTGCGTGAACGTGTGGCCGGGCGTCGCGAGCGCGGTGACCCGCATCCGGCCCCCGACCTCGACGGTCTCGCCGTCGGCCACCGGGGTGCGCGCGAAGGAGACCTCGTCGGCACCGTTGACCAGGTACGCCGCGCCGGTGCGCTGCGCCAGCGCCCACCCGCCGGTGAGATAGTCGTTGTGGATGTGGGTCTCGAACACGTGCGTGAGTCGGACCCCGTACTCGGCGAGCAGGCAGAGCACGCGGTCGATGTCGCGCTGCGGGTCGACCACGAACGCGACCTCGCCGTCGTGGGCGAGGTAGCTGCGATCACCCAGGCTGGGGGTCTCGAGGGGGACGATCGTCAGGTCGGTCACGGGTTCCTCCGAGGTGTGTCGAGGCGGACGGGGTCAGGCGGTGGGACGGGAGCCGGTCACCAGGGGCCCGCCGGCGCGGTGCCAGCCGTCGGTGCCGCCGGCGACCGAGACGGCGTCGTACCCCGCGGTGCGCAGAACGTCGGCCGCGACCCGGCTGCGGTGCCCGGACGCGCACACGACGTAGACCCGGCCGGAGCCGTCGATCTCGCCCAGGCGGGCAGGCACCTGGCCCATCGGAACCAACAGCGCTCCCGGCACGTGGCCGCGGACGTACTCGCGGTGCTCCCGGACGTCGACCATGGTGGCGTCACCCGTCAGGGCGCGCGCCAGGTCGAAGACGGTGACCTCGGGGGTGGTGGTGCTCACTCGTCCGGTCCCTTCGCGAAATACGGGTGGGGGTATCAAGCCCTGAAGGGACACTAACACCCCCTGGGGTATCCAACCAAGCCGCGGCCACCCTGGTGATGGACGCGTCAGGCCAGGGAGAGGAAGAGCTTCTCCATCTTCTTGAGGTCCACCTCGTCCACGCCGTCCTCGGCCGTGAGGCACTGCTGCAGGCCGGACGCGACGATGGCGAACCCGGCCCGGTCGAGGGCCTTGGAGACCGCGGCCAGCTGGGTGACCACGTCCTCGCAGTCGCGCCCCTCCTCGATCAGGCGCAGCACGCCGGAGAGCTGGCCCTGGGCGCGCTTGATGCGGTTGATGACCGGCTTCATGCCGGTGGGGTCGAGCTCCATCGGGCCTCCCTCGTCGGCGGTGGCGGGTGCCACCGACGCCCATGATACCCCTCTGGGTATTCTGGGCGAGGCCGCGGGTCAGGTCAGGTGGCCGATCCTGGTGGCCCGGATGGGGGCCACCAGCAGCTCCATCACCGGTGCATAGACGCCCGAGGCGGCCGCCCGCTCCACCGCGGTGGCCTGCGCCTCGGACGTCTCCCACTCGGCGATCTCGACGAGGCCGTCGGGGTCGTCGAGCTGCTCGTAGACCGTGCTGCCCAGGAATCCCGGGAGGCCCGCCGCGTAGGACCCCGAGATGCCCTCGAGCACGCTCTTGAGCTCTGCTCGTACACCGGGCTTCGTCCGGAACTCGACGACGACCGTGATGCCCATGGATCCCCCTCGGGCCGAACGCTGCGGCACTCGATGCTACTGCTGGCCGCGCGAGTCGGCACTCAGCGGAGGATCCGGGCCCGCTCCGGGTCGAGGAACGGTCGCAGCGAGGCCGTGGCCGGCACCCGGGTGCCGGCGACGTCGACCTCGAACGAGCCCGCGGCCAGGTCGGCCGCGGTGAAGCCCGCGTCCCGTGAGACGGAGGCGATGCCGCACGCAGCGCCGAGCGTGTGCCCGAAGCCGCCGCTGCGGACGTGCCCGGCGGGCTCGCCGTCCCAGTAGACCGGCTCGTCGCCGACGAGGTCGTGGTCGGGCGAGTCGAGGAGCACGTTGACCAGCCGGCGCGCCGGCGGACCCGACTCCTTCTGCTTCAGCAGTGCCTCGCGGCCGACGAAACCGCCGGGCTTGTCCCAGGCCACCGCGAAGCCGAGGCCCGCCTCGAGCGGCGTGTCGGTCGAGTCGATGTCGTGCCCCATGTCGCGGAACGCCTTCTCCAGCCGCATGGTCTCCAGCGCCCCGAGACCGGTCGGACGGAAGCCGCCGTCGACGATCCCGTCGGCCGCGGCGCGCAGCTGCTCGTAGAGGGTCGCACCGAACTCGGTCGGCACCAGCAGGTCCCAGCCGAGCTCGCCGACGTACGTCATCCGGAGCGCCCAAAGCGGGGTGTAGCCGAGCTCCACGTGTTGCGCGGTCAGGTAGGGGAACGCGGCGTCCGACCAGTCGTCGGGGCTGAGTGACTGCAGCACCTCGCGTGAGCGCGGCCCCTGCACCGAGAGCAGCGCGTAGGCGCCGGTGACGTCGGTGACCGTGACCAGCTCGCCGTCGCGGGTCTGGCGACGCAGCCACGCCGGCACGCGGCGGTGGATGTTGTCGCCGCTGACCACGACGTAGCAGTCCTCGGCCTGCCGGGTCACCGTGACGTCGGCGATGATCCCGCCGCGCTCGTCGAGCCACTGGGTGTAGACGACCCGGCCGACCGCGGTGTCGACGTCGTTCGCGCAGACCCGGTTGAGGAGCGCCGCCGCGTGCGGGCCCTGCACCTGGTGGTGCGACATCAGCGACAAGTCGAAGGCGGCGAGGTGCTCGCGGGCGCGGAGGTGCTCCTCCCGGGTGCGCTCGAAGGCCTCGCCGCGCGCGAAGCCCCACTCGACGGTCGGGACGGCTCCGGGCCCCGCGAAGAACTCGGGGAACTCCCACCCGCTGGTGGCGACGAGGTGGGCGCCGTCGGCGACGTGCTGGGGGTGGTACGGCGAGCGCCGGACGTTGCGGCCGCGGGTGTTCTGGGCGTTGGGCCAGGACAGGTCGTTGAGCAGGAAGCCGAGTCGTTCGACCGTGCGCTGCTGGCGGAACAGCCGGGTCGCCTGGAACACGTGCGCTCGGTCGACGCCGACCTCGGTGAGGTCGAGCGGCGGATGCCCCTCGATCAACCACTGCGCCATCACGTGGCCCAGGCCGCCGCCGGACAGGATGCCGACCGAGTTGAGGCCGCAGGCGAGGTAGAGGTGGTCGACCTCCGGTGACTCGCCGAGCATCGGCGAGAGGTCGTCGGTGAAGCTCTCCGGGCCGCAGAACAGGGTGCGGATGCCGGCGTCCTCGAGGGCAGGGAACCGTCGCATCGCGACCTCGAGGAACGGGGCGAGCCGGTCCCAGTCCGGCGGCAGCACCGCGAAGGCACTGTCGCGCGGAGTGCCGTCGAGAGCCCAGGCCTTCGCCACCGGCTCGAACATGCCGACCAGCAGGCCGCCGCCCTCCTCGCGGTAGTAGCCGTAGGCCTCGCCGTCCTCGATGACCGGCACCGACTCCGGGGTGACGCCCTCGATCGGCTCGGTGAGCAAGTAGTAGTGCTCCGCGGCCTGCAGCGGCACGGTCACGCCCGCCTTCGCCGCCAGCTCCCGGCCCCAGAGACCCGCGGCCAGCACGACCTTCTCGCACGCGACGTCCCCCCGTGCGGTGCGGACGCCGACGACCCGCCGTCCGTCGAGCACGAAGCCGGTCACCTCGGTCTCCTCGAAGATCCGTACGCCGCGCTGCCGGGCGCCGCGGGCCAGAGACATGGTCACGTCGACCGGGTTGGCGCGGCCCTCGTCGGGGGTCCAGAACCCGTGGACGACGTCGTCGGTGCGCATCAGGGGCACCAGGTCCGCGACCTCGTTCGCCGACAGGACCTCCTTGGCCATCCCCACCGAGCGCATGTACGCCGTCTCCCGGCGCAGGCTCTCGTCGGCGCGTGCCGTGGTCGCGAGCTGGAGGTAGCCGCACTGGCGGAACCCGGTGGACAGCCCGGTCTCCTCCTCGAGCCGCGCATAGAGGTCCGCCGAGTAGCGCGCCATCCAGAGCGCGTCCTCGCTGGTGCCGCCCGACACCACCTCGCCCGCCGCGTGCCAGGTCGTCCCCGACGTGAGCTGCTTGCGCTCCAGCAGCACCACGTCGGTCGCCCCGAGGAGGGCCAGGTGGTAGGCGATCGACGTCCCGACCACCCCGCCCCCGACCACGACGTACTGCGCTCGGTCCGGCAGGTCCCCGGAGGAGTGTGAAGCCTCACCGACCCGAGCCGTGGCGGCGTTGATGGCGGCGGCGTCCAGTGACATGACAGCAGGGTGCCACTGGTTGAATGTCTGTTCAATCAGTCGCGCGGTAGAAGAACCCGCTGCCGCGCTCGCAACATGGCGTCATCCGCGTGGGATCCGAGTCACCTGGTGACCCAGATGCCACACGAAGGCAGGGAGACCGGCGCGACGAGAATCCACCTATTCATAGCCGGACCGGCCGGCGTCGCCCTGCTACTGGGGCACCGGCGGAATGTTCTCCCCCCGGTGACGGTCGACGAGCACCAGGGCGGAGTGAATTACGCGCCGACGTTCCACTTCCCCGCTTAACTGGCCGGGTGGAGAGGGCAACGGCAAGGGGCCCGGGGTCCGGAGGTGCACTTCCGAGCTGCCACATCGAGCCCATCACTCTGAAATTCTTGCGGACTGTGTGCGGACTGGGAGGAGCTACACCCCGTCTGACCTGCGCAAACGCGCCGATTCACACGTTGAAGCGGAACTCCACGACGTCGCCGTCCTGCATGACGTAGTCCTTGCCCTCCATGCGGACCTTGCCGGCCTCCTTGGCCTTCAGCATCGAGCCGGCGTCCATCAGGTCGTCGTAGGAGACGATCTCGGCCTTGATGAAGCCCTTCTCGAAGTCGGTGTGGATGACACCGGCGGCCTGCGGGGCGGTGGCACCCTTGCGGACCGTCCACGCGCGGGCCTCCTTCGGACCCGCGGTGAGGTAGGTCTGCAGGCCGAGGGTGTCGAAGCCGACCCGGGCGAGCTGCTCGAGGCCCGGCTCGGGGATCCCCATCTCCGCCAGCATCTCGCGCGCCTCGTCCTCGTCGTCGAGCTCGACCAGCTCGGCCTCGAACTTGGCGTCCAGGAAGATCGCCTCCGCCGGGGCCACGAGCTCGCGCATCCGCTGCTTCAGGTCCTCGTCGCCGAGCTCGTCGGAGTCGCAGTTGAACACGTAGAGGTACGGCTTCGCGGTCAGCAGCGACAGCTCGCGCAGCAGCGACCGGTCGAGGTCGGTGGCGATGATCGGCGTCCCGGCCTCCAGGGCGGCCTGCGCCTCCTTCGCCGCGGCGACGACGGGGCCGAGCTCCTTCTTGCCCTTGGCCTCCTTCTCCAGCCGCGGGATCGCCTTCTCGACCGTCTGCAGGTCGGCGAGGATCATCTCGGTCTGGATCGTCGAGATGTCGCTGGCCGGGTCGACCGCGCCGTCGACGTGCGTCACGTCCTCGTCGCGGAACACCCGCGTCACCTGGCAGATCGCCGCCGACTCCCGGATGTGGGAGAGGAACTTGTTGCCCAGCCCCTCCCCCTCGCTCGCCCCACGGACGATGCCCGCGATGTCGACGAACTCCACCGTGGCCGGGACGACCCGGGCGCTGTCGAACAGCTCGCCGAGGCGCGGCAACCGGTCGTCCGGGACGCCGACCACGCCGACGTTCGGCTCGATCGTCGCGAACGGGTAGTTGGCGGCGAGCACGTCGTTCTTGGTGAGCGCGTTGAACAGGGTGGACTTGCCGGCGTTGGGCAGTCCGACGATGCCGATGGTGAGAGCCACGGGCGAGCAGTCTAGGTCTCCGGCGAGCCGTCCCCGAATCGCGCGCTAGCCTCGCCGCGTGCGCCTGGCCACGTGGAACGTCAACTCCCTCCGCTCCCGGATCGACCGGGTGGAGGCCTTCCTCCAGCGGCACGACGTCGACGTGCTCGCCGTCCAGGAGACCAAGGCCCGCGAGGAGCAGCTCCCGCTGATGGGGCTGCACGCCCTCGGCTACGAGGTCGCGGTCGCCGGGACCAACCAGTGGAACGGCGTGGGGCTGGTGAGCCGGGTCGGCCTCGAGGACGTCCGGGTCGGCTTCGACGCGATGCCCGGGTGGGGCGAGCCGGAGGCACCGGAGGCGCGGGCGCTCGGCGCCACCTGTGGCGGGGTCCGCGTGTGGTCGCTCTACGTCCCGAACGGCCGCAAGCCCGACGACCCCCACTACCACTACAAGCTGGACTGGATGGCGCGGCTGCGCGACGCGGCCGCACCCTGGCTCGACACCCCGACCGCCCTGGTCGGCGACTGGAACGTGTGCCCGACCGACGAGGACGTGTTCGACCCCGCGCAGTTCGCGAAGTCGACCCACGTCACCCCCGCCGAGCGGGCGGCCTTCCAGGGGTTCCTCGACGACGGGTACGCCGACGTGGTGCGGCCCTACACGCCGGGGCCGGGGGTCTACACCTACTGGGACTACTACCGGCAGCGGTTCGAGCGGAACCGCGGGCTGCGCATCGACTTCGTGCTCGCCTCCCCCGAGGTCGCCGGGCGGGTCACCGGCGCCTTCATCGACCGTGACGAGCGCGCGGGCACCGGGGCGTCCGACCACGCACCCGTCGTCGTGGACCTCGCCGAGGCATGAGCCGGTCCGACGAGGGCACCGCCCCCCGCCCTACGCTGACCGGCGTGCCCGACCGCAAGCCCAGCCCCGCCAGCCGGTTCCGCGGTCTCGACCCGTGGGGCCCGCTGCTGGCCGCCGTCGCGAGCGTCGTCTTCCTGCTGCACGGCTTCGGGGGCGTCCTGACCCGCGACCTGGCGCTCTACGCGTACGGCGGCCAGCAGTTCGCGGAGGGGGTGCCACCGTTCGTCGCCGTGCTCAACCGGGCCGGCCCGCTCGCACACATGGTTCCGGGCGTGGGGACGTGGGTCGGGCGACTGCTCGGCGCCGACTCCGGCTACGACGACCTGATCGCCATGCGGATCCTGATGATGGTGCTGTCGGTGATCGCCGTCTGGGTCGTCTACCTGATGGCCCGCGACGCGTTCGGCTCCCGGGTCGCGGGCGTCGCCGCGGCCACCAGCCTGCTCGCCTTCCAGGGCTTCGTCACCTACGCCACCGGCGGACCGCGGGAGAAGACGACGGTGATGCTGCTGATGGCGCTGGCGCTGTGGGCCGTCGTCCACCGCCGGTGGGGCTGGGCCGGGGTCGCGACCGCGCTGGCGACCCTCACCTGGCAACCCGTGTTCTTCGGCGCCCTCGGCGCCGTGGTCGCCGGAGCGCTGCTCGTGCGTGGCGGGAGGGGCACCCTGGTCGCCCTCACCCGCTACGCGGTCGGCGGCATCGTCACGACCCTGGCCTTCGTCGTCTACTACGTCCTCGTCGACGCGCTGAAGGAGTTCTGGGACGCCTTCTACCTGATCAACGCGACCTACACCCGACAGACGGGGCTGCTGCGCTACCTGGCCGACGAACCTGCCGAGATCTTCGAGGGCTTCGGGTGGTCGCTGTGGCTGATCCTGTGCGGCCTGGGCGCCATGGTGGTGCTCGGGGCCGTGCGGCTGCGGCGCCTCGACCGGGACGACCCGTACGCGGTGGCGGTGGTCGCCCTCGGCGGCGGCACGCTGGTGAGCCTGCTGTGGTCGTTCAACGTCTTCAACGGCTGGGCGGACGCCGTGTTCGCCCTGCCGCTGGCGGCGGCGGGGCTCGGCGGGCTGGTGCACGCGGTGGCGTCCCGCGTCCCCGCCCGGGGGGGCGTCGCGGTCGCCACGGCGTACGCCGTGCTGGTGACGGTCGCCGGCGGGGTCAACGCCTGGACGACCCGCGACGACCGGCTCGAGCCGATGGCCGAGGTCAACGAGCAGGTGCTGGAGGTGGTCGGACCGGACGCCACGGTGATGTCGATCGGCTCGCCGCAGCCCCTCGTGTTCGGGCGGCTGGAGAACCCGATCTACCACCAGATGTTCATCGGCGGCCTCTACGAGTACGTCGACGACACCTGGCCCGGCGGCCTCGACGGGCTGGCCGCCGACATCGAGGAGGACCGCCCGACCATCATCACCATGGACCACCCCACCTGGTACCACTTCGTGCGGCCGGTCCTCGACGAGCACTACGAGGACCTCGGCACCACCTACCTCGAGACCTGGTACGTGGACAGCTCGATCGACGAGGAGCAGCTCGCCGAGCTGCGCGAGATCGTCGGACGGGAGCTGCCCGACTGATGATGCGCTGGTCTCGGGTCGACGCGTGGGGTCCGCTGGCCGCCCTGGTCGGGGTTGGCGTCTTCCTGCTGCAGGGCTTCGAGGGCTCGCTGACCCGCGACGTGTCGGTCTACGCGTACGCCGGCCAGCAGGTGGCCGACGGGGTGCCGCCGTACGTCCAGATCCTCAACCGGGCCGGCCCGCTGGCCCACCTCGTCCCCGGCGCCGGGGCGGCGCTCGGCGAGCTCGTCGGCGCCGACGAGCTGCTGGCCATGCGCGTGACGATGATGGTCCTCTCGGCGCTGGCGCTGTGGGCGGCGTACGTGCTCGGCCGTGACCTGTACGGCTCCCGGCTCGCCGGGGTGATGACCTCGGCCGCGCTGCTGTCGTTCCAGGGGTTCGTCACCTACGCCACGGGCGGGCCCCGCGAGAAGACCACGATGGTGCTGTTCATGCTGCTCGCGCTGTGGGCGGTCTCGCGACGGCACTGGCCCGCCGCGGGGGTGGCGACCGCGCTGGCGACCCTCTCCTGGCAGGGGTCGTTCGTGCCGCTCACGGTGGTCGTCGCGGTGGCGGTGGTGGCGCTCCCGGGTGGGTGGCGTCCCCGGGTCACGGCCCTGCTCCGGTTCGCCGTGGCGGGACTGGCGGTGGCGCTGGTGACCGTCGTCTACTTCCTCGCCGTCGGCGCGTTCGCCGAGTTCTACGAGGGCTTCTACGCCGTCAACGCCGGGTACACGACGCAGCGCGGCCTGCTCACGCTGCTGCAGACCCCCCGACGGCTGGTCACCGGCTTCGGCTGGTCGCTGACCCTGCTCGTCGTCGGCGTGCTGGCCTCTCTCGCGGTGTCGGCGGCCCGGTTCCGCCGCCTCGACCGGGACTCCCCCGGTGCCGTCGCGGTGGCCGCCCTCGGGCCCGGCACGGTGAGCTGCCTGCTGTGGTCGCTGATGGCCTTCGAGGGCTGGCCCGACGCCTTCCTGTTCCTCCCCTTCGCCGCCTGCGGGCTCGCCGGGCTGGGCCACCTCCTGGTCGCGTCCTGGCGCCCGGCCCGGGCGCCGCGGGTCGCGGGCCTCGTGGTGGGCGCGTTGGTCGTGGCCACGGCGACGACCGCGCTGCTCAGCCGCTCCCACGACCTGGTGGAGCAGCGCCGCCACAACGACGCCGTGCTCGCCGTGCTCGACGACCCCGAGGTGCTGGCGATCAGCAACCCCGCTCCGCTGGTGTTCGCCGAGGCGCGCAACCCGATCCGCTACCAGCTGTTCTCCGGTGGCCAGGCCGACTACCTGAGGGCGACGTACCCGCGCGGCATGCGCGGCCTGGCCCGGGCGGTCAAGCGGGCCCACCCGACCGTGATCACCGTCTACGGCCAGCCGTGGGCCTGGATCCAGCCGGTCCTGCAGCGCGACTACCTCCTCCTCGGCGGCGGGCCGAAGCCGTACGCCTGGTACGTCTCCGTGAGCCAGACGACCAGCGAGGAGCGGGCCGAGATGCAGCGGCTCCTGCGGGACACCCTGCCCGACGCCGGGGCGTCCGGCGTGCGACGATCCGTGGCATGACCGACCTGCTCGACCGGGCGAGCTTCCGCTACTCGATCGTGATCCCCGTCTACAACAGCGCCGAGATCGTCGGCGAGACGGTCGACCGGGTGGTGCGGACGTTCACCGAGGCAGGGCTGGAGTTCCAGCTCGTGCTGGTCAACGACGGCAGCTCCGACCGGAGCTGGGAGGTCATCTCGCAGCGCGCCGGCACGACACCCGGCGTCGTCGCCCTGGACCTGATGAAGAACTACGGCCAGCACCACGCCAACCTCGCCGGCCTGCGCGAGGCGGACGGCGACTGGGTCATCACCATGGACGACGACCTGCAGAACCCGCCCGACCAGGCGCTGCTGCTGATCGACAAGGCGATGGAGGGCCACGAGGTGGTCTTCGGCCGGTTCGAGCAGAAGCAGGCATCAGGTCACCGGCGGATCGGGAGCAAGCTGATCGGCCTGATCAACCGACGGGTGTTCGGACAGCCGCAGGACCTCGTCGTGTCCAACTTCCGGATCCTGCGCCGCGACGTGGTCGACCGGATCCTGGCGTCGCGGACGACGTACCCCTACATCACCGGCCAGGCGCTGATGTTCTCCGGCCAGCGCGCCAACGTGACGGTCCGCCACGACCCGCGTCCGGCCGGCCGCAGCACCTACAGCCTGGTCAAGATCCTGCGACTGGTGTTCACGATCCTGTTCAGCTACAGCTCGTGGCCGTTGCGGGCGGCGGCCCTGCTCGGGTTCGCGATCTCGGGGCTGAGCTTCGTGCTGGGCGGCTTCCTGGTCGTGCGCGGGCTGGTGACCGAGTCGGTCGTCGAGGGCTGGACGTCGATCATGGTGCTGCTGTCGATGTTCGCCGGCTTCATCATCGCGCTGCTGTCGATGATCGGTGAGTACGTCGTGCGGACGCTCAACACGGTCAGCACGGCCGAGTCCTTCCACGTCGTACGCCGGGTGGGAAACTGATGCCCCGCCACTTCCTCGTGGTCGGGGCCCAGCGCAGCGGCACGACCTGGCTCCACGACCAGCTGGCCGGCCATCCCCGGATCGCGATGGCCCGGCCGGCGACGCCGGAGCCGAAGGTGTTCCTGTCCCCCGGCCCGGTCGACGCCGACGCCTACCGGGCACGCTTCTTCGGCCACGCGCGCGAGGGCGACCTGCTCGGCGAGAAGAGCACCAGCTATTTGGAGAGCGAGTCCGCCCCCGACCGGGTCGCCGAGACCCTCGGCGAGCCGCAGATCGTGGTGCAGCTGCGCGACCCGGTGGCCCGCGCCGTGTCGAACTGGAGCTTCAGCCGGGACCACGGTGTCGAGACCCGCTCGCTGTCCGAGGCGCTGCGGGCCAACCTCGAGGGTCCGGCCCCGTGGGACCCCGCTTCCTCGTCGGTCTCGCCCTTCGCCTACCTCGAGCGGGGCCGGTACGCCGACGACCTCGCCCGGTGGTGCGACCGGTTCCCGGTCCACGTGCAGTTCCTCGAGGAGATGCTGGCCGAGCCCGACCGGATCGGGACGCTGTTCGGGTGGCTGGGCGTCGACGACGGCGTACGCCCCGGTGGCGACGAGGCGCCCGTCAACGCCAGCTCGACGGTCGGGGACGAGCTCGACGACGACCTGCTCTCCCAGCTGCGCGACTACTTCGCCGACTCCGACGCGGCCCTCGCCCGGATGCTGGACCGCGCCCTCCCCTGGACCGACAGGCTGACCCCATGACCCCACCGCTCGACATCCCGTTCAACCGGCCGGAGGTGACCGGCCGCGAGCTGGACCACATGGCCGAGGCGCTGGCGAGCGGCCACACCTCGTCGGGCGGCCCCTTCTCGAAGCGCGCCGGTGCCTTCCTGCAGCAGGCGACCGGCGCCGAGGAGGTGCTGCTGACCACCTCGTGCACCGACGCGCTCGAGCTGAGCTGCCTGCTGCTCGACCTCGGCCCCGGCGACACCGTGGTGGTGCCGTCGTTCACGTTCACCAGCAGCGCGCTGGCGTTCGCCCGGCAGGGTGCGCGGATCCTGTTCTGCGACATCGAGCCCGAGACGCTCGGGCTCGACCCCCGGCACCTCGCCGAGCTGCTCGACGACTCGGTCAGGGCCGTGGTGGTCGTCCACTACGCCGGCATCGCCTGCGACCTCGACGGCATCCGGAAGGTGCTGGCCCACCGGCCCGACGTCGCACTGGTCGAGGACGCCGCGCACGGGCTGCTCGGCCGCTGGCGGGGCGAGCCGCTCGGTGGCCTGGGCCGGATGAGCACGCTGAGCTTCCACGAGACCAAGAACTTCGTCTGCGGCGAGGGCGGCGCGATCCTGCTCAACGACGCCGCCGACGTCGACCGCGCCCGGGTGCTCTACGACAAGGGCACCGACCGGCAGGCCTTCTTCCTGGGCCAGGTCGACAAGTACTCCTGGCGCGACACCGGCTCCTCCTTCGGGCTCTCCGACGTGCTCGCGGCCTACCTGGTGGCGCAGCTCGAGCAGGCCGAGTCGATCCAGTCCCGTCGACGCCGGGTCTTCGAGGGCTACCTCGAGGCCCTGCAGGGTCCCGCCGAGCAGCTGGGGCTGCGGCTGCCGGTGCTGCCGGAGGACTGCGACCCCGCCTGGCACCTCTTCCACGTGCTGCTCCCCGACGCGGAGATGCGGGCGCCGGTGATGGCGACGATGCGCGAGCAGGGGATCGGGACGACGTTCCACTACGTGCCGCTCCACAGCTCGGAGGGCGGACGTCGCTTCGCGGCGCGGACGACCGAGTGCCCGGTCTCCACCGACGTCAGCTCGCGGCTGGTCCGGCTGCCGTTCTTCAACACCCTCACCGAGGCCGAGGTGGCCCGGGTCGTCGGGTCCCTGGTCGGTGCGGTGGAGTCGGTGTCGTGACCGTCCCGGAGCAGCGCGAGGGGTCGGCGTCGATCGAAAGCCCCGACTACTGGTGGTACACGGCCCGGTCCGCGCTGCTGGAGGCGGCGCTGGCCGACCACGTCGGCAGCCCCTCCCGCGTCCTCGACGTCGGCAGCGCCGACGGTCCGAGCGTCACCTGGATGCGGGGGGACCACCACCACGTCTCGGTCGATCTCGACCCACGTGGGCTCCGCCCCGGCCAGGGGGTGCGGGCGTCGGCCCTCACGCTGCCCTTCCGCGACGCCAGCTTCGACGTGGTGGCGGCGTTCGACGTGGTCGAGCACTGCGACCCCGAGGCGCAGGCGCTGGCCGAGCTGCGACGGGTGCTGCGGCCGGGCGGCCGACTGCTGCTCTCGGTGCCCGCCTACGAGTGGGCCTGGACCGACCACGACGTCCGCGCCGGCCACCACCGGCGCTACACCCGCCCGCGGCTGCTGGCCGCGGTCCGCGCCGCCGGGTTCGACGTCCACCGCTGCAGCTACGGCTTCGCCGGGGTGTTCCCGGCGTTCGCCGCCGAGCGGCTGCTGCGGCGGGTCAGGCCGTCGGCGCCGACCGACGAGGGGCTCCCCCAGCCGTCACCTCTCGTGGAGCGGGCACTGCTCGGCGCCTCCCGTGTCGAGGCCCGCTGGCTGCGGCGACGTGACCTGCCGTTCGGGTCATCGATCTTCCTGGCCGGGCAGAAGCCGGTCTGAGCGCGTGTCGAGGACCAGGAAGCCGACCCAGGCCGCCGCCTCGACCGCCAGGAACGCCCAGCAGGTGCGGTCGAGCGCGTCGCCGCCGCGGAGCAGGTAGCCCGCCACCCCGGCCGGGGCTGCCAGCAGCCACACCACCGCGGCCGCGTGCGGGCGGCCCCGCGCGAGCGCTCCGACGAGGAGCACCAGGTTGGCGAGCGCGAAGACCGACCCCACCGCGACCACGGCGGTGTCGGACGCGGCCAGCCGGACCCCCTCGCCGAAGACCAGCTCCATGACCGGCGGTCCCAGCCACGCGCCCCCCAGCCCCGCCAGCAGGACGAGCGCGGCCGTCAGCGCGACGACGGTGCGGCGGACGCGGACGAGCGCCGCCCGACGACCCGACACCACCAGCCGGGTCAGCCGCCCCGTGAGCGCGGAGACCAGGCCGATGGCGAGCGTGTACGGCGCGCGGAACAGCGCGAGCCCCGCGAACAGCGCGGTCACCTCGGCCGGCGCACCGCCGACGGCGGCGAGGAGGACCGGGCCGCCCGTCAGCGCCGCCTGGGCCAGCAGCTGGCCGGCCGACGCGCCCGTGACGAAGCCCAGGGCAGCCGTCCCGGCGGTCCGACCCGTGCGGCGCGGGACCAGGGCCGAGGGCCAGAGGGCCGCGGCGGCGTACCCGGCGACCAGCACGGCGCCGTACGCCTCGGGTGCGTCGACACCGGCGACGGCGAGGCCCCCGGCGAGGACGCAGCGCAGCCCGTTCTCGGCGACCAGGCCGATGCCGACCGCCGTGAACCGGTGTCGCGCGCTCAGCGTCCCGCGGACCACGCCGATGACTGCCGAGCCGAGCCCGACGGCGACCACGAGCAGGGGGAAGGCCCAGCCCTCGACGCCGAACAGCCGTTCCCGGGCCAGCCACGCCACGAGGCCGGCGAGGAGGGAGGCCCCGGCGACGGCGACCAGCACCCGTGGCAGCTGGTGCCGGACGCCGGCTTCGCCCTGGTCGATCGCTGCCTGCCGCGCGATCCAGTGCTGCAGGGGGAAGGTCAGCGCGGCCCCGGCGAAGCTCCACCAGGCCCAGAGGACCGCCACCGGCGCGGACACCTCGGCGCCGAGGGCACGGGTGACGGCGGCGAAGAAGACGTAGGCCAGCACGCCGCTGCCCAGCGACCCGGCCGCCAGGACCGTCGCGTCACGCCCGCCTCGCGCGGCCTCCGGCTCGTCCATCGTGGGCCGATTGTGCCGGACCGCCGTCGCCGGACCGCAACGCCGGGGCCGGTCGGCAGGCCCTTGTCGGTGGTGTCGGGCATGCTCACCGGCATGGAGACCTCGCTGGTGATGGTGATGCTGGTGGTGCTCGCCGTGGGCCTGGCCCTCGGGGCGGCGCTGGGCTGGCTGGCCGCCCGCTCGCGCCCGGGCGCCGTGGCCGGGATGGTCGACCAGTCCGAGGTGATGCAGGGCCTCGACCGGCTGAGCGACCAGGTGCTCGACCTCGACCGGCAGCGGGCGTCCTGGCAGGGCGAGTTCCACCACCACGTGTCCGAGCTGCGCCGCGAGACCCGCTCGCTCTCGACGGCGTTGCGACGCCCCCAGGTGCGGGGTCGCTGGGGCGAGCTCCACCTGCGCCGGGCGGTCGAGCTCGCGGGGCTGGTCGACCGGTGTGACTTCACCGAGCAGGTGTCGGTCGACGACGGCGCACGCCGCCCCGACCTGGTCGTCCACCTGGTCGGCGGCCGGAGCGTGGTCGTCGACGCCAAGGTGCCGCTCGACGCCTACCTCGACGCGACGTCCACCGACGACCCGGCCGTGCGCGCCGACGCGATGGCGCGTCACGTCCGGCAGCTGCGCCACCACGTCGACCAGCTGGGGTCGAAGGGCTACTGGCGCTCGTTCGCCGAGACCCCGGAGTTCGTGGTGCTGTTCGTGCCGGCCGAGTCGTTCCTCGCCGCGGCGCTCGAGGCCGACGCCGGCCTGATCGACTTCGCGGCGGGCCGGCAGGTCGTGCTGGCGTCGCCCACCACCCTGATCGCGTTGCTCCGCACCGTCGCCCACGGCTGGCGCCACGAGGCCCTGGCCGACCGGGCCGGCGAGATCCAGCGGCTGGGCCGCGACCTCCACGAGCGGCTCGGCACCCTCGGCGGCCACCTCGACCGGGTCGGCCGCTCCCTCAACACGGCCGTGACCTCCTACAACCAGGCGGTCGGGAGCCTGGAGTCCCGGGTGCTGGTGACCGCACGGCGGTTCACCGACCTCGAGGTGACCGACGACGAGCTGGCCACGCCCCGCCAGGTGGAGGCCGGAGCGCGGTCCGTCGCCGGAGTGGAGCTGCGGGCGGTCGACCGGCGCGCCGCCTCCGGCGAGGCATGACGGGCTCCTACGCTGCTGGCGTGTCCCAGCACACGGTCCCGGGCCGGCGCACCCTCTGGGAGGAGGGTCGTGAGCCCGGACGACAGGTCGTCGTCCTGGGGGTGGCGACCGCCCTGAGCGCGCTCGCGCTCGACCTCTGGCTCGGGGGCGACGTGGGCTTCTTCTTCGACCTGAGCTTCGTCGCCCTGTGCCTCGCCCTCGCCCTGGCGGTGCGACCCTCGGACTTCTTCACCGTGGGGGTGCTGCCGCCCCTGCTCATGGTCGGGGTGATGGCGCTGCTCGAGGTGGCGCGCCCCGGCGTCCTCGGCCACCCGAGCGACGGGCTGGTGCAGTCGGTGGTGACCGGACTGGCCGACCACAGCGGCGCCCTGGTCAGCGGCTACCTGCTGACGCTGGTCACGCTCGCGGTGCGGCAGCGCTTCGTCCGGGCCTCCGCCCGTCGATCCGCCGCCACGCCTCAGGCCGCGAACCGCGCCGGGTCGCCGGCGCCCACCCGGACCACCTCCGGGTAGCCCTCCGACCAGTCGACCACCGTGGTCGGCTGCGGGATCACCTCTCCGGACTCGACGACGATGTCGACCTCGTGGTCGAGCTCCTCCTTGATGTCCCAGCCGTGGACGCGAGGCTCGTCCTCGCCGGGCAGGATCAGGGTGCTGGTCAGCAGTGGCTCGCCGAGCTCCTCCAGCAGCGCGCACACCACGACGTGCTCGGGGATCCGCACCCCCACCGTCCGCTTCCGGGGGTGCATCAGCCGGCGCGGCACCTCCGGGGTGGCCGGGAGCACGAAGGTGTACGGCCCCGGCGTGGCCGCCTTGATCGCCCGGAAGGCGGCGTTGTCGACGTGCACGAAGTGGCCGAGCTGGGAGAAGTCCTTGCACATCAGCGTGAAGTGGTGCCGCTCGTCGAGCTGCCGGATCCGGAGGATCCGGTCGCGGCCGTCGCGGTTCCCGAGCTGGCAGCCGAGCGCGTAGCCGGAGTCGGTCGGGTAGGCGATCAGGGCGTCGTCGCGCAGGGCGTCGACGACCTGCCCCACCAGGCGCGGCTGCGGGTTCTCCGGGTGCAGGTCGACGTAGCGGGCCACGGGACGGGCCTCAGGCCTGACCCGGGGTCGCCGAGGCCTGCTGGCGGGCCTTGAGGTCCCGGCGCAGCTCCTTGGGCAGGGCGAAGATCAGCGACTCCTCGGCGGAGTGGACCGCCTGCGCGTCGGGGTAGCCCCGCTCGGAGAGGAACTCCAGCACTCCCTGCACCAGCTCCTCCGGGACGCTGGCGCCGGAGGTCACGCTCACCCGGTCGACGCCGTCCAGCCACGACTCGTCGATCTCGCCGGCGTCGTCGACCCGGTGGGCCGCGGTCGCCCCGGCCTCGAGCGCGACCTCGACCAGCCGGACGGAGTTGGAGGAGTTGCCGGAGCCGACGACGATCACCAGGTCGGCGTCCTGGGCGATCTCCTTGATCGCGAGCTGCCGGTTCTGGGTGGCGTAGCAGATGTCGTCGCTGGGCGGGTCGAGCAGTGCCGGGAAGCGCTCCCGGATGGCGGCGACGGTCTCCAGGGTCTCGTCGACGCTCAGCGTGGTCTGGGAGAGCCAGGCGACCTTCTCGGGGTCCCGGACCACGAGGTCGGCGACGTCCGCCGGGCTCTGCACCAGCTGGATGTGGTCGGGCGCCTCGCCGGCCGTCCCCTCGACCTCCTCGTGACCTTCGTGGCCGATGAGCAGGATGTCGTAGTCCTCGCCCGCGAACCGCTTGGCCTCGTGGTGGACCTTGGTGACCAGCGGGCACGTGGCGTCGATGGTCTTGAGGTCGCGTGCCGCGGCCTGCCGGTGGACCTCCGGGGAGACACCGTGGGCGGAGAACACGACGGTGGCGCCGGTCGGGACCTCGTGGAGCTCCTCGACGAACACGGCGCCCCGCGACTCGAGGTCGGAGACGACGTGCTTGTTGTGGACGATCTGCTTGCGGACGTAGACCGGGGCGCCGTACAGGTCCAGGGCCTGCTCCACGGTGACGACCGCGCGGTCGACGCCGGCGCAGTAGCCGCGCGGTGCGGCGAGCCGGACGGCGCGATCGGCCTCGTCGGGGCTCAGGACGGGCGGAGTGCCCAGGTCGGTCGTCATGGGCCCGAGTCTACGGAGCCGACGCTGCCACGCCGAAGTCGTCGGACATGTCCTGGCGCACGTCTAGGGTGATCGCCGTGCCCTCGCTGCGAGAGACCACCCCCGACGCGCCCGCGCCGGTGCGCGCGGTGTCCAACGCGCTCTCACAGTGGATCGGTCAGCTCGGGGCGGTGTGGGTCGAGGGCCAGGTGACGCAGTTCACCCGACGGCCCGGGCTCGGCACGGTGTTCGTCACCCTGCGCGACCCGGTCGCCGAGGTGTCGCTGCAGGTCACCTGTGCCCGCACGCTGTTCGACTCCCTCAACCCGCCGCTGGTCGAGGGCGCCGGCGTCGTCGTCCACGCCCGGCCCTCGTTCTACGCGGGCAACGGCAGCCTCTCGCTGGCGGCGTCCGACGTCCGGATGGTCGGCCTGGGGGAGCTGCTGGCGCGGCTCGAGCGCCGCCGGCAGCTGCTCGCCGCAGAGGGCCTGTTCGACCCGGCCCGCAAGCGGCGGCTGCCGTTCCTGCCCGGGTGCGTCGGCCTGGTCACCGCCCCGGGGTCGGCGGCCGAGCGCGACGTCCTCGACAACGCACGACGGCGGTGGCCGGCCGTGCGGTTCGAGACGGCGTACGCCGCGATGCAGGGGCAGCGGTCCGCGCTCGAGGTCGCCGAGGCCGTGGAGCGGCTCGACCGGAACTCCGGAGTCGAGGTGATCGTGGTCGCGCGGGGCGGGGGCTCGGTCGAGGACCTGCTGCCGTTCTCCGACGAGGGGCTGCTCCGGGCCGTGCACGCGGTCCGCACGCCCGTCGTGTCCGCGATCGGCCACGAGCCCGACACCCCGCTGCTCGACCTGGTCGCCGACGTCCGCGCATCCACGCCGACCGACGCCGCCAAGCTGGTCGTCCCCGACGTCGCCGAGGAGCTGCGCGCCGTCGTCACGGCGCGTGACCGGCTGCGCGGGGCGGTCACCGGGCTGGTGGCCCGCGAGCAGGCGGCCCTCGATGCCCTCCGGTCCCGGCCGGCCCTCGCCGACCCCCGGGGCCTGGTCGACGAGCGACGGGCGGAGGTCGACGACCTCCGCGAGCGGGCCCGCCGTTCGCTGCGCCACGGTCTCGAGCGGGCCGCCGACAACCTCGACCACCAGCGGGCCCGGGTCCGCTCGCTCTCACCCCTGGAGACGCTGCGTCGCGGCTACGCCGTCCTCCAGGACGACGCGGGCCACGTCCTGACGTCGGTGGCCGGCGTCGAGCCCGGGCAGGACGTCAGCGTGCGCGTGGTCGACGGGCGGGTGCTCGCCACCACCACCGGAACCCGACCCGAGGAGGCGTCGTGAGCGACCAGGAGCCGACCGAGAGGCCGGGAGACGGCGCCGAGCCGGACTCCGTCCCCTACGAGCAGGCACGCGAGGAGCTGGTCGAGGTGGTCCGCCGCCTGGAGGCCGGAGGCACCACCCTGGAGGAGTCGTTGGCCCTGTGGGAGCGGGGCGAACATCTCGCCAGGGTCTGCCAGCAGTGGCTCGAGGGCGCTCGCAAGCGGCTCGATGACGCGATGGCCCGCGACGACGACTAGGACACCGGGTCGGTGGTCAGTCGTTCGGCCAGTCCGAGCAGGTCGTCGTCGGACGCCGAGCCGTACACCAGCAGCGTCTGGTCCCCCACCTCGGTGGCGTACGCCAGGTCGCCCTCGGCGTCCTCGAACGCCTCCCAGCGTCCGCCGAGGTCGCCCGGGACCTCGACCGCGGGGAGCGACGTCGTCTCGGCGTCGACGTAGGTCTCCAGCAGGTCCGACAGGGGCTCGTCGGACTGCCGTACGCCGGCGAAGCCGTCGCGGGGCAGGAAGCCGAGTCCCCAGTCCACGGGTGCGGTGGCGTCGATGCTCGTCGCGCGCCAGCCGGACGGCAGGGTCGGCGGGTAGGCCACGTCCCAGTCCTCGGACTGGGCTGCCTCCACTGCGGCGAGGTAGTCGACCCGCTCCGGCTCGACCTCGAGCTCGTCGCGGGTGAGCGCCCGGAACCCGACGAAGGCACCGATCGCCAGCAGCAGCACCAGCAGCGCACCGACCATCCCGGCGGGCGACCGCTGGTACCGGCCGGGCTGCTCGCTCACCCGTCCAGTCTCACAGGTGACGTAGATTCCGCGCGTGCCGCCCCTCGCCGACGGCGTCGCGTTCGCGGCGCTGGTCGCCCTCCTGGTGACCGCCGTCCGGCACCCGTCCGGACGCGTGGAGCTCGCGGTCGGCGCAGTGTCGGTGACCGCGGTCGCCGCGTGCGGTCTGCTCGACGCCGAGCTGGTGGCCGAGACCCTGCGCCACCTCGGACCGGTGGTGCTCTTCCTCGCGAGCATCCTGGTCGTCGCCGACCTCTGCGCGGCCGCGGGGCTGTTCACATGGGCCGCGGACCGGATCGTGCGTCTCGGTCGCGGGCGGGCGGTCCCGGTGTTCACGGGGACCCTCCTGGTGGCCGCGGCGATCACCGCCACCCTCAGCCTGGACGCCACCGTGGTGCTGCTGACCCCGGTGGTCACGACGGCGGCGCTCGCCCTGCGCATCCCCCACCGACCGGGCGCCAGTGCGTGCCTGCGGATGGCGAACTCCGCCTCGCTGCTGCTGCCGGTGTCCAACCTCACCAACCTGCTGGCGATGCCCCACCTGTCGCTGGGCTTCGCCGGCTTCGCGGCGGTGATGGCACCGGTGTGGGCCGTCGTCCTGGTGGTCGAGTACGCCGGGCTCCGCTGGCTGCACCGCCGCGACCTCGCCGACCCGGGCCAGCACCGTCGCTCGACGTCCCCCGTCCCGATGCCCGTGGTGCCCGTCGTGGTGGTCGGGGCGATGCTCGCGGGGTTCGCGGTCACCTCTCCCCTGGGCGTCGAGCCCGGCGTGGTGTCGAGCGTCGCCGCAGTCGCGCTCCTCGCCTGGGCGTGGCGGCGGGGCCTGGCCGGACCCCGCCGCGCCCTCGCGGCCGCCCACCCGTCCTTCGCGGGGTTCGTGCTCTCCCTCGGGCTGGTGGTCGCCACGCTCGGGGACGGGCCGCTCGGCGCCGACCTGCGCTCCCTGCTGCCGGACGGCACCGGCTTCGCGTCGTTGCTGCTGCTCGCCGTGCTCGCGACCGGTCTCGCGGCGCTGGTCACCAACCTCTCGGCGACGCTGCTGCTGGTGCCGATGGCGGCGCCCCTCGGCACCGCTGCGGTGCTGGCGGCCCTGATCGGGCTCACGGTCGGGTCGGGCCTGACCTGGACGGGGTCCCTGGCCAACCTGCTGTGGCGACGCTCCCTGGTCCGGCAGGGGCTGCCACCGTCGACCCGGGAGTTCCACCGGGTCTCGCTGCTGCTGACCCCTGTCTCCCTGGTCGCCGCCGTTGCGACCCTGTCCCTGGTCGTGTGACTTCCGCACCTGCTGCCCGATAGTTGAACCTGGTCCGCACCTGCGGAACACTCTTCGCGTGACCACGTACCGGATCGCGGAAGCCGCCGAGCTGCTCGGCGTCAGCGACGACACCATGCGCCGCTGGATCGACGCCGGTCGGATCGCGGCCGACACCGATCGGTCGGGCGGGGGCCGGACCGTCGTCGCGGGGGACGACCTGGCCCGCCTCGCCGAGGAGCTGGCCGACCACCCCGACCGCGACCGGAACCGCGCGAGCGCGGTCAGCGCCCGGAACCGGCTCACCGGCATCGTCACCAAGGTCGTCAAGGACACCGTGATGGCCCAGGTCGACCTGATCTGCGGCCCCTACCGGATGGTGTCGCTGATGAGCGCCGAGGCTGCCGACGAGCTCGGGCTCGAGCCCGGCGTCCGGGCCATCGTCTCGGTGAAGTCCACCAACGTCGTCGTCGAGAGGCCCTGATGCGCACGCTCACCAGGTCGCTGGCCACGCTGCTGCTCCTCCTCCCGCTCGCCGGGTGCGGCGGCGGTGACGACGAGGGCGACTCGGGCGACGCGGGCGGCGCGGGCGGCGGCGAGCTCACGGTGCTCGCCGCAGCGTCCCTCACCGACGTCTACGAGGGCCTCGCCGAGCAGTTCGAGGAGGAGAACGACGCCACCGTGACCTTCTCCTTCGGGTCCAGCACCGACCTCGCGGAGCAGGCCGCCGACGGCGCGCCGGGTGACCTGCTGGCGACCGCCGACGAGACCTCGATGCAGGTCGCCGAGGACGCCGAGGTGACCGGCGAGGTCACCACGTTCGCCACGAACGTGATGGTGATCGTGACCCCACCCGACAACCCGGCCGGGATCGAGTCGCTCAACGACCTGCAGGGAGCGACCTGGGTGCGGTGCGCCGACGAGGTCCCGTGCGGGCGGGTGGCGCTCGGCGTGCTGGAGGGCGACGGCGTCACGGCCGAGCCCGCGAGTCTCGAGGAGGACGTGCGGGCGACCCTCGACAAGGTGATCTCGGGCGAGGCCGACGCCGGCCTGGTCTACGCGAGTGACGCGGTGGCTGCGGGCGACGACGTGGCGACGGTGGAGATCCCCGGAGCCGAGGAGCAGCTGACCTCGTACTACATCACCACACTGGCCCAGAGCGAGGACCCCGACCTGGCCCAGGCGTGGGTCGACCTCGTGACCTCCGAGGCCGGCCGGCAGGCCCTCACCGACGCCGGCTTCTCCCTGCCGTGACCGTCGGGCACGCCCTTCCGCCCCCGACGCGGGCGGGCCGCGCGGCGGACCCCCTCGGTCGACCGCCGGCCCTGCTGCTGGTCCCGGCGGCCGCCGCCACGCTGCTGCTCATCGTGCCGCTCGTGGCGATGGTCGCGGCCACCCCGTGGCAGCAGCTCCCGTCCCAGCTGGCGTCGGAGTCGCTCCAGGACGCGCTGTGGTTGTCGCTGCTCACCTCGACCGCCGCGATGCTCGTGTGCCTCGTGCTGGGGCTGCCGCTCGCCTGGCTGCTGGCGAGGGTCGACTTCCGCGGCCGCGGACTGGTCCGGGCCCTGGTGACCGTGCCGCTGGTCCTCCCACCCGTCGTCGCCGGCGTGGCCCTGCGCACGGCGTTCGGCCGCTCCGGCGTGATCGGCGAGCCGCTGCTCGAGCTGACGGGGTTCGCGTTCCCGTTCACGACGTGGGGCGTGGTCCTCGCCCACACCTTCGTCTCGATGCCGTTCGTGGTGATCGCCATCGAGGGCGCGCTGCGCTCGGCGGACCCCGAGTACGACGCCGCCGCCGCCACCCTGGGGGCGTCGCGGTGGACGACGTTCCGTCGGGTGACGGTGCCGCTCGCCCTGCCCGGCATCGTCGCGGGGATGGTCCTGGGCTGGGCCCGCTCGCTCGGCGAGTTCGGTGCGACGATCACCTTCAACGGCAACTACCCCGGCACCACCCAGACCATGCCCACCCTGATCTACGTGACCCGCCAGTCCGACCAGGACGCCGCACTCACCCTCAGCCTGGTGATGCTGCTGGTCTCGATCCTCGTGCTGCTCGCGCTGCGCGACCGCTGGCTGGGGACGCCCCCGTGACGGCGCCGGGCGGCCTCGACGTCGACCTCTCGGTCGCGGACCGGGTGCGGGCCGCGTTCGGGGTGGACGCGGGTTCGGTCTGCGCGGTGATCGGCCCGAACGGCGCGGGCAAGACCTCTCTGGTCCGGGCGATCGCGGGCCTCGCCCCGGCCGCGGGCCACGCCCGGCTGGGTGGCGTCGACCTCCTGGGGCTTCCCGCCCGCGACCGCGGGATCGGCATGGTCTTCCAGGGCCAGCGGCTGTTCCCGCACCTGTCGGCCCGCGCCAACGTCGCCTTCGGCCCCCGCTCGCGCGGAACGGCGCGGGCCGAGGCCGACGCCGCTGCGCAGCAGTGGCTCGACCGGTTCGGCATCGGGGACCTCGCCGGGCGCAAGCCCCCACGGCTCTCGGGAGGGCAGGCGCAACGGGTGGCGATCGCACGGGCGCTCGCGACCGACCCCGCGCTGCTGCTGCTCGACGAGCCGCTCACCGGCCTCGACGTGAAGGTCGCGACCGCGCTGCGGATCGAGCTGGGCCGCCACCTCGCGTCGTACGGCGGAGTCACCCTGCTGGTCACCCACGACGCCATCGACGCCCTCACCATCGCCGACCGCGTGCTGGTGCTCGACGCGGGCCAGGTGGCCCAGGTCGGCACCCCGGCCGAGGTCGCCCAGCGTCCCGCGACCGAGCACGTCGCCCGGCTGGTGGGCCTCAACGTCGTCCGCCGCGGCACCGAGCTGATGGCCTTCACCCCCGACGCGGTCGCCGTCGGGCTGCGCGAGCCGGACGGGTCCCCGCGGCTGCGCTGGCGGGGCCGGGTGGCCGACGCCGCGCCCCACGGCGACGCGGTGCGGCTGCTGGTGCACGCCGACCCCGACCTGATCGCGGACGTGACGCCCGCGGCGGCCGCCGACCTCGGGCTGGCGCCCGGCACCGACGTCTGGCTGTGGGTGAAGGCCACGGCCGTCCGTACCTACCCGGCCGACACCTCCGGGGTCGGTACAGTCAGCGCATGACGCAGCCCGACACCCCGCCCGAGACGTCGGGCGAGCCTCCCGTGACCCCCGGCAAGGTCGACCGCAACCTCGCGATGGAGCTGGTCCGGGTCACCGAGGCGGCGGCGATGGCCGCAGGCCGTTGGGTCGGGCGGGGCGACAAGAACGGCGCCGACGAGGTGGCCGTCAACGCCATGCGGGTGATGATCTCCACGGTCAGCATGGACGGCACCGTCGTCATCGGCGAGGGCGAGAAGGACCAGGCGCCCATGCTCTACAACGGCGAGAAGGTCGGCGACGGCACCGGCACCGAGTGCGACGTCGCGGTCGACCCGATCGACGGCACCACCCTCACGGCCAAGGGGATGAGCAACGCCATCTCGGTGCTCGCCGTGGCGCCGCGCGGCGCGATGTACGACCCGTCGGCGGTCTTCTACATGAAGAAGCTGGTCACCGGCCCCGAGGCGGCCGACGTCGTCGACATCCGGCTGCCCGTCGCCGAGAACATCCACCAGGTGGCGAAGGCCAAGGGGTCCAACCCCGAGGACGTCACCGTCGTGCTGCTCGACCGGCCACGCCACGAGAAGCTGGTCGACGAGATCCGCAAGACCGGGGCCCGGATCAAGTTCATCACCGACGGCGACGTCGCCGGTGCGATCATGGCCGCGCGGCCCAACACCGGCATCGACCTGCTGCTCGGCGTCGGCGGCACCCCGGAGGGGATCATCGCGGCGTGCGCCATGAAGTGCACCGGCGGCGTGATCCAGGGCCAGCTCTGGCCCACCGACGACGACGAGCGCCAGAAGGCGCTCGACGCGGGGCACGACCTCGACACCGACCACGTGCTCACGACCGACGACCTGGTCCAGAGCGACGAGGCCTTCTTCGTCGCCTCGGGCATCACCGACGGAGAGCTGATGCACGGCGTGCGCTACCGCGCCGGCGGGTGCACCACCAGCTCGCTGGTGATGCGGGCGCGCAGCGGCACCATCCGCTCCATCGTCTCCGAGCACCAGCTGAAGAAGCTACGCACTTTCGCCTCGATCGACTTCGACCACTGATCCGAGCCCTGGCCGCGAGCGTGCGAGCGGACAAGCATTGCGAGGAGATTGAGGGTCGCAGGCATCAGGCCGAGCCGGCGAGGCGTGAGCGAGACGTCTCGAAATCACGGACCCGGTGGCGGGCCAGCGCCGCGGCCACCTGCTCGATGACCCGCGGGTCGATCGCCATGCCCACGTGGGAGGCACGGACCTCGACCGGCTCGGCGAGCGGGTCGACGCACGCCCGCCAGTCGACGATGCCGTCGCGCCTGGAGTAGACCGCCGTGAACCCGACGCCGTCGGGCACCGGGAGCCGGCTCTCCTCGAAGCTCTCGCGTGCGCAGTCGCCCGCCACGCACTCCGCGGCCATCAGTCCCCGCACTCCCGCCCGGCTCAGCCGGACCAGCACGTCGACGCTGCAGGTGAGCGACACGTGGTGGGCGGCCGGGGCCAGCATCGGGCTGCCCAGGGTGACGATGCCGGAGACCAGGTCGGGACGCCGTACGGCGAGCCCGCGCGCCAGCATGCCGCCCAGGCTGTGCCCGACCACCTGGACGCGCGACCCGCGGCGCTGCGCGATCGCCTCCAGCCGCGCCTCGAGCTCCGCGGCCGCGGTCCGGGTGCAGCCGACGTTGGCGCGGATCAGCGAGCGGTAGGTGCGGTGGCCGCGGCGGCGCAGCGACCGGGCCAGGAGCGAGAGGCTGGCGTCGCCGGCCAGGAAGCCGGGCACCAGCACGACCGGCTCGCCGCGCTGCGGCGACCCGGCCCGGTCGGGGAGGTCCCGCCGACGCCGCCGCTCGCCGGCGAGCCACACCAGGTGCCGCCCGGTCTCGCTGACGACGCTCCCCTCCCGGAGCACGGCCGCCACCCCCGGACGGTCGAAGCCGTCCGGGTGCAGGAAGCCGCCGAGCGTGCGAGCCATCTGTCGAGGGTAGGGGCCGGGCGGCGAGGTCGGAGGCATTTCACAGACCCCGGGTCACTTCCGTACGGGCGGTACGGTCAGGACATGGCCCCGCACACCGACCATGAGCACGACGTGGTGGCCTCCGAGGAGCTCTTCGCCCCGGTCGGCCGCGGTGTCGAGCTGTGCTACCAGACCTACGGCGACCCCGACGACGAGCCGGTGCTGCTCGTGATGGGCCTCGGCGGTCCCATGACGTGGTGGGACCCCGAGCTGTGCCGGATGATCGCCGCACGGGGGCGCTACGTCATCCGCTTCGACAACCGGGACACCGGCCGCTCGACCAAGCTGACCGGCCACCGGGCCACCCGTGGTGCCCTGGTCCGGGCCTTCGCCGGGCAGTCGGTCACGCCGCCGTACACCTTGACGGACATGGCCGACGACGCGTGCGGCCTGCTCGACCACCTGGGGCTGGAGTCCGCCCACGTCGTGGGGGTGTCGATGGGCGGGATGATCGCCCAGGTGATGGCGATCGCCCACCCCGACCGGGTCCGCAGCCTCACCAGCATCATGTCCACGACCGGGAAGCGGTCGGTGGGCTGGCAGCACCCGCGGCTGCTGCCGATGCTGGTCGCCCCTCGGGGCCGGGGCCGCGAGGCGTACGCCGCCACCTCGGCCAAGATGTCGGTGCTCATCGGGTCGCCGGCCTTCCCGGTGCCGCGCGAGGAGGCGCTCACGCGGGCGCGCGAGACCTTCGACCGTGGCTTCTCGGCGAGCGGGGTGCTGCGCCAGATGCTGGCGATCGTCGCCGAGCCCAACCGGGCGCCGCGACTGCGCGGGCTGCGGATCCCGGCCACCGTGGTCCACGGCACCTCCGACCGGATGGTGCACGTGTCCGGCGGCCGGGCGACGGCCCGCGCCATCCCCGGCGCCGACCTGCTGCTGGTCGACGGCATGGGGCACGACCTGCCGCGCGAGCTCTACCCGACCTTCACCGACGCCGTCGAGCGCTCGATCACCCGCACCCACGACCACCGTTGAGTTGGGCTCGCCTCGGCGTTGAGTTGGGCCTGGCTCGGGCAGAGGCCCGAGCCAGGCCCAACTCGAGCCCGAGCGAAGCCCAACTCGACGGTCAGTCGGACAGCCGTTCGCCGGTCTCGGTGTCGAAGACGTGGACGTCCTGCGGGTCGGTCGTGACGTAGAGCGTCTCGCCCTTCTGCGGGTGGTTGCGGCCGCTGACCCTGATGATCACGTTGCCCGGCGTCCCCTCGACGTCGCAGGTGCCGTAGACGTAGCTGTCGGCCCCGAGCTCCTCGACCACGGTGACCCGGACCGGGAGGCCGCCCTCACCGTCGGAGACCACGCGCCACGCCTCGGGTCGTACGCCGACCGTGATCTGCTCGTGCTGGGCACCGATCTGCTGCGAGGCCGCTGGGTCGACCGGCACCAGGTAGTCGCCGATCTGGGCCTGGCCGTCCTTGGCCCGGCCGCTGATCAGGTTCATCTGCGGACTGCCGATGAAGCCGGCGACGAACAGGTTCTGCGGCTTGTCGTAGAGCCGCAGCGGCGTGTCGACCTGCTGCAGCAGGCCGTCCTTCATGACGGCGACCCGGTCGCCCATCGTCATCGCCTCGACCTGGTCGTGGGTGACGTAGACCGTGGTCACGCCCAGGTCGGACTGGAGCTTCGCGATGTCGGTGCGGGTCTGGACCCGCATCTTGGCGTCCAGGTTGGACAGCGGCTCGTCCATGCAGAACACCTGCGGGTTGCGCACGATCGCGCGGCCCATCGCGACCCGCTGCCGCTGGCCACCGGAGAGCGCCTTGGGCTTGCGCTCGAGGTAGTCCTCGAGGCCCAGGAGCCGCGCGGCCTCGGCGACCCGCTCCTTGCGCTGCGCCTCGGGCACCTTGGCCATCTTGAGCGCGAACGCCATGTTGTCGGCCACGGACATGTGCGGGTAGAGCGCGTAGTTCTGGAACACCATCGCGATGTCGCGGTCCTTGGGCGGCATGTGGGTGATGTCCCGGTCGCCGATCAGGATCCTGCCCTCGTTCACCTCCTCCAGCCCGGCGAGCATCCGAAGCGTGGTGGACTTCCCGCAGCCCGAGGGTCCGACGAGCACCATGAACTCGCCGTCGTTGATCTCGAGGTCGATGCCGGGCACTGCGGGGGCATCCGTCCCGGGATACCAGCGCTGGGCCTTCTCGAAGGTCACTGTTGCCATGTGTGGTTCTTCCCTTCACCGGCAGGTACGTGCCGGACGATCCGTCGTGAAGTGACGGCGGTCACGTTAGCGGTACCGAGCCCGCCGAACGCCGGGTGCCTGACTCGCGGACGGGGAAGGTTGCCAAGACCTTCCCCACGTGAGTTGACTGTGACCCACCACACACGACGAGAGGAGCGAGCGGATGCGGCGGCCCTCGGTTCGGAAGACGCGCGCAAGCACGGCTCGGAGACGCGTCGGGGCGGCGGGACTGGGCGTGACCTGCATGCTCGGGCTCGTGGCCTGCTCGGGTGACGACGGCGGTCCACCGGAGCTCACCTGGTACATCAACCCCGACGCCGGCGGCCAGGCCGCCGTCGCGGAAGCCTGCTCGACCGACGACTACACGATCACGACCCAGGTGCTGCCCCAGGACGCCAACCAGCAGCGGATCCAGCTGGCCCGGCGCCTCGCGGCCGGGGACCCCGAGATCGACATCATGAGCATCGACCCGCCCTTCACGGCGGAGTTCGCGGACGCCGGCTACCTCGCCGAGATCCCGCAGGACATGCAGGACGCGTTCCGCGAGCAGGCGTTCGAGAGTGCGGCCGAGGCCGCCACCTGGAACGACCAGATCGTGGTGGCGCCGTTCTGGTCGAACACCCAGGTCCTCTGGTACCGCAAGTCGTTCGTCGAGAAGGCCGGTGTCGACATGAGCCAGCCGGTCACCTGGGAGCAGATCATCCAGGCGGCCGACCAGAACGGCGGCACGGTCGCCGTGCAGGCCAACAAGTACGAGGGCTACACGGTGTGGATCAACGCGCTGATCGCCGGCGCAGGGGGTGAGATCGCCTCGAACACGGAGGCGGGTGCGGACGCGCAGATCGACATTGCCTCCGGGCCCGGCCAGGACGCCGCCGTCGTGATCGAGGAGCTGTCCTCCTCTGCAGCCGCACCCCCCGACCTGTCGGTCTCCAACGAGGGCACGGCGGCAGCCACGTTCGCCAGTGACGCCGGGGCGTTCATGGTCAACTGGACCTTCATCCTCAACGGGGCCGGCTACGACGAGGAGCTCGTCGACGACCTCGGCTGGGCCCGCTACCCGCAGACGGTCGAGGGCGAGGAGTCGCGACCGCCGTACGGCGGCATCGGCATCGGGGTGAACGAGTTCTCCGACAACAAGGACCTCGCCGTGAGTGCGCTCCCGTGCCTGACCAGCCCGGAGAACCAGGCACTCAACGCCGAGCTCACCGGCAACATGCCGTCCAGCGAGGCCGGCTACGACCAGCCGAAGGTGCAGGAGCTGTTCCCGGCCGACCTGCTCGCACTCTTCCAGGAGAGCCTCGAGGACGCGGCGCCGCGCACCCTGACGCCGTACTGGAGCGACATCTCCGGAGGCATCCAGAGCACGTGGCACCCCCCGTCCGGCGTCGATGACCAGACACCGGAGCAGTCGAAGCAGTTCATCGAGGACGTGCTCCAGGGAAGGAGACTGCTGTGACCGCGACGCAAGCACCCCCGAAGGACTCGACCACGCGGCGGGCCAAGGCGATCGACAGCGACCGCGCCAAGGCCGAGAACCGGCTGGGCCTTCGGCTGGTCGCCCCCGCAGTGATCCTGATGCTGCTGATCACCGCCTACCCCATGCTCCAGGCGCTCTACCTGTCGCTGTTCCGCTACCGGCTCACGGTGCCGGACGACCGCGAGTTCATCTGGTTCTCCAACTACGGCACCGTGCTCACCGACCCGCTGTTCTGGCAGGACACGTGGAACACCGTGCTGATCATGGTGGTGACGGTGGCCGTCGAGCTGGTGATCGGCTTCGCGTTCGCCATGGTGATGCACCGGATCGTCTTCGCGCGCGGTGCGATCCGCACCTCGATCCTGATCCCGTACGGCATCATCACCGTCGTCTCGGCGTTCGCCTGGCAGTTCGCGTTCAGCCTCAACAACGGCTTCGTCAACGGCTGGCTGCCGTTCGTCGAGGAGAACTTCAACTGGTTCGGCGACCACTGGCCGGCGATGTTCGCGATCATGATCTCCGAGATCTGGAAGACCACGCCCTTCATGGCGCTGCTCCTGCTCGCGGGCCTCTCCCAGGTCTCCGAGGACATGCTCGAGGCCGCACAGGTCGACGGGGCCACCTGGTGGCAGCGCCTGTGGAAGGTGATCCTCCCCAACATGAAGGCCGCGATCATGGTCGCGGTGCTGTTCCGGGCCCTGGACGCGTACCGGATCTTCGACAACATCTTCGTGATGACCAGGGGAGCCCAGGAGACCGAGTCGGTGTCGTTCCTCACTTACCGCCAGAGCATCGAGCAGGTGCAGCTCGGACTGGGTTCGGCCCTCTCCGTACTGCTCTTCCTGAGCGTGCTGCTGCTGGCCTGGCTGATCGTGAAACTGTTCGGCGTCGACCTGGCGGCCGCGAGGGGTGAGGGCTGATGAACAACAAGACGAACGTCGGCACCTGGATCGGCTTCGTGCTGATCCTGGTCTGGTGCCTGCTGCCGGTCGTGTGGATCATCTCGCTGTCCTTCAAGTCCCCAGAGGAGACGGCGGCAGGAAGTCCCACGTTCCTGCCGAGCGACGCGACCCTGCAGAACTACCGGGACATCCTCGGCATCGGCTCGGTCACGCCGGGCCAGGAGGGGGTCAGTGCCGACTTCCTCGACGCGCTGCGCAACTCGTTCGGCATCTCGCTCATCGCCACCTTCCTGGCCGTGGTGTTCGCGACCCTCGCCGCGTACGCCATCGCGCGCCTGGAGTTCCGGGGGAAGCGCGTGGTCCTGACCATGGCCCTCGCGATCGCGATGTTCCCGGTGGTGTCGCTGGTCGGCCCGCTGTTCGACATGTGGCGGACCATCGGTCTGTTCAACACCTGGCCGGGCCTGATCATCCCGTACATGACGTTCACGCTGCCGCTGGCGATCTGGACCCTGTCGGCGTTCTTCCGCGAGATCCCGTGGGAGATGGAGCAGGCGGCCCAGGTCGACGGAGCGACGTCGTGGCAGGCGTTCCGGAAGGTGATCGTGCCGTTGGCGGCGCCCGGGGTGTTCACCGCGGCGATCCTGACGTTCTTCTTCGCCTGGAACGAGTTCGTGCTCGCGATCTCGCTGACGTCGACCACCAGCTCGCGCACCGTACCGGCCCAGCTGTCCTACTTCGTCGGGCCCGACCCGTTCAACCCGCCCTACGGGCTGCTCGCCACCGCCTCGGTGGTGGTGACCATCCCGATCATCATCATCGTCCTGCTGTTCCAGCGCAGAATCGTCGCCGGCCTGACGTCCGGCGCAGTGAAGGGGTAACTCATGGCTGCCATCGACATGAAGAACATCGTCAAGCAGTACGGCGACGGGTTCCCCGCCGTCAACGACGTCAGCATCGACGTGCAGGACGGCGAGTTCATGATCCTCGTCGGTCCCTCCGGCTGCGGGAAGTCCACGTTGCTCCGCATGGTCGTCGGGCTCGAGGACATCACCTCCGGCGACATGATGATCGGTGACAAGAAGGTCAACGACCTCGCGCCACGCGACCGCAACCTGGCGATGGTGTTCCAGAACTACGCGCTCTACCCGCACCTGACCGTCTACGAGAACATCGCGTTCCCGCTGCGGCTGGCGGGGGCACCCGACAGCGAGGTCGACGAGAAGGTGCGCAAGGCCTCGGCGACCCTGGAGCTCGACGAGCACCTCGAGCGCAAGCCCGGCAACCTGTCGGGCGGGCAGCGGCAGCGGGTCGCGATGGGCCGGGCCATCGTCCGGGACGCCGACGCGTTCCTCTTCGACGAGCCGCTGTCGAACCTCGACGCCAAGCTGCGCGGCCAGATGCGGACCGAGATCTCCCGGCTCCAGAAGCGGCTCGGCATCACCACCATCTACGTCACCCACGACCAGACCGAGGCGATGACCCTCGGTGACCGGGTAGCAGTGCTGAAGCGGGGCGTGCTGCAGCAGCTCGCGACGCCACGGGAGCTCTACGAGCAGCCGGGCAACCTGTTCGTCGCCGGCTTCATCGGCTCGCCGCCGATGAACTTCCTGCCGGCGACGGTCGAGGGGACCTCGGTGAAGCTGCCCTTCGGCACGGTGGACATCCCGGCCGCGAAGGCCGAGAAGGCGGCCGGCAAGGGACTCCTGATCGCCGGGATCCGGCCCGAGCACTTCGAGGACGCCTCCGTGGTCAGCTCCGGCCGCGAGGGCCACACCTTCCGCGCCAAGGTCGACGTCGTGGAGTGGCTCGGCAACGAGGCCTACGCCTACATCCCGTTCGAGGCGCCGCCTGAGGTCCAGGCCCAGCTCACCCAGCTCGAGAAGGACCTCGACGGGGAGGCGATGCGCACCCAGCTCGTCGTCAGCCTCGACGGGTCCAGCCGGATCGACGAGGGCGACGAGGCGGAGATCTGGGTCAACACCGACAAGATCCACCTGTTCGACCCCGCCAGCGGCGAGAACCTCACCCTCGACGCCGGCCGCGCCGGCACGCTGCCGGCCGCCAACGCCATGCAGGCGGCCGAGGAGGTCGGCCGCGAGCAGGACCAGGCCAGCAGCAGCGAGGGGACGACGCCGTAGTCCGTCACCTCTGATGACAGCGTGGCCCGGGGACCCGTCCCCGGGCCACGGTCGACCCTCCCGGGCGGACCCCCCACCCCTCGGGACGGTCCTCGCGCTCACATTCGCACGTCGCGCCGGTACGGCACCCGGTCCCGGGAGGCCGACCCGGACGGCCGATACGGGACAGGGGTCCACGCCGCTGCTGCGGTCCGCGTCAGGGGCGGACTGGTCGCCACGTGTGATTCCGCTTGCGGACTTGTGTCGTCCTGGCTGTGTCACGCCCCGAGGACTGAGCCCTCTCCACTCCAGGCGCCTGAACTCGATCGACCTTGCCTGAGTCCACGACGAGGGGCGGCGCCGGCGCTTCTTCGGTGGTCAGTGGCGGGTGGGTCGGTAGGTGAGTTCCTGGGTGTGGCTGTCGAGGGTCAGGGTCTCGAGCAGCTCGAGGTCGTAGTCTTCGCCGCCCGCGAAGATGGGGTCGACTCCCGAGGTGCCGGTGATGGCGGGGAAGATCGTCACCTGGAGGCGGTCGACCAGGCCGGCGGCCATCAGCGCCCGATTGAGCGACAGGCTGCCGTGCGAGCGCAGCGGCACGTCGGACCCTTCCTTGAGCCGGGCGACGATGTCGGCGGGGTCGCCGCCCTTCACGGTCGCGTCGGGCCAGTCCAGCGGCTCGTGCAGCGTGTTCGACACGACGGTGGCGGGGATGTCGCGCATGCGGGTGACCCACGGGTCGAGCGACTCGATCTGGTCGCCGGCGGCGAGCATCTGGGCGTGTGCCCGGTAGGTGGTCGCCCCGAAGACCATCCGCAGGTCCTGGTCGTACAACGCGAGGCGATGCTCGAGGAGCTCGGGGCCTTGCTTGCCCCAGTAGCCGCCCCAGTCGCCGGTGTTGGCGCCGTAGCCGTCGAGGCTGGAGAAGACGTCCCAGGTGTAGGTGGCGGTCACGATGGTCTCCCTGGAACGGTCACTTGGTGGGGTCGGATGCGTACTGGGGGCGTCCACCTGGCCGGTAGGTCTGCAGGATGATGCCCTTCGGGAAGGCCCGTGTCTCGACTAGGTCGAGCGCCAGATCCGGTCCGCTGTCGGGGAAGAGTCGGTCACCCTGCCCGACGATCACTGGCGCGACGAGAAGGGTGAGCTCGTCGACGAGGCCGTTGGCGAGCAGCCAGTGGCTCAGCTTGCCGCTGCCGTGCACTTGCAGCTCGTCTCCTGGCTGGGTTTTGAGTTCGCGGACCGCGCTGGTGAGGTCGCCGGAGATGACGGTCGTGTGCGCCCACGTCGGGTCGGTGAGGGTGGAGGACGCCACGTACTTCGGTCGGGTGTTGAGGGCGGTCGAGATCGGGTTGTCGCCCCGGTCGGATCCCCAGGTGCCGGTGCCCCAGGACCAGGCGAACATGTCGTAGGTGCGGCGGCCGAACAGGAACGCGTCGGCTCGCTGGTAGTAGTCGCCGAGGTAGGTCAGTGACTCGTCTTCGAAGAGGGGCCTGGCCCAACCGCCGCGTTCCATGCCCGGGTCGAAGTCGGGGTGGCGTCCACCGTTGGACTGGTAGACGCCGTCGACGGAGACCTGGATGTTGACTTTCAGTTCCATGCTGGTGGCTCCCTTCTCTACGCGGCGGTCTTTCGCTCACTCGGTGGCGGCTGCGGAAGAATCGTCGTGGCGGGGGCGGAGGACCCCGCCACCCTCATCGGAGCCGTTGTCAGGGGCCCGGAATCGGGCCGGATACCGAGCCGGGGAGGGACACGAAGGCGGCGGCAACGATTCGCGTCATGAGTGCACTTTTCCGCCTCGTCGATCGTTGCTGCAATGCATTCGATGCATTTCGAATCCCCCTCGTGGCAGTGTGGGCCGCGGAGGAGCATGTCGGCGGCGGTGTCGAAGCGGCCGCCGTCGCCTGCTCGCGACGAAGGGAATTCGCCGATGGCCATCCGCATCGAGACCGATGCTGGGGCTTTGGCTCGGTCGCGCTTCGCAACCTCACCGGCTTTCGACATCGTCGCGACGCTCCGCGGCCGGCAGAGTTCGGGGTTGCGGCACGCCCGGCACTGGTACGGCCGTGCGCACGCGCGGCTCG
Organism: Nocardioides sp. GXQ0305; assembly: GCF_050880345.1. Taxonomy (NCBI): domain Bacteria; kingdom Bacillati; phylum Actinomycetota; class Actinomycetes; order Propionibacteriales; family Nocardioidaceae; genus Nocardioides; species Nocardioides sp. GXQ0305. The sequence goes on from NZ_JBNYXG010000002.1 coordinate 325,361, forward strand.
ACGCGGCGACGATGGAGCTGTTGCACGCCCTGGTGCCCGCTGATCACCCGTACGTCCCGGACTTCCTCACCCCCCAACCAGGTCAACCGCGTGAGACCCGCGACGGGGTGGTTGCTGCCGTCGCCGCAACGCCGGTCGACGAGGTGGCGAGCCAGTTGGACCATCTGTTCGACGGCCGCCCCGTGCACCAAGGCTTCGCCGACGCCATGGGCGGCGAGGCGACGTACCGTCGGTGGCGGCGACGGCCACCTCCCCACGTGCAGGAACTGCTCGATGCCGGCGAGGGGGTAGTGGCCGTCGAGGCTGCTGCGGCGATGGGCAGGTTCTTCGACGCGGCGCTCGCCGAGGACTGGCCCGCGATCGCCGCGGTCCTCGAGACCGACATCGCGTACCGGTCGGAGGTCACAACCAGCCAGGGGATCGCCGCCATGCTCGACACGTTCGGTTCAGATCTGCGGTGGGACGGTGAACGCGTCTCGTACCCCTCGCGCTTCGAGGTCACCGTCGACTGGGCCGGCGACGGGCTCGTGTTCGTCCCCTGCGCCGCGCACGTCGAGCCGATCCTGTTCCGAATCGACCGGCCTCACAGCCCGCTGGTGATGTACGCCGCCCGTGGCACTGCCGCCCTGTGGAACCCCACACCACTCCACGCCCACGGAGCACAACTCCGCGAGCTCCTCGGCGCTACGCGGCTCAACATCCTGAGACACGTCGGGATCCCCCACACGACTGCGGCCCTCGCCGCGGAGGACGGCCACGCCCCGGCCACGATTTCCTACCACCTCGGAGTGCTCCGGCGAGCGGGCCTCGTCACCAGTCAGCGCAGCGGACACGGCGTCCTCTACAGGCGCACCGCCCTCGGCGACGCCCTGCTCGACGGAGAGCTGCCCGGGTCAACCACCGCTCCCGGCCCGCCAAGACAGAACCCCTGACAGGAGACAGCCACGTTTGCCCGAGAAGCAGCAACGCGGCCCGGTCACCATCCTGCATCGGGTCGCTCCGCGAGCCGATCCGCCACCGGCGGGCAACGGAGGTCTGTCCGTCCGCGCGGTCGTCAGGCCGCGCTCGCCATTCTGACCCCGAAGGCCCGCACGGCCTGACGGGGCCGAGGACTCCCACCGATCCGGCATCCGACCCAGCCATCCGATGACGTTCGGCCCTGGAGAGGAGCCGGTGGTCGGGCTCAGCATTGATCTAGGGCACACGGCGCTCCCGAGGTCCGCGGTCTGTGGACCGGGGCGCCATCGAGGCGTGATCCCTGAGGGTTCGGAGGGCAGCGATGTCCTGCACGCATGGCGCAGTTCGCGCCAGGCTTCGAGACCGGTTCGCGGGCGCACCGCCGGAGACCCTGCGGCACGGGCTGCTCGCTGCCGGCGCGGCATCCTTCCGTCCTCTACGTCGTCGCCACCGACTTCGTGGCGGCCTTCCAGTGGAACGGATATCGCCGGAGCGAGCAGATGGTGAGCGAGCTGTTCGCGGTCGGCTCGCCTGGCCACGAGGTGCTCGTCTCCTTCAGCTGGCTCTACATCGCGCTCACCACGGCCTTCGGCATCGGAGTGTGGTCTTCCGCGCGCGGACGTCGGCCGGTGCTCTGGATCGTCGTGCTCGCCACTGCGCTGTGGCGCGAACCGCACGCACGCAGTGACCGATCGGCTCGCTGATCGTGCCCAGCCGGCCTGCACCCCAGCGCAGCGCACCCCCCACTCGCGAACCACCCTTCCGAAGAAGGGGCTCTCACTCGGTGAGCCCCGCGTCTGCGTCGTACTGATGCAGTCCGATCAGGACGCCGACGGGGTCCACCACATAGCAGCCGCGTCCCACTCCGGCGATCTCGAACGGCTCGACGACGACCTGGCCACCGGCCGCGGCCACGGAGGCGGCTGCTTCCCCCAGGTCTGGTACCCGGATCACGACGATCGACCGAGGCTGCCCGTCCAGCGAGGTGAGGAGTCCGGTGTCGACGCCGGTCGTGCCTCCATCGGCGACCAGGTAGTCGCTGGTGGCGAATGGCTCGGGTTCCCAGCCGAAGACCGTGGCCATGAACGCACGGGTCGCCCCGAGGTCGGGGCTGTGGATCTCGGTGTAGGTGACAGGTCGGTTCATGGCACAGCTCCTCTGGTCTTCTCGACGTGGCCGGGGAGGGGTGAGGTCCGCCAGGTGTCCACGAGGCCGGACAACCACGACTCCAGGACGATGAGCGTGGCGGGGTCCAGCTCGTAGGGACTCTGGCGGCTGCCGCTCGTACGGCGCACGACCCCGGCGTCCCGCAGCACCCGCAGGTGCTGCGAGGTCGCAGGGCGGCTGAACTGCGACAGCGCCGCCAGCTGACCGGCCGAGGCTCGTCCGTGTGCCAGACGCTGCACGATCCCACGTCGCGTGGGATCTGCCAGCGCAGCCAGCGTCTGGTCGATCGTCATGTCGGTGGCTCCTTCGAACTGGTAAGTCTGATCTTACCAGTGGGGGGTGGCGTGACCGTCACTCGGTGCGTCCCGTCACGTCCCAGCGCGCTGCCGGGTGTCACAGCCACGGACCGGCCGGTGTCTCCATGCGGTGACGACACCGGACAGGTCGACACGGCCACGTGACACAGGAGGACAGATGGAGCACACCACCCGCATTCCCCCCGCGGAGATCACCGGTTTCAAGGGCGCGTTGATCAAGCGGATGATCCAGAGGAAGCTGGGCCAGGTGCCCACGGCGGTGGGCGTCTACTGGCACAACCCCCGTGTCCTGTTCGCCAGCTCGGGGCTCGGCGGCAAGGTGCAGAAGTGGGATGCCTGCGACGAGGGCCTGAAGTCGCTGGCGCACATGGCGGTCGCGTCGTTGGTCGGCTGCACGTGGTGCCTGGACTTCAACTACTTCGAGGCACGCAACAAGGGGCTGGACCTGGAGAAGGCGCGCGAGGTCCCGCGCTGGCGTGAGTCGTCAGCCTTCACGCCGCTGGAGCGGGACGTCCTGGAGTACGCCGAGGCGGCGAGCCAGACGCCGCCGACGGTGACCGACGACCTGGTGGACCGCCTGCACGCCGCGCTGGGGCCAGCCGCACTCATCGAGCTCACCTCGGTCATCGCGTTCGCGAACATGACCACCCGTGGCAACGTCGCCCTCGGCATCGAGTCCGACGGCTTCGCTGCCGCGTGCGGGCTCAAGCCCCTGGCCGGGCGGCCCGGGGTAGCGTCCGCGTCGTGAGCGAGGACCCCTTCGGCGTCCACCGCAGCCTGCTGTTCACCGTCGCCTACGAGATGCTCGGCTCGGTCGCCGACGCCGAGGACGTGGTGCAGGAGACCTGGCTGCGGTGGGCCGCCCTGGCCGACACCGACCGCAGCGAGGTCCGGGACCCACGGGCCTACCTGGTGCGGATCGTGACCAGGCTCTGCCTCAACCGGTTCCGCACACTTGCGCGACAGCGCGAGGACTACGTCGGCGAGTGGCTGCCCGAGCCCCTGCTCACCAGCCCGGACGTCGCGGAGGACGTCGAGCTCGCGGAGAGCGTGTCGATCGCGATGCTGGCGGTGCTCGAGACGCTGCTGCCGATCGAGCGCGCGGTCTTCGTGCTGCGAGAGGTCTTCGACGTGCCCTACGGCGAGATCGCCGAGGCGCTGGACAAGTCGCCGGCGGCGGTGCGACAGATCGCGACCCGAGCCCGCAAGCACGTGGCGGCACGGCGGCCCCGGATGTCGGTCAGCCGTGCCGAGCAGGAGCGGGTGGTCGAGCGGTTCCTCGCCGCGCTGACCACCGGCGACGTCCCCGGGCTGCTCGAGGTGCTCGCCCCCGACGTGCTCGTCGTCGGCGACGGCGGCGGCCTGGCCCCGACGATCCCGAAGCCGGTCCGCGGGGCGGCGAAGCTGGCCCCGGTGATGGCCCGCTTCGCCGACATGGCGCCGGGCGCCCGGGCCTTCGTCGTCGACCTCAACGGCGGCATCGCGGCCCGCATCGACCCGGGGGGCGACAACGACACCGCCGTTTCGTTCGTCATCGAGGACGGCCGGATCACGCAGATGTACGCCATCCGCAACCCCCGCAAGCTCGCGCGGCTGGACGAGGTGGCCGAGCTCCGGCGATGAGGTCGGGTGCCTGGCTGAGGGCGGGGATGATCCGGGTGCTGCCGACGGATGACTGCCCGCACCTGCTGCCCGGGGTCGAGCTGGACTCCCCCACTTCGTGTCCTCGATGCCGTCTCGGCTCACGCTTGCTGCGGGGCGCGAGCTGCTCCACGGCCGGGTCCGGTCGCCACGGTCGCCGACGGTGCGGTGCGGGGCCAGGTCCAGGCGAACCGCAGGATGAGGGCGAGAAGGATCACTTCCAGGACGACGCCCAGGCCGTAGAAGTACGTCCAGGACTCGCCCACCACGTTGAACGCCGCGTAGGGGATCTGTACCGAAGCCACGACGAGGTTCGTGATGCGGTTCGCCCGGGCGGGCAGCGTCGTCGACAGCACGACCATGAAGATCGGGATCGCCATGAGCGCGAGGAAGGTGGTCAACAGCGTCTGGCTGACGTCGAACTCCCAGACCTTGCCGGCGAGGATGCCGTCGACGACGCCGGGCTTGAAGAAGGCGATGATGTCCACGTAGGCGTACAGGAACATGACGCCTGTCCACGCCGCGGCGAGCTTGGCCTCCACCGGGATGGGCCGGTCTTGGAGTGTGGCGGTGGGTCGACGTGTGGTCATCCTGGGCTCCGTTGTCGTGGTGAGGATCGCTAGGTCCACGATCGCTGGGCCCGGCGGCGCGCACATCGGCCCGGAGGCCGGAGTTCGCCTGGCCGATGGCATCGGTTCCACTCGTACTTTCCGCCGATCCATCGGCGGCCGCGCCGTCCCTGCTTGGGGCAGGAGGTGCCGAAGGCTCGACGTGAGGTGGACCGGGTCCAGCCGGTGGACCGGGTCGACCACAGGTCTTGGCCGTGCCGCACCGCAGCGGCCGGTCAGTGGCCGGGCAGGATCTTCCGCTTCTTCTGGCGGGGCGGGCCCTTGCGGGTGACGGTGACGCCGGCCATCAGCGCCACGCCCTTGACCCGGACGACCGGGGAGTCCGCGGTCAGCTCCGCCGCCACCTTGTCGCGGCCCTGCTCGAAGGCCCCCATGATCCCGACGCCCTCGATGATCACGTGGGTCGCTGCGTCGACGGTGATGTCGACGCCCGCCATCACGGCGTTCGCGTAGATGACCGTCTCGCGCTCGGCGAACGTCGCCTCCCGCAGGTCGAGGTCGACCCCGCCCATGAGGGCGAACGCCTGGTGCCGGGGCGGGACCAGCCACGGGCCCTTGCGGGTGCAGCCGCCCATGATCGCCAGCGACGAGTCGTACGTCGTGGTGGCCGGCAGCGTCTCGCGGCGCGGCGCCGGCGCCGTCGACGGCTGCTCGCCGTGGGCGGGGAGGTCGATGGTGATGGGGACCAGGTCGGCGTAGGTCTTCGCGGCGTACGCCGCCTCGAGCCGCTCGTCGAGCTCCTCCAGGTCCAGCCGACCCTCGGCCGCGGCGTCGCGGAGCAGCTCGGCGACCTTGTGCCGGTCGGCGTCGGAGATCCGCAGCCGTGACGGGTCCCCCGGCTGCGGTGTCGGCTCGAGCGGTCCTCCCATGCGGATCACCCTAGGGCGTGCCCCTCAATCCGGCGCCACGCACGCTAGCGGAGGGCGACCAGCAGCCGGTCGACGAGGAACCGCACCCGGCCGCGGTCGGCGTCGCCGTCGAGGGCGGCGCGGACCTTTGCCACGCGCGCCCGCAGCTGCGGGCCGAGGTTGCCGCCGAGGGCGGTCTCCCAGGACGGCAGCAGCGCCGCCAGCCGCGCCACGTCCTCCTCGGACAGGGTTCGCGGCGCGTTCCACCGCCGCTCCAGGTCGGCCGCGGCCCGTGCGTGGTGGACAGCGCGGTCCAGCGCCTGGCCCTTCTCCGTGAGCCGGAGCGCGTCCTCGGCCGTGAGCCCGACGAAGCGACGGTGGGCGACCCCGCGGTGCACCAGGTCCAGCGCATACTCGCGGTGCCGGGCTGCCACGTCAGGTGGTCCCTCCTGCAGCGGCGGCAGCGGGCGCTGGCACTCCCGGCGCACCGCGGCCCCCACCGCCACCCACGGCAGGACCAGCGAGAGGCCCAGCAGGAGCACGGCGTAGGCCAGGCAGGCCGCGAACGCCGTCCGGCGCCCGGGCCCCGGGACCTCCCCCCAGACGGGCAGGCTCACCACGAACGCGATCAGCGCGAACCCGACCGCGTAGACCACGGCCCAACCAGCCGAGAGCGCGCGGGCGTCCGCCACGGGCGCGAAGCGGTAGGGCGGGTCACTCTCTCCTGTCGCCCCCAGTACCTGCATCCACCGCCCGGTGCGGTCGGAGGCCCAGCCGCAGACCAGTACGGCGACCAGCACCAGCGGCCAGACCCACAGGTGGGCCTCGACCCAGCCGAGCAGGTCGGTGCGGGACAGCCACCACACCGCCCCGACAAGAACCGCGAGCCCGGCCAGCCAGGCAAGCGCGGTCAGCCCGACCCACACCAGCGCGAGCACCCGACGGGCGACGGTCCGACCGAACGAGCGGGGCCGGGTCCGCCGGGAGCCGTCCGCGGGCGGGATGGGGCGCACGAAGCCCTGCCGGTCGGCGAGCCGGTCCAGCGCCACCCAGACGCTGCCCGCCGCCATCGGGATGCTGCCCAGGAGCATCAGGCCGAGCACCACCGCCAGCACCACCAGGAACGTCGACACACCGCCGGCGTCGTCTGGTCGCTGGGCCAGCGCGTAGATGACCAGCGGCACCACCGGGGCCAGCAGCACCACGCCGTGCAGCAGCGACCCGGTGCGCAGTGCGCCGTACGCGAAGGCGCCGAGCACGGCACCCGCTCCGACCGCGGCCGCGACCGGCTGCAGGCCCTCGGGGAGGACGCCGAGCAGGGCCAACGCGAGCGCGGTGCCGCCGAGCGCGAAGGCCAGCAACGCCAGGGCACGGGCGATGCCGCCACGGGCCAGTCCGGTGATCCCCCAGTAGGGCAGCAGCATGCCGCCGCGCAGCGTCCGGGTGACCGGCTTGAGCGCTCCCAGGCCGGAGCCCGACGAGTCGGCCACGGTCGTGACGACGGCGGCCGCGGAGGTGACGGTCCGGATCAGCAGGTCACTGCCGGCCTCCTCGTGCAGCGGCTCCGAGCCGATCCCGGCGCCGTCGAAGGCGGCGAGGGCCCGTCGGCTGTCCTCCTCGTCCGCAGCGTGGTGGGGGTCGCCCAGACGTCGCAGCAGCTCGTCGTGCTGGGCCACGAACTGCTCGCTCCGGGACCGGGGGTTGGCCCCGTCGACCCGGTCGCCGACGATGGCCGCGGCCAGGGCCGGCAGCTCGCTCGGGAGCGAGTCGAGGTGGAGCGCCCACGCGAAGATGTTCGCGAGCGACGGCATCGCCGACGGCAGGTCGGCGTCGGCGACGGTGAGGTCGAACGCCGTGCTCAGCTCGCGGCCCGCCGCCCTCGCGTCGGCGGGGAACGCCTCCGCGTCGAACCCCAGCGCCGCCAGGACGTCGGCCAGGGTGCGGTCGGCGCAGCGCCTCGCCTGCTCCTGGTGGATCTCCTTGACACGGGCCGCGTCCCCCTTCCCGGTCGGTTCGTGGCGGACGATGTAGCCGGACACCAGGGCGGCGCGGCGTACCCGTTTGGGGTCGAGCAGCGTGCGGGCCAGCATCGTGGCGCCGTCGGCGCGGCCCCAGATCCAGTCGTTGACCCGCCACGAGCGCTTCAGGAAGCCGCCGAACCGGTTGATCGCGTCTCCCCCGAGCTTCTCCCGGCCGTGGGTCGTGATCGTCGCGAACGGGTTCTGCGTCTCGGCGGAGACCTGCACCAGCTCGACCGGGATCGAGGCACCGGTGACGACCTCGTCGCCGAGGGCGGTGCTGACCACCTCGAGCTGCATCAGCCGGGTCAGCGCCGTCAGCCGGTCGGTCCCGTGGAGGAGCGCGTGCCAGCCCGGGAGGCCGGCGTCCTTCCCGACGGCGGTCCCGGCATGCCTCTCGAGCGACCGCACGCAGGTCAGCAGGACGTCGACCGTCTCCTCGACCAGCCGCCGCACCTCCGCCCCCGCGGAGGCCGGCGCCCGCAGCCGACCGTGGTCCTGGAGCGCCGCGGCCACCGCCCGGGCGACCTCGGCCGTGGCCTCGTCGAGCTTCTCGACCCGTTCGGCGACGGCGTCCTCGGAGATCGCGCCCGTCATCAGGTAGGCGTAGAACGCCAGCCGCAGGGTCCAGTACGCCCGGGTCGGGGGCAGCTCGAGCAGCGTCGGGTCGGTCTCCCACGCGTCGTCGGTCAGGTGGCGGGCCTCGCGGATCTGCTGGGCGAGCCCGAACACCTTCAGCCGGGCGGCGTTGACGGCCTCGAAGTCCTCGCCCTTGGGCAGGATCCAGACGAGTCGGCGGAGCAGGTCGGCGGCCCCCTCCGCCACCCCGAGCGCGGCGTCGATGCCCCAGTCCCACTGACCGACGGTGATCCGGAAGTGGTCGACGGTCGGGGCGGAGGCCGGCACGTAGGGCAGCACGTCGGCCGGGGAGCCGTCGGCGTCGCTCTCCCACATGTGCTGGGCCCGCACCGCCGCCGACCGCACCCGCTCGTAGCTCCACTTGTCGGGCAGGGTGGCCCCCATCAGCCCGTCGGGCGTCATGCCCGTGCGCCAGGCCGCCAGGTTGCGGCCGATGCGACGCTGGCGCAGCCTTCGGTACTGGCCGTAGACCGACCCGGTGAGCGCAGTGAGCGCGTCGGGCCCGGCGGGGCCGCCGCCCGTGGGTTCGAGCAGCTGCTGGAGCAGCTCGTTGCGGGTGCCGCGCCGTCCCGACACCGTCAGGTTGTGGCGCTCCAGCTCCTCGACGTAGGAGCGGCTGCCCTGGGCGGTGAGGGCGCCGAGCAGCCCGGTGAGCGACTGGGTGAGCTCGAACGGCTCGTCGCGCTCGTCGGGCGGGTCCTGCTCCTCGGCCGGCGCGTGGGGGAAGACCAGCAGCACGACGCGGCGTACCGGTCCGGCGGCAGGCATCTCCTCGATCGCCTGGAGCGCCTCCCGGGTGGGGGTGTTGGAGAGCGCCCCGCCGTCGGCGCAGTAGCGGGAGCGGTTGGTGGTCATCCCGGGGTTGCCCCAGAACTCCACGTGGTCGCCCATGTCCGGTCGCAGCTTCTGCTCCGGAGTGAGCGGCACGCCGGGCCGGTCGCGGTAGTCGGGGTGGAAGACCGGCACGTACGACGGCTCGAAGGCGAACGGGAAGCTGGCGGAGCTGCGGGAGGCGAGCGCCAGCCGGTCGGCCGTGCGGGCCAGCCGGTCCTCGGCGAAGGGGTCCTCGACCATGCCGGCGCGGCGCCGGAACCGGAACCGGCCGGCGTGCAGCCGCTGCGGCAGCGGCTGGCCCATGGAGTCGACCGACACCGCCTGGTTGCCGCCGATCACGGTGGTGGTGATGGTCAGGTCGACGGGTGCCTCGTCCGGGCCGACGTGGCCGGTTCCCCGGGCCAGCCGCCCGAGCGCGGCGTTGAGCGCCGGCAGGAAGTACTCGTCGCCCTGGAGCAGCGACCGGGGCTGGCCGCGGAACGGCTGGCGGAGCAGGTTCTCGAACCGCCCCTGCTCGATCCACAGGTCGCGCAGGGCCGACGGCGACGCGTGCCGGTTGACCTGGGTCAGCGCGAGGGCGGCGCCGTTGATGCCGCCCGCCGAGGTCCCCGTGATCACGTCGACGCGGGCCGCGCAGCCGGTGAGGCGCTTGAGCACCGAGTACGGCGTGCCCGCCGCCGGATCCGCCTTGGTGAGCCGGTCCAGCTCGAGGACGACGCCGCCCATCCAGACGGCGAGCGAGACGCCGCCGTTGAGCACGACCGCGAGCCGCACCTGCTCCTCCGGGACCGCGTGCAGCTCCGCGTGCCCGAGCAGTCCCGTGGTCCCCACCTGCGCCGTCGTGGCCGCCATCGCGCCTCCCGTGCCGACACCCTCCGAACTCAGCGTGGCACCTCCCCGGCGCGCGCGGAATACCCACGACGGAGGGCCTGGGCGGCACCCCGGCTCCGGGCTACCCTGCCGGGGTGAGCACCTCACCCGAGTTCCGCCACTCCGACCTGCTGCCGACCGCGGCCGACGACACGCCGTACCGCCTCCTGACCACCGAGGGGGTGTCGACCTTCGAGGCCGTGGTCGACGGGCAGAGCCGGACCTTCCTCCAGGTCCGACCGGAGGCGATCCGTCGGCTCACCGACGAGGCGATGCACGACATCGCCCACTACCTGCGGCCGGCCCACCTCGCCCAGCTGCGGAGGATCATCGACGACCCGGAAGCGTCGGGCAACGACCGCTTCGTCGCGCTGGACCTGCTCAAGAACGTCAACATCTCCGCCGGCGGCGTGCTGCCGATGTGCCAGGACACCGGCACCGCGATCGTGATGGGCAAGAAGACCGAGGGCGTGCTGACCGGGGCCGACGACGGCGAGTGGATCTCCCGCGGGGTGTTCGACGCCTACACGCGGCTCAACCTCCGCTACAGCCAGATGGCGCCGCTGTCCATGTTCGAGGAGAAGAACACCGGCTCCAACCTGCCGGCGCAGGTGGAGCTCTACTCGGTGCCCGGTGACGCCCCCGAGTACAAGTTCCTCTTCATGGCCAAGGGCGGCGGCTCGGCCAACAAGTCCTTCCTGTTCCAGGAGACCAAGGCGATCCTCAACCCGCAGCGGATCCTGACCTACCTCGACGAGAAGATCCGCTCGCTCGGCACCGCCGCCTGCCCGCCCTACCACCTCGCGGTGGTCATCGGCGGCACGTCGGCCGAGTACGCCCTCAAGACGGCCAAGCTGGCCTCCGCCCACTACCTCGACCGCCTCCCGACCGAGGGGTCGATGGCCGGCCACGGGTTCCGCGACCTCGACCTCGAGGAGCAGGTGTTCGAGCTGACGCAGTCGTTCGGCATCGGTGCGCAGTTCGGCGGCAAGTACTTCTGCCACGACGTCCGGGTCGTGCGGCTGCCGCGGCACGGGGCGTCCTGCCCGGTCGCGATCGCGGTCTCCTGCTCGGCCGACCGGCAGGCCCTCGGCAAGATCACGCCGGAGGGGGTGTTCCTCGAGCAGCTCGAGACCGACCCCGCGCAGTACATGCCGGACGCCGGCACCGCCGAGACCATCAGCGGGGGCGAGGTGGTGCCGATCGACCTCACCCGGCCGATGGAGGAGATCCTGGCGGAGCTCCGCCGGCACCCGGTCAAGACCCGGCTCTCGCTGACGGGGCCGCTGGTGGTGGCCCGCGACATCGCCCACGCGAAGATCAAGGAGCGGCTCGACGCCGGCGAGGAGATGCCGGCGTACCTCCGCGACCACCCGGTCTACTACGCGGGCCCCGCCAAGACGCCCGAGGGGATGCCGTCGGGCTCCTTCGGCCCGACCACGGCGGGGCGGATGGACTCCTACGTCGAGCAGTTCCAGGCCGCCGGTGGCTCGATGGTGATGCTGGCCAAGGGCAACCGCTCGAAGGTCGTCGCGGACGCCTGCCGCCAGCACGGCGGCTTCTACCTCGGGTCGATCGGCGGCCCGGCCGCGCGGCTGGCCCAGGACTGCATCCGGTCCGTCGACGTGATCGAGTACGAGGAGCTCGGCATGGAGGCGGTCTGGAAGATCGAGGTCGAGGACTTCCCGGCGTTCATCGTGGTCGACCACGAGGGCAACGACTTCTTCACCGACCCCGCCGGCACCACGACGATCCCGCTCACGGGCCTCCGGGTGCGGTCGCGGGAGTGACCCGGGAACCCCGCAGGTGGCGTCCTCGTTCCTCGGGGTGACGACAGGAGCCGACATGAAGTGTCCCAACGACGGAACGACGCTCACCATGAGCGAGCGCAGCGGGATCGAGATCGACTACTGCCCCGACTGCCGCGGAGTCTGGCTGGACCGGGGTGAGCTGGACAAGCTGATCGAGCGCTCGACGGACTACGCCGCAGCGCCCGAGGGGCGAGCCTCGTCCTACGAACGCGAGAGGGACGAGCGGCAGCAGCACTACCAGCAGCGGTACGCCGATCCCCAGCGATACCCGCAGCAGCAGCCCTACCGCAAGAAGCGCAAGGAGAGCTGGCTCAGCGACATCTTCGACTGAGGGCCGACGGACCCGCGACGGAGCGTGTCGAGACCGGTGCGGGCCGCACGCGTCGTCACCACGTAGCGTCCTGCCCGTGGAGTACGTCGAGCTGGCCCGTGCGGAGTCCGAGCGCGGCGAGCTGGTGCTGCGCCAGCGGCAGGAGGCCGGCGGGCCGGCGATCCTCGAGCTGCGGGCGAACGGCGTCTTCGTGATGGACAGCGCGGAGTTCACCAGCGAGCGGGCGCTCGCCACCTCGGCCCTGGCGCTGGTCGAGGACCCACGTGACGTGCTCGTCGGTGGGATGGGCCTGGGCTTCACCATGCACGAGGTGCTCGCCGACCCGCGCGTCGAGCGGTGCACGGTCGTGGAGATCGAGGAGGCCCTCGTCGGCTGGATGCGCGACGGGACGATCGGCCACGGGCAGACGATGCTGGCCGACGCGCGCGCGAACCCGGTCGTCGCCGACGTCACGGTCGCGCTGGCCGAGGGGCCGCCGGCGTCGTACGACCTGGTGCTGCTCGACGTCGACAACGGCCCGAACTTCCTGGTCCACGAGTCCAACGCCCGGATCTACGAGGAGGGGTTCCTCGCCGAGGCGCGGCGGCTCCTGCGGCCCGGCGGAGCGCTGGCGATCTGGTCGATGGACGACGCGCCGGCGCTGCGGCAGACCATGGCGGCGGTGTTCGACGAGGCGGCGGCCGTGCCGCAGCCGGTGCGGCTCCAGGACCGCGACGAGCAGTACTGGCTGCTGGTCGGTCGGGTGGCCCGCGCCTAGAGTGGATGGATGCTCTTCGACGTCACCGCCGACGCCTACGGCCGGTTCATGGGGAGATACTCCGAGCCGTTGGCCGATCAGCTCGTGGCGATGGCCGGCCTGCGGGCCACCGACCGAGTGCTCGACGTGGGCTGCGGACCGGGGGCGCTGACCGCGCGGCTGGTCGCCGTCGCCGGCACCGGCCGGGTCACCGCGATCGACCCGTCCTCGTCGTTCGTCGCCGCCGTCGCCGCCCGCCTTCCGGGCGTGGACGTCCGTGAGGCGAGTGCCGAGGCGCTGCCGTTTCCCGACCACGGGTTCGATGCGACGTTGGCCCAGCTGGTGGTGCACTTCATGAGCGACCCGGTGGCGGGCCTGCGCGAGATGGCCCGGGTCACGCGTCCGGGCGGTCCGGTGGTCGCCTCGGTCTGGGACCACGGCGGCGGCCGAGGACCGTCGTCGCCGTTCTGGCGAGGTGTCGCGGACGTCCACCCCGGCGCGCGCGACGAGAGCGACCCTCCCGGCTCACGCGAGGGCCACCTGCGCCAGCTCTTCGAGGACGCCGGCCTGGACGACCTCGACGAGACGGTGCTCACCGTGACCGTGCCGTACGAGAGCTTCGAGGAGTGGTGGGAGCCCTACACCTTCGGGGTCGGGCCGGCCGGCGCCTACGTCGACCGGCTGGACGAGGCGGACCGGCAGCGGGTGCGTGACGCGTGCGCGGCGCAGCTGCCCACGGCGCCCTTCGAGGTCACGGCGTCGGCGTGGACGGTGCGCGGGCGGGCCTAGCCGAACTCGGCGCGGTAGTGGTCGGCCAGGGCCGGGTAGTAGTCGTCCCACACCACCCCGGCCACGTCGCGGCCGTCGTGGGCGACGACCAGCCGGTCGAGGTAGTAGTCCCAGCCCGGCCCGACGCTCTCGACCTGGATCGCCTCCTCGAGGCGCTGGGCGAAGGTCAGCACCGTCACGCCGCCGGCCTCCGCCAGGTCGAGCTCGAGCCGCCACACGGTCTCCTCGCCCGCTCCGGTCGACTCGGTGACCAGGTGCCGCGGCGGGTCGCACGCCACGATCCGGTGCGTCTCGGCCGGCGCGTCCTCCCCCTCGGCCGTCATCCGGAACTCGATCGAGCCGCTGGCCGGGTCGCCGGACCAGGTGCCGATCCAGCGTTCCAGCCGCGCGGGCTCGGTCACGGACGCCCAGACGTCGGTGATCGGCGCGCGGAACTCACGGCGGAACTCGACGTACGTCGTCCCGTCGCGCTGGTCGCGGCGCCCGGTGGCGGTGGGGTGAGTCATGCGGTCTCCTCGTCGTGGGCGGAGTCGGTCGGGGTCGGGCGTCGCTCCCTGCCGGTACGGCGGACCTCGAGCTCGAGGCCGTCGAGCAGGTGCTCGGGCACGGGGCCGCGCAGCTCGCGTAGCAGGTCGGCGACCGGCCGCAGCCCGGGTCTGGCCAGCGTGTAGTGGCGCTCGCGGCCGCGGTCCTCGACCTCGACGAGGGCGGCCTCTCCCAGCAGCCGCAGGTGGCGGCTGATGGCGGGGCGGCTCACCGGGTGGTCGGCGGCGAGGTCGACCACCCGCGCCGGGCCCCGGGCCAGCCGACGGAGCAGGTCGCGGCGGACCGGGTCGGCGAGCGCGGCGAACGGGTCCATGGACTATTGGTAACCGTTTCGTTACCAATAGTCAAGCGTGCAGGGCGGCGATGTGCCGGCCGAGCTCGGCCATGGTGCGCCGCATCGTCAGCGGCAGCAGCACCTCCACGTCGGCCCCGAGCGCCAGCAGCTCCTGGGCGGCCACCTCGTACGACGGGAACCGGAACGACCCCTCGACCCAGCCGGGTCGGTCGGGGCCAGGCTCGGCGCCGGGGCGCGACCGCCACCCCTCGGGTCGGCCCAGGACGAGCGCGAGCTGGAGCGCCGCCGGCGACAGCCGGACCCGGACCCGGCGCAGCTGGCCGGCCGGCGCCACGATGCCCGCCGGCAGCGCCGGCACGTCGTGGTCGAAGGTGTCGAGCAGCTCGAAGCCGCCCTGGCAGCCCCGCACGGCGTACACGGGCACACCCGACGAGCTGAGCCGGTCCAGGTCGCGGAGCACGGTGCGTGAGGACACCTCGAGCCGGTCCGCGAGCTCGCGTGCGCTCATCCGGCCGCCGTTCTTCAGCAGCAGGAGCAGGCTCAGCAGCCGCTGCGCGCTCACTTCTCCCGACCGATCACTGACACATGATGTCAGGTATGGGTCGGCACCATGGTCGCCATGAGGCACTTCGCAGCCCGGACCGAGATCGCCGCCCCTGCCGCGCGGGTGTGGGACACGCTGCTGGACGTCGCGGCCTGGCCCTCCTGGGACCCGGGCCTGGATCGGGTCGAGGGGACCCTCGACGAGGGCGGCCGGGTGACCATCCACGTCACGGAGAGCAGCCGACCGTTCCGGCTCCTCGTCACGGAGCGGGAGCCGGGGAGCAGCCTGGTGCTGCGGGGCGGCCTGCCGCTCGGCCTGTTCAGCGGCACCCGCCGCTACCGGCTGGAGGCGCGCGCCCCGGATCGGACGTCGTTCTCGATGGAGGAGTCGTACTCCGGCCTCCTCGCCCCGGCGATCACCCGGTCGATCCCCGACCTGCAACCGTCGTTCGACGCCTTCACCTCCGGACTCAGGCGTGCCGCCGAGACCCGGTCCAAGGACCGGCCGCTCGACCACGAGCGGGGCACCGCATGATCGACCACGTCGAGGGGAACGGCACCGCCGAGGACCCGTGGATCCTCACCACCCCGCCGGGCAGCTCGGAGTTCGACGCCTGGCACGACGAGGAGCGGGACGCCCTCGCCATCCGGGTCGGGTCGACCACGCTGAGCTACCAGTGGCGCAGCATCGCCGACCTGCACGCGATGCTCGTCGAGCACGGCGACTGGATGCCGCTCGGCAACGCCGACGAGCAGAAGCCCGCCAAGCCCGGGACGGTCGAGGCGTGGGCGAGGTCGGAGGACAACCCCGTCGGGGGGTGGTACGGCCTCCGCAAGGGCTACCGCGGCCGTTTCGGCACCTACGTCCCTCCCGTGCTGGAGCACCTCGGCCTGGCCGAGCTCGAGCACCTCCCCCGCAACAACCGGATGCGCGCCACGGGCTGAACCCCCGCGGCGCGGCGCCTTGTAGCGTCGGGAGCATGACCGACGACTACCGGACAGAGCACGACTCGATGGGCGAGGTGCGGGTACCCGCCGCCGCACTCTGGCGGGCGCAGACCCAGCGGGCGGTCGACAACTTCCCCGTCAGTGGCACCCCGATCGAGCCGCGGCTGGTCCAGGCCCTGGCCCTGGTCAAGCAGGCGGCGGCCCGGGCCAACGGCCGCCTGGGCGTGGTCGACCCGGGGCAGGCGCAGGCGATCGAGCACGCCGCGGCCGCCGTGGCTGCCGGCGAGCACCTCGACCACTTCCCGGTCGACGTGTTCCAGACCGGGTCCGGCACCAGCTCCAACATGAACATGAACGAGGTGCTCGCCTCGCTCGCCTCCCGCGGCGGAACCGACGTCCACCCCAACGACCACGTCAACGCCAGCCAGTCCAGCAACGACACCTTCCCGACCGCGATCCACGTCGCGGCCGCCCTGGCCGTCGTGGAGGACCTGCAACCGGCGCTCACCGTGCTCCGCGACAGCCTCCGCGCCAAGGCCGAGGAGTACGCCGGGCTGGTGAAGTCCGGCCGGACCCACCTGATGGACGCGACGCCGGTCATGCTCGGCCAGGAGCTCGGCGGCTACGCGGCCGTGCTGTCACTCGCGCAGGAGCGCCTCGACTCCGTCCTCCCCCGGGTGCGCGAGCTGCCGCTCGGCGGCACCGCCGTCGGCACCGGCATCAACACCCCCGAGGGCTTCGCCGCCGGCGCGATCGAGGCGCTGGGCGAGCTCACCGGCCAGCCGTTCACCGAGGCCCGCGACCACTTCGAGGCCCAGGGTGGCCGCGACTCGCTGGTCGAGCTCAGCGGCGTCCTGCGCACCATCGCGGTCGGCCTCACCAAGATCTGCAACGACCTGCGCTGGCTGGCCAGCGGACCCACCACCGGGCTCGCCGAGATCCGGCTGCCGGACCTGCAGCCGGGGTCGAGCATCATGCCGGGGAAGGTCAACCCGGTCCTGCCCGAGGCGACCCTCATGGTGTGTGCCCAGGTCGTCGGCAACGACGCGGCCGTCGCGTGGGCGGGTGCGGCCGGCAGCTTCGAGCTCAACGTCATGATGCCGGTCCTCGCCCGCAACGTGCTCGAGTCGGTCCGGCTCCTGGCCACGAGCACGCGGCTGCTCGCCGAGCGTTGCGTCGACGGGATCGAGGCCGACGCCGAGCGGATGCGCGCGTACGCCGAGTCCTCCCCCTCGATCGTGACCCCCCTCAACCGGGTCATCGGTTACGAGGAGGCCGCCAAGATCGCCAAGCGGGCCATGGCCGACGGCGCCACCATCCGCGACACCGTGATCGCGATGGGCTACCTCGAGCGGGGCGAGCTCACCGAGGCCCAGCTCGACGAGGCCCTCGACGTGGAGTCGATGACCCACCCCTGAGCGCTCGACGCAGGGTCGAGACGGCCCGGGTCACTGGAAGGTGCGGTCGACCCCGCTGCCCCCGCGGATCCTGTCGCGTCCGGACATCCCGACGATGCAGTCAGCGTCGGCGCCGCCCCAGAGCCGGTCGCGGCTGTCGCCGCCCCGGATCCAGTCCTTGCCGGCTCCGCCGACCGAGATGTCGCGGTCCATCGCGCCGCCGAGGTAGTCGTCGCCGCGGCCGCCGTACAGTGAGTCCCGCCCGGCGTCCCCGAGCACGGCCATGTCGAGGATGGCGGGCAGGCCGCGCCCGTCGACGCGGTCGTTGCCCAGCCGCGGCCGCACCTCGATCAGCGCGTGGTCGTCGGCGGTGGCGTCGGCAGGAACGCGGCAGGTCGCGGCGACCCCGGGGTCCACCCGCTGGCGGTCGCAGGCCCTCGGGAGCGACTTCCACGAGTCGACCCGGGTGTCACGGAAGCGCAACCGGCCGTTGTCGGTCATCGTGATCCTGAGGCGCGAGTTCTGCTCGGCAGCCGTGAGCCGGTAGCCGTACCGGGTGCGGGCGATCTTGGCCTGTCCCCGCACCGACTCCTGGGGCCCGTCGTCCGGCTTGATGGAGTCGTCGAACGGGTCGGCAGGGCCGTAGCCCTCCGGCTGGTCGGCGGTGGCAGGGCCCGAGCCCAGCGCCACGAGCGAGATCGTGACGGCGAGTGCGGCGACGGTGGCGGTGACGAGCCGCCGGAAGAGGCGAGCCATGGGGGGTCCTCCAGGGGGGTCGGGGGGCCACGATGGTAGGCACGTGGCGCTCCACATGGCCAGCCTCGCGGCCCTCAGTACCAGTTGTTGGCCTGCTTGAACTCCCAGGCAGCGCAGGGGGAGCCGTAGGAGTCGGCGATGTAGTCCAGACCCCAGCGGATCTGGGACTCCGCGGAGGTCATGTAGTCGGCGGGCAGGTCGTGCATCGAGGTGAGCGCCTGCGGGATGCCGTACGCCGACGAGGTCGGGTTGTCGGCGTCCACGCGCCAGTTGCTCTCGCTGACGTAGAGCGAGTCCAGGCAACCGAACTGGTCCCCGGAGAAGCCGTACGCCGGCAGCAGCGCCTGGGCGATCTCGCGCGGGTCGCCGCTGGAGACCTCCTCGGACCGGGTGACCCCGCCGCCGCCGTCCTGGGAGAGCGCCGCGGCCTTGGTCTCGTCGGTGCGGCCCCGGCTGTCGGAGCGGGAGACGGTGTCGCGCCGGTCCTCCATCTCGGCCTGGCTCAGCGAGGCCGCGATGGGGGCGGTCGAGGTGGTGTCGGTCGAGGTGGTGTCGGCCGCAGCGGGCTCCGTCTCGCCGTCTGCGTCGAGCACCCCGCCCACGACCGACGCGCCGGTCGCCGCCACGGCGACCGATGAGAGCAGCATCGTGTTGCGCACCACCGTCCCGGGCGCGGACCGCGCGAAGCGGTTGGCGCGCGTCTGCCGGTGTCGGGGCGCGTACTTCTGACGTGCAGGGGAGGTGAGGGACATGAGTCGCTAACGGGGGTCGGAAACAGGGGGTCAGGGCAATCACTGCGACAAGGGGCCCGAACCACCGAGGTCACGAAATGATCACGAGGCACCCTGCCGCACCTGACGTGGTCATGCAAACCGAACGCCGGGAAATGACCCGGATGCACCATGCGATACCGGTCACACGGGACCCCACGAGCCACACCTGTCGCTCAGGTCACGCGACAGACCACCCGGTCGGGTCGCCGTGGTCACGGCGGCCCGGCCGGGTGTACGGCGCTCAGAGCGTGACGTTCTCCAGCATCTCGGTGACCAGGGCAGCGATGGGCGAGCGCTCGCTGCGGGTGAGCGTCACGTGGGCGAACAGCGGGTGACCCTTGAGCTTCTCGACCACGGCGACCACGCCGTCGTGCCGCCCCACCCGGAGGTTGTCGCGCTGCGCGACGTCGTGGGTGAGCACCACCTTGGAGTTGGCACCGATCCGGGACAGCACGGTCAGCAGCACGTTGCGCTCCAGCGACTGGGCCTCGTCGACGATGACGAAGGCGTCGTGCAGGGAACGGCCCCGGATGTGGGTGAGCGGCAGCACCTCGAGCATCCCGCGGTCGAGCACCTCGTCGATCACGTCGCGGGAGGTGACCGCCCCCAGGGTGTCGAAGACCGCCTGCGCCCAGGGGTTCATCTTCTCGGCCTCCGAGCCCGGGAGGTAGCCCAGCTCCTGGCCGCCGACTGCGAACAGCGGCCGGAAGACGACCACCTTCTGGTGCTGGCGACGCTCGAGCACCGCCTCCAGCCCGGCGCACAGGGCCAGTGCGGACTTGCCGGTGCCGGCGCGGCCGCCCAGCGACACGATCCCGACCTCGGGGTCGAGCAGCATCTCCAGCGCCACCCGCTGCTCGGCCGAGCGGCCGTGGATGCCGAACGCCTCCCGGTCGCCGCGCACCAGCTGGACCTGCTTGTCGGCGCCGACCCGGCCCAGCGCCGTACCACGCTCGGAGAGCAGCACCAGGCCGGTGTGGCAGGGCAGCTCGCGGGCGGTCTCGAGATCGACCGTGCCGTCCTCGTAGAGCTCGTCGAGCTCGCCGGCGGTCACGTCGAGCTCGGCCATGCCGGTGTAGCCGGTGTCGGAGTCGGAGCCCTTGAGACCGGACTCGGCGCGGTACTCCTCGGCGTCCAGGCCGACCGCGGAGGCCTTGATCCGCATCGGGAGGTCCTTGGAGACCAGGGTGACCGCGTGGCCCTCGTCGGCCAGGTTGCGCGCGACCGCGAGGATCCGGGTGTCGTTGTCGCCCAGCCGGAAGCCGGACGGGAGCGAGTCGGCGTCGGTGTGGTTGAGCTCGACCCGGACCGTGCCGTCCTCGTCGCCGATGGGCACCGCCTCGTCGAGGCGTCCGTGGGTCACCCTCAGCTCGTCGAGCAGCCGTAGCGCCGACCGGGCGAAGTAGCCCAGCTCGGGGTGGTGCCGCTTGGCCTCGAGCTCGGTGATCACCACGACCGGCAGCACCACCTCGTGCTCGTGGAAGCGCCTGATGGCGCCGGGGTCGGCGAGCAGCACGCTGGTGTCGAGCACGAACGTCCGGGTGGCGCCCGGAGGTGTCGCGGCGGACGGGGAGCTGGAGGCGGGCGCCTGGGACTTCTGGGCCGTGGTCGGCACGATGTCACCCCTCACGGACCGGCGCGCGCACTCCTCGCCCGGTCCTTGTTCCTACGCGGTGGACCGGACAGGGCGCGGTGGACCGGAGTGCCGGTCCCCGTGGTCGCCGCGGGATCCCCGTGGTGACCGACGGTCGTGATAGGTCACGAACTGCCCTCCCAGCACGACGAGCTTCCCCACTCGCCGATACCCGCGAAAGTACGCCCGCCGCCCACCCCGACTGTCGCGACACGCCCGAATCAGGGGTGACAGGAAGGTGAAGGAATCGTGGCGGGGTCGCCTCGGTCGGTTTCCCCGCTCAGGCGGGGAAACTGACGGTTGGCGCGGGAAGTTTCCCCCTCCAGGCTCCAGTTTCCCCGCTCAGGCGGGGAAACCGCCGCCCGCCCTCACGACCCGAACCGGCGCTCCCGCTGGGCGTACGCCCGGATGGCGCGCAAGAAGTCGACGCGGCGGAAGTCGGGCCAGTAGGCCTCGCAGAAGTAGAACTCCGACCGCGCGCTCTGCCAGAGCAGGAACCCGCCGAGCCGCTGCTCCCCCGAGGTGCGGATGACCAGGTCGGGGTCGGGCTGGCCCTTGGTGTAGAGGTGGTCGGCGATGTGCTCGACGTCGATCACCTGCGCGAGCTCCTCGAGGCTGGTGCCCCGGGTGGCGTGCTCGGCGAGCAGGGAGCGTACGGCGTCCGCGATCTCGCGCCGACCGCCGTACCCCACGGCGACGTTGACCAGCAGCCCCTCGACGTCGCGGGTCTCGTCGGCCGCCTGCTTCAGCCGGGCGGAGACCCGGGCCGGCAGCAGGTCCAGCGCACCCACCGGGTGCAGCCGCCACCGGCGCTGCTCCGCGAGGGCGGTGACCGCGTCGCCGATGATGTCGAGCAGCGGGTCGAGCTCGTCGGTGCCGCGGTTGAGGTTGTCGGTGGAGAGCAGCCACAGCGTGACCACCTCGACGCCGACCTCCTCGCACCAGTCGAGCAACGGCTCGATGTTGGCCGCCCCGACCCGGTGGCCGTGGGCGCTGTCGTGCCCGACTGCGCGCGCCCAGCGGCGGTTCCCGTCGAGCATCACGCCGACGTGCTTCGGGATCCGGTCGGCCGGCAGCGCCTTCACCATCCGCGCCTCGTAGGCGGGGTAGAGGGCGCTCCTGACGGCGTCCTTCACGCTTCGCAGGGTGGCCACGACTGCCGATGATAGACCCCGTGATCCTGCTCGCGTTCTGCTTCACGCCGACCGCGGGTCCCGTAGCCTCGTGGTCATGAACGACGTCGTGCGCCAGGGGCTGGACCACCTCGCCCACGACGTCGCCGAGCTCACCCGGCACGTCAAGCCGAAGCTGCGCGGCTGGCTCCACCTCGTCAACGCGCCGCTCACGCTGGCCGCCGGGATCGTGCTGATCGCACTGTCCCCCACGGCCCCGACGCGGGTCGGGTCGGCCGTCTTCGCCGGGTCCGCGCTGGTGCTGTTCACGGTGTCCGCGGTCTACCACCGCGGGACGTGGTCACCACGCGTGCACGCGTTCCTGAAGCGTTTCGACCACGCGAACATCTTCGTGCTGATCGCCGGCTCCTGCACGCCGTTCGCGATCCTGCTGCTCGACGGCGCCGACCGGTGGACGATGCTCGGCATCACGTGGGGCGGCGCGCTCGCCGGCGTCGCGATGAAGGTGCTGTGGGGCGGTGCCCCGCGCTGGCTCTCGGCGCCGATCTACATCGCCCTCGGCTGGGCGCCGGTCTTCTTCTTCGGCGACTTCATCACCGGGGCGATGGGGTACGGCGAGGCCATCGGCACCGCCATCATCGTGCTGGTCATCGTCGGGGGCGGTCTCTACACCGTCGGCGGCCTGGTCTACGGCACGCAGTTCCCCAACCCCTGGCCCCGCTGGTTCGGCTTCCACGAGGTCTTCCACACGCTGACGATCCTGGCGTTCGTGACCCACTACGTCGGCGTCTCGCTGGCGACGTACTCGCTGCGCTGACGGCCGGCAACCGGCATCACAGCAACGCCGGGTCGGTCACCGGCCGCTCGCACACCAGCCGCCGGCAGACGTACGCCGCCGGGCGGCCGTCGACGGGCTCCCGCCCGACCAGCAGGGGGACGTCGTCGCGGGGCCCGTCGGCCACCAGCACGACCGCGCCGGGGCGCCGTCGGGCCGCCGCCTCGAGCGCGTCGCGGTCCGGGCCGGGCGGGCCGACCACGGCGACCTCCTCGGGACCGTCGAGCATCGACACCGCGGCGGCCAGGGACCATCCCGCGAAGCGCGGCGCCCGCTCGGCGATCGGCGCGACCGTGGCCAGGGCCGCCTCCGCGGCGTCGCGGTGGCGACCGGAGCCGGTGAGGGCCGCGTAGTCCGCCAGCGCGTGCACCATGGCCGACAACCCGGACGGGGAGGCGTTGTCGGACGGGTCACGCGGCCGCGCCACCAGCGCCTCGGCGTCGTCGGCGGTGTCGAAGAAGCCACCGTCGTCGGCCGCGAAGTGCTCCAGCGCGGCATCGAGCACCACGCGTGCCCGCTCCAGCCAGGCCGCGTCGCCGGTCGCCTGGAGCAGGTCGAGGAACCCGGCCGCCACGCACCCGTGGTCCTCCAGCACCCCGGCCGGCGACCCCACGACCCCGTCCCGGGAGACCCGCCGGAGCCGCCCGTCGACCAGGTGCCGGTCCCACAGCAGCTCGCCGGCGGCCACGGCCGCCTCGACGTACGCCGGCTGCCCGAGCAGCGTCCCGGCGCGGCACAGTCCCGAGATCGCGAGCCCGTTCCACGCGGCCACGACCTTGTCGTCGCGGGCCGGCCTCGGGCGCGCGGCCCGGGCCTCGCGCAGCCGTCGCTGCACGTCGAACCACCGGTCGAGGTCGTCGGGGTCCTCGCGCAGCTGCAGCGTGGAGGTGCCGTTCTCGAACGTGCCGGCCTCGGTCACGCCCAGCCAGCGGGCGGCCCAGGCGCCGTCGTCGGGTCCGAGCACCGAGGTCAGCTGGGCGGGCGTCCAGACGTAGTAGGTCCCCTCGGCGCCCTCGGAGTCGGCGTCGAGGGCGGAGGCGAAGCCACCCTCGGGGGTGCGCAGCTCCCCGAGCAGGAAGTCGGCGATGCCCTCGGCAGCCCACACGCCCTCGGCACTGTCACACCGGGCGGCCCACTCGGCGTACACGCGGAGCAGCAGAGCGTTGTCGTAGAGCATCTTCTCGAAGTGGGGCACCACCCAGTCGGCGTCGACGCTGTAGCGGGCGAACCCACCGCCGAGCTGGTCGTGGATCCCGCCGCGGGCCATCGCCTCCAGGGTCTGCGCCGCCATCGCCCGCGCGCGCTCCGAGCCCTCGCGCAGCAGGAACTCGAGCACCATCGAGGGCGGGAACTTCGGCGCTCCCCCGAAGCCACCCCGCTCCGCGTCGAACTCCCGGGCGAGCAGGTCGACCGCCGTGTCGAGGGTCTCCCGGCCGATCGGCGCCGCCGCGGCAGCCAGGGGCTGGCTCAGGTGGTCGCCGAGCCGCTCGGCCACCCGCTGGACCTCGTCCCCGCGGTCGCGCCAGGCCTCGGACACGGCGGCCAGGATCTGCCGGAAGGCCGGCTGCCCGTGCCGCGGCTGGTCGGGGAAGTAGGTCCCGGCGAAGAACGGCCGGGCGTCGTGGTCGAGCACGACGGTCATCGGCCAGCCGCCGTGACCGGTCATCGCGGTGGTCGCGTTCATGTAGACCGCGTCGACGTCCGGCCGCTCCTCGCGGTCCACCTTGATGCTCACGAAGTGCTCGTTCATCAGCGCCGCGGTCGCGTCGTCCTCGAACGACTCGTGCGCCATCACGTGGCACCAGTGGCAGGCGGCGTAGCCCACGGACAACAAGATTGGTGCATCACGGCGCCTGGCTTCCTCGAAGGCTTCGGGTCCCCACTCCCACCAATCCACCGGATTCTCCGCGTGTTGGAGCAAATACGGGCTGGTAGCGTTGGCGAGGCGATTGGCCATTCCTGTGACTCCTGATGAGTGGCACGTGCATCACTTTTCCCTTGAGTGATGCACGAGAGTGATGCACGAAACCGGCGTACGATGGGCTTCTCCAGCGTAGGAGGTCTCGTGGCGGCGCGTTCTCAGCCGAAGCTGCTCGCACAGGGCAAGCCGCGCACCCTCGGCGGCAGCACGCGGCCGTGGCGGGTGCGTGTCTACGCACCGGCACCGGGCAGCAACAAGTACCAGGTGTACTTCAAGGCGCCGGCCGGCGACGGCGAGCCGTGGAAGCGGGTGCTGCGTCGCGCCGCCTCCGAGGAGGAGGCCCGCAAGATCTTCGCTCAGGCCGAGGCCGCGCTCGACACCGAGCAGGCGACGCCCGTCGGCGCTGATGTGCGCGCCTCCCGCACGATCCGGATGCTCGGCGAGGAGTACCTGCGCGACAGTCGTGAGCGAGGCAAGCAGCCGCGCACGATGGAAGGGCGCGAGTCGCGACTCAACGCCCACATCCTCCCGACCATCGGCGACGTGCCAGTGACGAAGTGGCGTGTCGAGCACAGCCGCAAGGTGATGGAGAAGGGCAGCAAGACGCTTTTCTCCCAACGCGGCCGCGAGGACCTCCGCGGCCAGCTATCGGCAATGCGCAAGCTCGCCTGGCGGCTGGGCTGGCTCGACCGCAGCATCGACCCGCTGGACGGCCTGGAGATCAGGCGAGCGAACGTCCTGCACGGAGCAACTACCCAGTACGTCGACCCGCGCCTGCGCCCGGAGACTCGTCAGGTGAAGGCGATGGCCGCGGCCGCCGACCAGCTCTGCGGTCCGGAGGGCATTGACCCGCTGATGACCCGCCTGCCGCTGTTCGGCACGAAGATCCGCGTCGCCGGCTTCGGTGGGCTGAGGCTCGGCGAGCAGAACGCGCTGCGGGCGATCGACGTCTTCTTCGAGCACGGCTACGTCCACGTCAACGGCTCCTGGATCACCCCGCGCAAGGCGCCCGGCTTCCGCGGCCCGGTGAAGAACCACGTCCTCCACGAGGTGCCGCTGCCGAAGTCGCTGATGCACGAGGAGCTCCTCCCCCGCGTCCGCGAACTGCTGGACCTTCCGGCGAAGGCATCGCTCCAGCAGGTCATCAACGCCCAGGAGGCCGAGCGCCAGCGCCGGGCGTCGCTGGCAGCGCGCGAGAAGGACCGGAACCTCGCCTGGTGGAACTATCCAGTGCCGCCCGAGGGCGAGCTGTGGCTCTTCGTCGACACTGTGACCGGACTGCCGGTGAAGCCCGAGATGCACAACGAGCGCTGGCACCGTGTCCGCGCGTGGGTCGACGAGCACGACCCTGAGAACGCCTGGCCCAAGACGATCGTCTACCGCAACCTCCGCCACCATGCCGCGACCAAGTGGTTCCACGAGGAGCTCGGCGAGCCCTGGGAGGTCGTCGCCCAGTACCTCGGCGACAAGCTCGCAACCGTCCTCAACCACTACGTTCGGGCCGGTGAGGACGCTCTCCGTGGCTCGGTCAGCAAGCTGGCCGAGCGGTGAAGTGTCGGTGGCGTCTGAGAGTCTGCCCGGCTGCTCCGGAGACGCCGGACGGCGGAAGGAAGTCCAGCAATGTCCGAGTCAGCGGTCGAGTCCGTCAGTAAGGTTTCGTCAGTGATCACGGGTGAGCTGAAGAGCAAGATCGACCGCATCTGGGACGCCTTCTGGTCGGGCGGCATCAGCAACCCGCTCGAGGTAATCGAGCAGATCACCTACCTGCTGTTCATCCGCCGCCTCGACGACATCCAGACGTTGGCGGAGAAGAAGGCCCGCATCACCAAGGCCGACGTCGAGAGCCCCGTGTTCCTGCCGGGCCAGGCGCACCTGCGGTGGAGCCAGTTCAAGAACGCCTCCCCTGAGGTCATGCACAAGACCATCGCCGATGAGGTCTTCCCGTTCCTGCGAGGCATGGGTGACGGCACGACCTACAGCGAGCACATGAAGGACGCCCGCTTCACCATCCCGACCCCGGCGCTGCTGTCGAAGGTCGTCGACATGCTCGACGACATCCCGATGGCCGACCGCGACACCAACGGCGACCTGTATGAGTACTTGCTCTCAAAAATCGCCTCCGCAGGGGTGAACGGCCAGTTCCGCACGCCGCGCCACATCATCGAGCTCATGGTGAAGATGACCGCGCCGCAGCCGTCCGACGAGATCTGCGACCCTGCCTGCGGCACCGCCGGCTTCCTCGTCGCCGCGAGCGAGTATGTCCGCGACATCCACGCCGAGGCGCTGCTGGACTCTGCGCAGCGCAAGCACTTCCACGCCTCGATGTTCCACGGCTACGACTTCGACTCCACAATGCTCCGCATCGGCAGTATGAACATGTTGCTGCACGGCATCGAGTCCCCCGACATCCGCTACCGCGACTCGCTTTCTGAAGGCGCCGCCGGGGACGCTGACAAGTACACGCTTATCCTCGCCAATCCACCGTTCGCGGGTTCGCTCGACTACGAGTCCACCGCCAAGGACCTCCAGCGGATCGTCAAGACCAAGAAGACCGAGCTGCTCTTCCTGGCACTGTTCCTCAAGCTGCTCAAGCCCGGCGGCCGCGCCGCCGTCATCGTCCCCGACGGCGTCCTGTTCGGATCGAGCACGGCGCACAAGGCGCTACGCAAGACCCTCGTCGAAGACCAGAAGCTCGACGCCGTCGTGAAGCTCCCGTCCGGCGTCTTCCGCCCGTACGCCGGCGTCTCGACCGCGATCCTGTGCTTCACCAAGACCAACTCCGGTGGCACCGACGAAGTTTGGTTCTACGACGTTCGCGCCGACGGCTTCTCTCTCGACGACAAGCGCAACCCCGTCGAGACCAACAACCTCCCCGACGTGCTCGCCCGGTGGGAAAACCTCGTGGATGAGAAGGACCGAGCCCGCACCGACCAGTCCTTCCTCGTTCCCAAGGGGGACATCGTTGCCCAGGGCTACGACCTCTCCCTGAACCGCTACAAGGAGATCGTCCACGACGAGATCGAACACCGCGACCCACTGGAGATCATCGCCGACATCGAGCTGCTCGAAGACGAGATTGCCAGGGGTCTCGCCGAACTGAAGGCGATGCTCACGTGACCGCCTTGGGCGAGGTCCTCCGACCAAGCAAGGATCCGGTTCGCGTCGAAGACCCTGCAACAGCACGACTGATCTCGGTCAAGCTCCACGGCAAGGGCGCTGTGCAGCGAACTGTTGGCGACGGCAAGGCACCCAAGCCATTCACTGGCAACCGCGGGCGGGCGGGTCAGTTCGTGTTTTCTCGTATCTGGGCGCGACGAGGCGCGATGGCCCTCGTCCCAGCCGAGCTCGACGGCGTCATCGTCACCAACGAGTTCCCGCTCTTCGACGTTGATTCCGCAAGGCTGGACGCGCGCTACCTCAACCGATACGTACAGACGCCGTCCTTCCTGGCTAACCTCGAGCGCGTCAGCGCGGGTGCATCAGGGCAGAACCGCGTGAAGGAAGCCGCCTTTCTAGGCCTCGATATTCCGCTGCCGCCGCTCCCTGAGCAGCGCCGCATCGCCGCGATTCTCGACCACGCCGACGCCCTTCGCGCCAAGCGCCGCCAGGTCATCACCCAGTTCGACTCGCTTACCCAGTCGATCTTCCGGGACATGTTTGGGGAGCCCTACGAGAACCAGATGCCGCTCTGCGAAGTAGCCGATTTCTTCGGTGGTGCAAGCCTCCCTGCAGGTGAAGCCTTCGCCGACCAGCCGGGCGGTGTCTTGCTGATGAAAGTCTCGGACATGAACTCGGTCGGTAACGAGGACGAGATTCGCACGACAGCCCTGTGGTCCGCGAGGCCGACTCCACGCTCCTCTACGGTCGGCCCTGGAGCCGTCGCGTTACCGAAGCGGGGCGCTTCGATCGCGACCAACAAGAAGCGTCTGACCACGCGTCCTACCGCTCTTGACCCGAACCTTATGGGGGTCCAGCCTCGGCCTGAATCTCTGACCAGTCGATATCTCCACGAGTGGTTCAAGTCGTTCGACCTGTCGACCATTACGAGCGGCAGCACGGTCCCGCAACTCAACAAGCAGGATCTAGCTCCGCTCATGATCCCGATCCCATCTCTCGACGTTCAACACGAGTTCGCCGAGCGAGTAGAGGCAATCCACGAGAACGGCGCCGCGGCGCATCGTGCAGCAGCAGCCGACGACCAGCTCTTCGCCTCCCTTCAGTCTCGCGCCTTCCGAGGGGAGCTGTGACAGATGCCCGTTGAGATGAGGATGTGGCGGATCGACGGCGAGGAGCCGAAGCCGCTGACGACGTCCGTGCTCCCCGCAGAGAAGGACCTGCACGAGTTCCTCAAGCGCGACCCGTCCCTGCTCGGCGACCGCCTGCTGGTGATCGGCAGCGAGGTGATCACGCCGTACGGGCCGCGTCTCGACCTGCTGGCGATCGACGCCGACGGCAACCTGAACCTGCTGGAACTCAAGCGCGACAAGACTCCTCGCGAGGTCGTCGCCCAGGTGCTCGACTACGGCTCGTGGGCCTCGACGCTGTCTCGGGACGACATCATCGACATCGCAACGAAGCACCTTGACCAGCCCTTCGAGGCCGCGTTCGAGGACGTCTTCGGCAGCGCCCCGCCCGACGAGCTCAACGGCGACCTCAGCCTCACCATCGTGGCTGCCGAGCTCGACGCGAGCTCGGAGCGCATCGTCAACTACCTGCGTGACTTCGGGGTCCCGGTCAACGCTGTCTTCTTCTCCTATCTCGAGAACGACGGGCGTCGCTATCTCGCCCGTTCATGGCTCGCCACGTCTGAGGAGGGCGCTCCGGCAGCGCCGTCGGCGGGCAAAAAGGGCAAGCGTGCCGCCTGGAACGGACTGGACTGGTACGTCTCCTACGGCGGAAACCGGAACTGGGAAGACGCACGCCGGTTCAACTTCATCGCGGCCGGGGGCGGGAGGTTCTACTCCCAGACGATGAGGTCACTGCCCGAAGGCGCGCGCGTATGGGTGAACCTCCCCGGCACCGGCTACGTGGCCGTCGGCAGGACCCTCGCCCCAGCGCGCCGGTGGACGGACGCCATGGTCAAGCTCGGCGAGGGCTGGGTGAAGCTGTCCGAGCAGGACCTCGCCGGCACACCCCACCCGCACTTCGACGACGCCGACGCCGACATGGCCGAGTGGGTGGTGCCCGTGGAGTGGCTCGACGCCCGTCCCGAGGCCGCCGCCTTCTGGGAGAAGGGGATGTTCGCCAGCCAGCACAGTGCCTGCAAGCTCCGCCAGGAGTTCACCCTCGGGCGCTTGGCCGTCCACTTCAACATCGACGACGGCGAGTAGACGACTGCGATGGGGAACTTCGACTTCGTCCGCCAGACGCTGCCGTCAGTCCATGACGACTGCGCCCGGGCCGAGTCGTACCTGTCGTCGGATCCTCGCTCGGCGTGCTTCTACAGTCGCCGCGTCGTTGAGGAGCTCGTCGGCTACCTCTACGACGTCCTGTCGCTGCCGACGCCGTATCGCGACGACCTCGCCGCCAAGATCGGTGACCCCGCGTTCAAGGCGAAGGTGCCGCAGGGCATCGCGCAGAAGCTGACCGCGATCCGTCGCATCGCCAACACCGCGGTGCACGAGAACCGGCAGATCCGCCCCGACGTGTCGCTCGCGGTGCTGCGCGAGCTGTTCAACGTCGTGCTGTGGACGTCATACCACCACTCACCGTCCCCCGACGCGGTGCCGTTGCAGGCACAGTTCGACCCTGCACTAGCCGCCAAGGCCGCGCCGCTGTCGCGCGAGGAGGTCACTCGGCTGGCTGCAAAGTTCAAGGAGCAGGACGAGGCCCACGCCCGCGAGCTGGCGGAGAAGGACGAACGTCTAGCTCAGCACGCGGCAGAGATCGCGCAGCTAAAAGCGCAGATCGCCGCGGCCCAGGCGGCAGCCGCGCCAGACACCCGCGACTACGACGAGGCCGCGGCCCGGGACCTGTTCATCGACGTCCTGCTGCAGGAGGCCGGGTGGGAGCTGGCCGAGCAGCGCGACCGCGAGTTCGAGGTCACGGGCATGCCCAACGCCGAGGGCAAGGGTTTCGTGGACTACGTACTGTGGGGCGCCGACGGCCTTCCACTGGCCGTGGTGGAGGCCAAGCGCACTGCGAAGTCACCGGAGGTGGGCCAGCAGCAGGCCAAGCTGTACGCCGACTGTCTCGAGAAGCAGTTCGGCCGGCGGCCGGTGATCTTCTACACCAACGGCTACGAGCACCGGATCTGGGACGACGCCGGTGGCTACCCGCCCCGCGAGATCCAGGGCTTCTACACTCGCGACGAGCTCGAGTTGCTCATCCAGCGTCGTCGGACCAAGCTGCCATTGTCGAGCGCTCCGGTGAACACCGACATTGCCGGTCGGCCCTACCAGGTCCGGGCGATCAAGGCGGTCAGCGACGCGTTCGACCGCAAGCAGCGCGAGGCGCTGCTGGTGATGGCGACAGGGTCAGGCAAGACCCGCACCACCATCGCGCTCGTCGACCTGCTGCAGAAGGCGAACTGGGTCAAGCGGGTGCTCTTCCTCGCGGACCGCACCGCGTTGGTCAACCAGGCCGCGAACGCGTTCAAGGAGCACCTGCCCGGCTCGACCACAGTGAACCTCGTGACGGAGAAGGCCGTCGAGGGCCGCGTCTACGTGTCGACCTACCCGACGATGATGAATCTGATCAACGAGGTCGACGGCGGCCTGCGTCGGTTCGGTCCCGGCTACTTCGACCTGATCGTCATCGACGAGGCCCACCGCTCCGTCTATGCCAAGTACGGCGCGATCTTCGACTACTTCGACTCACATCTGGTCGGCCTGACTGCGACCCCGAAGGACGAGGTCGACCACAACACCTACCGGCTGTTCCATCTCGAGGACGGCGTCCCCACCGATAACTACTCGTTGGACGAGGCCGTCGATGCGGGCTACCTCGTGCCCCCGAAGGGCATCAGCGTGGGCACCCAGTTCCTCCGCTCGGGCATCAAGTACGACGACCTCACCGAGCAGGAGAAGGACCAGTGGGATGCGCTGGACTGGGGTGAGGACGGCCCGCCCGACGAGGTCGGTGCCGAGGAGCTCAACCGGTTCCTGTTCAACGAGGACACCGTCGACAAGGTCCTCGAGACCCTGATGATGCAGGGGTACAAGGTCGCGGGCGGCGATCGACTAGGCAAGACGATCATCTTCGCCAAGAGCCAGAAGCACGCGGAGTTCATCGAGAAGCGCTTCAACCTCGCCTACCCCGAGCTCGTCGGCCACTTCGCCCGCGTCATCACCCACGGCACGCCGTACGCCCAGTCCTTGATCGACGACTTCTCGATCAAGGACAAGGCGCCGCACATCGCGATCAGCGTCGACATGCTCGACACCGGCATCGACGTACCCGAGGTCGTCAACCTCGTGTTCTTCAAGATGGTCCGCTCGAAGTCGAAGTTCTGGCAGATGATCGGCCGCGGCACGCGCCTGTGCCCCGACCTGTTCGATCCCGGCGAGGACAAGCAGGACTTCCTCGTCTTCGACTTCTGCGGCAACCTCGAGTACTTCAGCCAGGACCTGCCCGGCTCGCAGGGCCAGATCCAGAAGTCGCTGTCGCAGCGGCTCTTCGAGGCGCGGCTTGGACTCGTGATCGCCCTCGGCGACGCCGAGCCTGAGCTCCGGTCGTCCACGAAAGAGACTCTGCACGAGGTTGTCGCTGGTATGAACCTCGAGAACTTCGTGGTCCGCCCGCACCGCCGGTTGGTCGAGAAGTACGCGTCGGCCGAGGCCTGGAGCAGCATCGTGCCGGAGGACTCCGAGGGGCTG
The DNA here is from genome assembly GCF_050880345.1 of Nocardioides sp. GXQ0305. NCBI lineage: Bacteria > Bacillati > Actinomycetota > Actinomycetes > Propionibacteriales > Nocardioidaceae > Nocardioides > Nocardioides sp. GXQ0305. The sequence goes on from NZ_JBNYXG010000002.1 coordinate 357,545, forward strand.
CTCACGCTCGCCGGACTGCCGTCGTCCGTCCGGGACGACGACGAGGACGCAAAGCGCTTCGACCTGCTCATCCTGCGCCGCCAGCTTGCCCAGCTCGACGGCGACGCCGTCCTGGCCGAACGGCTGCGCGAGACGGTGCAGCGCATCGCCGCGGCCCTGCTCGGCAAGACCACGATCCCGAGCATCGCCGAGCAGGCCGTCCTGTTGGAGTCGGTGGCCGGTGACGAGTGGTGGATCGATGTCACCCTGCCGATGCTGGAACTCGCGCGGCTCCGCATCCGCGGCCTGGCCCGCTTCATCGAGAAGACGCCCCGCAATCCGATCTACACCGACTTCGAGGACACCCTGGGCGAAGGAGTCGAGGTCGTGCTCCCCCGCGTCACGCCCGGCACCAACTTCGAGCGCTTCCGCGCCAAGGCCGAGGCCTACCTACGCGAGCACCTCGACAACCTCGCCCTCCAGCGCCTGCGCCGGAACAAGCAGCTCACGCCCGAGGATCTGACGGAGCTGGAGCAGATGCTCGTCGCCTCCGGCGGTCAGCAGGTCGACATCGCCTGGGCGACCGAGCAGGGCGGGGGCCTCGGGATCTTCGTCCGTCACCTCGTGGGCCTAGACCGGGCCGCCGCCATAGAGGCCTTCGAGAAGTACCTCGACGGCACCGCCTTCTCGGCCGACCAGATCCGCTTCGTCAACCTCATCGTGGACGAGCTGACGAAGAACGGCGTCATGGAGCCGGCCCGCCTCTTCGAGTCGCCGTACACCGACCATGCTCCGACTGGCCCCGACTACTTCTTCCCCGACGCCGACGTCGACGTCATCGTCGACACGCTCCACCACATCAAGCAGACCGCAGTCCCGGAGGAGGTCGCATGACGTCGTCGGCACGGGCGATGCCGTATCAGCACCTGTCGATCAGGGTTCCTTGGCACGACTCCGGTTGGACAGGAAGCATCTGCGTGGACCCAGCGAACAACGGTTCCTGCCTCCGCTTGTCGCGGGTGGCTGCAGAGCGAAACGATGCCTTGGAGATTGCCAATGCGGGCAAGCTCTGGTCCGAGCTTGATGCTGCGGAGTTGCCGCCTTGCCACGCGGAGCGCGCTGGCTTCATGTCGGCCTCGGACCGACGAGTCCTGAAGCGACACCCATACTCCGATTGGAATGAGACCTACAAGAAGTTCCAGCCGGTGTGGCTCTCACTCCCGGCATACTCAGCGGACTGCGTGCCCTTCCGTTGGATGCTGCGCGAGAACGCGATTGACCTCGCCGATGCGCTGGACATCGACTACGAAGCACGCCTGGAAGAGCACGTCGACACAGAAGCAAACCTGAAATCACCTGCGTGGATCCAGCACGAACGCAACCAACGAGCGATGCTCGACACGTTCTTCAGCGCGGTTCGGCCCGGTGCTTCCTTGGCGTTCTTCTACGCCAAGGAGACGCCTCTCTCTGATGACCCGAGGCGCGCGCTCATCGGTGTCGGCCGCGTCTCTGCAGTGTCCGGTAGTCAGCCCTACGGGAACACCTCCGGTGGATTCGGGTCAGTCACATGGGAAACCCCGGTCGAGCACTCAATCCGGCCGACCATGCAGGACGGCTTCCTTCTGCCTTACCACGCCCTCCTGGAGCTCGGAAAGTCCGGATCGATCCATCCCAGGGACTACGTCGTCCATGTTCCGGATGAGTTCACGACACAGTTTTCGTACGCCACTGAGCACGTGACCCACGACGCGGCCCTAAGCCTTCTTCTGCAGGTGGTCCAGAGCCTCGACCGGTTCGCGACCTTGGTTCCCGGCGACTGGGACGGCGTCAAGAGTTGGCTCAGCGACCGCGTTGCCGAAGTGTGGGACGCGCGCGGCGGATACCCGGGTCTGGGGGCGGCGCTCACTGCATTCGGCATGCCGCAGGGCGTCCTGTTCTCGCACACGATTCGCTCTGCGACCGGTGATAACGACGACCCTTGGGACGTCGTCGACGCGGTGTTCAAAGACCCGGCTCGGCACCCCGAGATCGCACCACGACCCAGCGAGATGCTTCGAAAGGTCTGGTCGTCGCTACCAGACACCCGGCGCGATCTCCTCAAGCTCGTGTCGCGCTTCGACCTGACGATCGAACAGGCGAAGCGGATGTACGTCGACACCGAGCGTTCGAAGGCGAGGATCGAAGACGCCGATCACGAGCTGCTCGCAAACCCGTATCGGTTGTACGAGGTCGATCGGTTCAGCCCAGACGCCATAGCGTTGACCACGATCGATCGTGGAGTGTTCCCGGTCCCCAAGATTCGCGAGCGTTTCCCGTTGGATGCCCCGTCACGGGTTGACGACGCTTTGGACGAGCGCCGAGTCCGCGCCCTGACGATCTCGGAACTTGAGCGCGCCGCCGACAGCGGCCACTCCCTCCAGGCCCAGAGCTCCGTCGTCCAGGCCATCCGCGACAAGGCGATCGACCCACCCTGCCCGCTGACAAGCGACATCGTCGCGGTTGCGGAGGAAACCTTCGGACCCGAGATCACCGTGACCACCATGGCCGACGGAGCCGCGGCCTACCAGTTGAATCGGCTCGCGGCCAGCCGGGTCAAGATCGCCACCCTCGTCCGCAAGCGCGCTGGTGCGAAGGGCCTCCAAGTGGACGCCGACTGGCCCAAGGTCATCAACTCGCTCCTTGGGGCATCGGCCAAGGACGATCCAGATGAGGCGCTGGCGCGCCAGGAAAAGGCCGCCGCACTTGAGGTCCTGGCGAAATCACGAATCTCGGTACTGATTGGTCCGGCTGGCACCGGGAAGACAACGCTTTTGCGTGCGCTCTGCGGTTTGCCGGAGGTCGAACGACGCGGCGTACTTCTGCTGGCCCCGACCGGGAAGGCGCGAGTGCGCATGCAAACTGCGATTGGGCAGAAGGCCTTTACCCTCGCCCAGTTGCTCGTTCGCTCCGGCCGCTACGACCCCAACACCGGGCGGTACCTGCGAAGCAACCAGGCGAAGGTCAGCGGCTACTCCACGGTGGTCGTAGACGAGTGCTCCATGCTCACCGAAGAGCAACTCGACGCTCTCCTCGACGGGCTCGAAGGATACGAGCGACTCATCCTCGTCGGGGACCCACGCCAACTGCCGCCGATCGGAGTCGGGCGGCCCTTCGTCGACATCGTTGAGCACATGCGTGACACCGGTGGCGTCGCGGGGTTCCCCCTCGTCGGCTCCTCGTACGCGGAACTCACAGTGAGGCGGCGCCAGCTCCTGACCGAGGCTGCTGGCGGCGAGCGGCCGGACCTGGTCCTTGCGGACTGGTTCTCGGGGATGGCGATCCCGCCAGGCGGCGACAGCATCTGGGACGAGCTCGGGAGATCGAGCGACCTCGGGTCGCTATCGGTCAGGCAATGGACGACATCCGAGGAACTTCACGCACTACTGAAGTCTGAGCTCGCCGCCTCGCTGACGGAGATGACCGACGCCGACGACGCGCTCGGCTTTCAGTCGTCGTACGGCGGTTCAGTCAGCGGCGAGTACGTGTACTTCAACATCAGCAGTGCCGCGAAAGTCGAGGCGTGGCAGATCCTCTCGCCGATCCGAGGGGAGGCGGGCGGGGTGAACGAACTCAACCGCCTCCTCCAACGCACGTATCGCAGCGCAATGCTTGACCTCGCCAACGAACCGGTCTTCTGGAAGCGGAGGATCCCCGAGCCGGTAGGACCGCAGGACATCGTCTACGGCGACAAGGTGATCAACGTCCGAAACAAGTCGCGACACAAGTTCTGGCCGCAAAAGGACGATGCACTCGCTTACGTTGCCAACGGCGAGATCGGCGTCGTGACCGGAGCGTTCAAGCGGCGCGGCTCCAAGGTCTCGCTCAACCAGTGGGAAGTAGCCTTCGCCACTCAGCCCGAGATCGCCTACAAGTTCCGAAAGTGGGAGTTCGGGAATGACGATGGCAGCCCAATCCTGGAGCTGGCCTACGCCATCACGGTGCACAAATCCCAAGGAAGCGAGTTCGGCACGACCTTCGTCGTCATTCCGAGTCCGTGCCGCCTGCTAACCCGGGAACTGCTCTACACAGCGCTCACCCGGCAGCAGCAGAGAGTTGTCCTCTTCATGCAGGGCGACCTCGCCGAACTCCGTGACCTCACGTCGCCGAAGTACTCCGAAACTGCGGCCCGCGTCACGAACCTCTTCAACGCCCCGAAGCCAGTCGAGATCGATGGCCGCTTCATGGAGGAGGGGCTGATTCATCACACCCGCAAAGGCATCCACGTCCGCTCGAAGTCCGAGGTCATCATCGCCGACCTGCTGTACTCGAAGGGCATCGACTTCGTGTACGAGCGGGAACTCGTCATCGGGGACGCGAAGAGACTCCCCGACTTCACGGTCGAAGACGCAGACACTGGTGAAACCTTCTACTGGGAGCACCTCGGCATGCTCAACAACGCCTGGTACCGCCGAAAGTGGAAAGCGAAGAAGGCTTGGTACACCTCCCACGGCATCATGAAGCGGGGCACCGGCCCGGGCGAGGATCCCGAGGGCACGTTGATTGTCACCGTGGACGGCCCCAACGGATCCATCTCGTCCGCGGAGATCGAGCAACTCGTCGACGAAGTCTTCATGGGCGGCTAGTCATGACTGCACCCGGCTCCGCCGTTCTCCGCTCCACCCACGGGTACCACCCGGTGACCACCGACCTCGACTCGATCCTGCGCGCTGGCGGGTTCGAACAACTCCTCGTCTTTGGTCCCGGTGTGCCCGACGTAGTGGACCTGGTGTCCGAGACCCGTGTTGTCCCGGAACCCCCTGTCGAACTCCCGCAGGGCATCTACTGGTTCTCCGGCGTCAGCCCCTCCATCGCGCTCTCGGTCTCCAACGGCGGATCGCCAGGCGCCAGCACGTCACTCGACCCCGACCAGATCCCGCCCGGCTCGGCGCTGGACAACGCACTTGGATGGGTCGACTCGTCGTGGGACATGGCCACACCCGTCGCCATGCCGGCCTTCTCCGTCGGACAGGACGTCATCGTCAGTGGGGACGGTAAGGACGGAGTAGTTCGTCCCAACCGGCGCTACGTCGGAGGGAGCTGGCTGTATCAGGTCTTCTCCGGTGGCCAGGTCGTACGACGCAATGAGCAAGACCTCCAAGCACGGCCGATGATCGACGACGCCTCCACGTGGGTCACGGGTCCCCCGGTGGCCCCCAAGCGCTTCGCGGCGACCCTCACCCGGGCAAAGCTCGAAGGCAACTTCACCGACACGATGTTCTCGTTCCGGGCGACGCGCACCTTGTTCCGGCCGTATCAGTTCAAGCCGGTGCAAAAGCTCCTCGACACCGGAACGCTGCGGCTGCTGATCGCCGACGAGGTCGGCCTTGGAAAGACAATCGAGGCCGGCCTCGTCTGGACCGAGATGGAGGCCCGGCGCCAGGCCGACCGAGTCCTCGTCGTATGCCCCAGCTCCTTGGTCGAAAAGTGGAAGCGCGAGATGGAGGACCGTTTCGGGTTCATCCTCGTCGAGCTGGATAACGCCGGTCTGGCAGATCTTCTCGACCGGCTTGAGACCGATCGTGTCCCGCGCCGGGTCGCGTACATCAGCAGCATTGAGCGCCTCCGCGTCTGGGACGGCATCGAACGAGCCACCGAGCTCGGTCTGCAGTTCGACCTCTCGATCATCGACGAGGCCCACGCGTTTCGAAACTCCGACACCAAGAGCTTCGAGCTGGGCGAGCAGATCCAGGACTGGTCCGACGCTCTCGTGATGCTGTCTGCGACACCGGTCAACCTGCGAAACCGCGACCTCTTCAACCTGCTCTCGCTCCTCGTCCCGGGCGAGTTCGACGACGTCGAGTCCCTTGAACGACGCATCGCCCCTAACTCGGTGCTCCACAGGATCACCCGGTCGTTGACTGATCCGAGCGTGACCAACGCGGATAGGCGCGCTTGGCTCCAGGAACTTGAGCAGGACACGTTCGGCTTCATCCTCACCTTGCGGCCGGACTACAAGGTGCTCCAGGACGTTCTCGAAGCTGAGACGCTGGACGCCGCCGGCGCCGTCGCGGTCAAGCGTCTCTGTGCCGAGTTGCACGGCCTCTCGGCCCAGATCACCCGTACGCGCAAGGTCGACGTGCAGGAGGAGAAGCCGCTGCGCGAGCCCCGACGCATCCCGGTCGACTTCAATCCAAGCGAGGCTGCGTTCTACGAGGCGTACTACGAGTGGTGTGTGGAGCGCGCCACTATGGCCGACATGCCCCTGCATTTCGCGATGCAGATGCCCCTGCGCCTAGCCGGCAGCTGCCTTCCCGAGGCGGCGAGGTACGTGCTTGAGTGGGGAAAGAAGCCGGACGTCGAGGTCGAAGACTCGGCCGACGTACCCGCGACGAAGTCGTCAGACATCGCCCCTGGGACGACCCTCGTTCGGCTCGCGCAAAACCTCAAGACGGACACCAAGTACGACCAGCTCGGCGCGGCGCTCACCGACCTGATGCGCCAGGGCAAGCAGGCCATTCTGTTCACCTTCTCGCGGAGGACCCTGCGATACCTAGAGCAGCGTCTCGGGCGGGACTTCCGAATCGGCATGCTCCACGGCGGGGTGCCGAAGCACCGACGCGAACGGATCATGTATGACTTCCGAAGGGGACACTTCGACCTCCTGTTGGCAAGCAAGGTCGCGAGCGAAGGTCTGGACTTCGAGTTCTGCTCCGCCGTCATCAACTACGACCTGCCGTGGAACCCAATGGAGGTGGAGCAGCGCATCGGCCGTATCGACCGCATCGGGCAGGTCGAGAAGAAGATCGGCGTCCTCAACTTCCACACTCCAGGCACCATCGAATCCGACATCATCGAGCGCGTCATGGACCGGATCCAGGTCTTCGAGCACTCCATCGGCGAGCTCGAGCCGATCATCGAGTCCGAATGGAAGAGCGTCGAGCGCCTGCTGTTCGACTTCTCCCTGGACCCCGAACAGCGCCGCCTCCGCGCCGATCAGATGATCCAAGCCATAGAACAGCAGGCACAGGACCGCGAGTTCATCGAGTCCGCAGCCCCGATGCTCATCAGCAGCGACGGAGCCGATATCGACGGCCTCGAAAGGGATCTTCTCGCCAGCGGCCGCTACGTGGGCCAAGCCGAGCTCGGACTCCTCGTGCAGGACTGGGCCGAGACGTTCGGAGGGTCTGTCGGGCGCGAGAAGACCACCTTGCGAGTCCGTGGCAACGAAGAGCTCGCCGACCATGTCCAGGCACTGGTCCGCACCGGAGAGCGCCGTGCCACAGAAGTACAGGAAGTCGCCTCACAGTTGCGCGACGGACAAGACCTCATCGTGTCTCTGGACCAAGAACAGTCCCGGATCACCGACATCCCACTGCTCACCGCAACCCATCCACTCACCCGCGCCGCCGTCGGGACGCCTGGCCATAGGCACGGGAGGTTCACTCTGCTGCGAATGCCGCCCGCCACTGCTGGCGTGCCGGCGGGCATCTACCTCTCCCTGCTCGCCGTCGTGCACTGGAACGGCGTTCGCCCCATCCATGAGGTCTGGTCCTCCAGCATCGATCTCCGGAAACTGTCGGATGTCGGTGATTCCCTTGGCTCGGCCATCATGAAGGAGTTGGCCACGGCCTCGTACCAGGCCGGCCCGCTCAGGGATCATCCGAATCTGGTCGAAGCCGTCGATCTCGCCACGATGAACCTGGAGGCACGAGTGGCAACGCGACGCACCGACCTAGCGCTGGAGAACCACGCTTTCATCGAAACCCGGCGCGCGTCCTTCAAGGACGTGCATGAACGCCGACTGAGGGCCATCGACAAGCGGCTCCAGACGCTGATCGAGCGCAACCGGACCAAGATGATTCCGCTCGCGGAGGGCAAGCGTCGCAAGGAAGTGGCCCGGTTCGAGGGGCAGCTGGCCACACTCGACGGCGCCGCCGCCCCGTCGCTGACCACAGATGACCTCGCGGTCTGTGTGGTGGAGGTGGGCTAGTTGGCGACGCATCCCGACCTGCCGTTCGAGCAAGCCAAGAACAAGGAGTACCTGGAGAAGCTCGAGCGGAAACTGGCACGCAACCCGCTTCAGGCCGTTGCCCGCAACGTGATCTGGATCGATCAGGTTGACCACCAGATCAAGGTCGCCGGCTACCACCACCCACTCCTCGGCAGAGTCGGATGCGGCGATGCCGCTGAGGAGGACCTGCGTGACTTCTACATCGGCTCCCGGTACATCGATGACGGCGACGTGCTGGTCTACAGCTGGGCGGCGCCGATTGCGCGACTCTTTTTCCAGCCCGACTGCGAGGGCTCGGAGCACGTCGTGGTCCGTCGGACCTTCTCTCACAAGAACATCGAGGTCAGCGACCTCGATGACGAATGGGCCAAGGAGGGAGCACCCTCGCCCTTCGTCCGACGCGAATTGAATGTCCCCGCGCCGGCGCCAGGGCCATCGATCCGTCGCCGTACTCCGGCACAGCCACCGACGCCCACTCCCCTTCCGCCAAGTCCCGTGCCGGGCTCACCGACTCCGCAGGCCACAAGCCCTGAGACCCCGGAGTCGGCTCGCCCCGACACGAAGACGGTCCGGGTGCGCAGGATCGAGGACATCAGCATCGGCATGCGCGCGAAGCAGGCCGTCCTCAAGCGCGTCACGGCCCCCCGCCAGGAGCGCCTCATGTCCGTGCTCGCCCTCCTCCAGCCCGACCAACACGCGCTCACCTCCTGGCCGGCCGACCAAGACCTTGTGGTCCAAGGTCACCCCGGAACTGGAAAGACCGTCGTCGCTGCCTACCGCGCCGCCTACCTCGTCAACCCCGCCCTCTACGATGAAGGTGGCGTGTTCTCATCCCGTGCTGATCGGCCGCTCCGCGTGCTCGTCGTCGGCCCCACCACGGGCTACGTCAACCACGTCCGAGGCCTCATCGAGCCGCTCGCGCCAGCCAAGCAGGTCAAGGTCACCAGCATCACCGAGTTCCTCATCGAGACGACCGGGATGAAGGGCACGTGGAGTGGCGGACTCGCCGGCGCGTACGACGACGTCGACCAGCGCGCTGCGGAACTCGTCCGCCGAGCCGGCGCCGCACTGCGTCGCTCCGAGAATCGTCACCAGGTCCAGCTGCCCTCAACAGCACTGCGCAGCGGTCCGAGGAAGCCGAAGCAGGGGAACCGCGACCCGATCAAGGCGCTCTACGAGCTGCTCCGCAGTAACGGCACCACGAGCCGTCCACTCTCCACCGATCCCGATGAGATCCAGTGGATGAAGCGGCTCCCATCCTTCGAGAACGCCACCCAGCGACGCCTGCTGCCACTAATGGCCCAATGCAAACTCGCAGCGGTACAGATCTCCGACGCCGAGCGGTTCGACCACATCATTGTCGACGAGGCCCAGGACATCTCGCCCATCGAATGGACCTTCCTGCTCGAGTTCGTGCGGCGCGGCGGCCACTGGACGTTGGTTGGCGACATGAACCAGCGCCGATCCGATGTCACCTACGGATCATGGAAGCAGATCGCCGAACACCTCGGCTTCTCCGAGATCGAAGAATTCGATCCGCAGGTCATGAGCCGGGGCTACCGCTCCACGGGAGCGATTCTCAAGTTCGCTGATCGACTGTTGCCCGCCAAAGAGCGCGGCAACCAGACAGTCCAAGACGACGGCGAGCCGGTTCAAGGTCGTCGCATTCCGAGGGCGGGGGAACTGACCTCAGCAGCGGTCGAGGCCGCCACGCAACTCACGCGCAAGCACGCGACCGGCTCTACGGCGATCATTACCGTCACGCACCACGAGCTGATCGGCGAGCTTGGCCGCAAGGGCTGGCGCCGCCCAGGCGCCAGCCAGCAACACTGGACCAAGGGGGATTTGGCTCTGCGCCTCCACGTGCCAGAGAGCGCCCGCGGGCTGGAGTTCGACGCTGTGGTGGTCATCGAGCCTGGAGCGTTCCCCGCCAACCTCGGCCGCACGGGCCCGCTCTACACAAGCCTCACCCGCGCCAACAAGGAGCTCGCCGTCATCTGGCACCGCGAACTCCCAGACGCCCTTCGCCGCGCCCTCCGTTCCTGAGCGCGCCCGCGCCGATCGACCCCGTGACGATGCCGGGCGTCTACTCGATCCGGCGGAGTAGATCTCATCGACATCCCTTCCCGCGCCACCATTGACCTTCGCACCTTCCTCCCGATCCACCTCGCTATCAGCACCAAGATCGCCCGCCATATACACCCACTGACGATCACCAACGGCTCCCAGATCTGCGCCCTGGACTCGCCCTCCTCACTGACCCCATCGAGCGGCACGCATGCTACGAAGTTTCGTAGTGGGCGGGGCGTCGATATGGCCGCTGACCTGCGGTTTCACGGTTGTTGGTGGTTGTCGACGGAGGTGATTTCGATGCATGGCGGCATGAAGATCTACCGCGGCGCAGCAGCCGCCGCTCGACACTACGTCGAGGCCGATCGCTCCCGCGCGGACGACTACTACCTCGCCGAGGGCAGCGGGGTCGCGATGCACTTCGCTGCGGGTCTCGACAAGCTCGACCAACGGGTCCGGGTCGAGCGACGGGCTGACATGGACGGCGAGACCTACGAGCGCTGGGTCGCAGGCTTTGACGTCGACACCGGACTCGTGAAGGGACGGCTGCGGAAGGATGACAAGGCAGTTCGGTTCGTCGAAGTCACCGTGAACGGGCCGAAGACCTGGTCGCTCGCAGGCGCGCTTCACCCCGAGATCGCCGAGGCCTACGACGCCGCGCAGCTGGCCGCGGCCGAGGAGATCATCGGCTGGATTGCCTCGCACGCGACGACGCGGGTCGGGCCACGCGACCGGCAGGTACAGGTGCCGGTCGAGCAGATCGAGGCGGCCGTCGTACGCCACTTCACCTCACGGGCGGGAGACCCGCACCGGCATCTGCATCTCCAGTTCAACGCCCGAGTGTTCGCTGCAGGCGCCTGGCGCGGGCTGCACACGGTCGGCGTCCGCGACAGCCTGGAGGCGATCAACGGGATCGGGCACGCGGCGGTGATGACGGATCCGGCGTTCCGGTCGGCGCTGGCGCAGCACGGATTCACGATCGACGCCGAAACGGGCGAGGTCGCCGAGTTGGCTGCGTACGCCGGGGCGTTCAGCGCACGGGCGAAGCAGATCGAGGCCAACATCGACACCTACGAGGCCGAGTGGCGCTCCGAACATCTCGGCGAGGAGCCCGGGCCGGCGCTGCGGCAGGCATGGGATCGGCGAGCGTGGGCCGACGCGCGGCCGGACAAGGTGGTGCCTACAAGCGGTGAGGAACTGCGGCACCGCTGGATGGAGGAGTTGCACGAGCTCGGCTACGTCGCTCCGGCGCCAGGCGCTCCACTACCCGTGTTGCGGACGGGCGCCGTCGACCGCGACGGCGTGGTCGAGCTGGCTCTCGTCCGGCTGGGCTCACGTCGCTCGGCGTGGAACGCGGCCGACGCCCGGGGTGAGGTCGAGCGGATCATCGCGTCCGGCGGAGGCGTGGTCGACGGGGCCGTGCGCCGTGAGTTGGCAGAGGATCTGACCGCTCGCGTCATCGCCGCCTCACGCCAGCTACTCCCCCGATCGGACGTGCCCGAGCACGTGCGTTCGTTCACGTCGGTCGACGTGCTGGCCGTCGAGCACGAGATCGTCGACCGCCTTGCGGCCCGTGCCGAGGCCAAGACGATCACCGTGATCGAGGGCGCGGCCGGGGCTGGCAAGACCGCCCGGCTCGCGGCAACCCGCGAGCGCGCGATCGCGGCCGGGCGTCGGATGGTCGTGGTGACACCGACCCTCAAGGCGGCCCAGGTCGTAGTGGGCGCGATCGGCGCGGCGTCGTACTCCGCAGCCTGGCTGCTCCACCAGCACGGCTTCCGCTGGGACGAGGACGGTCGGTGGACTCGCGTCGACTCCGTGCCCGACGTCAGCGCCCGACTACGTCGAGGCGACCTGCTCGTCGTCGACGAGGCGGGCATGGTCGACCAGAACACTGCCCGCGCGCTACTCCGCCTGGCCGACGAGACCCAGGCACTCGTGGTGCTGGTCGGCGACCGCCATCAGCTCCCCGCCGTCGGCCGTGGCGGGGTCCTGGATCTGGCGATCAGGTACGCGCCCGATCGCGTGCAACAGCTCGACGGCGTACGCCGCTTCAAGGACCCCCGCTATGCCGAGCTGTCGGTGCGGATGCGGACGGGCACCGCGCCCGGCCAGGTGTTCGATGAACTCCTCGCCCGCGGCGAGATCGTCATCCACGCCAGCGACGTCGAGCGGGCCCGACGCCTTGCCGCTGAAGCCAGCGTCGGCAAGCTCGTCGTCGCCGACACCCGCGAGCAGGTGGGCCGCATCAACGCCTTCGCGCACCGGATCCGCAAGGCGGCCGGTGAGGTCGACGAGCAGGTGTTGACCGCGGCTGGTGAACGGCTCGGCGTCGGGGACAGGATCGCGACCCGACGCAACGACCGCGATGCCGACGTCGCCAACCGTGAGCTGTGGACCGTCGTCTCGTGTGATCGGGGTGCGCTCGCCGTGCGGGGCGAGGCGGGGACTCGTGTGTTGCCGCCCGACTACGTGCGTCGCGATGTCGAGCTCGCCTACGCCACGACCGCCTACGGCGCGCAAGGCGCCACTGTCACCGAGAGTCATGTGCTGTTCAGCGAGCACAGCGGCGCCGCGTCGGCGTACGTCGGGATGACGCGCGGGCGGGAGCGAAACGTCGCGCACCTCGCCGCCGAATCCGTCGAGGATGCGCGCAAGCAGTGGTGCGACGTGTTCGGCCGGGACCGTGCCGACCTCGGGCCGGCCCACGCACGACAAGCGGCGGCCGAGGCGATCGAGCGCTACGGACCGAAGGCTCCGCCGCGTCGGCCATCGACTCGGCCACCAGCGGCGCCCCGCTCGCCAGCGCCAGAGCCGACATACCGCCCGCCGGTTCGGATTTCGACGCCTGGCCTCGGCCTGTGAGGACTCTGCTCAGTTCCGCAGCGAGTCACCGAGGAGCGGAAGAATGTGGTCGCTGATCAGCTCCCTTGATTTCGGGGTGTCGGACACCTTGGTCAACGTCTGCCGATACGAGCTCGGGAGCGTGACCGGGGACGATCGGAAGTCCCGGACCCAGTTCACTCCCACGCGGTGCCCGTCGACCGACGGCTCCGTCACGACCCCGATCGCCTTGACGAGCATCGTCTTGAAGTCGTTGTTCATCTGCTTGGCGATGAGCACATCGCCAACCTCCATGAGCGCGAGGTTCGGCACCTGCTTCTAATAGCTCGGGTGCGACTCCCAGTCGTGCCACCCCAAGACCCACAAGTCCGCTTCGATCCAGTCGTCGAGCATCTCCCGCGCCCCTTGGCCGTGCCAACCGCCATGGATGGTCCCGACCATGAAGTAGTTCGTCATACGGTTCACTTCTTCCTGCGGCAGACTCAGTAGTCGAGGCTGTCGGCCGGGAGAATGAGCGTCGGGCCGTTCGCGGCAGGTACCTACCATCACTCCGGCGGCCGCGGGTCGAACCGTGTCCTGCGCTGTCGACGAGGCGGCGCCGGAGGGGGCTTCGGGATGTACTCGTAGTCGCGGATCCGGGCCCGAGGCGCGAGGAACCCGTCCTCGAAGATGATGGACCGCAGCCCATCGAGCTCCAGCGGCGCTGTCGCCAACCTGACTGCCGGAGCCCAGGCCTCGCGCACCGGGTCGGGCAGGTCGAGCTCGTCCCAGAGGTCGACCAGCAGGCCGCCGTCCATCCAGCGGATCATCTGCTGGGGCAGGCCGCGGCGAATGAGCTGCTCGTAGACACCCCGCCGCTCGTCACGGTCGCGCATGTTCCAGGTACGCATGCCGGTGTCCCGGATCCCGTCGGGGATGCGCAGTGTCGCGAAGCACGTCGGCGGTTCAACCGCCCAGAGCATGCTCGGCGCCCAGAACTTCACGATCCCCGGCGGATGGTGCTCCACCCAGTCGACGTGGGCTCGCAGCGTGAACTCGTAGCCCATCGCCTCCAGGATCCGTGACGCGACCTTCAAGGACGGCGACTTCAAGCCGCGCTCGTACTGCGACAGCGTCGTCTGCGAGGTACCCGAGATGGCGGCGAGCTCGACCTGCGTCAGGCCCCTGGCCCGGCGCGCGATCCCCAGCAGGAACGAGCGGTCCATCAGCGCCGCGATATCCGATCGACTCTATTTGGCCCTTCCGTTGGCAACGCCCGCACACCTACCTGTCGCCCACGATCCTCGCGGGCTTCGGCCAACCAGGAGGAACCATGAACAGCACCACCCACGACGTCCCCTTCCACGCCCGCCACGACGACGAGCTGCTCACGCTCTACGACGTCGCCGAGATTCTGCGGACCCCGGTGAACACCGTGCGCTGGTGGCGTCAGGAAGGCACAGGCCCGGAGTTCTTCAAGATCGGACGGCGGCTCTACACGACCGTCGGCGACCTGCGCACCTTCATCCGGGCCCAGCGGATCGCCTCTCAGCCGGTGCTCGGCAAGCCGAAGGCGGTGTGACCATGCACTGGCCAGCAGATGCCGGGGAGGACGCCGACCCGCGCCACGTCTTCCTCGACGCGCACGACGTGATGGCGCGCTACGGATGGGGCAAGACGAAGGGCTACCGGAACCTCAAGGACCGCTCGCTCGTGCCGGCGCCGGTCATGACCCACCCCGACCGGTGGCGGCTCGATCAGCTGCTGGGGTGGGAGGAGAAACGAATGGAGTTGGCCGAGGCGGCGCTGGAGGCGCTCGTCGCACCCGGGCGCCACGAGGTGGACGTCGCCGATCTGCTCCCCAAGTCGAAGAGACCGTCTGCTCGACGAAGGCGATCGGCCTGACCGCCCGTACAGGCAGGCCCACTGCTTGCGGCGAACACCCACGACCTGACAGACACCGAACAAATCGAGGTGCTCGACGTCGTTGGCGGCAGGCACACTGACGTCATGGCCGACGATGACCCGGGTGCGCTCGCGAAACTGGACGCGTTCATCGCGCGCCTGGAGGAACTCCGCGACCTCGCCGTCGACGGAGTCATTGATGCCGAGCTCGCATACCGCGCGTCGCAGCCCGAGCGAGAACTCGCATGCTGCTGGTGCGGCTACGACATGACTGAACATGACGACGGGGCCGGAGAACGCCTCGGCGCGATCCCGCACCCGTTCAGGGCCTCTGGGACGAAGTCGATCGCGTGGCTGCTGGATGTGCCCGGGCAGCGCGAGCCGTTCGCGCACGACCACGCCAGGACGCCCGATCTGGAAGAGATCTGCGTCCGATGCCGGATGGAAGCCCGAGAACCCAGACCCGCGAGAACTTGAGTAGATCGTTTTGATCGACGTCTGACTACTCAACTAGCTTAGCATGGCGCATACTTGAGTAGATCATTTAGCAAGCAGACTTGCTACTCAACTTGCAGGAGCAACACGACCATGGGCCGAGGACGACCGTCACGGGAGACCGTTTACGCGCGCCTGGAAGCTGGTGTCGCGGAATTGAACAGCCGCCTCGGCGGTCTCCCCTCGCCCAACGAGTCCCAGTTCATCTGGTCGGACATCTGGCACCTCGAAGCCCACCACTCCACGGCCCTGGAAGGCAACACGCTCGTCCTCCGCGAGGTAGAGGCGCTGTTGGACAAGGGCCGCGCGGTCGGGGCCAAACCGCTCAAGGAGTACATGGAGGTACAGGGCTACGGTCAGGCTGCCCAGTGGGTCTACAGCCAGGCGCTCGAACCCTTGCACTGGTACGACGGCGACCTGATCAGCGTGTACGAGGTCCGCACCATCCATTCAGAGGCGATGACGCCGGTGTGGGGGGTCGCGCCGCATCCCGAGGCAACTGATCGGGAATCGCCGGGCAATTTCCGCGAACACGACATCCATCCGTTCGATGGCGGCATGACTCCCCCGTCGTGGCCCCTCGTGCCCGCACAGCTCGACGGCTGGGTCCAGCGGGTCAACGACAGCGCTGAGGTCCTGCACTCGCGACAGACCACAAGGCCGTGGCCAGAAGAGCTGGCAGCGATCCACAACGAGTTCGAGTGCATCCACCCGTTCATCGACGGCAACGGCCGAACCGGACGCCTGGTGCTCAACCTGCTGCTCGTCCGGCTCGGCTACCCACCCGTCGTGATCTTGAAGCAGCACCGCCCGCAGTACCTGTCCGCGATGCAACGGGCAGACAACGGGGACTACGGCCCGCTCGGCGAGCTGCTCGCTCGCGCGATGTACGACAACCTCAACCGGTTCATCGTCCCCAACCTCGCGGGCCCCGCACGACTCGTCCCGCTCGCAGCCCTGGTCAACAAGGACTTCACCCTCTCCGCCCTCCGACAGGCAGCGCAACGCGGCCGACTCGAGGCATACCAAGGAACCGACGGAACCTGGCGAAGCAGCCGCAAGGCCGTCGAGGCCTACAAGCGCGCCAAGGGCCAGCGGAGAGCCTGACGACCGCCCACCACTGGCTGCCAGTGACGAGCCTGAAGTGATGCACGAGAGTGATGCACGAAGCCCCGGAAACGGTGTCCAACGGCGGCACTCGCCGATTCGGCGCGAACCGCCACTAGGCCGCTGACCTGCGGTTTCGCAGATTTCCGTCGACAGTCGCCCATCGAGGAACCTCGTGGCACCAGTGGCACGCGGCGTACCCGACGGAGAGCAGCACGGGCACCCCGCGCCGCCGCGCCTCCTCGAACGGCCCCGGCCCCCACTCCCACCAGTCCACCGGGTTGTCGGCGTGCTGGAGCAGGTACGGCGACGTCGCGTTTGCCAATCTGTTCACGCTGCCAGTCTGCCGTCCGGTGGTGGCGGACCGCTCGTGCCGGCCGTGCGCTCAGGCTCCCAGGTGGCGGAACCGCCTCACCGGGCCGCCCCGACGGGCTCACGATGGCCAGGGAGCAACCAGACCTCGTCGCTCTCACCGGGTGGACCCCCGAACGTCGGGCAACGCGTCTCCGGGGCGACTTGCACGTCGAAGATCTCTTCCACACCGTTGGCGAACTGCAGGGTGGCGATGGTGTTGCCCGTCGCGAGCTCGATGATCCCGACGCCACACTTGAGCTGATCATGATGGGCGGCGATGGGCGCGCCCCCGAAGATGGCGGTTTCGCGGATCTTGGACAGTCCGATGAAGGCCAGACCGCGATGGATCGCCAGCCCTCGGGCGTAGCCGGGGACCGCCGCGACGAGGTCACGGTGGCCGGTGGCCGGGTCGACCCGTTCGAGGCAGCCCATGCCGGAGTTGAGGACGTAGAGGCTTCCGTCGTACCAGCGCGGCGAGTGCGGCATCGAGAGTCCGCTGGTCACCGCCTCGCCCGAAGGGACATCCAGCACCAGCCCCCTGTCATTGCGAACCTCTCGCCACCCTCGAGGCTCGTCCGTGGGTGCCATCACGGTCACGTAGGCCGGCGAGCCGTTCCGCATCGCCAGTCCGTTCAGGTGACAGCGATCCTGGGCGGCCAGCTGCGAGATGAACGAGGGCCGCCAGCGTGGCACGAAGCTGTAGCGAGGGTCGAGGCCTGCCAGGCACGAGAACAGGGTGTTGACGATCCACAGCTCCGGCTCGTCGGACTCCGAGCGGCCCCAGGCGATCTCGTGGCACTGGATCTCGCCCGTGACGGTTGACGACCGGGGCAGCCAACACCGGTCGTACCTGCCGGTGGGCTCGATCGCGGACGCGATCTCGGAGTGCTCCTGCAGTGACCACACCCCGCCCTTGCCGCCCACGGCCAGACGGTCCACGCCGAGGGCGATGCCCATGGCCTGGTCGAACCGACGGAAGGCGAAGTGGAGCCGCCCGTCGGCGACACCGACTGCGATGAGCTGACCAGCCTGGTAGGTGGAGATCAGCAGCGAGCACGCTGCTTCCCCGAGCACCTGGGGGAAGAGGTCGCTGTGGCGGTAGCGCACTTCGATCCCCTGGGTGCCCGTACCCTCTCCGCTCTCACCCTCTTGGCCCGTGGGCGAGGGTGACACGGGCACACGCTCCGAGGTCATCGGCAGGCCCCGCCGTCACCGCATCCGGAGGGTGTACCGGCGGACAACACTCTTGCCGGCGACGCCACACGGGGTGAACGTGAAGCGTGCCCTTACGACGAGCTTGCCGGTCCGTCTGAGCTTCTTGAGGCCGGCCCTGGTCGGCGCGAGGGTGAGGGTGACCCTCTCGCCGGTCGCGCTGGTCCTCATCGCCCTCTTCAGCTTGGAGTTGGCAATGGGAGCCACCGAGACCCGCCCGGTGGCATCCACAGCCACCCTTACCTTCAGCGTGCCCTTACGCTTGTTGGCGGTGCCCTGCTGAGGCACCCGGAACCAACCACCCATGTCGATGTCGTCGACCATCGTGGTGCCGGCCTCGGTGCCGTCGGACCGCCACAGCTCTTGGCCGAGGTTGCCGTCGTCCGCGCTGAAGTAGACAGTCCCACCTGCGGTCGTCAGGTAGAAGGGACCGTATGCGTAGGGGCCGGCGTCGGTGGAGATGTCCTTGACCAGGACGGTGCCGGCCTCGGTGCCGTCGGACCTCCACAACTCCTCGCCATGGACGTCGTCGTTCGCCGTGAAGTAGAGCGTCTCGCCGGCCCCGGTGAGGAACCGCGGGCGTGCGTAGTTGCCACTACCGGGCGTGATGTCCTTGACCAGCATCGTGCCCGCCTCGGTGCCGTCCGACGACCACAACTCCTCGCCATGAACGCCGTCCTGCGCTGTGAAGAACAGCGTGCCCGCGACGTCGGTCAGCCAGCTCGGGTCGCTCGGGTACTGGCTGGGACGGATGTTCTTCACCAGCACCGTGCCCGCCTCGGTGCCGTCCGAGGCCCACAGCTCACGGCCACTGACGCCGTCATTTGCGGCGAAGAACAGCGTGCCGCCAACACCAACGAGGGAGCCCGGGTTACTCGGCCCGCCGGCCCGGATGTCCTTGACCAGGACGGTCCCCGCCTCGGTGCCGTCCGAAGCCCACAGCTCACGGCCGTTGACGCCGTCCTGGGAGGTGAAGAACAGGGTGCCTCCGACATTCTCCAAGGAGCTCGGAGCACCGGACAGGGCGTCCGGACGGACATCCTTGACCAGCACGGTTCCGTCAGGGGTGCCGTCGGACCGCCACAGCTCCTGACCGTGCACGCCGTCCTCGGCGGTGAAGTACAGCGTCCCGCCGACATCGGTCAGCCAGCCCGGACTGCTGTGGTAGTCCCCGGGATGAATGTCCTTGACCACGACGGTGCCGGCCTCCGTGCCGTCCGACATCCAGAGCTCCCGACCGAAGTCGCTGTCTTCGGCGGTGAAGAACAGTCTTCCTCCGACCGCGGTCAGGTTCCGGGGGTAACTACTGTCGTTCCCGGGAACAATGTCCTTGACCAAGGCGGTGCCGGTCTCGGTGCCGTCCGACATCCACAACTCCTGGCCGTGAACACGATCGTCGACCGTGAAGAAGAGCGTCCCGCCGACGTCGGTCATCGACTGGAAGTAGCCGTAGTTGCGCCCGGGAAGAATGTCCTTGACCAGGACTGTCCCCGTCGCCGACCCGTCGGTCTTCCACAGCTCGTCGCCGTGAACACCATCATCCGCACTGAAGAACAGCGTGCCCCCGACATCCACCAACCCGTCGGGCCAGCTACCAGGGTTGTGCGGGTTGTCGCACAGCGCCCGCAGGGCGCGGGTGGTGACACCCCCTGTCGCGCCAAGAGCACCACTGAACGCCTGCCCAGAGGTGGTCATGGGAGCACCTGTGGAAGCGGGCGTCCCGATCCCGGCGAACGTCGCCGCAACGGCCGCGACCGCCGAGGCAGCAGCCGCCGTCTGAGCCGCGGGCCCCCGGCGAGCGCGACGCGCACGTCGACGAAGCGCTTTCGCCTGGACCACTCGCGATCTGGAGACCTGGTCCCTGGCTCGGCGGCGGCGTCGACTCATCGCACTTCCTCCCCCTCAGTGCGTGATCTCTCTAGGTCACGGTCCCGGATCGGAGGTGCCAGCCGCTATCGGTACTTGTACCTAGCGCACGGCAGACCGCGCGGTCACCGGCTGCCCGCTCCCCGGGCTGACGTCGTCCGCGATGGAGGATGCCCGCCAGGACGGTGACGGCCAGTCTGGTCGGTGGGTGGGGCCGCTGGGGTCCCGCAGGCAAGGGGAGCTCCGATGTCCACACCAGCCACCGAGTCCAGGCCCTGGACCGTCACCACCGTCGTCGTCCTCGCCACGATCTCGGGTCTCGTCGACATCATCGGCGGCATCAGCCTCTGGTTCTTCTCGAGCAGTGACGCGCTCGAGGACCTCACGGACGCCGACAGCGGCACGCTGGTGACCATCGCGGTCGTCTCCATCGTGCTGGGGCTGATCACCGTCACGGTCGCCTTCGCCCTCGGCGGCGGGTCCAACGCGATGCGGACGCTGATCGCGGTGCTCATGGCCATCCGGATCGCCGGCGCCGTCTACGTCCTGTTCGCCTTCGGGACCCACCAGCTGGGCGAGGCGCTCATCTCGATCGTGGTGGCGGCGGTGACGCTCTCCCTGCTGTACAACGACCGGGCCAACGCCTTCTTCGGCAGCCGCTGACCCGCGGGACGGCCCCCTGACACGAGAGGTCACGCATGCACGTCGACATCAGGCACACACCGTCGTTCGCCCTGGCCGTCCTCACCCTGTCACCGGGCGAGGAGGTCAAGGCGGAGGCCGGAGCCATGACCAGCATGTCCGGCGGGGTCGAGATCGAGACCAAGGCCCAGGGCGGGATCATGAAGGGCCTGCGGCGCTCGGTGCTCGGCGGCGAGAGCTTCTTCGTCAACACCTTCCGCGCCCCGGGCGGCGGAGAGCTGACGCTCTCCCCGACCCTGCCCGGCGACATCATCGACCTCCCCCTCAGCGGGCAGACGCTGCTCGTCCAGTCCGGCTCCTGGCTCGCGTCGAGCCCGGACATCGAGGTCGACACCAAGTGGGGCGGGGGAAAGACCTTCTTCTCCGGCGAGGGTCTCTTCCTGCTGCGATGCTCCGGGGCCGGCGACATGCTCGTGTCCAGCTTCGGCGCGATCGAGCAACGGACGCTCGGCGCAGGGGAGGTCCTCAAGGTCGACACCGGACACGTCGTGGCCTTCGAGCAGGGCGTCGGGTACGAGGTCAGCAAGGTCGGCCGCTGGAAGTCCACGCTGCTCTCCGGCGAGGGTCTCGTCGCGACGTTCACCGGACCCGGCAGCGTGTGGATGCAGACCCGCAGTCCGTCCGACTTCCTCGGATGGCTGATCCCGCAGCTCCCGTCGCGCAGCGAATGACGATGCACCGGGTGGTCGGAGCCCTGCCACGGGTCAGCCTGACTACGTGACCTTGGCGAACTCCCCGGTGCGCACCCGCTCGCGGTAGCCGGTCAGCTCACGCTTGAGCACTCGGGCCAGCAGGTAGAGGCCGATCACGTTCGGGACCGACATCAAGAAGATGGCGGCGTCGGAGAAGCCGAGCACCGAGTCGAGGGCGGCGCCGGCGCCCAGCACGGTGAAGATGCAGAACACCACCTTGTAGACGTTCTCCGCCGTCGCGTTGTCGCCGAACAGGTAGCCGGTCGCCTTCATGCCGTAGTAGGACCAGGAGAGCATCGTGGAGAGGGCGAACAGCACGACGGCCAGGGCGAGCACGTTCGGGAACCACGGGATCACGGTCTCGAACGCGCTCGAGGTGAGGCGCACCCCGTCGCCGTCCGCTGCCTCCGGGTCGTTCCACACGCCGGTGATCACGATCGTGAGCGCCGTCATCGTGCAGATCACGATGGTGTCGATGAACGGCTCCAGCAGGGCGACGTGCCCCTCGGTCGAGGGCTCCTCGGTCTTGACCGCCGAGTGCGCGATGGAGGCGGAGCCGACCCCGGCCTCGTTGGAGAAGGCCGCCCGCTGGAACCCGACGATGAGCACGCCGATGAAGCCGCCGGCGATGCCCTCGGGCGTGAACGCGCCGCTCACGATCTGGCCGAAGGCGGTCGGGACGTTCTCGAGGTTGCCGAAGATCACGACCAGGCACGCCGTGACGTAGAGGACCGCCATGAACGGCACGACCTTCTCGGTGACGCGGGCGATGCTCTTGATGCCGCCGATGATCACCAGCCCGACCAGGAGGGCGAACACGCCGCCGATCGCGAACGCCGCTCCCTTGTTGGACTCGTCCACCCCGGCGACGTCGAGCAGCTGCAGGGTCGCCTGGTTGGACTGGAACATGTTGCCCCCGCCCAGGGAGCCGAGGATGCAGAACACTGCGAAGGCCGCCGCCAGCACCTTGCCGAGCCCCGGGAGGCCGAGCTTCGCCACGCCGTCCCGGAGGTAGTACATGGGACCGCCGGAGACCGACCCGTCGGGGTGGTAGTGCCGGTACTTCACGCCCAGCGTGCACTCGGCGAGCTTGGTGGACATGCCCAGGAAGCCCGCGAGGATCATCCAGAACGTCGCCCCCGGCCCGCCCAGCGAGATCGCCACCGCGACGCCGGCGATGTTGCCGAGGCCCACCGTCCCGGAGACCGCGGTGGCGAGTGCCTGGAAGTGCGAGACCTCACCGGCGTCGTCGGGCTTGGAGTACTGGCCACGCACCAGGTCGATCGCGTGCTTGAACCCCCGGACGTTGAGGAACCCCAGGTAGATGGTGAAGAACACCGCGGCGACGATCAGCCAGACCACGATGAGCGGCAGCTCCGCCCCGTTGATCGTCACCGAGTAGAAGACGATCTCGGTGATCTTGTCGAGCACGGCGTTGAACGAGTCGGCGAAGGTCATGGCGACCACCTCGGCGGAGGCGCTCATCACGGCACCACCGTCACGGGTACGGGTGCGGCCTGCACCAGGTGCCCGGGGATGCTCCCGAACACGGCCTGCCTCATCCGGCTGTCCCCGGTACGCCCCACCACGATCTGCACGGCACCCTTCTCCTCCGCGATGTCGATGACCAGGTCGACCGGGTCGCCGTGCCGCACGACGCCCTCGGTCGCGACGCCGTGGCTGCTGCCCAGCTCGACCATCGGGTCGAGCAGCTGCTCGGTCGCGGCCCGGATCTCCTGCTCCTTGGCCTGGTGGCGGCGCTCGTTCTCGCCGGGGGTGTTGAAGGAGTACGGCGACCACGGGATCACGTGCACCACGCACAGCGACAGCCCGAGCTGCTCGGCCCGCGTGCTCGCGAACTCCACCGCCCGGGTGCTCGCATCGCTCCCGTCGACACCCACGAGCACCACACTCATCGCCCACCACTCCCCGAGCTCGGCTCCGTCCGGTTCGGAGCAGGCTAGCGAGCCCGGCGTGCCCCCGAAAAAGGTCGGAACGGCGCACGTGGCGGGTCACTGCCGCGACAGCGCGACGCGGAGCCGCTCCTCGGGGTCGATGAAGTGGTCGTGGTCGTCGGTCCCGAGGTCGAGCTGGACCCAGTGCAGCCGTCCGGTGAAGCGTGACTCACGCGTGGTGTAGTCGGTGCTCACCGGCGTGCCGGACTCGTAGCCGATGTCGGTGGTCTCGTCGGCGGAGAAGACCATCGGCTGGGTCGCCTCGACCCGGCCTCGGGCGACCTCCTCACCGTCGTGGAACAGCGTGACGTCGCCTCCCTTGGCGAGCCCGCCTCCGTCGTAGGCGAACTCCATCCGGACCTGGTGGTTGCCTGCCGGGATCGGCGACTCGGCGGTCGTGGTGAACGACTGGATGCCGAGCACGTTGTAGACGAAGGTGAGCCTGCCGTCCGGCTTCACGTAGACCGCCCAGCCCCCGAACCGGCCTCCCTGGGCGATGATCACGCCGGTGACGCCGCCCGGCGGCACGTCGATCTCCGCCGTGAGCGAGAACGACTTGTTCTTGACGTTGACCACGCTGTTCTCCGACAGCCGCCCCATCCCCGGGAAGAACATCTGGGACGTGCCCCGGATCAGGGTCGGACGCCCCGCCAGGTCCGGGTTGAGCCGCTCGCCGCTGCGGTCGTCGAGCGGCAGGACGCCGTACTTGGCCGCCTCGATCAGCCAGAGCCGCTGGAGCGAGGCCAGCTTCTCCGGGTGCTCGGCGGACAGGTCGCGCGCCTGGCTGAAGTCGCCGGCGCCGTCGTAGAGCTCCCACGCGTCGTCGTCGAAGGGCGCCATGTGCGGGTCCACGAGCAGCCACGGCGTCTTGTGCTTGGTCACGGCGCTCCAGCCGCGGTGGTAGATGCCGCGGTTGCCGAACATCTCGAAGTACTGGAGGTCGTGGCGCTCGCGCGCGTCCGGGTCGTCGAACGTGTAGAGCATGCTGGTGCCCTCGATCGGCGACTGCTGCACGCCGTTGACCATGGTCGGCTCCGGCAGGCCGGCGGCCTCGAGGATCGTGGGCGCGAGGTCGATGACGTGGGTGAACTGCGAGCGCAGGCCGCCGGCGTCCTCGATCCGCTTGGGCCAGTGGACGATGGTGCCGTTGCGGGTGCCGCCCCAGTGCGAGGCCACCTGCTTGGTCCACTGCAACGGGGAGCACATCGCCCATGCCCAGCCGACCGAGTAGTGGTTGTAGGAGCTCGGGGAGCCGAACTCCGCCATCTTGCTCAGCATGAACTCCGGCGTCTCCAGCGCGGCCATGCCGTTGAAGTTGGCCATCTCGTTGAACGCGCCGTTGACGGTGCCCTCGGCCGAGGCACCGTTGTCGCCGACGATGTAGTAGACGATCGTGTCGTCGAGGACCTCCAGGTCCTCCAGCGCATCGATCAGGCGACCCACGTGGTGGTCGGTGTGCTCCAGGAAGGCGGCGTACACCTCCATCTGCCGGGCCAGGACGGGCTTCATCTCCTCGGGCATGTCCTCCCAGGCCGGGATCTCGTCGTGGCGGGCCGTCAGCTCGGTGTCCTCCGGGACCACGCCGAGCTCCTTCTGCCGGGCGAGGGTGCGCTCGCGCAGCACGTCCCACCCGTCGTCGAACCGGCCGACGTACTTCTCGATCCACTCCGGTGGCACGTGGTGCGGAGCGTGGGTCGCGCCCGGCGCGAAGTAGACGAAGAACGGCTTGTCGGGCATCAGCGCCTTCTGCTGCCGCATCCAGCTCACCGCCCGGTCGGCCAGGTCCTCGGTGAGGTGGTAGCCCTCCTCCGGGGTGGCGGGCGGCTCGACCGGCGTCGTGCCGTCGTAGAGCGCCGGGTCCCACTGGTTGTTCTCCCCGCCGATGAACCCGTAGAACGTCTCGAACCCGCCGCCGCCCGAGGGCCACGCGTCGAACGGTCCCAACGGCGAGCTCTGCCAGACCGGTACCTCGTGGCACTTGCCGAACTGCGCCGTCGAGTAGCCGTTGAGCTTGAGCGTCATGGCCAGCGGCGCCTTGGTGTTGGGACGCAGCGAGCTGTTGCCCGGTGCGGAGGTCGCCGTCTCGGTGATGCTGCCCATCCCGACCGAGTGGTGGTTGCGCCCGGTCAACAACGCCTGCCGGGTGGGCGCACACAGGGCGGTGGTGTGGAAGCGGTTGTAGCGGAGGCCACCACGAGCCAGACGGTCGGCCGTCGGCGTCTCGCACGGACCGCCGAACGTGCTCGACGCGCCGAACCCGACGTCGTCGAGCAGGATGACGAGGACGTTCGGCGCGCCCGCCGGCGGCGTGAGCGGCTCGATCGGTGGGAAGTCGGTGTCCGGGTCCTTCGCGTCGTACGTCGTCAACCCGACAGCGGGGCGATCCGGGATCGGAAGCATCGTGCGAGCGTGGCGGTCGGCGGTCATGGGGTCCCCCCGTCGGTGGTCTGTGGAGCCCGAGACCTCGCGAACCTACGACGCCCCGCCCGGCCGCCCCCTCACCCGGAACGGACGGGGCAACGCACCGATGACCCGTTCCGGGTGGCGCGGGCACGCGCCGGCGCCGGGTGTGCTGCAGGTGTGAGTGCACCTGCGGCAGCACCGCGCCCCGACATGGTCTGGGTGGCGGGGGCGGAGTTCCGGATGGGCAGCGACGAGCACTACCCCGAGGAGCGCCCTGCCCACCGGCGGACGGTGCCCGGCGTGTGGGTGGACCACCACCCCGTGACCAACCAGGAGTTCGGCAGGTTCGTCGCCGGCACGGGGCACGTCACCACCGCCGAGGTCGCGCCCACCCTCGAGGAGTTCCCCGACGCCTCCGACGACCAGCTGGTGCCCGGCTCGCTGGTGTTCACGCCGCCGGGCCACCCGGTCCCGCTCCACGACGTCCGCGCCTGGTGGTCGTGGGTGCCGGGCGCCCAGTGGCGACACCCCGACGGACCCGGCTCGACGGTGCACGGCCGCGAGCAGCACCCCGTCGTGCACGTGAGTCACGCCGACGCGGCGGCGTACGCCGCCTGGGCGGGCAAGGAGCTGCCGTCCGAGGCCGAGTGGGAGCATGCCGCCCGCGGCGGCCTCGACGGCGCGACGTACGCCTGGGGCGAGGGCTTCACCGTGGACGGGCGGAGGATGGCCAACACGTGGCAGGGCGAGTTCCCGCACCTGGACCTGCGGCCTCCCGGCCACGGCCGCACCTCGCCGGTGGGGTCCTTCCCCCCGAACGGGTACGGGCTGGTCGACGTGTGCGGCAACGTGTGGGAGTGGACCGGCTCCGCGTTCACCTCCGACCACCGGGCGTCCACACGGGCGCCGGCGCGCACCACCCCCGCGTGTTGCGGACCGGCCCCCACGGACCGGGCGTCGGCCACTCAGCTGGTGATCAAGGGCGGCTCCCACCTCTGCTCCCCCGACTACTGCCTCCGCTACCGCCCGGCCGCCCGGCAGCCGCAGACGGCCGACACCTCGACCAGCCACCTCGGCTTCCGCTGCGTCCTGCGACCGGCCACCTGACCCGCACGCGGGTGACTCCACCTGTTCGGTCGTTCCCTCCGCTCCTAGTGTCAGGTGCATGAAGGGTGCCCTGTCCCGGCGGATGCGTGACCCGATCTTCTGGAACGACGTCACGCAGCTCACGAAGACGGTGGTCGCGGCCGTGGTCGCCTGGGTGCTGGCGGCTTCGGTCCTGGACCTGCCCCAGCCCTTCCTGGCGCCCTGGTCGGCGCTGCTGGTCGTCCACGCGACCGTCTACCGCACCTATTCGCAGGGGATGCGCCAGGTGGCGGCAGCGGTCATCGCGGTCCTGCTCGCGGCGGCCGTGGGACACGTGTTCGGCCTGAGCACGGCCGGCGTGGCGATCCTGCTGGCGGTGGGGCTGGTGCTCGGGTCGCTGCGGTGGTTCGGCACCGAGGCGACCACGATCGCGACGACCGGGCTGGTGGTGCTCACCACCGGCTTCACCGACGACATGCGGCTGTTCCTGCGCCTCCTCGACACCGGCATCGGCATCGGCGTGGGACTGCTGGTCAACGTCGCCGTCTGGCCGCCGTTGCTGCGGCGTACGGCGATCTTCTCGCTCAACCGGATCGACGACCGGATCGGCGAGCTGCTCACGGACATCGCCTCCAGCCTCGCGTCGGGCGCCGGGACCGACGTGGACGCGTGGGTGGAGCGGACGCGGGACATCGACGCCGAGATCGACGAGGCGTGGTCGCTGGTGAGGCAGGCCCGCGAGAGTGCGCGGATGAACCCGCGGCGCTCGGCCGGCCAGTTCCGGGACCCACGACTGTGGGACGACCTCCTGCACCGGATGGAGCAGGCGGTGGCGGAGACCCGCAGCATGGCCCACACCCTCGGCGGGCCGGCAGGTCCGCGTGAGGAGTGGGAGCCGCCGTTCGCACACGCGTGGACCCGTCTGCTCACGGAGGCGGGCCACGCCATCGCGGAGGCAGACGCCGACCAGATCCACGTCGTCCGGAAGGAGCTGCAGGACCTGGTCGGCGACCTGACCCGGAAGCCGACGTCGCTCCGGTGGCCCATCCAGGGCGCCCTGCTGATCAACCTGCGCAACATCCTCGACGCGATGGACGAGGTCGCCCTGGCCAGCCCGCTCGACGACCCGCCGAGGCCGCTCGCGCACATGCGGTCACGCGCGTCCGGACCGATCGGCCCCGCAGGCCCACCCGAGCGCTGAGCCGTCGCCGGAGGATCCGCCCTCGGGTGTCGAAGGCGGACTCGCCCGTCGTCTCGCAGCGACCTGTCCCCGGGCGGCGTCCCCCACGGCGGACGTCGGCCCCACCCACCTCCCACGGTGGTTTCGAGACGGGCCTTGCCGGCCCTCCTCAACCACCGACTCAGCGGCCGGGTACCAGCGGTGGTCGAGGAGGTTGCTCTGCACCGTTGGTCCTTGAGGAGGGCCGTCAGGCCCGTCTCGAAAGGCTCGAAACCACCCGTACCGGGGACGGTCCGCCGACGTACGCCGACAGCAACCCGCCTGTCTGCCGGGCCTCCTCGACCACGACACTGCTGGTTGAATCGGCGTGTGGACGCCGAAGGTTGGGACGAGCGCTACGCCGCGACCGAGCTGGTGTGGTCGGCGGAGCCGAACCGGTTCGTGGCGGCCGAGTGCGCCGACCTGCCCCCCGGGACCGCGGTCGACCTGGCCGCGGGCGAGGGCCGGAACGCGATCTGGCTGGCGCGGCGCGGCTGGACGGTCACGGCCGTCGACTTCTCACAAGTGGCCCTGGACAAGGGCGCCCGGCTCGCCGGTGACACGGTGGTCACGTGGGTCCGCGCCGACGCGACAGCCTGGACAGCGCCCGAGCCGGTCGACCTGGTCGTCATCGCCTACCTGCAGCTCCCCGCCGGGGCCCGCCGGGCGGCGGTCACGGCGGCGTACGACGCGCTGCGCCCCGGCGGCACCCTGGTGTGGGTGGCCCACGACTCGACCAACCTGACCGAGGGGACCGGCGGACCCCAGGACCCGTCGGTGCTGGTGACGGCCGAGGACGTGCTCGACGACCTCGACGGCCGACCGCTGCACGTCGTCCGCGCCGGGCGGGTCGCCCGCCAGGTCGCGCCGAGCGGCGACCACCACGAGCACGCCGGCGAGCCGGCTCGCACGGCGTGGGACTGCCTGGTGCGGGTCGAGAAGGTCTGAACCGTCAGGCGCGGGGCGGCTCGTCGTGCTGGGCCGCCGTGCCGTTGTCGTCGGCCACCTCGGCGTCGTCGCTCTCGCTCGTGACGGGCTGGTCGCCGTAGACGCCGGCGTCCTTGGCCGCCTGTGCCTTGCGGAGCTGCTTGACCAGGCTGAACGCGAGGAAGACCAGGGCGAGGCAGAGCAGCAGGAACAGCGCGAAGGCGGTCCAGCCGGCCTTGACGTCCTCGGGCGCCGGGCCCTCCTCGACGGCCTCGAGGAGCGGCAGGGCGGTCGTCAGCAGCATGCCGCCATTGTCTCATCGCCCAGTTGGCGCCACGAGCTGGGGAGTGCCGGCGACGTGGGACGTGGAGGTCGAGGGGCCGCGGCGGACCCGAGGCCGCGGGGCGGCCGGTCGGCCGCCTCGAAACCAGGTGGCAGGGCTCATTCGGGCGCCGGGATGCCGGCGAACAGGTCGTCCTCCGGCGTGGGCGCGTCGACGTGACTGGTGACGAGCTCGAAGTCCTCGGTCGGGGCGACCTGCTCCTGGATCTCCCGCGGCACCGCGAACCAGAACCCGTCCGGGTCGATCTGGGTGGCGTGGGCCAGCAGCGCCTGGTCCCGGACGCCGAAGTACTCGCTGCACGGCACCCGCGTGGTGATCCGCGCGTCCCACTCCGGCTCCGGCTTCCACTCCTTGAGCCGCTCCTCCCACGGCGACTCCAGGCCGTGGGCGACCATCGCGTCGTGGATGGCCTGCATCCGGGGCCGGTTGAACGAGTGGTGGTAGTAGAGCTTGAGCGGCTGCCAGGGCTCGCCGGCGTCGGGGTAGCGCTCCGGGTCGCCCGCCGCCTCGAACGCCGCCACGGAGATCTTGTGGCACATGACGTGGTCGGGGTGCGGGTAGCCGCCGCGCTCGTCGTACGTCGTCAGGACATGCGGCCGGAACGAGCGGATCAGCCGGACCAGCGGCTCGGCGGCCTCCTCGACGGGGACCAGCGCGAAGCAGCCCTCCGGCAGTGGTGGCTTCGGGTCGCCCTCCGGCCAGCCGGAGTCCACGAAGCCGAGCCAGTCCTGGGTGATGCCGAGGATGTCGCGGGCCCGCTCCATCTCCTGCCGACGCACCTCGGTGATGTTCTCGAGGATGTCGGGCCGGTCCATCTTCGGGTTGAGGATCGACCCGCGCTCGCCACCCGTGCAGGTGGCGACGTGGACGTCGACGCCCTCGGCGACGTAGCGCGCGGTCGACGCAGCGCCCTTGCTGGACTCGTCGTCGGGGTGGGCGTGGACGTGCATCAGCCGGTAGCCGGCACGGGGGCGTGACCCGTCGCCCGGGGGGAGGTGCTGCGACATACCGCGCAGTCTAGGGAGACGCGGCCCTGAGAGGATGGGGACATGACTCCGGCGACCGCCCCACCGGGCCTGACGGACCGCTACGGCGCTCCGTCGCCCGGACGCCGGCGCGTGCTCGTCGGCACGGTCGTGGCGGTCGTGGTGGCGTCCCTCGGCTGGCTGGCGTGGGCGGCGTGGTTCCACGCGACCCCGCCGGTGCGGTCTGAGCTGGTGACCTGGGCGGTGGTCGACGACCACGAGGCCACCGCCACCGTCTCGGTCGCCCTCGAGGACGCCGTGGCCGCGAGCTGTGTGGTGCGCGCCGTGGCCGAGGACCACACGACCGTCGGCGAGGTCGCGTTCGAGCCCGTCGACGGCAGCAACGACGTCTCCGTGCGCACCGAGCGACGCGCCACCGCGGTCACCCTGATCGGCTGCACCGCGGAGGGCCAACCCCGGCCCCGCTGAGGCGCGCGCACACCGTCCGCCGTGGCCGTGATGTGGGTTCTCTTGTTAGTGTGGTGGCAACGAACATCCCGCAGGGCCGACCACAACATGCGGTCCGGCGGGTTTTCCTTTTGTCAGGCACAGCGTGTCCCGCAGGAAGTGAGCACCACCCATGACGCAGTCCGCCCAGCCGACCTCGGTCTGGCTGACCAAGAAGACGTTCGACCGGCTCTCCGCCGAGCTCGAGGACCTTCGCGGGCCCCGCCGCCAGGAGGTCATCGAGCGGATCAGCTCTGCCCGCGACGAGGGCGACCTGAAGGAGAACGGCGGCTACCACGCCGCCAAGGACGAGCAGGGCAAGATCGAGGCCTCGATCCGCCAGCTCGAGGAGATGCTCGAGACCGCCGACACCGACGCGCCCGACGACGACGGTGTCGTGGCGCCGGGCAAGCTGGTCACCTACCGCTACGCCGGCGACGACGAGGACGAGAAGTTCCTCATGGGCGCCCGCGAGATCGAGGACGACTACGAGGGGGACGACTTCGAGGTCTTCTCCCCGCAGTCGCCGCTCGGCGCCGCTCTCAACGGCGCCCGGAAGGGCGAGACCGTCGAGTTCGAGGCCCCCAACGGCCGCACCCAGCGGATCGAGATCCTCGACGCCGTGCCGTTCACCGACTGACCCACCGTCACCCGTCGACCGGGTGCCCGTGCCGCCGCACGGTGCCCGGTCGACGTACGTCCGGAGTCACTCGTAGACGGAGTAGCCGCGCTCCCGCAGCCGGGCGAGGACCTGCTCGGCGTGGGGCTCGCCACGGGTCTCCATCTGCAGCCGCACCTCGACCTCGTCGATGCTGAGCGAGGGGGAGATCCGCTCGTGGGCGACTTCCAGGATGTTGGCGCCCATCTCGCCCAGCTCGGCCAGCAGCCGCGCGAGCCCGCCGGGGACGTCGGGGATGCACACCCGCAGGTAGAGGAAGCGGCCGCCGGCCGCCAGGCCGTGCCGGATCACCTTGCTGAGCAGCAGCGGGTCGATGTTGCCGCCGGAGATCACCGCGACGGTCCGGCCGCCGTGGGCGAGCGGCTCGTCGAGGATCCGGGCGACCGCTGCTGCACCGGCGGGCTCTACGACCAGCTTGGCGCGCTCCAGCAGGGCCAGCAGCGCCTGCGACAGCGACTCCTCGGAGACGGTGACGATCTCGTCGACGTGGTCGCGGACACAGGCGAACGTGACCTCGCCCGGGCACCCCACCGCGATGCCGTCGGCCATCGTCTGCATCGACTCCAGCGCCTGCGGTGAGCCCTGCGAGAGCGATCCGGGGAACGCCGCTGCGCCCTCGGCCTGCACCCCCACGACGCGGACGTCGGGCCGGTGGGCCTTGACCGCGAGGGCGATGCCGGAGAGCAGCCCGCCGCCGCCGGTCGGCACCAGCACCGTCTCGACGTCGGGCGCCTGCTCGACGATCTCCAGCCCGGCGGAGGCCTGGCCGGCGACGATGTCCACGTGGTCGAAGGGGTGGATGAGCACGGCGCCGGTCTCGTCGGCGAACGCGCGGGCCCGGACCAGTGCGTCCTCGAGGTAGCGGCCGTGCAGCACGACGTCGGCGCCGTACCCCCTGGTCGCCTTCTCCTTCGGGATGGGCGCACCCTCCGGCATGAACACGGTGGCCTTGATGCCGAGCATCTGGGCGGCGAGGGCCACCCCCTGGGCGTGGTTGCCGGCCGACGCCGCCACCACGCCGCGGGCCCGCTCCTCCTCGGAGAGCCGGGCGATCCGGACGTAGGCGCCGCGGGTCTTGAACGATCCGGTGCGCTGGAGGTTCTCGCACTTCAGCAGCACCTGCCCGCCGGTCAGGGCGGACAGCCAGCGCGACTCCTCCATCGGGGTCACCACCGACACCCCGTCGAGCAGCTGCCGGGCGGCGTCGAGCTCCTCGGGCGTGGGCAGGTCAGTCACCGGGATCCTCCTCCTCGTCCCCGTCGTCGGGTGGCTCCCCCGGTGAGTGATCATCCTCCGCGATGGGGTCCTCGCCGACGTCGGTGTCGGCGGCCAGGTGCTGGACGACGGCGTTGACCGCAGAGGCCAGCGGTACGGCGATGAGCGCGCCCGCGATGCCCGCGACGAGGACGCCGCAGCCGATGGCGACGATCACGCCGAGCGGGTGCACGGACACGAAGCGACCCATCAGGAACGGCTGCAGCACGTGGCCCTCGATCTGCTGGACCGCGATCACGCCGCCGAGCATCAGCAGGGCCGTGAGCGGGCCCTGGTCGACGAGCGCCACCAGCACCGCCACGGTTCCGGCGATGGTGGCGCCGATCATGGGGACGAAGGCGCCGAGGAAGACCAGCACGCCGATCGCGAGCACGAACGGGACGCCGAGCACAGCGGCGACAATCATGATGCCGATGGCGTCGACCGCGGCGACCAGGACGGTGGCGCGGACGAACTGGGTGAGGCTCCGCCACGCCACGCGACCACTGCTGTCGACCTTCTCGCGGGCTGCTCGGGGCGCGATCCGCACCGTCCACGCCCAGATCCGGTCACCGTCGGCGATGAAGAAGAACGTCGCGAACAGCACGATGAAGAAGCCGGCCACCACGTGACCGACGGCCGTGCCGACCTCGCCGATCCGGGTGAACACGCCTCCCTCGCGGGTGCTCTCCGAGATCGTGCGCTGTACCTCGGACAGGTAGCCGTCGAGCTGGGAGTCGCTCACCTGGAGCGGGCCGTTCTCCAGCCAGTCGCGGATCCGGCCGATGCCCTGGACGACCGAGTCGGCGAGGTCGGACGCGCCGGTCGCGACCTGCTGGCCGACGAACGTGAGCAGCAGCGCCACGGACAGCAGTCCGCCGATCACCACCAGGGCCGCGGCCAGCTTGGGGGGCAGACCCCGCGACAGCAGCCGGACCAGCGGCGCCACGAGGGCCGCGATCAGCAGCGAGACAGCGATCGGGAGGGCGATGACCGCGAGGAAGCCGATCACCCGGAAGACGAGGTAGCCCGCGGCGGCGATGACCAGGAACCGCCAGGCCCAAGCAGCGGCCAGGTCGACGCCGAACGGCACCTGGGCGCGCGAGAAGTTGCTGGGCCCCGACTGGATCGGCAGCGGGTCGGTGTGGCGGTCAGCTCGCGCGAGGGACCACTGCTGGGCCAGCCGCTCGGCGAGCCCCTCCTCGTGGCTCTGGATCCGGCTCCGCCGGAGCGGCAGCCGACGGCGCGACGACCCCTCGTCGGGTTGGTCCGGGCCTGCCTCGCTCTCCACCCCGACAGGCTACTCAGCCTCGGCGAGCCGCCGGGCCAACCGGTGGGCCGCGTCGGGGTGGCCGGCTGCGAGCAGGCCGATCGCGCACAGCGCGTACTCGGTGTCGACGACCACGCGCGGTGCCCGCGGGAGCTGCCAGCCCCCCTCGACGTCGTCGCCCAGGCTGCCGGCGAGCACCCGGTCGGCCACCCCCTCGCGGCCGTGGCGCAGCACACCGCCCGAGCCCACGAGGAGCTCCACCTCGCGCAGGTCCTTGCCGGTGCGCTCGACCACCCGCCCCTCCGGCGACACCACGACCTTGGCCCGCCCGGCATGACGGCGCAGCGCGAGCCCGACCGCTGCCGTGGCGATCCGCTCGTCGGCGTCGGCCTCGTGGTCGTCGGCCGGGAGGTGGCCCGGGCGGTCCGGCAGTGTGGCGGCGTAGGCGGCGAGCTCGTCGAGACCGGTCGCCTCGACGGTCGTCGGCGCCGACCAGCGCATGCCGAGGTCGCCCTCGACGGTGCGGGTGACCGGGGTGACGGCGACGACCTCGCGGGAGAGGCCAGCATCCTCGGGGTCGATCGCGACCACGGAGTGGACGTCGGTGGTGGCGCCGCCGACGTCGACGACGGCCACGTCGCCCGCCCCCGGCCGGGCCTCGTCCAGGCCGCGTGCCAGCAGCTCGACCCCGGCCAGGACCACGTCGGGGGTGGCGCCGCGGACCATCCGCCGGAAGTCGTCGCTCGCGCTGAGGTGCTTCCCGCCGATCACGTGCTCCAGGAACATCTCGCGGATCGCCGCGCGCGCCCCGTCGGGCGCCAGCACCCCGATCCGGGGCACCACGTTGTCGGTCAGGACGTACGGCGTCCCGGCGGGGTCGAACAGCGCCCGTACCTCGCCCTGCCCGTCCGAGCTGCCGGCGACGACGACCGGCCCGCCCCATCCGGCGTCGACCAGCGCCCGGGCACCCTCGACCAGCGACGCGCTGTTGCCGCCGTCGGTCCCGCCGGTCAGCAGCACGACGTCCGGCCGCGTGTGCCCCAACACGCGCTCCAGCGCACGCTCGGGCACGCGCGACGCGACGGCGTGGACCGCGACGACCTTGCCGCCGCTGGACAGTGCGACCCGGCGGCCGGCCTCGGCGGTGACCAGCTCCTCGTTGCCGACGACGGCGATGCGCAGCCCGCCGCCCGCGCTCGAGCAGGCCAGCACGTCGGCCGTCGCTGCCCGGCCGTCCTGCGCCGCGAGGGCGTCGAGGCAGGCGGCGTACCCGTCGAGGACGTCGGTGCCGATGGTGGTCGGGTGGTCCGCGGAGGCCACGATCCGGCCGGCGGCCAGGTCGACGAGGGAGGCCTTGGTGAAGGTCGAGCCGAAGTCCACGCAGACGACGGCCTGGTCAGTCACCGAGCGCCTGCTGCAGGTCGGCGACCAGGTCGGCGGCGGTCTCGATGCCGACGCTGAGCCGCACCAGGTCGGCGGGCACCTCGAGGTCGGTGCCGGCGACGCTGGCGTGGGTCATCCGGCCGGGGTGCTCGACCAGGCTCTCGACGCCGCCCAGCGACTCCCCGAGGATGAAGACCCGCGTCCGGTCGCACAGCCGCAGCGCCTGCTCCTCGCCGCCGGCCACCCGGAAGGACACCATCCCGCCGAACCGCCTCATCTGGCGGGCGGCCACGGCGTGGCCCGGGTGCTCGGGCAGGCCGGGGTAGATCACCTGGGTGACCGCCTCGTGGCCGGACAGGAACTCGACGACCGCCTCGGCGTTGTCGCAGTGGCGGTCCATGCGGACGCCCAGGGTCTTCAGGCCCCGGTGGGTCAGGAAGGCGTCGAAGGGGCCGGGCACGGCTCCCATCGCGTTCTGGTGGTAGCCCACCTGCTCGGCCAGCTCGAGGTCGCGCACCACCAGGGCGCCGCCGACCACGTCGGAGTGGCCACCGACGTACTTGGTCGTGGAGTGCAGCGCCACGTCGGCCCCGAGCGCCAGCGGCGTCTGCAGGTACGGCGAGGCGAAGGTGTTGTCGACGACGAGCAGCGCGCCGGCCTCGTGGGCGACGGCGGCGAGGGCCTCGATGTCGCCGACGTTGAGCAGCGGGTTGGTGGGCGTCTCGATCCACACCAGCCTGGTCTGCCCAGGCCGGATCGCCGACCGGACGGCGTCGACGTCGGAGACCGGCGCGGGGCTGTGGGCCAGGCCCCAGGCCTGCTCGACCTTGTCGAACAGCCGGTGCGTGCCGCCGTACGCGTCGTCGGGGATCACCACGTGGTCGCCCGGACGGCAGACGGCGCGGAGCAGGGTGTCCTCGGCGGCGAGGCCGGAGGCGAAGGCGAAGCCCCGCTCCCCCTCCTCGACGGCGGCGAGCGCGCCCTCGAGCGCGGTCCGGGTGGGGTTGGCGGAGCGGCTGTACTCGTAGCCGCCGCGCAGCCCGCCCACGCCGTCCTGCTTGTACGTCGACGTCGCGAAGATCGGCGGGATCACCGCACCGGTCGTGGGGTCCGGCTCGTAGCCCGCGTGGATCGCGCGGGTCTCGAAGCCGGCCTTGTCGGCATGCTCCTGGCTCACCCCTCAGACCCTACTCAGCGCGCTGCTGGACACGTCCGCCAGATCACCCTGACGGGTGTCGACACTCCGCCAGGCAGGGCCCGTGCTCGCCGGCCCCGCCAGCCCTGCTCACCTGCCGACGGCGACTCGGAAGCCGAGGTTGCCCGCGCTGGAGTCGGGAGAGAGCAGCTGGCGTCCGGTGACCCGGTAACGCCGGCAGTAGGAGGCGTGGCACAGGTAGGAGCCGCCCCTGCTGACGCCATCGGGATGGCCCTCGGCCCAGGGGCCCGAACACCACTCCCAGACGTTGCCGGTGGTGTTGTGCAGTCCGAACCCGTTGGGGGCGAACGCGTCGACGGGGCAGGTGCCGCGGTACCCGTCCGCGCCGGTGTCCTCCACCGGGAAGGACCCCTGCCACACGTTCATGCGGTGCTCGCCCCCGGGCTCGAGCTCATCACCCCACGGGAAAGGGCTGCCCTTCAGGCCACCCCGCGCGGCGACCTCCCACTCCACCTCGGTGGGCAGTCGGCCACCGCACCAACGGGCGTAGGCCGTGGCGTCGCGCCGCGACACGTGGACGACGGGGTGGTCGGGGCGACCACTGACGTCCGACTGCGGCCCCTCCGGGTGAGCCCAGTCGGCACCGGGCACCTCCCGCCACCACGGAGCGGCCGCCACGCCCCGGGTGGGTTCGAAGTCGTCGGGCAGGAACCCCGCGAACACGAACGACGACCCGAGGACCTCGGCGTCGGTGCGGTGCCCTGTCGCCTCCACGAAGGCAGCGAACTCGGCGGTGGTGGTCGCGGTGGTGGCGACGCGGAAGGGATCGAGCAGCACCTCGCGCTCCGGCCACTCCTCGGGGTAGACCCGGTCGTCGTCGCCCACGCGCGAGTAGCCGCCCCTCACCTGCACCAGCCCGGTGACCTCCGGCCCGCGGCTGTCGTCGTCTCCGGCCACGCCGCCGGGGCCGGTCGACCCGTCGCGGGAGGGCGAGCAGCAGCCACTCACTGGTGGACCATCGGACCCCGCACGCGGTCCCTCAGCTCCCCGGGGTCGGCCACGTGGTCCAGGTCGAAGCGCACCCGGTGGATCAGGCCCTGGAAGCGGTTGCGCACCGGCAGGTAGTCGTCGACCACCGGCGTTCCGGGGTCGACGCCGATGTTGAACGTCTCGTCGAAGGAGAAGTAGTACGCCGTGGTGACCGGCACCCGGCCGCGGCCCACCTCCTCACCGTCGACCTCCAGCCGTACGTCGGCACCCGAGCCCGGGGGTCCACCGTCGTAGTCGAACCGCACGGTGAGGTCGTGCCGTCCGGGGCCGATCACCCGGTCGCCCCGGACGACGGTGAGGTCGCGGCCGACGTGGTTGTAGGCGTAGTGCGCGACACCGTCCACGGCGTACAGGGACCACCCCCCGAAGCGACCGCCCTGCGCGACCACCACACCGGAGGTGCCGGTGATGACCTCCAGGTCTGCGGTGATCACGTGCGAGCGGTTCTTCAGGTTGGGGGCGGCATCCTCGGTCAGCCGGCCCACACGTGGACCGAAGGACAGCGTGCTGCGTCCCAGGTGCAGGTCGAGCCGGCCGGCGAGGTCGGCGTTCTCCCGCTCGGTGACCCGGTCGTCGAGAGGGAACACGTGGTGCTTCTCGGCCTCGCGCACGAACAGCTCGCGCAGCTCGGCCAGCTTCTCGGGGTGCCGCTCGGCGAGGTCACGGGCCTGGCTCCAGTCCTCGGAGTGGTCGTAGAGCTCCCAGCGGTCGTCCTCGAAGGGTCGGTCGCGGGTGTCGACCATCTCCCACGGGATGCCGTGCCTGGTCACCGCCGTCCAGCCGTCGTGGTAGATGCCGCGGTTGCCCACCATCTCGAAGTACTGCGTGACGTGCCGGTCGGGCGCGTCGGGGGCGTCGAAGGTGTAGTGCAGGCTGGTGCCCTCGATCGGCTGCTGGTCGACGCCGCCGACGCTCTCGGGGTGGGGCAGGCCCGCCGCCTCGAGGATCGTGGGGAGGACGTCGATCACGTGGTGCCACTGGTGACGGATCTCCCCCCGTGCCTGGATGCCGTTGCCCCAGCGCACGATCATGCCGTCGCGGGTGCCCCCGAGATGGGTGACCTGCTTGGTCCACGGGTACGGCGTGTTCATGGCCAGCGCCCACCCGGCCGGGTAGATCGCGTAGGTGGTGGGGTCGCCCAGCGTCTCCAGCCGGGCCGCCATGTCGGCCGTGTCGTCCTGGACGCCGTGTCCCACCAGGTGCTCGCGGAAGGTCCCCCGTGGGCCACCCTCGCCCGACGCGCCGTTGTCACCGAGCAGGTAGAAGAACAGGGTGTCGTCGAGCACCTCCATCTCCTCCAGCGCGTCGACGAGCCGACCGATCTGGGCGTCGGCGTGCTCGGCGAACCCGGCGTAGGTCTCCATGAACCGGCTGGCGACGAGCTTCTCGGTCTCGTCGAGCTCCTCCCACCGCGGGACGCCCTCGGCCCACGGCGCCAGCTCGGTCGAGTCCGGCACGATGCCCAGCTCCTTCTGTCGGGCCAGGGTCTGCTCCCGCTGCACGTCCCAGCCGGCGTCGAAGCGGCCGGCGTACTTCTCCCGCCACTCCGGCGCGACGTGGAACGGCGCGTGAGTGGCGCCGAGGGCCACGTAGGTGAAGAACGGCCGGGTCGGGGTGATCGCTTGCTGGTTCTCCACCCAGGAGATGGCCTGGTCGACCAGGTCCTCCGAGAGGTGGTAGCCGTCCTCGGGCAGCCGGTCGGGCTCGAAGGCGTAGCGCCCGCGGTAGAGCTGGGGGTACCAGTGGTTCATCTCCGCGCCCATGAACCCGTAGAAGAAGTCGAACCCCTCCCCCATCGGCCAGCGCGGGAACGGCCCGGACGGCGTCACCTCGACCGGCGGCGTCTGGTGCCACTTGCCGATCGCCGCCGTGCAGTAGCCGTTGCCGCTCAGGATCTGGGCGATCGTCGCGGCACTGGCCGGACGGTAGCCGTGGTAGCCGGGCAGTGGTGTCGCCATCTCGCTGGTGACCCCCATGCCCACCGAGTGGTGGTTGCGGCCGGTCATCAGCGCCTGCCGGGTCGGCGAGCACAGCGGGGTCACGTGGAAGCGGCTGTAGCGCAGGCCGTCGTCGGCCAGGCGCTGGGCGGTCGGCATCTCGCAGGGGCCGCCGTACGGCGACGACGCCCCGAAACCCATGTCGTCCAGGAGCACGACGACCACGTTCGGAGCGTTCGGGCCGGCCTCGACCGGCCGGGTCGGAGTGGCCGTGGTGTCGACGTCGAGCGGGAGCCGCAGGCGGTCGGTCTGTTCGCGCACGAGGCGATACTCCCGCTCCCACGCGCGTCGGTGCGAGGGGCGGTCCCAGAATTGCCGCCGGCGTGGGTGCGGACCGGGCGCCGACACCTCGCCCCAGAGGTCGTGGGGCTCTCGTCCCGCACGCGTCGGTGAGGGGATGGGGGGCGCGTCGGTTTCCCCGCCTGAGCGGGGAAACCGACGGTTGGCGGAGGTAGTTTCCTCCGCCAGGCGACGGACTCGCCCGCCAGGTTGGCGTGAGCGGGGAAACCTGCACACTCCCGGGGCAGGTGGGACCGGGAAGGTTGGGCGGGGCTCCGGTGTTGGACATGCTGGAGGCACACCGACCCCTCCGAGACGAGGAGCAGAGATGTTCGGCCTGGGCAGGAAGACCGAGATGGTGGACGCCGAGCAGGCGCTGGCGGGACGCGGGGAGCGGCCGTGGTCGCTGGGCGAGCACGTCGTGCTGCACACCCCGGTCGTCACCGACGAGGTGCCCGAGGGTCACGAGGTGGCGGTGTTCGGGCTCGGCTGCTTCTGGGGGGCCGAGGAGATCTACTGGCAGCTGCCCGGCGTCTGGTCGACGTCGGTCGGGTACGCCGGCGGCCACACCCCGAACCCGACGTACGAGGAGGTGTGCAGCGGGCGCACCGGCCACACCGAGGCGATCCGGGTCGTGTTCGACCCGTCCGTGGTCCCGTACGCCGACCTGGTGAAGCGGTTCTTCGAGGTCCACGACCCGACCCAGGGGATGCGCCAGGGCAACGACGTCGGCACCCAGTACCGGTCGGCCATCTACTGGACCACCCCGGAGCAGGAGCAGACGGCCCGGGAGCTGACCAAGATCTACGGCGACGAGCTCGCCCGGCGCGGTCTCGGGGCGATCACGACCGAGGTCCGGCCGGCCAGCGAGACGCCGTACTTCTACGCCGAGGACGTCCACCAGCAGTACTTGGCAAAGCACGTAAATGGGTATCGTTGCCACGCGAACACAGGCGTCAAGTTCCCAAAGACGACCTAGTCGCCCTCGGGCAGGCAGTCGTCATCCGCCCCCACGACGCCCGGTTCGACTTGACGAAGGGGCCGGATCCCGTAGTCTCTACCTAGAGGAACAGAGGTCCAATTCAGTTTCGACAACCAATCGAATCTGCGGAGGCCACCCGTTTCTGTCCGAAAAAGTACGTCGATCACTTCGTCAGCAGAGGTCGTTGACAGGCTTGAGGCCCGATGAGGCCCACATTGGCGGACAGGAGCACGCTGATCGTTTCTCGCGCGGGTCGTGACTACGGCCCGGAACCGGCGCGAGAGGCTGCGAGATGTCCAAACCCGAGTCACAGCACGTCCAAGGCACTGAGGAAGTAGCCGAGGACGAACCGATTCCTCAGGAAGCTGCCCACCCTCGGGGGGATGACTCCGCAGCCTCAGTTGCCGCACTAGCTACGCGGCCGGCTGGGGTACCTCCCCAGCCGGCCGTCGCATCTGCCCGGCATCTTGCCTTCGGCATGCTTCGCTCCACTGTTGAAGAGATGAGCGTTCGGGGTGCGAAGACGTACGCGGCCGGAGTCTCGGCTCGCGTCCGTCAAGCAGACCCAGCATTTGACCTTCACGACCTGGGCTTCGAATCGTTCAAGGCCTTCCTCCAGGCCGCCGCCGCAGACGGCTTCGTGGAAGCCTCCCGGCCCCCTGGCGCGAGCGACATTCTCGTCGCCCTCCCGTCCGGCGAGAGCGGGCAGCCTCAACCCGCGACCTTCGATGCCTCTAGGTATCTGCTGCCCGAGGTCTGGCGAACTCTCACCTCCAGCCGCACTGAGGCGCGGCATTGGGACCGAGCCAAGGGTCGCCTAGGTGAAGACATCGTCGACACCCCTTCCAGTTCGACCGTGCCACTGAACCCGATCCCCGCGAGCAAAGTGGTCGACTGGATGAGGACGTTCACGGCAGCCTTGTCCGACACTGAGACGACGAGGGCCTTGGCAGACTCGCTGACCTCACCAAGCCCGATCGAGTCGTTCAAGTCGGTGCTGCGAAGCCATCAGGGACTCGCTCGAAAGTGGGGGAAGTATTACCGGCAGCACGTCACCCGCTACGCCTTCGAGTGGGCGGACTCCCATGGCATCCCCAGAGTTGAGGTCGTGGACTCCTCACGCCTGAGCGCCCCTCAGGCGCAGTCATCCTTGGTCCAGCCAGACCCAAACCAGAGCGCGTCCGCACATCCGGCGCCGGCTGCGTCCCTGGGCGCGACATCTGAGTACGAGGCCCTCGTGCGATCCCGCATCGCAGAAGCCGTCAACGAAATGCCGCTGGTCGATCTGCTCCGACTTCCCATCCCCGCGCAATACCTCATCAGGGAATAGCCATTGACCAGTCTGAGCCTGCGCCGACTGGTCGAGACGCCGCACGAACTGATTGCCGCCGACTCGCCCCCCGCAGGGG
Source organism: Nocardioides sp. GXQ0305 (assembly GCF_050880345.1). Lineage (NCBI taxonomy): Bacteria > Bacillati > Actinomycetota > Actinomycetes > Propionibacteriales > Nocardioidaceae > Nocardioides > Nocardioides sp. GXQ0305. The sequence continues at coordinate 399,604 of NZ_JBNYXG010000002.1, forward strand.
CGGCGACAGCGCTCAACCTTCCCCCGTCTGCCAAGGGCGCTTGGCTCCGACATGGAGACTGTGAGATCCAGGCCCCTGAGGACGGATCGGCCGCCCTGCAAGACCTGTGGAGCGCTCGTGAAACGCACACTCCTTTGCTTCTTCCCGAAGAGTTGCATGAAGCTGCCTGGACCGGGCTGCTAGCCACCCCCCGCATGGCGGCCTCTCTCTCCCCCGATGTGGACTTCGACTTTGAGAAGCACTGGGGCTTCCCTCACGAGCCACTTCTCGTACGAAGGCTTGGGCTGGCGTCCGTGTTTACGCCCCCGGGTGAATTCCTCACCACGAGTGGAGTGTCGGCTTCGCGGGCGGCGGCTTCGGCAGTACTCACCCTTCGGCTCTCCACGGATCGTTCTCGTGTGGAACGTGCACACCTGGAGACGGAGTGGCATGACTCCGCGCTAGGGCTTCTCAGCGCGCTGGAGCGGCTGCAAGCCATGACGGTGTCGCCACCCCCCAAGTCGGAGCAACGGCACCGTGCAACTCTGCTGGTTCACCCAAGCGTTTCCCGCGAACTGACCGTCGATGATCGGGTCCGGTTGACCGTTGTAGCCGGCATCCTGGACACCGACCTGCAAGTTGTTGATCGGTTGGTGCTGGACTCGCGCACGGTTGCTCGGCGCGTCGCCGATTCGGCACGCCTGTTGTTGGCCGTCGGGCCCGTCGATATCTCCACCTCCGAACTCATCTCACGACATCGGTCGGCCGGCCACGATCGAGTCGCTCGAATCGTACGTCCGTCACGGATCCGAGCAGTGACGGACGAGATCGCCGAAGCGCTGCTCGCGATGGCGGGCATCAGCGCCGCACTGATGCCGGTGCTGCCGCCGAGCGATGCCCGGAAGACGCGCAGGGCCCGCCCGGAGATGCCATTCCCCCGCGCCTCACAGTGCCGGCACCTCGGTACGAGCCGCGTCTACGTCGAGGATCCTGAGACCGGACTGTGGTGGACCCGGGACGATGATCGGCATGCCGACTCAATCTTCAAGACATATGTCCGCGCCAACGAGACGCTGGTGCACGAGGCCGACCGCAGCGAGTCCGGCGAGACCATTGTGAACAAGCACAAGGGCCCGAGTGGTGAGGTGATCGCCCTCGCAAGTTGTCACCGCTGCAACAAGCCTGACAAGCATCGCAAGTAGCGGCCCACTCATAAGAGCTACCTGCCGGTCTGCCCTCGCGGCGGCAAACAGCGCGTCAATCTTGGATGGTCCTCGGCGATCATCTCGTGCAGGGTGTCGGGAACTGTCGGATCATTCTCAACAGATTCGCTTCAGGCGAGATGACCGACCGAAGCCGAAGGAGATCCCGTGTCCCAAGTGACGCGCCGCCGTATAGGTGAGATCCAACGTGCCATCTTCCAAGTTCTAGCCAACGAGCCTCAAGGGCTGCAGGTGCAGGAAGTCCTACAGCGGGCCGAGACGTTGTGCCCTCCGACACCATTCGAGAACGAGGACTACCCCAATCAACCGGGCGTGCGTCGCTACCCCAAGATGCAGCGCTTCTCGACGATCACGTCGGTCAAGGCCGGCTGGCTGGTGAAACAACAGGGCACTTGGTGGCTCACCGACGCGGGCCGGGAAGCGCTCTCGACGTATACCAATCCGGTCGAGTTCGAGCAGGAGGCAATCAAGGGCTATCAGGCGTGGAAGGCCGAACAACCGGTCGCCGAGTTCGACGCTATCGAAGAGGCGGAGGACGCCGACGCCGCACGCCTAGAAGCATTCAGCCAAGAACGTGCTCAGGGCGCCTGGTTGGTCCGCGGGGCGAACGTCAGCGGAACCAGTGTGCTGGGGCGCTGGTTCAAGGAAGGGTATTGCTCCATCCAGTGGGCGGAACTGCCAGAGATTGCCCCGAAAACAGCGCGGTCGGAGATCGCCAAGCTGGTCAAGCAATACCTGCCGGATGCAACAGCCGTGAGTCAGGGCTTGTCCGTGGGCATCCTCAACCGGTTTCTCAACGAGATGAACGTCGGCGACCTGGTCGTAACCGTCGATGGTCCGCGTGTCTACGTCGGCGAGGTCGCCGGAGAGCCGACCTACACGGGCGAGAAGCTAGTCACGCGGCAACGGGCAGTCTCGTGGAAGAACGTCGAGAACCCGTTCCTCAGGTCCGACCTACCCTCCGACGCCGCGGATGGCTTGCGTGGACAGCTCACGCTCAGCGATCTCTCCGCACACCTCGCCGACTTCGCTGCGCTGGCAGGAATCGAGATCGGTCTGCCGGGGATTCCGCTCCCCGACGCAGTGGTTCCCGAGCCCGACCAAGGGTTGGCGGACAAGCTCATGATGCCGCTGCCCTGGCTCCGGGAGACTGTGGATCTGTTGAATGACAAGCGCCAGATCGTGCTCTATGGGCCGCCGGGCACAGGAAAGACCTACCTCGCGCAGGAATTGTGCAAGGCACTGGTCGAGACGGCCGGAGGCGAGTATGAGGTCGTTCAATTCCACCCCTCATATGCATACGAGGACTTCTTCGAGGGACTTCGTCCGCGGCTTCAACAGGACGGCTCCGGTAGTGTCGCGTTCGACCTGGTCCATGGGCCGCTGCGCAGGATGGCGGCCCGCGCCGCGGAGAACCCCGCTTCGCCCTACGTGCTCATCATCGACGAGATCAATCGCGCGAACCTGGCCAAGGTGTTCGGGGAGCTCTACTTCCTGCTGGAGTACCGGGGTACGTCCGTAGCTCTTCAATACTCCGACGAGGCGTTCTCCCTTCCGCGCAATCTGTACATCATCGGCACCATGAACACCGCCGATCGATCGATCGCGCTGGTGGATGCCGCCATGCGTCGGAGGTTCTACTTCCAGGGGCTGTTCCCAACCGCGCCGCCAGTTGCAGGACTGTTGGGACGATGGCTGAGCCGCCATGCTCTTCCCGCAGAGGCGGCGGCGCTGCTGACAGAGTTGAACACATCGATCGGTGACCCCGACTTCGCAATTGGTCCGTCGTACTTGATGTCCAAGCGGATTGCGGAACCGGGCGGCCTGGACCGGATCTGGCAAACCGCGATTCTGCCGTTGTTGGCCGAGCACTACTTCGGGGAAGGACGTGACATCACCGCGGAGTTCGGGCTCACAACTCTGCGCAGCCGACTCACTCCAATAGCCGATGGCCCCGAGGTGGATTCGGTCGAAGCAGGCACTGTCCACAGCGGTGGCTCCGACATGTCAGATCAGCCGTGACCACAGTTGAGGTAGCGGCCTGGGAGACGGCCGAAGTACGCGACCTGTCTGTCGAGCAGGCTCGTGCGCTCTCAGCGACACGCGCAGTCACGGTGGCGCCTAGCCTCACAGCCGGAAGGTGGACCGTGAGTGCTGGTCCATGGGTCGGTGTCCTGCGAGCCGCAGACGTTGAGGTACGCGTGAGGCCGCGGATCACGATCGCCCGCCTGATGTATCTGCTCGGTTATGCACAAGACCCGCGAGCGTGGCGCGACGACCCCGTGGCGCTCGACGACCAACCGGACCTTTGGCCCGCGATGGCGCAAGTGTTCCTCCGGCGCGCAGAGGACGCCCTCAAGCGGGGGTTGCTTCAGGGCTACCGGACCGAGGAGTCTCACCAAATGGTCATGCGCGGACGACTCCGAGAATCGGACCAACTGCGCCGCCGGGCGGGGCTACCGGTTCCGTTGGAGGTGCGATTCGACGAGTACGACGTGGACATCGCCGAGAACCAAATCGTCCGTGCTGCGGTCGAACGCTTGCTGCGTGTACCGGGGCTGGGAAGCGGCCTGACCCGACGCCTTCGCCACCTGCTGGGGCGCATGGTGGACGTGCGACGTCTGGTACCGGGCCAAGCGGTGCCAGCTACTCCGTTCACCAGGCTCAACGCGCACTATCAACCAGCGCTCACACTCGCCCGAATGGTGCTGCGGAGCCGATCTGTCGACGTGCTCGACGCCGGTGTCCGTGCCACAGGCTTCCTAGTGAACATGAACACCGTTTTCGAGGAGTTCGTGACGACGGCACTCAGCCAAGCCCTCGTGCCATGTGGAGGACGCTGCGTCCCGCAGGACCAGCGATACCGGCTCGACCAAGCAGGTCTCATCCAAATGAGGCCTGATCTTGTCCGGTACGGGGCTGACGGGAGAGTGCAGGCGGTCGTCGACGCGAAGTACAAGGTCGAGAAGCCGGCCGGTTACCCCAACGCCGACGTGTACCAGTTGCTCGCCTACTGCACGGCAACCCGACTAAAGGTAGGTCACATCGTCTATGCCCAAGGAGAAGCCGAGACTGACGAGGTGGTGGTCCGAAACGCTGATGTACTGATCCGCCGGCATGCCCTGGACCTCGGGCTCTCGGTAGCCTCGCTACAGGCACAGGTTGCCGATCTCGCTCAGGAAATCGCGACTAATCAGGCACCGAATGGCGTCGCTGTTTGAACCGTAAGCTGCTCATGGCTCCGCCAGTGGCGGTCATCCACCCTCATCGCTAGACGACGGAATGACGTACTGATCCCAATTACTGCGTCGAGAACCATCAGCAGTACCTGGCCAAGAACCCGTTCGGCTACCGTTGCCACGCCAACACGGGCGTGAAGTTCCCCGCCTGACCCTGTCGTGTCGGCGGGTCGCGGTTCGTGGCATGGGTGAGGGTGGACATCGGGTCCGCCCGAGCCGAAGGAGCAGCCATGGCCGAGTACCTCCTCTACTTCAACCAGCAGTGGGTGGGTGACCACACCGAGGAGTGGTTCCGCTCGCGCGCCCCGCTCGCGATGGCGGCCGTCGAGGAGATGAAGGCGGCGGGCGTCTACGTCTTCGCCGGCGGGCTGGAGCAGGAGTGGCCGGTCCACAGCGTCGACCCCACCGGGGACGAGGTGCTGGTCACCGACGGGCCGTACTCCGAGACCAAGGAGTGGCTGGGCGGCTTCGCCGTCGTCGACGTTCCCGACGACGAGGCGGCGACGATGTGGGCGGGCAGGATCGCGGAGGCGTGCGGATGGCCGCACGAGGTACGCCGGTTCGCGCCCGTCCCCCAGGTCGACTGACGCCGCCGGCCCGGCTCAGGGCTTCGGGTCCCGCGGCACGGTGCAGGTGGCGGTCTCCGTGGTCGCGTTGCCGGCCGCGTCGGTCACGGTGGCCGTGATCGTGTACACCCGTCCGTCGCCCGCGCGGTCCCGCACCGCCCGGAGCTTCACCAACCCGTCGTCGACCACGATGTCCCAGGGTCGGGTCGCCTCGTCGGCCGTGACCACGACGTCCACGTCGGCGACCCCCGAGAGGTCGTCGGAGCTCGACCGCAGGTCGGCGACGGTCACCAGCTCCCTGGGCGGTCCGAGGCGGCACGGCTGGTTCGGCATGCCGTCGACGGTCGGTGCGGTGCGGTCCAGCCGCACCCCGATCGTCCGGGCCTCCTCGGTGTTGCCCAGGCGGTCCACGGCGGCGTACGTCACCTCGTAGTCGCCCTGCGCGGAGAACGGCAGCGAGAGCGTGTCACCCGGCGTGATCGAGGCCTCCGGGGCTGCGGCGCCGGTGAGGTCGCGCACCTGCACGCGCAGCTCGCGCACGCCGACCCCGGCGTCGGTCGCGGTCAGGTCCAGCGACACCGGGGCGCGGTGCCACCCGGCGTCGTTGGCGGCCGGTTCGACCGTCGCCTGCGTCACGGGTGCCAGGACGTCGTCCGGTGGCGGGTAGAGCGGGTCGGGCACCTCGTCGAGCCCCGACAGCTCGACGGTCACGTGGCGGTGACCGGGCAGCAGGTCCACCGGCGCACCGACGACGCGGTGCTCGGTGGTGGCGTCGAACCAGTAGGGCTCCGCCTCGGCGGTCAGCGCGGTCGCCCCGGGCAGCGCGTAGTGGAGCTCGGCCGGCCGGCCCTCCATCGCCCGCCCGTGGAGGTACATCACGAGGGTGTGCTCGAACGCGTGGTACATGTTCTTCCCGCGCCCGGACTTCTCCAGGTTGGCCAGGGCCGGGTCCCGCGTCGGCCGCTGCCAGACCTCGTAGGGGTACGCCGGGTCGACGAAGGCGTCGAACCAGCCCTGGGCGCTGGTCTCCAGCCAGTCGCTCCGCGCGAAGTCCTCCCGGAGGTCCAGCGCCGCCAGCGTCTGGTCGGCCTCGTTGTGCATCCACCACGGGCTGTCGAGCTCGTTGTCGCCGGGCGTGAAGCTGTTCAGGTCGGCGTGCCACCGGGCAGCGGGAGCGTCCCAGGCCCGCTCGAGCATCGCGTCCCGGTCGGCGGCCAGGTCGCTCCAGGGCCGGTCCGGGAACACCTGGTTGGCGTTGTGGATCATCTCGTGGGTCTTGATGGTGATGCCGAAGTCGGTCTGGTTCGCCTCGTGCACCTGCCGGTCAGGGGCGGACCGGCCCCAGAACCACCACGTCTCGGGGGTCGCGGTGTTGCGGTGCAGGTCGAGGAGGACGTCGGTCACGGTCCGCAGGTCGTCCCGGAACTGCACCCGCCGCGCCTGATCGGTGAGGAGGTCGGCGTTGGGCAGCAGCAGGGCGGTGGCCGGGACGAGCAGGTTGGTGATGTCGAAGCCGTTGTTCCCGATCATCTGGGTGCTCATGTCGAAGCTCATGGCGTCGACCAGCGCGTCGGAGTCGGGCGCGGCGTACGTGTCGAAGATCAGGTCGCGGACGCCCAGCAGGCCGCGCTCCGCCCAGGGGTCGCGGGTGACGTTGAAGTACATCCCGTAGGCCAGGCCGAGCGAGGCCAGGTCGAAGATCGGCTTGTCGGCGCGTGGCGCGCGGGGCGCCCCCGTGTCGGTCAGGTCGCGGTACCACCCCTCGTAGGTCTCGTCGTACGCGTTCTCCTCGATCCACTGCAGCCCGGCCCGGGCGTACTCGAGGTACTTCTCCTCGCCCGTCAGGTGGAAGGCCACGCTGTAGCCGTAGACACCCCGGGCGAGGGTCGAGACACCCCGCCAGGTGCCGCGCTCGGGGTCGAGCTCCCCCTGGGGGTCGCGCCAGGTCGGGAAGTTGCCGAGCGGATCCCCCAGCGCGACCGGCATCTCCCAGTACGGCAGCAGGTCCTCGCGCAGGTGCCGGAGCCAGGTGTCGCCCGCCAGCACCTCCGGCACCGGCCGGTCCGCCGCGGACGGGACGGACGCCGCCGCCGGCCCGCCGCCCGTGGTCCCCGAGCCCGCCGCCACCGCGGCCATGGTCGCCGCCGCCGCCAGGAACGTCCGTACCGTCATGACCCCTCCCAGGCCGGACCGTTCCGGGCGACGGCCGACCCCTCAGCGTGCGACAGCGGCCGTGGCCTCCGCCATCGGCACAAGTACGTACCCGCAGGCGACGCGCAGGGGACCGGCACCCCGTCTGAGCAGGGACGACGCAGTGTTAGCATCGCGGCCATCAGGGGGGAGCCGCCACCAGAGGGAGTCGTACGGATGCGCTACGACGACGCGCTGTCCTCGACGCTGGACCTCCTCCGGACCATCGCCGACGACCACTCCCCCGCGGTCCTCGCCAACGCGTTCGGGCCCGAGAGCATGGTGATGACCGACCTGATCGCCGAGCACGGGCTGGCGATCGACATCTTCAGCATCGACACCGGCCGGCTGCCCGAGGACACCCACGCCCTCGCCCACAGCGTCCACCGCCGCTACGGGTCGGTGATCAGGATGGTGAGCCCCGACCCGGACGAGATCGCCGCGTGGACCTCCCAGCACGGCCAGAACGGCTTCTACGACGCCATCGAACGGCGGCACGAGTGCTGCGGGATCCGCAAGATCAACCCGCTGCGCCGTACCCTCGCCGGCTACCGCGCCTGGCTGACGGGGCTGCGCCGCGAGCAGTCGGCCACCCGTCGTGACCTCGACGTCCAGAGCTGGGACGACGGGTACGGGCTGGAGAAGTTCAACCCCATGCTCGAGTGGACGACCGAGCAGGTCTGGGACTACATCCGCGACCACCGGGTGCCCTACAACAAGCTGCACGACCGGGGCTACACCAGCATCGGCTGCGCCCCCTGCACCCGGGCCACCTCGCCGGGCGAGGACCCCCGTGCCGGCCGGTGGTGGTGGGAGCTCGACACGGCCAAGGAGTGCGGGATCCACCTCGACCCGACGACCGGCCGGATGCAGCGCAGCAGCACGGCGCCGCCCCCCGGGGAACCGGCTCCGGCGCCCTCGATTCCCACGACCGACACCTCCACTGGCACGATCACCCGAGGCCAGCCGCTCGACGCGGCCGGCACGCACCACGAAGGGAAGACAATGCGGGTACTCATTCTGGGCGGCGACGGCTTCTGCGGCTGGCCCACGGCACTCCACCTGTCCGCGCAGGGGCACGAGGTCGCCATCGTCGACAACCTGTCGCGCCGCAAGATCGACATCGAGCTCGAGTGCGAGTCCCTCACGCCGATCCGCCCCATGGGCGAGCGGCTGCGCGCCTGGAAGGAGGTGTCCGGCCAGGACATCGCCTTCCACGACATCGACGTGGCCATCAACTACCAGCGGCTCCTCGACCTGCTCGAGGACTGGCGTCCCGACGCCCTGGTGCACTTCGCCGAGCAGCGCGCGGCGCCGTACTCCATGAAGAGCAGCCGGCACAAGCGCTACACCGTCAGCAACAACCTGAACGCGACCAACAACGTGCTGGCCGCGGTGGTCGAGAGCGGGCTCGACATCCACGTCGCCCACCTCGGGACGATGGGGGTCTACGGCTACGGCACGGCCGGCATGAAGATCCCGGAGGGGTACCTGCAGGTCAAGGTGCCGACCGACGAGGGCCTGGTCGACCAGGAGATCCTCTACCCCGCCAACCCGGGCAGCATCTACCACATGACGAAGACCCAGGACCAGCTGCTCTTCGCCTACTACAACAAGAACGACCACGTCCGGGTCACCGACCTCCACCAGGGGATCGTCTGGGGCACCCAGACGGCGGAGACCAAGCGCGACGAGCGGCTGATCAACCGCTTCGACTACGACGGCGACTACGGCACGGTGCTCAACCGGTTCCTGATGCAGGCGGCCGTCGACTACCCGCTGACCGTCCACGGCACGGGCGGCCAGACCCGCGCGTTCATCCACATCCAGGACACCGTCAAGTGCATCCAGCTGGCGCTGGAGAACCCGCCAGAGCAGGGTGACCGGGTCGCGATCTTCAACCAGATGACCGAGACCCACCGGGTCCGCGAGCTGGCGAAGATGATCTCCGACCGCACCGGCGTCGAGGTGGCCAACCTCCCCAACCCGCGCAACGAGGCGGACGAGAACGAGCTCCACGTCGCCAACGACCGGTTCCTCCACCTCGGCCTGAACCCCATCACGCTCAGCGACGGGCTGATGGAGGAGGTCACCGAGATCACCAAGAAGTACGCCGACCGGTGCGACCAGAGCAAGATCCCGTGCGTCTCGGTGTGGAGCGCCGACTCGGCGGCCGCCCAGGCCACCGCCCACGAGAGCGGCACCCCCACCGGGGTCGGTTGATGCCGAAGCCGGGCCGGGTGAACCGGAAGGCGTTGCGGCAGCTCTCCCCGAACCGCAACCTCGGCATCGCCATCCGGCCGCTGCCCGAGTTCAACATCGTCTACGTCAAGAACCCGAAGGCCGCCTGTTCGACGCTCCTGGTCTGGCTGGACCGGATGCACACCCGCGACTACGAGCACGAGTTCGCCAACGTCCACGTGGAGCACCGGCTGCCCTACGCCCGCGACGTGGGGTGGGGGAAGGTGTCGCGGATGCTCTCCGGCTCCGCCTACCGGTTCACCTTCGTGCGCAACCCGGTGCGCCGGTTCGAGTCGGCGTACTGGGACAAGGTCGTTCCCGAGGGACGGTGGCGGGACGAGATCCGGGCTGTCCTCGGGCTGTCGTCGGACGACGGCAAGCCGTTGACCTTCGAGCAGTTCCTCGACGCGGTCGAGCAGCAGGACCCGGTCACCGAGATGAACCCCCACTGGCGGCCGCAGCACCTCAACCTCTGGCACCCCCTGATCACCTACGACCGCGTCGGTCGACTCGAGAGCTTCGACCAGGACCTGGAGCAGATCCGCGAGGAGGCCGGTCTCCCGCACGTCCCGCTCCAGGTGCGGAACCGGTCGAAGAAGCGGCGTGGCGGACCTGTCTACGAGGACCGCCCAGACCTCGTCCGGAGGGTGGAGGAGCTCTACGCCGAGGACATGGAGATCTACGGCTACGAGAAGTCGTAGGAGAACGCCCGCAGGTCCCGCTCGGACACACGGGTGACCTTGTCGCGCATGGCCGGCGTGTAGACGCTGCGGTAGTCGAGGTGGTCCGGGGCGGCGTTGACGCGACCCACGTCGGCGGGGTCCTCGAGCCCGATCCGGGCGATCACGGCACGCATGTCCGCCTCGAAGGTCTCCTGACGGCCGATGAAGTCCGCGATCCGGCCCTTGCTCTGCAGGTACGAGACCTGGGGCCACCCGACGGTGGGGATCTCGTCGAGCCCCCGCAGGACGAAGGTCTCGAAGTGCGGGTGGTCGCGGATGACGGTCTGCCACAGGGTGTTCCGGTCGATCCGGCGGGCGGCCTCCTCGTCCCCCTCGAGGGCAGCGTCCCTGAGGCGGATGATCATCGAGTGCCACGACAGCAGACGGGCCAGGGGTTCCGGACGAAGCCGAAGATCCAGTAGTGGGCCAGGCCGGGGTTGTTCTTGAGGATCCGGCGGAGCCGGGCGTGGCGTCCGGCTCCGCCGGTCCTGACGCCACGCCCGTCGGGCAGCGCCGCGCGCAGGTAGGCGTCGATCGTGGAGCCACCGGTCTTCTGGACGTGCACGAAGACGACGCGTGCTTCGTCGGAGACCATCACGGCGGAGACCCTACTCGGAGCGCCTCCCCGGGAGAGCGGCCCTCCCCGCGCTGAGGCTCACGGGCGCGCCACCTGCTGAGCGTCGTCCCGGCGGCGGAACCGCTCGAGCGTACGTCGGACGTTCTGGACGGCCGGGTCGGCGCCGGACGTGGCCATCCGCCCCGCGGCCGCCTCGAGCTCCGCGGCCGCTTGCTCGGGGGTGCCTCCGTCGTTGAAGACGTGCTTGTCCGCCGGCATCAGCGCCTCGAGCAGCCGCTCGATCTGGTGGACGTCGGCCGTCGGGAGCGGGCGCGGCCGGTAGCCGCGGGAGGGCGGCGGACGCAGCAGCCCCAGCGTCTGGAGCATGTCCTCGTCGTCGCGCACACGACGGTCGAAGAGCTGCTCGATGAGCTCCTGACGCCGGCGGTCGCTCAGGGCCTGGTGGTGGTAGAGCGCGTGCAGCGCGATCCCGACGTTCTTTCGCTCGTCGCGGTGCGTCCGGAGGTGGGCGGTCTCGGGTGCGTAGTCCCTCCACCGGCGGACGAAGTCGTCGAGGCTGTGCGACTCGTAGTGGAGCACGTAGAGGTCGGGGGCGTAGTGGGCGAGGCCCTTGCCGGTCTCGTCCTGGGCTGAGTGCACCTTCATCCGGATCCGCAGGTCGGGGCGGATCGCGGGCTTCCCCTCCTGGTGGCCGCGGAAGTAGTAGGCGAGGTCGGGCTCGGAGATGACGCCCAGAGACGCGAGCGCCGCCAGCTCGCCCGGGGAGGCCCGGGTCTTGAACAGGGTCGGCTCGTCGTCGGGCCAGGTCCTCCGGCTCACGGCCTCCAGGACGGACAGCCGCACCGCCCGCGACTCGTGGGCGGCGAGGGCGTCCCGGTCGACGGAGACGGCCTCGTCGGAGTCGATGGTCACCAGCCACCGCACGGGAGGCACTGTGGCCAGGACGGTGTTGGCGAGGTTCATGTTGATCCGGAGCCGGTCGGACACGCGCGGCGGCCGGGCGCCGTTCCAGTACTTGGGTCCGGTCCGGACCACGGAGACGTGCGGGTGCTCCTCGAGCAGCTGCCGCACGGGTGGGTTCTGGCCGTCGAGGAACACCATCAGGTGGTCGACCCCGCCGGCGAGGTTGCGCGCCACGAAGCGCTCGACCTGGTCCGGGTCGGCCTTCAGCGTGGTGACGGCGACGATGGCGTCGTTCATGCTCCCCCCCTTGCTGGTGAGCGCTCGGGCTGCAGGGACCGCCGGGCGTCCTCGCACAGCGTGATCACCTGGTCCACGTAGCCGATCGTCTCCGGACCGGATGGCGGGCTGGTCGTCGACGGCCGTGGAGCCGAGCCGAACCGGAACCCGGGGACCGGCGCGTCGAACCACTCGGCCTCGATCCGTTCGTTGATCGGACGACACATGGCCTGGATCTCCTCCCTGGCCTCCGACGACATCAGCTCGATGTCGCCCCTCGGCGCGACGTCGTAGATCGATCGCGCGACCCGGGTGCGGGTGTCGCGGTCCTCCAGGCGGTAGGAGTTGAGGATCCGCAGCCCCAGGGTGTCGATGGACCGCACGCTGTCGTAGCGCGGCACCGAGACGGACCCGAGGCCGTCGAGGACGGGGCCGCGCACACCGGCGACCTCGAGGAGGCCGCGGCAGATGGCCGTCCCGTCGGGCAGGTCGTCGTAGGAGAGGGCGTGGAAGTTCTCGGGGCCGACCAGGTCGCGCCAGGGCGTGAACCGGGTGTGGAAGTCGAGCATCGGGAACGCGGTCTGCCGGAGGTAGTCGTCGAAGGTGCGGGTCTCGAACCCGACGTACTGGTCGACGACCTGCTTGTAGTAGCTCTCGATCCAGTCGTCCTGCCGCCGCAGCACGAGGGCCACCTTGACCGTGCCGAAGTCACGGAACCGGGCGAGGAACCGCTCCGGCTTCGGGGTGTCGTGCACGCGGGTGAACTCCTCGGAGGAGACCAGGACGGTCGAGGTGCCCTCGCCCAGCTCCTCGAGGAGCCGGGCCCGGAGGGCACGCTGGCCCCCGCGGCGGGAGAAGAGTGCCTGGCCCGACCCGGCACCCTCGCGGGTGCCGCTCGAGCCCTTGTCGACGATGCCGGTCACGGGATAGAGCAGGCCCTCGCGCGCCAGGTCGTCGCGCCGCGCGGCCAGCACCCCCTGCACGTACGACGAGGCGGTCTTGTGGAGGCCGATGTGGAGGACCAGGGTCGCGCCCTTCGCCCGCTCGGCGAGCTCCGGGTCCACCGGGTCGGGACGCGGCCTGCTGGTGGGCGCGGGTCCGGTCGGCCGGTCCGCGGCACGCGGGCCGAACCTGGACCGGACCCCGCGCCTCATGGAGTCCCCGCGGCGGGCTGGGCGCGGAACCAGTCCCAAGTGAGCCGCAGCCCCTCCTCGAGCGGGGTGCTCGGGTCGTAGCCGAAGCCGGCCCGCGCCTTGTCGACCTGGCACCACGTGTCACGCACCTCGCCGGCCCGGAAGTCGACGTAGTCGACCTCGATCGGGAGCCCGGTGACGGTGCGCATGCTCGCGAGCAGGTCGTTGAGCGTCGTGCCGTGGCCGCTGCCGAGCTGGTAGGGGCCGGTGACGTCGCTCAGCATGGCGACCCGGATCGCCTCGACCAGGTCCCCCACGTAGAGGTAGTCGCGGGTCTGCGAGCCGTCGCCGTAGACCGTGGGCCGCTCACCGGACAGCACCTGCTTGAAGAAGTGGGCGACGACCGAGCCCTTGTGGAAGGAACGCGGGCCGTAGATGTTGGAGAACCGCAGCGCGCAGCTGCTGAGGTCGTAGGAGCTGGCGTAGGCGCTCAGGTACCCCTCGAGCATCAGCTTGGAGGCGCCGTACGGGGAGGTCGGCATCGGTGCCATCTCCTCGTGCACGGGCGGCTCCACCTCGCCGAGGATCGCTCCGCCGGTCGAGGCGGCCACCACCCGACCGACGCCCAGCTCGCGACACGCGTTGAGCAGGTTGAAGGTGCCGACGACGTTGTTGTCGAAGTTGTGGGTCGGGTCGACGATGCTGTCCATCACCCGGGTGTCGGCGGCGAGGTGCACCACGGCGTCCTGGCCGTGGAGCGCCTCCCGGAGGTCGTCGGCGCTGCGCAGGTCGCCCGCCACGAAGCGCACCCGGTCGAGGTCGAGGTGACGGCGGTCCCCGAGCGACTCGTTGTCGAGCACGGTCACCGCCAGGTCGTGGTCGGTGAGATGCGTCGCCAGGTGCCGTCCGATGAACCCGGCGCCGCCGGTGATCAGGACCTTCTTCATGGGTGCGATCTTCCTCCTCCGGGGGTGGGTCAGGTGTGCGTCACCCTAGCCATGTGCGGGCCCCGCCCCGCGCGCGGTCAGGCACGCCCGCCACCGCCCCGCGCCAGGTCCCGGACGCGGTCGATCAGCATCTCCGGGACGGATCGGACCAGGGAGCGCCGCTGCTTGCTCTCGACCATCAGCGAGTAGTCGCGCCTCCGCTTGAAGATGATCGTGTCGGGCGCCACGACGTGCTTCCAGCCGCGCGACATGGTCTCGATGGCGAACTGCCAGTCCTGGAAGGAGAGCCCGTTCGGGATGTCGCGGTGCACGTAGGGCACCTCGAGGTGGGCCTCGCGCGGCGCCATGCACAGGGAGTCGTAGCAGTTGCGGAGGTAGAGGAAGTAGGGCGTGAAGAGCGGCGAGTCCTGGTCGACGTTGTGCAGCACCGCCCGGACCCCGTCGAAGATCATGTTCACCTCGGGGTGGGCGATCGCCCGCTCCCCCCTCTCCCCGGCCGCGTCGAGCAGGGCGATCCCCTCGACCAGCCAGTTCTCGCTGAACAGGTCGTCCGCGTCGAGGAACGCGATGTAGCGACCGTCCACCTCGGGCACCAGCGCGTTGCGGACCCGGCCGAGGTCGCCCTCGCCCATCACCCGCCGCTCCCAGTGGTCGAACGCCGGCTGGTGGAAGTACGCCGTGGTCTCGTCGGTGGCCTTGTCCAGCGCCACGACGGCCTGGACGGCGTACCCGGCATCCCGCGCGGCCGCCACCGCCAGGTCGGCGGACCGCATGGTCGGTCCGCACACCAGCGTCTCGTCGTGGACCGTCACGATCAGGGTCAGGTCGACCTCAGCCATCGGCGCGCTCCGTCCCGGACTCGTCGTGCCGCAGCAGGATCCCGGCCACCCGGTCGGCGAAGGCCCGGCCGTCCCGCTCGGCCAGCATCCGTTCCCGGAGTCTCCCGGCCCGTCGTCGTGCCGCCTCCGGGTCGGCGAGCACCTCCCGGATCGCGCGTTCGTACGCGTCGGCCGCCGCGTCCTCGTCGAGCGGGAACGAGTCGTCGCGACCCAGGACCTCGCTGGTACCCCCGACGCTGGTACCGACGATCGGGACGCCCGTCATCGCCACGTGCAGCAGGGAGGACGGCACCGCGTCCCACGCGGCGGTGTGCAGCCAGAGGTCCGCCTCCCCGAGCGGCAGCGTCGAGACGGCGGCGCCCCCTCCCCGGACGACGTTGGGCGGCACGTCGAGGTCCGCGGGGGGCGGTCCGGGTGCCCACAGGCGGAAGTCCACGTCGGGCATCCGGCGGGCGAGGTCGAGCACCAGCCCGGCCCGGCGCTGACGTCCCCAGCCACCCAGCCAGAAGACCTGCGGACGACGGTCCGGGGCACGACCGGGCTCACCCGCCACCGCGATGTCGGTATCGACCGGGGTGGGCAGCACGTGGATGCGCTCGCGGTCGTCCGGCGGGACCTGGTAGGTCTCGATGAGGTGGCCCGCGTAGAACTCGTTGTCGACGAGGAGACCGGCCAGTCGCTCGAACGTGCGGTACACGTAGTGGCCCGCCCATCCGTCCCACGTGCCCATCGCGGTCTGGGTGCTGCCGCTCAGGCAGAGGAACAGCCGCTCCGAGGCGGTCAGCGCGTTGGCGTACGTGCGCAGGGAACGGAACAGCAGCCGGGACCGGATGTTGACCAGGGCGTCGGCCCGGAAGGTCCGCAGCAGCGTGACCAGCACCTGCTGGGCGGCTTCGTCCTCCGGGTTGTCCTCGTCGTTCGGGATCTCCGCCACGAGCTTCGCGAGGTCGACCTCCCGCACTCCCTCGGGATGCCGAGGTGGCGGGTCGTCGACGCTCGCGTCGGTGTACACCACCACGATGTCGCTCGGGTCGATGTGCCGGGCGAGGGCGTGGGTGAGGTGTCCCTCCAACCCCAGGTCGGGGTCGCGTCGGGCCTGGTTGACCACGAGCACGACGCGTGCCCGACGGAACCCGGCCGCCTCGTGGGCACGGTGCAGGGCGGACATGCCGGTCACGACGGCGGGGCTGGTGAGTGGCATCAGCATCGGCCGCGTGATGGCCGGCCACGCCGCGCCGACCAGGGGCTCGAGCTCGGAGGCCTTCGCCACCATCTCCCCGAGCCGCCCGGTCTTGAGCCGTTGCTGCAGGTCCCGACGGCGGGCGACCACGCGTTCGGTGACCTCGCCGGGTGTCAGGCCGAGCACCGGTGCGATCAGGTCGATCCTCGGCACGGGGTCACCGAGCTCGCCGGCGTCCTTCCCGTGCTTCAGCCACCACAGGTACGGGCTCCGCTCGCCCGACTCCGCCCATTCCGGGTGCTGGCGCAGGTAGTTCAGCATCGAGAAGTCGGGGTGCGGGCTCAGCTGGTCGGCCTCGCCGTGCTCGAGGAAGTGCTCCACCAGGTCGACGTCCGGCCGCGTCAGCAGCTCGCGGTTGCGCAGCAGGTAGTGGAGCGCGTCGAAGTGGTCGTGCACCAGGTCGTAGTCCGGGTCCACGCCGACCCGCATCTGCCGTCGGGCGCGGTAGACCGCCTCCTCCATGACGGGTCCGATGTGCGTGACCTCGCGCGGGACCTCGGGTGCGCGGCCCGCGACCGGTCGTCGCCGTGACCGACGCGGTAGCCGCCGGTACGCGCGCCCTGCCAGGCGCCTGGCCCGGGAGGCCTGCTCCTTTGCCAGCCCCACTAGCCACCTCCGTCGACATCGATGCGCCGAGAGTGCCGACCTCGTCGATTGGCGCAGACTCACTGCTTGGCTCCGCCACTCTAACGACGGTTTCGGCCGCAGGAGCGCCCGGCACTCCTCGCGCATGCCGCCCGGGAACGACCCGGCCCCCGAAGATATGTTGGCGGCATGAGGTTGCTGCGACGCCGGGCACCACTGCTGGGCGTCGTGGTGCCGGTCTACAACGTCGAGAAGTTCCTTCCGGCGTGCCTGGACAGCCTGCTGGACCAGACCCATCGCGACCTCGACGTGGTGGTCGTCGACGACGGCTCCCCGGATCGCAGCGGCGAGATCGCCGAGCAGTACGCCGCCCGCGATCGCCGGGTCCGGGTCGTGCACACCGAGAACCGCGGCCTGGGAGCAGCCCGCAACGAGGGCCTGCGACACGTCCGCGGGGACCTGCTGGCCTTCTTCGACAGCGACGACGTGCTACCTCCGGGTGCCTACGCGTTGCTGCGCGACACCCTCGCCGAGAGTGGCTCGGACTTCGTGACGGCCAGCTTCGTGCGCTGGGAGAACGGCGGGTACCTCGAGCCGCGCTGGATGCGCCGACTGCACCGGGAGCGCCGCCTGGGGATCACCGCCGAGGACCACCCCGAGATCCTCGGCGACGTGTTCGCGTGGGACAAGATGTTCCGACGCGACTTCTGGGACCGCGCCGACCTCCGCTGGCCGGAGTCGACGCGCTACGAGGACCAGCCGACGACGACCGCGGCCTACCTGCGCGGACGCTTCGACGTCATCCCCGACCACGTCGTCCACTGGCGGATCCACCCCCAGGTCACCGCTGCCACCAAGCACCGCGCGTCCGAGGTGAACCTGCGCGACCGCTTCGAGACGAAGCGGATGGCACTGGCGGTGGTGCGCGCCGAGGGGTCCGCCACGATCGAGCAGACGTTCCTGGAGCGGGTCCTGCCAGGTGACATGTGGCGGCACTTCCTCGTCATCCCCGAGGCGAGCGAGGAGTGGTGGGACCTGCTGGTGTCGGGTGTCCGCGAGTTCTGGGGCTCCGACTCCCTGGTGAACTCGGGCTTGCCCCCGGTCCACCGGCTGTGCGGCTGGCTGGTCGAGCAGGGACGGCGCGACGAGGCTGCTGCCCTGATGTCCCACGTCGCCGCCCACCCGGCCCCGCTGCCCCGGGCGACCGACCCCGCGACAGGCGCCGTGCGGCTCGACGTGCCGGACGGGCTGGTCGACCTGGCCACCGTCGACCCCGCCGCGCTGGCGCTCCGGCCCCACGAGCTCTGAAGCGGATCACCGGTGGCGAGGTTGCGCTGCAACCCGCCTCGATATCACCTGTGTGCGCGAGGGGTGCGACGTGCGCCGACAGCAACTGTCCTGCCCATGGTGGTTTCGAGACGGGCCTGAAGGCCCTCCTCAACCACCGGTCTGCGTGAGTTCGCCGGGCACCCGGTCGAGCACCCGGAGATCGAACGGTGGTTGAGGAGGTTGCGCAGCAACCGTCTCGAAACCACCACGACCCGACGACCCGCCACGGGTGGTCTCGAGACGGGCCCGACGGCCCTCCTCAACCACCGCCGGGCCCACCGAGCGACTTGGCGAACCACACGTCGGCGTCGGTGTTGCCGTTGTAGTCGGGCACCCGCCGGTAGCCCCGGGACTCGTAGAGGCCCACAGCCGCCGTGAGCGTGCTGTTGGTGTCCAGCAGGGACTCGGTCCGGCCGGCGGCGCGGATCAGGTCCTCGAGGTGGGCGAGCAGGGCCGCGGCGACGCCCTGCCCGCGCGCCGCGGGAGCGACCCACATCCGCTTGATCTCGCCCCGGTCGGCGTCGAGGAACTGCACCGCCCCGCAGGCGAGCGGCTCCTCGTCGGTCCCGGAGACCACGAACGCCCCCTGGGGCGGGACGTACGCCGCCGCCGCGTCGGTCACGGCCGAGCCGGGCTCGAAGCCGAACGCCGCCCCGATCTCGTCGAAGTAGTGGCCGAGCGCCCGCTGGGCGGCCGGCGAGGCCGGGTCGACGACGCGGAACTCGTGCACGCGCCCATCGTGACACCTGACATGATGTCGCCCGTGAGGGTCGAGCTGCGACGGGCCCGGCACGCCGGGTGGCGTGCGCTGGTGGCGACCGTGCTGGTGATGTCGGGGGCGACCGCCGCCCACGGCTGGGCCGGCGGCCACGTCCCCGCCTGGCCGGGACTGCTCCTGCTCGGAGGCGTCGTGCTCGGTGCCAGCACACTCCTCTTCCGGGGCGTGATGTCGCCGCGGCTGCTGCTGCCGGCCGTCCTCGCCGCGCAGGCCGGTCTCCACACCTCGTTCGTCTCGATGTCCGACCACGCCGCCCACACCGCCGCCGCCGCCGCCCCGTCGCCGTGGTCCGGCCGGATGCTGCTGGCCCACACCGCGGTGGCCCTGCTGACGCTCCTGGTGTGGCGGCTGTGCGAGCGGGCGGCGGTGGCGATCGTCCGGGTGCTCGACCAGACCACGCCGTACGTCGTGGGCCGGGTACGCCGGCGCTCCGCGACCCTGTGGCACGACGCGGCCACCACGGCCGCCGTCCTGCTGACCGCACCACGCCGGGGACCTCCGGTGGTGGCCCGCCACGCCTGACCTCCGGTGACCCGGGGTCGCGTGGCACGCAGCCATCCGTCAGACACCCCTCACCCTGGAGGAACCCGTATGTCCAGCCACACCCTCGCGCGTCCGCTCGTCCGGGCCGGCGCGCCCCTGGCGGCCCTGGCGGCCGTCGCCCTGATGGCCGCCCCGGCCAGTGCCCACGTCACCGGGACGCCGTCGGAGACCGCCGCCGGCGCCTACACCGTGCTCACCATGAGCGTGCCGCACGGGTGCGACGGCTCGCCGACCACCGAGATCGAGATCCAGGTGCCGGAGCCGATCCTGTCGGTGACCCCGACCCGCAACCCGTTCTACGACGTCCAGGTCAACATGCAGAAGCTGGACGAGCCGGTCGCCGACGGCCACGGTGGCGAGTACACCGAGCGCGTCGGCACGGTCGTCTACACCGCGAACGAGCCGCTGCCCGAGGGGCAGCGCGACACCATGGAGCTCTCGTTCCAGATCCCCGAGGACATGGCCGGGGAGATGCTGGCGTTCCCGACGGTCCAGACCTGCGAGAAGGGCGAGACCGGCTGGGTCGAGGTGCCCGAGGAGGGCCAGAGCGCCGAGGAGCTCGAGTCTCCCGCGCCGAGCTTCGAGGTGACCGAGGCCTCCGAGGAGGGTCACCACGGTGACGAGGCCTCCGCCGAGGAGGCGTCCGACGAGTCCGCGGAGGCGACGACCGAGACGCAGGAGGCCTCGACCGAGGACTCCAGCATGCTCGGCTGGACCGGCGTCGTGCTCGGCGCGCTCGGCCTCCTGGTGGGCGGCGTGGCCCTGGCGAGGAGCCGGAAGTCCGCGTGACCCCTTCCGGTCCGGGACGGCGGCGGCGGGCCCTCCGGCTCGCCGCCACCGGCCTGGTCGCGCTGTGCGCGGTGCTCGCCGTGGCCGCACCGGCCGCTGCCCACGCGCAGCTGATCAGCACCGACCCGGTCGACGGCGCGGTGCTGGAGCAGGCCCCCTCGGAGGTCACGATGACCTTCAACGAGCCCGTCCGGCTCACCGAGCGTGAGATCACCGTCTACGACGCCGACGGCAACGAGATGGCCTCGGAGGCCAGCTCGACCGGCTCCGACGTCGTCGTGGGCCTCCCGGACACCGACTCGATGGAGCGCGGCACCTACGTGGTCGCGTGGTTCGTGCTGTCCACCGACGGCCACCCCATCTCGGGGTCGTTGACCTTCTCGGTGGGCGAACGCAGTGCCTCCGTGGCCGAGCCGCCGCCAGCTCCCACCTCGTCCGGCGTGGTGACGGCCGTCCTGGGCGTGCTCGGCGTGGTGATGTACGTCGGGCTGCTGGTCGCAGCGGGTCTGGCCGCGTTCGTCGCGCTGGTCCTGCCGTGGAAGTTCCGCGTCGAGGCGGCCCGCCGGCGGGTGCGCACGGTGGCACGGGTCGCCGCCGTGGCAGCGGTGGTGGGAGCGGTGCTGCTGGTGCCGGTGGCGGCGGCGTACGCCGAGGGCGCCGAGCTCGTCGACCTCCTCGGCGGGTTCGACCCGAGCCTCGTGGCCGACGAGATGGTCTCGGCGCTGCTGCTGACGGCAGGGCTCGCCGTGGTGTGGGTGACCCTCACCGACGCCCACCCGGAGCCTGCCCAGCAGCGGCTGCTGCTGTGCGGCGCCGGGGTGGCGGCGATCTCCCCTGCCCTGGTCGGCCACACCCGCTCCTACGAGCCGCGAGCCCTGCTGCTGGTCTCCGACATGGTCCACCTGCTGGCGGGGTCGGTCTGGCTCGGCGGGCTGGTCGGGCTGGCGCTGACCGCGCGTGCCCTCGCCCGCCGCGAGCGCCTGGCCGCCGAGACGCTCGCGCGGTTCTCGCTGCTGGCGGGCGGGCTGCTGGTGACGGTCGCCGCGGCCGGAGCGGTCCTGGGCTGGCGGATCCTGGGCTCGTGGTCGGCGTTCGTCGACACCCGCTACGGCGTGCTGCTGCTGGTCAAGATCGGGCTGGCGCTCGTGATCGCGGCGATCGGCGGCTGGAACCGGTTCGTCGTCCTGCCGCGGGTGGTCGGCGCCGCGGGCCACGACGACCGCACCCGCACGGCAGGCACGCTCACCCGGACCGTCGCACTCGAGGCGTCCGTGATCGTGGTCCTGCTCGGCGTCACCGGCTTCCTGGTCAACCAGTCGCCGCGACCCGCCCCGGTCGAGGTGGCCGCAGGTCAGACGGGGATCGCCGAGGGATCGGTCGGGGAGATCGAGGTCTTCGCGGGGCTGACGCCGCGGCGGCAGGGGCAGAACACGCTGCTGGTGCAGCTGCAGGACGGCGCAGGCGAACCGGTCACGCTCGCTCGCGCCCCCGTGGTCGCGGTGCGCTCCGGCGACGTCGACCTGGGCGAGGTGGAGCTCGTCGAGACCGGGGCGGGCACCTACGAAGCTCGGGTGGTGCTGCCGCGGGCAGGCGAGTGGGAGGTCCAGGTCGGGCTCAGGGTCAGCCGCTTCGAGAGCCCCGTGACGACCATGACCATCGACGTACCCGCCACCGGCGAGGACTGATCAGGCCCCGGCCGAGTCGGTGACGGTGACGGGGACGGGGACGGCGTGCAGGAACCCGTCCACCCGCACCTGGAGGAACATCAGGTAGTCCCCCGGTTCCTCGATCTCGGTGTGGAAGGTGAGCTCGGTGCCCTGGTCGGTCGGACGCGGCTGGCTGAGGGGGTGCAGGTGGACCATCGAGCCGTCGTCGCGGTCGAAGCCGGTCACGTGGCCGTAGGTGCCGAGGTAGGTCCCGACCCGGACCGGGCGCTCCCGGTCGTCGCGGACCCGCAGCACCAGCCGTCCGTCCGGCCCAGCGACGGGGTCGCGCACCACCTCGACCTGGAGCATCGGGTCGGTCGCCACCACCTCCGCGTCCGGACCGGACACCGGCACCGACTCCCCCAGGATGACGTGGTCCCCGTTGCCGCCGGGGTCCCGCGCGACGAACTCCGCGATCACGCGGTAGTCGCCCGCCGCGGGCAGCGACACCGGTGCGGTCCAGGTGCCGTCGTCGGCCATCGTCGGGTGCAGGTGGCGGAAGACGTCGAGGTCCTCGCGCACGACGTAGAGGTGGAGGTCCTTGGTGAGCTCCTCGACGTACTTCGTGACGGTCCGGCCGCGGAAGTCCTCGATGCGGAAGCGCACCTCGCCGGTCTCCCCGGCCGGCCCGTCGATCTCGACGTCGCGCAGGCGGTAGCCGACCTCGGTCGCCTGGGTGCCGTCGCCGACCGGCAGCGAGACCTGGATGCCGCCCGCGTGGGAGTGCCCGCCCGCGGGGGTGCTGGCGTCGCCCGAGCAGCCCGTCAGCAGGAGCAGCAGGGCGGCCGAGGCGGGACCGAGAAGGCGCCACATGCCCGCCATTGTGCCGGGCGGCCGGTCGCCGCCGCCGAGGGCGTCCTGCTGCGGTCCCCACCGGCGTCGGTGACAATGGCAGCATGACCGAGCTGCCCCGCAAGGCCGCCGCGCGCACGGCGCGGCTCGCGGCGCTGCCGCTCGGCTACGCCGGGCGGACGGCGATGGGCCTCGGCAAGCGCCTCGGCGGACGGCCCGCCGAGGTCGTGCTGAGCGAGGTGCAGCAGCGCACCGCGGAGCAGCTGTTCCGGACCCTCGGCGAGCTCAAGGGCGGGGCGATGAAGTTCGGCCAGGCCTTGAGCGTGCTCGAGGCCGCGCTGCCCGACGAGGTCGCGGCGCCGTACCGCGACCAGCTGACCCGGCTCCAGGACTCCGCTCCCCCGATGCCGACCGCCACGGTGCGAGAACAGATCGCCGGCTCGCTCGGCGACGACTGGCGCGAGCGGCTGGTCCACCTCGAGGGTGCGCCGTCGGCGGCCGCCTCGATCGGCCAGGTCCATCGCGGCCGCTGGCACGACGCCGTCACCGGCGGTGAGCGTGACGTCGCGGTCAAGGTGCAGTACCCGGGGGCCGGCGACGCACTGATGTCGGACCTGCGCCAGCTCGCCCGCGTGGCCCGCGGCGTCGCCCCGGCGTTCCCGGGCCTCGACATCAAGCCGCTGGTCGAGGAGCTGCAGGCGCGGGCGGCCGACGAGCTCGACTACCACCTCGAGGCCGAGGCGCAGGCGACGTACGCCGAGGCGTTCCGCGACGATCCCGACATCGTCGTGCCGGAGGTGGTCGCGGTCGGTGGCGAGGTGCTGATCACCGAGTGGCTGGAGAGCCCCTACTCGCTCGCCCGGGTCGTGAGCGAGGGCACGCAGGAGGAGCGCGACCACTACGGACAAGTCTTCGTGACCTTCCTGTTCGACGGACCGAGCAGGACCGGGATGCTGCACGCCGACCCCCACCCCGGGAACTTCCGGGTGCTGCCCGGCGCCGACGGCGGCCTCGGGCGGATCGGCGTGCTCGACTTCGGCGCCGTCGCCCGGCTCCCCGAGCAGCGGCTGCCCCGCGCCATGGGCCGGCTCATCCGCATCGCCTCCGAGCGCGGCGCCGACGACCTGGTCGCCGGGCTGCGCGAGGAGGGGTTCATCAAGGAGAACGTGAAGGTCGACCCCGAGGCCGTGCTCGACTACCTCGCGCCGTTCATCGAGCCCGCGCAGTACGACGTGTTCCGCTTCACCCGCTCGTGGATGCGCGAGCAGTTCGAACGGATCAACAACCCCCGCAACCCGTCGTTCACGACCGCCACCAAGCTGAACCTGCCCTCGTCGTACCTGCTGATCCACCGCACCTGGCTGGGCGGCCTCGGCCTGCTGTCCCAGCTCGAGGCCGAGGCGCCGTTCCGGTCGATCATGGAGCAGCACCTGCCGGGGTTCGCGGACGACTGAGGACGGGCGGGGGGGCGTGGGTTTCCCCGGCCGGCCGGGGAAACCGGACCTTTGTGACGGAAGCACCCGTCACGAACCTCAAGATCCGCGCACTAACCTCCGGCACCCACCCACCGCCGCCGGCTCTCCAGGATGCGCCTGATCCGCTGCGCCGTACGGCGCGGATTCGCCAGGTCCTCCCACGTGATGCGGATGCACACCCAGCCGGTGAGCTGACAGATCAACTCTTCGCGTCGCTTCTCCCGCAGCAGGTACTGCTCGAGCGTCTCGCCCTCGCGGCGGAACTTCTCGTACTTGATCCGGCCGTCGAACTCGAGGAACACGCCCTCCCGTCGCCACAGGAAGTCGGCGTACGCGAACACGTGACCCCACTCATCGAGGACGACCTGGGGCTCGGGCCTCGGGAGGCGCTGGGCCCAGCAGAGAAAGAGAGTCCGTGACTCCGCCACGGACTGGATCCTCGGATCGGCGAGCCGCTGGACCACCGTGGTGGTCAAGGTGTCCGGCCAGAACTTCAGCCGCTCCACCTCGTCCGAGAGCTCGGCTTCGGTCAGCTGGCCCGATGCCAGGAGTCCGTTGACCGACACAAGTCCCGCCTCGACACCCGCCATGGTCGTCATCTCCACGGCGCACCGCGGTGCCGCACTGACCGGAATCCCATTGACGATCTCGACGTCACCTGGGCCCAGCGCTCCTCGATGATGGGCCACGCCGGCCTCGCGCCGTCCGGTCTTCCCGTCGAGCCGCGTCAGGTGAACCTGGTCGAGCGGGATTCCCCAGACGGGCGCTCGGCGTTCGATCGCTGCCGAGACATGGGTGGCCACGCTGCCCGGGTGAGCCCGGCGCAGCACGGCACGCACCATGAGCCGATGTCGGTCCTCCGCCGACAGCCCGGCCCAGAACGACCCGTCGACGTAGGCCCCGTGACGTACTCGATGCAGCTCACCGGCACTCACCCTCGATGCGATCTGCCGGTCGGTGAAGCCGTCAGCGATGAGCTCGCTGCGCAGCAGTACGGCAGCGCCCAGCTCGTCGCTCAGCTCGGTCGTTGCCATGCCGCCGAACGATGCCGGACGCGCGCGCAACGCGAAACCGTGGAACGACAGCCTGTGGATGAGCCGACCCGCCGAGCGACGGCTGGCGGCTTCTGCGCCTGGGTTCGCGCGCGAGTCGGTGCGTTCGTGACGGTTGCTGCCGTCACGAACCCCGAGTTTCCCCGGCCGGCCGGGGAAACCGACCCCCCACCCCGCCGACCCACCTCACCCCAGGTCGAGGTACATCACGTGCAGGCCGACGAAGCCGTGGGTGGCGGAGCGGAAGGCGCCGGGGACGGTGCCGACGACCTCGAAGCCCAGCGAGCGCCAGAGCGCGACGGCGGCGATGTTGGTCGCGACGACGGCGTTGAACTGGATGCCGCGGTAGCCCTGCAGCCGGTGCCAGTCCACGGCGTACGCCGCCAGCTGACGGCCCACCCCTCGGCCCCGGGCCGCCTCGGCGACCATGAACGACGCGGTGCCGACGTGGTCGCCGCGGCCGGGGCGGTTGGGACCCATCTTGGCGGTGCCGAGCAGCTCGCCGGCGTCCTCGAGCACGACCGTCTGCCCGGGCGGTCGCTCCAACCACAGCTCGCGGGCCGCGTCGGAGGTCAGGTCGTCGGGGTAGGCGTAGGTCTCGCCGGCGGCGACCGTGTCGCGGAAGATCGGCCAGATCGCCGGCCAGTCCGCCTCGGTCGCGGGCCGGATCACAGGTCCACCGCCCCGTCGATGGACTCCCGGACCAGGTCGGCGTGGCCGCAGTGCCGCGCGTACTCCTCGACCATGTGGACCAGGATCCAGCGCAGGCTCGGTCGGGTGCCGTGCCTCTCGCGGACGGCGAGCGTGTCGAGGCCGCCGGCGTCCAGCACCCGCCGGACCACGGCGTCGGCCTCCGCCACCTCCGTGTCGTGGAGGGCCCGGAGCTCCTCGGGGGTGTCGTCGGCCGCCGACTCGAGGTCCCAGTCGGGCTCGGTCCGCCAGTCGACGGAGGCCCACGGCTCCCCCCGGTCGGCGCCGTCCATGACGTAGCGGAACCAGTAGCCCTCGACGAACGCGAGGTGCTTGAGCAGACCGCCCAGGGTCAGCGTGCTCGGCTCCAGCCGGGTGGCGAGCTGCCCGGCGTCGAGCCCCTCGGTCTGCCGGCGCAGGGTGGCCCGGTAGTAGTCCAGGAAGGACACCAAGGTCGTGGTCTCGTCCGCCGCCATCGGCGGGTCCGTACGCCGGGCCGTCACGACGGCACCCGGTCGGTGACGCAGTAGGCGAGGCCGGCCGGGTCGGCGAGCAGGGTCCAGATGTCGAAGTCGGCGACCCGGGTGGCACCCAGGGCCTCGTGGCGCGCCGCCTCCGCCGCCCGGTCGGTCGTGGACAGGTCGAGGTGGCCGCGCACCTCGCCGCGCGGGTCGTCGAGGCGCTGCAGCAGCAGCCGGGCGCCGTGCCCGTCGACGGGCGTCAGCCAGCGGAACTCGGGGTGGCGGGGCGACGGCTCGAGCCCGCTGCCCGTCAGCTCCTGCCAGAACTCCTGCTCGCGGTCGTACAGCTCGTCGGGGACGTCGATGCACACCTGGTCGACGAGCGAGGTGTGGCCCTCCGGCCAGACGGTCGCCGGAGCCCGCTCCGCCGCCCGGTGCGCGACCGTGCAGAACGGGAAGCCACCGGGCGAGGCCATCACCACGTGGCCCAGGTCAACGACCTCCCGGGCGCCCAGGGCCACCGCCCGGTCGGCCGCCGCCCGCGGGTCGTCGACGTGGAGGTCGACGTGGATCCGCGAGGGCCCGGACCCGAGCCGCTGGAGCCGCAGGTGCGGGTCACCCACCGGCGGCACCAGCGAGACGAACTCGTCGTCCTCCCCGCGCGTGCCGGAGACCGACCAGCCGGTCACGTCGCGCCAGAACGCCAGGCCCGCGTCGTACGCCGCGGGCTCGAGGTCGACGAACCCGCTGACCCAGAACGGGGTCATCCGGCGGGCGCGCAGTCGTGCCCACACCCGTCGCCCGACCCGGTCGGGTGGCCCGAGCCGAGGTCGGCCAGGGCCTCGGAGAGTCGGTCGATCTCCACGGGGATGCTCATGTCGCGAGCATAGGCGCGCCGAATGCAACCCATCACCCGCGGTTTGCGTCTTGGGGGCGATGGAATGGGGGAAGGACCGATGGGTGTGCTCGCAGGGACGGGGGTGGCGGTGGCGAACGACGACGCCGGGACGCTGAGCGCCCGCGACCACGACTTCGCCTCCTACATGCACGCCCGGCAGCCGGGGCTGCTGCGGACGGCGTACCTGCTCACGGGCGACCAGCACACGGCCGAGGACCTCGTGCAGGTCGCCTTCGCCAAGCTCTACCTCGCCTGGGACAAGGTGCACAGCCGCGAGTCGCTGGACGGCTACGTGCGACGGATCCTGGTCAACGAGCACAACTCGTCGTGGCGGCGGCCGTGGAAGCGGCGCGAGCACAGCACCGACGAGCTGCCCGAGGTGCATCACCACGACCGGCACGACGCCGGGACCGGTGCGGAGCTGTGGGCCCTCGTCCAGACGCTCCCGCGCAGGGCTCGCGCCGTGGTGGTGCTGCGCTACTACGAGGAGCTGTCCGAGGCCGAGGTCGCCGAGGTGCTCGGTATCTCCGTCGGCACCGTGAAGTCCCAGGCCAGCCGGGCGCTCAGTGCCCTGCGGGAGCGGGCTCCCGAGAGCCTCGGGCTGCGCGAGGAGGGCCACCGATGAACCACGACGACCTCACCGACCAGCTGCGCGAGCAGCTCCGGGCGCAGGTGGACGGCCTGGCGGGCGCTCCGCTGCCGTTCGAGTCCGTCCGCGGCCGGGCTCACGCCATCCGCCGTACCCGCCGGATCGCGGCCGCCTCCGTGGCGGCGGTGGCGGTGGTCGCGATCGCACTCCCTGTGTCGCTCCTGGGCGACCCCGCGAACCGCGGCGACTCCCCACCCGAGATCGCCGACACCCCCACCCAGGCCGAGGAGCAGGTGCCGCCACCGGCGATCCCGTACGTGGACGGGACGACGCTGACGATGCCCGACGGGACCGAGCGGGAGCTGCCCGCGAGCTACACCACCGTCGCCGTGCTGGGCGAGAAGGTGCTCGGCGTGAGCATCGACCCGCAGGAGAGCACCGCCACGCTGGAGCGCATCGAGGGTGGCGAGGTCACGAGCTCCGAGGAGCTCGCGGACAGTGGGCTGGCCCTCAACCCGGAGGGCACCTCGGTCGCGTACGTGCGCAGCGACGGCGAGCTGGTGGTGGAGTCCGAGGACGACCAGGCCGGGCTCGGCTACCACGGCACGGTCCAGCCCGTCCGCCTGTTCGGGGGCGGCATCTGCGGCGCCGAGGACGGCCAGTGCCTGGTCTTCGTCGACGACGGGCGTACGCCGAAGGTGATCTCCGGCCCTGACGACGTCACCGAGCTGCCCGACGACCCGCTCGCCGTCGAGGACGCCTCGTCGGCCGCCGGGCGGGTGGCGATGCTGATGTCGATCGCCGAGCGCGAGCCGGGGTCCTGCAGCCGCGTGGTGAGCAACGACGGCGCCGTCGGAGAGGTCTTCGAGACCTGCGAGGTCACCCTGTCGCGGTTCTCGCCGGGGGGCGACCACCTGAGCGCCGGACCGGCCTACCAGTCGGGCATCGGTGACAGCTTCGTCGCGATCGTCGACGGGGAGACTGGTGACGAGGTCGCCCGGCACGAGCCGGCCGACGGCTTCGTCGGGGTGTCCGTGTGGGAGGACGCCGAGCACCTGCTCGCGCTCAGCCACGAGTCCGGCGAGTGGAGCGTCGTACGGCTGGGCGTCGACGGGTCCGTCGAGACTGTCCTGGGCCCCGTCGCCGGCGACGAGCTCGAACCCCCGTGGCGGCTGGTCGGGGCGAGCTGACGCCGCAGGCGGCTCAGACGAGCACCTCGGTGACGGGGAGCGAGGAGTCGGCCGGCAGGTCGAGGGCGGACGGCGCGCGGTTCCGCGCCACCATCTCGGCGCCGAGCGCGGCGACCATCGCGCCGTTGTCGGTGCACAGGCCCGGGCGCGGCACCCGGACCCGGATGCCGAGACCGGCAGCGCGCTCCTCGGCCATCGCGCGGAGCCGCGAGTTGGCCGCGACGCCGCCGCCGATCAGCAGGTCGTCGACGCCGTCACTGGCGGCCGCGTCGAGCGCCTTGCGGACCAGCACGTCGCACACCGCCTCCTGGAAGGACGCCGCCACGTCGGCGACCGGGACCGGCTCACCGGACCGCTCCCGCGCCTCCACCCAGCGGGCGACGGCCGTCTTGAGCCCGGAGAAGGAGAAGTCGAAGCGGTGCCGCTCGAGGTCCCTGCGCGAGGTGAGCCCGCGCGGGAAGTCGATCGCGACGGTGTCGCCGTCGCGCGCCACCCGGTCGATGTGCGGGCCGCCGGGGAAGGGCAGTCCGAGCAGCCGGGCGACCTTGTCGAAGGCCTCGCCGGCCGCGTCGTCGATGGTCGCGCCCATCGGGTCGACGTCGCCGGTCACGTCGCCCACCCGGAGCAGGCTGGAGTGGCCGCCGGAGACCAGCAGCGCCAGGCAGGGCTCGGGCAGCGCGCCGTGCTCGAGCTGGTCGACGGCGACGTGGGCGGCGAGGTGGTTGACGCCGTACAGCGGCTTGCCGAGGCCGAGCGCGAGCGCCTTCGCGGAGGCGACGCCGACCAGCAGCGCACCGGCCAGGCCGGGCCCGCTGGTCACCGCGATCGCGTCGACGTCGTGGAGCCGGATCCCGGCCGTGTCGCAGGCCCGCTCGATGGTCGGCACCATCGCCTCGAGGTGGGCCCGGCTGGCGACCTCCGGGACCACGCCGCCGAACCGGGCGTGCTCGTCGACGCTGCTGGCGACCGCGTCGGCCAGCAGCGTGTGGCCGCGCACCACCCCCACGCCGGTCTCGTCGCAGGAGGTCTCGATGCCGAGGACCAGGGGCTCGTCCATGGCCCCCATCATGCCGCCCGCCGCCCGGGCTCGGTTGCGGCCGGTGTCGGTAGTTCAGTGACGAATGGCCCCTTTGTGGTCCGCAAGAGGGGCCACTTCTCACTGGAGTACCCCCGTCTCGGGCTCCCCCGCGAGCGGCAGCTGCATCACGACGGCGGTGGTGCCGTCGCGGTAGTAGCGCGGTCGGCGGGCGAGGGCGACGAAGCCTGAGGCCGCGTAAAAGGCGACCGCGCCGGCGTTGTCCTCCCGGACCTCCAGCAGCAGCCGTCCGGCCCCGTCGGCCGCCGCCCGGCGTACGACGTCGGCGAGCAGCAGGGTGGCCAGCCCGGACCGGCGGTGGCCGGCCTCGACGGCGATCCGCTGCAGCTCGGCCACCTCGCCGACCACGCTGACGACGGCGTACGCGACGACCCGGCCGGCCTCGCGCACCACCCGGTAGTGCACCGTGGGCAGATCGCCCTCGACCCCCTGGGCGACGAGCGTCCGCGACCAGGCATCCGGCCCGAGGGCGGCGACCTCCAGCGCCGTGATCGCCTCCACGTCCTGGGGACCGGCGGCGTCGGTCGCCGGCTGGGTCACGACGCGGGCTTGCGGGGGCCGGGGACGGCGACGTCGGGCCGGCGCAGGTAGAGCGGCTCGGGGTCGCGCAGCTCGGCCCGCTCCTCCACCACGGTCCGCGCCAGCCAGCCGGCGCCGGGCCGGGCGGGACGGCAGGCGTGGGGGAAGTGCTCGGGGTAGAGCACGGCGCCCTCGCCGACGACGAGTCCCTCGGTGGCGAGCACTGCCGGCTTGTCGACGACCGGGCCGTCGAGCCGGTGGCCCTCGGCGTCGTACGACGCCAGGTAGACCTCCTTGCGGCGGGCGTCGGTGGCGACCACGAACTCGCCGATGACCGAGCCGGTGTCGACCGCCTCGACGGCGAGCACGTCGAGGGTGCAGACGCCGTAGACCGGGATCTCCAGCACGAATCCGAGGGTGCGGGCCGTGACCAGCCCGACCCGGAGGCCCGTGAACGGCCCGGGGCCGACCCCGACCGCCACCGCGGTGAGGTCCTGGCGCACCAGCCCGTGGTCCCGCAGCAGCCGGTCGACCAGGGGCGCGAGCTGCTCGCCGTGGCGCATCGGCTGCTCGCTCGTCAGCTCGGCGACGACGTCGTCACCGTCGTGGAGCGCCGCGGTCACGGCCGGCGTGGCGGTGTCGAAGGCGAGCAGCACGGGGCTCAGGCTAGCCCTCGGACGCCGGCGTCCCGACCCCACGGAGCACCCTGACCAGGTGCTCGTCGATGGCCGAGAGGCCGGAGTGCTCCTGGACCGGGTCCCACCAGGCCAGGGCGTCGACGTCGCCACTGGCCTCGAAGCCCGACACCTCGTGCAGCGCGCTCCGGAACACCGCGACCCGCTTGATCCGACGTTCGTGGCCGTACTGGACGGTCGCCACCCCGGCGAGCACCACCTCGCCGGGGTCGCAGCCGGTCGCCGTCCGGAACTGGTCGACGATCGCCCGGCGCGGCGACTCCTGGGGCGCGAGCCGCGCCAGCGGCAGCTCCCACTCGGCGGTGCGCGCGTTGTGGACCAGCAGCACCCGGTCGTCGTGCTCGGGCACGAGCATCGACATGGTCAGGGGTACGTCGCGGTCGAGCCCGCGCAGCTCGTCCTCGGCGCACGCCCAGAAGTCGACGAGCAACGTCTCGTCGGGCTTCTCCGCGAGCGGCGGCCGCACCGGCCCCGGCAGCTCCAGGCCGTACCAGCGCGGACCCACCGGGGTCATCAGCAGCCGACGCGGGTCGAGGTCGACCCGCTCGTCGGCGTGGGCCAGCGCCCGGATGATCCGGACCTCCAGCCGGGACTCCGCAAGCCCCTCCGCGATCCCCTCGCCCCACTCCACGACCGTGACCGCGTCGTCGAGCGAGGTGTCGAGGTCGAGGTCGTCGAGCTCGTCGATGCCGCCGAGGCGGTAGGCGTCGACGTGGACCAGGGCCGGTCCGCCGCTCAGCGGGGGATGCACGCGGGCGATCACGAACGTCGGCGAGGTGATGTCGCCCCGCACGTCGAGCCCCTCGCCGATCCCCTGGGTGAACGTGGTCTTGCCGGCTCCGAGCTCACCGGTCAGCACCACCAGGTCGCCCGCGCGCAGCTGCCCCGCCAAGGACCGCCCGAGCTCGCGCATCGTGTCGGCGTCCGGGACGTCGAACAGGAAGGTGTCGAGGGGTCGGCGCAGCTCGACGTTCGGTTCGTCGCGCAGGACCTCCCGGAAGCCGCGCCGTTCCCAGAACGCCACGGTGCGCGGCAGCTCGGTGCGGGCGACCACGGTGAGGTCGTCGAAGCCCCGCGCCTCCTCGACCGCTGCCGCGATCAGCCGACCCGCGATGCCGTGGCCCTGCAGTCCGGGCAGCACCCCGAACCGGCGCAGGTACATCGTCGAGCCGACCGGGTCGAGCACCAGCCCGCCCACCGGTTCGCCGTGGAGGGTGGCGAGCAGTCCGCCGTGCTTGCCGAGCAAAGCCGACATCGACTCGACCGACTCGGTCAGGGTCGCGGCCGGAGGTTCGAGAGGCGGGCGCGCCTCGAACGCCGCCCGGACGACGGCCAGCAGCGTGGCGGCCTCGTCGGGGCCGATCCGCCGTACGTCGACACTCACCGCTGGTCGACCCGCTCCCCCGCCGCGGCCAGCAGCTGGTCGAGCTCGGCGTTGACCTGCTCGTGCCGCTCGAGGATCACCATGTGCCCGGCGCCCGCGCACTCCAGCAGCCGGGAGCCGGGGATCCGCGACTGGAGCTTCCGGCTGTGGCCGATCGAGGTCAGCCGGTCGTCGGTCCCGCAGATCACCGACACCGGGACGTCGCCGAGGGCCTGCACGGTCTCGAACTTGTCGAGCGTGCCGAAGCTCGGGAAGAACTCGGCGATCACCTCGAACGGGGTCGCCGAGAGCATCTCGTCGACGAACTCGATGTAGCCGGCCGGCACCGCGTCGCCGAAGGCGAACTGGTCGGTGACGACGGTCGCGAGCGGCCGGGTGAGGCGGCGTACGCCGTCGACGGCACGGTGGCCGCGGGCCAGGGTGGCGATGGTGCGCAGCCCGATCATGCTGCCGAGGCCCGACGGGACGAACGGCGCGACCATCCGGTGCGGGTCGAGGCCGCCGGCGGTCGTGGAGACCAGGGCGAGACCGACGACCCGGTCGCCGAACAGCTCCGGGGCCTCCTCGGCCAGCGCCACGATGCTCATGCCGCCCATCGAGTGCCCCACGAG
Organism: Nocardioides sp. GXQ0305; assembly: GCF_050880345.1. Taxonomy (NCBI): domain Bacteria; kingdom Bacillati; phylum Actinomycetota; class Actinomycetes; order Propionibacteriales; family Nocardioidaceae; genus Nocardioides; species Nocardioides sp. GXQ0305. Next base: position 432,861 of record NZ_JBNYXG010000002.1, read on the forward strand.
CACCACCGGCCCCTCGCCGACCACCTCGTCGAGGACCTGGTGCAGGTCGCGCGCGAGCTGCTCGATGGTGGCGTGGCCGTCGGTGGAGCGGCCCGAGCGGCCGTGGGAGCGCTGGTCGTAGAAGACGGTCCGCACCAGCCCGCGGTAGGCGGCCCGCTGGAAGTGCCAGCAGTCGAGGTTGAGGGCGTAGCCGTGGACGAACACGACCGTGAGCTCGGAGTCCGGGCACTCGTCGACCTCGACGTGGAGCGGCACCCCGTCTTCGGCGATCACGGTGATCGGGCGCGACCGCAGCGACCCGAACGGCGTCGCGTCGCCGGCGCCGCGGCGGGCGATCACCTTGCGCCGGCGGGCGACGCCGACGGCGGTGCCCGCGATCGCGACGCCCGCGACGGACGCGGCAGCGCCGAACAGCTTGCGCTTCAGGCTCACCTGGAGGTCTCCTCGTCGTTGTAGCGGCGCGCGAACCGACCGCCGATGCGGGTGACGATCTCGTAGCTGATGGTGTCGCAGGCCTCGGCCCAGTCCTGGGCGGTGGGTTCGCCCCACAGCCCGGAGCCGAAGATCCGGACCCGGTCGCCCGCGGAGGGCCGGTCGCCGTCGAGGTCGACGACGAACTGGTCCATGCAGATCCGGCCCCGGACCGGCCGGCGGCGGTCGCCGACCATCACCTCGGCCCGGTTGCCGGCGTGCCGCGGGATGCCGTCGCCGTACCCCACCGGGACGAGGCCGACGGTGGTCGCCTCGTCGGCGTGCCAGGTGTGGCCGTAGGAGACGCCCGCCCCCGCCCCGATCCGCTTCACCATCGCGAGGTCCGCGAACGCGAACATCGCGGGCACCAGCCCGAGGTCGGGGGTGTGGCCCGGCGCGGGATCGAGGCCGTACGACGCGAGGCCGCAGCGCACCAGGTCGAAGCGCGAGCTGGGCCGCAGGATCGCGGCGGCCGAGTTGGCCAGGTGGCGCACCTCCGGCCGCAGCCCGGCCGCCTCGGCGGTCGAGAGCGCGGCGCGGAAGGCGGCCTCCTGGTCGTCGTTGGCGGGGTGGTCGGGCTCGTCGGAGCAGGCGAAGTGCGACCAGATGCCGGTGACGGTCCAGTCGCCGCGCTCCTCGCCCGCCCGGGCCTCCGCCACGACGTCGGGCCAGGTGTCGAGGGGGGCGCCGCCGCGGGAGAGCCCGGTGTCGACCTTGAGCTGCAGCCGCGCCCGGCGCCCGGACGCCCGGACGCCGGCGGTCACCTCGGCGAGCTCGGCGACGGAGTAGGCGGTGACGTCGACGTCGGCGGCGATCGCCGCGGCGTAGTCCTCGCCGGGGACGCCGAGCCAGCACAGCACCCGGCCGGTGTCGCCCGCGGCGCGCAGGTCCAGCGCCTCGTCGATGGTGGCCACCCCGAGCCAGTCCGCGCCGCCCTGGCGGGCCGCGACCGCCGCGGGCACCAGGCCGTGGCCGTAGCCGTCGGCCTTGACCACCGTCATCATCCCGACGCCGGTGTGGGCGCGCAGCACCTCGACGTTGTGGCGGATGAGGGGCAGCTCGACGACGATCTCGGCGCGGGCCCGGGTCATGCCGTGGATTCTTCCATTCCGCCTGCGAGCACCCGGCGGACCGTCTCGGGGAGTGTGGCGGCCACCGCACTCGCGACCAGGGGCCCGCCCCGGGACGCGAGGGTCGCGGCCGCGCCGTGCAGCCAGGAGCCGACGGAGGCGGCGTCGTACGGCGTCATGCCGACGGCGAGCAGCGCGCCGACCAGCCCGCTGAGCACGTCGCCGGCACCGGCCGTGGCCAGCCACGGCACGCCGGTGGTGGTGACGCGGACCCGCCCGTCGGGGTGGACGACCAGGCTGCGGCGGCCCTTGAGGAGGACGACGGCCTGGTGGCGCTCGGCGGCCGCCCGGGCGTGGTGGAGGCCGCGGGCCTCCACGTCCTCGCGGTCGACGCCGCTCATCGCGGCGAGCTCGCCGGCGTGGGGCGTGAGCACCGCCGGGACACCGAGCGGGCCGTGGACGTGGCGCAGCGCGTCGGCGTCCACGACCGTCGGGACAGCGTCGGCGACCGCGGCGGCGAGCTCGTCACCGGCGGCCTCGCCGCCGCCGGAACCGACGGTCCACGCCTGGACCCGGCCCTCGCCGACGACCTCGGGGTGGTGGCGGCGGACGACGTCGGCGACCTCCCCGACGTAGCGGACCATGCCGGCGAGGCCGCAGTCGGCGCCCGACACGCAGAGCAGCGCGGCGCCGGGGTAGGTGGCCGAGCCGGCGCGGACGCCGACCACGCCACGCGTGTACTTGTGGCCGTCGGGCGCGGGCCGCGGCAGCAGGCGTCGTACGTCGGCGGGCTGGAGCGCCTCGATCGGCGGCTCGGGCAGCTCGAGGCCGAGGTCGACGAGGTGCACCACCCCGCACGCGGCCGCCGCGGGGTCGACCAGGAGGCCGGGCTTGTGGGTGCCGAAGGTGACGGTGACGGCCGCCTCCACGTGGGGGCCGTCGAGCTCGCCGGTGTCGACGTCGATCCCGCTGGGGACGTCGACCGCGACGACCGGGACGGCTTCGACCCGGGCGAGGGCCGCGACGGCGTCGGGTCGCAGGCCGGGCCGGCCGCCGATGCCGACGATCCCGTCGACGACGACGTCGGGGCGGGCGACGGCCTCGGGGCCGGCGATCGTCCCGCCGGCGGCCAGGAGGGCGGCCAGGCCCTCCTGGTGGACCGGGTCGGCGAGCAGCCACGCCTCGACGGCCGCGCCGCGCCGCGCGAGTCGGGCGCCGGCGTACAGGGCGTCGCCGCCGTTGTTGCCGGCCCCCACGAGCAGCAGCACCCGGCGGCCGTACCCGCCCCCCAGCAGGTCGAGCACGGCCGCCGCCAGCCCGGCAGCCGCCTGCTGCATGAGCGCGCCCTCCGGCAGCTGCGCCATCCGGGCCGTCTCGGCCACCCGCACCTGCTCGACCGTGTGCGCCTGCCGCATGCCCCTCACCCTAGTTCGCCGCGTGTGCCTGAGGACGCTGCACTGACCGTCCTCAGGCACACGACGCCGAATAGGGCCTGTGGATGACGTCCGCCCGCACCACCGATCACGTACAGGCTGGCCCGATGAGCGACCTCACGCGCCTCCTCGACCGACAGGCCGGCCTGGTCGCGCGTCGCCAGTTGTCGGAGCACGGCGTCCACTGGGACGACGTCCGCACCCACCTCCGCGCACACCGCTGCGTCGTACGCAGCCCACGAGTGGTGAGCACCTTCACCGGTGAGCTCACCGTGGTCCAGCGGCGCTGGCTCGGGGTGCTGCACGCCGGGCCTCGGAGCATGGTGGGCGGACTGACCGCGGCCGAGCACCTCGGCCTACGTCGCTGGGGACGCGACGACGTGACCGTCCTGGTGGACGACGAACTGGCCTTCGAGCCGGTCGAGGGCATCGACTTCTTCCGCTCCCGCCGCTCCTTCGAGCTGCTGGCGCGGCCCGCGTCCGACGGGTTGCCGACCTGCCGGCTGGAGCCGGCCGTCCTCATGTGGGCGGGGTACGACGCCACGCCACGTGCCGCCCACGCGATCCTTGCTGCGGCGGTGCAGCAGCGCCTGACGACCCCGGCGCAGCTGCTCCGCTGGGTCGACCTGCTCCGACCGCTGCGGCGCGCACCGGCGTTCCGGGCGACGCTGCGCGACATCGCGGGTGGGGCTCAGAGCGGAGCCGAGCTCGACGTCGCCCGGATGTGTCGTCGGTTCGGCATCCGTCCGCCCGATCGACAGCGGCCCCGTCTCGACCGGGCCGGGAGGCGCCGCTTCACCGACTGCGAGTGGGAGCTCGCCGACGGCTCGACGCTGGTCCTCGAGGTCGACGGGTCCTTCCACATGGAGGTCGAGCACTGGGGCGCCGACAAGAAGCGGTCGCGTCGGCTGACCACCCGCCACCGGACGGTCGTCGGCTGCACGGCCTACGAGGTCAGACACGAGCCGGAGGAGGTGGCCCGGGACCTGCTGTCGCTCGGCGTACCCGCCGCGTGTGCCTGAGCACGGCGGATCCGCCGTTGTCAGGCACACGCGACGAACAGGCGGGGCCCTCAGGACTCCAGGACCACCACGGCGGAGGCGATGCCGGCGTCGTGGGAGAGCGAGAGGTGGGTGGACCGTACGCCGAGCTCGGCGGCCCGGTCGGCGACGCTGCCGCGGATCGTGAACAGCGGGCGGCCGGAGTCCTCCGAGACCACCTCGGCGTCGTGCCAGCCCAGCCCGACAGGGGCGCCCAGGGCCTTGGCGAGCGCCTCCTTCGCGGCGAAGCGGGCCGCCAGCGACGCCGGCGGCAGCCCGGCCTCGGCCGGGGTGAACAGCCGGTCGCGCAGACCCGTGGTGCGCGCGAGCGAGGCCATGAACCGCTCGATGTCGACCACGTCGATGCCGACCCCGATGACGCCCAC